>DATMFK010000061.1:0-290750 GCA_035556195.1 Rhizobiaceae bacterium
CGGGCGCCGAACCGATGCGCCGTCCTTTCTTCTCCGCGCGCTTCTTGAGATCGAGCCCCTCCTTCACCGAGAGAACGAACGGCTTCTCCGAATAGACATGCTTGCCGGCGTCGAGAATGTCCTTCGACACCTCGTAGTGAACGGCGGGAATGGTGAGATTCACGACGATGTCGATATCGTCGGCCTGCAGCAATTCGTCCACCGTCATCGCGCGCAGCTTGTATTCCGCCGCGCGTGCCTGGGCGGCATTCATGTCGATATCCGCGCAGGCGCGCATTTCGATGCCACGGAACATCGGCGCCAGTCGAAAATAGGTCGCCGAGATATTGCCGCAGCCGATGACCCCGACCCCGAGTTTCTTCGCCATATGATGGAGGCCTCCCAAAGAGATTTCGGAACAGTGTCCCCCGGTTTTCCGACTGAAAACCTGCGGGAACAAAAGGAACTAAGTAGGCTTGCGTGGGCAAAGCCACGCAAGCCTACTTAGAAGGTTTTCGCAGCAGCGATCGAACGAGCTGCGAAGCGCTCGAGATCGCTCGGATTATCGTGTTCCATGACGTAATAGGCGGCGCGCGTCTGCTGGCGAAGCGCCTTGTAGATCGCAGGCCAGTCGATCGTGCCGTGGCCGACGTCGGCCCAGCCGTCCTCGTTCACCGCCTCGCCCTTCGGGGCGATGTCCTTGACGTGGACCGCGACGATCCGGGACGCATAGGCCCCGATCCACTTCAGCGGGTCGGCGCCACCACGGACCACCCAGGCGACGTCCATCTCCCAGCCGATCGCGGGCGCGGCATCGAGAATGTGCCTCTGGGGGGTCGAACCGTCGGCGAGCGGCTTGAACTCGAAATCGTGATTGTGCCAGGCAAAACCGAAGCCGGCCTTGGCCGCGGCGTCGCCGACCTTGGCCAGCCGCTTGCCGAAGGCCTGCCAGCCGGCGGGGTCGCTCGGGCGCTGGTCCGGCATCAGAAAAGGGCAGACGAGAAGCTTCACGCCGAGCGTTTCGGCCGTCCTGCGGGCGCTGTCGAAGTCGCTTTCCAGCACGTCTATGGAGAAATGCGCGGTCGGCATGGCAAGGCCATGGCGGTCGAGTTGGGCGCGGAACGCCTTGGGGTCCTCGTAAACGGCGCCGAAGCCTTCGACTTGCCTGTAGCCCAGTCTCGCCACTGTCTGGAGGACATCGCTCCAAGGCTGAAAATTACGCGCACTGTAAAGCTGAAATGACCAGTCCATCGTCGCTTCTTCCGCTTGTGGTTTGAGTTTTCTCAGAGCCTGTCGCCCGTATCGGCATCGAACAGGGACGCACGGCCGGGGTCGAATCCTATCCGCACCTTGTCGCCGACATGGAGGTGGCGTTCGGCATCGACCCTGAACGACAGCGGCTGGCCGCCGAGCTTCGTCCAGACCAGCGTGTCCGAGCCCATCGGTTCGACGATCTCGACCTCGACTTCCTCCGTGAAGGGATAGGCTTTACCGTTGTCGCCAAAACCGATGTGCTCGGGCCTCACGCCGAGCGTCGCGCCGCCGCTGGGCAGGGCTTGCCCGGCGAAACGATAGCGGTCGAGCGGCACCGAGACGCCGCCGACGCGGAACACCGGCGCGGCGCCCCGCTCCAACTTGCCCTCGATGAAATTCATGCCCGGCGAGCCGATGAAACCGGCGACATAGCGGTTCACGGGATTGTTGTAGATCGTGTGCGGCGTATCGAGTTGCTGGATCGCCCCGCCCTTCATGACCGCTATGCGGTCGGCCAGCGTCAGCGCCTCGATCTGGTCGTGCGTCACATAGATCATCGTGTTGCCGAGGCGCTGGTGAAGGCGCTTGATCTCGACACGCAACTCCGATCGGAGCTTGGCATCGAGATTGGACAGGGGCTCGTCGAAAAGGAAGACGTCGACATCGCGCACCAGGGCCCGGCCGATCGCCACACGCTGCCGCTGGCCGCCGGAAAGGGCCGATGGCTTTCTCTGGAGCAGCGGCTGGATCTGCAGGATCTCGGATGCCTTGGCGACGCGCCGGGCGATCTCGTCCTTGGGCAGTCCGGCGTTCTTCAGCCCGAAGGAGAGATTGCCCTCCACCGTCATCTGCGGATAGAGCGCATAGGACTGGAAGACCATGCCGATGCCGCGATCCTTGGGCTCCTCCCAGGTGACGTTCCGCCCTTTGATGAAGATCTGGCCCCCGGAGACGTCGAGCAGGCCGGCGATGCAGTTGAGCAATGTCGATTTCCCGCAGCCCGAAGGTCCGAGCAGCACGAGGAATTCGCCCTCCGGAATCTCGAGATCCAGGGACTTCAACACCTCGACCGTGCCGAAGTTCAACGAGACATCCTTGATCATGACGCTCGTCATCGGCTCAGCCTTTCACCGCGCCCGCGGCGATACCGCGCACGAACAATTTGCCGGAAATGAAGTAGATCACCAGCGGGACAAGCCCGGTGAGCAAGGTCGCCGCCATGTTGACGTTGTATTCCTTCACCCCTTGCACCGAGTTGACGATATTGTTGAGCTGGACAGTCATCGGATAGACATCGGGTCGCGTGTAGACGACGCCGAACAGGAAATCGTTCCAGATGCCGGTGACCTGCAGGATGATCGCCACCACGAAGATGGGCAGCGACATAGGCAGCATGATCTTGAGATAGATCGCCCAGAAGCCGGCGCCATCGACACGGGCGGCCTTGAACAGCTCTTCCGGCAATGACGCGAAGTAATTGCGGAAGAGCAGCGTCAGGATCGGCATGCCGAAGATCGTGTGCACGATGACGAGGCCGGTCAGCGTGCCGTAGAAACCGATCTCCCGCAGGATGATGACGATCGGATAGAGCATCACCTGATAGGGAATGAAGGCGCCGATGATCAGGATGGTGAAGAATATCTCGGCACCCCTGAAGCGCCAGTTGGCGAGCGCGTAGCCGTTGACCGATGCGACCGCTATGGAGAGCACGACACTCGGCACGGTGATACGGACGGAGTTCCAGAAGCCGCGCGACAGGCCGTCGCAATTCAACCCTGTGCAAGCTTGCGACCACGCCTTGATCCACGGCTCGACGGTTATCTCGAGGGGCGGAGAGAAGATGTTTCCCATCCGGATCTCGGGCATGCCCTTCAGCGAGGTGACGACCATCACGTAGAGCGGCAGGAGATAGTAGAGGGCGACGACGATCAGCGTGCCGTAGAGCATGATGTTGCGGGCGGAAAGTGCTCGCCGCGGTTTGGGCCCGTAAGGTCCAGATACGGCTCGTGCCGGCGCTTCTACGGAAACCGGGCGATCAAGGACGGCGGCATCAGCCATGACGACGCCCCCTTCCGAATTCCAGATAAGCCCAGGGCACCACGACGATGATCACGCTGAGCAGCATCATCGTCGAGGCCGCGAAGCCCTGGCCCAGATTCTGGGCGAGGAACATGTAGTCGTAGACGTATTTCGCAGGGACTTCGGAAGCGATCCCCGGTCCGCCGCTCGTCTGCGCGACGACGAGATCGTAGACCTTGACGATTGCGGCTGCGATGATGACCAGCGTCGTGACGAAGACGGGGCGCATCATCGGGATAATCACGAACAGATAGGTCTTCCACATGGGAATGCCGTCGACACGCGCGGCCTTCCAGATGTCCTCGTCGATGCCGCGAAGGCCGGCGAGCATCAGGCACATGACAAGGCCCGTGCCCTGCCAGAGCGCGGCGATGACGATGCCGTAGATGACGATTCTTGCATCGTAGAGCGGGTCGAAGGTGAAGCTCTCCCAGCCGAGACTGCGCACCACGCCCTGGACACCGAAGTCGGGATTGAGCAGCCATTGCCAGACGAGGCCGGTCACGATGAAGGAAAGCGCGAAGGGATAGAGGAAGATCGTCCGGAAGGTGTCTTCGAAACGGATCTTCTGGTCGAGGAGCGCGGCGAGTACGAAGCCGATGACCAGCGAGAAGACAAGGGTCAAGACACCGTAGATCGCCAGGTTCTCGATGGCGACCTGCCAACGCGGCGCCGCCCACAGGCGGTCGTACTGCGTGAGCCCTACGAAATTGAGGCGCGGCAGCAGCTTGGAATTGGTGAAGGAATAAAGCACGGTCCAGGCGGTGCCGCCGGCGAAGACGACGACCGCCGTGAGGATCATCGGCACGGATGCGATCTTGGCGCTCAGGTTCCTGAAAAGCTGGCTTGGACGCCTTGCTTGATTTTCGCTCATCTCGATCGACCCTTTCCCACGCATTCAGGTCCGGACGGATCGGCCGCCTCGCTGGAGCGGCGGTCTCTCGAAGGATCGACGCCGCCCAGCTATCCAGAAGCGCGACCCGAAACCGTTGTCGGCTCGGGTCGGACGCTCGGGAAAAGGTCAGTCCGCCGCCGCGATGATGTCGGCGAAACGCTTCTGCGCGTCCTCCGGGGTCAGGCTCGGAGTGGCGAAGAACTCGGCGAAGAGGTCCTCGATCTGCTTCGTGGTGTCGGCGGAAACAAGCTGGTCGGCACTCTGGATCACGTTGCCCTTGGCAAGGATGTCGAGGCCCTTCTTCATGCAGTCATTGGCGGTGGCGAGATCGACGTCGCCTCGTACCGGCAGCGAACCCTTCTTGAGGTTGAACGCGACCTGCGTCTTCGGGTCGAGCAAGGTCGTGGCCAGCACCTCCTGCGCTTTGGACTTTGCTTCATCCTTCAGCAGCGGAAAATAGAAGGCGTCGCCATTGGTCGAGAGAATTTCGTTCACACCCAGGCCGGGCAGGCAGGTGTAGTCCTTCCCCGCCACCTGGCCGGCCACCTGAAACTCGCCTTGCGCCCAGTCGCCCATGATCTGGCCGCCGGCCTTGCCGGTGATGACCATGTTGGTCGCCTGGTTCCAGTCCTGGACATTGGTGTTCTTCGACATGGCGCGAGCGTCGTTGGCGGCCTTGAAGACCTTGGCGACTTCCGGACCGGCGGCGACTTCGGCGTCCTTGTCCGAATAGACCTTGAGGAAAGTGTCCTTGCCGCCGATCGCGATCATCAGCACGGCGAAGGCGCCGCTGGCCTGCCAGGGCTGGCCGCCGACCGCGAGCGGCACCTTGCCGGCCTTCTCGAGCGCCGGAGCGGCCGCAACGAATTCGTCCCAATTCTTCGGCACCGGCACACCGGCCTCTTCGAAGGCCTTGTTGGAGAGCCATAGCCACTGCCAGGAATGGATGTTCACCGGGGCGCAATAGATCTTGCCGTCGATGGTGCAACTGTCGAGCAAGCTCTTCGGCCGGATGATCTCCGTCCACTTCTCCTTCGTGGCTACGTCGGTGAGATCACGCATCAGCCCGGCCTGGACGAGTTCCTCCGCCTGACGGCCGTGATTGAATTGCGTGGCGCCCATCGGATCGCCGCCGGTGATGCGGCTGATCATGATCGGCCGCGCCGTGCCGCCCGAACCGGCGATGGCTCCGTCGACCCATTTGTTGCCGGTCGCGTCGAAAGCCTTGGCGAGTTCCGCGACGGCGGCAGCCTCGCCGCCAGACGTCCACCAATGGGTGACTTCAAGATCGGTCGCGTTCGCAAGGCTCGCCGAGGCAAGTAGAGTCGAGGCCGCAATAAGTGCCTTGAAAGACTTCATGATTTCCTCCCGTTAGCCCGCCGCTCCTACGACAGGCGTTCAACTCGATCCATCGGCCTCCTATTCCGAGGGATCAAACGATCGACTGTATTCCGCTATTGGGCGGTGCAATCGATTACATTTATTTTGACTTCCGAAAAAAAGGATTGTCAAGCCAAATCGGCGCAACCGCTGGCCTGGCGCAACACGGTCCGCCTCGGGAGACGCGCCGGCCCAAGCGGAACGACGCCTGCATATGAGTACGGCCGCACCGAGGGTCTCGGGCCGGCCGCTCCATATCCTTGTTTTGACACCGGATTCAGCTTCAGCCGAGCCGGACGCCCCGATCTCAGCTCGCCCAAGGTCCGTGGAAGGCGCCGCTCGCGTCGATACGTTCGAAACCATGGGCGCCGAAGAAATCGCGCTGAGCCTGGATGAGGTTGGATGTTCCTCTGCCCTGTCGATAGGCGTCGAAATAGGCAAGCGCGGAGGAGAGCGCGGGCACGGGAAGCCCGGCCTCGGCGGCGCGCGCGACGACGCGGCGCAAGGACGGATGGGCCTCGTTCATCATCTCCACGAAGGCGGGCGCCATCAGGAGATTGGCCACCGAGCCGCTGGTGGCGAACGCCTCGGCAAGGCGCCCGAGGAATTGCGAGCGGATGATGCAGCCTGCGCGCCAGATCTTGGCGATGACGGGGAGCGGCAGGTTCCAGCCGAACTCCTTGGAAGCGGCGGCCATGACCGCGAAACCTTGCGCATAGGCCGCTATCTTGCCGGCGAACAGGGCAAGCTCGAGATCAGCGATAAGGCTCGCGCGGTCGCCGTCGAGCTGCCGTCGACCCGTGGCGAAAACCTGTTCCGCGGCGAGCCGCTCGTCCTTCATCGAGGACAGCACGCGCGCCGCCACGGCCGCCTCGATGGCCGTCGCCGGAACTCCGAGCGTCTGAGCCTCGATCACCGACCATTTGCCCGTTCCCTTCTGGCCGGCCCGGTCTAGAATGATGTCGACCATTGGCGATCCGGTCTTGGGATCGTCCGCCTCGAGAACCTTGGCCGTGATCTCGATCAGATAGGAGTTCAAGCGCCCGCGATTCCATCCCTCGAAGATCGGGGCGATGTCCTTGGCGGCCATGCCGAGCCCGTCGCGGAGAATTCCATAAATCTCCGCGATCATCTGCATGTCGGCATACTCGATGCCGTTATGGATGGTCTTGACGAAATGGCCGGCGCCGTCGGTGCCGAGCCAGGCGGCGCAAGGCTCTCCCTCGTACTTCGCGGAGATGGCGGTCAGCACATCCTCGACGCGCCGCCAGGATTCCTCGGTCCCGCCAACCATGATCGACGGCCCGTGGCGCGCACCTTCCTCACCGCCCGAAACGCCCATGCCGATAAACGTCAGGCCCGAGCCTTCGAGTTCGTGGAAGCGGCGCATGGTGTCGCGGAAATTCGCATTGCCCGCATCGATGATGATGTCGCCGGAGGAAAGCACGCGGCGCAGAAGCGCGATCTGCTCGTCGACTGCCTGGCCCGCCTGGACCATCAGGATGATCGGCCGAGGGGGCCGGATCGCATCCGCAAGCGCCTCGATCGTCCTGCAGGGAATGATCCTGTCCCTGAGTTCGCCGGCCTGCTCGACAAAGGCGTCCGTTCGCGACGTCGTCCGGTTGAAGACCGCGATCCGGTGGCCCTTCTCGGCGATATTGAGCGCGAGATTGGATCCCATGACGCCAAGACCGATCAGGCCAATGTCGGCTTTTTCCACCATCTCGTCTTTCCCTTGGACCTTGTCGCTGATGCGTGCGGAGATGATCCGCCCCGGCGCGCCTTTCGTCAACCGCACCGATCGCGAGAGCGATGCGGGTTCGTTTGAGGGATGTCGTTTGCCCCAAAACCGCTGCGCGGTCTTAGGCGACAGACACTATGCGGAGAGGAACTCCAGGCGCGCGGGCGTGAAGCTGTCGATGAGCCGGCCTTCCTCCAGCGCCCGGCAGCCATGGACCGCGCCCGAAGGCACGATGAAGCTCTGCCCGGCCTCGAGCACGGCGGTCTCGCCCGCGATCGTCACCTCGAAGACGCCTTCCGCCACATAGCTTGCTTGGATGTGCGGATGGCAATGAAGCGCCCCGACCGCTCCCCTCTCGAAGGCCACCTCGACGATCATCAATTCATCGCTGTGGGTGAGCAGTCGCCGGCGCACGCCCGGCTCGGTCGGCGCCCAATCGTCATCCGAAGGCTTCACGAAATTAGAGCTTGCCATGAACGCTCCTATCTGGCCAGCCAGCCGCCGTCGACCGGGAAGATCGCGCCGTGCACGTAGTCCGAAGCCGCGCTGGCGAGGAAGACCGCAGTACCGCCTATGTCCTCCGGCTTGCCCCAGTGTCCAGCCGGAATCCGCTTGAGGATTTCGCCGCTGCGCACGGGGTCCTCGCGCAATATCTTGGTGTTGTTGGTGATGATGTAACCCGGCGCGATGGCATTGACGTTGATGCGCCGGGCAGCCCACTCGTTGGCGAGGATACGCGTCAGCCCCGCCAGGCCGCTTTTCGCCGCCGTATAGGAAACGATGCGGATGCCGCCCTGGAAAGACAGCATGGAGGCGATGTTGATGATCTTGGCCGGCCGATCCTCCGCGAAAGCCTTCCGGGCCAAGGCCTGGCTCAGCATGAAGACGGATTTGAGATTGACGTCCATGACGTCGTCCCAGTCCGCCTCCGAGAAATCCACCGCGTCGCCGCGCCGGATGATGCCGGCATTGTTGACCAGGATGTCGATCGGGCCAAGCTCGTCCCAGTTCCGTTCGAGCATGGCTGCAGCGCCGACGGAATCGGCGAGATCGGCCATGACCGAGACGGCCTTTCCGCCATCGGCCTCGATGGCGTCGACGGTCTCGTCCATAGAGGAACGGCCGACTGCCAGGATCTCCGCGCCGGCTCGCGCAAGGTAAATCGCGATGCCTTGCCCGATTCCCGTATTGGCCCCGGTGACCAGTGCCCGGCGGCCAGCCAGGCTGAAGATGTCCAGTCCGCTCATCTCAGGTCCTCCATCGCGACAATGTCGACGTCGGTGTAGTCGATGTTATCCCCTGCCATGGCCCAGATGAAGCTGTAGTTGGACGTGCCGGCGCCGCTGTGGATCGACCAGCCCGGCGACAGGATCGCCTGCTCGTTGGCAACGACGAGGTGACGAGTCTCGGCTGGCTCGCCCATGAAATGGAAGACACGCGCCGCTTGCGGCAGGCCGAAATAGAGATAGGCCTCCGACCGGCGGTCGTGAACATGGCAGGGCATCGTGTTCCAGACGGACCCTTCCGCCAGCACCGTCATGCCCACGACGAGCTGGCAGGATTCCATCACGTCGGGATGGACGAACTGATGGATCGACCGCTCGTTGGAGGTCGCGCGGGCGCCGAGATCGATCCTTTTGGCATCGCCGATGCGGATCAGTCGAGACGGGATTTCCTTGTGGGCGGGCGCGCTCAGGAGATAGAATTTCGCCGGCCTATGCTGCTCGGCGCTTGCGAACCGCACCTCTCTGACCCCCTTGCCGAGGTAAAGCATGTCGCGATGGTTCAGCGGGAACGAACGGCCGTCGGCGACGACCTCACCCGCCTCCCCGACATTGACGACGGTCATTTCCCGGCGGTCGAGGAATGCGGGTGTGCCCGTTTCCTTGATCGGCTGAAGATGAAGAGCCTGCGCGGCGGGCATGGCTCCCCCGACGATCAGGCGGTCCAGATGCGTGTAGGTCAGGCGGATCTCGCCGGGCAAGAACAGGTTCTCGACCAGGAAGTTCTCACGCAGCCCACCCGTATCGAACGCTTTGGCCGCTGCCGGTCCCACCGCCTGCCGGATGTCCACACGCATTGCAAATCCTTTCAGAGTTTCGTCGAAAACAGCCGTTGAAGGTCATCACCGCTCTGCAGAAGCCCGTGATAGCGGCGCTGGCTGGCAGACAGGTGGCGACGCATGGCGTCCCGCGCGCCTTCGGCATCGCCGTCGGAAACCGCTTCCATGATCGCACGGTGCTCGGCTTGCAGGCTCGCCTGATATTCCTGCGACTGGAGCAGTTCGGACGAAACCGTCGTGACGAGGTCGCGCGGGATGGTGCGGCGGCCGAGAACATCGAGGATCTCGACGTAGAAGGGATTGTTCGTCGCCTGGGCGATCGCCCGGTGGAAAGCGAAGTCGGCCGCGCCTGTCGGCTCGCCGCGCTGGAGCTGTGTGTCGAAGTCGCGGAAGGCCGCACGGATGTCGGCTTCCTGGGATGGCGAGCGCCGCTGCGCGGCAAGGGCGGCCGATTCGATCTCGATCGCCATGCGCACTTCGAGGACATTGAGCACCATGGAGACCTTGCCGTTCAGATCCGCGGCCAGGCTTTCCAATGCGGTCGGCGCCTGCTCGCTCACGAACACACCGGCGCCTTGCCGGGGAAGAACGAGACCGTCCGCCGCGAGGCGCGTCACCGCTTCGCGCACGACCGTCCGGCTGACGCCATACTCGCCGCAGAGCTGAGCCTCCGTCGGCAGCTTGTCGCCTGGCTGAAGCGTTCCGGAAACGATCTGTTCCCGGATGGAGTCGACGAGGCGGTCGGCGAGTTTCGGCCGTCTCTGCGTCTCGTCCAGCAGGCGTTCGTCAGCGTTCATTCCGGGTCTCCAGCCATCGCTTCGCTCTCCTCACTTAAAGACCGACGGCAGCCATAGCGAGATGGCCGGGATGTAGGTCACCAGCATGAGCACGATCGTTCCGGCGGCGTAGAATGGCCAGATCGAACGCATGGCCTCCCAGACCGAGATCTTGCCCACGGCGCAGGCGACGAACTGGACCGAACCGACCGGCGGCGTATTCAGGCCGATACCGAGGTTGAGGATCATGATCACGCCGAAATGCACGGGGTCGATTCCATAGGCTTGCACGACCGGCAGGAAGATCGGCGTCGTGATGATGATCATCGGCCCCATGTCCATGAACGTGCCGAGAAAAAGCATCAGCACATTGAGCAGGAGCAGGATCACCAATGGATCCTCGGAGATGGCGTTGAGCGAGGCGATCATCGCCGCCGGCACCTTCAGGAAGGCCATCAGCCAGGAGAAGGCGGCCGCCGTGCCGATGATCAGCAGCACCATGGAGGTCGTGCGCACCGCGCCCAAGGTCGAATGGACGAACTGCTCCCAGCTCATCTGCCGGTAGATGAACATCGTGACCAGCAGCGCGTAGATCACCGCGACGCAGGAGCTTTCCGTCGCGGTGAAGACGCCCGAGCGGACGCCGCCGAAGATGATGCCGATGAGGAGCAGTCCGGGGACCGCCACGGCGCCCAGTCGCAGGGCCGCAGCCAGCCCCGGGAAAGGTTCGACCGGATAGCCGCGCCTGCGCGCGACGAAATAGGCGGTGACCATCAGCGAGGCGGCAAAGAGCAGGCCGGGAATGATGCCCGCGGTGAAGAGGTCGGCGATGGAGATCTTGCCGCCCGCCGAGATCGAATAGATGATCATGTTGTGCGAAGGCGGCAACAACAACGCGATCAGCGCCGCCATCGAAGTCACGTTCACGGCATAGTCGACGCCGTAGCCGCGGGCTTTCATCTGAGGAATCATCAGCCCGCCGACGGCGGCCGCTTCCGCGACGGCGGAGCCGGAGATGCCGCCGAACAGTGTCGAGGCGGCGATGTTCACTTGGCCGAGCCCGCCGCGCAGATGACCGACCAGCGCGCCGGCGAAGGCCACGATGCGCTGGGCGATGCCCCCGCGCACCATCAGATCGCCGCCATAGATGAAGAAGGGCACGGCGATGAGCGAGAAGACGTTCATGCCCGAATTCATGCGCTGAAAGACGACCAGCGGGGGCAGGCCCATATAGAGCACGGTCGCCAGGCTGGCGACGCCGAGGCAAAAGGCGATCGGCGTGCCGATCAGCATGAGCAGCGTGAAGACGCCGAAAAGAATCCAGAGTTCCATCAGATTGCCGCCTCTTCGGCGATCGTCGCGTCGATGTCGACCGGCTCTCCGGCGAAACGCAAGACCATGCGCTCCAGTGAGAACAAGGCCACGAGAAAGCCGCCCGCGACGATCGGCACATAGTCCAGACCGCCGGGAAGGCCGAGCGCGGGCATGGTCGAATCCCAGGTCAGGGCCACGAGCTTGCTGCCATAGACAATCATGCCGATGCCGAATCCCATGACCACCACATCGGATATCGTCCTCAGCAGCCCCCGCGCCTTCGGCATGGCGTAGAGGAGCACGTCGAAGCCCAGATGAAAGTTTTCGCGCACGCCGACGGCCGAGCCGAGAAAGATGAACCAGCTCATCAGCATGACTGAGGCCGGTTCCGTCCAGCTCGGGCTGGCGTTCAACACGTAGCGGCCCCAGACCTGCCAGGCGACGAAGGCGGTCATCAGCACGAGCCCGATGCCGGCAAGCCAGAGCGCGAGGTTCGATAGGGCCGACAAGAGTCGGGCGATCTGCGGCAGGTATTCACGCATGGAAGTGCCCTCGAATTCCGTGGCGAAAAGGCGGTGCCGCCGTCGGCAAGGCACCGCCCGGCGCGCCTCACTCGGTCGCCTGGATGCGCGAGACGAGATCCTTGAGCTTGTCGTTCTTCACGAACTGCTCGTAGACGGGCTTCATGGCGTCGATGAAAGGCTGCTTGTCGATCTCGGCCACCACTTCGGAACCGGCCGCGCGAACGGTCTTCTCGGACGCGGCTTCGCGCTCTGCCCAGAGCGCGCGCATCTTGGCCACGCTCTCCTTTGCGGCAGCCTTGACGATCGCCTGGTCCTCGGCCGACAGCTTATCCCAGGACGCCTTCGACATGACCAGCACTTCCGGTACGATCAGGTGCTGGTCGAGCGTGAAGTACTTCGCCACCTCGTAGTGCTTCGAGGATTCGTAGCTCGGCCAGTTGTTCTCCGCGCCGTCGATGACGCCGGTCTGGATGGCCGAATAGACTTCGCCATAGGGCATCGGCACGGCATTGGCGCCCAGAGCATTGACCATGGCGACGAAGACATCCGACTGGATGACGCGCAGCTTCATGCCTTTCAGGTCGTCGATGGACTTGATCGGTTTCCTGGCGTTGTAGAAGGAGCGCGAGCCTGAATCGTAGAAGGCGAGACCGACCAGGTCATGCGCCTCGAACGCCTTCAGGATCTCATCCCCGATAGGCCCGTCCATGACCTTGTGCATGTGATCGGTCGACTTGAAGATGTATGGCAGGGAGACCGCCTGGGTCTCCTCGACAATGTTGTTGAATGGCCCGAGCGAGACCCGGTTCATGTCGATGACGCCGGCGCGCGTCTGTTCGATCGTGTCCTTCTCCTCGCCGAGCTGGGCGGAGTGATAGACTTCGATGGCGATGCGCCCGCCCGTGCGTTCCTTGACGAGTTCGCCCAGGAACTTGACCGCCTCGACCGTCGGGTATCCGTCCGGATGGGTGTCGGACGATTTGAGGGTGATTTCCTGCGCGTAGGCAGCGCCGCCGAACAGCACCGCGGACAATGCTGCGGCGGCGGTGAACTTTCGGATCAGGTTCATGGTCTCCTCCCTATTCCTGATTTCGGTTTACGTTCTCATTCCAATGCCCTGGACGTTGACACATCCAGGGCGCCTCAGTCGCCGGCGCGGCCCATCCGGGCCGCTCGGCTTTCGCGCCACTGCATCGGCCCGAACCGAAGGTTCGGAAAGCACGATGCGGCAACTCCATAGTCGCAGAGCTTCCTTTGCGCGTCCGAACGGAGGCGCGGCGCTCTGCTGCCGCTGCGCGCAGTCGCGCGCTCCAACGGTTTTTTGGACCGTTGGTATCAAAGGCGATAGGCACGCTTGGCGAGCCCGTAGGCGAGCTCGACGGCAAGCTCGGCCGCTTCCTCCTCCCGGAGGCGTCCGGTCGCGACGAGTTCGGCGAGGTAGGCGCAGTCGACCCGCCGCGCCACGTCGTGGCGGGCGGGGATGGAAGGGAATGCACGGGTGTCGTCGTTGAAGCCCACGGTGTTGTAGAAGCCGGCGGTCTCGGTCGTCAGCTGGCGGAAGCGGCGCATGCCCTCGGCGCTGTCGAAGAACCACCAGGCGGGACCGAGCTTCAGGCTGGGATAGACGCCGGCGAGCGGCGCGAGCTCACGCGCATAGGCGGTTTCGTCCAGCGTGAAGAGGATTATGGTGAGGCCGGGCTCGAGCCCGACGGCGTCGAGCATCGGCTTCAGAGCAGCCACGTAGTCCGTGCGCCCGGGAATGTCGAAACCCTTGTCCCGGCCGAAACGCTGGAGAATCCCGGGCGAATGATTGCGGCGGGAACCCGGGTGGATTTGCATGACCAGCCCGTCGTCGAGGCTCATTCGCGCCATCTCGGTCAGCATCTGCGCCCGGAACAGGTTCCTTTCCCCGGCATTCGCCTCGCCCGTCCGGATGCGGGCGAACAGGGTCTCGGCCGCGCCGCGGGAGAGATCCGCCGTGTCGGCAGTCGCATGGCCATGGTCGGTAGCGGTCGCGCCGTGCTCCTTGAAGAAGGCCCGCCTCGCCCGATGCGCGTCGAGATAGCCGGCCCAGTGATCGGTGTCGCAGCCCGTGATCTCGCCCAGCATGCGGAGATTACCGGCGAAGCCATCGAAATCGGGATCGACGACGGCATCCGGTCGGTAGGTCGTGATGACCCGGCCGCTCCAGCCGGAGTCGGCGATCATGCGGTGCCATTTGAGATCGTCGAGCGCGCCTTCGGTCGTCGCGATCGTCTCGATGCGGAATCTGTCGAACAGCGGCCGTGGCCGATACTCCTCCTGCTCGAGGCACTCGGCGATGCGGTCATAATACAAATCCGCCGTCTGCGCCGACAGCGGCACGTCCATGCCGAACAACGTCGCGAAAGTATGATCGAGCCAAATCCTCGTGGGGGTGCCGCGGAAGAGATGGAAACGCTCGGCGAAAATGCGCCAGATCTTGCGTCCGTCGGTCTCGACGGGCCCGCCGTCGGCCCGGGGGACGCCGATGCTTTCCAGCGCGACGCCTTGGCTGAAAAGCATGCGGAAGATGTAATGGTCAGGAACGATCAGGAGCTGCGCGGGATCGGGAAATGGCTCGTTCTCGGCGAACCAGCGCGGGTCCGTGTGGCCGTGGGGGCTGACGATCGGGAGGTCCCGGACCTCCGCGAAGAGGGTGCGGGCGAGCGCCCGGACAGACGGCTCGACGGGAAAAAGGCGATCATCATCCAGCAGCACGAAACCTCCCTCCGCAATGAAGGAGATTTCGTAAGGTCCCATAGATACTATGTCAATCGGCTAGATCGAAATTTGTATGATGACTTTCCCTCGGTCGGCCGACTATGGACGGAGCCTCACGCCTTGCGTCGCTTCCTGCCGTAGAGTTCGAGACGATGATGGACAATGTCGTAGCCGAGCGCGCGCGCGATCTCGTCCTGCAACTGCTCGATCCTGTCCGACTTGAATTCGATCACGTCGCCCGTCTCGATGTCGATCAGATGATCGTGATGCTCGCCCATCGCTTGCTCGAATCGTGAGGGGCCACCCTCGAACGCATGGCGATGAATGGCGCCCATTCCCTCGAGCAGCTTCATCGTCCTGTAGACGGTGGACAAGGAAATGCTGCTGTCGGCTTTCGACGCCATCCGGAAGATCTCGAGCGCGTCGGGATGGCCTTCGGTACTCGACAGGATGTCCAGGATGACGCGTCGCGGGCGGGTTATGCGAACACCCGCGCGGCGTAGCTGCTTTTCGTAATCGGGCTTCTGAGTCGGCGCTTTCGTCATGGCCGAATTATGCGCCAGATGACAACCAGTTGCAAAGAAATGCCCCCCTCCGAGCGGCTTATCCAACCCTCAGCTTCGCATTCCCTTGGGGGAAGAGAACCCATTTCGCCGGCGATCAAGTTGCAAACGATTTGCAATTGCATTGACAGACGCCCGCCCTGTCCCTATGTGTTTTGTCACGGCCCTTCAGATGCGGCCCGCCCGAGGAGTGATTGCAGAATGCTTCGCGCCGCCATTGCCGCGCTCATCGCGCTCTGCCTCGCCGCATGCAGCGGCGAAGCCCGTGACAGTGAAAAGTTGAAGGTCGTGACCACCTTCACCATCATCGCCGACATGGCGCGAAACGTCGCCGGCGATGCCGCGGACGTCGAATCCATCACCAAGCCCAATGCCGAGATCCACAACTACCAGCCCACGCCAGGCGACCTCATCCGGGCGCAGGGCGCGGATCTCATCCTGTGGAACGGACTGAATCTAGAACTCTGGTTCCAGAAATTCTTCCAGAACCTCAAGGATGTGCCGGGCGTCGTGGTGACGGACGGCGTGGAGCCGATGGGTATCGCCGAAGGCCCCTATACCGGGAAGCCCAACCCGCATGCCTGGATGTCACCCCAGGCGGCCCTGACCTATGTGGAGAACATCCGCAAGGCGTTGGCGGAGCATGATCCGGAGAATGCCGAGACCTATAATCGCAACGCCGCCGCCTATGCCGAAAAGATCAAGGCGACCGTGGAGCCGATCCGTGCGCGCCTGTCCGCCATCCCCCCGGAGCGGCGATGGCTCGTCACGAGCGAGGGCGCTTTCAGCTATCTTGCCCGCGACTTCGGCCTGAAGGAGCTGTACCTTTGGCCGATCAATGCCGACCAGCAAGGCACGCCTCAACAGGTTCGCAAGGTGATCGACGCCGTGCGCGCTCACAATGTCCCCGTAGTCTTCAGCGAAAGCACCGTGTCGGCCGATCCCGCCAAGCAGGTCGCTCGCGAGACCGGTGCCAATTACGGCGGCGTGCTCTATGTGGACTCGCTGAGCGACGCCGACGGGCCGGTGCCCACTTACCTCGACTTGTTGCGAACCACGGCGGAAACCATCGCCAAGGGCCTGACGGAATGAACCTTTCGGTAGCCAGCGACGTGTCAGCCAAAGACGGCCTTTCGGTCGAGGACATCACCGTCACCTACCGCAATGGCCACACCGCCTTGCGCAACGCCAGCTTCTCGATCCCCCGTGGCTCGATAACAGCGCTGGTGGGTGTCAACGGTTCGGGCAAATCCACGCTCTTCAAGGCGATCATGGGCTTTGTGCCGCTCGCTTCCGGAAGCGTCTCGATGTTCGGAGCGCCCGCCGCGCAGGCCCTGAAACGCAACGCCGTCGCCTATGTGCCGCAGTCCGAGGACGTCGACTGGAACTTCCCGGTGCTTGTCGAGGACGTGGTGATGATGGGGCGATACGGCCACATGAATTTCATGCGCATCCCCCGCGCGGTCGATCGCGAGAAGGTGGACGCTGCGCTCGAACGCGTCGGCATGGGTCCCTATCGCAGGCGCCAGATCGGCGAGTTGTCGGGTGGCCAGAAGAAGCGGGTCTTCCTGGCAAGGGCGCTTGCCCAGGAGGGTGAGATCATCCTGCTCGACGAGCCTTTCACCGGTGTCGACGTCAAGACCGAGGACGCGATCACGACGCTCCTCCGCTCCTTGCGCGACGAGGGCCGGATCATGCTCGTCTCGACGCATAATCTCGGCAGCGTGCCGCAATTCTGCGACCGCGCCGTGCTCATCAACCGCACGGTGCTTGCCGAAGGTCCGACCGCCGACGTGTTCACCCAGGCCAATCTGGAGAAGGCTTTCGGCGGCGTCTTGCGTCAGTTCATCCTCGGCGGCGCCGAACTGCATGCCGACGCGGACCCGCGCAAGGTGACGGTGCTGACCGACGACGAGCGGCCTTTCGTGATCTATGGCGAAAGGTCGGACGGAAGGGCCGGCCGGAAATGATCGACCTGCTGGCCGAGCCATTCGCCTATGGCTACATGATCAACGCCATGTGGGTCTCGGCGCTGGTCGGCGGCGTCTGCGCCTTCCTGTCGGCCTATCTGATGCTGAAGGGCTGGTCGCTGATCGGCGATGCGCTTTCCCATTCCATCGTTCCCGGCGTGGCCGGCGCCTACATGCTGGGCCTTCCCTTCGCCTTCGGCGCCTTCCTGTCCGGCGGGCTCGCCGCGGGCGCCATGCTTTTCCTCAATCAACGGACCAAACTCAGGGAAGACGCCATCATCGGGCTGATCTTCACCTCCTTCTTCGGCCTTGGCCTGTTCATGGTGTCGCTTTCGCCGACGTCGGTGAACATCCAGACCATCGTGCTCGGCAACATCCTCGCCGTCACTTCCGCGGACACGCTCCAGCTCGTCATCATTGCCGGCATTTCGCTCCTGATCCTGCTCGTCAAATGGCGGGATCTCATGGTGACCTTCTTCGACGAGAGCCACGCGCGATCGATCGGCCTCAACCCGGACCGGATGAAAGTACTGTTCTTCTCGCTGCTTTCGGCCTGCACGGTTGCGGCGCTGCAGACGGTGGGGGCCTTCCTGGTCGTGGCCATGGTCGTGACCCCGGGCGCGACAGCCTATCTTCTCACCGACCGCTTCCCCCGCCTGATCATAATCAGCATCGGGATCGGTGCGAGCACCAGCTTCGTCGGCGCCTATGCGAGCTATTTCCTCGACGGAGCGACGGGCGGCATCATCGTGGTGCTGCAGACCTTCATTTTCCTTGGCGCATTCCTCTTCGCGCCGAAGCACGGCATGCTCGCCGCCCGGCGCCGGGCACGCCAGGCGCTGGTGCAGGGGCTGTGACCATGGTCGAAATGCTCCTCGCGCCCTTCCAATTCACCTTCATGCAGCAGGCCTTCGTCATCGCGATCCTCGTCGCGGCGCCGATGGCGCTCTTGTCCTGCTTCCTCGTCCTGAAGGGCTGGTCTCTGATGGGGGACGCTATCAGCCATGGTGTGCTGCCCGGCGTCGTGCTCGCCTACATGGCGGGCTTGCCTCTCGCCGTAGGCGCCTTCGCGGCAGGCATGACCTGCGCGCTCGCCACAGGCTTCCTCAGGGAAAACAGCCGCATCAAGGAGGACACGGTGATGGGCATCGTGTTCTCCGGCATGTTCGGTCTCGGCCTCGTGCTCTACACCAAGATCCAGAGCGACGTTCATCTCGACCATATCCTCTTTGGAGACATGCTCGGCGTCGGCTGGCGGGATGTGCTCGAAAGCGGGGTCATTGCCGTCGTCGTGATTTTGACGGTCGGCACGCTCCGGCGCGACCTCCTGCTCCACGCCTTCGACCCCCAGCACGCCCAAGCGATCGGCCTGCCGGTGCGGCTGCTGCATTACGGCCTGCTCGCGATATTGTCGCTGTCGATCGTCGGTGCCCTGAAGGCCGTCGGCATCATCCTGGCGGTCGCCATGCTGATCGCGCCCGGCGCGATCGCCTTTCTCCTGACGAACAGGTTCGAAAGAATGCTGGTCACCGCCATGGTCGTCGCGGTCTCGGCCTCGTTCCTCGGGGTCTATTTGAGCTTCTTCCTGGATTCGGCGCCCGCTCCGACCATCGTGCTCCTGATGAGCATTACTTTCGCCGCTGCCTTCCTCGTCGCCCGAATGCGTGTCGCGCGGGCGGAAAGACAGTTGCGGAAGGACCCGGTGTAGATTTTCACGCCCCGACACTATATGCCTCCTGCGCATCTCTTCCATCTGCATGTGTCGGATGACGGGAACGACGCGTCCACGGACCGGCAGCCCAGCAAAAGACCAGGACATGACTGAGACCCTCCAGGCCGCACCGACAGGCGGCGTGAAAGACGTGGTGATCGTCGGCAGCGGTCATGGCGGGGTGGAACTCGCCGCGGCGCTGCGCCAGCGTGGTTTTGCCGGATCCATCACCATCGTCGGCGACGAGCCGAACCTGCCCTATCAGCGTCCGCCGCTTTCCAAGGAGTTCCTGAAGGGACCCGAGGATTCCGGCCTGCCCCTAAAAGGGGAATCCTTCTATCGCGACAACGCGATCGCATTGCAGCTCGGCATTCCGGCCGAACAGATCGACCGCAAGGCCCGACGGCTCTTTCTCAAGGACGGCCAAAGCCTGCCCTACGACCATCTCGTGCTCGCGACCGGCGCGCGCAACCGCATTCCTCCGATACCGGGCCTCGAGCATGCGGCCATGCTGGAGCTGCGCACGCTCGCCGATGCGCGCCGCCTCCATGCCCGGCTCGATCGCCTCAGGCATGTCACGGTGATCGGCGGCGGCGTCGTCGGCCTCGAGGTCGCGGCGCTGATGCGGGCCCGTGACATTGCCGTGGATGTCGTGGAGGCCACGCCGACCTTGATGGGTCGCATGCTGTCGCGGCCGATGTCAGCGCATTTCCGGTCCTTCCACGAAAGCCTCGGCACGAGCCTGCATTTCGAGACACTGGTCCGCAGCGTCCAGCGAACCGCCCAGGACTGGGAGGTTCATCTGTCGAGCGACCAAATCCTCCGGACAAGCGCGATCGTGGTCGCCGCCGGCGTCGCGCCCAACACGAAACTCGCCGCCCAAGCGGGGCTTGCTATCGACAATGGCATCGTCACGAACGACCGGCTCGTCACCGGCGATCCTGCCATCTCGGCGATCGGCGATTGCGCGGCTTTCCCCAACGCCTTCACGGGCGCCATGGCGCGGCTGGAGTCGGTACAGAACGCTGTCGACCAGGCCAAACATGTCGCGGCGCGGCTGACGGGAGAGCATGGCTTCTATCGGGCCGTGCCATGGTTCTGGTCGAACCAGGGCGCGCACAGGCTGCAAATCGCCGGACTGGGACAGGGTCACGACGCGGTCGTCACCCGCGGTGACACGGCCGCCGGCAAGTTCTCGCTCTTCCTCTATCGCGGCGACAAGCTCGTTGCCGTCGAGAGCGTGAACAACGCCGCCGACCACATGCTGGCGCGTCGGCTCTTCGAGAAGGGGCAGTCCGTGCCCGAGACGGTGGCTGCCGACACGAGCGTGGATTTGAAGGGCCTGCTTCGGGCGAATAGCGAATAGGGATCGCCTGGAATGTGCCGCCGCGCGTTGCCCTCACCGTCCTGCCGGACATTAGCGATGGGCGGGGAGAGAGACGATGGTCGCATTGGTTTCGCCGACCGCAAACGCCGGACGATTGGCGAAAGCGGCGACGACATCGACCTTCTCCCCGCCTGCGCGCAAAAGTGGCCGACAGGCCGACGAGGGGCTTACCCAAAGGGCGGCCGGTATCGCTATTCGCTCCTTAGGCTCCGTCCAACGTCCCAAGCACCCCGTACAGCTCCGGCCGGCGGTCCCGGAACAGGCCCCAGGCGGCGCGATCGGCACGCAGCTTCGCGCGATCGAAGGTCGCCGTCAGGACGGCCTCATCCATGCGACCGGCCGATGCGACCAGCTCGCCGGCGGGTCCGGCGATGAAGGAGGAGCCGTAGTAGCTCTGTTCCTTGCCGGCCACGGTTTCCCTGCCGATCCGGTTTGCCGCGGCCACCGGCATGAGATTCGCGCCGGCGTGCCCCCGCATGGTGATGCGCCAATGCTCCATCGTGTCGAAGTCGGGTCGTCCGGGCTCCGATCCGATCGCCGTGGGATAGAGCAGGAATTCCGCGCCCATGAGCGCCATGGCGCGCGCCGCTTCGGGAAACCATTGATCCCAGCAGATGCCCACGCCTATCCGCCCGAAACGCGTCGGCCACACGCGAAAACCCGTATCGCCCGGATTGAAGTAGAACTTCTCGGAATAACCGGGCCCGTCCGGTATATGCGATTTGCGATAGACGCCAATCAGTGCTCCGCCGTCGTCCACCACCGCGACCGAATTGTAGTAGGCCTGGTTCCGCCTCTCGAAGAGCGAGACAGGGATGACGACCCCAAGTTCGGCGGCAAGCTTTTGCATGGCGGCCAGCGTCGGATGGTCGTCGTCGAGCGGACGCGCCCGGGCAAAATGGGCGGGATTCTGTTCCTGGCAGAAATAGAGCCCCTCGAAGAGCTCCTGCACCAGAACGATATTGGCGCCGCGTCCCGCTGCGTCGCGCACGAGCCGGCTCGCGATGGCGCAATTCTCCGACGCGTCGTCGCCACAGGCGAACTGGACGACGCCCAGCGTGACCTCGTTCGCCTCCGCGCCGGGCACGTCAGGCATCCTCGAAACCGGTCAGGACACCGACAGCGTTGATGCCGATCTCCTCGACGGCGTAGCCGCCTTCCATCACGAACAGCGTCGGCAGGCCGAGCTTCGCGATCCGGCGGCCGATCTTGGGATAGTCCTCGCTCACCAGCTTGAAATGGCTGATCGGATCCTTCTCGAACGTGTCGACGCCCAGCGAAACGATCAGCGCGTCCGGCGCAAAGGCCGCCACCTTGGCGCAAGCGTCGTCGAGGGAACGGCTCCAGGCCTCGAAGCCAGTGCCGAAGGGCATAGGATAGTTGTGGTTGAAGCCCTCCCCGGCGCCTGCCCCCTTCTCATCGGCATGGCCTAGGAAAAAGGGGTATTCGGTCATCGGGTCGCCATGGATGTTAAGCACCTGGACGTCGGGCCGAGAATAGAAGATCTCCTGCGTGCCGTTGCCGTGATGATAGTCGACGTCGAGGATCGCGACCCGCGCCGCACCCTGGTCGCGGAACCACTGGGCGGCGACGGCAGCATTGTTGATGTAGCAATAGCCGCCCATGAAAGCGGCCCCGGCATGATGCCCCGGCGGACGGCAGAGCGCGAAGGCCGCATTCTGCCCTTCCTTGACGAGGCGGGCCGCCGTGAGAGCAACGTCGCACGATGATTTGATCGCGTCCCAGGTGCCCTTCACGAAGGTCGCGCCGGCATCGAACGAATAGTGACCGATCCTGGCTTCGATCGCCCTCGGCTCGACATCCCCGCGCAGTCCGCGCGTCGGCCAGGCGAAGGCCATGGCCGAGCCGCCGCGGCCGGAAGCTTCCCATTCCGGCCACACGGTGGGGAGGAAATCGATATAGGCGGCGTCATGAACACGCTTCGCGGCGCGGAGATCGTGCGTTTGGGGCTCTATGATGGGGCCGAGTTGCACCGCCTCGACACGCGCCTTGACGATCTCGGCTCGCGACGGCTTCTCGAAGCCCGGCACGATGGCGCCGGCTACCAATTCCATCTGGCCGGAATGGCCGGCATGCAAGGGAGAGAACACTGTCTTCATTTGGATGCTGGCTCGCCTTTCCCGCCGATGCTGTCTCATTGACGCAATACTTTCTGGCAGAGACTGAGCCAGAGGCCAAGTGGGAGGTAGGGCAAGTTGTCATGCCGTATGACTTCGACTTGCCATATGTCTGCTGTCTGGCTAGCCTCGCCTCAAAAAGGGGAGTGGGTGATGCCGCATACGGCCGATCTGATCGTCGAGAACGCCAGTATTCTGACGATGGATCCCGACAAGCCGAAGGCGGCGGCGATCGCCGTCAAGGGCGGCGAGATCACGGCGGTCGGCGACAGGGCCAGCGTGGCGCATTTCAAGGGTTCCGGCACGCGCGTCATCGATGCGGCCGGGGGATCCGTCGTTCCCGGTTTCATCGAGGCGCATATGCACCTCTTCTCCGGCGCGGCCGAACTGGACCATCTGCAGCTCAACGGCGTACACGGCTTCGACGCGCTGTCCAGGGCCATCCGCGACTACGCAACGGCGCGCCCCGACGCCAAGATCCTTCAGGCCCAGGGCGCGGACTACACCATCCTGTCCGCCGAAGAGCGGATCACGCGCCATCATCTGGATGCCATCCTGCCGGATCGGCCCTTCGCCATGGCGGCGCCCGACCATCACACGATGTGGGCCAACACCAAGGCTCTGGAAGCGGCCGGCTTGCTCAATGGGAAAGTACTGGGACCAGGCAATGAGATCGTCATGGGGGCGGATGGGCTCGCGGCCGGCGAATTGCGCGAGGGCGAGGCCTTCGGCCCTCTGATCGAGCTCGCCGGTGAGGGGCGGGTGAGGCTAGGCCTCTCGACGGGCGGCGAACCCGATCCGGCGCCGAGCGCCGCCGAACGCTCCTCCGATCGCGCCATCATGCGGCGCGGCCTCGAATGGTGCGCCAGACACGGCATCACCTCGATCCAGAACATGGACGGCAATCTCTATCAGCTCGAGCTCCTGTCTGAGACCGAGGCCGACGGCGGATTGCTCTGCCGGGCGCAGATCCCCTTCCACTACAAGAATTTCATGACCGTGGACATGCTGGAGAAGGCTTCCATGATGGCAGAGCGCTATCGTTCGGAATGGCTGTCTTCGGGCATGGTGAAGGTATTCATGGACGGCGTGCTCGACAGCTGGACCGCCGTCATGGTCGAACCCTATGCCGACCGTCCCGACTGGCTCGGCGAGCCGCTCTTCACGCAGGAACATTTCAACGCCTTGGCCATCGAGGCAGACAGGCGCGGCCTGCAGATCGCCGTGCATGCCATCGGCGACGGCGCGGTGCGCTCGGTCCTCGATGGTTACGAGGCGGCCCGGAAGAAGAACGGCAAGCGCGACAGCCGCCATCGGATCGAACATATAGAAGTGATCACCGAAGCCGACATACCGCGTCTCGTCGATCTCGGCGTGCTGGCCTCCATGCAGCCTCCGCATCCGCCGGGCTCGATGGGCCTGCCGCTCGAACCGACGGTCTCGCGCATCGGCCGCAAGCGCTGGCCGCTCGCCTATGCGTGGCGCACGCTGAAAAATGCCGGTGCCCGCATCGTATTTGCCTCCGACTGGCCGGTGTCGCCCATCGATCCGATCGCGGGCATTCAGGCGGCGATGATGCGCAAGCCCTGGGCGGAGACCGACCCCGACCAGAGCTTCAGCTTGCATGAGGCGCTGGCCAGCTACACGGTGGAGGGCGCCTATGCCGGTTTCATGGAGCACCGCAAGGGCACGCTCAAGGCAGGGTATCTCGCCGATCTCGTCATCCTTTCAGCGGATATCGAGAAGACAGACCCGCAAGAGCTCCAAACGATTCGTCCTGTCACGACGGTGTGCGGCGGCAAGGTCACGTACCAAGCCTGAGAGCAGCTTGGCACGCGGATTGCTGATCCGTTGACGCTCATATGCCTGTTGCCAAGCCGCGGGGCATATGGTCACATCGTGGCGGGGATGAAGCCCGCCGCCACGAGTGGGACCAGCTGTGAGGACGAACGTGCCGGATAGACCGGATCGGAACGCCATCGAAATACGCGGGGTCAGCAAGATTTTCGGAGCCGGGGACGCCCAGGTGGCGGCGCTCGATACGGTCTCCGTTTCGATCCGGGAGAACGAGTTCTTCACGCTGCTTGGCCCGTCGGGCTGCGGCAAGACGACGTTGCTGCGGCTGATCGCCGGCTTCGACTTCCCGAGCTCTGGCGAAATCCTCCTGTACGGCCAGGACATCGCTCCGTTGCCGCCTTACAAGCGCCCGGTAAACACGGTGTTCCAGAACTACGCGCTGTTCCCTCACATGACGGTGGCCGAGAACATCGGCTTCGGTCTTCAGATGCTGGGCAAGCCCAAGTCCGACGTCGAGGCGCGGGTGGCGACGATGCTCAAGCTGGTCAAGATGGAGGGGCTCAGGAATCGCCGCACCAGCCAGATCTCGGGCGGCCAGCAGCAGCGAGTGGCGCTGGCGCGGGCACTGGCTCCGCAGCCCAAGGTGCTATTGCTCGACGAGCCCTTGTCGGCGCTCGACTACAAGCTGCGCAAGGAAATGCAGATCGAGCTGAAGCGGCTGCAGGGCGAGACGGGCATCACCTTCATTTTCGTCACCCACGACCAGGAAGAGGCCCTGACCATGTCGGACCGCATCGCCGTGATGTCGGCGGGCCGGATCCTGCAGGTCGGCTCGCCCTGGGACATCTACGACAAGCCGGCGGAGCGCTTCGTCGCTGACTTCATCGGCGAGACAAACTTCCTGACTGGCACGGTCGGAGCGATGGCCGACGGCAAGGCGACCGTCACGCTGGCCTCCGGAGCGACGATTCCCGCCACAGTGGCGGAGGGCTTCGCGCCGCAGGGGCAAGCAACCGTCGTGGTGCGGCCGGAGCACGCCCGGGTGGTGAAGGACGGCGGCCAATTGGCCGGCGCGGTCGAGACCATCGTCTATTTCGGCACGGACACCCACATCCGTATCCGCCTCGACGACGGCGGCCTGTTCACGGTGCGCCAGCAGAACAGCCGCAGCCGCTCCTGTGGCTTCGACCAAGGCGAGCGAGTCGGCGTGGCGATCGCCGACGACGCAGCCCAAATCCTGAGGGACTGACGGCGATGGCGACGACGACCGCGCCCGAAACCGTGGCCGCGAAGGGTGCGGCGGCCGGCAACGCGGCCGCCCAGCGCTTCGAAAGGGCCGACATCCGACGCCGCTGGCTTCTCGCCGCGCCGGCGCTCGCCATCGTCTTCTTCGCCGCCGTCGGGCCGCTGTTCATCGTGCTCGTCTATTCCTTTCTGGCGCCAGGGAGTTACGGCGACGTCAAGTGGCAGTTCTCAACGGACGCTTGGGTGGGGGTGTTCCTCGAACGCGACATCTTCGACGATACGCTGTCCTTTGCCAGCGCCCATCTGTCGATCTTCTGGCGTTCGGTGTCGCTGTCGATCATGACCACGATCCTGTGCCTGATCTTCGGCTTCCCGACCGCCTATTTCATCGCCACCCGGCCCGAGCATCGCCGTGACCTCTGGCTGTTCCTGATCACCATTCCGTTCTGGACCAACCTTCTGATCCGCACTTTCGCGATGATGGAGGTGCTGCGCAACGAAGGGCTCGTCAATTCGCTGCTCCGGGGTCTCGGCCTCACCAGTCAGCCGATCCAGTTCATGTACACGGACTTCGCGGTGCTGGTCGGCATGACCTATGTCTACCTGCCGCTGATGGTGCTGCCGCTCTACGCCTCCATGGAGAAGATCGACTTTCGCCTGGTCGAGGCCGGCTACGACCTCTACGCCAGCCGCTTTCAGGTGCTGCGCCGCATTATCGTGCCGCTGGTCAAGCCGGGCATCGTCGCCGGTTCGATCCTGGTCTTCATCCCCTCGCTCGGCGCCTATGTGACGCCGCGGGTGATGGGCGGCGGCACCAATCTGATGATCGGCAACCTGATCGAGCTGCAGTTCGGCCAGGGCCGCAACTGGCCGCTCGGGGCGGCGCTGTCGATCACCCTCATGGCGGTGGTGATGGTCGCCCTGCTTGTCTATGTCCGCAACGCCAGCCGCCAGGAGCTGCGGCATGGCTAGCCCGCGTTTCGACGTCAGGCGGCAGGGCGGTTTCACCTTCGTGGCGATGCTGTGCTTCTTCCTGCTCTACCTGCCGATCGCCACGCTGGTGGTCTACGCCTTCAACGACAATGATTCCGTCGCCATCTGGACGGGCTTCTCCTTCCGCTGGTTCCGGTCGGCCTGGAACAACAGCCAGGTCATCGAGGCTTCGATCCGCTCCTTCCAGATCGCAACGACGGCGGCCATCCTGGCGACGGTCGCGGCCACCATGGCGGCTCTCGCGACGACGCGGACAAGACCCTATCCGGGCCTCACCTTCAAATATGCCTTCATCAACCAGCCCTTGATGGTGCCGGAGATCGTGACGGCCGTCGCGTTGCTGATCTTCTTCTCGCGCATCAAGGTCTGGACGGGCTATACGGGGCTCGGCTACCTGATCGCCGCCCACACCGCCTTCTGCATCCCCTTCGCCTATCTGCCGATCCGGGCGCGTCTCGAAAGCATGGACATGTCGCTCGAGACCGCCGCGGCCGACCTCTACGCGACCGGTTGGCAGGCGTTCCGCTACGTGACGCTGCCGCTTCTGTGGCCGGGCATCCTGGCGGGGCTGATGCTGGCCTTCGTGGTCTCGCTGGACGACGTGGTGATCACCGAATTCGTCAAATCGGGCGGCCAGGATACGCTGCCGACCTATATGCTCGGCCAGCTCCGGCGCGTCGTCACGCCGGAAATCAACGCCATCTCGACGGTCTTCCTGCTGCTGTCGGTCGGCATCGTCACGATCTTCTTCTTCGTCAGCAGGAAGCGGGCCTGAGACCGGGAGCGGCTCGGCCCAAACAATGGGAGTAGGAACGAGATGAACTGGAAATTGAAAGTCGCGGCCGTCGGGCTCGCGCTGCTTGGCTCGACGAGCCTGGCAGGCGCCGAAGGCGAGCTCAATATCTATAATTGGGGCAATTACACCAGCCCGGAGCTGATCAAGAAGTTCGAAGATACCTACAAGGTCAAGGTCACCGTCACGGACTACGATTCCAACGACACCGCGCTTGCCAAGATCCGCCAGGGCGGCCATGGCTTCGACATCGTCGTGCCCTCGGCCAGCGTCATCCCCGTCTGGATCAGCGAGGGACTGCTTCTCGAGACCCGCCCCGACCAGATGGAGAACTTCAAGAACGTCGATCCGCGCTGGGTCGACGTGCCCTTCGATCCCGGCAGGCACTACACCGTTCCCTGGCAGTGGGGCACGACCGGCATCACAGTCAACACGTCGGTCTATTCGGGCGATCCCAACACGTCGGCGATATTCATGGATCCGCCAGCCGAACTGGTCGGCAAGGTGAATGTGCTGCCCGAGATGATCGACGTCATGCACATGGCCATCCACTACGAGGGCGGCGAGTTCTGCACCGACGACAAGACCGTTCTGAAGAAGGTCCGGGACAAGCTGGTGGCAGCCAAGCCGAAATGGCTCTCCATGGACTATGGCAATGTCGACCGCTACGCGAAGGGCGACGTCGCGGCGGGCACCAACTGGAACGGCGCCTCGTTCCGCGCCCGGTTGCAGAACGACAAGATCGTCTACGGCTATCCGAAGGAAGGCTATCCGATCTGGATGGACAATGTTTCCGTGCTCAAGGACGCCAAGAACGTCGAGAACGCGAAGCTCTTCCAGAACTTCATCATGGATCCCCAGAACGCGGCCCTGATCTCCACCTTCGCCCGCTACGCCAACGGCATCAAAGGCTCCGAAGCCTACATGCCCGAGGACATGAAGACCGCACCGGAGATCATCATTCCCGAGCAATTCGTGTCGGCCGGCCAGTTCAGCAAGACCTGCTCGCCCGAAGTCATGGCTCTCTATACGAGGATCTGGACCGAGCTCCAGAAATAGCATCCAGGCTGCCCCGGCGCATGCCGCCGGGGCTTACTTCCGGCACTCAAGCGACAATCCACGCCAAAGCTTGCCGCCATCGGCGGGAGCCTTTGGATAGGCGCCGCGATAGCTGCACAGCAGCAAAGGCTCGTGAGAAGGGAGGAACGGATCCCACGAGCCGATACCGGCAGCTTCCGCCTTCTGGCGCCTCCCCTCAGAAGCGTCGAAGGAACCACAGCCAGCCGCTGACCGATCCGTCGAAATTCTCAACCTTGTCGTAGTTCCCCTCGGCCCTGATTTCGAAATTGGTCACCGGCTCGTAGACCAGGGACAAGTCGATGCTGTAACCGTCGAGCCCGGTCGTCTCATCGCTGAAGGCCTGGTAGAAATCGCTGAAATACTGGAAGCCGGTCGAGGCGCTGAACTTTTGCGTGAACTGCTGGTTGACGGCCGCGAGCGCCGACCATTCCGCTGCACCGAAGCCGCCGCTGATACCCCCATAGGAACTGAATGTGCTGTAGGCATTGTCGGAGTCGGCATACCAGCCCATGATGCGGAACGAAGTGTTCGTGTTGGGAATGTTGATCTGGGCTGCGAGTTGGGCGCCGAAGCCGCTCTCCGCGAGTTCGCCGTCGAGACCGAGAAGTTCATCGTCGCTATCTGGCAAGTTCCCCCGGGCATTGTCGTAGCCCGCCCGCGCCCAGACGGCGCCCCAGCCGCTTTGATATCCGAGGACACCCACCACATCGGGGACATAGCCGTCTCCCGCCAGGGCATCGTCTTCAAGCGAGATCACGCCGAATAGCCCGGTTTCCCCGCCGAAATTATACTGAATGAGATGACGCTCCTGGTCGCTGTACCAGAGCGCGCCATCCGAGAAAGAGCCGCCATTGGTCACGCCGAAGATCGTCTCGGCATAGGCAGAATTGGTGTATCCCATGCGCAGGCCGCCGAGTTGGAGCCAGCCCTGGTCTATTGCGACCGGGCCGTCGTTGAACGGGTTCTGCCGTTCGTCGGCCTGGCCCCAATTCGCCTGCAGTCGGATGAAGGCTTGCAGGGTGCCCCATTCCGTTTCGGAGCGGGTGTCGATATTCAGCCGGGTCCGTGTCTGCTTGTTCCAGCCTCCTCCGGCAAAGCCGTTGAAGTTGGGCGTATCGCCGCCAATGACATTGCCGTCGGCGTCGAGGATCAGCCCGTCATCATTGGTCGCACCAACGCGGTAGCGGACGTAGCCGGAAATGTGCAGGCAGGTCTCGGTGCCGGGGATATAGAAGAAACCCTCCCCAAAGGCGTCGCAGACCCGGACATATTCGACCGGCTCCGGCTCGGCCACGACGACTGCGTCGGCGGCGCGAGCGCCGGTTGCAGCCGCGAGCAAAGCGGCCGAAGACAGCAAAAGGCTTTTCGGACTCATTCGGAATCTCCCGATTCGTTGAACGCAGTCCGAGTGCCAGATCCCTCAATTCTCGTTTATTCGGGTTGGTGACGACCCCCTCGCCGCCACCTGCCTGTTTGCCCCCGCCCCCTCGCGGTCGGGCAAATTCGCTATGCCGCGATTCATTCGGGAGAGTGGGTACTATGCGGCAAGGCCCCTGGGCAGGCAACCACGATCACAAGAAACAAACCCGGCGGCAAGCGCCGCCGGGTTCATGTGTTGCAAAATCGCTACTATTAGAAGCGGCGCAGGAACCAGAGGAAGCCGGAAACCGTGCCGTCGAGGTCGTCGACCTTGTTGTAGTTCGCTTCGGCGCGGATTTCGAAGTTCTGCACCGGCTCGTAGACGACCGACAGGTCGACGGCGTAGCCATCGAGACCGGTCTTCACGTCGCTCAGGCCTTCGTAGAAGTTGTTGAAGTACTGGAAGCCGGTCGAGGCGCTGATCTTGTCCGTGAACTGGTGGTTGACGGAGGCAAGAGCAGACCACTCGGCATTGCCGTAGCCGCCCGTCACGCCACCGTACGGGCTCTGGGTGCCGTAGGCGTTGTCCGAGTCCGCATACCAGCCCAGCAGACGGATCGAGGTGCCGCTGTTCGGGATGTTGAACTGCGAGCCGATCTCCACGCCGAAGCCGCTGTCGCCTTCGATGTTGTAGGCGTTGTCATAACCGCCACGCGCCCACACAGCGGCCCAGCCGGCCTGATAGCCGATCACGCCGACGACGTCCGGCACGTAGCCGTCGCCTTCCAGCGCGTCGTCTTCGAGCGAGACCACGCCGAACAGGCCGGTATCGCCGCCGAAGTTGTACTGGATCAGGTGGCGCTGCTGGTCACCGTAATAGAGCGAGCCGTCCGAGAACGAGCCGCCATTGGTGACGCCAAACACGGTCTCGGCCCAAGCCGACTGCGTGTAGCCGACGCGCAGGCCGCCGAGCGAGAGCCAGGCCTGATCCACGGCAACCGGGCCGTCGCTGAACGCGGTGGCGGGATTGTTGCCCCAGTCGGCCTGCAGGCGAATGTAGCCCTGCAGCAGGCCCCACTCGGTCTCCGAGCGCGCGTCGAAGTTCACGCGGGCGCGGGTCCTGGAGTTCCAGGCATCGCCCTCATAGCCTTCGAAGTTCGGCGTGTCGCCAGCGGCGACGCCTTCGTCATTCGTGGTGCCCACCTTGTACCGGACATAACCGGAGATGCGCATGCAGGTCTCGGTGCCGGGGATGTAGAAGAAGCCTTCGCCGAAGACGTCGCAGACGCGCACATATTCGACCGGCTCAGGCTCGGCCACGACAACTGCATCAGCGGCGCGGGCGCCGGTGACAGCCACAAGCCCGGCCGCTGAGCCGAGGAGGAGGCTTTTAATGTTCATTTCAATAGCTCCAAATTTCAGTCCAATCCGGCACGGCCAACACTGCGACGAAGTTGGGAGGTCTTCGCCTGCGCAAGCCGTCCGCCACGTTTTTGCAAGGCTGATTCTCACCCGCCCCTTGCTCGTGTACGGGCCGTTTATTTCAGGCTGACGACGCCGGCAACGACTTACACGTGTAGGAGGGTCCGATTGGAACGGACTGTGGCGCGATTGCCACAGATCGAATTCGCGCGCGGAAGACGGGCGCGGGAGGACGCCCGGTCGGTCGCACGAGGCGCCGTCCCGCGCAGGGTCCGGACTTCCGTCGGACCGCGCCGACAATGGTCACTCCAGCGCGCCCTGAATACTTGCAATGCATCAGGATCTATGCCTCGACACGAAGCAATCTGCTCGTCTCCCTCTCACCCGAGCAAGCTCGCTCGCCACACTAAGATGCTGATCCGGAATATCTTTTTATATCGAAGCGCGTTTCCAAGTATTGACCCACGGAACTTCACACCGAAAATACCCGACCGGGCGGGACTTGTAGCTGATGCTTCCACGCCGGACAAATCGTCGGCGATGACCGCACGGTTCCCGATGGAACGCGCCGACATTTGGCGTGCAATTCTTCATTCGTTTTCATTCTTTGCTTACGCCGTATTGGCAACATCGAAGCATCGACTTCACTGCACTATTGGGCGTGGAAGATGAGTTCGACCGGCTGAATGCGGTCCCTTCCGTAACCTGGACGATCAATCTCAGGTTGTGTTCGGCCTGAGCTGGTTCCGCCCTCATCTCCGCCATCGCACGAGAGAAACAGCGCCGGAACCAAACTGGTGCTCAGGCAGAGAAGACCCGTCTGCCGCCGATCCAAACGGCGCGCACGTCGAGCTTGTCCGACAGATGAACGACATCGCCCCGCGCGCCCCTGGCGAAACGGCCGTGCGACCCCTCGATGCCCATCGCCTGTGCCGGATAAAGCGACGCCATCCGCAAAGCCTCGGACAGATCGACGCCGATCGTCCGATGCATGAAACGGACCGCCGAGATCATATCGAGATCGGCGCCGGCGAGGGTGCCGTCATCGAGGGTGAGTCGGCCGTTGGCGCGGGTGATCGTGCGGCCGTTCAAGGTGAAGGATGTCATGTCCGTGCCGAGCGTCGCCATCGCGTCGGTGACGAGGAACAGCTTGCCCGGCGCGCTTTTTGCCTTGTGCGCAATCCGGATCGTTGCCGGATCGACGTGGATCCCGTCGGCTATGATCCCCGCGAAGAACTGTCCCGAATCGATCGCCGCTCCGGCGAGACCCGGCTCCCGGTTGGTGATCTGGCTCATAGCATTGAACAAATGGGTCGCCATCGAAGCACCGGACTCGGCACAAGCGATTGCTCGGGGATAGCTGGTGTCGGAATGCCCCAGGCTGACCACGATGCCCGCCTCGACGAGCCTTGCGATCCGAGCAGGTTCGACCGATTCGGGCGCGACGGTTGTCAGCAGCACCGGCATCGTTTCATGCGCGGCGATCAGGGCGGCCTCGGCCTCGTCATCCATTGGACGGATCAGGGCCGGGTCGTGCGCACCCTTGCGGGCGATGGACAAATGCGGCCCCTCGAGATGCAGGCCGAGGAATCCCGGCACGTTGCGTCGGCGCGCCTCGGCACCGGCCTCGATCGCGGCTCGGGTGATCTTGGCGGTATCCGTAATGAGCGTGGGCAGCAGCGCAGTCGTGCCGAAAGGCGCATGAGCGGCGCAGATGGTGCGGATCGCCTCGACGTCCTGCCGATCGTTCAGCATGATCCCGCCGCCGCCATTGACCTGCAGGTCGACGAAGCCGGGCACGAGCATGCCGTCCACTGAAACGACCTCATTGCCGGACGGCACGTGGGCGGCGCCGACAATGGCTTCGACGACACCGTCGCGAAGCACGAGCGCCGATTCGTCGTGCCAGTTGTCGCCGTCGAAAATCGTGGCGGCCTTAATGGCGATGGCGCCGCTCATACGGTTTCCGTGACCTTATTGAGATGCCGGGGCTGATCTGGGTTGAGACCGCGATGCCGGGCGAAAGCTTCGACGAAAGCATAGAAGCTGACGACGAGGGCGAGGGGATCGGTCAGCGGGTGACCGGTGGCGGCGAAAGGAAGACGGCGGGAGGTCTTTGCCAGTTCCGAGGTGGCGAAGACTGTCCCTCCCTTGCCGACCAGCCGATCGCCGGCCTCGGCCATGGACGGCTCGGATCGGTCGCGCGCCGCGAGCCCCAGCACGGGAAAGCCGGGCTGCACAAGCGCCATTGGTCCGTGCATGACCTCAGCCGCGCTATAGGCCTCGGCATGTACGCCGCAGGTTTCCTTGAATTTCAGAGCCGCTTCGTTGGCGATCGCCAGCGAAGGTCCCCGCCCGAGAATGAACAGCGAATTCGCGCCATCGAGTGCGCCGGCCAGTTCCATCCAGTCGCAGTCGATAGCCTTGCTGAAATGGCCGGGCAATTGGCGAAGCGCGGCGAGAAGCTCCTCGTCGTTGGTGCTGTGCGCCATCAGGGCGAGCCCGGCGACAGCCGAATTGACGAAGGTCTTGGTGGCGGCGACGCTCCGCTCCTTGCCCGCCAAAATGTCGATCGCGTGGTCGGATCCGCGCGCCAGCGGCGAATCCGCCGTGTTGGTGACGGCGATGGTCAGCGCACCGCCCCGTTTGGCCTCCTCGGCCATGGCAACGATGTCCGGACTCTTGCCCGATTGCGAGATCGCCAGGCAGGCCGATCCGGCGAGACGAAGCCGAACGCCGTAGATGGAGGCGATCGAGGGACCGACCGAGGCGACCGGCAGGCCCGCCGTGAGCTCGACGGCGTATTTCATGAAGGAGGCGGCATGATCGGACGAGCCGCGCGCCACCGTGACGACGAAACGCGGATCGCGCTGCCTGATATCGCGACCGGCCTCGGCAAGGACCTTCTCGGAGCCGTCGAGCAGACGGGCGACGGCCCGCGGGATCTCCTCGATCTCCTGGCGCATATGCGTGGTATTCATGATCGGCCTCGTGCATTTTCCTCGGAGTCGCCGAGACGCAATTCGGCGACGAAATCGTAAGCGTCGCCGCGATAGACGGAACGCGTGAATTCGACCACCCTGCCCGTCGCGAGATACGAAATCCGCTCTATGTTGAGGCTCGCCGAACCCGGCTCCACCTCGAGCAGATTTGCATCCGCTGCGCTCAGGCTGGCGGCGGAGATGCGCTGGACGGCGCGCACCGGCCGCAACCCGTCGCGCTCGAGCACGGCGTAGAGCGAAGTCCCGATCACCGAAGGATCGGGCAGCACGTTGGCGGAAAGCGACGCTCGCTCGATTGCGAGAGGGGTGTCGTTGGCGATGCGCAGCCGCGCGATGCGCGCGACCAACTCCCGCGAGGAAAGGCCAAGCACCATCATCTCCTCGGGCGAAGGCGGGTAGATGCCGCGCTCCAACCATCGGGAGCGCGCCGAAAGACCGCGCCGCGCCATATCCTCGGTAAAGGAAGTAAGCCGGGACAGCGATTGTTCAACCCGCTCCAACCGCGGCGCGACAAACGTACCGGAGCCGCGGCGCTGGACCAGGATCCCCCCTTTCACCAGATCCTGCACCGCCTTGCGCACCGTGACCCGCGATACGTCGGCCCTCAGCGCGATGTCGCGCTCCGACGGGAGCGCGTCGCCCGGGCCGATGAGACCTCTGTGGACGGCATCCTCTATGGAGCGCTTCAGTCTCAGATAGAGCGGAGCCCCTGCCGGGCCAGCCGCCCTGAAACCGGAAAAGATCGCGTCAACCATGCGCTGCGTTCCGGCCCTTCCCGAAATGGCGCACGGCCATCGAAACAGCGCCGCCCAGCGCATCCTGCAGCGGCGGCTTGATCAGACGACGATACTGCTGAGAAAGATATGGAGCATAGAGCGAGGCGAGCCCACCGTGCAGGCACAGCCGGTCGCCGGGCTTCAGCTTCAGCGCTGCGAGCGCTTCCTCTACGTCGCCGACGGCACGCCGAAGGACGCGCAAGGCCGCCTCGTCGCTCCTGCCCGCATAATCCAGGACCATCGGCGCAAACGCGGCGAACTCGCCCGGTTTCGAAGCCGCTCCGAATTTGACGATGTTGCGAGGATCGCCGGCGAAGCGCTCCAGAACCGCATGGGTCAACGCCGAGCCGGGATGGATATCGTCATGTGCGAGCAACGTTTCCTGCAGAAGGTCCCGACCAAGACGCGCGCCGCTGCCGAGATCGCCCAGCATGAAGCCCCAGCCGCCTATCGTATGAAGACGGTCGCCTCGACGAGACATGAAGATTGAGCCGGTGCCGATGATGGCGATCGCGCCGTCATGATCGCCAAGAGCGCCGTTGAGGGCAATCAGAGCGTCGCTTTCCACCAAGCTCTCGCGGAACGGAAGTAACTCGAGGAGCTGCTGCTTGAAACCGCCGACATTGGTGCCGGCAAGCCCGAGCACCGCTCCGGCCGACGCGATGAGGGACGGATCACGCCCGGCATCGACAAAGGCCAGGCGCGCTGCCTCGACGATGCTGGCGCGCGCGCCCTGAAGGTCGGTCATGATGTTGGCGGCACCGCTCCTGCCCCGGCCGAGCACCTCGCCAGCCGCAGTCGCGAGCGCCGCCCGGCAGCTCGTCCCACCCCCATCTATACCGATCACAAGCTCCACAGACGGTCACCTCCGACACCGATAATACCAATAAAATACCATTAGCCAAGGCGTAATTTCTGATGCAAGGACGGACAATTTTCCTTTTATCCAGAGGGTATTACTTGCGTTTTCCAGCAAGCCTCCAGCAACGGCCAACATCTCCGCTAGACAAGTGGTATTTTTTTGGTATCGTCACAGTTCGAAGGAGGAGTTTGGAGGGCGTCGCGCGGCCGACCGAATGCAGCGACGCGTCGCCGCAGGACCGTTTCAGGACAGAACCAGACGATTTCCGACCTTCGCCCGTCACGCGACGGGTGCGAGCCTTGTCGGTTCCTCCGCATGTCGATGGAACAAGTTCGACGAGGGGAACAAGTTCGACGAGGCGCTCGGTTCGGGGTGCATTCGGGCGGGGAGCAGGCGCTCTCAATAACGACATCGAACAGGCCAACAGGGAGATTGACCATGACAAGACAGGCACTGACGGCATTTTTGCTCGGCACGACGACCCTCGGCTTTGCCAGCGCCGCCGCGGCCCAGGATGCGACGCTTACCATCGAGAGCTGGCGCAATGACGACCTCACCATCTGGCAGGAGAAGCTGATCCCGGCCTTCGAAGCGAAACATCCCGGCATCAAGCTGGTGTTCGCGCCGTCCGCCCCGACCGAATACAACGCGGCCCTCAACGCCAAGCTCGACGCCGGCTCGGCCGGCGATCTCATCACCTGCCGCCCGTTCGACGCCTCGCTGGAACTCTTCAACAAGGGGCACCTGGCCGATCTCACCAGCCTGCCCGGCATGGAGAATTTCACCGACGTGGCCAAAGCCGCCTGGCAGACGGACGACGGCAAGTCCACCTTCTGCGTGCCCATGGCCTCGGTCATCCATGGGTTCATCTACAACAAGGACGCCTTTGACCAGCTCGGAATCGCCGTGCCCACGACGGAAGCCGAGTTCTTCGCGGCGCTCGACAAGATCAAGGCTGATGGCACCTACATCCCCATGGCAATGGGTACGAAGGATCTCTGGGAAGCCGCGACCATGGGCTACCAGAATATCGGTCCCAACTACTGGAAGGGCGAGGAAGGTCGCCAGGCGCTGATCAAAGGCGAGCAGAAGCTGACCGATCCGCAATGGGTGGAGCCCTTCGCGACGCTCGCAAAGTGGAAGCCCTATCTCGGCGACGGCTTCGAGGCGCAAAGCTATCCGGACAGCCAGAACCTGTTCACGCTCGGCCGAGCCGCCATCTACCCGGCCGGCTCCTGGGAGATCAGTACCTTCAACACCCAGGCCCAGTTCAAGATGGGCGCCTTCCCGCCGCCGGTGAAGAATGCGGGCGATACCTGCTACATCTCCGACCACAACGATATCGCCATCGGGCTCAATCCGAAGAGCAAGAATGCCGAGGCCGCCAAGCAGTTCTTGTCGTGGGTCGCCTCCGACGAGTTTGCCACCATCTACGCCAACGCATTGCCGGGCTTCTTCAGCCTGTCGTCCAAGCCGGTGAAGATGGAGGATCCGCTCGCCCAGGAATTCGTTTCCTGGCGCGACAAGTGCAAGCCCACCATCCGCTCGACCTATCAGATCCTGTCGCGCGGCACGCCCAATCTCGAGAACGAGACCTGGGTGGCATCGGCCAATGTGATCAACGGCACCGAAACGCCTGAAGCCGCGGCCAAGAGGCTCCAGGATGGCCTCGACAGCTGGTTCAAGCCGGCTAAGTAGTTGAGGACCAGGGGCGCCCTTCCTCCCCCGCATGGGCAGGAATGGCGCCCTTTCGCATTGAGCAGGCGCGAGCGAGGCAAAGAGATGGCCGAAGCAACCACGACGGTCAGGCCTATCCGGTGGCATATCGGCATTTTCCTGGCTCCGGCGGCGCTGGTCTACACCGCGATCATGATCCTGCCTCTCTTCGGCACGCTCCAGCTTTCGCTTTTCCGGACCGAGGCGCAGCAGGTGGTGTTCGTCGGCCTCGACAATTTCCGCAGGCTGTTCACCGACCCGACGCTCTCCAGGAGCTTCTGGAACGCGCTGGCGAACAATTTCTGGTTCTTCATCGTCCACATGCTGGTGCAGAATCCGATCGGCGTCATTCTTGCCGCTCTGCTGTCCAGCCCGAGACTGCGCTTCGCCGCTTTCTACCGGACCGCCATCTTCATCCCGACCATACTCTCCTTCGTCGTCGTCGGCTTCGCCTGGAAGCTGATCCTTTCGCCGCTATGGGGCGTGGCGCCCAACATCCTCGATCTCGTCGGGCTGAAGAGCCTGTTCGCGCCGTGGCTCGGCAAGGAGGAATATGCGCTGACCACCTTGGCGCTGATCTCGGTCTGGCAATTCGTCGGCATCCCGATGATGCTGATCTACGCCGCCCTGCTCTCCATCCCCGACGAGGTGATCGAGGCCGCCGAATGCGACGGCGTTACCGGCATGGCGCAATTCTGGAAGATCAAGCTGCCGCTTGTGCTGCCCGCAATCGGCATCATTTCCATCCTGACCTTCGTCGGCAACTTCAATGCCTTCGATCTGATCTATTCCGCCCAGGGTGCGCTAGCCGGCCCGAACTTCTCGACCGACATCCTCGGCACCTTCCTTTATCGTACATTCTTCGGCTTCCAGCTCCAGCTCGGCGACCCGAATATGGGCTCGACCATCGCCTCGATCATGTTCTTCATCATCCTGACCGGCGTCTGCCTCTATCTCTTCACCGTGCAGACACGGCTCAGACGGTACCAGTTCTGAGGGGGGAGACGCACAATGAGCCAGGCCCGTTCCTCCCTGACACGCAGCATAGCCGCCCATGCGGTGCTGGTCGCCTACACGGTGATCGCTCTGTTTCCGGTGATCGTCATCGTCGTCAACTCGTTCAAGCCGCGCAACGCCATCTTCCGCTCACCGCTGTCGCTGCCGACACCCGGAACTTTCGATCTCGTCGGCTACACCACGGTGATGGCGCAGGGCGACTTCCTGCTCTACTTCCAGAACAGCCTCGTCGTGACGGTGGTCTCGCTGTTGCTGGTGCTGCTCTTCGGCGCCATGGCCGCTTTTGCGCTCTCGGAATATTCCTTCCGCGGAAACGCACTCATGGGCCTCTATCTCGCGCTCGGCATCATGATCCCCATCCGGCTGGGCACGGTCGCCATCCTGCAGATGATGGTGGCGAGCGGACTGGTGAACACGCTGACGGCGTTGATCCTCGTCTATACGGCGCAAGGCCTGCCGCTCTGCATCTTCATCCTGTCGGAATTCATGAAGAGCGTGTCGGCCGACCTGAAGAACGCCGGCCGCATCGACGGGCTTTCGGAATACACGATCTTCTTCCGGCTCGTGCTGCCGCTGGTTCGTCCGGCCATGGCGACGGTCGCCGTCTTCACCATGATCCCGATCTGGAACGACCTCTGGTTCCCGCTGATCCTGGCGCCCGCGGAGGCCACCAAGACCGTCACGCTCGGCGCGCAGATCTTCATCGGTCAGTTCGTGACCAACTGGAACGCCGTGCTGGCGGCGCTCTCGCTGGCGATCGTGCCGGTGCTCGTCCTCTATCTCATCTTCTCGCGGCAATTGATCCGCGGCATCACCTCCGGAGCCGTCAAATGAATTCCCAAAGCCCCTCGGACGGCAGGTGCGCGGCGCGCCGCCAAGCTTAACGCACACCAAAGGATTGCCAGTGGGTTCGCTCAAGCTCGAAAATGTCAGGAAATCCTTCGGCAATGTCGAGGTGCTGAAAGGGATCGATCTCGAAGTGAAAGAGGGCGAGTTCGTCGTCTTCGTCGGCCCCTCGGGATGCGGAAAGTCTACGCTTCTCCGGATCGTCGCCGGGCTCGAAGACGCTTCCTCCGGCCTCGTGCAGATCGACGGAAAGGCGGTCAACCACGTGCCGCCCGCCAAGCGCGGCATCGCCATGGTGTTCCAGACCTATGCGCTTTATCCGCATCTTACGGTTCGCAACAATATGGGTCTCGGCCTGAAGCAGGCGGGCACGGCGGCGGACGAGATCGGCAAGCGCGTCGCCGCGGCGTCGGCCATGCTGTCGCTCGACCCTTATCTGGAGCGGCGCCCGGCCGAGCTGTCCGGCGGCCAGCGTCAGCGCGTCGCGATCGGCCGCGCGGTCGTTCGCGAGCCCAAGCTCTTCCTTTTCGACGAACCCCTGTCGAATCTCGACGCTGCGCTGCGCGTCAACACGCGGCTCGAGATCGCCCAGCTCCATCGCCGCCTTTCCGCGACCATGGTCTACGTCACGCACGACCAGGTCGAAGCGATGACGCTGGCCGACAAGATCGTCGTGCTCAATGCCGGCCGCATCGAGCAGATCGGCGCGCCGATGGAACTCTACAATTCACCGGCAAACATATTCGTTGCGGGCTTCATCGGCTCTCCGAGGATGAACTTCATCGACGGCTCGAGGATCGGCGACACGGCCAAGACGGTCGGCGTGCGGCCGGAGCACCTGACTGTGGACGCCAAATCCGGCACCTGGAAAGGGACCGTGATCCATGCCGAGCATCTCGGCGCCGATACCAATCTCTATCTCGACTGCGAGAAGGCCGGCCTGCTCACGGCGCGTATCTTCGGGGTGTTCAACGCGGAGCCGGGCTCGACGCTGTACGCCACGCCGGATCCCGCCAGGACATACCGCTTCGATGCGGAGGGGCAGGCGGTACGGTAGGGCCACCCGTGACGCGCGGGCGCTCTACGTTGCCCCCCTCTGTCCTGCCGGAGATCTCCCCCACAGGGGAGATCGGCCTTCACATCTGATTTCGCCAATCGCCAACGTTGCAGAACGCGCGCCACCACAAATGACAGCGGATCTCCCGCTTTTTGCGGGGGAGATGTCCGGCAGGACAGAGGGGGCACGACGGAGGTCCACGTCGAGGGCATCGTATCACGCCATCGGTCCCGCCCGCAGCGCGGCGTTGACGGTGTCCTCAGCCGACGAACGCCCGCTCGACGACAAACTCGGCGGGATTGCTGAGCGAGCCCTCGGTGAAGCCGAGGCTTTCGACCAGTTCCTTCACGTCCTTCAGCATCGACATGGAACCGCAGATCATCACACGATCGGTTGCCGGATCGAGCGGCGGGATGGCGAGGTCGGCGAAGAGCTTGCCGTTCTCGATGAGTCGGGTGATGCGGCCCATGCGCGGAGAGATCTCGCGCGTCGTCGTGGCGTAGTGGTTGAGCCTGCCCGTGGCGACCTCACCGATCAGCGGGTCGTTGGCGGCCTGATCGAAGAGTTCCTCGCCGTAACGCAGCTCCGCATGATCGCGGCAGGTGTGGGTGAGGATCACCTCGTCGAACTTCTCGTAGGTGTCGGGATCGCGCACGAGGCTGGCGAAAGGAGCTATGCCCGTGCCGGTCGAGATCATGAACAGGCGCTTGCCCGGAGTCAGCGCGTCGATGACCAAAGTGCCCGTCGCCTTCTGGCGCATCAGCACGGTGTCGCCGGGCTGGATCCTCTGCAAATGCTGCGTCAACGGGCCGTCCGGCACCTTGATCGAGAAGAACTCGAGCTCGTCGTCCCAGGCAGGGCTCGCAATGGAATAGGCGCGGAACACCGGCTTCTCGGCATTGGGCAGGCCGATCATGACGAACTCGCCCGAGCGGAAACGGAACGATTGCGGCCGCGTGATGCGGAAGGAGAAGAGCCGATCCGTGTAATGCTGCACGGACACGACCGTCTCGGCATGGACGTTGGCGGGAATCGGAAACTGGCGGTTTTCGGCGTCGTTCGTCGTCAGGACGTTTGCGGCAGACTGCATCGAATCCGGACCTTTCGGGCGGTCTTTCGGTCCAAACTCGATCCATGCGCGCGGAAGCACCAATCCGGCGCGCCTGGCTGTCAGCTTGGAAGCGAGGAGTACTTGTCAGCAAAAGTTATTAGTATACAAATGAATATCGCGTCAAGATCGGGGCTGGAAACGCCTTTTCAATCAGCGGCGTATCGTTAGGCTCGGCATTTCGGATTCCTCGCATGGCGGAGAACGATCGCGCAGCAGACGAAAGCGTCGTGGCCGGCATCGACGTCGGCGGCACCTTCACCGACCTCATCCTGATCGACGGAACGAGCGGCCGGGTGCGGATTGCGAAGACGCCGACGACGCCCGACAATCAGGCCTTTGGTGTGATCGCCGCGCTGGTCGAGGCCGGCCATCCGATCGCCGGGATCGACCTCATCGTGCACGGCACGACAACGACCACCAATGCCGTGCTCGAACGCCGCCTCGCCCGCACGGGCATGATCACGACCCGCGGCTTTCGCGACGTCATCGAGCTCGGCCGCCGCACCAGGCCGCAGGCCTACGGCATGACGGGCATCTTCGTGCCTGTGATCCCGCGCGACCTGCGCCTGGAGGTCGGCGAGAGGATCGAGGCCTCGGGCGCGGTGCGCACGCCCCTCGACGAGGACGAGGTTCGGCAGGCGGTGCGCTTGCTGCTCGCAAAGGGTTGCGAGGCCCTCGTCATCCACTTCCTGCATTCCTACGCCAATCCCGATCATGAAAGGCGCGCGGCCGCGATCGCCGCCGAGACATGGCCGAACCCCTATATCACCACCGGGCACGCGCTGCTGTCGGAAGCGCGCGAGTTCGAACGCGGCGTTACCGCCGCCGTCAATGCCTCGGTCCGGCCCGTACTAGAGACTTATGTCGAGAGACTCCGCCGCGAGTTGGAAGAGCGCGGCTATGCCCGCGACTTCCTGATCATGAACGGCAATGGCGGCATGATGTCGGCCCGTTTCGTGGCGCGCGAGGCGGCCAAGACCGTGATGTCGGGCCCGGCCTCGGGTGTCATCGCCGCCGCTTACACGGGACGCCGCGCCGGCTATCCCAACCTCGTCACCTACGACATGGGCGGCACCTCCACCGACGTGGCCTTGATCCGCAACGCCGAGCCGGCGGTCTCGAACGAGATCGAGATCGAATACGCCATGCCGATCCATGTGCCGATGGTCGACGTCCATACGATCGGGGCCGGCGGCGGCTCCATCGCCCGCGTCGATGCGTCCGGCCTCATCGAGGTCGGACCGGAAAGCGCCGGCGCCCTGCCGGGGCCCATCTGCTATGGACGCGGCGGTACGGAGCCAACCATCACCGACGCCAATCTCCTGCTCGGCCGGCTCGATCCGAAGAGGCTGCTCGCGATCGACGAGCCCGTCGCGGCGAACAGGCTGCGCGAGGTCTTCGCAAGGAAAATCGGCGCGCCGACCGGCCTGGATGCCGTGGCGGCGGCGGGCGCCGTCCTGAAGCTCGCCAATATGAAGATGGCGGGCGCCATTCGCATGGTATCGGTGGCCAGGGGCCACGACCCGCGCGATTTCGTGCTCTTCGCCTTCGGCGGGGCGGGACCGCTGCATGCGGCAGCGTTGGCGCGCGAACTGGGCCTGCCCAAGGTCCTGGTGCCGGCACGGCCCGGCATCACCAACGCGCTGGGCTGCGTCGTGGCGGATCTCCGCCACGATTTCGTCAACACCCTCAACCGGCCGGTGGCTTCGCTGGATCCGGCAGAGATCAAGGGACTGCTCGAACGGCACCGCGCCGAGGGCGCCGCCCTGATCGCCAAGGAAGCGGTCAAGCCGCGCAGGGTGCGTTACGTCCACTCGGCCGACATGCAGTTCGTCGGCCAGACGCATATCGTCAACGTGCCTTTGCCTTCCACCGAGATCAGCCGAGACGTCCTGCAGGAATTGTTCGAGGCGGCCTATTTCGCCCGCTTCAGGGTGAAGCTGCCCGAAATACGCGCCAATCTCGTCAACCTCAACACGTCGGTGATCGGCGAGCGGCCCGCCATCGATCTTTCGGCCCTGCTCGACCCGGCAAGGCGAGCGGCCACGCTCGAAGGCGCGCTGCGTGACAGGCGCCCCGTCTGGTATGACGGCAGTTGGCTCGACACGCCTGTCTACGACCGGGAGAGGCTGCCGAGCAACGCTGACATACCCGGCCCGGCGATCCTCGAGCAGCTCGACGCCACGACGGTGATCGAACCCGGCGACCGCGCCCATTCGGACGAGCATGGCAATATCCTCATCGAGATCTGTCCTTCGAGGCCCGCGGCGCGGGCACCTCTGGAGGGGGGATGTGCTGCTGCCCTCCCTCATCCCGGGACGGCCGCGAAGCGCGCCTCGAAGGACGCAGCCGTCACCTCCGCAGTGCCGAGGGCATAGAATGGAACTCGACGCGATCACGCTGTCCGTCATCCAGGCCGCGCTGCAGCAAACCTGCGACGAGATGGACCTGACCTTCTCCCGCGCCGCCTTTTCGCCCGTCATCGCCGAAGCGAACGACCGCTCCGACGGCATCTATTCGGCGCTCGACGGCTCCCTGATCGCCCAGGGGTCCCAAGGCCTGCCCGTCTTCGTCGGGGTCATGCAATATTCGACCAGGACACTGATCGAGATGATCGGGGATGGCCGATGCCTGCCCCCGGAACCAGGCGACATCTACATCGTCAACGATCCGTATCTCGGCGGGACGCATCTGATGGATGTGCGCTTCGTCATGCCGGTCTACCGAAGCGGCGCGATCTTCTGCTGGCTTTCCAACACCGGCCACTGGCCGGACATAGGCGGCGCCGTCCCCGGCGGCTTCTCCGCCTCTGCGACCGCCGTCGAACAGGAAGGCCTGAGGCTGCCCCCGGTGAAGCTGTTCAAGAAAGGCGTGCTCGATCCGGAGATCTACGCCATCATCACCTCGAACATCCGCATCGCCGATCAGCGCATCGGCGACATCAAGGCGCAGGCCGCCGCGCTCATGGTCGGCGAGGAGCGGCTGGTCGCGATCCTCGATCGATACGGAGACGAAACGGTCTCGCTGGCCATTGCCGAACTGCGCCGCCGCGCGGCGGCCCAGATGAGGGCACATATCGGCGGGATAGCCGACGGCGTCTATAGGGCCGAGGCCTTCGTGGATTCGGACGGCGTGGTCGACGCGCCCCTGACCATCGCGCTTGCCGTAGAGAAGAAGGACGACCAACTCACCTTCGACTTCGCCGGCTCAAGCCCGCCCTGCGCCGGTCCGATGAACAGCGTCATCGCCACGACCCTGTCGTCGGTCTATCTCGCCATGCGGCATATCTTCCCCGACGTGGCGATCAATGCCGGGGCGTTCGAGCCCCTGATCGTGAAGCGCCCGCACGGCACGTTCCTGGACGCATCCTATCCGCGCCCGGTTTCCGGCTGCGCGGCGGAAGTCTCCCAGCGCATTGCCGAGGCTGTGTTCGCCGCCATGGTGCAGGCCCTGCCCCAACAGGTTACAGCGGCGCCGGCAGGATCCAGCGGCAATTTCGCGCTGGGCGGCCACGACCCGGCGCGCCGGCGCGACTTCGTCATGTACCAGATCTCCGGCGGCGGATACGGCGGCAACGCCCGTCATGACGGCCTCTCCAACGGCTGCTCGACCATCGGCATCTCGAAATCGCCGCCGGTCGAAGTGATGGAGCAGGCCTACCCGGTGCTCTATCGCCACTACGCGCTGCGCGAAGGGTCGGGCGGCGCCGGAACATATCGCGGCGGCTTCGGCCTGTCCTACGAGGTGGAGTTGCTGCGGGGCGAGGCGCGCGCGTCCTTCGTCATGGATCACGGCCGGTTCGGCCCGCAAGGTGTCCGTGGCGGAGCGGATGGTGCGGTCAACACGGTCACCGTGTTCCGGGACGGCAAGCCCCATACGCCGCCGCATCTCTCCAAGGAACAGGACATCCCGCTGAAAGCCGGAGACCGGGTCAAGGTCGGCACCCCTGGTGGGGGCGGCTACGGCGACCCGTTCCTGCGCGACCGCAATCTCGTGCGCCGAGACGTGGCGCTTGGCTACTATTCTGCGGAAGAGGCCACCGAGAAGTTCGGGCCATTCTGACCGCTCGGGGGCCGACGCGTTTCGCCGCGGACCTCGAGACGCTTGATACTCAGATTAAGCGGCCGATACGATAGCTCTCGTCCGGCAAGTCCTTTCATGCCACGGCGTCAACACTGCCGACCCGTCTGGGCGGCGGAGCAACCGAGAAATTCTTCGCGATGCCAGTGTTCTCACGATTTGCGAAATATGTGGAAGAAGTCGTCCGACGCGGCTCAATCCGAAGCGCCGCGGAATGGCTGAACATCGCGCCTTCCGCGATCGATCGACAGATCCTCCTGGCCGAGAAGGAGCTCGGCGTGCCTCTGTTCGATCGGCTACCGCAGGGACTGCGGCTTACACCCGCAGGTGAGCACCTGATTCACAATCTGCGCCGCTGGAAGCGCGACTTCGAGACAGTGCGCTCCGAGATCGACGACATTCAGGGCCTGCAGGGCGGAAAAATCACCTTGGCGATCGCTGAGGCGGTTGCCGGCGAACTGATGGCGGGAATGCTGGCCGAATTCCATACCGAGCACCCTCGGGTGCTGGTGTCCCTGCATGTCGTCGGCGCCGGCGGCGTGCGCGAGATGGTGATGAGCGGCACCGCCGACATCGGCTTGACCTTCATGCCTACCGCCTATCGCGTCATGCGCGTCGAGCACTCCGTCGAGCTGACACCCGGCCTGGCCATGCTGCCGAGCCATGCGGTGGCCGCGCGCAAGGGGATCAACCTGCGCGATTGCCGCGACTTGCCGATCATCATGCCCGAGGAAGGGCTGCTTATCCGCAACAGCATCGACGCTGCTCTGTCCACCCTCGGCGTCACTCTCAACCCGGTAGCCGCTTCGACCAATTTCGCGATGACAAAAGCGATGATCTTCAACGGCATCGGCATCGGGCTGCTCACTCGGGCGGAGATCCTCGCCGAAATCCGTTCAAGCAGACTGGCCTTCGTGCCCCTTCTGGATCCCGAGATCGCTCGCTCGGCACTTTCTCTCGTCACCTCGTCGAGCCCTTCGACGGCCGCAGCCAAGCTGTCCCGTATCATCGTGCGGGCCATGAACGAGATGGCCGAGGAAAGAGGCATGTAGCCTACGCAATAATCACCCGGCGCTCTAATTTATCGAACGCCACCCCCGAAAAATAGCTATTGATATCGCGTTTTGTTGCGTCTTATGGTTCCCCTTAACAAAAGGGAACACAAAAACAGATCGCCCCACAGGCTCCAAAGAAGAGTCGTGGGCCGCGGAGCAAGCGATCTCACCAGACTCCCAACATGCAGAGATTCGCGGCCACGACAGTGGCGCGCAGAAGAGAGTTGTTGCCGTGACGGAAGCCAGTCTCGATATCTCCGAGTTCATGTCATATGTCGGCAAGGACCTGCCGCAGCCGGAGCAGTTCAATTACGATGTGACGCGCGACGGCATCCGTCATTTCGCTTATGCGGTGCCGGACACCAACGCGCTTTATCTCGAGGACGAATATGCAGCGACCACCCGCTGGCGCGGCATCATAGCCCCCCCGGGATACCTGTATGCGCATGGGTCTCCGGCCTGGCTCGGGAAATATCCCGGCATCAGGGATACGGAGGGAAAGGAACTCTCAAACGCCGACAATGCAACCGAGGAGTGGGAATTCTACAAGCCCGTCCGTCCCGGCGACACGGTCCATTCCTACGGCAAGATCGAAGACGCCACCATCAAATCCTCACGCAAGCTCGGCCAGTGCGTCCTGGTCAAGGAGGGCATGCGTTTCACCAATCAGCGCGGCGAGATTGTTGCCAGGCTCCATTCCTACAGTTTCCGTTTTGACGGCGACGCCGTCGCCTCGAGCGGTGGCGTGGGACAGTCCTACCCGCCTCTCGCGGACGACCAGTTCACCCGTAATGTCGCCACGCCGCCACTTCTGCCCGGCACGCAGCCGACCCCTTCGCGTCTGTATCACGATCGGCTCTGGTTCGAAGACGTCAGGGTGGGCGATCCGATTCCTAACTGGGAATTCGGGCCATTGATGGCTTTCGATATCGGGCGCTTCAATGCGACCACCATCGGCACCGGCTATGATCGGATCGGACGTACCGGTCATATCCCCGACGCTTTCGCACCGGGTGTCCTGCGGATCCAATGGTTCGGAGCGATGCTCACGCGTTGGGGCGGTCCGAACAGTTGGGTGACGCGCATCTCCCAGCGCAACGAAGAGTGGGTCCTCGTCGGCTTCAAGATCATTTGCGGTGGTCGCGTGACGGGCAAGAAGGTCGTTGATGGCCGGTGCCTGGTGGATCTCGATATCTGGTGCGACAGCGAGCTCGGCTTCCGCACAAATAGCGGCACGGCCGAGGTCGAGCTCGAGAGCCGCGAACATCCGACATTGCCTCGCTAGGAATTCCCGACGTGACCGAGATCGTATCGCCAAGCCTCGTCGACCTGCTGCCCAAGGCCGAGCTCCACGCTCACATCGAAGGCACGATCGAACCTGAGATGGTCCTGGATCTCGCGGCTCGCAATGCCGTCGACTTCCCGCACAGTTCGATCGAATCTCTTCTGGCCACATATGAGTTCGCCAACCTCGCCGGATTTGGCGCCGTCTATCAGAGCAATTCCCGCGTGCTGTGCACGGCACGTGATTTCCACGAATTGACGCTGGCCTATGCGCGGCGCGTTCGTGCCGACAACGTGACCCACATCGAAATAGCGTTCGCACCGCAGGGCGCCTCGCACCGCGGCGTCGACGCCGATGCCGCGCTCGAGGCGGTGCTCGACGCCATGGACGAAGCGAAGGCCGAGCTGGGCATGACGGGCGGCGTCATCCTGGGTTGCCAACGCAATCGAGGCGAGGAGGATGGGCTGCGCATGCTGCGCGCCGCGAAGCCTTACCGCGATCGTATCCTGGCGCTCGGCCTCGCCAGCATGGAAGTCGGGTTCCCGCCCCGGCTGTTCGCCCGCATGTTCGACGAAGCGCGCGACCTGGGCTGGAAGACTGTCGCGCATGCCGGTGAAGAAGGCCCGCCAGAATACATCTGGGAAGCGCTCGACATCCTCAAGGTGGACCGCATCGACCACGGAGTGCGCGCCGAAGAAGATCCCAAGCTCATGCAAAGGCTGGCCGAGGAGCAGATCCCTCTTACCGTCTGCCCACTGTCGAATGTTTATCTGAAGGTATTTCCCAGTCTTGCCGAGCACAACATAGCCCGCCTGCTGAGGGCCGGCCTTCTCGTCACCGTCAATTCGGACGACCCGCCCTATTTCGGCGGCTACGTCAACACGAACTATTCCGAGTGCCAGCAGCAACTCGGCGTCACCGACTCCGAGATCATCCAGCTCGCCAAGAACAGTTTCACCGGGTCATTCATGCCCGCTTCCGAAAAGGCTGCAGCCATAGCAGCCGTAGAGGCGGCAGCGCGCGCCCTGAAAACAAACTGAACCGAACAGCGTCCGAGGAGAAACTCTTGAACGTGCCTTGCACACCCGCGCGCAAAAGCGCCACCAGCGGCAAATCCATGGCGGCGCTGCTCAATCCTGCTTCGATGGCGCTTGTCGGCGCCAGCGGTCGCGCCAGCAGCGTCAGCTTCACCTCGCGATTCCTGCAGACCAATGAAGAGCTCGGATATGAAGGCGAGATCTACCTGATCAATCCCAACCGCGAGACGATTCTCGGTCGAAAGTGCTGGAAGAATCTTGACAGCCTGCCGGCCACCCCCGACCTGGTCATCATCAACCTGCCCGACGAAAAAGTTCTTCCCGCTGTCCGCGAAGCGCTGGGCTGCGGCTCGCGGGCACTCATGATCCATTCGGGCGGATTTGCCGAACGCGGAACAGCCGGGATCGAACGCGAGCTCGAGCTCCAACGCCTCTGCGCGGAGGCCAACGCGGCCGCGCTCGGACCGAATTGCCTCGGCCTCATCAACATGACCGAAGCCGTATCTCTGTCGAGTTTCAGGCTGTCGCCCACCCTGGTCAAGGGCTCGGTCGCCCTGATAAGCCAGAGCGGTTCCGTGGCGGGCATATTGATGCATGTGGCCGGCCGCCATGGTGTCTCGTTCGCCGCCAGCACCGGCAACGAAGCGGTGACGACAACGGAAGACCTCATCGAATACGCGATCGACGACGAGGCAACGAAGCTCATCGTCTGTTTCATCGAGGCCCTGCGCCGGCCCGAACGACTGTTCGAACTGGCCGCACGAGCCCATCGCGCGGGCAAGCCGATCATCGTCCTGAAAGCCGGGCTCACCGAAAGGGGCGGCGAGGTTTCTCGCGGGCATACAGGCGCGCTCGCGGGTTCCGGCGCGATCTATCGCCAGGCGTTCTCCCAGGCGGGCATTATCCTTGTCGAGGATTTCGACGAACTGGCGCAGACGGTCGAGTTGATGGCGACGATCAAGTCCCTGCCAGGCGGCTGCCGTGTCGGCATGCTCGGCACTTCCGGCGGCGAACTCGGCAACGTCACCGATATGTGCGTCGAGTTAGGCGTCGAATTGCCCCCGCTGGCCCCCGAAACGATCAAGCAATTGCAGGATTGGCTCGTCCTTCCGGACGATGTCTACCCTCGGAATCCGGTCGATGCCGGCACGGGCTTCAATTTCGCTGGAACTTATCAGGAGCGGATGCGCGGTGCCATACGTGCGGTGGCCACCGACCCCGCGGTGGACGTCGTGATGGTCGTGCAAGGCTTTCACCGCGAAGGCGACGACATCGGCCTGTCCTTGAATCGAGAGATCATGGACGCGGCGGCCAAGGAATCTTCAGCCACGGGCAAACCGACCGTGGTCCTGGCCTGCCAGTCGGGCCGCCTCGATGCCGACGTCATGGCCGAGATCAGATCCGCCGGCGTGCCGGCCCTTCAGGGCGCGCGGGAAGGATTGAGGGCCGTAGCGCATCTCGGCCGCTATATCGCTTTCCAAGCCCGCCAAGATACAGCGCAGGAAAGAAGTTCCCCGGCCTGGCGAAGGGCACTGCCTCTTCATTGGCGCAACGGCCTCGTTCCGCAGAGCGAGCTGTTCGGCCTGCTCGAGGAAGCAGGCCTGCCTGTCACCCGCCACGGCGTCGCCCGCACCATCGACGACGCCGAAAGGCTGGCATCTGCCCTCGGCAACGAGGTCGTGATGAAAATCGACACGGGCCGCGTGGTGCACAAGAGCGACGTGGGGGGGGTTGCGCTCGGCGTTACGCCTGACACCGCAGCCGGCAACTTCACGAGACTTGTCAATTGCGTGCAGCCGCCGGTCGGCAGCGAGAGCGGGGAGGCGATCTTCGTCGCCGAGCAACTCTCCGGCGGAGTCGAATTCTATATCGGCGCCAAGCGGGACGACACCTTCGGCACCGTCGTGGTCCTTGGCATGGGGGGACGGCTGCTCGAAATCGTTGGCCGCACCGCACCACTGGTCATGCCCTTCACCGACGATGACGCCATGGAAGCGATATCGCGAAGCGGATCTCTATCGTTTCTCGACGGTTTCCGGGGCGGTCCCAAGGCAAATATCCGGGCGCTTGCCGGTCTTGTCGCCAAGGTCGGCGCTTATGCCGCCTCACTAGGCAACGCCCTTGAAGTGCTCGACCTCAATCCTGTGATCGTAACGAGGGATCACCCCGGCGGCTGCATCGCCGATGCCCGCCTCATTCTGAGAACGGAGAATTGACCAATGACGGCCTATTCGCTGATCAGTTTCGATGTCGTTGCCGAAGTCGCCACCCTGACATTGCGGCGGGCCAACAAGGTCAACGCGATAACCGACCAGATGAATGTCGAACTGCATGACGCGTTGGACCGCATCGCTGCGACGCCGGCGATCAAGGTCGTCGTACTCACCGGTGAAGGCAGGGCATTCTCGGCCGGCTACGACGTCGGTGAAGGCGACGACATGCCGAAGCGCACCCCTGCCTATTGGAAACATCACTTTTCGCTTGCATTCCGAACCTTGCGCCGGATCTGGACCCTGCCCCAACCGGTCATCGCCAAGGTCCGCGGCGCCTGTCTCGGCGGGGGGATGGCGCTCAGCCTTGCCAGCGATCTGACTTATGCGGCGGAGGATGCCTTCTTCGGCGATCCCGAGATCCGTTTCGGGGGAGGCGGCAACATGTTTCCGGTGCTGCAATGGGTGCTCGGCCCTAAAACGCTCAACGAGCTGATGCTTACCGGCCGCAACGTCTACGCCGACGAAGCCCTCCGCCTAGGTATGGTCAACGAGGTTCTCGCAGCCGATGCGCTCGACGCGCGCGTCGACTTGATTGCACGGCACATGTGCCTGCTTCCTGACGGCACGTTGGCAAGGAACAAGGCTGCCACGAGGCGCTGGTACGAACAGATGGGCATGTCCGCAATGGTGGGATCGAGCGAGGACAATTCGGTCCTCGGCCTGAGCACAGCATCTGAAACAGAGTTCACTCGGATTTCCAAAAAGGACGGCGTCTCTGCGGCGCTACGCTGGCAGAAGGCGCGCTTCGCCGAGGTGGGAGCGTTCCGATGACCGACACGAGCACCGAGCGTCCCGCAATGGAGCGTCCCTGGCTCGACCGCGTCATCGGCATCGACTCGGTCCGGCTCTCCACCGAAGCAAGGCGGTTTCTCACCTGGCTGGCAAGCGCCGTTCTGCTGCTGGCATTCTGGCAATGGTACGTGGTTCGTTTTGAGGTTTCGCCGGGGGTCTTTCCGTCGCCCTTGGCGGTGTGGGAGTCCCTCTATGCCAACCTGGCCGACGGCACGTTTGTCGGCGACCTCGCCGTTACCATGAAGGAGGTGCTGATCGGCTTTTTCGGCGGGAGCATTCTCGGGTTCATTCTGGCCCTGGTGATCTCCGAGTTCCAGTCGGCGCGCACGATCCTCTATCCCTACGTCATTGCCTTCCAGGCGGTGCCCAAGACGGCGCTGGCGCCGATGTTCCTGATCTGGTTCGGCTTCGGCATCGAATCCAAGGTGGCGCTCGTCGTCTCGACGGTGTTCTTTCCGGTGCTCATCAACACGCTGTCGGGCCTGGAACGCACGGATCCCGATCAACTGGACATGCTGCGCGCCTATTGCGGTCGGCGCTGGAGGGTGTTCTTGCGGGTCAAGCTCCCGAGTGCGATGCCGCCGCTTTTCGCGGGTCTCGAGCTGGCGATCGTGTTGGCGGTTATTGCGGCCGTCGTTTCCGAATTCCTGGGTGCGGTCGGTGGCCTCGGCTATCGCATCCTGACCTTCAACACCAATCTCGATATGGCGGGACAGTTCGCAGCGCTGATCCTGCTCTCGATAACGGGCTTCGTCCTGCACGCCATCATCAGGCAGATCGGCCTGCGTGTGGTGTTCTGGGGACGCGCCAGGGAAGGCAGTACGACCTGACGATCCACCAAAGAACAGAGGGGTAACAACATGCGCAGCTTCACACGATATCTCGCACTCGCAACCGCGACGGCCGTTCTGCTCAGTACCGGAACCGCGCCGACCCTTTCAGCCGAACTCAAGAAGGTCACCTATGCCATAGCGACGGCCGATCTGAATGTCGGCTATCCCTTTGCGACGCTTGCCAAAGCGTTGGGGTACTTCGAAGAGGAAGGACTGGACGTCGACATCGTGCCCGGCCAATCCTCGGCCACAACGGCGCAGCTCCTACTCACAGGCCGAGCCGACGTTGGCGTCGCGCAGCCCGACCCTGTCATGATCCAGCGCGCCAATCAGAAGATTCCGCTGATTTCGTTCTATGCGGTGAGCCGTCGCGGCACCAACGTCTTCGTGGTTGCGCCGGACTCGCCTCTGCAGGGCGTGAAGGACTTCAAAGGCAAGAAGGTCGGTGTCGGAGATCTGGGCTCCGGATCGGTCACCTATCTGCGTGCCCGCCTCATCGATGAAGGGATGAGCATGAGCGACGTTCAGCTTGTCGCCACGGGCTATGGAACGCCCGGCTTCGAGGCCCTCAAGAACGGCGTCGTCGACGTCGCCGTAAGCTTTACCGGCGGAGTGGCTCGAATGTCGGTAGCCGGCTACAAGATCCGATCGCTTCCTCAGTCGGCAGACGAGGAGAACCAATACAGCTACAATCTTTACGCCACCAGTGACTACATCGAGGCCAATCCGGATGTCATCAAAGGGATCGGTCGCGCGACGGCTAAAGCCACGATATTCCTCAAGAACAACCCGGAGGCCGCCGTTCGCGCCTTCTGGGCCTATGCGCCGGACCGGGCGCCGAAGGATCCGAACGATGCGGCGGCGATGGAGCGCGACCTTTCCATCCTCAAGGCACAGCTCCGCGACATGGGGGCCGACAGCAATCCTGACGACTTCCCCTGGGGCAGCCAGGATGTGGCAGTCTTCGACAAGATCCAGAAATATCTGATTGCTGCCGAGCAGATCAAAACGCCGGCCGACCCGTCAAGCTTCTTCACCAACGAGTTCGCGGCGGCCTATGTCGACTTTGACACTGCGCCGATCGCTACGGCCGCCAAGAACGCCAAGTAAGCAAGTCCAGCAGCGGAGCGTTCCCGCGCTCCGCGCCTCCCACGATCACTCAATGAGCGGAGCCTGCAATGAGCCAGCTTTCCCATGGCATTTCCTTCCAGGACGTCGGCCGCACTTTTCTCACCCGCGAAGGCGCGACGCTAACGGCGCTCGAAACGGTTCGCTTCGACGTCAAACCAGGTGAATTCTTGTCGCTCCTGGGGCCGAGCGGGTGCGGCAAGACTACTCTGCTTCGCATGACCGCGGGTCTGCTGGCGCCGAGTTGGGGCAAGGTCATCGTCGGCAGCAGCGAGGTGACCCGCCCGCGGCCGGATTTTGGCGTCGTCTTCCAGCAGCCATTGCTGTTGCCTTGGCTGACGGTCGCCAGCAACGTCCTGTTGCCGGTCGACGTGCAAGGAAGAAGGGTGGCCGATTTCGTCGACAGAGCATATGAACTGCTTGAAATGGTCGGCCTCAAAGGCTTCGAAAAGCGCCTTCCATCCGAGCTTTCTGGTGGCATGCAGCAACGCGTCGCACTCGCGAGAGGCCTGATCCACGACCCCAAGCTCCTGCTCATGGACGAGCCTTTCGCCGCGCTCGACGCGATGACACGCGAGAACATGAATATCGAACTCCAGCGCATATGGTCGGCCAATCGTAAGACCGTGCTGTTCGTCACGCACGGCATTCCTGAATCCGTGTTCCTGTCCGATCGGGTCGTCGTCATGAGCGCGCGGCCAGGGCGAATATCGAAGATCGTCGACATCCCTTTCCAGCGACCGCGTCTGCCATCGTTGCTCGGCACCGCGGAATTCGCCGAGCTTGTGGCTGAGATCCGCGCCACCTTCGACGAGGCGCATCATCCGCTGGCTGCTGCGGCCTGAAGCATTTCTCCCGAAAGGGTGCAGCGGTTTCGGCAAAAAAGACATGTAGCGCGTCGACGGCTTCTTCGATGGCTGCCCGGCCGAGCGACAGTGTCGTCATACGTGGACGTTGCCATGAGCGAGCTCGCCGTCGTCGGCGTCGGTGAGGAACGCTATGCCGAGCAGAGCGAGGTTGAAAAGCACCACGAGCGCAACCACCACCCAACCTGGCAACGGGCCGAGCGCGGCGTTCGCCACGGCTTCCCTGAACGAGCGAACGAAGTCGAATCCGGATCCCTCGACCTGCAGCCCGGGGGTCGAAAGCTTCAGCACCCAGGCGAGCAGCAGGATCAGGAACATGTAGATATAGTTCCGCCGCAAGCGGCGGGCGAAAGCTACACGACTGGAGAGGAGGAACTTCGGCGACCTCAGCCCCTCGCCCAGGACATACTGCCAATCGGAGGCGAAGTCTGGTTGGGGCGAGAAGATCTGCGCAAAATAGTAGCGCTCGAACTGGCGAACGCGGGTTCGATAGACGTCGAAGAATCGGTAGCGCCGCGCCTCGATCCACAGCAACAGCAAAATGAGGAGCATCGCGAACAGCAATACGCCGTGATGGGCATTGGGGGTGGACAGCGAAACGGAAAGCATCGCGGCGACCACCGTGATCGCCCAATTGGTCGTGCGGTCGAGCCTGTCACGCCATCCCGCCATCCGGGCGATCTCGGCACGGTGGAAATGCGACATGGTCGTGGCGAATTCCGAGGACGACAGCGCTCGCGCGGGAAGCCCCTCGACTTTCGGTTGTTTTTGCGCGGTCATCGTCCCATCCTCAGGCGAACCGGGGCTGGCGATCCGGCCCGTCAGATATCTGGCGCGCAACCAGTGCGGGGCAATCCATCGCGCCAGGCGGCGGATCAGACCACGAGATCGGCCGAGCGCCGGCGGCTAAGCACGCGATCGACATTCGGCATGTCGTTGGTCTCGACCCAATTGCGGCCGTCCTCCTCTGACCGGCCATGCTCCCGCCAGCGTTGCAGGAGACGCCTCTCCAGTTCACGACGCGGCACGTCGAGGAAGATGGTGAAATCGAACACCCCCGCAAGCTCCTTCCAGGGGTCTTCGTCGAGCAGCAGGTAGTTGCCTTCAACGAAGATGAACTTCGCGTCGGAGCCGATCAATGCGGCTCCGGCTCGCGAAAGCTCGACGGTTCGGTCGAAAACGGGGATCGCTATATCGGGCTCCCCTGCCCGGATGCGCCTGAGCAGCGCCATGAAACCGCGCAGGTCGAAGGTTTCGGGCGCCCCCTTGCGATGCCTGAGCCCAAGCCTCTCCAGCACGGCATTGTCGTAGTGGAAACCGTCCATCGGAACGACGATCGCCGAATGCTCGGGCAGGAGCGCAGCCAATTGCTCCGCGATGGTCGACTTGCCTGCGCCGGGCGGACCGGCGATCGCGACCACGAAACGATCCGACTTGGCCGCCTTCTTGAAGATGGTCGCGGCAATATGGGCGATCTCGGACAATGCATCCTCCTCAAGCGCCATCGGTCATGAGAATTTCTGACACAACCAAATCCGCGCGGCAAGCAGAGCAGCAGGGGAGCCGGCTTTTTCAGGGCGTTGCCGTCGCAACCTGCTTCGCCGGATTGTCCGGCGTACCGCCGGGATGCTAGAGCCTTCAAGACCACAATCTGGAGGATCTCATGCCCACAGCAACGATCGCCAAGCCGCCCTATCGTGCCGACCATGTCGGCAGCCTGCTCAGGCCCGCCAAGGTCAAAGAGGCACGCAAGCGCCATTTCGAGGACAAGACGGTCGACCAGGAGGAATTGCGGGCGATCGAAGACGAAGCGATCCGCGACGTCGTGAAAATGCAGGAGAATGCCGGATTGCTCGCCGTAACGGATGGCGAGATCCGACGGTCGTTCTGGCATTACGATTTCATGGGCGCCTTGACCGGCTTTGAACTGGTGGAACGCGACGGAGGTGTCCAATTCCACGGCGCGACGCTGCGGCCGATCTTCCCGACGATCACCGACAGGCTCGACTTTCCAGACGACCACCCGATGCTGGAGCACTACAAATATCTGGCCTCGGTAACCGGACTGACGCCGAAGATCTCCATCCCCGGACCGAGCTGCTGCCATTTTCGCACCGCGCGCGAGGACATTCACCCCAAGGAGTACAGGGACGATCCGGAGGCGCTTTTCGCCGACCTTTCCAAGACCTATGCCAAGGCGGTGAAAGCGTTCTACGAAGCGGGATGCCGTTACCTGCAGATGGACGACATTTTCTTCGCCTATCTGTGCGACCCGAAGATCCGCGCCCAGAAAGCGGCTGAAGGCACCGACCCCGACTGGCTGATTTCGCGTTACGCCGAGATGATGCACGACGCGATCGCCGATCGCCCGGACGACATGCTGATCGCCATGCATATGTGCCGCGGCAACTTCCAGTCGACCTGGGTGGCCGAGGGCGCCTACGATCCTGCCGCCGACGCCGTCTTCAACCGCACGGGCATCGACGTCTACTTCATGGAATATGACAGCGAGCGAGCCGGCGGCCTCGAACCGCTCCGGCTGCTGCCGCGTGGCTCGAAGCGGGTGCTGCCGGGCTTCATCACGACCAAGACCGGAGAGCTGGAAAATCTCGACGACCTCAAGCGCAAGTTCGACGCAGCCTCGAAATTCGCCGACATCGGCCAGCTCGGCATCGCCCCTCAATGCGGCTTCGCCTCGACCGAGGAAGGCAACAAGATCACCGAGGACGACCAGAAGCGTAAGCTCGACCTCGTCGTAAAGACGGCCGAGGCGATCTGGGGCGGCGTGGACAGGTAAGAAATAACGGGCAGCCGGCAAACCTCTTCTTAACGACCGGCTGCCAAATTCATGAATTGCCGACAGCTTCGGGAAAGTTGCAGCGTGTAAGTTCGCGGGCTATCCAACTCAAATTATTCAGGTCGAAAGTCTTGCCGTTTTCTTTTTTCTTCCGCCGGGCAGCCCTCTTCCTGCTTCTGGCCGTCGCGGTTGCTGGTTGCACAACGACGCAGCTGGAAACCGTCGCGCCGACGACGACGTTCAACACGTCCGGCCGCTATGCCGCCGTCGTGGTGAACGCGAATAACGGCCAGATTCTCTATCAGGCGAATGCGGAAGCGGAACGCTACCCTGCGTCGCTGACAAAGATGATGACGCTTTACCTGCTGTTCGAGGCGATCGATGCCGGCAAGATCAGCAAGACGGCCGAAATCCCGATCTCGGAGCACGCCCGCCGGCAGCCGCCGACCAAGATCGGCTTCAAGAGCGGACAGACGATCGACGTGGAAACGGCGATCAGGGCACTTGCCGCCAAATCGGCCAATGACGTGGCCGTGGCCGTCGGCGAATATATTGCCGGTTCGGAAGAAGCCTTTGCCGCGACCATGACGGCAAAGGCGCGCGTGCTCGGCATGCGCAACACCGTCTTCCGCAACGCGTCGGGCCTGCCCGACGCCGGCCAGCACACGACGGCGCGCGACATGGCTCTGCTCGGAATGGCGCTACGCCAGCGTTTCCCCCATCACTACCACTATTTCTCGGAACAGGACTTCGTCTTCCGCGGCCGGACCATACGCGGACATAACGACCTGATCGGACGCGTGCCCGGCGTCGACGGGATCAAAACCGGATATGTCCGCGCCTCGGGCTACAACATCGTGACCTCGGTGAACCACGGCAGCCGCCGTCTCGTCGTCGTGGTGATGGGCGGCGACTCGGCGCGCAGCCGTAACGATCATGTCGAGGAGTTGATCCAGCGCTATCTGCCGCAGGCCACCGGCAGCTAATTCAGCCCGGGTTTGCGACCGTCGAGCCATATTGCTCGTCCGAGACCTGCTCCATCCAATCCACCGCCTTGCCTTCCAGCGCTTCCTGGATGGCGATGTGGGTCATGGCCGTGGTCGGCGCGGCGCCGTGCCAGTGCTTCTCGCCTGGCGCGAACCAGATCACGTCGCCGGCCCTGATTTCCTGAATTTCGCCGCCCCAGCTCTGCGCGAGACCGCAGCCGAAGGTCACGACGAGCGTCTGGCCGAGCGGATGCGTGTGCCAGGCCGTACGCGCGCCTGGCTCGAAGGTGACGCTGACGGCTCGGACACTGGCCGGCGACGGCGCTTCGTGAAGCGGATCTTGCCGAACCTTCCCGGTGAAATAGTCGGCCGGAGGTGTCATCGACGGCCGTGATCCGCAACGCTTGATTTCCATCTGATTTCTCCTTTTCTTGAGCCGGGCCAGCCGATGCCGGTCATTTGTCGGGCAGGGCGGCGATCGCGCGAATCTCCAGCAAGCCGCCGGGCACCACGAGCTCGGCCACGCCGATCGCCGTCCAGGCCGGCCAAGGCTCCTTGAGATAGCGGTCCCGGACCCGGGCGAAGGTCTCCATGTGGCGGGCGATGTCGACATGATAGGTGGTGATCTCGACGAGATCGGCAAGGCCCGCGCCCGCCTCCGCCAGGATCGCGGCGAGCGCCTCGAATGCGGTGGCGAACTGGCCCTCGGGATCGCGCACGGCCTGGAGTGCCGAGAGCGGCGCGTCAGCGGCGCCGGTGGTTGCCTGAGCGCCGTTCAAGGCGGCGCTGCCCGGCGCCTCGCCATCGACACTCGTGCCGATAATACCGGAGCAATAGATCATCCCCTTCGAGACGACCGCCGGCGCAAAATGCCATTGCCGGTAGACACCCTCCAGCGCGGGAGGAACGATGGTCTGGCGGTCGCTCACGATCGCTCTCCTATTGGCACAGATCGACCCATTCGGCGCCGGTCAATTCGGCCATGCGCTGCGGGCTCAGCCGGACGGCCGCGTTGGTGGCGCCCGCCGCGGGCACGACCTCCTCGAAGGCTTGCAGCGACACGTCGCAATAGACGGGCATGGGCGAAGGCAGGCCGAAGGGGCAGACGCCCCCAACGGGATGGCTCGTCGCTTCGAGCACCTGTTCGGCTTCCAGCATGCGCGCCTTGCCGCCGAACCTGTCCTTGAACTTGCGATTGTCGAGCCGGGCGGTCCCGCTCGTCACGATCAGCATCATGCGGTCGCCGACACGCAGGCAGATCGTCTTGGCGATCTGCTCCGGGCGAACGCCATGCGCCTCGGCCGCGAGCGCCACGGTGGCGGAACTCGCCTCGGTGACGATCACGGAGATTTCAGGCGCATTGGCGGCGAAGAAGGCACGAACGGATTCAAGCGACATGCTCTGCAGGTTCCCCCGGCGGACAGGCTGGCGTGGCGCAACAAATCAGAAACCGGACGCGCAGGCAAACGCCGGGTTAGATGACCAACGCGTGCAGCCGTTCCGAGGCTCGCCGGTTGGTATTTCCGGCTTGCGCATCGTTGCTCGATTTCGACGGTTGATGCAGGGCAGCGCTTCGGTTATGTAGCGCGTGGACGGGCTGCTTCGGCCCGGCCTCTTCCGGGTCACCCCGGCAGGCACCCGTAGCTCAGCTGGATAGAGTGCTGCCCTCCGAAGGCAGAGGTCACAGGTTCGAATCCTGTCGGGTGCGCCAACTTCCCAAGATTTGCTCTCTTTAGGATGCCAACACTGCCGGCTGCCTGCTCGAAGCGGCCACGAGCGTTCGCAGCAGTCCTGACTTCGATAATGCGAACTTCGTTATCCGCGACTTCAACGCGCTGAGCAAAGGCGCGCAGGCGATCCCGCCGATAGCCGCCCCCTTCCAGCCTTCACCCGGTGAGCAGGGTCGGATCGCTGGTGACGCGCGCGGCACGATTGAGATTGCGGGAAGTTCAGCTTGAGTTGCATCCGAGTGGAAAATTTCACGGTCGATCATCGGCGGCACCGCCATGATCGCTACTTCGTTCTGCGGCTTCTTCTCCCGGTTCTTATGGGGGCGCATGTTGTCGCCGTCACGGATGCGATGGTCGCCAGAGCGCCCATGCGTGTCGAGGCAGGCAACGCTGGCGTGGTGCAGATCGCCCCGGCGGCTCGGTAACCACCACTGGCACAGCTGCGCAATCAACGGCGGCACGCTCACCGCCTCACGCGACCATGCTGGCATATTTGCGGCCTACTCGGATTACAACTCGCCCTTGGTTCCGGGCTTCGCGCCGGGGATGCAGAACCTGGCTGTGGGCCCGCTGCCGATGAACGGCGCATCTGCTGACGGGACTCCGGCGGTAGATTGTCCGGGGGACGCGCAGCTCGACGACGTGCTGCAGTCGCAGGCAATGTAAACCGAAGCGGCGGTAATTATTAGCGCTCTTGAAGAGCCAACCGGATGCCGAGGGCGCAGTACACGCCGCCAACCAATTTTCCCTGCCATTTCATAACCGACGCGTTGCGGCGCAGGAAGTTGCCCAGCCCGCTGGCGCCCAGGGCGAATACGCTTGTGCTGAGAAGGCCCAGGCCGACAAAGATAACGCCCAGAATCATGAGCTGAAGCGCTGTCGAGCCGTTTTCGGGCCGGACGAATTGCGGAAGGAATGCAAGGAAGAACAGCGCTGTCTTCGGATTGAGAACTTCCGCCCAAATTGCCTGGCTGAAAGCCTGACCAGCTGAAATCGGCAGCGCGCCAGCTGATGGATCGACAGGGGCTTTTTCCAGCAGCGCACGAATGCCGAGATAGATAAGATAGGCAGCGCCGATGTACTTGACGATCGTGAACAGCATGGCCGAGGCGGCGATGACCGCCGAGATACCGACCACGGCCATCAGCGTGTGGATCAGATCGCCGGCGGCAATCCCGACTCCGGTGGCGATCCCAACTTTCGCTCCGGAAGTCGTAGCCCGCGCCAGCGTGAGCAGCGTGGCTGGTCCCGGAACAAAGACAAAGCCCAGAACAACCGCCAAGTACGTTAGCATTGTCGTCGTGTCGATCACGCGGCTTCCTCCGGGGAAGTAAGGTCAAGGAGGTCGGACATGCAGCTACCGGCCAATCAGAAAGGCGCTGACTGCGCCACACAATGCAAGCAGGGTCGCAAACTCCAATGGTATGCGCCAAATGCTCAGCCGCACCCACGTTCTTGCCTTCTCCTGCATCTGTGGCGTCAGATGTCTCGCCCGTTCGAACTCGAGCGCTCGGGGGATGAAGTAGATGCCTGACCAGATACGCATAAGCAGGTGGCTTGCGGCCGCGATGAGAAGCCACATACGCGCAGATGAATGTGGCCAAATCAGCCACAAGGCGGCGACGAGCGCAAACTCAAAGGCAAAGTGCACAGGCATCCAGAAGAGCTTCCGGTTGAGCCCTCCCTGTTCAGGCTGGATCAACTGAATCTTCGCAGGCCATATCCGGTCTACCAGCAAGCACTCATAGAACGCGCCGCCGAGGCTCACGGCAGCGAGAGAAAGCGCCGCAAAGGCTGCAAACGGAGCAAGCATGCCCTCCATTGCGGATATATCCCCATATGATATCTTAGCGATCGAATATCTTGATGATTAAGAGAAATCAATGGCGGAGTCAAATCAGCGGCGGGCGGACCAGATGATGAAGCTTGGTGTCGCGCTCCGAACGGCTAGCGCCAAGAGTACCTTGATCAGCCAGGCAGTCGCCGACGCAGTGGGCCTTACTCCTACCGCGCTCGAGTGCCTTGACCTGATTCAATTGCGGGGGCGTGCCACCGCAGGTGAGCTGGCGCGGCATACCGGCTTGACGACCGGAGCCGTTACGAGCCTGATCGATCGGTTGGAGCATGCCGGTTACGTCACTCGCGAGCGCGACCCGCACGATCGTCGGCGCGTCTATGTCAGCCTGCGGCCCGAAAGCATAGGGGCACTCGCGGGGATCTATCATCCTCTGCAGGCGGCGACGGAGCGTTTGTTCGGTCGCTATTCGACGGCGGAATTGAGCCTGATCACCGACTTTACGGAGCGAAGCGCAGCGATTGCGAGCGATTTCGTGAGAAGCCTTAGAGATTTGAAGATCAAGAACCCAACCTGATGAGTGGCAATGGGATCACACATGTCGGAAGCTGGAGGACTCTCAGAACTATCAAGCAACCAGGCGAAACTGCAGGCCGAAGCGGATGCAATAATAGGCACGCTTGGCTTGGATCGTCTGCTGTCAAGCATCGGGAGACCGACGCGGGTGGGGAGTTCCGCACTGGGGTTGATGGTTCGCCGCGATATCGACGTTACAGTCGTATGTAAGAAGCTGGATGAGGACACTCACCGGGCGGTGGTTGAGCTTGGCGGGAAGCTGGCCATGCATGCTTCCATAGGCTCCGTTCGTTTCCGCAACGACGCAGGCGTCTGGAACAATTCTCCGGAAGAATACCCCGATGGCCTGTATCTGGGCGTAATCTATCGCGACATGGCCGGCGAAGACTGGACCTTCGACATCTGGTTCGTCGATCAGCCAGAAAGGCAACCTGATCTCAAACACCTTCGCACGATTCCGCCGAAACTGACCGCTTCCGCGCGCGAGACGATTTTGGCGATCAAGATCGCGCTGGCAGACGGCTGCCTTTCGGGTAAATGCCCGCCCAGCTTTCTAGTTTACGAAGCCGTTCTTGATCACGGCATAACCGGTCTGTCCGAGTTTGGAGACTGGCTGTCACGGGATCGCGCGAGCGGATGATGTCCCCACGCTCGCTCCCTGCCGGCCATCGACACTGGCGTTGATCCAGTCGGCTTCTGCTACAGGAACAGCTTGCGCAGCTGCTGTGACAGCAGGTCGATCAGGGACACCGTGACCAGCATGATGATGAGCATGGCCGAAGCCTGTGGGTAGTAGAAACCGCGGATCGATTCGAACAGCACCTGGCCGATGCCGCCGGCGCCGATCACGCCCAGCACGGTGGCGGCGCGGACATTGGATTCGAAGCGGTAGAGCGCGTAGGACATCCAGAGCGGCATGACCTGCGGGACGACACCGAATACGACCTCCTGGAGCCGCGTGGCGCCGGTGGCGCGGATGGCCTCTACCGGGCGGGAATCGATGGCCTCGACAGCCTCCGAGAACAGCTTGGCGAGGATGCCTGTGGTGTGGATGAACAGCGCCATGACACCGGCGAATGGGCCGAGGCCGACCGCAACGACGAAGAGGACCGCGAAAACCAGCTCGTGGATCGAGCGGCATGCGTCCATGAGACGGCGCACGGGTTGCACGATGTACCAGGGCGCGATGTTGCGGGCGGACAGGATTCCGAAGGGAACGGCGAAGACCGCGGCGAGGAACGTGCCCCACAGCGCGATCTGAAGGGTGACGAGCATCTCTTCGAGATAATAGCGCCAGTCGGAGAAGTCCGGATGGCTGAAGCCGCTCACATATTCGGCCATGTTGCCGGCGTCGGTGACCAGATACGTCCAGCGCGACATCTCGGCGGGAGCCCAACTCCAGACCAGCAGGACGGCCAGGGCTACCCAGGCCAGGGTCGTCCATAGGCTTCTGGTCCAGTCCCGCTCGACGTCCACGCGAACCGGCATGGTATTCGCAACTTTCGCTGTCTGGCTCATGGCCGCATCCCGTCAGAAAGGTGAAGCCGGCCGCCTGGCAGGGCGGCCGACAGGTTTCAAGCCGCTTCGATCAGCCCTGGTTGGCCTTGAGCTTCTCTTCGTAGCGGGCCTTCTCGGCTTCCAGCTTCTCGATCTTGGCCTTCTTTTCGGCGTCCGAGATGGAGGCATCGCTCTTGATGGTGGCGATGGACTTGGTCAGTTCCATCACGCGGATCGGCAGCAGCTGATCGTTGTTGGATTCGCGGAACGGCGCCCAGGCGAGGCCGGCAAGCACCGCCTTTTCCTTCGCGACATCGCCCTTGGACTTATCGGTGCCGTAGGTCAGGAAGAACTCCTTGATCTTGGCCTTGGTTTGGTCCGACAGATCCTTACGCCAGACGATGGGGTCGGACGGGATCAGCGGCGACTTCCAGATCACCTTGATCTTGGCAAAGGCGGCGGGCTGGTTCTTTTCGATCAGCGCCATGTTCTCGGTGTTGTTGGATGCCGCGTCGACCTGGCCGTTGGCGACGGCCATTGCATTGGTCTCATGGTTGGCATTGGTGACGTTCTTGAAGCAGTCCTTGGGATCGACGCCATTGGCGGCGAAGACAAAGGTCATCGGGACGAGATAGCCCGAAGTCGAGTTGACGTCGCCGAGGCCGAAATTCAGGCTCTTGTCGCATTTGAGGAGATCGTCGACCGAGTTGAGCGGGCTGTCCTTGGGGGCCAGGATCAGCGACCAGTAGCCCGGCTCGCCACCCGCGGAGACCGTCTGGACGAAAACCTCGCCATCCGCGCGGTCGACCGCTTCCATGGCTGACTTGTTGCCGTACCAGGCCATCTGGACCTTGCCGAAGCGCATCCCTTCGATGACGCCCGCATAATCGGAAGCGAAGAAGGGCTTTATCTGGAGCCCGGTCTGCTCCGCCATATCGGCCAGTAGCGGCTCCCATTTCGGCTTCAGCGCCTGCTGGGCCTCCGTGGAGATGATGCCGAAATTCAGTTCTTCGGCGGAAGCGGCACCGGCGACAACCAGCGCCAGTGCGGCGGCAGCCGCGGATTTGAAGAAGGCGTTCATGATAGACTTCCCTGTTGGAGTTCGGTTGGCTACGCCAGCGCAGGCACCAAATCGGGTCTGGCCCGCCTTGGCTTCACCGGTTGCATCGGCGCATCCGGCAAGATCAGTTCTTCCGAATTGGCGCCGTACAGCTCGACCAGCGTCTCATTGGTGAGTTCCGCCGACGGCCCGTCGAACACGACGCGGCCATCGCGCAGAGCGACGGTGCGCGGGCAATAACGGCGCGCATATTCGACCTGATGCAGAGACACCACGCAGGTGATGCCGTCGCGGTTGACGGCGGCAAGCACTTCCATCACCCGGCGCGCCGAAGAAGGATCGAGCGAGGCGATAGGCTCGTCGGCCAGCAGGATGTGGGAGCGCTGCACCAGCGTGCGCGCGATAGCGGCGCGCTGCTGCTGGCCGCCCGACAAAGTCGATGCGCGCTGCCACGCCACCTCGGGGATCCCGACGCGCTCGAGCGCCAGGCGCGCCTCTTTCTTCTCTTCGGCCGTGAACAGGCCGAGCGTTCCGCGCCAGGCGGGGATGCGGCCGAGATTGCCGAGAAGGACATTGGACAAGACCGAAAGCCGGCCGACCAGGTTGAACTGCTGAAAGACGACGCCGATGTTGCGGCGCATGCCGCGCGCCTGCGCCGCAAGGCGCCCGCCATCCTGGATCGCCCCTCCCAGAACTTCGACCTTGCTCTGCCCAGACTGGGCGACCTCCAGGCCGCAGATATGGCGAATGAGCGTGCTCTTGCCGGAGCCCGACGCTCCGATCAGCGCAACCATCTCGCCGCGTTGGATCTCGAGATTGACATTGTCCAGGGCGCGCTTCTTGCCGAAGCTTTTCGACAGGTCGCGGACGGAGATGGCGGCCGTCATAGCATCGCTCCTTCCAGTTCTATTGAAAGCCGGAACGATCGGAGAACCGGCCGGTCCAGGCGGCGGCTTCACGCCGCCGGCTGATCAGGCTTCGGCTTAGTTCTCACCGATGACGGTCAGATGTCGGGGATATGTCAGTTCGATGACGGTCCGCCGCATTCGCATGCTACGGAGCGCATTGACGCGCTCGACCGTGGAGTGGAAACGCACCCGCTTGCGCGGAGACTCCACCGCCTTATGGCAGGCGGTGGACGATTCTCGCGATCAGGCAACAGCTAAACGGCTGAGAGATGCCGGATCGGCTTGCCCGGTACAAGGCTCTGAGCGGCCTTGACGATGCCCTGCGCGTCGATGCCGTAGTGGCGGTAGAGATCGGCGATCGCGCCGGTCTGGCCGAAATGCTCGACCCCTAGCGAGCGGGTGCGGTGGCCGTGCACGGAGCCGAGCCAGGCCAGGGTCGCCGGATGTCCGTCGATCACGGTGACGATGCCGCAATGGGAGGGAATGTCGGCAAGCAGCCGCTCGACATGGCTGGAGGCGTGGACGAGTCCCGCCTCGCGCGCACGTTGCGCGGCGGTCCATCCGGCGTTCAGCCGGTCGGCAGACGTGATCGCCAGCAGGCCGATGTCGCGGCGATCCTCGCCCATCATGCCGACGGCCTCTATCGCCTCGGGCGCCATCACGCCCGTATAGGCGACGACGATCTGCGCGTTCGGGCCGGGCTTTCGCATCCAGTAGCCGCCATTGATGATGGCCTCCTCCAGCTCCGGAGCGATCTCGCGCTTGGGCTGCTCGATGGAGCGTGTGGAAAGACGGAGATAGACCGAGCCGCCGGTGGCGTCGCGCAGCCATGTCAGCCTGTCGGGCTCGGCCTCGCCGGAACGCTGCATATATTCGAACGCCCAGCGCATCATCACCGCGAGTTCGTCGACGAAGGCGGGCTCGAAGCTCGCCAGACCGTCCTGCGCCATGCCGATCAGCGGCGTGGCGATCGACTGGTGCGCGCCGCCCTCGGGGGCCAACGTCACGCCCGATGGCGTGGCGACGATCATGAAGCGTGCATCCTGGTAGCAGGCATAGTTCAGCGCATCGAGGCCGCGCTCGATGAACGGATCGTAGAGCGTGCCGACCGGCAGCAGGCGCTCGCCGAAGATCGAATGCGACAGGCCGAGCGCCGACAGCATGATGAACAGGTTCATCTCGGCGATGCCGAGTTCCATGTGCTGCCCGTTTGGCGAGAAGGACCAGTTGTAGGTGGACGGAATGCGCTCGGCCTTGAACAGGTCGGCCATCGTCTCCTTCGAGAACAGGCCGCGCCGGTTGACCCACGCCCCAAGGTTGGTCGAGACGGTCACGTCCGGCGAGGCGGTGACGACGCGCTCCGCCAGCGCCGTCTGCGATTTGCCGATCTCGTGCATGATGAGGCCGAAGCCCTGCTGCGTGGACATCGATGGCTGCGCGGCGAAGTCGAGGCGCTCCGGCACGGCGACCTCGGCGGCCGTATAGCGGCGGCTGCCGCGCCCGGCGAACGGCACCCTCGCCAGAAATGCCCGCGCCTCGCGCTCGGCGACCGCCAGCCCCTCGAACGGCTCCCATTCGCGGCCCGGCCGCACACCCATCGTCTGGCGCAGCACCTCGATCTGTGCCGGCGTCATCAGGCCGGCATGATTATCCTTGTGGCCGGCGAGCGGCAGGCCGAATCCCTTGATCGTATAAGCGATGAAGCAGACGGGGCGGTCGTGCCGGCGTGCCTCCTCGAACGCTTCGAGCAGCGACGGCAGATCGTGGCCGCCGAGATTGCTCATCAACGCGGCGAGTTCCTCGTCGCTGCGCCGCTCGATCAGCCGCGACACCGGCCCCTGATCACCGAGATCGTCGAGCAGGCGCTTGCGCCATGCGGCGCCGCCCTGGAAAGCCAGGGCCGAATAGAGCTGGTTCGGGCAGGTGTCGATCCATTCGCGCAGGCGATCTCCGCCGGGTTCGGCGAATGCCGCCTGTTGCAGCTTGCCGTGCTTCAACACCACGACGTCCCAGCCGAAATTGCGGAAGATCGACTCGAAGCGCGCCCACAAGCCCTCACGCACGACGGCGTCCAGGCTCTGGCGGTTGTAGTCGACCACCCACCATGTGTTGCGCAGGCCGTGCTTCCAGCCTTCCAGCAGCGCCTCGAAGATGTTGCCCTCGTCCATCTCGGCGTCGCCGACGAGGGCCACCATGCGGCCTTCCGGCGATCCGTCGCTCCAGCCCTTGGCACGCACGTAGTCCTGGACCAGCGACGAGAACAGCGTCTGCGCGACGCCAAGACCGACCGAGCCGGTCGAGAAGTCGACACCGTCGGCATCCTTGGTGCGCGAGGGATAGGATTGCGCGCCCTTGTAGCCGCGGAAGTTCTCGAGCTTCTCGCGTGTCTGGTTGCCGAGCAGGTACTGGATCGCGTGGAAGATCGGGCTTGCATGCGGCTTGACCGCGACCCGGTCTTCCGGCCGCAGCGCGTGGAAATAGAGCGCCGTCATGATCGTCGCCAGCGAGGCGGAAGACGCCTGATGTCCACCGACCTTGAGGCCGTCGCCATTGTCGCGCAAATGATTGGCGTTGTGGATCATCCACGTCGCCAGCCACAGCACCTTGCGTTCCAGCGCTGCGAGCACCTTCAGGTCAGCCATCGTCCATCTCCCTTCGAACCCAAGGAATCGTACGGCATAGTCGGAAGCGACGGCGGCCAATCTTGCGTTCTTTGGGAACCAGTATTAGCTGCTTTCCTCACCATACCGTCTTTCAGTGGTGATTCATGCCAAGTTCGCAATTGGACGCGATCGATCGGAAAATACTGCGGGCCCTGCAATCGAATGGCAAGATCGCGATTGGCGAACTGGCCGCGGCAGTCGGGCTTTCGCCCTCGCCCTGCGCCAGGCGGGTGCGACTTCTGGAGAAGGCCGGCATCATCAAGAATTACGCGGCTGTCGTCGACCAGAAGAAGGTGGGCCTGCCGGTCAGCGCATTCGCGTCGATCAAGCTCGAGCGACAGCGCGAGGAAGATCTCGACCGGTTCGCCGAGGCTGTCTCCCGCTGGCCGGAGGTGGTGGACTGCTATCTGATGACCGGACAGCGCGACTATCTGATGCGCATCGTCGCCGCCGACCTCGAAGCCTATGAACGCTTTCTGAAAGACAAGCTGACGCGGCTCGACAACGTCGCGTCCATCGAAACCAGCTTCGCCCTCGGGCAGGTCAAGCGGTCGGAAGTCCTGCCGCTGGAGTAGGCAGCGTTCCACAGCCAGGACATCCACCAGCCGGACGCGGCTGCCGGTGCGCCTGAAAGCTGGTATGAGAGGATGTCGTTCCGATTCCTTCCTGCAGGCCGCCCGTGACCGCCGATCCCGTGCATATCCTGAAAACCGTCTATGGCTACGATGCCTTTCGCGGACGCCAGGCGGAGATCGTCAACCATGTGATGGCGGGCCACAACGGCTTTGTGTTGATGCCGACGGGCGGCGGCAAGTCGCTGTGCTACCAGATTCCGGCCTTGGCCCGGCCCGGCATGGGCCTTGTGGTCTCGCCTCTGCTCGCCCTGATGGCCGATCAGGTGGCCGCCTTGCGGCAGGCCGGCGTCAGGGCGGCCGCCCTCAATTCGGATGTGCCGGGTGACGAACGCCGCAGGCTGTGGGGGGACATATCAAGCGGCGTGCTGGACCTCCTCTACGTGGCGCCGGAGACGCTGCTCCGGCCCGCCGTCGTGGAGCGACTCCGCCAGACGCCGCTCTCGCTGATCGCCATAGACGAGGCGCATTGCCTGTCGCAATGGGGACACGATTTCCGTCCCTCCTACCGCCAGCTCGACGCGCTCGCCACCTTGTTCCCCGACACGCCGCGCATGGCCCTGACGGCCACTGCCGACTCGCCGACGCGAGCCGACATCCTGAGCCATCTCCAGATCGCCGAAAGCGATGCCTTCATTGCCGGGTTCGACCGCCCCAACATCCGCTACGCGGTGGAGGAGAAGGACAATACACGTCGGCAGTTAATGCGCTTCCTGGAGGGCCATACGGGCGAGAGCGGCATTGTCTACTGTCTGTCGAAGCGCAAGACGGAAGAGACGGCGGCCTGGCTTTCCACGCAAGGCTATACCGCGCTCCCCTATCATGGCGGCATGGACAGGGCGGCGCGTGAGGCCAATCAGGAGCAGTTCCAGCGCGAAGAAGCCGTCATCATGGTGGCGACGATCGCCTTCGGCATGGGCATCGACAAGCCGGATGTACGTTTCGTCGCTCACACCGACCTGCCGGGCAGCATCGAGGCCTATTATCAGGAGACCGGCCGCGCAGGGCGCGACGGCCTTCCTGCGGAGGTCCTGATGCTCTATGGCCATGAGGACATTGCGCTGCGCAGCCGGTTCATCGAAGAATCCGATGCGCCCGAGCAGCGCAAGCGCATGGAACGGCAAAAGCTCGACGCTCTCCTCGGCTTCGCCGAGACAGCCAGCTGCCGTCGGCAAGTGCTGCTCTCCTATTTCGGTGATCACTGCGAGCCTTGCGGCAACTGCGACACCTGCGCCGAGCCACCGCAGCTTTTCGACGGGACCATCGCCGCGCAAAAAGCCCTCTCCTGCATTCACAGGACGGGGGAGCGGTTCGGTCAGGCCTATATCGTCGACGTGCTTCTTGGCGCCGAGGACGAACGCATCAGCCGCTTCGGCCACGACCGCGTTTCCACCTATGGCATCGGTCGGGAGCACGACAACCGCACATGGCGGGCGGTGCTGCGCCAGCTGATCGCCCAGCGGCTGATCGATGTCGATCTGACCGGCCATGGCGGCCTGTCGATCTCGGAAGCGGGCCGCCGATTCCTGCGGGAGAAGCCGACGCTCATGCTGCGCGCGCCTCGGGCGTCGCGCCCAGCACGCGGGAAGGTCGGCCGCAAGCAGGCCGCGTCCGCCCTTCTGGACGCCGACCGCGCCTTGTTCGACGCACTGCGCGCAAAGCGACTGGAAGTCGCCCGAACACAGAACGTGCCGCCTTACGTCATCTTCCACGACAAGACGCTGGCCGAACTGGCCGCCGCCCGGCCTGCGTCGCGCGCGGAAATGGCCGGCGTCCCCGGGGTCGGCGAGGCCAAGCTGGAACGCTACGGACCCGCTTTCCTGGCCGTGATCGCGGAAAACTCGGAATAGGAACCGCCCGGGGCGTGGTTGTCGATCCCGAAAGGCGCGGGCATTCGCGGAAGCAAATGGTTGCTTCGCGGACGGCCGGGGGCTTCCCGCATCACGTGCTTGCAGGTGAACTGGTCAAGCGACGTCCCGGCTGCGTTCTTGCGCAAATCCCTCGCTCGGCGCCCGCAACGCCAAAGCAGCCGCAGGCGCCAGGCAGGATCCAGCGGTGGAAGTGCTACGGATTGTCGCCGCCAGACCATGCAGCCTGATCGGATCCGGCTCTAAAGCGGGGGGTTGTCGATGGCGTGCAAATCAAGCTCCGAAGGCGCGTTGAGATCCCGCGCGCGAAATTCGCGCGGTCCAAAGCCAGTGGCCTTTCGGAAGGCGCGCGAAAACCCGGCTGGGGACGAATAGCCCAGATCTCCCGAAATGTTGGTGATCGACACGCCCTTGTCCTGCAACAATTCGGTCGCGCGTTGGATTCTTACGGCCGTCGTAAGGCTGCGAAAGTCGGTACCAGCGCGGTTGAGCTCTCGCTGAAGGGTCCGAATGCTGGTGTCCATCGATCGCGCCACGTCATCGATGGAGATGCCGCCCGTCAGAAGCTGGGCACGGATCTGGGCAACGGCGACATCGAGCAAGCCCTGCGGAGCACCGCCGGGCCGGTCGCGCGCGACATCCTCCAGCGTCACCATCGATCGGGATATGCGCTTCGACACAGCCCCCCACCGATGCCGTTCAGCGACGACCGCCACCGCGGAGGCATTGAAAATGACCGGACATTGAAAGACATCTTCAAAAAGAGAGGCTTGACGTGGCCTCTCGATGTCAAGCTCGATGCGCAGCGGTCGCCAGCTGTCGGGCAAATATGCCCTGAAGAGACTTAGCAGCTCACCAGCCGCCGCACATGCGACAGGACCGTATCCGTCTGAACGAGCCAAAGCAAATCTGTAGCTTAACCGCAGTTCATCAGCCGTTGTCGCGACTGACAATCGGTCATAGCTGCTGTGATAGCTAAGAGCCGCGATGCTGCGGTTGACGGCCTCGCCGAGGGTATCGGCTCCAAACAGGTAGCGTCCGAAGCTGCCGTAAGCAGAGACATCCCTGCCGGAAGAGATCAGGAGCCCGACATTGGGATCGCCGACCGCTCTTGCCAACGCATCGACGAATGCCACTACGGATTTCTGAGGGATGAAGCAGTTATGGCTTTCAATCAGCTCGACATCGAATCCTGCGGCGCGATTGGCGCGCTGTAAGGCGCTCTCCCCGATCTCATCTCGTATGAATGCGGGCAGGCCCTGCAACACATGACTGGAGATCACAGGGACTGCCACTATGAGGATGCTCCGGGAGGGGCATTGGCGGAATATGGGCGATTCCATACCGATTGCCGCCAGGCCTGACAAGCGGCATCCGCGGATCGGAGTGGGTGTACGAGAGCGCGTCGACCGGCTCGGGCCAAGGTGAATGCCCGATGGAAGCGGCGACGGCCATCGTCGCCAGTACCGATTTTGCAAGACCTTCGTACCGCTATTTGGACCGATGGTCCAAATCCCGGCCGAAAAATCAAGCTTCGAAAGCTTGCATGGCGTCAAATGATAAGTCGCCCTGCGGGTGCGGCAATATACGTGCGTTGGCGAGGCGCGAGCGCGAGTGAAGGCTCCGCGATCCCTGCTGACTGTATGACCGACGTCCGAGACTGGTCGCAGAATGGGAGCTTGATCAAGTCCATGCGATGCAAACGTGCTCTGGTCCTTACGATGGCGGTCGCAGGAACCTGGCTGTCCGCGGGGGCGAGCCTTGGCCAGGAAACCAACGCCTCTCAGGCCAGCAAACAGATCGGCGTCGCGATGACTCGATTGGAGCCGTCGCTGATCGTGCTCAATTCCCGGGCCGCCAAGCTGACGGACGGCCGACTCGTTCTTGTCGGAGTCTCGACGAACTCGGTGGTGTTCGCCGATCGTCCGGTAAGGGCGGCTGGTCATGTGCTCACCGCGCATCTGCTGGAGGAATGGGCTAGGGGACCGGACAGCTTTGCCAAGGATCCTCCAAATGCGACGGTTTCGGTTTTTAGCAGGGAAGGCTCGTCCGTCTCCGATGTCGTGGTCACCCTGAAATCGCCGAAGCTGGATGGAGACACATTGACCTTCGCCGTAGAGCTCTTGGAAGGAAACCTGGACGATACGGACGGTCCTGCCTCCACCTTCATCGACATCGTCGGCATGCCTTTGACGCCCGTGTCGTTCGCCGGAGCGGCTCGTCGGGCAGCCGTTCGGGGCGCCTGGTACGCCGGAGCCCCCGCTGGCGTCACGGCGGCCGCGGAAGAGTATCGCCCGCGCTGCGGCTACTACCCGCACCCGCCCTGCTACTGATCGAATCCGCCAACGCCCAAGAAAGCGCCTTCCATGAAAAACCTCGCTACGGCCTGCTTCATCTGGGCGGCCCTTTCGTCAACGTCCGCGACTGCGGCTGATCTTGTTTCCGCCGCCGCCCCGGAAGCGCGTCCCGCCGTCGGAGAAGGATGGACATACTCCATCACGCCATACTTTTGGGCGGCAGGGCTCTCCGGCCAGACGTCCCAATTCAATCTGCCTGTGATCGATGTCGACGCAAGCTTCAGCGACATTTTCGACAATCTGGACTTTGCCGCGATGCTGATCGGCGAAGCCCGCAACGGGCCCTATAGTCTGTTCGGCGACCTGATCTACACCAAGCTGTCGAGCGGTGCCGCAACACCGCTGGGCATTGCGGCGACCAGCGTGAATGTCGACACCTCGACCTTTGCCGGACTGGCTGGCGTAGGGTACTCGGTGCTCGAGGGGTCGGCTGGCCAGCTGGATGTGGTTGGTGCCGTGCGGGTCTGGTCGGTGGACACCGAGATTTCGTTCAGCGGTGCATTTCTCGATGGTCGGAGCCGCAGCGACAGCGCCACCTGGGTTGACGGATTGGTGGGTGTCCGCGGCACCTACGCCTTCACGCCGAAGTTCTACGCGATGGGATGGGGGCTCGTCGGCGCTGGCGGAGCCGATGTCGACTGGGATGTGATGGCCGGCCTTGGTTACAATTTCAACGAGACCCTCTCCGCGACGCTCGGGTACCGGGCGCTAGGCGTTGATTACAGCAATGACGGCTTCCTCTTCGACGTCGTGCAGCAAGGTCCTATCGCGGGTTTGACGATCCGATTTTAGCGATGCTGGTCGGCCTCGGCGCTGCCGTCGAGGCCGATCTTGAAAGCCGTCGGCGGGCATTGCCGGGCCGGCTTCGAGGCGAAGCCGCATCAAGATGAAGTTATCCCGAGGTAAGCATGAGTGCACCGAGACTGAAAAGGCTTGGCACGGCTTGGCTGCCGTGGGCGCTATCATTGACCGTTGTCGCCGCCGCTGCGGTGGGGCCGACATCCGCCCAGGAGGTCGTCGAGCCGGAGGCCGGCAAGATCCTTGCTGCCATGAGCGACAATCTCAAAGCGACGCCGACGCTGAGTGCCGACTACGACGCCGATCACGAAATCATCGACCTGAAGGGTCAGAAGATTCAGTACAGCGCCTCGGGCTCCATCGCGCTCGATCGGGCCAAGGGCTTCCGAATGACGCGCAAGGGACCTTTTGCCGACGCGGAGGTGACATTCGACGGCAAGACGATCTCGCTCTACGGAAACGGGTCGAATATCTACGCGCAGCTACCCAGCCCAGGACCCAGCCTGGAAGATGCCACCGAGGAGCTGCGTGCCTCCATCGGCCTCGAAGCGCCGGGGGCCGACTTGTTGGCGAGCGATCCTTACGCCGTCCTGACCGACGGTACGACCGAGGGAACGCTGATCGGATCGGCCTTCGTCGACGGCATCGAATGCGATCACCTGGCATTCCGAACCGATTCGGTCGATTGGCAAATCTGGATCAGCAAAGGCGAGAAGCGGCTGCCGCTCAAATACGTCATCACGACCAAGTGGGTCACCGGCGCGCCGGAGTACTCATTGCGGCTGAGCAACTGGAAGGCCAGCGGCGTCGGCGCCGCTCAGTTCACATTCGCACCGCCCGCGGATGCCAGAAAGGTCGACCAGGTATATGCCGACGTCACGGGTGAACTTTCACTAGAGCCGGGGGAATGACGAAGATGTGCAAGTTGCGCGGCAAGCTTCTTCTGGCGCCATTCATCGGGCTCAGTATGCTCGCGGTCGACGGTCTCATGCCGGGCCCTCTAGCCGCGTTCGTATCCGAAGCGCATGCCGTTGTAGGGCGCCCCTTGACGCCTGGCAGCGTCGCCGGCGTTGCGCGTCGCACCACGCGCCGCGTGATCCGCCGCTCCTCGATTTATGTCGCCACTCTCCCTGCCGGCTGCGTCCGGACGAGCGTCAATGGCGCTGTCGTGTGGCGCTGCGCCGGCGCGTACTACCAACCTTATGGCGGGCGTTACGTCATGGTCTACATCGACTAAGATCCATGCACGTCCACATCGATGAATGTGGCTCGACGGTCCTCGGCTGTCGAGCTCGCAGCGTGAACTTTAGAGATGGCGACTATCTGCTCGTCGCGTGCAGCAGCGGACGTTCGTACGCCTGAAGCTTTGCTTCCGGCGCATTCGCGGCGGGCTGGTCCCGAGGCAGGCATGTGAGAAAGAGCGTGCGGCGGCATGAAGCACGGAGTGACCCGATCGATGACCGGCCACATGCGGCGAAGCGTCTTCAACTGCCTGGCGGCGGCCTGGTTCGCTTGCTTGCTTAGTGCCTGCGCAAGCCGCCCGACAGGGGTGCTTCAACCGGTGGCGGCCTCGCCGGCGGCAAGCCAGGTCGAAATGCTTGTCACGACGACGCGTGATCGTTCCGACAATGCTGGTGAGATGTTCAGCGGGGAGCGCGCGCTCGCCCCCGCATTCGCCGAGATCACTGTCTCGATTCCCCCCAACGACGCTCGCAAGGTCGGCGAGGTTGCCTGGCCTCGAAAGCTCCCGCCGGATCCGGCAAAGGATTTTGCGACGCTCAAGGCCGAGCAGGTAGACCGCGCCACCGCCGAGAAATGGCTAAGCGCCAAGGTACGCAAGAGCCCGGATCGCAGTGTCGTGGTCTTTATCCATGGATTCAACAATCAATTCGAGGACGCCGTCTTCCGCTTCGCGCAGATCGTCGAGGATTCGCATCTGCGCAGCGTCCCGGTCCTTGCGACATGGCCGTCACGGGGCAGCCTGCTCGCCTACGGATACGATCGCGAAAGCACCAATTACACCCGCAATGCCGTTGAAAGCCTGTTTCAGTATCTGGCTCGCGATGCCGAGATCGAAGAGGTCTCGATTCTGGCTCATTCGATGGGCAATTGGCTGGCCCTGGAATCCTTGCGTCAGATGGCCATCCGCAATGGCGGACTGCCGGCCAAATTCAAGAACGTCATGCTGGCCGCGCCGGACGTGGACGTCGACGTCTTTCGTTCGCAGATTGCCGACATGGGGGAGCAGCGTCCGCGTTTCACGCTTTTTGTGTCGCGCGACGATCGCGCGCTGGCCCTCTCCCGACGGCTATGGGGTGATGTCTCGCGTCTCGGCGCCATCGATCCGGAACAATCTCCCTACAAGGAGGAACTTGCGGCGCACAATATCACGGTCATCGACCTCACCAAGGTCAAGGCCGGCGACGAGTTGCACCACAGCAAGTTCGCCGAATCGCCTGACATCGTCCAACTGATCGGAACACGGCTCTCGACCGGCCAGACATTGACCGACAATCGTCTTGCACTTGGCGAAACGATCGTATCTGCCACCGCCGGGGCGGCCCAAACGGTCGGAACGGCCGCGGGCTTGGTGATCTCGGCGCCCGTCGCGATCGTCGATCACGGCACGAGGCGCTATCATAGTGCCCCTGGCGAAGCTCCAGCCGGAGCTTCGAACTGAACACGTCGCGGGTTCTGGTCGCTGTATCACCGGCCCAGCCGGACCGCGACCGCTGCCTTGTGGTTCTCGATTTCGCGAAAGACGTTTCGCATCTGGCGCGCTTTCAACGTTTCCTCTCCATTGGCCCGCCAGTGCATGAGCACCATTTCGCCGGGTTTCAAACCGCCCATGCAATCTCCAAGCCGTGTCATCCGCGTCTCGAACCGGCCGCGGCTTTGGGCAAGATTGTCGGGACCGGCAATCACCGTTTCGGCCCTCGTCTCGTCACCGTTGACGAAGGTGACGAAGTGCCGAACGTCGGTTTTCCCGATCTTATCCGCGATTGCCGAAGACCCCGAGCAGCGCATCGTCCAGGAGAGCATGTTCGTCGAAACCGAGAGCTGCGGTTCCTCGCAGCTTCGGTTGCGGCTGGCGATGCTCGCCTGCTGCTCCCGGATCTCCAGCTCATGCAACGCGCGATCGGTCCGGGGATCGAGGCAGACGGTCCAGATCTTCTGAACGTCGAAGGTGATCTTGCCGTCGCCGACCTTTCCGGTCCGATTGATGATCCACAGGCCTTCATTGCGAGCCGGAAGCTCAGCGGGCAGCTCGAATGAAGAGGCCGCGGCAGGCATCAGGGCGATTGCGACAAGGAAAGCGCCGAAGCCGAAACGGCCGCGACGCCTCATAGCGGGCCCATGATGACGGCCGAGGTGGTTGTGGCAACGGCTTTCATGAACGCCTCGTGTCGAAATCAGCGAAGAAGCATAGCCATTGGTAGCGCCGAGTCCACGGAGGACTTCGGCAACGAAAGCTCGACGCGAGGCCAGTTGCACAATGTCCTGCTGGCAAGGACCGCAAGCCATGCTATGAGGCGGGCATGAAGAACGGATTGCCGCTTGTCGCCTGAGTGGCCCCGCCTTGGCGGGGCTGAAGCAGCATCGCTGGTTTAAGCCTCTTGGCCGACGATGGTCGTCGGTCGTATCCGTTTGTTCCACAATCTCAGTTCGGCACGTTTCCGCTCCGGTGCTCCATTCGACCGGAGCGGCCGTACTGCTCGTCAGAGAAACCATGTCATGACTTCACACGACCACAACGCACGGCGGCGCGTTGCATTCACCTTGATCGTCGCCAGCACGCTGCTCGGCATCGCCGGCACGGATCTCGTTCTTCCCGCGATCCCGTTCCTGCCTGAGGCGCTCGGCACGACCCATGCACGCGCGCAGTATGTGCTGGCAGCCTTCGTCGTCGGCGCGGCGGTCGGCCTGCTTGCCTTCGGTGCGCTCGGCGCCCGTCTGGACCAGCGCCGGCTGCTCGTCCTTTCGCTCCTCGGCTATTCCGCTGCCTCCGGGATCGCCGCTGCCAGCAAGTCGGTAGAGCTCCTCATCGTCCTGCGTTTCCTCCAGGGCTTCGCCGGCGCAGCAGGTGCGGTTTTCGCTCCGGGAATGATCCGCGCCCTCTTCGGCGATCGTGGCGCAATCCCGGCGCTCGGCAAGCTCAACAGCGTGGAAATGCTCGCTCCCGCCTTCGCGCCGGTCGTCGGCGCATGGCTTCTGCGCCTTGGAGGATGGCCATCCTCCTTCGTCGCCATCGCGGCGGCCGCGTTGACGGCGGCGATCGGCGTCGCCCTTCTCGGCAAGGCCCTGCCGGAGGCGGCGAAGCCAGCACGCGGCGGCGGGTATCTGCGGCTGCTGCGTGACGGCACCTTCATGCGCTACGCCTGTTCGCATGCGCTGGTCCTCGGCGCCTTGCTCGTGATCGTGTTCGCGGCACCGACGGTCTTCATCGTTTCGCTGGAGGCCACGCTAGCGGATTTCATCGTCATGCAAATCGTCGGCATCGCGGCCTTCGTCATTGCCGCGAACCTGTCAGGTCGCCTCGCCGCCAAGCGTGGCCGTGAGACGGCAATCTGGACCGGGACCTGGCTTGCCGCAGCGAGCGCCGTCGCCATCCTGATCTTCGCCCTGTCCGGCGCGGCGCGACCGCTCGCCATCACGCTCCTGTTCATCCCCTTCAACATCGGCCTTGGGCTGCGCGGTCCCGCCGGCTTCCATGGCGCGGTCGTGGCCGCCAAAGGCGACGACGCCAGGGGCGCGGCGATCGTCGTGGTCGCGATCCTGGCTGTCGCCGCCGCCGGCACGGCGGCGGTAGCCCCCTTCGTGGCGACCGGCATTCTGCCTATGGCGCTGGCTTCGACAGTGCTGGTGGCGCTGGCACTGTGCGTGCTCGCGGCATTGCCACGTCTGTGACGGACAGTATGTCGGAGCCGGCTCCCTCCGAGGCGCCGGAACGCCGGACGCATCGAGCAACGAGCCTGGGCCGCTTGACAAGCGGCCCGGCAATGTTCTCTTTATGTTCCGTAGCCGCCAATTGAACGATGCGGAGCGCCAGGCAAAGTCGAATGGAAACGACAGCCACCATTCTGCATGCGGACCTCGACGCGTTCTACGCTTCCGTCGAGCAGTTGCTCGACCCTTCGCTGCGCGGCAAGCCGATCGCCGTCGGCGGGGGCGTCGTTCTTGCGGCATCCTACGAGGCCAAGGCCTTCGGCGTGCATGGCGGCATGCCGGGCCGGCGAGCACGCGAATTGTGCCCAGGTCTCATCTTCGTCGACGGCCACTTCAAGGAGTATCAACGGCTCGGCGACGCCGCGATTGCCATCCTTAACGACTTCACGCCGCTGGTCGAACGGATCTCCATCGACGAGGCCTTTGCCGATGTCGCCGGCTGTACTCATCTCTTCGGTTCGCCCGCCGAAATCGCCGGCATCGTCCGGGGGCGCGTGCGCGACGATCTCGGCCTTCCCATCTCCATCGGCGTTGCCAGGACCAAGCATCTCGCCAAGATCGCCTCGCAAGTCGCCAAGCCCGACGGGCTTGTGGTGGTCGACCCGAAGGTCGAGCTGGATTTCCTTCACGACCTGCCGGTCGGGCTGATGTGGGGCGTGGGCCCGGCCACTCAGGCGCGCCTTGCCGGGATCGGCGTCACCACCATCGGGCAACTCGCGAATACGCCGGGATGGTCGCTCCAGCGACTGCTCGGCCCCGCGGCCGGTGGAAAGCTCAAGTCGCTCGCCTGGAATCGCGATCCGCGCGAGATCAAGACGCATCATCGGGCGCGATCGGCCGGCGCACAGTCCGCTCTTGGCAGGAAGGCCGCCGAAGAGAGCGTCTTCCGTCCCGCACTCCGCCACCTGGCCGACCGGGTCGCCAGCCGGCTGCGCGCCAAGTCCCGGCCCGGCCGCACCGTGACGGTACGGGTCCGTTTCGCCGATCTCCGCTCGGTGACGCGCTCCATCACCCTGGACGCGCCGATCTCTGCGACCGCGATGATCGCGGAAGTCGCGGAGGATCTGGTGCGCGGCGTGCTCGCGGAGCATCCCCTTGAGCAATTCATCTCCCTCCTGGCGATCTCCGTTTCGCATCTCGAGGAGCATGCCCATCTTCAACTCGAGCTTCCTCTAGGCCTTGCCGATGAAGCGCGCCGGCCGGGCGCGGGGAAAGGCCTGGCTCGATGGGTGGCGGACCGCGCCATGGACAGGATTCGCGACCGCTTCGGGTGGGAGGCCGTTGGCTACGCCTCGGTCGCGCTGGCAAACGGGCGATCCGTCCCGGACGCCTTCCGCGAGCTCGCCGAGAAGGAGCTTTAGACCGCAGGCATTCCTGGGCTCTGTGGGATGAAAGGGCAAGTCCAGGTCCGGCCTCTCATCGCGGGCTTGCGCAACGAGCGCCGATAACCAATCTTGTCCGGGCTATCCAAAGATACGGCGCCGGCACGGTGCCGGGAATGTCAGGAGGGCCGCAAATGGCTCGCACCGATCCGAAGAACATCGCACGCTTCTGGCTGGATCCCAACACAACCGGTCTCAGCCTCATGTGCGCGGACTTCACGACACAGGAATATGCGCCGCACAGCCATGACGGCTTCGTGGTCGCCGTGACGGAGACCGGCGGCGCGGCCATCAAGAGCCGCGGCTCGATCGAGCAGGCACACGCTTCGGCGCTCTTCGTCTTCAATCCGGCGGAGCCTCATTCCGGCTGGATGGGGCAAAGCAACTACTGGCGATACCGGTCCCTTTATCTCGAGGAGGAGTCGCTTCGCGCCGTCGCCGAGGCGCTCGGCGTGGAGGCTCTGCCCTACTTCCTGCGCAATCTGCACACGGACAGCGACTTGATCGCAGGCTTTCTACTGCTCCATCGCGCCTTGGAGGAAGGCGCCGACCTCTTCCGGCAGCGCGAGCTGTTGGTCTCGACCTTCGGCGGCCTCTTCCGACGTCACGGCAGCGGCGGCGGGCGTATCGAGCCACCGCCACGCGACCGGATGCTGGTCGCGAAGGCCGGCGCGATCATGGAAGACCGACACGCCGAACCGTTGCGCCTCGAGACGGTCGCATCGCAGGTCGGGCTGACTCAATTTCAGCTCATCGGCCTCTACAATCGCGTTCTCGGCATGACGCCGCACAACTACCTCACGCAAATGCGGCTGCGCCGGGCTCGCCAACTCCTTGCCATCGGGCGACCTATCGCCGAGGCCGCGACAGAATCCGGCTTCTACGACCAGAGCGCGCTCACGCGGCACTTCAAGCGTTGCTACGGCATCACGCCGCTCCAGTTCGCCAGGGCAGTCGGCTCCCCATTGCGGTAGCTTGATCTAGGGGGTGAATGCTTGCAGCAGGGTCATTGGAAGATTCAGATCTGAGCAGTCCTCGCCGGCCTTGCCGGCGCGAAGGTGCTGCCTGCGTTGAACCGCGCGGAGGAAGAGGGTCGGTCATTCTCCACCCGCGCCCTTCGGGAGTGCAACCGCATCGAGGACGATCGCCGCCGCATCAAGCGACGAATCCGATCCAGGCTCGGCTTCAGGTCGTCCGCCTGCGCCGCTACCCTCCTGTCTCAAGATGCGCTTCAACACCCGCAATCCCTCGAAACAAAACAGAAGCGTCACTCGCAAATGGTTCCGCCAAATGCCGCGTCAGCGGCTTCGTTCAAATCTCCTTCGATTCAAGCCAAAATTCATCCCGCTCTAACGTATCTCGCCAGCAGTTCAGCTCTCCTCGCTTCTGCTTCGTTCATCGCCGCCAGCTTGACCGGACCGAAACCTCTGATGGCGTCAGGTAGCGAAGCGATTTCGACGGCCAACTCCAGATTGGCTATCGTCAACCTATCCATTATCGCTTCCAGGTCGGCCAGATACGCCTCGATCAACGCGCGTTCACGTCGGCGTTCCACCGTATGACCGAAGGGATCCAGCCATGAGCCACGAACAAATTTGAGGCCCGCCATCATGCGGAGGGCACCGAAGATCCAAGGTCCGAACTTCATCTTTCTTGGCCGGCCCGTCACCTCGTCGTGCCTTGCCAGGAGAGGCGGAGCTAGCCACAGCGACAGTCGGCCCTGCCCTTCGAACGTCTCGGCGAGACGCTTCCTCCAGTGGCCTTCTGCGTAAAGCCGCGCCACTTCGTATTCATCCTTGTAGGACATCACCTTGGCGAGGTTGATCGCAACCGCCCTCGTCAATCTCTCGGAATCCTGGGAGATTGCCTGTTCAGCGCTGCGCACGCGCGCGATGACGTCTCTGTAGCGCCGCGCCCAGCGGCCGTTCTGGTAGTGGGCAAGATGTTCTGCGCGATGAGAGATCAGCTCATCGAGCGTGTCCGGTATGGATGGCCGAGGCGAAGATGTTGAAAATAGTTCGGGCGACACCACCGCCAGCCGTCCCAGGTCGAGCGCATTGAGATTGAACTCCACGGCTGCCCCGTTGAGTTCGATGGCCTTCTTCAGGGCTTGAAGCGGGAGCGGCAACCAACCTTTCTGATAGGCATATCCAACCATGAACATATTTGCGCCAATCCTATCGCCCAACAGACGATCTGCGATCGCGTCCGCATCAATCGTGATGGTATCCGCTGACGCGATACGAATCGCGGCAATGAGCGCTTTCTCGTCGATCCGATAATCACGGTCGGCCTGGAATGCCGCGGTGGGCGTGGGTCGCTCGCTGACGAGAGCTCGCGTCTTTGTAGGGGACAACGCCTTTAGCCCTTCGGTACTGGCCGCGGTCACCAGATCGCATGCGAGCACTAGGTCCGCGCTTCCAGGACTAACGAGCGAACCCTTGAGGTCGGCCGGGGATGCCGTGATGCGCAGATGGCTAAAGACGGAGCCGCCCTTTTGGGCCAATCCCGTCATATTGTAGGAATTGGCACCCTTACCGACGAGATTGGCGGCCATGGCGAGTACGCTGCCGATCGTCACGACACCGGTTCCACCGACACCCGTAACAAGGACGTTGCAGTCCACCGCGTCGGGAAGATCTACTTCGGGAAGGCCCCCGAGAAGTTTCTTGTCGAATGATCCGGCCCGGGAACGAAGCTTTGCGCCCTCGACAACAACAAAGGAGGGGCAGAAGCCCTCGACGCAGGACATGTCCTTGTTGCAGGAGGACTGGTCTATCTTTCGCTTGCGTCCGAACGCCGTTTCGTTCGGTAGGATACTGACGCAATTCGACTGCACAGAGCAATCGCCACAGCCTTCGCACACATCTTCGTTGATGAAGAGGCGAACGGCGGGATCAGGTACGATGTTCCGCTTTCGCCGCCGACGTTTCTCTGCCCCGCAAACCTGTTCGTAAACAAGCACGGTGGTTCCAGGGGTGGCCGCGAGTTGCCTTTGCACGCGCTCCAATTCCCTCCGTTCCACCACCTCGACACCCGGAATAGCGATGGCGGTGCGCTGGAGGTCGTCCGTCACCACCACCACTCTTGTCACATCTTCCGCCAGGACCTGCCTCACGATCTGTCCGGTCGTCAGAGCCCCTTCGACCGGCTGCCCGCCTGTCATCGCAACGGCGTCGTTGGCCAGGATCTTGTAAGTGATGTTGGCGCCCGACAGAACGGAGGCTCTGATTGCGAGGAGGCCCGAATGCGAATAGGTGCCGTCTCCCATGTTCTGGAAGATGTGCTTGATCGATGTGAAAGGCGACAAGCCGATCCAGTTGGTACCTTCGCCTCCCATCTGGACCGGTTTCAGCGTGTCCCGGTTCATCCACATCGCCATCGAGTGACAGCCGATGCCGGACATCGCCTTCGAACCACCCGGCACGCGGGTTGAGGTATTGTGCGGGCATCCCGAGCAGAAATAGGGAACGCGCCTGGCCTGGTTTGGAAGTGGCTGGCGGGCAGATGGCTGCCTTACACGCGCCAAGGCCTCGCGCATTGCTTCGTCGGCTAGGCCAAGCGCTTCTGTCCTTTGCACCAGTGCCGCTGCGATCATGTGCGGATCGAGTTGCACGTCGGAAGGCAGCAGCGGATTGCCTGAAGAATCCTGCTTGCCTGTCATCCGCGGTCGATCCGGTTCGTTGAAGAGCAGCCTCGCCGCCTGGTCCTCCAGGAAGGGCCGCTTCTCCTCCACGAAAAAGAGTTCCTCGCAGCCTGCGGCAAAGTCTTTCAACCCCGTCGGTTCGAGAGGCCAGATCAGCCCCACCTTGTAGACGGAAATCCCAAGGCGTTCCGCGCGAGCATCGTCGATGCCCAGAAGCTCCAAGGCATCCACGACGTCCGTATAGCTCTTTCCGGACGTGACGATGCCCAGGCGCGCGCCCGTTCGCCCTGTCCGCCTCTGATCGAGACGATTGGAGCGCGCATACTCGTGGACACGCGGCATGCGGTGTCGGATGACCACGGTTTCATCGCGTTGCGGCCCGTAATCGAGTTGCGGCCGAATGTCGAACGCCGAACTGCCGGAAATCGGCAGGTTGATTTTCGGCGCACCTTCGGCAACATCGACCGTAGCGGTCGTCTCGACCGTCTCATTGACAGTCTTGAGGCCAACCCAAAGGCCCGTGTAGCGGGACATAGCCCAGCCATGCAGTCCGAACTCGACAATGTCCTGGACGTTCGACGGGTAGAGCACCGGGATCAGGTTAGCCGCCAAAGCTTGCTCGCTTTGATGGGCGACTGTGGATGACTTGCCCGGGTGATCGTCGCCGAAGACGACAAGTACGCCGCCATGTTCGGTCGTGCCGTGAAAGTTGCCATGTTTGAAAGGATCGCCAGAGCGATCTACGCCCGGCCCCTTTCCGTACCACAGGGCGAAAACACCATCCACGGTCTTGCCCGGAAGGCTGTCGATCTGCTGCGTGCCCCAGACTGAGGTCGCTGCAAGGTCCTCGTTAAGTCCAGGCTGGAAAACGACGGAGGCGGCCTTCAGCATGTCGCGGCATTTCCACAGCTCCATGTCGAGCCCTCCGAGGGGCGAGCCGCGATAGCCCGACACGAAGCCGGCGGTATTGAGACCGGCAGCGCGATCTCGCTCGCGCTGCATCAGCAGAAGGCGGACGAGCGCCTGTGTCCCGCTGAGGAACAGCGTACCGGAGTTCTGCGTATAGCGATCGGTCAGAGAGACATGACGGAGGGGCGCGTTCATGAGTGCCCTCCCGTCACGCAGCTTCCGACACTTGGGCCAGCTTAACGACTCCCTGGCGCGCGAGCGTGGCGATCGCTTCAGTCGACAAGCCAGCTCGGCTCAAAACGTCTTGGGTGTCGCAACCGATGGTCCTGGCCAGATGGCGGTACTCCGGAATGGTTCCGTCGTAGCGCACGGGGTGAGCCAAAACGGTTGCTTTGCTTGATCCCACTCTGACTTCCTGCAGACAGCCATTGTGGATGATTTGAGGATCGCTGCGGATGCCCTCGAAGTCCTGGACGCGTTCATACCACATGCCAAGCGGACGAAGCGCCCTGTCCAGTCTTTCGTACGTCCAGGTGACCAGTTCCTCGCCCAGAATATGGGTGAACTCGTCCCGATTAGCCATGCGGTCTGCGGTCAATTCGATCAGCCTTGGGTTACCGATCACCTGGGCCAGTTTATCCACCTCTCCGCCGAGGCTGATGACGGCGAAACAATCCGCCAGTCGATAGGCAGCGTAAGGGGCCGGCAGAAACCAGGAAGCGAGTCGCGGGTCACGTCGCAACCGATCGGGCGTTCTATTGCCCGAGAAATAGCCGGCGATCGATTCAGCCTGCAGATCGAGACCCGCATTCAGCAGGTTCGATTCGATCCTGGTTCCTTGCCCGGTGGCGCATTTCTTCACGTAGGCTGCTGTGATCGCCATGGCCATCAATGCCGCGGCGTGTTGATCGACGATTGGAGCGCCGGGCACGGTGGGAACCTGATCGGGATTCCCGGTCGCTGCGATCAAGCCGCAGCGAGCCTGGATCAGGAGATCCTGCCCTGGCTCTTCGGCCATCGGTCCAGACGAGCCCCAGCCCGACGCCGAAGCATAAATGATATCGTGCTTGATCGCCTTGACCGCTTCGTAGCCGAATCCGAGACGATCCAGAACGCCGCCCCGATAGTTCTCGAGGACGACGTCATTCTGCCTGATCAGAGTGTGTACCACGTCCTTGGCGGCTGGGTGCTTGAGGTCGACAGCCAGCGAGCGGACATTGCGATTGACCGACAGGAAAGTCGCGCTCAAGCCCTCGACATAGACGTTGTCCGGTCCGTAGCTGCGCTCGAATGCTCCGCCGATGGGTTCGACCTTGACGACATCGGCGCCCATATCTGCGAGATATTGCGCCGCCGCCGGGCCCTGCACGAAGTGCGTGAAACTCAAAACCTTCATGTTCTCGAGCATGATGTCTGCAATCTCCGCTCACGGACTAGAGTGCTTGCCGGCCGTTCTTCAGGAGGCTTCTCGCGATCACCACGCGATGAATGTCGGAGGCGCCATCGAAGATGCGATAGACGCGAGCGTCGCGGTACATCTGCTCCAATGGCATCTCACGGCAGTAGCCCATGCCGCCGAAGATCTGGACGGCCTTGTCCGCGACGCGGCCCAACATTTCCGAGGCATAGTATTTGACCATCGAGACCTTCTCGCGCGGGTCGAGGCCTTGATCAGTCTCCCAAGCGGCATTGAGAACCATCATGCGCGCGGCGAAGATTTCCGTGGCCATGTCGGCGAGCATCGCCTGCACCATCTGGAAATTGCCTATCTTCTGGCCGAACTGTTCCCGCTCGTTTGCGTAGTCGATGCTTAGTTGCATGAGCTTGCGGGCCATGCCGACCGCTCGCCCGCCGACCATGCCCAGACGCACGCGGTTGATCGTCGACAGCGCCTGAAAGAGGCCGCTTCCCTCCTCTCCGAGCATCTGATTCTTGTGTAGGCGGACGTTGTCGAAGACCAGTTCGCAGTGGTTCGTCGCACGCAGGCCCATCATGTATTGGATACGGCCTATCGTGAAGCCGGGTGTGCCCTTGTCGACAAGGAAGGCGCTGATGCCCTTCGCGCCCTTGCTTGGATCGGTGACAGCGGTGACGATGAAGGCATCCGCAACATCTGCATCGCTGATGAAGTGCTTGGAGCCGTTGAGAATGAAGTCGTCTCCGTCCCGGCGAGCATGCGTCTTGATACCCGCCGCATCCGAGCCCGCATTCGGCTCTGTCATTCCCAAGGCGACATTGATGTCGCCGCGAACGGCCGGGAACAGATACTTCTCACGCTGTTCGCCGACGCAGTGCACGAGCGATCCGGGAATGGCGCCGAATGCACGGCGTACAAGTGCGTCCTTGGTAAAGCCGAATTCCTCTTCGCACAGGCACATGTCCACGGCGCTCAGTCCGCCGCCGCCAACATCTTCGGGCATGCCCATAGCGAAAAGACCAAGCTCCTTCGCCTTGCGACGCAGCTCCAGGGCAAGGTCCGCCCTTACATATTGGACCTCCTCGACCTCGGCCTCGTGCTGAGCAAGCTCCTCCTTGATAAAACGCCGCAGCGTCTCGAGGATCATTTGGGTTTCCTGCGGCACTGAAAAATCGATCACGTCTGGTGTCTCCGGGCGGCTTTTGTCGCCATGTCTTCAGAAATGGGGCTCAGTCGGTGTGACCGAACGCGGAAGTATCGAGCCTTTCGGAGAACCGGGCGGGTCGCTTTGCGGTGAACGCAGAGACGCCTTCGCTGAAATCCGCGGTCTGGGAAAGGACTTCGCTGATGTCGAGGACAGCAGCAATGGCGGCATCCTCGGACGCCTCGACGGCATCCGTGAGCGCTTTCTTACAGGCATAGAGCGCCTGAGCCGGGCCCGCCGCCAGCTGCTTTGCAACGTCGCGCGCGAGTTCGAGAGCACCGCCTTTGGGGGCGATGCGATTGGCGAGGCCCCAAGCCAATGCGGTGCGGGCGTCGATCATGTCTCCAAGCAGCATCATTTCCTTGGCTCGCCCCAGCCCGATACGCTGTGTCACGCGGATAGTCCCGCCACTGCTGGGAACGCCACCAAGTCTGATCTCAGGGAGGCCAAGACGCGCATCCTCCGACACCACGACGATGTCGCAGCCGGCAGCCAGCTCGAGCCCTCCACCCAGCGCCAGACTCTCGATCGCCGCTATTGTTGGCTTGGGAAAATGAGCAACCTTCCCATAAACCTCGTTCTCGGTTCCAAGTTTACGCGAGACTATGGCGCGGTCCGCGATCAGTTGGGGGAATTCCCTGATGTCGGAACCAGCGCAGAAGGCCCGATCTCCCTCACCGACCAGAATGACGGCACCGATGCCAGATTCCGCCGCAAGGTCGTCAAGGGCCTCGCCCAGCTGACGGGTCAGATCGAGTGTGACCACGTTCATTGGCGGGTTGCTCAAAAAGATGGTCGCGACCCGTCCTTCGGTCTCAACCCGAATCTTGCGTTCAGACATTCCGTGCTTCCTCCGTGTCCAAAACTTGACTTATACTGACTTGCACGTCAATAAGTTTTTGTGTCAACGGTTAGCGTCGCCACAGATCTCGATCGGCTCTCCGAGCGCGGGAAGTGGCAGGCGATATGTCCAGAGGAGGAGTCACCCAGCATGGCAGCGATCGTCGTCGCCAAGGTCCAGGTCACGGACCCCGAAAAATACGAAACCTACAAGCCGCTCGCCAAGGCGGCGATCGAATCGTTCGGCGGGCGTTATCTGGTGCGCGGGTCGGAACCCGTGTCGCTCGAAGGTTCTACGGGAACGAGCCGGTACGTCGTTGTCGAATTCGATTCGGTGGAGACGGTCCGGGCTTTTTATGACTCACCCGCTTACCTGAAGGCGCGCGAGGCGCGCGCCGGGGCCGCCATTGCCGATATTGTCGCCCTCCAGGGCATCTGACCAGAGACCAAGGAGAATTCCATGCCCCAAGCCAGCTTCGATTGCTCGGGCGTCATCCCGGCGTGCCTGCTGCCGCTTCACGACGATCTTTCCATCGATGAGAAGAGCTACCGCAAACATCTTTGCGATATCGCTTCGGTGCGTGGGATTAGCGCCATAACCGTCAACGGGCACGCTTCGGAGGTTTCATCCTGCACCTTCGACGAACAGACCCGGCTCCTGGAAGTAGCTCTGGACGAAGTCGGCGACGCCATGCCGATCGTCAACGGGGTGTATGCCGACAGCGCGACGGAAGCCGTTCGGATCGCGAAGATGGCGCATGAACGACAGGCATCCGCTCTCCTCGTATTTCCTTCCAATGTCTTCATTCTGGGCTCTCGGCCAGAGATGGTTCTCGATCACTACAAGCGGATCGCCGACGTGACGGATCTCCCTCTGATCGTCTTCCAGTTCCCCACGAACACTCCCCTCGCCTATGGGCACGACGTGCTTCGTCGCCTGGTTGACGAGGTGCCCACCGTTCGGGCGATGAAAGACGGCTGCGGCGATCCGGTTCGCCATGAGCTGACGGTACGGGAGCTCCAGTTGGATAGCCGCCCCTTCAACGTGCTTTCCACGCACAGCGCATGGCTCTTGAGCTCGCTCGTGCTGGGCTGCAATGGTCTGCTGTCGGGTGCGGGTAGTACAATTGCCGACCTGCAGGTCGCGCTGTTCGAATCAGTCAAGAGCAACGATCTCGCAAGGGCAAAGGATCTGGCCGCCCGCATCTACCCCACGACTCAGGCCTTCTACGGCGCTCCGGGCGTCGACATGCACAATCGGATGAAAGAGGCGCAGGTCATATTGGGCCGATTGCCGAGTGCTGCTGTACGGGCGCCGCTCCAAAAGCTCTCGAACGCGGAAATCGACCGGATTCGTCATCTGCTTCACGTGGCAGGCATCCGTAATGAAGGTGCATTTGCGCAGGCGGCCTAGCCTGCGCAACATTGCCAAACATCACAAAAGCTGGTTGGGTCCGCGCGCATCAATCAACTTTTCAAAGAATGTGGTTAAGTCATGCGTGACCGTATCAAGCATGTTGCCGAGGAACTCCTCATCAAGCATGGCTATCGAGGTGTTAGTTTTCGACAGATCTCCGAGATCCTGAATACGACGAGAGCGAACCTGCACTATCATTTCGGCAGCAAGGATGCGCTTGTCGAGGAAGTACTGGAAGACTATGCCGAGGCTACATTAAATCGCTATCGAGATATCTGGACTGATGCGCGTACAACACTGCGCCAGAAAGTGGAGGCAGTCGTGAAACTGTCTCGGGAGCGTTACCAGCGCTACAACCCGAAGGGTGACCACGGCGAAGCCTGGAGCTTGCTGATCCGGCTAAGGACAGATAGCGACGCCTTGACAGACAAAATGCGCAATCGCCTGAAGGAGACGACCCGGGAATTCGAAACCCTCGTCAGGGTTGGGGTGCGATCGGCGATCCAGTCGGGTGAGTTGCAGTCTGACACTCCTGCCGATCACCTTGTGATCCAGCTTGTCAACATCATCCACTATGCGGGTTCGGTGACGCGCGATCATGGCCAGTTCGGCCGGCTCGCGCAGCTCTGGGAGGCGACCCTGACGACTATCGAGCGTGCCTACGGCGCCAAGCAGGCTTAATTCGCCATATCTCGCTCATTCTATGCGTGGCCTTGCTTAACCGCCATCAGATCGAAGCCATTAGCTTTTCGGTCCCAAGTAGCGGCACTCACCCCGGTTTGTCTGAGGACCGACTTTCGGATCTTCTGCGTCGGCGTCCTGGGCATCGCATCCAGACGCTCGACATATCGCGGAACCATGTGGTGGGGCAACTTCGCGGCCATTCTGGTCAGAAGGCTCGCCGGATCGAAATCAGCGCCTTTGTGAAGCACCACGCATAGCTTGATGTCGTCGTCCGACACGAAACCAGAAGGAACGCCGACTGCAGCGCTCTCCAGCACCTCGGATAAACCGTTCGCTACCAGTTCGATATCATATGAGGAGATGTTCTCGGCCCTTCGCCGGATTCGATCTCCCAGCCGGTCGACGAAAAAAGCCCACCCTTCCTCATCGAGGTAACCGCTGTCACCGGTATGGAACCAGAGGTTTCGCCAGGCACGCAAGGTGGCATCGGGGTTCTTATAGTAGCCCGGGCTGACGATCCACGGCAGCTTGGGTCGAATGACGAATTCGCCCACTTGGCCGGCCGGCAGCGGCTGGTCGGTATCGGGGTCGACCACCTGGAGTTCGTACCACTCCTCCCGCAACCTCCCGCATGAGCCTGGGCGCAAGGGCTCGTCCATTGGGTGCCAACAGGGGATGTTGATCTCCGTCATCCCCCATGTCTCGACCCCTTTCAGGCCGAAACGTCGCTCGAAATCCGCGGCGATGTGCTTCGGGAAGGGTGACGTGCCCAGACGCGTGAGGGGATTGTCGCTGTCGTCGGAGCTTTCCGGCTGGGCATGGATCATTTCGAGCAGTGGGCCATGACCGATAGTCACAGTCGCACCACAGCGTCTGACACGTTCAAGCCAGTCTGCCGCTGAAAAACGTGTGTCGAGGCTGACTTTAGCCCCGGTGAGCAATGCGGTGTAGACAGCGCAAAACCGTGGCGACATGTGAAATAGCGGGTGTGAACAATAGTAGACATCCTCGCCGGACACAGCCAGGCCTTCAGCCGTCTGGCGCGCAGTCAGGAAGGCCTGCGCCTGGGTGACCATGACGCCTTTCGAGGGGCCAGTGGTACCGGAGGTGAAGAGGATCGATGTCAGATCGCTCGGCTTCAGTGCAGTCGAACGGTACGTCCCATTCGCCAGCTGGGTTGGGTGTAGGCGCTGCGTCCTCAGTGCCATGCCCGAGGAAAGCTGCGGTTCCCCGCCAACATACAACACTTTGCGCAAGTGTTTGAGGTGAGGAGCGCTGCTGATAACGCGCTCGACCAGCGAACCTTCGACGATCGCTATTTCTGCTTCGACAAGGTTGAACGCATGTTCCAGCGGCGCCCCGACGAATGCCGGATTGACAGGCGCGTCGGCTGCTCCGAGCAGATTGATCGCAAACCACAATATGACGTGCTCTATGGAATTGGGCAGCAGGAGCGCAACGACCGTCCCCTGGCGCACGCCGGCCGCGTCGAGCTGCTCGGCCCTCGCAGCCGCCTTGTCGCTGACCTCCGCAAAGCTCAGTGCCGGACCGTCCAAGAACGAGAGGAATGGCGCTTCCGGGGTCAGCCTGCTGCGCCATTCCAAGACCTTGTCGAGCGACCAGTCCTCAAATGCGATCTCTCGGTAATCTGACACTATACCTGCCTGCCGCCGCTCTCATGAAGACAAAGCGGTCCGCCAGTCGGCGGCCGCTTCCATGCTACTTCATAGTCCTGAACTTGCCCTCGTGGATCTCAACCGTGATGAGCGTGTCTTGAAAGACACCCTCATGCTGATCAGGCGAATAGCAGAGATTGCCATCGAGGTAGGTGTCCCTGAAATCGCAGATGGTCTCGAGCGCCGCACGCACGGACTCTCCGGTGACCTCGCCTTCCACACGACGTACCGCCTCGAAGGCTGCAAGAATACCGGTCGAGCCGATCAGTTCGGCATACCCTTTCGGCGTCTTGCCGGCCGCGATGATCACCTCGCCTAGCGTCTTTTGCCGGTCAGACGGATCATCCCAGTTTCCGATCGACACGATCTGGATGCCTTCGCCGGCCGGCCCGACGGCATCGATGAACGGTCGCTGGTTCAAGCTGCCCGTTCCGATGATCGGTGCCTCGATGCCCACCTGCTTGGCGGCTCGGACAAATGCCGCGCCGAGCGGTGGCGCGGAGGTCTTGAGGAGCACGACATCCGGGTTGGAGTTACGAATGTTGGTGGCCGCGGCCGTCAGATCGATCGCGTTGAGCGGTGCCCCGACCGCCGCCACGACCTCTACCCCGTGTTCTTCCGCCAGCTTTTTGCCCTGCTTCATTCCGGCTTCGCCGTAGGCATCCTCCTGGTACATGATCGCGATGCGCTTATGGCCGGGCCGAAACACCCCGCGCTCCATGACCGCATCGATGATCAGAGTGTCCGACGGAGCGGTGCGGAATATCCAAGGCCAGAATGCATTGTCCTTAGACGTGACGGTGATCGTCCCCACCGGCGCCAGAACGGGCACCTTGTTGTTCATGGCGATCGGCATGGCGGCCAATGTGCCGGATCCCGTCGTCGGGCCAGTGATCGCGACGACGCGCTCCTGCCGAATGAGCCGCGTCGCGCAGCGTGCTGCCTCCGTGGGATTGGTCTGGTCATCGCAGATGACGAGCTCGACCTTCTTGCCGTTTATCCCACCCTCGGCGTTGACCTTCGCGGTCAAGGCTTCGACGATATCCCGCTCTGGCACTCCGAACGGCGCGGCAGGACCGCTCAGGCTGTAGATGCCACCGATCTTGACGGTTTCATCAGCCGAAGCGTCTGATGCGATCAGACTGAGTACAGCCATCCCCGCCAATGCACGAACTATCAAATTCCTCACTGCCTTCTCCCTTTGTGCGCTCTGTTGGGGCGCTCTCCATTTGGCCTCATCTCATGAGGGCTTCGGCCAGTTCCTCCGAATTGCGCAGATCCTCCTTGCCTCCCTTGGATCGGATCTGACCGTAGGAAAGAACCACGTATCGATCTGCGATGCGTGCTGCGAACGGCACGTTCTGCTCGGCAAGCAGCAACGCGAGCCCGCTCTTCTTGAGCCTATCGAACACGTCTTCGAGGATATCGAAGACAGCCGGCGCCAGACCCTGGCTCGGTTCGTCCAGGATCAGCAGTTTCGGTTTCCGCCCGAGGGCCATGCCGATCGCCAGCATTTGCTGCTCACCCCCGCTGAGGACGCCTGCCATTGCAGACCCGCGTTCCTTGAGGATTGGGAAGAGCTCGTAGATCAGGTCGCGTTGCGCGCCACGCTCGCCGGACGGCAGGAGGCGCAGCCCCACATCGACATTCTCAGCCACCGGCATTGTAGGAAAGATGTTTCCGCGCCGTTCAGGGACAAAGGCGATCCCGTTGGACGCCCGAGTGTGAGCGCTCATGCGGCCAAGGTGGTGACCACCGACGCAGACTTCACCGCCGCCTGCCACCACACCGGCAATGGCGCCGAAAAGGCTGCTCTTGCCGGCACCATTGGCGCCCAGAACGGCCAGCATCTCTCCGGCGTGGACATCCAGATCGACGCCGTGCACCACAGCAATGCGATTGTAGCGAGCCGTCAGCCCGCGGCAGATCACGGCCGCATGGTCGTTTCGAGATTTCGAGAGCGTCTCAACGATTGTCATCGGCCGGTGTTCCCGAGATAGATATCGATGAAGGCGCGATCCTGGGCGATCTCCTCGGGCTTGCCTTCGAGCAGCTTGCGGCCGTCCTTCAGGACGATGACGTGCTCGGCCAGCTCCCGAATGAGGTTGAAATTGTGCTCGACCAGAAGCACCCCGACATTGCGTTCAGCCAGGCGCCGCACTTCGTGGGCGACCATTCGCTGCTCGTCCCGTCCAAGCCCCGCGGCCGGTTCGTCGAGCAGGATGTATTTCGGATCGTTCGCGACAGCACGGGCAACCTCGACAAGACGCACCCTGCCCATTGGCAGCTCGCTCATCTGAAGTTCGCGAAACTCCGCAAGCCTCAGGTCGGCCAGGATTTCATCGCAGCGGGAGTGAAACGATCGCTCCTCACGCGCAGCTCCGGCTGTACGAAGCATCGCGTTGAGGATCCCAGAGCGGTGGGTCGGATAAAACCCACACAGCACGGCCTCTTCGACCGTCACTCGCGGATCGAATCGTGGGGTCTGGAACGTACGCGCCAGGCCGCGCGAAATACGCTTGTAGGCCGGCAAACCATCGATCCGCTCGCCGTCGACGACAACGCTGCCACTGTCGGGCCTGACCATGCCGGTGATCGCATTGAACAGCGTGCTCTTGCCAGAACCGTTCGGGCCAACGACGGCGAGGATCCCGCCGCGTTCCAGCCGGAGTTCGGCATCCCTAAGCGCAGTCACTCCACCGAAGCGCACGGTGACGTCATTGACTTCGATGCTCATGCCTGACCTCCCCGCGCAACGGACTGTGGATGCGCTGACGTTGTCGGAGCGCTGGCAACCTGGCGCTTGAACAACTTCCTCCAATCCGTGCCGAGAACACCGTTGGGCGCCACGAGCAGGACGAAGATCAAGACGGCGCCAAAGATCATGCCCTGTGTTTCGGCAGCTGGCAGGTAGAGAGTGATCAACGTCAGGAACGCAGCCCCGAGAACGGGCCCGAGCAAGGTCGATGCTCCTCCGACGACGGCCATCAGTAGCACCCGGATCGACACGTGCATCGTCAGCGAGTCCGGGCCCATATAGGTGAGGTGGTGGGCATAGATCCAACCGGCCAGACCGGCGACGGCAGCAGAAAGGGCGAAGTACACTGCGAGCAGCGAAGGCACGTTGACGCCATCCGCGGTAGCCCGCAGCGGATCGTGCCTGGCCGTCTTAACGGCGCGCCCGACAGCCGAATGCGTGAGGTTCGCGTAGAGCACCAGGACAACAAAGACAAGAAGCCATGCCAGTGCATGCATCGACAGAAGGTCGGCAGCGAACCACGGCGAGGGTATTCCCGACAGACCGATGTAGCCTCCGGTGAAATCGCCCCCTTCCCGGATGGCGTGCTCGAGCACAAGGCTGAGCAGGATGGTTGCGATCGACAGTGGCAAGGCCGAAAGCCTCGTGATGGCGCGCGCCATCGGGTAGGCAAGCAGCATCGGAAGAACAAGGGCAAGTACGAGCCCCACCAGTGGGGAAAGGCCATAGTGGACCGTGACAATGCTCGTTGCGAAGGCGCCAACCGAACCGAAGGCAGCTGGCGCCATCGATAAGATTCCCGCCTGCCCGTAAGCCATGCCTACGGAAAGGGCCATCAGTGAAAAAACCGCGACGATCACCGAGTTGTCCAGCCAGAATGGGCTGGACATGATGAAGGGTGTGATTGCGACGATGACAGCCAGAAGCACGAATGCCGGCATGAGACGCGAAAGGACGCCTTTCGACATCAGACACGACCTCCCGTGGCGGCGATCTGGTTCATGCGACCCATCGAAAGGATCACAAAGATGAAGACGAACGGCGCGGCCGTAGCCCATGCGCCAGGCAGGTAACCGGCGCTCAGCGCCTGAACTACGCCGATGATGAGCCCTCCGGCAAAGCCGCGCAAAGGGCTGTGCATGCCGAATATGATCGCCGACCCGAATCCCCAGATAGTCAAGGTGAAGGCAAGGCTGTAGTCGACGCCGGTCGTGTAGACGATCAGAACGCCTGCGATTCCGGCAAGAACACCACCCAGCACGTAAGTGGCAAACCAGATGCGCCTGACCGGAATGCCGTTCAGCACGGCACCGACAGGATTTGCCGCGCTGGCGCGCATGGCGCGGCCGAATGGCGTGCGTTGCAGGATATAGAACAGGAGCGCCAGAATGACGACGCAGACGACAAGGTTGATACCGAGCTGGGGGCTGAGCCGGATGCCGGCGAGGTTCCAGAATCGGTCAAAAGGCTGCAGGATCATCGGGTTGGTGCCGAAGACCGTCAGGATGAAGGACTCCAGGAACGTCGCCAATCCGAACGTTCCCAGCACCGCGATGACATGGTCGACTGCGCCGGGACGGTTCAGTCGCATCGAGATGACGCCAACGATCATCGAAGCGACTATCGCCGAACCGATCGCCAAGGCGGCGCCGGCGGGCCCGCCCACCACGTACATCACAGCCGCTGCAAGGACAGCGTAGGCTCCGATCGCCACGTCGACCGAGCCCGTCGTGACAAACAGGAGACTGACCGGAAAGGCGAGCAGGCCATAGGTTACGCCCAGCAACGCCCCACGCAGAATATATTCCGTCAGCTCGAACACTTATCTCCTCCCTTGGCCTGCGATCTGGCCGTGATGCATTTGGCATGCATACTTACACGTCAGTAAGTACATTCACTCCTTCGATGTCAAGTCGGCGCGTCGGCCGATCTGTGCTCAATTCATCCAGAGACCGCCTGTGACATTGATGGATTGACCGGTCATGTAGCTGGCCTCTCCGGAAAGAAGAAACGCCACGACGTTGGCGACGTCATCGGGTTCGCCAAGCCGCCCGAGCGGAATCTGGTGTTTTCGTTCAGAGGCCGGGGGCAGCCCTCGCGCGACGGCTTGTGCATCGGCGTCCGCCCGCATTTGCGTGTTGGCGATGGTGCCGGGACAGACGGCATTCACGCGGATGCCGTGGACTGCGAGATCGATCGCCATCGACTGGGTCATGCCGATCAAGGCGAACTTGGAGGCGCAGTATGCAAGGGAGGCCGGTCGGCCGGATTTGCCGAACCATGACGCGATGTTGATGATCGATCCTCGCCTTTTTTCGACCATTTGGGGGACGACCACGTGGCAGCAATTGAAGGCGCCGGTGACGTTCACGCGTAACGTGCGCTCAAAATCTTCCGGTCGAATTTCGAGAACGGATGCGACCTGGCCGATCCCCGCATTGTTGACGAGAATATCGGGTGTACCGAACTTGCGTGCGACTGCTTCATGCCCATCTGCAACTTCAGCAAGATTCGCCACGTCCACTCGCCTGTAGCTGACATTCGCGCCCCCTTCGGTAAGTTCAGAGGCCGTTCTTGTCAGCGCTTGCTCGTCAAGATCCCACAAGGTCAGCGTGCAGCCCTCGCCCGCAAGGCGGTTCGCTATTGCCCGGCCGATCCCGTGGGCGGCTCCTGTCACGAGTGCGTGTCTATTGGAATAGTCGTACATGCTGAAGCCTTGAATGGAGCGGGATTGCGGAAGGTCAGGTCCGTCGAATATGGATCCCGCCATCGACATGGAAGGCATCGCCGGTTGAATACGGTAACAGGCCGGCAGCCAGAATGCCGACAGTCTTGCCGATATCTTCCGCTTCGCCCCAGCGCGACAGTGGAAATCCGCGAGACCTTACCCAGTCGTCGTATTTGTCGAACACGTCGGCAGTCATGTCGGTTCGAATGATCCCTGGCCTGACCTCGTGGACGGCAATCCCGTACTCCGCAAGGCGCAGGGCGTAGAGCGTGCTCATCATCGAGACGCCGGATTTGGAGATGCAGTAGTCGGCCTGGGTCCGCGTCGCCACGACTGCGTTGCCCGAGGAGATGAAGATTATCGATCTGCGCGGGCGCGTGGGATCACCGGAAGGCTCGGCCGCCATGCGTTTCGCGATGCGCTGCGTCAGGAAGAAGGACCCTCGCAGATTGACACCGATCAATCTGTCGAAACTCTCGACTGGGACATCGAGCATGTCGCCCCGGTAGGCTGTTTGCACGCCGGCATTGTTGACCAGGCAGTGGATGGGTCCAAGCGACCGCCAGGCTTCGCCCACGATCCTCTCGTGGTCGACAATGTCCGAGATATCCCCCTCGACGAAAGCTGCTCTTCTGCCACGCTCGGCAAGTCCCTGCAGCGTCTCTTCTGCCGCATCGTCGCGTGCGATATCGTTCACGACGACATCGAAGCCGTGGTCTGCCAGTGCATAGGCAATGGCGCGGCCGATTCCGCGACGCGCTCCGGTAACGAACGCATGTCGGGATTGGTGATCATGCGACGCAGTCATGCTGCCCTCTCGGCGCTCGCTCTTTCGACCGGCACCCATCGCATTATGTGAACCGCGCTGGCCACGGTTTCTCCCCGCTGATTGGTCGCGGTGACGTCTGCCAGCACCTTTCGGCGTTCGCCCTCGAGCTTCGCTATCGTGTAGGTGATCGTGATCGTATCGCCGAAAAACACCGGCGCCATGAAACGGACGCGGTCGTAGCCCTGCGAGACGGGAGTAAATCCCACATAGCGATCCACAAACCGATTATACATCAGCGTGGATGCCGTGGACATCAATCCAATAGAAAGAACTCCATGGGCGATGCGGCGACCGAAGGCGCCCTTGCGCATGTATTCTTCATTGCAGTGAACATCGGACAGATCGCCAGTGATCCCGGCGAACAGATAGACGTCGCTTTCGCTTACTGTTTTCGAAAAGCTGACACGATCGCCTAGGGCGACCTGAAAATCCCGGTCCTGCATGCATCCCTCCCAAAGTTAATAACAGCATGTATCCCTGACTTGCATGTAGGTCAATATGCGTTATGAATTTCGTCAGAGAGGAGCATCATGACAGACATTCAGACCAACCCCGCCTCGTCAGACGGCAGCCGCGCTGCGGCCCTTGCGGCACTTCGCGATCTGCTTGGCGATCGCCTGTCGGCAAACGCTAGCGTGCGCGAACAGCATTCGAGCCAAATGACATGGATCCCCGCCCAGCCGCCGGACGCCGTGGCCTTTGCTCGAAATACGGACGACGTCGTCGCGATCGTGAAGATATGTGCGACATATCGAGTGCCGGTCATCGCGTTCGGCGCGGGATCCGCGTTCGAGGGACACACCAATGCGCCGCATGGCGGCGTCTGCATCGACCTTTCGGCAATGAACGAGATCCTTGCCGTACATGCCGACGATATGGATTGTATCGTCCAGCCTGGCGTCACCTGCTCCCAGCTCAATGGACACCTGCGTGATACCGGCCTCTTCTTCCCGATCGATCCCGGCGCGGATGCCTCGCTCGGCGGCATGGCCGCGACACGCGCTTCCGGCACCAACGCCGTGCGATACGGAACGATGCGCGACAACGTCATCGCTTTGACCGCCGTGTTGCCTAATGGAAGGGTGGTGCGCACCGCGCGCCGGGCCCGCAAGAGTTCAGCCGGATACGATCTCACGCGGCTCTTCGTCGGCTCCGAGGGCACACTCGGCATCATCACCGAACTGGTGCTACGGCTATCCCCGATTCCGGAAGCGATCGCTGCTGCGGCCTGCCCCTTCCCAACGATCCGGGAAGCTTGCGACGCCGTCATTGCGACCATTCAGAGTGCAATTCCGGTCGCACGCATCGAATTCCTGGACGCTGTCACGGTCGATGCGGTCAACCGCTATTCGGGACTTGGTCTTCCCAACCAACCGCTGCTTCTGCTCGAATTTCATGGAACTCCCGAGGGCGTCGCGGAACAGTCCAAGCGCTTTGGCGAAATCGCAGAGGTTTATGGCGGCGGCCCATTCGACTGGTCGGAGCACCCCGAAGATCGAGCACGGCTCTGGAAAGCCAGGCACGACGCCTATTGGGCCTGCGTTGCGCTCAGGCCAGGTGCACGACCTCTCCCGACGGATGTTTGCGTCCCCATCTCAAGGCTGGCGGATTGTGTCGAGGAAACCGCTCTCGACGTGCAACGTCTCGGTTTGGTGGCGCCGATTGTCGGCCACGTCGGCGACGGCAATTTTCATTGCCAGCCATTGATCGACATGGACAACCCTTCCGAAGTCGAGACAGTTCGGCAGTTCGTCGGGCGAATGGTGGAGCGAGCCATTGCGATGGATGGGACCTGTAGCGGCGAGCATGGCGTCGGGCAGGAAAAGATGAGGTACCTCGGCAAGGAACATGGGGAGGATACGTTGGAGCTGATGCGCTTGCTGAAGCGTTCGGTCGATCCGGCCAACATCATGAATCCTGGAAAGATGCTGGAACTTTGAGAATGAATATTGTTGCTGGACGTCCACCAAGGGCCGGGTCCGTCGATTATGTCGACGGGCGAACGAGGCTGTTCGGTATTGTCGGATATCCCATCGAACAAGCGCGTTCGCCTCAGACCGTGACCTTCGAATTGCGTCGGAGAGCAGCCAACGCAATCCTGTTCCCGATCATGATCAATCCCGAGGACTTCGACGACGTGTTTCCCAGGCTACTTCGCCTCGGGAACCTGGACGGGCTCGTAATCACGATACCATTCAAGAAGCGTGCCATCGCGCATGTCCAGCATGTCGGTCCCATAGGCCGGATTACAGGCGCAATCTCGGTCCTCGGTCGCTCGCTCGATGACGGTTGGACGGGCGAGATGTTTGACGGTGCGGGATGTGTCAGCGCAATCCGCCGTCGCGGCGTTTCGCTTGACGGAAGCAGAACGCTCGTCCTGGGCGCCGGCGGCGCCGGCACCGCCATCGCCTTTGAGGTCGCTCGCCAGAAGCCCGACATCCTTTGGCTTCACGATCCCGACAAAGATCGCGAAGAGACGCTGGCGGTCGGCATCCGTGCTGCCTTTCCCTCCCTCCAACTCGGCTTTGGCAAACCATCGTTCGACGAACTGGACATCCTCATCAATGCCTCACCGGTCGGCATGCTCGATGACGATGCATGTCCGATCGACGTGACGAGGCTGCCCCGGCACCTCGTCGTCATGGACGCGATCATGGATCCCGACCGAACGAAGATGTTGCGGATTGCCGAGGAAAGCGGCTGCCTCGCTGTTTACGGGCGAGAGATGCTCGATGCTCAGATCGAGGCGGCGTGCGACTACATGTTGAGTGCCAGACAGTTGCAATCAAACCAGTTCGACCAACTCATCGGTCCGGCAGGTCACGACTGAATCCCGAAGGGCAGCGGATCGCGCACCGATCACAGGCGCACGATCACTTTGCCAATGTTCTGCCCCTTCAGCAACCCGATAAATGCCGCGGGCGCATTTTCCAAGTTGTCGACCATGTCTTCGAGATAAACGAGTTTTCCGGATGCGACGAGAGGCGTCGCCATCTTGAGGAATTCATCCAGGAAGTTGCTGAAGTCTGTGATGATGAAGCCGCGCAAAGTCAGCCGCTTCACCAGAACGTGCTGCATCGCCACGGCAAGTGGAATGTTCGACGGGCCGCCGTCGCCCGCGTTGTATTGCGAAACAAGCCCGCATACTGGCACGCGCGCAAAGTCGTTGAGCAGTGGCAGTACGAGTTCGAAGATCTTGCCTCCGATGTTTTCGAAATACACATCGACGCCATCGGGGCAAGCGTCGGCGAGCGCAGCCGCAACATTCCGATCGCCATGATCCACAGCAGCATCGAAGCCAAACCGCTCAATTGCGAGCGCCGCCTTTTCAGGCCCTCCGACGATGGCCACCGCGCGGCAGCCAGAGAGTTTAGCAAGCTGGCCTACCATGGACCCGACAGGACCTGTCGCCGCGCCTACGAGCACTGTTTCGCCAGGTTTGGGCGACCCGATCTTCATAAGGCCGGCATAGGCGGTGAAACCCGGGCTGCCAAGGATTCCGAGCGCTGTGGATGGCGGCAGACAGTCGTCGATCTTGCGAGCAGCTTTTCCGTCCAGGACGGCCAGATCCTGCCATCCACCGCCGCCAAGCACGATGTCGCCGGGTGCAAAATCAGCGTGATTGGAGCGTATGACTTCGCCAACTGTCGCACCAACCATGACCTCGCCGAGGCCTACCGGCTTAGCGTAGGACTTCGCGTCGTTCATTCGCCAGCGCATGTATGGGTCGAGCGAGAGGAACCGGTTGCGGACCAGTATCTGTCCGGCGTCAGGATCACGCGTGAGCTCGATTGTCTTAAGTTCGAAGTTGCCCGTATTGGGCTCCCCATCGGGGCGAGTAGCCAACGTCCAGAGTCTGTTGAGCAACTTGGGTCCTCCACTCCCATTCAATAGTACTTACTTGCAGGACAGTCAATAGAGGGTCGGTATTGATAGCCTCGATCTCGACTTCGCGCAGAGCATCGCACGGCTGTTCTCCTTCCCGGAGATAAAATCCATCTCAACGGATTCGGCTTCTCGCAGAGAATGCAGGTACGCCGCAAATTGGATTTGCGAGACGTTAAGAGGGTCGGCTTCGGCTGCAACCCTCAATACGATCGGGCATCTCGTGTCGCGAAAGAGCGCGTGCGCCGGGGCACGGGACCAATCACCTGCGACAACGGCCTGCAAGTGGGCTTGGGCTGTCGCGAGGATCAGAGAGCGGCCACCGAATCCGGCTTCTACGACCAGAGCGCGCTCACCCGGCACTTCAAGCGTTGCTACGGCATCACGCCGCTCCAGTTCGCCAGGGCGGTTGGTTCGGTTCCGGCGGCGCGTTGAGCTGGAAGAATGCGATCAAGTTTGATCGAGGGCTTGCACTCTGCCGGAAGCTGCAGTGGCAACGGTGCAGTCCAGCGGACCGACAAGATACCGCCAGGCATGGGAAACTATGGCTGACGTTTTCGTTATAATGGGAAGGCCCCAAACCGATCAGGCCATCCGGTAGCGAGAAAAGCGCCATCCTCATGAAACCGATGAATGAAGGGCACCTCGCCATTTTGCGCAGGCACATGGTCGAGATGATTGCAATCCATGCAGACCTCTCCAGTGAGGAACTGGGCAAGTCTAAACTGGATGAGCGGGTGATGGCGGCGTTGGAGCGTGTCCCGCGGCATCTCTTCGTGCCTGCCTCGATTGCGCCTTATGCCTACCAGGATATGCCCCTGCCGATCGGCTTCGGCAAAACCATTTCCCAGCCTTTCATGGTCGCGCTCATGACCGACCTGTTGGATCCGCAACCGGACGAGAAGGTGCTCGAGATCGGCACGGGCCTGGGCTACCAGACGGCAATTCTCGCCGAACTCGCCGAGCAGGTCTGGAGCGTCGAAATCGTGGAAGAATTCGCGCGGCATGCCGAGGTCCTCCTGAATTCCCTCGGGTTGACCAATGTCAGGCTACGCATCGGTGACGGCTCCCGCGGCTGGCCCGAACATGCCCCGTTCGCCAAGATCTTGGTCACCGTGGCCGCCGAGCGGACACCGACGGCTTTTCTTGAGCAACTCGAGCCTGGAGGGCGTGTCGTTCTGCCTGTGGGAACTGAAGAAGTGCAGTGGCTGACCGTCATCGACAAAGACGCGGTAGGACGACTCAAAACCCGGAGATTGATCCCGGTTCGGTTCAGCCAACTCGAAACGGTTTGACAGGGTGTGCGGACGACCTTCGAGATATAGCAGGGGGGATGCTTCAAGCTCGCGTCCCCTTTCCGGTCGGGAACGAACTCGCTGGCATCGCCGTTGTTGCGCGAAGGAGACTTCCCAATGTCGGACCAGGTCGCCTCGCCATTTCGTACGGGAAGCTGTGTTTGTCGCGGAGTCACCTTTCGTGTGACCGGCGACCCGCTTCGCGTCGGTATCTGTCATTGCGTCGACTGCCGAAAGACCAGCGGTGCTCCCTTTGCTGCCTTCGCTATCTGGCCCATCGCGGCGTTCGAGCGGAAAACTGGGTATGTCAATACCTACGCCGGCCGGAGCTTTTGCACGACTTGCGGTAGTCGCGTGATGTCGCTGACGGACGACGAAGCCGAAATCATGATTGGCAGCCTCGACGAGGTTCCTACGGACCTTCGGCCTCAATACGAACTGTGGACCACCCGCCGTGAGCATTGGCTCGGCGCTCTCCCATCGGCCGCTCAGTACGAAAATGACCGAGTGGATGTCGCTTCGCCTGAAATGAATGCCGAGGAGAGCGAGGATCAGCCGTAAGAGGTTCGAAAATCAGCGCGCCTCGTCCCGATGACGCCGACGATTCTTCTCGATGATCGTGACCCGGTGACCGCACGTAACCGACAGGTCGCTGCCAGAATCGCCGACGCTCATCATGCTGCCTCCAAATGTTGGAAGGCTGCACTCGCTTTCGCCGCAAATGAGTCCGACGATGGGGCATGGATACGAAAAAGCTTCACACTCCCGTCGTTATCTTTTCTGATCGCCCCGGAGGCTTCTACCTGATCTCTACCGTCGCGGACGCATCGGACTTCCTGTTTGACAACTGGGCCGAAAATGACAGCGAGCAATGGACCGATGCAATGAACCAATGCGCTGGCGCCGACATGGGCATGACGACAGTCGAAGAGGCCAGCATTGCGTTCGTCACGGCGCTGAAGGCCGCCGGCATGAGGATCGATCCCACGCTATCCTTGCTCTGACGTCCGTGTAGTCCTCTCAAACGCAATGGGCTGGGTGGCAATGGCGTTGCCAGGCCGCGACTTGGCGAGGTCCATAGGCGCCAACCTGTGGTGTAAAGGTTTCAGACAGAGGTTCTCGACCTGTCTCGAAGTCTGATCGCCAGCGGCAATGACAAGACGCACATCGCCGCCATGACGAGGAATCCGCGCGGGCCATAGGCTTCGTAAAGCCAACCCGAGATCCAGACCAGACTGGCGGTCACCAGCCCGGGCCCGATCGCATAAAGGGCCTGCGCGGTGGCGGTCAGATGCGCAGGCACGCTGTCGGCGATCACCCGCATGCAGGCGAGATGCATCAGCGCGAAGGTGAAGCCGTGCAGCGGCTGAACGGTCGCGAGCATCCAGATGTCCGCCGTTTCCGCTTCCACCACCCAGCGCAGGATTCCCGCCGCCGCCGCCAAGGCGGCGGCCCCGGCCACACCGATCCGCCGCAGCAGGATCGGGCCGACCAACACGAACACCGCGACCTCGGCCGCGACGGCTTCCGACCACAGCACGCTGCTCGCCGCCGTGCTGACCCCGGCCGCCGTCCAGCGGATAACCGAGAAGGTGTCGTGCATCGCATGGCTGCCATAGATCAGCGCCGCGATCACAATCACGCGCCGAAAAGTTGCAAGGCCGAGCAGCTCGCGCACGCCGCCCATCACGCTTTGCCCGACCGGATCCGCGGCGCGCTCGGCGCGGGTATCGGATTCGGGCACGAGCACGGTGCCGAGCAAGGCGCCGGCGAGCAGAGCCGCATGCATCCACACGATCGCGCTGAGGTCAAGATACCCGAGCGCCTGGCCTGCGGCCAGGGTGCCGGCGACAAAGGCTGCCGACGCGGCGCCACGCACCCATCCATATTCGAAGCCTGGCGGCCGCACTGACGCGCGCACCGCAAGCGCATCGGCCAGAGTGGGGATCGGGGCAAGCGCAACCGCCTGCGCCAGGTGGACCATCAACAGGAGCCGAAAGCCTTGTGCGCCGAGGAGCCCAAGCGCCGCCGCCACCGCAATCACGATGCAGATCGCCAGGACGAGGCGGAGCGCCCCGAAAATATCTGCAATGCGACTGGCGAGCGGTCCGGCGATCAACCGTATGGCAGTGCCTAGCCCGAACAGGACCCCCAGCTCTTCCGGCCTCAGGCCGCGCGCTGCGAAATACTGCGGCCAGAACGGCGACGCCGCTCCGAATGCCGCATACATCGCGGCATAAAGGCCGAGGAAGGCCGGCAGCGGGCCGAGGCGAGACATGCGAAAGCTTGCCACGGACAAGCCTGGAGCGAAAGCCGTGGCGTTGGTCGGCGGGCATCGCCAGCCTGCCGGGCCCGACGATTGGCAAGGAAGTAACCCTGTGGCGGGCAACCGTTGCCCAGAACGCTTCGTCCAGGCCGATGCCCCGTGGGCATCGGAAGACCGGAGGATCAGGCTTTCCCTGGCGCGTAGCGCTGAACGATCATGCGGGCGGCGAAATCCAGAAGATAGCCGATGACGCCTATGGCGATGACGGTAGCCATCAGCTCGGGATAGGCGAGACGATCACGCGTATCGAGGATGAAGTAGCCAAGGCCGGCCTGCACGCCCAGCATCTCGCAGGGTACCAGGACGATCCAGGTGATGCCGATCGCAAGCCGCAGGCCGGTCAGCACATGGCCGAGCACGCCGGGTACGATGACTCGGCTGAGCGTTTCCCAGCCAGTCGCCGCCAGGCTTCGGGCAAGCAGCAGCCAGTGCGGGTCGAGTTGGCGTACGCCAGCCGCCGTATTGAGCAGGATCGGCCATATGGCCGCGAAGCCCAGCAGGAAGTAGATCGGCGCGTCGCCGACGCCGAACACCATGACGGCAACAGGCATCCATGACAGCGGCGAGATCATGCGCAGGAATTGGAAGGCCGGCGTGGTGGCGGCTTCAGCCAATTTGGAGGCGCCCACGAGCAAGCCGACGGGCACCCCCACGACAAGCGCGATGGCAAGCCCGATCAGCACCCGTTTCAGGCTGACGAAGATATGGAGCCATAGATCCGGGCCCCTAAGGAGATCGGCGAGGGTCGGCAAGGCGGTGATGGGCGAGAAGCGGTGTGCAAAGCTGCGCTCACCCGCCAGGAGGTCGGTGCCGATCCACCAAGTCAGCAGAATCAGGGCGAGACCGGCTATACCGAGCCCGAGCTGAAGCAGCCGGCGCTGCCCCGCCTGCGGCAAGACCCGCTTCTTTCTCTCCGACCGCGCCGGAAATCCGCCACGGCCTGCTTCTTGCGCCGTCACGCTCACGCCTGGATGGCCTCCGTGCGCATGAAGGATTCGCCGAGGCCGAATGCCTGAAGCCCTCCGGCGTCGCCAATTGCCTTTTTGACAAGGCTGTCGTCGACCAGATCGCGCGCGGCGAAGGCCGGATCGAGCGCATCGAGAAACGCGCGATCCCCCTCCACATGCGTCTCCTTGAGCAGCTTCACCAGTTCCTCGGTGTAGCTCGGGAACGGATAGGGTTGGAAATCGATACGCTTGTTGCGCCACTCGGGATGACGGATGGCGCCCGAGGCGACATATTGCTCGATGTCGCCTTCGTCCGGAGACAGCACGCGTTGCAGGATCTCGACGCTGTGTGGGGTGTATTTCTGTTCGTTTGCGGACGAAAGCAGTTGCGCAGTCTCGGCGCGATTGTCGCGCGTCCACGATTGCGCTTTCACCATGGCGTTGACCACCTTTTGCGACCATTCCGGCCGCTCGGCGAGATCGTGCTCGTTCATGAACACCACGCAGCAGGCATGGTCCTTCCACACGTCGCCCGTAAAGCGGAGCACCTTGCCGACCTGATTGACCTCGGCGACCGCGTTGAACGGTTCCGCGACGATGTAGCCCGCGATCTGGCCGGCCGCGAGCGCCGGCACCATATCCGGCGGCGCCATGATGACGAGGTTGACCTCGTCGCCGGCGATCGCCCCCGATGAGCGGGTGACCGCCTTCAGGCCGTTCTCGCGCAACAGCTTTTGAAGCACCACGTTGTGGATCGAATACCAGAACGGAATCGCCACCGTCTTGCCGCCGAGTTCGGCAACGGAATTGATGTCGTTTGCAACGCTGAGCCCGGAGCCGCTCGTGTGGTTCCAGGCGACGACCTTGGCAGGCGTCTGGCTGCCGTAGCGCGCCCACACCGTGATCGGCGACAGCAGGTGGACGACGTTGACCTGCCCGGCGAGGAAAGCTTCCACGATCTGCGACCAGCCGCGGAACATGACCGGCTTTTCGGCTTGAAGACCCTCGGCCTCGAAGAAACCCTTGCCATGCGCGACCAGCAGCGGCGTCGCGTCGGTGATCGGCAGGTATCCGACGCGCACAGGCTCGTCGGCCGACTGGGCGCGCGCTTTGCGCGCGTTGAGCAGGGGCAGCGCGCCGGCTGCCGTCAGAAGCGCCGAAAGCTTGACTATGTCCCTGCGGGAAAAAAGAAAATCCTCGGTGGGCATGGATGAGATCCCGTGTTCAGTGGCGGCGGATCGCGTTGCGAAGCGTGGTGACGATATCTATGCGGACCTGGCCGAGCTCGGCGACGAAATCCTCGCGCGGACGCGGCAGGTCGATCGTCCACTCGCCGATCTGCGAAGCCGGAGCGCCGCCCAGAAGCAGAATGCGGTCCGAAACGAGCAGCGCTTCGTCGATATCGTGGGTGACGAGAACGGCAGCGGTGCCGTAGTCGCTGACGACCTTCACCAGCAGCTGCTGCATCTGCGATCGCGTCACCTCGTCAAGTGCGCCGAAGGGTTCGTCGAGCAGGAGCACCTCAGGCTTACGGGCAAGGCAGCGGGCGAGCGCGGCGCGCTGTGCCATGCCGCCTGACAGTTCCGAGGGCCGAAGTCCGCGCGCGTGGTCGAGACCAACCTCGGCGATCGCCGCGTCGACGCGCGCCTGCCGCTCGTCTCGTGAAAGATCCGTCTGGCGCTTGAAGTCGAGCCCAAAGGCGACGTTGTTCTCCAGATCCAGCCAGGGCAGGAGGCCAGGATTCTGAAAAGCGATGGCAAGGCGCGGATGGACGCCCGAGACGACGCGCCCGGCGGTCTCCACCGAACCGGCGCTCGGCTCCTGGAGACCGGCAAGCACCCGCAGCAGGCTTGACTTGCCGACACCGCTCGACCCCAGGATCGTCACGATCTCGCCCTTGGCAAGATCGAGACTGAAACCTGCAAGCACCGGCGCGGCAGCGCCGGCATAGCGCAAGGCTATGTCTCTGGCGCTCAATGCCGAATGTGGCGAAGCCCCGCTCATGCCGCCTTCAGTTTCTGCTGGAGCGCGGATTTGAGCTGCACCAGGCTCGGCGTGATCAACGGGACGAAGGCAGCTTCGCGCCAGCGGCGCGCGAAGTCCCGGCCCGATCTGGCCAGATAGGCGCGCCCGCCAGCAGCCTGGAGCTCCAGCGACACGGCTTCGGCCACGATATCGGCCAATCCGATGCGCAATTCGAACAAGGATACCGCGTCGACCTCGAACGCGCGCGAGCGAAGGCCCGCAAACAGTCGCGCCTCCGCCCGGTCGAGATGATTTTGCAACTCGGCGATCGGTTCGCCCAATACGCCGCGACCCGACCCCGCGGCTTTGCCAGCCTCGGTGATCGCGCGACGCGCAAGGCCGATCGACATGCCGCACTGCAAGGCGACAAAGGCCGGCCGCACTTGCGGCAGCCAGTCGGCGGCGTTTTCAGCGATGATCCGGTCACGGCCTATGCGCACGCCGGTGAGCGTCACTGCAGCAGTGTCCGACGAGCGCATGCCTATCAGCTCGAGATCGGCCGAACGGACGAGCCCTGCATCGTCGTGCGCCAGCGACGCTATGAAAGCAGGGCCGCCATCGGCGCGGTCGACGGCCGCCGCGACATGGAAGCCGGCGGGACGCAGATTGGTCACCCACGGCATCTTGCCGTCAAGAACGAGCGTGTCGCCGTCCTGCCTGGCCGTGATCTGCAGCGGCTCCAGCCCGGCGAGAAATTTCATCGCATTGGAAAGGCCGGTCGCACCTGCGACCCTGCCTCCGAGGAGATCGGGGAGGTAGCGGGCCTCGAGCTCACGGCTGGGGCTTTGGAGAAGGTACTCGATATAGGTACGCTGCCCCCACAAGACGAAGGCCGACGCCATCGATTCCCGAGCGACAGCCGAGATCGCCGCCACGCCATCGACGATATCCCCGCCCGATCCTCCCAATTCCACCGGCACGCCGGCGCCCACGAGACCTGCCGCGGTCAGACGCGGCAGGATTGTCGAGGCGGGCTCGGTGCCGCGGTCGATGCCGTCGGCCGCCTGCGCGAGCCATTCGGCGCAATCGGCGGGAAGGACGGCGGCTGCGCTCATTCGGCCGCGGCCGGGATGCCGGCCGCCTCCCAGCGATAGGCTTCGAGCTGCGGATTGAGGGGCGGTTGACCGAGATTGTTCGCGAAGTTGCAGAGCGTGGCGAGGCTGACACCCAACACCACCTCGAGCGCTTGCTGATCGTTGAAGCCCGCGGCCTTGAATTCCGAAAGCGCCTCGTCGGAAACGGCACCGCGCGATGCTATGACGGCCTCGGTGAAGCGCGCGACAGCATCCAGGCGAGCGTCCGGCACATCCGTTTTCGCGCGCAACGCATCGACGACGCCCGCGTCGAGTCCAGCCTTTTTGTAGGAGATCGCCGTGTGGCCGGCCACACAAAAGCCGCATCCATGCGTGGCAGCGGCCGTGATCTGTACCGCTTCGCGCTCGGCGAGGCTGAGCGACGCCCGCCCGTTGATGCCGCCCACCGTCAGATAGGTTTCCAGCGCGACGGGCGCATTCGCCAGAACGCGCAGCAGGTTCGGCAGGTAACCGTTGTTCTTCTCGGCAGCGATCAGCCTTTCCTTCGCTTCTTCCGGAGCGTCTTCGATCGTGCGTAGCGGCAGCCTGGACATGGCATTTCCTTGCTTGTTCGATATCGGCAGATGTCTTGAGAAATACCATTCCAAGACTTCGTCTGCGCATGACGGAGTTCATAAAATCGGACCCCATGCCGGAATATCGTTCCAATCCGGCGCTTCCGAATGGGAATGACATTCCAGCAAGCTCTGTCGGGATCGGCCGCTGGGCAATTCGGCTCGTCCTCGACCGACTGTGGGGCACGGCCGGCAACCTTCAATTTTCGCCAATACTGCGGTGCCGGCACCGGCCAATCTTGCCCGAACCAAAGGGAAGATCATGGCACGTGCATTCTACCATCAGTACCCCGAGACCCTTGCCGTCGAGACCGGAATCGTCGAGGCGCGGCCTGGCCGCGTGCTTCTCGCCCAATCTCCCTTCTATCCCGGCGGAGGCGGTCAATTGGCCGACCGGGGCTTGATGCGCTGGTCGGGTGGCGAAGCCGCCGTCACAGGTTTCGAGGCGGATGAGGGCGGGCATTGGATTCTGCTTGCCGGCCACGAGGAGCCGTCGGGAACCGTCGAGGCGGTGGTCGACGCCGAGTTCCGGCAGATGATGCGAGAACTCCATACCGGCACCCACATCCTCAATGCCTTCGTTTTTCAGCAGTTCGACGGAGCCCTCGTCACCGGCGTCCAGATGAACGCCGACGGCACGGCGCGCATGGATTTCGACGTGCCGGAGGCCGACAACGACCGCTTGCGAGCGCTGGAGGCGCCGATCAACGATGCCATCCGCCAGGATCTCGCCGTTGCCGACGGCTACGTCCCGCTGGAGAGCGCTCATCGGCATCACGGCCTCATCCGATCGAAGTCCGTCACGCCGCCGCCCACCAACGACGGAAAGATCCGCGTCGTCGAGATCGCAGGGCTCGACCGGCAGGCATGCGGGGGCACACATCTTCTTTCGACCGGCCAGTGCCGGCCGATCAGGATCCTGAAGATCGAAAACAAGGGCCGGCACAACCGCCGCATCCGCATCGGGCTGGCAGGCTTCGCCGGGGCATGAGCACCATGGCAGGCGACGGCCGGCACGACGACGGCTCCGAACAGGTGCGACCGCAACTCCATCGCGCGCTCGGGCTGCGCGAAGCGATCGGCATCGGCGTCGGCGGTACGATCGGCGGAGGAATCTTCGTGCTCGTCGGTGGAGCGGCCGGCCTTGCCGGGCCGGCGGCTCTGCTCGCCTTCGGTCTCGCCTTCCTTGCCTCGCTGCTCATCGCGCTTCCCTATGCCGAGCTCGCTTGCAGATACCCGGAAGCGGGCGGCGGCTACGCATTCGCCCGCAGCGTCCTGGGGCGGCGGTGGGGCTTTCTCATGGGCTGGGTGTTCTGGGGGGCCTATCTGTTCGTCAGCGGATATGTGACGCTCGGATTCGGCGGTTATCTCGATGCCCTGACGGGAATCCCGCAGCCTGGCGGAGCGCTCGGCCTGATCGCGGCCTGCACAGCCGTCAACATTGGGGGTGTCCGCCTTTCCGGACAGGTGCAGTTCGCGGTGATCGTGCTCGCTGTTGGCGGACTTCTCGGCTTTGCCGTCATCGGCCTGCCTCATGTCGACGCGGACAATTTCCGGCCGTTCATGCCGACCGGCCCCGCCGGGATCCTGTCGGCAACGCTCCTCACCTTCCTGGCATTCGGCGGCTTCGACATGGTAGCTGCAGCCGGAGAAGAGATCGTCAATCCTCAGCGCAACCTGCCGCTCGCGATCCTCCTCACCCTTGCGATCGTGCTCGGAATCTATCTCCTGGTCGCCTTCGTCGCGATCGGGACGATGGATTGGCAAGGGCTCGGCGCCTCAGGGGCGCCGTTGCGCGACGCGGCGGATCGGTTTCTCGGGCCCGCCGGTAGCGCCGCAATGGCGATCATTGCCGTACTGACGACCGCGGCGACGGCAAATGCGGTGCTGGTCGTGACTTCGCGCATCAGCTTCGCCATGGCGCGCGACGGGTTGCTGCCGGCGCTGCTCGCCCGCATCGACACCGCCACCGGAGCGCCCACAGTCGCCATATTGGTGAGCGCCGCCTTGATGGCGCTCGTGGCGTTCACCGGATCGCTGCATGTTTCGACGTCGATCGGCGGCTTCCTCTATGTCATGCATTTCATCCCCCCTCTCGTCGTGCTCGCTAAGCTGCGGCGGCAGGGCGGAAACGAAACGGCCTTCCGCATGCCGGCTCCCCGGCTGCTGCTCCCGCTCGCCTTCGCCATGTCGCTCGCGCTGCTCGTCTCGAGCGGCGCTGCCGGGATCGCCGGCGGGCTGGGGTGGCTGGCGATCGGCCTTCTCGCCGACCGGACAAAACGGTGAGGACCACGTGCCGCATTGGCGCTCGGCCCTGAACTGATTTCAGGGCCGAGGCCTCGGTCTTCTCAGCGATTGTCGGCCTGAGAGCGCACGGCCTGCCGGCCCCGCTGCGAGATGCGATAGGGGCTTGCCGAGCGGGACTCGATGAGCCGCTTGCGGCGCAGCTTGGCAAAGACCTCGAGCGTGCAGTCGGCGAGACGGTAACCGTCGCGCGTGAAACAGTCGACATGGTGGATGCGGCCGTTGTCGCCGCGATGATGGCGGATGTAACCACCCTGGGCGAGCACGTGCAGCACGCGCTGTTCGCCCCGTGAGATATTCATTGTAGTGAGCCTGTAGCTGAAACCCGGACGAGCAACGTCCAAGGTGCCGCACGACGTACGGACCCGGCCGATTGCCTCGACATGTCTCGTCAGATCGAGACGGTCAGCGGTTTCCCACAAGCTCTGACATAAAGACCCCTGGTGTCGGCTCGCTGCACAAGCCAGGCCCCCGCCTAGCCCGCCCCACACGCCACTGTCAACACGACGGCTTGCCGTCGAGAAGGCCCTCTCCCCATATGAGCCTTTCGTCACACCCGACGAGATAGACGCATCCAGGCAGGACATGACCACCGAGAGCACGCAGCCACCGGGAAGCGAAAACGCCACGGCGCGGAGCGAGCCCCATGTCGCCTACAAGGTTGACATCGTGGTCATCGGCGCTGGTCAGGCCGGCCTGTCCTCGGCCTACCACCTCACGCGGCTAAGCCTCCAGCCGGGCCGAAACTTCCTGGTACTCGACAAGTCCGAGCAGGCGGGCGGAGCCTGGCAATATCGTTGGCCATCGCTGACGCTCAGCACCGTCAACCGCATCCATGACCTGCCCGGCCTGCAGTTCGCCGACGTCATCGGTCCCGACGCCACCTTGGTGAAAGCGTCCGTCGCCGTTCCGCGCTATTACCAAGCCTATGAGCGCAAGTTCCAGCTTCCCGTCTATCGGCCAGTGACGGTGAAGGTCGTGTGCGAGCGCAATGGCCGCTTCCGCGTCGAGACGGATCGCGAAACCTTCTCGGCGCGTGGCCTGATCAACGCCACCGGCACCTGGGAGACACCGTCGATCCCCGCCTATCCAGGCCAGGAGCTTTTCAGGGGACGCCAGCTCCACGCCCGCGACTACCGGACCGCCGGCGAGTTTGCGGGCAAACATGTCGTGGTGGTCGGCGGCGGCATCTCGGCCCTTCAGCTTCTCGACGAGATCTCGCGCGTTACCTTCACGACCTGGGTGACGCGCCGCGAGCCCCGGTTCCGCGACACTCCCTTCACCCCTGAAGACGGCCGCGCCGCAGTCGCCATCGTCGAGGACAGGGTCAGGCGCGGCCTTGTCCCCGGCTCGGTCGTTTCTGTCACCGGCATTCCCTGGACACCGGCCTTGAAGGTAGCGCGCGAGCGCGGAGCGCTGAGCCGCCTGCCGATGTTCAGCGAGATCACCGAGACCGGGGTGCGCTGGCCGGACGGAACGGAACGGCAAGCCGATGTCATCTTATGGGCGACCGGTTTCCGCAGCTCGCTCGACCACCTCGCACCGCTGCAGATCCGCGAGGACAATGGCGGCATTGTCATGACGGGGCGGCTGGCGACGCAGGTCGCGAGGGATCCGCGCATCCATCTGGTCGGTTACGGCCCGTCGGCCTTGACCATCGGCGCCAACAGGGCGGGCGCGGCGGCCGCGCGCGAGCTCTCGGCCTATCTCCGGCTCGCCTGATCGGGGCTCGCCCTGGCGAGGTCAGGCCGCCTCGTCCATCGCAGCGGGGTCGCGACGCTCCGCTTCGGTTTCCTCCCACCAGTCTCCCAGCCCATCGATAAGCGGCACCAGCTTCAGGCCTGCCGATGTCAGGTCGTAGTCGACGCGCAACGGGTAGCCCTCATAGGCGGTGCGCCTGACGATGCCCGCCTTCTCCAGCTTGCGCAGCTCGAGCGTCAGAATGCGATGGGAAACGGTCGGGTTGTCGCGCCTGAGATCACTGAAGCGCTTCGTCCCGTCCTTCAGATAATAGAGCAGGAGCGTCGGCCAGCGGCCGCTGAGCACCTGCATGGCCTGCTCGATGGGACAAGGCGAGACGACGTCTTTCATGGGCGCGGCTCCGGTTACAAAAATGTGCGTAATTTACATAATTTCGCCGGCACCTATGTTCCAGCCTCGCTGCGCGGCGTGATGTCCTCAATCACGGAACGACACAATGGAACCGATCCTTCTTTATGGCTTCCCGCTGGGAAGCTCGATGGGCCTCGTCGCCGCGCTGGAGTGGCTCGGCAAGCCCTACCGCCTCAGCCGCGTCGACATGCTCGGCGAGATGCGCTCGCCACCCTATGCGCGCCTGAACGCTCGCCACGAGACGCCCGTACTGATCACCGATGACGGCAGGGCCCTCAGCGAGACGATGGCGATCGCCGCCTGGCTCGAGGCGCGCGATACCGAACGGCGCATCAGCTTCGATCCGCTTTCGCCCGAGGCCGACCGCATGCATCAATTGACGGCGTTCGTGAACACCGGCTTCACGGGCGCCTTCACGCCGCTCTGGGTAGCGTTGGAGATGGAGAAGCCCGATCCCGAGTTGCAGGCCGCACTGCGAGCCTTCGGTCGGGAAAGGGTGATCGAGCGCCATGACAAGCTCGAAGCGATGATCGCCGACACGCCGTTCCTGCTCGGCGACCGCCCGACCCTCGCCGACGGCGTGCTGATCGGCGTCGCCAGATGGCTGGAATTCCATGAGGTCGACCAGCCCTCGCGCTGGCCGAAGCTCGTGGCTCTGCGCAAACGCATCGAGGCCGAACCCGCGGTCAAATTCGCAACCGCACTCGAAAACGGCGAGTCGCCGGCCGGCTCCGGCGCCCTGGTCGGGCAGGTGCCTCTGGCCGACGTCGTCGCGCGGTTCGGCACTTAGAGTTCCTCGAGGGGGGGTCCGGCGCGGCCGGAGCGCCCCTCGTCTTATCCCTTGATGAAGGCGAGCAGGTCGGGATTGATGATCTGCGCGTGGGTCGTGCACATTCCGTGCGGCAGGCCCTTGTAAGTCTTGAGCGTGCCCTGCTTTAGGAGTTCGACCGACAGCGGGGCGGAGTCGGCATAGGGGACGATCTGATCGTCGTCGCCATGCATGACGAGGACCGGGATATCGATCCTCTTCAGATCTTCGGTGAAATCCGTCTCCGAAAAGGCCTTGATGCAGTCGTAATGCGCTTTGGTTCCGCCCATCATTCCCTGGCGCCACCAATTGTCGATGATCCCTTGCGAGACCTCGGCGCCCGGCCGGTTGAAGCCGTAGAACGGACCCGACGGAACCTCCCTGTAGAACTGGGCGCGATTGGCGGCCAGGGCCGCCCGGAAGCCATCGAACACTTCCAGCGGCAGTCCGCCAGGATTCTTTTCCGACTTTACCATGATCGGCGGCACGGCTCCGATCAGCACCGCCTTGGCGGCTCGGCTGGTGCCGTGTCGGCCGAGATAGCGGGCGACCTCGCCGCCTCCGGTGGAATGGCCGACATGAACGGCGTTGTTCAAGTCGAGATGCGCTACGAGTTCGGCGACGTCGTCGGCATACGTATCCATCTCGTTGCCGTGGGCGGTCTGGGAGGAGCGGCCGTGGCCCCGCCTGTCGTGGGCGATCACCCTGTAGCCCTCATGCAGGAAGAACAGCATCTGGCTGTCCCAATCGTCGGCGCTCAGCGGCCAGCCGTGATGGAAAACGACAGGCTGTCCCGAACCCCAGTCCTTGTAGAAAATTTCCGTGCCGTCTTTCGTCGTGAAGATGCCCATAGTCATGACTCCCGAGAAATGCCGATTGGAAACAAACCGATGTCAGCTGAGGGACTGTTATTCACCTTCCTCAGCCGCGACAATTTCACTCCCCGACTGCTTTATTGCCCCCGCCTCGAGAGAGGCGGGCCAACCAGGTGTAAATGCTTCTGGCATGCAGTTGTGAGAGCACCGGGAGCAGTGTTTCAGGTCTTGCCGATCCCGGCAAGGCCCTGGCAACTCCGCCTGGTCATTCGCGGGCTGGTCGAGCGCCGCGGGCCGAGGCCGCGTCAGCGAGCGGCGTCCATCTCCGCGAGCTTGCGCACGCGGCGGCGGAAATCCTCGTCGGTCGAGAATTCCGCCGCCAGATAGGCTTCGACCAGATCCTTCGCAAGCCAGGCGCCGACGATCTGGGCACCGATGCACATGACGTTGACGTCGTCATGCTCGACCGACTGATGCGCCGAATGGATGTCGTGGCAGACGGCGGCACGAATGCCTTTGACCTTGTTGGCGGCGATGGATGCGCCGACACCGGTGCCGCACACCATCAAGCCCCGATCGGCTTTGCCCTCGAGGATCGCCGAGGTGACTGCCTTGGCGATGTCGGGGAAATCGACCGGATTGGGGTCGTAGGAGCCGGCATCGTGCACCTCATGGCCGAGCGAGCGAATATGTTCGACGATAATGGCCTTCAGGGGGAAGCCGGCGTGGTCGGAACCGATGACGATGCGCATCTTGATGGGAACTCCTGCGGTAGCGGTAAGAGAGGTCACGAGACTACTGGATCATGCGCGGCAGCCATAACGTCAGATCCTTGGCGAAGGTCAGGATGGCGAGCGTTGATAGCAGCGGAATATAGAATGGAAGCAGGGCGCGAAGCAGCGACTTGATCGAGATCTGGGCGATGTTGGCGACGAGAAAGAGCGACAGTCCCATGGGCGGCGTCAGCAAGCCGATCATCAAATTGAAGATGGTGACGATGCCGAGTTGAACGGGGTCGACGCCGGCCATGACGAGCGGCGGAGCGATGATCGGCACCAGCAGGAGCGTCGCCGTCGTGCTGTCCAGAAACATGCCGGCCACGAAGAAGATCAGATTGGCGACGATGAGGAGCATCAGCGGGTCTTTCGACCAGCCGAGCAAAGAAGCAGCGAATGTCTGCGGCACCTCCTCGACGGCCAGGATCCAGCCGAACAGCGCGGCGGCGGCAACGATGACGAGGATCGCTGCCGAGCTCCGCGCGGTCAGCACCGCCGAGTTCCAGAGATGGGCGACGGTCAGTTCGCGGTAGAAGACGCCGCTGATGACGACCACATAGGCCGCCGTCACCGCCGCCGCCTCGGTCGGCGTGAAAGCGCCTGCCATCATGCCGCCGATCATGAGGATCGGGGCGAGGAGAGCCGGCAAGGCGGGCAGAAAATCGCGAACGACCTCCCTCGCGGTCGGCCAGCGCTCGGCGCGCGGGTGACCGTGGCGCAGCGCAATCACCAGGACGGTGAGCATGAGGAAGGCGGTGCAAAGAATGGCGGGCAGAATGCCGGCCACCAGGAGTTGCACGATCGAGACGCTCGTGACCGAGCCGTAGACGATCAGGGGGATACTCGGCGGAAAGATCGGCCCGAGCGTCGCGGAGGACGCCGTGACCGCACCGGCAAAGGCTGGGTCGAAACCCCGCTTCTTCATCGCGTCGATCTCGATGCGGCCGAGCCCGCCAATATCGGCCAGGGCAGCACCCGACATTCCGGAGAAGACGAGGCTACCGAAGACGTTGACCTGTGCCAGGCCGCCCGGCACGCGCCCGACCAGCGTGTAGGCGAAGCGGAAGATGCGGTCGGTGATGCCGCTCAGGTTCATGAGATTGCCGACGAAGATGAAGAGCGGCACCGCGACCAGCGGGAACGAGTCCAGCGCATAGGTGATGCGCTGCGTAAGCAGGCCGAAGGGCAATCCTTCCACCAGCACATAGGCGATTGAGGGCAGAAGGATCGCGTAGACGACGGGGAAACCCAGCATGAACAATGCCAGGAACATGACGACGAAAAAGAAGCCCATGCGGGTTCGGCCTCAGATCGAGACGTTGGTGTCGGCCTGCGGCGGCTTGCGCAGGTGAACGAAATGCACGGTCGCCGCGCCGGCGAAGCCGAACAGCGTCGCGCCCAGGAAGATCGTGAAGGGGATCCCGAGCGTCGGCGTCGTGTTGTCTAGGTTCTTCGAGATATTCGCGGCCGTCACATAGGCCATGAAGGCACAGATGGCGATCGCGGCCACGGAGATGGTGACGTTGAGCACAGCCCGGATCGGCCTGGCAAGGGCCGCCTTGAACTCGCCCATCACGATATTCTCGCCCGCTTCGACCGCCAGTGGATAGGCGCAGAAGATCAGGCAGATGAGCAGAAAGCGCGTCAGCTCCTCCGCACCGATGAAGGGCAGGCCGAACACGCCCCGCATGACCACCTGCGCCAAGGGGACAATTATGATGCCAGCCATGAAGGCGACCGACATGGCCGTCACGGCGCGGTTCGCGAATTGCATTGAGAGACCTCCTTCCCGGCGGGATCGGCGAAGCCGCAACCGGCTCCGCCGGATGGATCACTTGGTCGCCTGGATCTGCTCGACCAGCGGGGCGAAGGCCGGGAAGTCCTGCGCGACCTGCGCGTTCACCTTGGTGCGGAAGGCTTCGAGATCCAAGCCGTCGGCCTCGGTGATGATCGTCATGCCGCGCTTCTTCAACTCCTCGACGAGTTGCGCCTCGCCTTCGGTCGCCCATTGCAGCGACTCCTTGGCCTTGTCGTCGAGCACCTTGGTGACGGCCGCGCGCTGCTCCTCGCTCAGGCCCTGCCAGACCTCCTCATTGACGAAGACGGCGAGCACGGCGCGCATGTGGCCGGTCATGGCCAGATGCGACTGCACCTCGTTGAGGTTGTTCGATGCGATCATGGTGAGCGGATTTTCCTGGCCGACGACGACGCCGGTCATCAGCGCGGTCGGGAGCTCGGCCACCTCGACCGGGGTCGGAATGGCGCCGAACCCCTTCACCATCGAGACCCAGAGCTCGAGCGGAACGGCGCGGAAGGGCTTGCCCTCGAGGTCGGCCGGCGACTTCACCGCAAAATTCGCGGAGATGTGGCGGTCACCACGATAGATGCGGCCGATGATGCGCATGCCGCCTTTCTCGATCAGTTTCTCGTTGATCGCCTGGAGCGCGGGTGACGTCGCGGGATCGGTCGCGGCCAGCGCGTGCGCGCCGTCCCGGTAGATGAATGGGGCGTTGAAGACGGCGACCTCCGGAACGATGCGGGCGAGGGAGGCGAAGTCGTGATGCCCGAGGCTCACCGAGCCCATCTTCACGCCGTCGACGAGTTCCGAGACGCCGCCGAGCTGGCTTGCCGGAAACACCTTTAGTGTCACCTCGCCATTCGTGGCCTTCGCGATGGCCTCCGCGGCTTCCGCCGCGTAGCGGGTCTGGATATCGCCTTCCGCGCCGACATGCGCGTAGCGCAGCTCCACGGCCTGCGCGGCTGTGGCGAGCAGGCCAAGAGCAACCGTGGCGGCGGCTAGAAGGCGTGAGGCTCCGAATTGATGCATGACGTTTCCTTTCCCATTGTTTTACTTTTATTTTTTCCCTGCATTCGCGAAGGCGGCCATAAAGCTCCTGCGGCGGAACTCGTCGCCGATGGCGAAGTGCTCGCGAAGCCTGGTCTCGGCGGCGTCGGGGTCGCGCGCGACGATCGACAGGTAGACCTCGCGGTGGGCGTCGACGAGATAGTCGCGGATGCCGGCCACCTCGACGGTAAGCCGGCGCCGCTCGACATGGCTGCGGCGCAGCAATTGGGAGATCGCCTGATAGAGCGTCAGAAGCGCCGGGCTGCGCGCCGCCTCCACCAGGGCGAAATGGAAGGCGAAGTCGGCGTCGCCGCCCGCATCCGGGTCATTGAGCGTCTCCATCAAGCGGGAGAGCTTGCCCCCGATCTTCTGGAAGTCGCTGTCGGATGCTCGCTCGCAGGCGAGGCGGATAGCCTGGCATTCGATGGCGATGCGCGCCTGCATGACATCGTCCAGGATGTCGGGCTGCTGGGCGAGGGAGAAGGTGAAGAAGTCCGTCAGGACCGAAATGTCGGCCGACCTGACGTAGGCGCCCTTACCGTGGCGGATATCGAGGAAGCCGAGCATCGCCAGCGAACGCAACGCCTCGCGCAGCAACGGGCGCGAGACGCCGAGCGACACCGAGAGTTCGCGTTCGCTGAGAAGCCGGTCGCCGGCCCTCAGCCTTCCCGACAGGAGCTCTGTGCGAAAGAAGGCGAACACCTTCTCGGCGCCGGACAGATCTTCGGGGGCTTCGGTTACGAGTGCGGTCATCAACTGGCCTTACAGTGGTCTGACCACTAAAGACAAAGGTTGAATCGATGTCAACGGGTGACGAAGCGACGCTGGCAATGCGTCGGGTTGCCGGTCTTCAGGGGAAAGATGGCTCCGGTTCGAGCCGACGAGGGCTGACGCGGGCCGCAGCAGAATTGCTGCGCCCGCGTCCGCAGGACCTAGGCCGCGAGATACGGCAGGACCTCCAGGGCGCCGCGATAGATCATCTCGCCTGCCACGTAGAGGATGATCAGCAGCCCGACATAGGCGATCCAGCGATGCTTCTGGAGAAGATTGGCAATGAAGCTCGCGGCGACACCCATCAGGGCGATGGAGAGAACGAGGCCGAAGATCAGCACGTTCGGATGGTCCCGTGCAGCACCCGCCACCGCCAGGACGTTGTCGAGCGACATGGAGACGTCGGCGATGACGATTTGCCAGGCAGCCTGCGCGAAGGTCTTGCGAGGCGCGGTGCCGGCAACCTTGCCGTCGCTGTCCAGATCGTCGTCCGTCAACGCTTCCACGGCCTGGGTCTCGGCTCCGTGATTCCGCAGCTCGCGCCACATCTTCCAGCACACCCATAGAAGGAGCACGCCGCCGGCCAGGAGCAGACCGACGATTTGCAGAAGTTGGGTGGTGGCAGCGGCGAAGCCGATGCGTAGCACCGTCGCGGCAACGATGCCTATCAGGATTGCCTTTGCCCGCTGTTCCTTAGGTAGCCCGGCGGCTGCCAGGCCGATAACGATGGCGTTGTCGCCAGCCAGAACCAGGTCGATCATGATGACCTGGAGGAGGGCTGTCATAGCCTCCGGAGTGAAAAATTCTGTCATACGGCACCCTTTGCTTCAGCAAGGGCGGCATGGCTTGCAGACCCGTCCAGGCGCATTGGCAGTGCGCGAGAGACGGCAGGTGCTGCTACGGAGCGAGAAATGTCAAAGCCAGGCCGCCGGATTGGAACTCCAGTCCGACATCGCAGCCACGATAGCTGCCAGAGGGGCCCGGCCTGGTCCCAATTGGGTAGTCGACAGGCGAAAGAAATTCAAGAGCCAAATCAAGCGGAAGAAATCGAGATGACTGGCGCCGGCATCCTTGGCGTACTAAGCAAGTTCGCGTGGCCTCGCCCACAGCTCCTGCTTGGCCTCTTCTCCTGCCGCAGGTGTATGTCGGAAAACCGTGTGACGCTTTTCCCAAACCTGCGTAGACAGGAAAAGACCCGGTCGGCGTGGCTTGCCTTGCCGCCCACGCCGGGAGCGACAGACATGGAAGGAAGCTTTCTTGCGACGACTCGATCCCGAAGAGATGAACCTGCCACATCGAGATGCTCTGGATTTCCCCTTCTCCGAGCCGCCCGCACCGGGCGAAGTGCGCGAGGTTGTGCCAGGTATCCTTTGGGCACGCATTCCCCTGCCCTTCCGGCTCGATCACGTTAATGTCTATTTGATCGAAGACGACGGCGGCTGGGCCATTCTCGATACCGGCATCGCCCATGACAGCACCCGGGCCGCCTGGGAGATGCTCCTGTCGGGACCGCTCTCGGGCTGGCGATTCACCAAGGTCGTCATCACACACTTCCATCCGGACCATATCGGGCTCGCCGGCTGGCTCTGCGAGCGTTTCGGAGTGCCGCTGCTGACCAGCCAGACCAGTTATCTCGGCTGTATCAACATCTCCCTCGACCCGGGCGCTCTCGAAGCGCAGCATTATCGCGACTTCTACTTGCGGCACGGAATGACGAGCGAGACGGCGCAGTTGGTCAGCACGCAAGGCCATGGCTACCTGCGCATGGTGATGCCGCTGCCCCCGACTTTCCGACGGCTGGTGGGCGGAGACGAGCTTGTCCTCGGCGGACGACGGTTCCCGGTACTGTCCGGCGACGGGCACGCGCCCGAGCAGATAATGCTCTATGCGCCCGACGACCGGCTCCTGCTGGCGGCCGACCAGGTCATCGCGAAGATCTCCCCCAATATCAGCGTCTGGGCGGTCGAGCCCGACGGGGACCCGCTGGGGCTTTACCTGCGTTCCCTGAAAGCGCTCGAGCGAGACCTGCCGGAAGACACGCTGGTCCTGCCGGGACACCAACTGCCCTTTCGCGGTCTGCACCGACGGTGCCGGGAACTTGCCGACCATCATGCCGTACGCTGCCGCCTGATCGCTGACGCCTGCAGTGCCGGGTCCAGGACGGTCGCGGATCTCGTCCCCGTCCTTTTCAAGCGCGAGCTGGACCCGCATCAACTGAGCTTTGCCTTCAGCGAAACGCACGCTCACGTGAACCACATGGTGCGCCGCGGGGAACTTGCCTGGCAGGACGAGGCCGGCATGCACAGGCTCGTCTTGGCCAGGTAGAGCCCGCTCGAATGCGGCGCGTGTGGCGGAGCTCAGCTGGCCGTTCCCCCGCGCGGGCACCAGGCGGTAACCGCGCGGCGGGCGCCGAGCACGATGCTGTATTGATTCTTGGCTGGTGTGACCCCTTCGCCTCCCTGAGCAGGTGCGGAAGCGCCTTGGGTCAGGCCACGGCCATCGCGGGCCGAGGCCGGACTCCTAGCATGATGATCCCGGCGGCCAGCAGGAGAACGAAGCTGGCCGAGGCGAACACGCCGCTCGCGCCGCTCAGGTCGAACATCGCGCCGCCCGCAGCCGCGCCGATCGCGATGGCGAGCTGGATTGCCGCGACGATGAGGCCGCCCGCGCTTTCCGCTTGGTCGGGAACGGTGCGGGTGAGCCAGGTGGACCAGGCGACCGGCACGGCGCCGAAAGCCAGCCCCCACAGCGACACCATCACCGCATCCGCCATCGGCATGTTGCCTAGGCTGACGAGGGCGAGCCCGAGCAGGCCCATCAGGAGGGGCATCGTCAGCAGCGTCAGCCGCAGGCTCCGCTCGATCATCGTGCCGGCCAGGAGAGTGCCGATGAAATTGGCGATGCCAAACCCCAGAAGGATGGCGGATACCGCGCCGATCCCGACGCCGGTGACGGTCTCGAGGAAGGGGCGGATGTAAGTGAAGACGGCGAAGTGCCCCGTGAAGACCAGCATCACGGCGAGCATGCCAAGACCGACGCCCGGCCGCGCAAGCACTTCCGCAAGCGTCCGTAGTCGAGTGGAGCCGCTTGGCGCCATGCGAGGCAGCGTCAAAATCTGGGCAATGAGCGCCAGGACGGCGAGGCCCATGGCCATCAGGAAGACGCTCCGCCAGCCGGCGATCTCGCCGAGATAGCTGCCGACGGGCGCGGCAAGGATCGTTGCGGCGGAGACGCCGCTGAAGATCATCGACAAGGCCCTGGGCACGAGCGCCTCGGGCACGAGCCGCATGGCTATTGCCGCGGACATCGACCAGAACCCGCCGAGCGCGATGCCGAGAAGCACGCGCCCGACAAGCAGAAGCGGCAGGCTGGACGCGAAGGCGACCATGAGGTTGGCCCCCACCAGCAGAACCGAAAAGGCCAGAAGCACGCGCCGGCGATCGATGTTGCGCGTCGCGGCGGAGATCAGGAGGCTGGTCAGGAGCGCCACCACCGCGGTCGCGGTGACGGCCTGGCCCGCCATCCCTTCGGTGATGCCGAGATCCATCGCCATCGGCGTCAGCAGGCTGGCGGGCAGGAATTCCGCCGTCACCAGGCCGAACACGCCAAGCGTCATGGAGAAGACGGCGCCCCAGGCAGGCCGCGCTTCCGCCCGGTCGGCGCCCGACCATTGCAAGGTTTCACTCATCGGTAGGACCTTTCGCAAGACGTGGCATTTGCAGTGCGGCAGAAGTAGGATGGACTTTTCGGACGCGCTATGTCATCGAATCCGGAATGCTTGACCGAAAGTCCGAAAATCGTTTGAAGGAGCCAGGCGGGCGCATTCCGGCCGACCTCGTGAGCGAGCTGTTCATGGGCATGCGCCTTGTCGGCCTGGACTATCGGCGCATCGAGATCTCGCCCCCTTTCGGACTGCGTTTCGGCACGGTGGAGGGGCGCGCACAATTTCACTTCGTCGCGCGTGGGCCGGTCTACCTGCGCGGGAGCGGCGAGGCCGTGCACGTCATGAACACCGGCGACGCCGTGCTTCTGCCCCGCGGGGGCGAGCACCATCTCGTCTCGGCGCCCGATCTCGTCGGGCGCGACGTCGCGTCCTTCCAGTCCAGCCCGCTGTGCCGCAATGTCAGCGCCATCAAATCCTGTTCAGGCGAAGCCTGCCCCTCTACGAATGTCCTCATCTTCAGCGGATGCATGGAGTTCGATCTCGGTGCCATGCATCCGCTCGTCGCGCTCATGCCCGAGGTGATGCTCGTCGGCACGTTGCTCGAGCGCTATCCCGAGATCCTGCCAATGCTGGAGGCGATGGAGCGTGAGGCGCGCGGCGACCGCGCAGGCTTTGCCGGCATCCTGGCCCGGCTTGCCGATGTCGTGTCGGCTTTTGTCGTCCGGGCCTGGGTGGAATGTGGTTGCGGCGACGCAAGCGGCTGGGTCGCGGCCTTGCGCGATCCTCGTCTGGGCCGCGTCATCGCCGCGCTCCATCGCGATCCCGGCAGGAACTGGACCGTGGCCGAGCTCGCGGCGGAAATGGGGAGTTCCCGTTCGGTCTTCGCAGAGCGCTTTCTCGACATGACCGGGATGACGCCGGTGCGTTATCTCACCGAACTCAGGATGCGACTTGCCGCACAATGGATCGGGCGCGACCGCGTGACGATCGAAGCCGCCGCGCACCGTCTCGGCTACGGCTCGCAGGCCGCATTCAGCCGTGCCTTCAAGCGGGTGACGGGATACGCGCCCGGCGCCGCGCGGCCCCAGCCGGGCGCCTGAGAAGCCTGAGGTCAGCGCCAGCCGAGGGGCGGCGCGACATGTTTCAGGATTGCCTCGATGACATGTGCGTTATAGTCGACGCCGAGCTGGTTGGGGACGGTCAGGAGGAGCGTGTCGGCCTCAGCTATTGCCTCGTCCTCCTTCAACTGTTCGACCAGGACATCAGGTTCGGCCGCATAGGTACGGCCAAATACCGCGCGCGTATCCGCTTCGATGTACCCGAAATGGTCATCGCTCTCATTGCCGCCGAAATAGGCGCGGTCGCGATTGTCCACGAGCGCGAAGATGCTGCGGCTGACCGACACCCGAGGCTCGCGCTCATGACCGGCCAGCTTCCAGGCCTCACGAAAGGCGCGGATCTGTTCGGCCTGCTGGATGTGGAAAGGCTTGCCGGTCTCGTCGAATTTGAGCGTGGAGCTCTGCAGGTTCATCCCCAACCTGGCCGCCCATTCGGCTGTGGCGTTGGTGGCGGCGCCCCACCAGATCCGTTCGCGCAGCCCCTCCGAATGCGGCTCGACGCGCAATAGTCCGGGTGGGTTTGGGAACATCGGGCGTGGATTGGGCCGCGCGAACCCCTGGCCGCGCAACACGTCCAGAAACACCTCGGCATGTTGCCGCGCCATATCGGCATCGGTCTGATTTTCCTGCGGGACGTAGCCGAAGTACCGCCAACCGTCGATCACCTGCTCGGGCGACCCGCGGCTGATGCCCAGTTGCAGCCTCCCGCCAGCGATCAGGTCGGCCGCGCCGGCATCTTCGGCCATGTAGAGCGGATTCTCGTAACGCATGTCGATGACCGCCGTGCCGATCTCGATGCGCTTTGTCCGCGCGCCGACGGCTGCCATCAGGGGAAACGGCGAGGCGAGCTGCCGTGCGAAATGATGCACACGGAAATAGGCGCCGTCCGCGCCCAGTTCCTCCGCGGCAACAGCCAGGTCGATGGATTGCAGGAGCGCATCGGACGCGGACCGCGTCTGCGACTGGGGCGAGGGCGACCAATGGCCGAAGGATAGGAAGCCGATCTTCTTCATGATGCGAACGGATTTAGCACGCGCGGATCATGCTTCCAATGACGCGATGATGAAACGGCAGCCAGTTCGACGAAAAGCTGTCCTGGGTCCTGGAGAGCTTGTGATCGCCGGTGTCATGCTCTTTGGCGCTGCCTTCGAGCACCTTTCCTCATGAAAATCCCGTCAGCGGCCACGCGCCTCCTCGCGACGGTGAACCATTTCGGCGATCCAGACCGGCGCGTAAGGTGGCGTGCAGCCGGGCGAGGCCGGGTAGTCGACGAGGACGGCGAGCCGCTCACCGATCCCGATCGCTCGCTCGCGGTGCTGTGGATGATGGATACCGATCTCGGCGAGGCAATGATTCATGGCCCACTGCTTCTGGGCAGGTGCCTGCTTCATCTCCTCCTCGATCTGGTCGAGCAACCCATCGAGGCCGAGGCCTTCCGGGCTCTTGACGACCCTGTCCGTCGTCAGGCTCCAGCCAGCGCGGCCGACGAGATCGCCATCATCCTTCCATCGCAGTCGAAGTTCCTCGGCATGATGGCTGGCCTTCACCACGTTCACGATGAACCAGTCCAGGAGCTTTGGAGAGCGAATATCCCGGATCATCGCGTCGAGTTCGGCCGCAGAGAAGGTTTTCGGGCGGCACACCAATGTTGCGAGGAGCCGCGCCGCGGTGTCGCCCGTGGCCCAGAGCTGAAGCGCGAGTTCATGCTGCGTCTTGAGCCGCCTCGCGAGAGTGCGAAGTTGGGTGAGATTTACGCCATGATCATCACCGCGGGCTTCATTGGCTTCCCGTATCTTGGGATCCTCGAGCGTCGCGAGTTCGCCTATGACGTCCTCGATCGCTGTGCTCATCGACATGGTGCTCCCTTCGCCATGTTCCATCGGCCGCTTCCGGAGAAGCGATGGGTGTCTCCCCTGATCGTCCCGCCATGATACCGTATCCGCGGCTCGGAGAAAGAAGGATCGGTTGGCGGGCACCAGCTGCCCATCCGGTGCCATAAGATCTCGACGGATGACCGGGGCGTTACAAGCCCGGCATCCGCGGCCGACGGCCGAACCACGGCCGGGCGCGCTCGAGCTGGCCGGCAAGCTGGAAGAGCAGGCCTTCCTCGCCATAGCGAGCGGTGAAATGGCAACCGAGCGGCAGGCCGGTGCGGCTCTCCCCGAGAGGAACGGACATGGCTGGCTGGCCGGTGATGTTGGCAAGGAAGGCAAAAGGCGTGAAAGCGAGCAGCTTCTCCAGCCAGCGATCGACATCGGTGTCGTCGATATCGAAATAGCCGGCCGGCCGGGGCAGCATCGCCAATGTCGGCACGAGCCAGATGTCATATTGCCCGAAAAAGCGAGCGATCGCGCGGCTTTCACGGTGCAGCGCCTGCAAATGCCGGATGTAGTCCGCGGCCGGCATGGCGAGTCCGCGCTCCGCGATGGCGCGGGTGAGCGGCTCGACCGCCCCCTCGGGCGGAAGTCGCCCGCCCGTCGCCCGAGCGATATTGGCCATGCAGTTCGCCGCGAAGGCTGCTGCGAAGCCGTCGCGCACGGCTTCGAAGTCGAAGTCCGGCGAGGCTACTTCCACTTCATGACCAAGGGCCGCGCAGAACCGCGCCGTCTCCTCGGTCGCGGAGACGATTTCGGGATCGATCGGGGCTCCATGGAGGGTCTTCGCGGAATAGGCGATGCGCAGCCTGCCGGGGTCGCGCTCGGCCTCCTCACGGTAGGAGCGTTGCGGCGGCGGCGCGGAATAGGGATCGCCCGGCATGGGACCTGCCGTGGCATCGAGCAGGGCCGCACTGTCGCGCACGCTCCATGTCACCGCATGCTGGCTGGCAAGACCGGCCAGACCCTCGCCGCCCTCGGGTCCGGCAGTGATGCGGGCGCGCGTCGGCTTGAGCCCGAACAGCCCACAGCATGCCGCGGGAATGCGGATCGAGCCGCCGCCGTCGCTGGCATGGCCCATGGGCACCAGGCCTGCCGCCACGGCGGCGGCCGAACCGCCACTGGACCCACCAGGCGACAGGCTCGGGTCCCAGGGATTGCAGGTCGCGCCGAACAGCGCCGACTCCGTGGCGGCCGAGAGCCCGAATTCGGAGGAGTTCGTCTTGCCGATCACGACCAGGCCGGCCTTTCGGCAACGGCGCACGATCTCGCTGTCGCGGGCGGGCATATTGTCGGCAAAGAGCCGTGAAGCGGAGGTGGTCGCAGCGCCCTCCACGGAGACGACGAGTTCCTTGAAGACGTAGGGAACGCCCGCGAAAGGCCCGTCCGGCAGGCCGGCCTCAACCATCTCGCGAGCTTGCTCGTAAAGCGGCGTGACAATCGCATTGAGGCGCGGGTTGAGCGCGGCGACGCGGTCGAGCACGGTTTCCAGAAGCTCCGCCGCAGAGACCTGTCGCAAGCGGACCAGCTCCGCCAGCCCCAGCGCATCGAATGCCGTGTAGTCGCCGATCATGCCGGGTTCCGGAGTGGCCAGCGCGCGACCGGCATCGCCTCCGTGGCCTCGAGATCGGGCACGGCGGCGCTGCCGAAACCCGCCATGTCCAGCGAACCGATGCCCAGCCGGCCGTCTGTGATGGCGAGCCGCACCCGGCCGCCCTGCAGAGCGTAGAGATCGGGATGGGCTTGCCGCCACGCCATCGCTTCGGCCTCCGGCCGACCGTCGAAACCATCGATGAAATGGTGCGCGTTGCGCTCGACATGGGTGAGGCCGAGCATGTTCACCAACGCGAGGTCCTGCTGAAGCGCGACGCCCGGCTCGCAGGTCAGGTCCTCGGCCGACAAGAAGTGCCGGTCGGGGCCCTCCGCATTCCAGACGCGGCAGCGGACGAGATTGATGAACGACTTGTAGAAACCCTTGCAGGCCTTGGACGAGACCCCGCGATAGCCAAGGCCGCGTGCCCGCGGAAACGACGAGAGCTCGCCGTCGGACTCGTCGATGATGACCGGCGTGAGCGCGGCCAGCGCCTCGACCGGTCTCGACAGGGCGACGGCCCGCTTGATCGGTTGTTCGAGATAGAGCATCGAGGCCCTGAGACGTCGAAGGCGCTCGCTCTCGCCGACGCGCCGCAGCAGCCCAAGGGCAATGTCGGCACTCTCATATTGCTCGTTGCCGTCCAGCGTCACGAAATAGGGTTCCGCCGAACGGTCGAGCACAGCGGCGATACGTTCCAGCCTTTCAAGGTCCGCCGCGTCGTCGCCGCCGACCTTGATCTTGAAATAGCGGTTGCCATAGGCCGCCACGACTTCCTCGAGCGTCTCGGGAAGGCCGTCTCCGACACGCTCCGCCTGGTCGGCGCGGGTGATGGGATCGAGCAAGCCGACCGTATGGCGCACGTCGATCGTGGAGGCCGGGCTCAGGCTGCGCAGCAGGGCGCCAATATCGACGCTTTCCAGTTCCGGCACGATCGGATGGCTCGCAATTCCGGGGAGATTGCTTCGCATCGCCTGATAGAAGCTGGCTCCGTGCATACGGCAGAGCGCATCGAACACCGCCCGGTCGATGAGTGCCGGGCCATAATTCGCGACAAGCGGATTGAGATCGATTGCCGCGCAGACATGGAGGTGGCTGCGATAGCTGTCGGCGAAAAGCCCGAAGGCGGTGGAGGGGTCGGCCGAAAGATAGGCCTCTCCCGCCAATTCGATCGCCTTGCGCAATTGATGATGATTGTCCTCGTCGCTGAGCGTCGGGCTTTTGTCGAACCATTTCGCGCCGAGCGCCTCGGCGGCGTAGCCGGTTTCCTCAAGGCCGTCGTCAAGCCGGATGCGCACGGCAATCACGGCTTGGCGGCCATGGGTGGCGGTCATCACGCCGAAGCGGAAAGGCATGCGCAATTTGTACGGGCGCTCGCGCCTCGTGATCTCGACGACCTTAAGGCGCGGAGCGGTCAAGCCGGCACCATTCTGGAAGCGTCCGCCCCGGTCGAGTTGCGCCCGGTGAGAACATCGTAGATCTCCAGCGAATACTGGCCGAACTCGGCCGTCGCCCTGGTCTCGACACTGCGCGGGCGTGGCAGGTCGATATCGAGGACGCGTGCGACCCGGCCGGGACGCGGCGACATGATCACCACCCGGTCGGCGAGGAAGACCGCCTCGGGGATGGAATGGGTGACGAAGAGGATCGTCTTCTTCTCGCCGCCTGTGCCGGCCTCGCCCCAGACACGCAGCAGCTCGAGGTTCATCTCGTCGCGGGTCATGGCATCGAGCGCACCGAAGGGTTCGTCCATCAGCAACAATGGCGGGTCGAGCAGCAGTGCCCGGCAAAGCGATGCGCGCTGCTGCATGCCGCCGGACAGCTCCTTGGGCAGCTTGTCGGCGAATTCGAGAAGGCCGGTCAACCGCAGCAGCTCCATCGCGCGATCGCGATAGTGCCTTGGATTGAGGCCGGCCAGTTCGGCCGGCAGCATGACATTGTCGAGGATTGTGCGCCACCGCAGCAACACTGCGGCCTGGAACACCATCCCGACCTGCGGGATCGGCCTGGTGACCGGCACGCCGTCGACCAGCACGGTGCCGCTGCTCACCGGGCGCAGGCCCGCGATCATGCGCAGAAGCGTCGATTTTCCGCAGCCACTCGGGCCGACAAGCGAGATGAACTCTCCCTGCCGCACCGACAGGGAGATGTCGCGCAGAGCTTCGACGGGGCCGCTGCCCGTATCGTAGATCATGCCGACGCGGTCGAGGTCTATCGATGTCTTGGCCACGTTCATCAGCCTGCTTTCCCAGGGAGCATTTCCACTTCTCTTCGAACCGCGGAAATTCTGCGTCTCTGTCTTTGTCAGCAATTCCGAACCGAAAACCGGTGCCCAGTTTTCCGGGAATTGCTCGAGCCGCTCACTTCACGTCGAGCGGCATGTCGACCTTGGTCAGGAAGTCGTTGGTGAAGACATCCGCGCAGGCCACCTTGGTGGGAATTTCCATATAGGTGTTCACCAATTCGACGGAGTCGCACATCTTGGCCTCTTCCATCCAGCCGATGCCATGATCCTTGTAGCGCTGGGTCGCCATGAGATCGAGACCGAGCAGCATGTTCTCGCCGATCAGCGTCTCGTCGATCTCCGGGACACGCTTCTTGAAGATGGCCAGCGCGGCCTGCGGATCCTTCATCACGTCCTGCCAGCCCTTGTAGGCCGCCTCGAGGAAGGCTTTGAGCACTTCCGGGCGCTCCGTCATCGTCTTCTCGCTCGCCATGATCGACATGGAATACATGTCGAAGCCATGCTGCGACCAGGGAAGCGCGACCACATTGCCCTTGCCCATGGGCTTTTCGAAGAGCGGCTGGCCGGTCGTGTAGTCCGAGACGGCATCGGCTCGTTTTTCGGCGAGCGCGGCGACTTTGGCGGTCGGCTCGATATTGATCCAGGTGACCTTGCTCTCGTCGATGCCGTTCGCCTTGGCGAAGGCGGGCCACATCTGCCGCTGGCTGTCCCCGGGCGGAGCGGCGATCGTCTTGCCCTCGAGCTGCTTGGGATCGGTAATCGGCGCGTCCTTGGACGAGAAAACGTTCATCGGCGTCTTGTCGAAGATCATCCCAACGATCTTGACCGTGGTGCCGCGGGCTCGCGAGCCGATGATGACCGCAGCGTCCGCGAGGCCGGCATCGGCACGGCCGCTGTCCACCTTGGCGATGGAATCGCCGGATCCTTTCGAGTTCTCCAGGGTGACGTCGAGCCCCTTCTCGGCGAAGTAACCCTTCTCCAGCGCCACCCAATAAGCGGCGTGGTCGCCCACAGGGAACCAGTTGAGCGCGAAGGTGAATTTTTCCTGCGCGTTCGCCGCGCCGGGCAGAGCGAGAGCGGCGAGCAGTGCCGCTGTCGAGATGAGCTTCCTGATCATTCCAAATCTCCCATTATCGTCGTTTATTATCTTTCCTGACCTTCGGCCCACGGCGCCAGAACGCGCGACATGACGGCAACGCCGCCGAAAAGGACCAGGCCGAGCACCGAGATCCAGACGAGCGCGGCGAAGGCGAGCGGCGTGTTCATGCTGCTCTGGCTGGTGATGATCACGTAGCCGAGGCCGCGCTGCGAGGCGACGAACTCGCCGACGATCGCGCCGACCACGGCCGAGGTGGCCGTCACCTTCAAGGCGCTCAGAATGTAGGGGTAGGCGTTGGGGATGCGGATCTTGGCGAATATCTTCCATTTCGGCGCGCTGAAGACGCGACCGAGATCCAGCATGTCGTTGTCGATCTGGCTCAGCCCGACGGCCGTGTTGATGACGACGGGAAAGAACCCGATCAGGGCGCCAATCAGGATGTTCGGCAGGATGCCGTAGCCCAGCCAGATCAGGAACAGCGGCGCCACCGCCACCTTGGGCAGGGTGTTGACGAAGACCAGGAAAGGCATCAGCGCGCGAGCCATGGTGTTCGACCATGCGATCATCGTGCCGAGCAGCACGCCGGCTATCGTGGCGAGCAGGAACGCGCCGAAGATCGCAACGGCCGTGACCCAGATGTGGCCGACCCAGTCGATGCCGCCCCCGAACATCGAGGCGACGACGGAGCCGGGGCTCGGCAGCAGATATTCCCGCACGCCGAAGACCGAAACGGCGAGTTGCCAGAGCACGACAACGGCCACGAACATGAGCGTGGCCGGAACGAGTTCGAGGATCTTGCCGGAAAGCTTGTTCATCACCGCCCTATCCCAGCCAGCGCTCCAGATTCGCCGACACGAAAGCGTCGTCGGCAAGATCGGCATGCAGCTTCGACACGCGATCGATCTCCTCCTTCTGGCCCGGGCTCAGCCCTTCGTTCGGGTCGAGGCACCAGACCCCTTCGAGGAGGCCCTGCCGGCGCAGGATTTCGTGGCAACCTGCGATGCATCCATGGAAATTGTTCGCAACGTCGAAGAAGGCGCTGTTGCAGTCGGTGACCCGGCTGTCCAGCGCCAGGAGTTCGGCCGTGACCGATCCGGATTGAGCTGCTCGGCGGCAGCGCTCGAAGATCTCCACCGCGCCCTTGGTCCAGACCGACCAATGGCCGAGCAGCCCGCCCACGAAGCGCACCGTCACCGGTTTGCCTTCGCGCATGCCTGTGAAGGGCGTCACGAGATCGAGCACGATATGATCGTCATTGCCGGTGTAGAGCGAGACGCGATCCTCGGCGCCAGCCTCGACGACGCCGCGGACCACATCGATCGTGCGATAACGATTGAACGGCGCGACCTTGATGGCGACGACATTGTCGATCGCGGCGAAACGCGTCCAGAAGCGCGCGTCCAGATCGAGCCCTCCGACGGCCGGCTGCAGATAGAAGCCGACAAGCGGAATCTCGCGCGCCACAGCCTCGCAATGCTCGATCAGCGCGTCCTGGTTGCTGCCCTTCAATGCTGCAAGGCTGAGCAGGCCGGCATGATAGCCGAGCCGCACAGCCGTCCTCGCTTCCGACACGGCTTGCTTTGTCGGCCCTGCGAGGCCCGCGACCATGGCAAGCCGTCGATCCGTCCACGCGTTGGCCGTTTCGGCCGCCAGCGCGAGAACCTCCTCGTAGAGGCCGGCTTCGCGAATCGCGAACTGGGTGGTGTGAACGCCGACGGCCAGGCCGCCCGCGCCGGCATCGATGTAGTAGCGCGCCAGCGCCTTCTGCCGGCGCCGGTCGAGGCTGCGCGAAGCATCGAGCGCCAGCGGATGGGCCGGAATCACGGTACCTTGCCTGAGAAGGGCAAGTGCGGCGGGTCGATGGTCGGCGGTCATTGTTCGAGCCTCAGAAGCCGCCATCGCGGACTTCGTATTTGGTGGGCTTGTTGAAGCTCAACTGATCGCGTGCCACCCAGTCGGCGACCCAGTCGAGCATGGCGCCGAGCGGCACCTCGGGATATCCGAATAGCTTGGCGGCTTCCGCCGTGTTGGTGAGCCAGGCCGTCTGCGATTCCGTCCCGACGAGATTGGGCGTCACATCCATGCGCGCACCGAGCTCCTGGACCAGCCAGCGCACGGAGAGCGTCTCCGGCCCGCTGACATTGATGGGTGAGGTCGGCGTCGTGCAATGGAGAAGGCAGCGCAGGGCCTGGGCATTTGCATCGCCCTGCCAGATGACGTTGACGTGCCCCATGAGCGAAAGGTCGATGGGCGTTCCGGCCTTGACGCGGCTCGCCAGGTCGTGGAGCACGCCGTAGCGCAGGTCGATCGCATAGTTCAGCCGGAACAGGCGCCCGGGCGTTCCGAACTTGCCCGAGAAATACTCGAACATCCGTTCCCGACCGAGACACGACTGGGCGTATTCACCGCGCGGTCCGGGCGGCGTGCTTTCCAGCGCACCCTGGTGCATGACGTCGACCAGCGGATAGATGTTACCCGTCGAGAACGCGACGATCCGCGACTCCCGAAACGCGGAGGCGACGATCGCCGGGCTGTGCACGTTCATGGCCCAGGTCAGCGCCTGGTTGTCGCTGGAGCCGAACTTGCGCCCCGCCATGTAGAGGACATTCTTCACCTTGGGCAGGGAGTTCACCTGCGCCTGGTCGAGCAGATCCGCCGCGATGGTCTCGACGCCCCAGCCCTCGAGCCGCTCGCGCAGGCCGGGTTCGCTGAAGCGGGCCACGCCGATGATCCGCTTGGACGGTGCGGCATTGCGTGCAAGCCTGGCCAATGTGGGGCCCATCTTGCCGCCGACACCCAGAAGCATGATGTCGCCGTCCAACCCCTCGAGATCCTCGACAAGAGCATCGCTCGGCTGCGCCAGGAAGTCGTCGAGCTGCTCGATGCTCTCAAAACGCGGGGGCAGGGCGGATCGCCCCTTGCCTTCCTCGTCCACCACCGGTGCCTTGACCGCGGCTGACTGCATCGCCCCACTCCCCTGCTTGCCTTGTCGGGCTGACGCTAGCGCGACTTTCGACAGGTTTCAACCGTTTGGTTGAAACCTGCTCAAGATTTTTTCTCGGGCGATGACAGCCGCCTTTTCGCGCCCTCGATCAGCGAGCGAAGGCGGGCCAGCGCATTGCGCGTGGAGGCCACGGAAGGGGAGAGATGCGGCTCGACCGCTATCGCGCCCTTATAGCCGTGTTCGGCGAGAGCGGCGATCTGGCCCGCCCAGTCGACATCGCCCTCGGCGAGCAGCTCCCAGGATCCGTCGGGATAGACGCGGGCGTCCTTGAAGTGCACGTTGCGGACGAGATGCCGCAGTGCCTGATATCCCTGGGGATAGGGAACGTCGCCATCGATGAGGGCGTTTGCCGGATCCCAGTTGATGGCAAGTCCCGGACCACCGACACGCTCCACCAATGCGGCCGATCGTGCGCCCGTGTTTGCCCAATGGCCTTCTTCCGTCTCGACCAGCAACTCCAGCCCGGCGGCATGCGCCGTCTCGGCAGCCTCCGCCAACAGCTCGACCACACCGGCAGGCGCCACTCCTCCGGCCGCACCGCCGCGGCTGAAACTGAAGGCAATGATGTATGGTGCGCCCACGGCCTTGGCAAAGTCGATGGAAGCGGGCAGGAGATTGCGCCGGTGATCGTCGACCAGCAATCGCGCCTCCTCCCAGCTCTGAAAGAAACCCTTGTCCATCCAACCGAGATTGGAACGTGCCGGCTCGCCGGCAGGAAAAGGACATTTGAAGAGGCCGGGCGAAATGGCCGTGATCTTCACACCGAAGCCATGAACGGCACGTAGCAGGCGCCGCCGCATATGCGCATCGAGACGGGGCACCCGCCCGGCATGGATGCCGCGCAACTCGAAGTGCTCCACGCCCCATTCGAGTCCGAGTTCGAACGCCGTTTCCGGATCGCCGGAAAGTTCGTCCGTCACGATGCTTGGAACCATGCCCCCGTCCCGATTGCGTATTCGGGATGCGAACTAACAGCAGAACGGAGATGTTTTCAACCGTCTGGTTGATAGCTTATGGGCGCAAGCCGGCGAGGGTGAAGGTGACGATGTGGTCGCGATAGGAGGAAATCGCCTCGGGCTGAGCAAGATCACGGCCGAAAATCGCCGACATGGTGAGACCATTGGCGAAATAGAAGAAGGTCATGCCGGCGATGGAGACATAGAGCTCGAGCGGATCGATGCCGGGCCGGAAGATCCCCTCCTTCTCGCCGCGCCGCAACGTCTCCGCGAGCATCTCGAGCAAGGGCGAGTTGGTCTGACGGGCGGCATCCGAGTTCCGCACATGGCGGGCGCCATGGGCATTCTCGTCGGAGAGCATCCGGATGAATTCGCGGTGCTGGGCGAGATAGCCGAGCGAGAAGTCGATCAGCCGGATCATCGCCTCGCGCGGCGGCAGGGCGGCCAGATCGAGCTCGCGCTCGAGGCTGCGAATATCGGCGTAGGACGCTTCGAGCGCGGCCTTGTAGATCTCGTCCTTGCTGCCGAAATAATAGTACACGAGCTGCTTGTTGGCGCCGGCGCGCCTGGCGATGTTGTCGACGCGTCCGCCGTCGAGGCCGCGTTCGGCGAATTCGGCGCGCGCCGCCGCGAGAATGGACGCCTTGGTGGCTTCCGGATTGCGCGGACGTTTGACCGCAGTGGGCATCCTTGTCGTCGACATCGTCTCCTAATGCGCTCCGCGCGCCTCCATGAGCCCCCGGACATAACCGATCGCTCGGGCAGCGCAAGCCATGCCATCGGGTTCGTACACGAAAGGCTCGATGCCGATTGCACCGCGATAGCCGAATTCCTGGAGCACGTCGACGATCGGGGCAAAATCGAGATCGCCCTGGCCCGGCCCACGCCGGTTGGCATCATTGAAGTGGATGTGGCCGACCGCCTGCTCTGGCAGCCATCGCCTTAGGAGTGCCGCGACATTCCCGCCGTCGACCGCCGTCGCGTAACAATCGATCATCGTCCCCAGCGCCGGCGAGCCAACCGTCCGGACGATCCCAAGCGCGTCATCGACGGAATTGATGAAGGCCGTATCCTGTCTCGCCAGCGGCTCGACGAGATAGGCGACACCCGCCTTCTCCGCCTCGGCGGCCATGGCCGCGAAATAGGCCACGGCACGATCGCGCCCGTCGATCTCTTTCCCCGCTTCGAGCCGGCGTTGTCCGGGCGAGCCGTGAACGAGATAGCGGCCTTCGAGTTCCGCGCAGAGCACGACCAGACGGCGCCCGATTTCGACCGTGCGGCGCCAGACCGCGTCGTCGGCGGTGGTGATCGACAGGCCTTCTGGCGCAGCAAGCAGCCAATGCAGCCCGGCGACCGGCATACCCTCGCCGTGGGCGACACTCCTGAATTCGCGAATCATCGGCGCCGACAAATCATGAGGCGCGGCGCCCAGAGTGAAGGGGGCGATCTCCAGGCCGTCATAACCCACCGCCCGTGCGAAGGCGCATTGCGCGCGGAAATCCAGTTCGCGGACGACTTCGTTGCAGAGATAGATCGGAATAGACATCTGGCTCCCTCCGACAACCGGCCGCCATGGATGTCACAATCCGGCGCCGCCGTCATCCACCCAGGCCGATTGTGGAGAATGGGTCAAATCACCGTGAGTTGCTTCCGCTTCGGCGGGGGATTCACGATTCCGCCGTGTCCCGGCGGTAGCCCGGAATCATGAATCGACGCGACTTCCTTTCCCTGACATCGGTGCTTGTGCTGCCGCTTCCAGCACGCGCCCAGCCCATCGCTGCCCCACCCGAAGCCCCCCAGGACAATCGGACACTACTGCAAACCCTCGACAAAGCCGGAGAGCTCTCCGCGCTCAAAGCAGTGCTGGTCGCGCGCAACGGCGTGGTGCTTGCCGAGCGAGGCTATCGAGGAAACCGGGTGACGACCCCGACCAACATCAAGTCCGCATCGAAGACGGTTATGTCGGCGCTCGTCGGAATCGCCATCGACAAGGGACTGCTCGAAGGGCCGGATCAGAAGATCGCGCCGCTGCTCCGGGCCGACCTGCCGCCGGGCGGCGATCCACGCCTCCAGGACATCACCATCGGCAATCTCCTTTCAATGCAGGCAGGCCTCGAGCGCACCTCCGGAGCGAACTATGGCCGTTGGGTCGCAAGCGACAATTGGGTGCGCGCCGCCCTCGCCCAGCCTTTCGTGGACGAGCCCGGCGGCCGGATGCTCTACTCGACCGGCTCGACACATCTCCTGTCGGCGATCCTGACGCGGCGCAGCGGCCGCTCGACCCGCGATCTCGCGCGGGAATGGCTGGGCCCGATGCCGGATTTTGCGATCGGGGGCTGGGAGCGCGACCCGCAAGGCATCTATCTCGGCGGAAACCAGATGGCAATGAGCGCCAGGTCCCTGCTGGCCTTCGGCGAGCTCTATCGCAACGACGGCAGGACACCCGACGGCAAGCAACTTCTTTCGCCCGAATGGATAGCGGCCTCCTGGCGGCGGCGGACGACCTCGCAATTCAACGGCGACGGCTACGGCTACGGCTGGTTCCTGCGCAACATCGCCGGCCAGGAGGTGAAATATGCCTGGGGCTATGGCGGCCAGATGCTCTATATCGCGCCGGCAATCGGCCTCACCGTCGTCATGACGTCGGAAGAAGACAATCCCTCGGCCCGCAACGGCTATCGCGACGCCTTGCACGATCTGCTGGCCGCGATCATCCGGACGCAAATCGTCTCCCAAGCCCAGGACTAGCATCTGCTCAGGGGCGCTGGGTACGCTTCACGCGCCGCTCTCGCGTTTGATGATCGGACCGATCACCTCGATCGCGTTCGTCCAGATGCCTCCAGAATAGCCTTTCGGCAAGGTCTTCAATTCCTCTGGCGTGTCGATGCCGGCCGTTGCGCCGCCGCTCCACGGCGCGACGACGAACACTTCGGTTCCCACGGATCTCATGCGGGCCAGGAACCGATCCGGCCACCCCCAAAGCCAGGGCGCGACGTTCGTGGGCACCAGCAATACGAGGTTCCTGCAAGCGTTCGGGACGAGACCCGTCCAGCCATAGCCGGCATATCGAAGCAGACACGCCTTCAGCGAGCCGCGCGAGACGATCTTCATATCCGGCAGCAAGCGCCGGATCTCCTCGATCGGGCGATCCCCGCCATAGGGCACGAGAAGCGCGCGCCGTTCGGGCGGGAGCCGGCCAACCGCAGCGGCAAGCTTCGTTCCTTCATTCGGGTCGTTGCTTTTCACATTGATCAGGAAGCGACGGTCGGGGAAGGTCGCGAGCACCTCGTCCATGGTCGGCATCAGGCCGCGCCCCTTGCCGCGGAACGGGAAGGTCTTGCCGCCATCCGCCGTGTAGCCGTAGCCGATATCGAGCGTCTTCAACTCGGCCATGCTGTGCTCGCGTGTCACGCCATGACCGTCCGTGCGGCAGTCCAGCGTCCAGTCGTGAATGACCGCGAACTGCCCGTCGGTGGTCGGGTGGACATCGAATTCGACGACATCGGCCCCCGCTTCGAAAGCGGCGCTCATCGAGCGGATCGTGTTTTCGAGATAGTCGTGGCTGGGCTGTGCGATAGCGGTGGCCGAGCAATCGTCGCGCTCCACCCCTGCGATTTCGAACCGCTGGGCGATGCCACGATGGGCGAGCAGCGTGGGGCTGGCCTCCCTCTCCCGCGGCACGAAAAGATTGGAGTTGGCAAGGAAGATACAGGCCGCCAGCGAAAACATGACGATGAGAAGAAGTCGCAACCTGCGCCGCATGCCGGTCCTTTCGGATGCTTGTGAATCGGTTGGTGATGCCCTTTGGACGGGAACACCGTCAATCGCTGATTGCAGAAACTCGGATTATCTCGATGGGCCTCGAGGAGGGTCCCGATAGCAGCTCGCGTAAGGGCTGGATACCAGTCGATATCTCGCAATTGGATCTCCTCACACGCGTTGTGACGCTCACACCTGAGATCAACCGGATTGTTCGGATCGGGGCTCGCGATAGCCGCCAGAATCCAGTCAGTTTTTCCTGACGTCTGATCTCAATTGGACCGCATTTATCGTGTAATAGGCTGGCGATCGTTCATTTGGCTGATTCGGCTCTCCTCTTGTGAGAGACCTCTACCTTACCCAAATTATTCGATTGATTTGACAGCGACCAAGACGTCGCGAACCGCCGTTTTTAGCGGCGGCCGAATGCCGCCAACGGCGGCGCAAAGCGATAACGACAGGAGAAAAAATGCAGGTTCTCGTAAGAGACAACAATGTCGACCAGGCGCTTCGCGTCCTCAAGAAGAAAATGCAGCGGGAAGGCGTCTTCCGGGAGATGAAGGCGCGCCGCGCCTACGAGAAGCCGTCCGAAAAGCGCGCCCGCGAGAAATCGGAAGCAGTTCGCCGCGCCAGAAAGCTGGCGCGCAAGCAGGCCCAGCGCGAAGGCCTTCTGCCGGGACCGAAGCGCAAGGCCCCTACCGGCCGGCCGGCCGCCCGAGCCTGACCTGCGCCGCGACCGGGCGCTAAACGCCCGGTCCCCTTCGAAAGTCGTCTCAACCAAGCTGACTTGTCGCTGGTCGTGAGCATCATCGAGCGCTCTCGGCATGTGTCGACACACTCGGACGGGTGCCGCGATGATCCCGGAGGGCGAAGCTAGGACCGGAGAGTCGGCAATGTGCCCCGAATTGCCTATAGTCATGCGACAGCCTGACCAGGAGTTCGCCATGTGCCGTAACATCCGTACGCTTTTCAACTTCGAACCGCCCGCGACGGACGAAGAGATACGCGACGCAGCCCTGCAATTCGTGCGCAAGCTCTCGGGCTTCAACCGGCCTTCAAAGGCCAATGAGGCCGTCTTCAACAAGGCTGTCGACGACATAACCGGAGCTGCCCGGCAGCTCCTGACGGTACTGGAGACGACAAGTCCTCCGCGCGATCGCGAGGTGGAGGCCACCAAAGCACGGGAGAGAGCCCGCGTGCGTTTCGGCTAAAGCATGTCGCGCGACATGCTTTAGCTATCGTTTTGCATGTCGTTTACCCAAAGCCGCTGCACGCTTTGGGCGACATGCATTAGTCCTGACTCCCGACGAAGGCGCGCTGACGCGGGACGCCCAGGCCGGTGTCCGGGGGCTCCCCTGCCGGCCTGTCGCTGATCATGCGCAGGCTGCGCCATCCACCGAACCGATAGTAGGCCACCGACAAGAGCAACGACATCATCGTGCCCGCCGGGAAGCTCCACCATAGCGCTTCCATCCCGAAGTCGCCCCGAAACGCAAAGGCGAAGCCCGTGCGAACCAGGAGCACCGAAATCACCAGGATGATCAGCGGCGGCATCACCGCGCCGGTGGCGCGCACTGTCGCGAACAGGACGATGGTGATGCCGAACAGGATGAACGACCAGGAAACCACATCGTTGATGTGGGCAGCAATGTCTATTGCCGCACTGTCCTGGCTGAGAAAGAGGCCGAGCACCGGCCGATCAAACAGATAAAGCGTCGCCACCAGCACGCCCGTCAGCGTGAGATTGAACAGGATGCCTGCGACGGTGATGCGGTCGATGCGGTCCCAGCGCCCCGCGCCGACATTCTGCGCCGCCATCGACGAGACCGCCGCGCCAATGGCGAGCGCCGGCATCTGGATGTAGGTCCAGAGCTGCGCGGCGATTCCGTAGGCCGCCGCGACCTGCGATCCGTATACATTGACGAAGCCCATCAGCACGATCGCGGCCGCGGAGATGACGATCATCTGCAGCCCCATCGGTACGCCCTTGGTCACGACGAGGCGCAGAAGCTGCCGATCGGGCCGCAACAAGGCGAGATCCGCGCCCGCCAGCCGTAGCGGGTGACGGCGCGCGTAAAGCAGAACCAGGATCGCGACCACGCTCACGGACTGACCGATCAGCGTGGCCATGGCGGAGCCGGCGATGCCCATGGCGGGCACCGGCCCGGCCCCCAGAATGAGCAGCGGGTTCAAGGCCACATCGAGAAGCACGGCAAGCGCCATGAAGACGAAGGGCGTGCGCGAGTCGCCGGCACCGCGCAGCACGGTCATCACGAAGCTCAAGAGATTCATGGCAGGAACCGCCACGAAGATGATGCGCAGATAAGAGCGAGCCAGGGGCAGAGCGTCTTGGGGCGTACCGAGCAACTGCAGGATGGCATCGGTCCAGATCCAGCCGCAGACTGCCAGGACGGCCGAAATGACGAAGAAGAAGGTCGCGCTGGTACCGACGATTCGCCGCGCCTCATCCAAATCGCGGGCACCGACCGATTGGCCGACCAGGATCGTCGCCGCCATGCCGATGCCGAAGACGGTTCCGAGCACGAGGAACAGCACGAGATTGGCGTTGGACGTTGCCGTCAGGGCAGCCTCACCCAGGAAGCGTCCGACCCAGACCGCGTTGATCGACCCGTTGAGCGACTGAAGCACATTGGAGCCGAGAACGGGAAGCGCGAAGACCAGCAGCGTCCTGGCAATAGGACCGCTGGTAAGGTCGCCGGGCTTGGCGCGCGCGGGCTTCTCATCATCCATGGCAATAACGCGGCGCGCTCCCAAACGATCGGTGACGGCTAACTCAATGGTACCCGAAGGCCCTGTGGATATGCATCCCTGCGCGTTGCAGCGGAGCTGCCACGCGTCCAAACTGCATTGCGCAAAAGGCGCTCCATCCTTTCAAGAACACGCATCGTGCTTGCCGAAAGCGACTGCGATTTTTCGCGCCCATGCGTTAGGTCCTGCGGCTGGAAACGACCATGCCAGTCTCAGGAATGCGCCGTGTCTCCCAGCTCGAGACCGAGATAGCGGTCGAGCCTTTCGCGGTCGCCGAGCAGTTCGCGGGAAGGCGCCCTATAGGCGATCCTTCCGCGCTCGAGGATCACGGCGTCGGTCGTCAGCCGTAACGCCACTTCCGCATGCTGCTCGACGAGGATGAGGGCGATACCTTCCGCTTCCGACATCAGCCGAATGGCCGCGGTAAGTTCCTCGACGATGATCGGGGCAAGGCCTTCGAGCGGCTCGTCGAGGAGCAGTACGGCCGGATTGGTCATCAGCGTCCGCGCGATCGTCAGCATCTGCTGCTCGCCGCCCGACAGATGGTTGCCCATGTTGCCGCGCCTTTCCTTGAGGCGGGGGAACAGGCTGTAGACCGCCGGAAGATTCCAACGGCCTGGCCTTGCGGCAACCGTGAGGTTCTCTTCGACGGTGAGCGACGGAAAGATGTCGCGCTCCTGCGGCACCCAGCCCAGACCCATGCGTGCACGCCGATGCGGCGGCTCATGGGAGATGTCCCGGCCGTCAAAGCGGATCGCGCCGCGCCGCAGGCCGACAAAGCCCATTGCCGTCAGAAGCAGCGTGGTCTTGCCCATGCCGTTGCGCCCGAGCAGAGCCAGACTGCCATTCGCCGGGAGCGCCAGTGATACGCCGTCGAGCACGACGGCCTCGCCGTAACCCGACCGCACCTCACGGAATTCCAGCAGCGGTTCAGACATGGGCCTGGCCAAGATAGACCTCGCGCACACGCGGATCGCTTCGGACGACTGCAGGCTCCGCCTCGAGCAGGATGCCGCCCGCGACCAGCACGATGATACGCGAGGCGAAGCTGAACACGATGTCCATGTCGTGCTCGATGAATAGGACGGATATTTCTTCGGGGAGGGCGGCGATGACGCTGAACAGGGCCGCGCTCTCCTCCTTGGGAACCCCGGCAGCGGGTTCGTCGAGCAGCAGAACCTTGGGCTGCGTCGCAAGCGCCAGCGCGATCTCGAGCAGCCTTTGCTGGCCGTAAGGCAAGGTGCGCGTCGGCCTCGTGGCAACATCGCCCAGGCGCAACTGGCGCAGGATCGCGTAGGCTTCGTCGAACACGGCCCGATGCGCGGCGAGGCTCCGCCAGAACCGCCCGGCCACGCGATCGCGCTCGCAGATCGCGAGGCCCACGGCCTCGATGGGTGTGAGATCGGGAAATAGCGTGTTGATCTGAAATGTACGCGTCAGCCCCTCCCGGACCCTCGTCGCGGGCGGGACCGCCGTCATGTCCTTGCCGTCCAGCACGATCCTTCCCGCATCCGGCCGCAACTGTCCGGTCATCAGATTGATCAGCGTGGTCTTGCCGGCTCCATTTGGTCCGATCAGCGCGTAGCGGGCGCCGCGCGGCAGTTCGAGCGAGACGTTGCGGGCCACATGAAGCGAGCCGAAGCTCTTCTGAAGCGCCTCCGTCTTCAGCACGATCTCCCGCCTCCCATCATTCACGCTCGCCGACGAGGCGTGCGAGTCCGCCCAGTATGCCCTTCGGCATGAACAGGACGACGAGCATCAATAGAACGCCGATCCAGAAATACCAATATTGCGGATTCATGTCGGAAAGCTGGTCGCGCGCCAGGAGGAAAATGATCGCACCGACGATGCCGCCGTAAAGGCGTCCCGTGCCTCCGAGAATGAGCATGACCACCACATCGGCGGAGCGCTGGAAGCTCAGCGTATCGAGGGACACGGTTTCTGTCGTCTGTGTCAGCAGGGCCCCGGCTATGCCGGCCATCGCGGCGGAAATCGTGTAGATCTTCTGCAGGTGTCCGCGATAGTCGGAACCGATCGCCGGCATGCGCCTGACGTTCTCGCGGATGCCGCGCAGGGACAGACCGAAAGCCGAGTTCACGATCCTCCTGCTGACAAAGACGCCGAGGAACAGGATCACCAGCGCGTAGCCATAGGCGGTGTAACCCCAGAGGTCGAAGGCGAACACGCCGAAGATCGGCCAGATGTCGACACCCTGAAGACCGTCCGTGCCGCCCGTCAGCCAGGTCATGGCGTTGGCGAGTTCATAGGTCAGGAAGCCCAGTCCCAGCGTGATCATCAGGAGCGCGAGATGCTGGACGCGCACGATCATGAAACTGGTGACGTATCCGATCGACCCGGCAAATGCCCCGGCAAGAAGGAGCCCGGTCAGCGGCTCGCCCCAACCGGCCTTGCTGATCAGCCCGGCGCAATAAGCCCCGAGACCGAAGAACATTGCATGGCCGAGCGTAATGATGCCGGCGTAACCGAGAACGAGATCGACCGAGAGGGCAAAAAGCGCGGCGATCGCGATCTGGCTGGCGAGCGTCAGATAGCTCGGCAGGAAAAGGAAAGGCAGGAGAGCGACGAGCCAGAATGCGATCTCGAAGACGGACCAGCGGCTTTTCCGTTTCAGCCAGGCATGCGGATCGGGGGCGCTGTAGGTCGTGTCGGTCATGGTCACCGTTTGCCGAAAAGACCAAGGGGGCGGACGAACAGGATAGCGACCAGCAGCAGGTAGATCAGGAAGGAGCCGATCTGCGGTACGAAATACTTGCCGGCGACGTCGCAGATGCCCAGCAGCGCGGCGCCGAGGAAGGAGCCCCAAATCGACCCGAGGCCGCCGACCGACACGACGATCAAGACATAGACGAGATAGTGGAAACCGAAAGACGGGTCGAGTCCGACCATCTCGACCGCCAACGCGCCGCCGAGTCCCGCCAGGCCGCTGCCCAGCGCGAATGTGATGGCGAAGATCCGCTCGACGTCGAGCCCGAGACCTTGCGCCGTGCGCTGATTGTCGACCGAGGCTCGGATCTGCGCCCCGAAGCGCGTCCGCTCCAGTCCGAAGAAGAGCAGCGCGGTGATGATGAGCGCCACCACGACCAGAAAGAGACGGTACGCGCCGAAACGCATCCCGGCGAATTCCACCGAGCCCCTGAGATAGGAAGGCAGCTGGATCGGCTGCTGGGACGTGCCGAAGAAATAGGCCGCGCCGGCCGCGGCGACAAAAACCAGGCCGATGGTGAACAGCACCTGATTGAGTTCACCGGCGCGATAGAGCCGGCGAAACAGCGTGCGCTCGAAGACGATGCTGACGGCGGCCGCCCCGACAAAGGCGGCCGGCAGCGCCGAAAGGAACGGCAGACCGAGATAGCGCATGACCGTGACGGCGATGTAGCCGCCGAGCATGCCGAAGGCGCCATGCGCGAGATTGATGAAGTTCATCAGGCCAAGCGTGACCGACAGGCCCACCGCCAGGACGAACAGGAGCATCCCGAAGGCGAACCCGTCGAACACGACAATGGCGAGCTGAGCAGCCATGGGCGCTATCTGCTATGCGCCGCCGTTACTTGGCCGCCCCGTGCATCGGGTCCTTCACGTCCTTGATTTCCTCGACGATCACGTTCTGCAGCTTGTCGCCGACCTTCTGCACTTCGCGGATATAGATCGTCTGCACGACGTCGCGGGTATCCGGATCGATCGACATCGGTCCACGGGGGCTCGTCCACGACATGCCCTTGGCGGCTTCGACCAGCGCGTCCCCGTCGGTCTCGCCATTGGTCTTTTTCAGCACCTCGTAGATGAGATGCATGCCGTCATAGCCTCCGATCGAGAACAGATCCGGGCTGCGGCCCTTGTTCGCGTCGCGATAGGCTTTCACATATTCGTTGTTCAGCGGGTCGTCCCGCTCCAGCGTGTAATGGAAGCCGGTGATGATGCCGTTGGCCGTCTCGCCCATGCTCTCCAGAGCCTCGGGGTGGGTCAGTTCGCCCTGGGCGAGCACTTTCGTGTTCGGCGGCGTCAGGCCCCGTTCCGCCAGCGCCTTGCCGATCGCGGCCGGCTGCCCTCCTCCGGGAACAAAGATGTAGACGGCTTCCGGATTGGCGTCCTTCACGCGCTGGACGTAGGCCGAGAAGTCCGGATTGGCGACCGGCGTGCGATCCGAGCCGACGATCTTGCCACCCGCCGCGGTGAAGGCGGTCTCGAAGGCTTTGGCCGCGTCATGGCCCGGTCCGTAGTCGGCGACCAGCGTGTAAGCCTGCTTGATGCCGTGCTCGGCGGCCCACTTGCCGAGGGCGTTGTTGATCTGCGGCGTCGTTACCGAGGTGCGAATGATATAAGGCGATTTCTCCGTCACCACCGAGGTCGCCGCGTTCATCACCACCATGAGCTTCTTGGCTTCGGTCGCGACATCCGCCGCGCCCAGCGCCTCGGGCGTGAGTGCAAAGCCGGCAAGGATGTCGACATTGTCACGAACGACGAGTTCTTGCGCGAGGCGCTTCGCAACATCGGGTGCAGGGCCGCCGGTGTCCTTGCGGATGATCTCGATCTTCTTGCCGGCGACCTCGTCGCCGTGCTGCTGCATATAGAGCTTGATGCCTGCGTCGAGCTGGGCGCCCGCATCGGCGAACGGCCCCGAATAAGGCAGGATGACGCCGATCTTCACGGTCTCCTGCGCGAACGCTCCGGTCGACCATGCAAGGCCGAGACCGAACGCCGCTATGGCTGCTTTCCTTCCCAACATCCAACGATCCTCCCTTTGCCGTCTTTCGGCTCGAGCCCTCTCTCCCAAGGCCCTGTTTGCAGGCCGATTGTATACAGGTGTTGCATCAATCGCCAAGGGCCCCCAAGACCGGATTCGACGCAATGCTGTATACCGGAACCTCGACCCGCCAGGCACCTTGGGCAGAAGCCCGGCGCCGTCCGCATGGGCGCATCCAGCATTCTTCAACGGGCAGTGTTTGCCGGCTTCATCTGTTTTCAGCAGCATAGCATACCGCCGGGACGCGCGTGAACGCCACGCAACCCGGCCCGCCGAACGGTCCTCCGCGTCCACCAGCCTCGCCGCGCCCCTTGACACCATGCTCGCGTCCGATCAGTCTGTATACAGGCTGTACGCGGGAGCTTTGCTTGCCGCCGGGCTGAGGGGAGATCATCCGGGCGTGGAGAAGCTGGGCCATATAATGGCGTTCCCGACCGACATCGAGGCGGAGAAAGGCCAGTCACAGACCGTCAGGGCGCTGCTCGCCATTCGTGAGCTGATCCTCGAAGGCTTGCTGGCTCCCGGCAAGCGCCTTTCGGAACTGTCCGTCGCCGAACGCACCGGCATATCGCGCACACCGATCCGGGCGGCGCTTCAGCGGCTCGAGGCGGAGGGCCTCGTCGAAACAATTCCGTCGGGCGGCTTCGCGGTCAAATCCTTTTCGCAGCAGGATGTCTTCGACGCGATCGAAATAAGAGGGGCGATGGAAGGCCTGGCGGCCCGCCTTGCGGCCGAGCGTGGCTCGGCGACCAGGCTCGGCCCCCTGCAGGCCTGCCTCGAGGAACTCGACCGCGCAGTGGAGCAAGCGACGACCGGAGATAGCTTCTCGGCCTATGTCGCCGCCAATGCCCGCTTCCACGCCCTTATCCTGGACCTTGCCGAGAGCCCGACATTGAAACGCCAGATGGAGACAGCGGTCGCCCTGCCTTTCGCGTCTCCAAGCGGCTTCGTGATGGCCCAGGCGGTGCTGCCGGAGTCGCACAGGATCCTGCTGGTCGCCCAGGATCAGCATCGCTGCGTCGTCGAAGCGATCGCAAACCGAGAGGGTGCGCGCGCGCAGTCCATCATGCAGGAACATGCCCGCCTCGCCGGCCGCAATCTGCGGGTTGCCCTGCGTCACGAGAAGGCGCTCGAGCACGTGCCGGGCGGCTCGCTCATACGGACCGTCAAATGACTTCCCCCGCCTTGCGCGTCGGGCACTTGTTCCGAAAGCATCCCGGGGCGGTGGGGATGATACCGTAGGCGGCGGGGCAACACATCGAGCCAAACCAGGGAGGAAACGGCGATGGCTGGAAAAAATCTCGAACAGCTCCTCAGGGAGACCGACAACACGGTCGACATGCTGCGCAATTCGCAGATCGGCGCCTATATCTACCCCATCGTGCCCAACGAGTTCACCAACTGGCGTGACGAGCAACGGGCATGGCGCGAGACCTGCGTGCTCTTCGACCAATCCCATCACATGGCCGAACTGATGATCGAGGGCCCCGACGCCTTCAAGATGCTCTCCCATCTGGCGATCAACAGCTTCGCCAATTTCACGGTCGACAAGGCCAAGCAGTTCGTTCCCTGCAGCCATGACGGGCACGTCATCGGCGACGTCATCCTCTTCTACCTCGCCGAGAACCAGTTCCTCATCGTTGGACGCGTGCCCACCATCAACTGGGTGCAGTTCCACGGCGAGACCGGCGGCTACGACGTCAAGCTGGAACGGGACGACCGCTCGCCGTCACGGCCGGGCGGGAAAGCGGTGATCCGCAAGCGCTATCGCTACCAGATCCAGGGGCCGAACGCGCCGAAGCTGCTGGAGAAGCTGAATGGCGGGCCGCTGCCCGACGTCAAGTTCTTCAACATGGACGCCATCAAGATCGGCGGACGCCGGGTTCGCGCGCTTCGCCACGGCATGTCGGGTGTGCCTGGCCTCGAGATCTGGGGCCCGTATGAGGAAGGGGAGGAGATCCGCGACATCATCCACGAAGCAGGAAAGGAATTCGGGCTGGCGCTCGTGGGCGCTCGTGCCTACGCGACCAACACGCTGGAATCCGGGTGGATTCCCTCGCCGCTGCCGGCCGTCTACACCGGCGAGAAGATGAAGTCCTATCGCGAATGGCTGCCGGCCGATGGCTATGAAGGCGGCGGCTCGATCGGCGGCAGCTTCTATTCGACGAATATCGAAGACTACTACATGACGCCTTACGAGCTCGGCTACGGGCCGTTCGTGAAATTCGACCACGACTTCATCGGCCGCGACGCGCTGGAGAAGATTTCTGGCAAGCCGCACCGCAAGAAGGTGACCTTCGCCTGGAACGCCGATGACGTCGCCAAGGTGTTCCGCTCCTTCTTCGAGCCGGGCATCGAGAACTACAAATATATCGACGTGCCCAACGCCAACTACGCTTCTTCAAATTACGACATGGTGACCAGGAACGGCAAGACGGTCGGCCTTTCCATGTTCACCGGGTACAGCTTCAACGAGCGCTCCTACCTCTCGCTCGGCGTCGTCGATCCCGACATCGAGGTCGGCGACGTCCTGACGCTGGTGTGGGGCGAGGAGAATGGCGGCACGGGGAAGACGACGGTCGAGCGGCACAAGCAGACGGAGATCCGCGTCAAGGTATCGCCCGTCCCATATTCGCGCGATGCCCGCGAACACTATGCCGAGGGTTGGCGGACGAGGCAGCCGGCCGAGTGACGGGAAAGCTGGTGGTGAGGTCGTCCTCTTCAAGCGGCAGCTTGGTGATGGGGACGAGCTGAAGCACAGGGATGAGCGCTTGGCCGATCTCCTGTCCATTACCGCTCCGATCTTCCTGGTTATCGCGCTCGGCTTCGTCGCGACGCGAATAGGCGCCATCAAGGCCGATTTCGTGCAGGGATTGGGATTGTTCGTGCTCAACTTCGCGCTGCCGGCGCTGATCCTGCGGGCGCTTCTCGGACAGGATCTGCGCGAGAGCTTCAACGCGGCCTATGTCGCCGCCTATGCCGGCGGGTCGCTGGTCGCTTTCCTGGCGGCCTTCGTCGTGTTCCGGCACTGGCTGCGCCGGCCGCTGCCGCATGCGGCGATGGCGTCGCTTGGCGGGGCCGCCTCGAACAGCGGCTTCGTCGGCTTTCCGATCGCCGCGCTCGCGGTCGGGATACCTGCCTTGACCGCCCTGCCTCTGACCATGCTGGTCGAGAATGCGCTGGTCATTCCCCTTGCCTTCGTCCTTGCGGAAGCGGGACGGGCCGACGGCAAGACGCCGGCCCTTGTCGCGCGGGAGACGCTGCAGCGCCTCGCCCGCACGCCTCTTTTCGTGGCGATCCTCCTTGGTCTCCTGCTGGCCGGCCTGGGGGTCCGGCTTCCTGCCTCCATCTCGACGGTTGTGGCGATGATTGCCGATGCTTCAGCCGCTTGCGCCCTCTTCGTCGTCGGCGGCACGCTGGCCGGCCTGACGGCTTCGTCGATTCCGGGCGATCTCGTCTGGATCGTCCTTGCCAAGCTCGTCCTTCATCCGCTGTCGGTGGCGGCGGGTTTCGTGGTTCTGGGCGGAGTGCCGGCCGATCTGATGGCCGCCGGCATCATCCTGGCCAGCGCACCGATGCTGACGGTCTATCCGATCTTCGGCCAGCGTTTCGGGCTCGGACCGCTATGCGCCTCCGCGCTGGTCGCGGCGACCGCCGTGAGTTTCGTGACGATGACGGCGGCCGTCGGGCTGCTGGAAACTGGCGAAGCCTCCACGCGATTGACAGGCGTTCCGGCCGAGCGCCAGACTGGCTTCCAAGAGAGCCATTCATGGCGGTGACCGGGAAACGAGCCCTCGCGGGACGCAGCGCTCGCCACGCGCCTCGTCGCAAGGCATCTCTCCCCAAAGCGGGCACGGGTTTGGGGAGAAAGGCATGCGTCAATCTGAAAGGTGCGACGCGCTTTAGACCTGAAGGCATGGAGGACGGAGATGGCTGAAGAACCTTGCTTCGACGTGGCTCATCTCGGTCATGTCGAACTGCTGACGAACAGGCCGGAAGAGAGCCTCGATTTCTTCGTCGACGTGTACGGCCTGACGGAGAGCGGCCGGGACGACCGATCGGTCTACCTGCGCGGATGGGACGACTACGAATTCCATACGCTGAAGCTTACACGGTCGGACACCACCGGCATGGGCCATGTCGGCTATCGCACGACCTCCCGTGCCGCGCTCGAGCGCCGCGTGGCCGCCATCGAAGCCATGGGCTGCGGCATCGGCTGGACGCAAGGCGATCTCGGCCATGGCCGCGCCTACCGCTTCCGAAGCCCTGACGGGCACGTCTTCGAGCTCTATTACGAGACACGCAGATACGAGGCACCCGAGGCCGAGCGCCCGGCCCTCAAGAATGTCGCCCAGCGCTATCATGGCCGGGGCGCCGCGGTTCGGCGGATCGATCATTTCAACCTGCTCGCCACCGACGTCTCCGAGATGCGCGATTTCATGAGCGGTGCCCTCGGCAGCCGCGTGACGGAGCAGATCCTGCTCGACAATGGCCGGCTCGGCGGCTGCTGGTTCACGGTCAACAACAAGAGCTACGACATGGCCGTGACGGAGGACCACTCGGGCGCTCATGGTCGCTTCCACCACATAACCTATGCGGTCGACCAGCGTGACGACGTGTTGAGAGCCGCCGATGTCTTCCTGGAGAACGGCGTCTTCATCGAAACCGGACCGCACAAGCACGCCATCCAGGGTACCTTCTTCCTGTATGTCTACGAGCCGGCTGGCAACCGTGTGGAAGTGGCCAATGCCGGCGCCAGGCTGATCCTGCAGCCCGACTGGGAGCCGGTCACCTGGACCGAGACGGAGCGTCGGAAAGGCCAGGCCTGGGGGCTGCAGACGATAGCGAGCTTCCATACGCACGGCACACCGCCGGTGGACAGGCCCGAATAGGAAGAGACACGATGCAAATCGCTTTCATCGGTTTCGGCGAGGCGGCGCGGGCCTTTCGCGAGAGCCTGACCGCAACCGAGCCGGCTATTGAGTTCGCCGCCTACGACATACTGGTCGACACGGAAGGCCGGCAGGGCCCCTGCGGCGCGGCCATGCGCGCCCACGGCGTCGAGGTCGCCGAGTCGGCCCGACAGGCCGTTTCCGAAGCGGATTGGATCGTCAGCGCGGTCACCGCCGACCAGAGCCTCGAAGCTGTCAGATCGGCGTTGCCTCACGTGAAACCCGGGCAGGTCTTCATCGATATCAATTCCGTCTCGCCTCAGAGAAAGCGCGACAGCGCCGCCCTGCTCGAGCCATCCGGCGCGACCTATATCGACATGGCCGTCATGGCCCCTGTCCACCCGCGGGGCCACCGCACGACGGTCCTTCTCGCCGGCCCAATGGGCGACGAACTTCGCCGACGCCTTGCCGCGCTGGATTTCAGCTTCGAGGTCGTCGGGCCGCAAGCCGGCGCCGCCACCGCGATCAAGATGGTGCGCAGCCTGTTCGTCAAAGGTCTCGAAGCCATCACGGTCGAAACCTTGCTGGCTGCGGCCGCCTCGGGATGTCTGGATTACATATTGAGATCGCTGATCGGCTCCTATCCGGGTCTCGGCTTCCCCGATTTCGCCAGCTACCAATTCGAGCGCACGGTGAAGCATGGCAAGCGCCGCGCCGCCGAAATGCGCGAGAGCGCCGCCACGCTCGACGATCTCCAACTCCACGGCCGGCTCGCAGACGCGGTCGCGGAGGTTCAGGAGCTCATGGGCCGATTGAGCGGCAAGCCGGAGGGCGAACTGCAGGACACCGTCGCGAGTCTGCTCGCGGAGCGACGGCGCCCTGAGGCATCGGGTTGCGCTGCCGGATTCACACATCTCAGGCGGCACGGAAGGGATCAGAAGCTTCGTCATCCTCGGGCCGGCGCCGAGCGAAGCGAGGAGACGTGACCCCGTCCACGGGCTTGCCCGTGGACTGGATTCATCTTGCCCGTGCACTGGATTCATTTCGTTACGTGAGCAACCCACCGACGGCGCAGAACGAAGCGGCCGAACCGGTACCAGCAACCATCCCGCTCTTCGAGCCGGCGGACCAGATTGGTACGCAATATCATTCCTCAGGCGCCACTGCGATAGGAAGAATTTTCCATTTTCCCCGGGCCAGCGTAATATCGATACCTCGTTCCCACCGACGCCGCATGGTTATTTCGCCGCAATCGCTCGGACCATAAGGTGGCTTTCATGAAACGCTTGCTTTTGATCGGCACGGCAGCAGCCGCGCTGTTTTCCGCCTCGCTGCCGGCCTGGTCGGCCGACAAGATCCTGAACGCCTCCTATGACATCGCGCGTGAGCTTTTCGCCGACGTGAACGAAGCTTTCGTCGCGAAGCACCCAGGTATCACCGTCGACCAGTCGCATGGCGGCTCCTCCAAGCAGGCGCGCGCCATATTGGAGGGGCTCGAGGCCGATGTCGTGACCTTCAACCAGGTGACCGACATCGATGCGCTGGTGAAGGGCGGCTTCGTCTCGGAAGATTGGAAGACCGAATTCGCCAACAACGCCTCGCCCTATTATTCGCTGCCCGCCTTCCTCGTGCGGGAGGGAAACCCGAAGGGCATCAAGGATTGGAACGACCTGGTGCGCGACGACGTGAAGGTCGTCTTCCCCAACCCGAAGACCTCCGGAAATTCGCGTTACACCTATCTTGCGGCCACGGCCTACGCCAAGGAGGCTTTCGGCAATGACGAGGAGAAGGTGCGCGCCTTCATCAGCAAGCTGTTCAATAACGTGCCGGTGTTCGACACGGGCGGCCGCGCGGCAACGACCACCTTCGTCGAGCGCGAGATCGGCGACGTGCTGATCACCTTCGAGGCTGAAACGCGCGGCATCGCCAAGGAATTCGGAGAGGACCAATTCGACATCGTCGTCCCTTCGGTCAGCCTGCTCGCCGAGTTCCCGGTCGCCATTGTCGACACGGTGGTCGACAAGCGCGGCTCGCGCGATCTGGCCAAGTCCTATCTCGACTTCCTCTACACGCCGGAAGGCCAGAAGATCCTTGCCGAGAACGGCAACCGCCCGAACGATCCGGCAGTCGCGGCCGAGTTCAAGGACCAGTTCCCGGCGGTGCGCCTGGTCACGGTCGAGGACGTCTTCGGCGGCTGGGACAAGATCCAGGAAGAGCATTTCAAGGCCGGCGGCACGCTCGACCAGCTCTACGGCGAACGTTGACCGACCGCACTGTTCGTGTTTATGGCGACGGGGCCGGCATGCCGGCCCCGCAAACTTGTCCAGACCGAGACGTAAGGCTCTACTCTTGAAACGTCGCGTCCTGCCGGGCTTGCCCCTGGCATTGGGGATCACGCTCTTCTACGTCGCCATCATTGTCGTGCTGCCGCTCGGCGCGCTGATCTTCAAGGCGGCCGGGCTGGGCCCTGAAGAATATTGGCGCATCGTCTCGTCGCCGCGCGCGGTCGCCAGCTACCGCGTCACCGCTTTTTCCGCCTTGGTGGCCACCGCCTTCAATCTCGTCTTCGGCATGGCGCTGGCCTGGGTGCTGGTGCGCTATCGTTTTCCTGGCCGGCGCCTCGTCGATGCGCTGGTCGACCTGCCCTTTGCGCTGCCCACCGCCGTCGCCGGCATCGCACTCACCACGCTCTTCGCCAGCAATGGCTGGTTCGGCAGCCTTCTGGCCGAGCTGGGCATCAAGGTCGCCTATACGCCGCTCGGCATCATGGTCGCCATGTGCTTCACCAGCCTGCCTTTCGTCGTGCGCACGGTGCAGCCTGTTCTGGAGGATCTCGATCCCGCGCTCGAGGAAGCCGCGCAGACCCTCGGCGGCAGCGACAGGGCGATCTTCATGCGCGTTCTCCTGCCGCTGCTCACCCCGGCGCTGCTCGCCGGCGTATCGCTTTCCTTCGCCCGCAGCCTCGGCGAATTCGGTGCCATCATCTTCATTGCCGGCAATCAGCCTCTGCAGACCGAGATCACTGCGCTGCTCGTCTTCATCCGGCTGGAGGAATATGATTATCAGGCCGCCGCGGCCATCGCTTCGGTGCTGCTCGTCACCGCCTTCATCATGCTCACCGCGACCAACCTCCTCCAGGCCCGCGCGCTGCGCTACACGAGGAGGAGCTGACGATGGAGGCCCCAAGAAGGGGACGCCCGCCGCGCGTCGGCGATCGCCCTGCCGTCCGACGCACGCTGATCGGCATCGTGCTTGCTCTCACGGCGATCATCATCGTGGCGCCTTTGGTGGTGATCGTGGTGCAGGCCTTCTCGAAGGGACTGGACACTTTCGCGGCGGCCATCCTTCACCCCGACACCCGCCACGCCATCATGCTCACCGTCGTGACGGCGCTCATCGCGGTGCCGGTCAACACCGCCTTCGGCATCGCCGCCGCCTGGGCGATCACCAAGTTCGACTTCCCGGGAAAGCGCTTCCTGCTCGTCGTCATCGAAATCCCCTTTTCGATCTCGCCCATCGTGGCCGGCGTCGCCTACCTCTTCGTCTACGGCCTGCAGGGCCTTTTCGGTCCGGCGCTCCAGGCCGCCGACATCAAGATCCTGTTCGCGGTCCCCGGTATCGTGCTGGCCTCGATGTTCGTCACCGCGCCCTTCGTGGCGCGCGAGTTGATCCCGCTGATGCAGGCTCAGGGCCGCGACCTTGAAGAAGCCGCCACCTCGCTCGGCGCGTCGGGTTGGCGGACCTTCTTCTCCGTCACATTGCCCAACATCCGCTGGGCGCTGCTCTACGGCGTGGTGCTGTGCAACGCCCGCGTGATGGGCGAGTTCGGCGCGGTCTCCGTGGTGTCGGGCAACATACGCGGCCAGACCAACACGCTGCCGCTCCATATCGAGCTGCTCTACCACGACTACCAGACGGCCGGCGCCTTCGCGGCGTCTTCGATCCTGACATTGCTCGCCGTGCTGACCCTGGTGGCCAAGGTGCTGCTCGAACGCCAGGGCGCCGGCCGCGCCGGGCGGCCTGCCCTTGCCGCGCCAAAGAAGCCAGCGATGGACCAAGCATCTCTGAAGGAACCAACGTGAAAATCCGCCTCGACAATGTCGTCAAGAGCTTCGACACGTTCCGCGCCGTCCACGACGTCTCGCTCGACATAGACAGCGGCGAGCTCGTCGCCCTGCTCGGCCCCTCCGGCTCGGGCAAGACCACGATCCTGCGCATGGTCGCCGGGCTCGAATATGCCGATGCGGGTCATATCTATTTCGGCGACCTCGACGCGACCGACATCCCGGTGAGGGACCGCGGCGTCGGCTTCGTCTTCCAGCACTACGCGCTCTTCCCGCATATGACGGTGGCCGAGAACATTGCCTTCGGCATGAAGGTCTCGAAGGTCAAGCGGAGTTCCGCCGAGATCGAGAAGCGCGTTTCCGATCTGCTCGGCCTCGTCAGGCTCGACGGCCTGGGCAGCCGTTTCCCGGGCCAGATTTCCGGCGGCCAGCGCCAGAGGGTGGCGCTGGCCCGGGCGCTCGCGGTCGATCCCAAGGTGCTCCTGCTCGACGAACCGTTCGGAGCGCTCGACGCCAATGTGCGCCGCGACCTTCGGCGTTGGCTGCGTTCGATCCACGAGGAGCTCGGCATCACCACACTCTTCGTCACCCACGACAAGGAAGAGGCGATGGACCTCGCCGACCGCCTCGTCATCCTCAACGAGGGGCGGATCGTGCAGCAGGGCACGACAGAGGCGATCTGCCGCGCGCCGAGTTCGGCCTTCGTGATGAACTTCCTGGGGGACGCCAACCGGCTCCCGGTAGCCGTTTCGGCCGGCGCCGTCGATTTCGACGGGGTCAGAATCCCGGCCGTTGGCGTGCCGGACGGGCGGGCGGAGCTTTTCTTGTTACCCGGCGATCTCGTCTGGCGACCCACAGGCCCCGGAGTGCCGGCCAGCGTGGTACGGGTCGTCGATCGCATCCAGGCACGACGGGTGGTCGCGCTGTCGCAAGGCGGGCAAGTGCTGGAATTCGACGCGCCGCCCGAGACGGCCATCCAGGCTGGCGATCGCGGCCATGTCGAAATCCGCAATGCAAAGGTGTTCGCCGCTTAAAGCTGGCGCCTGCAATCGGATTCGGGCGACACGCTTTAGGTATTTTTGCCGCGCTCTCGCGACGCAGACCGAATCCGGTCGGCTGCGAAATGCTCTACGCCGTGCTCCTCGCGTGAGGGCAAGCCGCGGTCGCCCGCCGCTCCGCTATACTTGCCGGGCAGGCAGCCTGACCAGCAGCCCGTCCAGCGCCTCGCTCACAGTGATCTGGCAAGAGAGGCGCGAATTCTCGCCGACGTCGTAGGCCATCTCGAGCATGTCGGCCTCCATCGACTCCGCGCGACCGACAGTATCGATCCATGCCTCGTCGACATAGACGTGGCAGGTCGCGCATGAGCAGGCGCCGCCGCATTCCGCCTCGATGCCTGGCACGCCATTGGCGACAGCCGTCTCCATGAGGCTCGCTCCGGACCTTCCGGTGACTTCGATGGCGCGGCAGTCGGCGGTGACGAAAGTGATCTTAGTCATGTTTTCCAGTCTTGGTGGGAATTCCGCAGGCGCGCAGGAACAGCGTGCTCACTTCCTCGACAATATGCTCCCGATCCAGTTCGGCGTGCTCGTCACCGCCGACCATCACGCGCACCTGCTGCCCGAAATCGGCGTAGTGCTGGGTCACGGCCCACATATGAACCTGGAACAGCAGCGGATCGACGGGGAGGATGAGCTTGCGATCGATCCACGACTGCAAGACCGCGGCCGCCTCGTGCGCGGCTTGCAAGGATTGCAGCCAGTGCTTCCTGAGGAAGGGCGCTCCGGCCGCAACCTCATTCGAGAAGACGCGCGAGGCGTTGGGCTGCTTCCAGCCGAATTCCAGCTTCTTTCGGATATACTCGCGGATGACCTTCTCGGGCTCGCCCTCGCCGGACGAGATGAAGAAGATGTCCCGCCATTCGTCCATGATCTCCAGCAGGATCTTCTCGTAGAGATCCTCCTTGCTGGAGATGTAATAGTGGAGCTGTGCCTTGGTCAGGCCGGCGCTCTTGGCGATGGCCTGGGTCGAGGTTCCGGAAAAGCCGTTGGCGGCGAATTCGTCGATCGCCGCCTGGCGGATCGCCTCATGCACCTTGCGGCGGCGGTCGAGGACCTTCTCACGCCCGGTCTTTTCCTCGGTTTCGGCCATATCGATCTCGTCTTCCCCGATGTCCGAAGCTGGCGTTGTGGGGTCGGGCCCTTCGGACCCGGCGCCCATCCTGATTCAGCTATAGCGGCATCGGGGATAGCGCTCTACTGCCCGGTCAGCTTCCGCTTGATGTCGAGCCCGACGCCCTTGTTGGTGAACTGGTCGGTGGCTGCCTGGGTGATGTCGACCGAGTCCTTCTCGACGATGCCGCTCTTGACGGCAAGTTCGTAGAAGGATTTCACCGTTGCCATGTCGAGCGAGCCGATGCCCTTCTCCAGCGCGGCGCCGGAGTCCATCAGGCCGAGCTCCTTGACCTGCTCCATCTCCTTGTCGAGCTTCTCGGCGGTGAGTTCCGGGTTATCCCTTAGGATCGCCTCGTAGCCCTTGCTGTGGTCGCCATAGAGGAAGTTGTACCAGCCTTCGATCGAGGCGCTCACAAAGCGCTGTACGAGATCGGGGTTGCTGTCGACCAGATCCTTGCGGGTCTGGATGACGTTGGAGTAGGTGTTGTAACCATAGTCGGCAAAGAGGAAGGTCTCGACTTCCGCGCCTTCCGCCGCCGCGTAGATCGGCTCGGCCGTCGCGTAGGCCTGCTGGACGACCTGCTTGTCGCTCAGGAACTGGGCAAGGCTGAAATTATAAGGACGGACCTGCTCGTCGCGGAAGCCGTATTCATTGACCAGCCAGCGCCAGAAGCTGAACTGGCCGTCCTTGGACAGGAGCACAGTCGGCGCCTTGGCCGCATCGGCGAGGTCCTTGTAGACGCCCTTGTGGGCGATCAGCGATTCCGGGTTCTTCTGATAGAAAGCCGCGACGGCAATGGTAGGCACGCCGTTGCGGACATCGTCGAAAGGCATGAGCAGGCTGCCCGCCAGGAGGAAATCGATGCGGCCGGCGCTCAGCATGGGCCGGTTGTTGACCTGCGGTCCACCCATCTTGATCTCCACCTCGAGGCCGTATTTCTCGTACGTGCCGTCGGCCAAGGCCTGGTAGAAGCCGCCATGGCCTCCCTGGGCAAGCCAGTTGGTGCCGAGCGTGACCTTGTCCAGCGCGAAGGCCAGGCTGCTGCTCGCTCCCATCACGACGGCCGCCATGGCCGCGACGATCAATCGCTTCATTCTTCCTCAACTCCCAATTGATGCTTGAATGGTTATGCCCGGACCGCCATCTCGGACGTCCAGCCGCGTGTCTTGCCGGGGTTCATCAGGCCGTAGGGGTCGGCCCGCTTCTTGAACTCGATCTGGACGGTGTCGATCTGCTTCATGCCGCCGTCTTCGATCGTATAGGCATGCGGATCGTAGATGTCGCAGCCGTCGAGCTCCTGGAACTCACGGATCATCTCATACATGGCTTCCCGGCCCCGATACTTGACCAGCGGCAGAGCGAAGATCTGGATCTCGCCTTCCAACCGCGCCATTTCGTGATGCATGTAGATATCGTCGCCGTAGCGCTCCATCTGCCGGACGACCAGTTCGGGATCGAACGGTCGGGGATAGGCGACCTGCAGATAGGTCCAGCTCTTGTCGACCTTCAGGGCCTGCAGCGTCGTGTGGTTCCAGCCGCATTCGTAAGCCGGCTGAAGACCCGCTCCATGCAGCTCTTCCTTGGACATGGCAAAGGACACCGCGCCGCCGAACTCCTTTGCAAGCGATTCGAAACGCGCCATCTCGGCCGGAGCCACCATGGCGAAGACGGCATCGCGGTCGGGCGGGAAACGCTCGCCGAACTTCTGGTAGAAGCGTGCGAAGCGACGCTCGACCGGCGTCAGCAGATAGCAGTCGAGGCCGGTTTCCTGGGCCGTCAGCGCAAAGCGAAGCGCGGTGAGATAGCTGTCGAACAGGGCTGCGGTATGCACCCAGTCGGTGAACCGCGTGAGTCCGACCTCCAGCTCCAGGATGATGCCGTTGGTTCCATAGGCATGCTGGACCTTCTGGATGTCGGGGCCATGGAGCTCGATGATCTGCGGTTCGGCCTCGAGCGTCATCACCTTGACGTAGCCGACATTGCCGTCGTCGCGCAGCATGCCATGGCGAAGCGATCCCACCCCTCCGGAGCCGCCCGACAGGAAACCGCCGATGGTGGCGATGCGCCGCGTCGAGGGGTACATCAGCAGCTCCTGGCCGACCTCATGGGCTGCATCGTCGAGCCTGGCGATTCTCGCGCCGGCCTCGACGCGTGCCTTGCCTGGTTCGATCGCGATGATGCGGTCGAGCCGGGTGACGTCGAGGATGATGCCGCCTTCCAGCGGGACGCACTGGCCGTAATTGCCGGTGCCACCGCCTCGGACGGTGACCGGAATACGGTGCCTGGCGGCCGCGGCCGCGACGCGGCGCACCTCGTCCTGGTCCTGCGGGATGACGACGATGTCGCCGACGCGCCCGTCGAGTTCCTCGTTGAGGATCGGGCTGTACCAATAGTAGTCGCGCGAGCGCAGCTCGACCTGCTTGGGATCGTCATAGACACGGATGCCGTCGATATCCCTGCGAAAAGCCTCCAGGTCGTAACGTCCTCTGTCAGTCATAGCGGGCTCCGTGAAGGCTGGACGATCGGTCGGCCGGCGCGGAAAACAGTACGCGCCGCAGCGGGCCGGCTGACGAGATCCGAAAGGTCCGAGGCATCGAACCAGATGAAATCCGCGACTTCGCCGACGGCGATGCGCCTCGCCGGCGCGCCGCAGCAGGCGGCGGGCAGGTCGGTAATGGCATCGAGCCACTCGGCGGGTTCGAGATGGGCGGCGACCGCGGCGAGGCGAAGCACCGCCAGCGGGTCGTAGTCGCCATAGGGATAGAAAGCGTCCCGACAATTGTCGACGCCCAGCATGACCGTCATGCCGGCGGCGCGCGCCTCCTTGATCGGCGCAATGCCCCGGTGACGCGGTGAACGGCCGCCGACGCGATCCTGGAGATAGAGGTTGGTCGTGGGCAGCGCGGTGAGCGACACGCCGGCCTCGGCCGCGGCCCCAAACGTGCGCGCGAGCGTATCGTCGTCGCGCAGCGACAGGGAGCAGGCGTGGCCGCATACCACCTGGCCCGCCATGCCGTAGCGCAGGGCTGCCGTCACGATCTCGGAGAAGCCGTCGGCTTCGACGTCCAGCCCTTCATCCACGTGGAAATCCAGCGACAGCCCGTTGTCGACCGCCGCGCGAAAAGCGAAATCGACTTTCGCCGCGAGATCGGCGTTGCGATAGAAGAAGGCGCCGAAAACGCCCCCATCCTCGCGAACACGTTCAGCAATTGCCGTTGCCGCGTCAGGCAGGAGATCGGCCGGGCAAAGCGAAGAGAGCTGAAGCTCGACGCGGCCGCGCCACTCCTCCCGGAGCTCGTTGAGCACTGGCCAGGCCACGGGAACGCTCGGCTCGTTCCAGTCGACATGGCTGCGCATCGCATGGACGCCGTTGCGGTAGGCAGCTTCCAGCGCGCGGCTCGCGCGAGCGCGGATATCCTCCGCCGTCCAATACCGCTTATCGCGCGCCATCAACTCGATGGCATCGAAGAGGCCATGGATCGAACCATTGGTTCGCTCGATCGTGTAGGTCTTGTCGAGATGGACGTGGACATCGGCCATGACTGGGAGGACCACGCCCCTGGACTTGCCGAACGCCGGCTCGATCGCCGCGATCCGCCCGCTGGCCACCACGACGTCGGCAGGCTGCGCGCCGCCGGGAAGCCAGACGCCCTCCAGACGGAACGTTTCCTGCGCGCCGATGTCGTTGCTGTCCGCCATCACGCTTCGCGCCTGATCTCGCTCTCGTGCCATTTGCCGAGCACCGCGCGCGAAAGCCAGCTCGTCGCCAGGAAGATGGCGATGCCCAGCAGCGAGACCAGGGTGAGCGCGGCGAACATGCGCGGTATCTCGTTCCGAAAGCTCGCTTCCAGGATACGCGAGGCGAGGCCGGTGTTCTGGCCGGCGGTGCCGGCGACGAACTCGGCCACGACCGCTCCGATCAGCGAGAGACCTCCGGCGATCTTCAGCGCAGCCATGAAATAAGGCAAGGCGCTCGGCGCGAGAAGGAAGCGCAGACGCTGCCAGGGCGTCGCCTTGTAGAGCTTGAACAGGTCCCTCAGATTGTGATCGGCGCTGCGCAGGCCGATCACGGTCGAAGACAGGATCGGGAAGAAGGCGACGATCCAGGCACAGATCAGGAGTGCGGCGAAAGTGTCGGGCACATAGATCAGGATCAGCGGTGCGATCGCCACGATCGGCGTGACCTGCAGGATGACCGCGAAGGGAAAGAAGCTCATCTCCACCGTGCGCGACAGGGCGAACAAAGCCCCGAGCAGAACGCCGCCGACGATGGCACAGAGCAGCGCAAGCAGCGTCAGCTTGACCGTGAACCACATCGAGGTCAGCAACGACGCGCCATCGGTCATGAGCGTCTGCGCGATGCGGCTGGGCGCAGGGATCAGATAGGCGGGGACCTTGTAATAGGCGACCAACGCCTCCCAAAGAAGCAGCGCGAGGATCAGAGCCACCGTGGGCATGATGTATTTCATGCGCTGCTCGCGGCGCAGCTCGCGCTGGAGATCTGCATTGAGCACCGGCAGGGCGTCGTCGCCGCCCAGCGTCTCAGTGGTCGATATCGACATGGTCGAGCGTCCCCCTCAGGGCCTTCGAAGCGGCCTGGCAGCTTTCGGCATAGGCTTCCGTGGCGCGGAAATCCTCGGCGCGCGGATAGGAGCCCTCGATCGGGAGATCGGCGACGACGCGGCCCGGCCGCGCCGCCATGACCACCACCCGGTTCGACATATAGACGGACTCGTAGACACTATGCGTCACGAAGATGATCGTCAGGCCCTGTTCCTGCCACAGCCGCAGCACGTCATTGTTGAGCTTGAAGCGCGTCATCTCGTCGAGCGCCGCGAAGGGCTCGTCCATCAAAAGCAGGCGCGGGCGCGTGACGATGGCGCGGGCGATCGAGGCGCGCATCTTCATGCCGCCGGACAGCTCGCGCGGGTAGGACTTTGCGAAGCGCGACAGGCCGACTTGCGACAGCGCTTCCTCGATGCGCGGCTTGGCCTCGGCATGGGAGATGCCGGTAAGCCGGAGCGGCAGATAGACATTCTCGAAAACCGTCGCCCAGGGCATCAGCGTCGGCTCCTGGAAGACGAAGCCGATATCGGCGGCGCTGTTGCTTTCGCCCGGAGCATGGCCGTTCACCGCGATAGTGCCCGCAGACACCGACGAGAGGCCGGCGATCATGCGCAATGCCGTGCTCTTGCCGCAGCCCGAAGGCCCGAGAAAGCTCACGAATTGACCCTTCTCCACGGCCAGCGACATGTCGCGTATGGCAACGGTGCCGTTGCCATACTGCTTGAAGACATTCTTCATCTCGATGAGGGGAGCAGTCGTCATCGTCACCAGCCCGGCTGGTTGTCGAGCCAGGAGAGCGGCGCCCGCTCGACCTCCGCAAGCAGTTCCACCAGGCGCTCGGCGGCGAAGTCGATGGTGAGGCGACCCTTCTCAGCCGTCGCCGCCGAAGCGTCGCCACAGGCGCCATCGGCGTTCAGGTCCTGCGATTGCCAGCCCGGCTTCGCGCGCGCCAGGGAGATATAGCGGTAATCCTTCTCGAAGGTCTCGGTCAGAGAACGAAAATTCCGCGCTCGATCCATGCGCACGAGGTCGGGATGGAGCGACAACATCACCGACGTCTCCATGTCGCCGGCGTGAACCCCGTGCTTCTGCTCGTGATCGGAATAGACGCCCTCCGGCATGCCGAGGCCGAACCAGTTGACGGAGAAGACGAGCATGTCGTGGCGGATGCGCAGTTCGCGAGCCACGACGTCCATGATGCTGATCTGGCCGCCATGGCTGTTGAGGAGCACCAGCTTCCGCACCCCGCTCGCCGCCGCGCAGGCGCCGATCTCCGTCCAGACGCGGATGAGCGTTTCGCCCGAAAGGGTGAGCGTCCCCGGGAACCGGCGATGCTCGTCGCTCTTGCCGACCGGCAAGGTAGGCAGGAACAGAACGTTGCTGTCGTCCGGCAGCCTTTCAGCGACCGCCGCGACCACGCCATCGACGATCGCGGCATCGACCGACAAGGGCAGATGCGGACCGTGCTGCTCGGTGGCGCCGACAGGCATGACCGCGACGATCCGGCCGCGGTCGAGCCCAGCAAACTCCTCACTGGAATAGTCGGACCAGAAACGCTTCACCTGCTGGTCCCCGCACCGAAAATAGCAGGCATGGCCGGCCTCCCCCCGTATATCGACGCCGCCACGTGCGGCGGCCAAGCAAAACTGTTGGAGAAGCGGCAGAGAAATCGTCAGGCAGGAATACGACCATCGGTCGCCGCCCAGCTCCATCGGATACTCCGAACCTCCTCCGCGGCAGGATCGGCACAGGTCCCGCGGCGCAGCTTCCGCACCTTCCTCGCAGGTCCTCCACCATCCTCAAAAACCATCTAACAGATCAGAGCATCTGGTCAAACTAATTGTTTTGACTTCACGTAAAAACGTGTAACTCATGGAAAACATAACGAAGCGCGTCATCGGAGGAGATGAGATGCGGGAGCAGTGCGTCATTGTCGGCGCCGGCCACGCCGGCTCGCAAGCCGCGGCCAGCCTGCGTCAGGAAGGCTATGACGGTCAGATCCTGCTCGTCAGCGACGAGCGGGATCTGCCTTATCATAAGCCACCCTTGTCCAAGGGCTTCCTCAAGTCGCCGGACAGCCCCGCCCTGGTTTTGCGCAACGCCGACTTCTACCGGGACAACGCGATCGAAATCGTCTACGGCGCGACGGTCTCGGAGATCGACAGGCAGGCCAAGACCGTGCGGCTGGGCGACGCGAAACGCCTGTCCTATACCCAACTCGTGCTTGCCACGGGATCGCGCCCGCGCCTCCCGGCGCTTAGCGGAGCGACCCTCGAAGGCATCGTGTCGTTGCGCACGCTTGCCGATGCAAGGCGGCTGAACGAGCTTCTCCAGGGCGCAAGCCAGGCCGTGATCGTCGGCGGCGGCTATATCGGCATGGAGCTCGCCCACACTCTCACCGCGTTGGGACGCAAAGTGACAGTACTCGAAGCGGCCCCGCGCGTGCTCGCCCGATCGGTGGCACCCGAAGTCTCGCGGCACGTCCACGAACGCTCGGTCGCGGCCGGCATCGAGATCGTGACGGGGGCCAGCGTCGCGGTGTTCGAAGGTGTGCATGGCAGGGTCTCCCAGTTGCGCCTCGAGGATGGAAGAGTGTTTGCCGCCGATCTCGTCATCCTGGGCATCGGCGCCGTGCCCAATGTGGAGCTCGCCGCGGCCGCCGGCCTTGCCGCGGAGAATGGCGCGGTCGTGGACGACCATATGCGCACATCGGACCCGGCCATACTCGCGGTCGGAGACTGCGCATCCTTCGGCCATTGGCAGGCCGGACGGCGGCTTCGGTTGGAATCCGTCCAGAACGCCACGGACCAGGCGAAGAACGCGGCGAGGACGATCGCCGGCCGGCCATCCCCATACCGCGAAGTCGCGTGGTTCTGGTCGGATCAGGGCGACATGAAGCTGCAGACCGCAGGGCTGGCCTTGAACGCCGACCGCCGTGTCATCACCGGTTCGCCGGAAACCAACGCCTTCGCGGTCTATCATTTCCGGAGAGCCGAACTCGTGGCAGTCGATTCGGTCAACCGTCCCGCCGACCATATGATCGCCCGCAAGCTGCTCGCAATCGGCATCAACCCGAGCGAGGCCGATGTGCTGGCGGGACCGCAGCGACTGAAGGAACTGCTCTCCCAGGCACCAGCCGTGCTGGAACACAGCTGAGCCTCCCCGGGGACCACCCACTCCTTTCCACCGCAGGAACACCCACGCATGACCCATTGTCTGATCATCGGCGCCGCAGGAATGCTGGGCGCCGGGCTCGTCGACGCACTCCTTGCCAAAGGCGCGATCGCGGGAAAAGGCATCGCAAAGCTGACCCTCTTCGACATCTTCGAAGCGAAGGGGCGCGACACGGCAGTCGCGCTCGACATCCGCACCGGCGATCTGAGCGTGCCCGGCACTGCGGAAGCGCTGATCGGGAGCCGGCCGGAGGTGATCTACCACCTCGCGGCGATCGTCTCGGGCGAGGCCGAGCGCGATTTCGAGAAGGGCTATCGCATCAACCTCGACGGCACGCGCGCCCTGCTCGACGCCATCCGGCAAGCGCAGGCTTCGACCCCGGGCTACCGTCCGCGCTTCGTCTTCGCCTCTTCGCTCGCCGTCTTCGGCTCGCCGCTGCCCGACGTGATCGCGGACGATCACATTCTCACGCCGCGCTCGAGTTATGGCACCCAGAAGGCGATAGGCGAATTGCTGCTGGCCGACTACAGCCGACGCGGCTTCGTCGACGGCATCGGCATCCGCCTGCCCACCATCTGCGTCCGACCGGGCAAGCCGAACGCCGCTGCCTCCGGTTTCTTTTCCGGCATCCTGCGCGAGCCGCTGGCCGGCAAGCCGGCAATATTGCCGGTCGCGACCTCGGTGCGCCACTGGTTCGCCAGCCCGCGCGCGGCGATCGGCTATCTCGTCCACGCGGCGGAGGTCGATTCAGCGCAACTCGCGGAAAACCGCAATCTCACCATGCCCGGCATTTCGGCGACCGTCGCCGACGAGATCGAGGCGTTGCGCAAGACGGCCGGCGATGAAGCGGTCGCCCTGATCAAGCACGAACCAGACCCCGCGATCGAAGCCATCATCTCGACCTGGCCAAAGGCCTTCGATACAAAAAGAGCCTTGTCGCTCGGCTTCGAGCCAGACGCTTCCTTCGAGGCGATTGTCGAAGCCTATCTCGAGGACCACGCGAGCGAGGCGTGCTGACATGCTGCTGGGTTGCATCGGCGACGACTTCACAGGTTCTTCCGACCTTGCCAACACGCTGGCGAAGGGCGGGATGGCGACGACGCAATATTGCGGCGTGCCGGACGAACCGGCGGGCGAAAATGTCGAAGCGGGCGTGGTGGCGCTGAAGACGCGCAGCACACCGGCGGCCGAGGCGGTGGCGCAATCGCTCGCCGCGCTGGATTGGCTGAAGGCGCAGGGATGCCGGCAATTCCTGTTCAAATATTGCTCGACCTTCGACTCCACGCCGGACGGCAATATCGGACCGGTCGCCGACGCGCTGATCGAGGCGCTCGGCGCCAGCCAGGTGGTCGTCTGCCCGGCCTTTCCCGCCACCGGCCGCACGCTCTACCAGGGTCATCTCTTCGTAGGCGACAGGCTGCTCAGCGAATCCGGCATGGAGCATCACCCGCTGACGCCCATGACCGACCCCGACATCCGTCGCTGGCTGGCCCTCCAATCGAAGAACCGCGTCGGCCATGTCGGGCATGCCCATGTGCGCGCCGGCGCGGAGGCCATCCGTGCGGCCCTGGCCAGTGCCGACGCGATGGGCTCCAAGCTGATCGTCGTGGACGCGATCACCGAAGCCGATCTCCAGGCGATCGGCAACGCCGTCGCCGATCTGCCGCTGATCACGGGCGGGTCCGGCATCGCGCTCGGACTGCCTGAGAACTTCCGCAAGGCCGGGCAGATCGCCGGCCGCGTGTCTGGGTGGCAAGGCGGGGCGGGGCCCGCCGCGATTCTCTCCGGCTCCTGCTCGCGCGCCACGCGCCAGCAAGTGGAGTATCATCGCCGCGACCATCCCTCGCTCGAGGTCTCGGCGGACGCGCTGATGACGGGCAAGGCGGACGTCCAGGGCACTGTCGCATGGGTGATGGAACGGGCCGATCAGATGCCGATCGTCTACTCCTCGGCCGATCCGGAGACGGTAAAGGCGGCGCAGGAGAAATACGGTGCGGCCGATCTGGCGGGCCGCATCGAGGAATTCTTCGCCCGCACGGCGCCGGCGCTGGTCGAGGCGGGCATCCGCCGGCTGGTCAGCGCCGGCGGTGAAACATCGGGCGCGGTCGTCGGCGGCCTCGGCTGCTCGGCCCTGGAAGTAGGGCCGGAGATCGACCCCGGCGTGCCGATGCTGCGCGTGACCGGGAGCGACCTCGTCCTTGCGCTGAAATCCGGAAATTTCGGTAGCGAGGATTTTTTCGAGAAGGCGATCCACATGATGGCGGAGACAGCGACATGACCCCCGAGACGGAACTGCGCGAACAGATCTGCCGCATCGCAAAGTCGCTCTTCGATCGCGGGCTGACCAGCGGCGCCTCGGGCAATATCTCGGCTCGGCTGCCCGATGGCGGCTTTCTGGTGACCCCGACCGGCGTCTCGCTCGGCATGCTCGATCCCGGCAGGCTGACACGGCTCGACGTGGACGGGCGTTATGTCGAAGGCGATAAGCCGACGAAGGAACTGCCGCTCCATGCGGCCTTCTACGAAACGAGGCAAGCCAAGGCCGGCGCGGTGCTTCACCTCCACTCCACCCATTCGGTGGCGCTGTCGATGCTGCCCGAGACAGATCCGGACAATGTGCTGCCGCCGCTCACGCCCTATTCGATCATGCGGCTCGGCAAGGTGAAGCTCCTTCCCTTTTTCCGCCCGGGTGACGCCGCCATGGGCGAAGCGATTCGCGGGCTCGCGGGCAAACGCAGCGCTGTGCTGCTGGCAAATCACGGGCCGGTGGTCGCGGCGAAAGACCTCGAAGCCGCGGCCTTCGCCATGGAAGAGCTGGAGGAGACGGCGCGGCTGGCCTTGCTCACGCGCGGCATGAAACCCAACATGCTGACCGAAGCGCAGATCCGCGACGTGGTCCGGCATTTCGACGTGGAATGGGATTGATATGATCAGGCTTTCGGCCAATCTCGGCTTTCTCTGGACCGATCGCCCCTTGCCCGAGGCAATCCATGCCGCCGCAAGGGCCGGTTTCGATGCGATCGAGCTCCATTGGCCTTACGACATCGACCCGGCGCTTGTGCGAAAGGCGCTCGATGAAACGGGCTTGCCGGTGCTCGGCCTCAACACGGTGCGCGGCGACGTCGCGGCCGGCGACTTCGGGCTATGCGCGCTTGCCGGCCGGCAGGGCGACGCCTGCCGCGCCATCGATCAGGCCTTCGGCTATGCCGCAGCGATCGGAGCCGCCAATGTGCATGTCATGGCGGGCAAGGCTTCGGGCGACGAGGCTCGCCGGATCTTCGTGGAGAACTTGCGATACGCCGCGCGGGTCGGGAAGGAGAAGGGCGTATCGGTGCTCATCGAACCGCTCAATACGCGCGACGTGCCCGGCTATTTCCTGACCGATGCCGAGACGGCGCGGTCGATCATCGACGAGACCGCATGCGACAACATCCGCATCATGTATGATTGCTACCATATGAGGATCATGGGCGCCGACCTCATTGCCGGCGTCGGGAGCCATCTCCCGGCCATCGGGCATGTCCAGTTCGCCGCCGTGCCCGATCGGGGCGAGCCCGACCAGGGCGAGGTCGATTACGCGCGCCTGCTGCCGGCGATCGTCGAGCAGGGTTACACCGGCTTTCTCGGCGCGGAATACAAGCCGCGCGGGGCAAGCACCGATGCCGGGCTCGGCTGGCTCGCCGATTTCCGCGCGCGCTGGCAGCCAGAGGGAAGGACGGGAGCAGCATCATGACCGAAAAGACCCTGCGCCCCCTCGCTCCGGCTTCGATCCGGCCGCCCTTCGCCGCCTACAGCCACGGCGTCTTCGTGCCGGCGGGCAGCGACATGGTGTTCTGTTCCGGCCAGCTCGGCATCGGCGCCGACGAGACGGTGCCGAACGATGTCGCCGAACAGGCCGAGCTTTGCTTCCGCAACATCGAGGCGATCCTGGCCGAAGGCGGCATGACCCTTTCCGACGTGGTGCGTATCAACGCCTATGTCACCGATCGCGCCCACATGTCGGGATATATGAGCGTGCGCGACCGGCTTTTCCCTGTGGCGCCGCCGGCTTCCACGCTGATGATCGTCTCCGGCTTCACGCGCGAAGAGTTCAAGGTAGAGGTGGAGGTCGTCGCCGCCCGGCGCGCCGAATAGGAGAGATTACGGCCGCCGATCATCACCGGCGGCCGCTCCAGCGCGCCTGAAGAAAGCGGGGTTTGCCCGAAGGGCGGCGCTGGCGGCATGGAGCAAATCGGCCCTGCCCCCGGCCGCGCCTTCGAGCCGTATGGCCACGGCGGCCAGCGCGCCCGCGGCGCGCTCCGGGTCGTGAGCGATGGCGCCGATGCGCGCCAGCGCAACGTCGATGGCCCGCTTGAGCCCGGGCGCCGGCAAAGTCTCGTCTCGGATTTGCCACATGTGAAGCACGGCCGACCCCGTCAGCAGAACGGCCAGGGCGCCGCTTTCCGGCGAAGGGTCTCTTTCACCCGACTTTTCCGCCCAGCGGACCAGCCCGAGGAGCCGGTGAGAGAGCCGGGCGCGCCAGATTTCGCCGCGTCTTCCGGCACTGCCGGCGGACGCCATGTCCTGGAGCTCCTCGACCATCGAGCGCATCACCATCCTCATGCGGCGCGCGGCGTCGGCCGGAAAGATCAAGCGGAAAGCCAGAAGCGCGATCAGTGGGCCGGAAACGACCGCCGCGGCCATGGAGAGCGAATGCGAGAAGCTTCCCGCCAGGGGAAAGGTCGGCTGCGACAGCAGCAGCAGCGCCATGCAATAGTCGGTCGCGCCGAACATGGTCTTGCGGTGCGCGAGCGGAAGCACGCCGAGGAGGACGAACGGCATGAGCATGAAGATCTGTTCGATCTCCGACCCTGCATGTGGCCATACCAGCCAGCGACACGCCAGGGCGGCGATCGCGCCGAAGAACTGGCCGACCAGAACCTGCCCCATGATCCAGGCAGGATCGTCCCACGTCGAGAACAGGGTGGCCATGACCGCGGTGCCGAGAAGCAGGTATGGCCCTGCCGTCCACCCCGTCCCTACCCAGACGGCCCCGAGCAACAGCAGCACGCCCGTGGCGCGGATGCTGGCATGGCGCGCGCCGATCCAGTCGCGGTGGAGCACCACCGGATGGTCAAGGCGCGGGCGCCGCACTTCGCCGTCGCTCACCGAGAGGCGGTCGCGAAGCACGGTCTCCAGGCGCAGGACAACCTCGTGAAGCGCCGGGAAATCGGAGGAGAGATCGGCCGCCCGTTCCAGCGCGGCGACCACCTCCCCGGCCGGCGCCGATGCCTCGAGCAGGCGCGCCGCGGCCATCAAGGCATCCGAGACATTCTTTGCGACAGGGATGTCGCGGGCGCTGTTGAGCCACAGTAGCGCCGAAACCTGCGCGGCGACCACCGCCCGGATCGTGCGCGCGGACCGGCGCGAGCGCATGGAACCGGCGCCATGCGGCTCCAGGGCTTCGTCGATGGCGGCCATCTCCCGGAGGATTGCGTCCTGGTCGGGCAGCTTCCCGCTTCCGCCGCTGTCGAGCCGCGCCGCCATGAGGCGAAGCATCACCGCGGTCAGGCGCCGCGCGCGGCCGCCGACGGGGTCCTCGGTGCCTCGTGGAGTGAAGAGAAGTCCGGTCAGCAACGCCACGACGATGCCGATGATCATCGTCGCCAGACGGTCGGTTCCCAGTGCAAGAATGTTCTCGGGATGGCCCGTGTCGAGAAGGGCGACCATCGCCGCTGAATAGCCGGCCAGCAAGGTGCCGTAGGCGGTGAAGCCGCGCAGCAGGTTGCCGAGCCAGGCACAGACGCCGACCCACAGGGATAGCCCGATCACCAGCGCCGCCGGCTCCCCGTTCGACACGAACACGAGAAGGGCGCCCACGGCCGTTCCGACGAGCGTGCCTGCCGCGCGGAAGAAGCTCTTTTCGACGAGCAGGTTGCGCGCCGGCTGGGAGGCCGCGAAAACGGTCATCGCCGACCATTGCGGGTGCTCCAGGCCGACCAGCCACGCCACAAGCAGCGCCAGGCAGGCGGCGAACGCGACGCGCAGGCAATAACGCATGCGCTCCGGGTCGAAGCCGAGGCCGGTCATCCTTTCCGTGAGACTCATCGCCCGTCCAGTTGATGCTGCGTCGAACGGATCCGATCCGCGATCCTTGTGAATACATGGAGCACCGCGTCGAGCTCGGCATCGCCCACATCGGCCAGCATCTTCGCCTCCGCCTGCGAAAGCACGCGGCGAATGTCCCTTGTCGCCACCCGCCCGGCCTCGGTCAGATAGATCTGCCTGGCCCGGCGATCGTCCTTGTCGACCTGCCTTTCGATGAAGCCCTTCTGGCCAAGTATGTCGAGCAGGCGCACGAGGCTGGAACCATCGATGCCCAGCCGCTGCGCGAGCTCCTTCTGGGTAACCCCGTCGCCCGATTCCTGAAGATGGACAAGTGGCGCCCAAGTGGCGTCGCTCAGCCCGGCACGCTCCAGGCTCTCCTCGAGCGCGCGCCGCCACTGGCGGGCCAGAACGGAGAACTGGAAGCCGAATCGTTGCCGTGAAGAGGAACCGTCTTCGACCATCAATTTAGTTTGCATGGAAATAATTTGAATTGCAATTCATTCTATATGCCATTATCTGCGCTGCAGCATACGAGCCATGAAAATACCGCTTCCGACAACCCGCGCCGAATGACGCCGGGACGTCCAACCGTCGATCAAGAACGGAGCACTATATGAGCAATCTTGCCGGCATGCGGGAGACGCTGGCCGCCGCTCCCGACAAAAACACTCGCCTGAAGTCGATCATCGGAGGCTCCGCAGGCAATCTGGTGGAATGGTACGACTGGTATGTCTATTCCGCCTTCACGCTCTATTTCGCGCCTATCTTCTTTCCCTCCGGCGACCAGACTGCCGAGCTGCTGAGCGCAGCCGCCGTGTTTGCGGTCGGTTTCCTGATGCGGCCGATCGGCGCCTGGTTCATGGGCATCTATTCAGACCGGCGCGGCCGCAAGGCCGGGCTGACGCTGTCGGTCACGCTGATGTGCCTCGGCTCCCTGATGATCGCCATAACACCTGGATACGACAGCATCGGGGTTCTGGCGCCGGCCGTGCTGGTCCTGGCCCGGCTGTTGCAGGGTCTGAGCGTCGGCGGCGAGTACGGCGCCAGCGCCACCTATCTCAGCGAGATGGCGGGCAAGGACAGTCGCGGCTTCTTCTCGAGCTTCCAGTACGTGACATTGATTTCCGGCCAGTTGGTGGCTCTGGTGGTGCTGATCGCGCTGCAGCGGGTCCTGGCACCGGAACAACTGTCCGCCTGGGGCTGGCGCATCCCCTTCGCCATCGGCGGCGTGCTGGCCATCGCGGTCTTCTACATCCGCCGGGGACTGGTCGAGACGCAGTCATTCCAGAACGCCCAAGGCGAAAGCAAACCGAAATCCAGCGGGTGGGCGCTGTTTGCCCACTACCCGAAGGAGGCCTTCCTGGTGCTGGGGCTGACCGCCGGCGGCACGCTGGCCTTCTATGCCTACACCACCTACATGCAGAAGTTCCTGGTCAACACGTCGGGCTTCAGCAAGGAATCGGCCACCGAGATCACCACGCTCGCGCTGTTCATCTTCATGCTCTGCCAGCCCCTTGCCGGCGCCCTTTCCGACCGCATCGGGCGAAAGCCGATCATGGTCGGGTTCGGCGTGCTCGGCGTGTTGTTCACCTATCCGCTCTTCTCGGCGATCGCGGCCACGAGCGACCCTTATGCAGCCTTCGCTCTTTCGCTGGCCGGGCTGCTGATCGTCACCGGCTACACCTCGATCAACGCGGTGGTGAAGGCCGAACTCTTTCCGGCCCATATCCGGGCCCTCGGCGTCGCGCTTCCCTACGCGCTCGCCAACACGATCTTCGGCGGCACCGCCGAATGGGTCGCACTGAAGTTCAAATCGATCGGCTATGAGAGCGGGTTCTTCTGGTACGTGACGATCATGATCGGCCTGTCGCTCATCATCTATCTCATGATGCGCGATACCAAGCATCACAGCCAGATCCACGAGGACTAAGTCCTCGCCGCCGGTCGCCATGGTGACGGCCGGTCGCGTCCTCCGCATGGAACAATCTCGAATGTCAGCAACAATCCACGCCCTGCCGTCCGAAGCGACACCGGCGAACCCGCGATCCCGGGTCATCCTCGCCAGTCTGATCGGCACCACGATCGAGTTCTACGATTTCTACGTCTATGCCACGGCGGCCGTGCTGGTCTTCCCGCATCTCTTCTTTCCCGCGGGCAACGAGACGACGGCGCTGCTCGCTTCCTTCGCTGTGTTCGGCGCGGCCATGGTAGCCCGTCCGCTGGGCGCGATCTTCTTCGGCCATCTGGGCGACAAGCGGGGTCGCAAGATCACCCTGGTGGGCGCGCTGCTCACCATGGGTATCGCCACCTTCCTCATCGGCCTCTTGCCCACCTTTGCGACCGCCGGCTGGCTGGCGCCCGCGCTCCTCGTGGTGCTGCGCCTGGCTCAGGGCTTCGCGCTGGGCGGCGAATGGAGCGGCGCGGCGCTCGTGGCGACAGAGAACGCGCCGGCCGGCAAACGCGCCGTCTTCGGCACCTTCCCGCAGCTTGGCGCGCCGATCGGCTTCATCCTCGCCAATGGCCTGTTCCTGATCATTGCCGCGGCGATGCCCTCGGACGACCCCTCGCGCCCCTCGGCGGCCTTCCTCGAATGGGGCTGGCGCATTCCGTTCCTGTTCTCGATCGTCATGGTCGCCGTCGGCTTGTGGGTCCGCATGAACCTCGTCGAGAGCGAGGCCTTCAAAAAGGCCGTCCGCGCCGGCAAGGTCCAGAAGCTGCCCCTGGCCGCTGCCGTGAGCAAGCATTGGAAAGAGATCGTGCTCGGCACGCTCTACATGCTCGCGACCTACGTTCTCTTCTATCTCATGACGACCTTCTCGCTGAGCTACGGCCGTGCCTCGCCCGCCGGAGCCGTGCCCGGGCTCGGCTACGACTACAGCGCCTTCGTGCTGATGATGATCATCGGCGTGGTGTTCTTCGGCATCTTCACCATGGTCTCGGGCCCCTGGGCCGACCGCTGGGGCCGTCGCAAGACCCTGATCTGGGTGACGCTCGGCATCGCGACCTTCGGCCTCCTGTGGGTGCCGATGCTCTCCGCCGGCTTCGCTGGCGTGATGGCCTGGCTCATCCTGGGCTTCAGCCTGATGGGCATGACGTTCGGCCCGATGGGCGCGCTCCTGCCGGAGCTCTTCCCCGCCAATGTGCGCTACACCGGCTCCGGCATCGCCTATAACGTTTCCTCGATCCTCGGCGCGGCGGTCGCGCCGTTCATTGCGGTGGCGCTCTGGAGCGCCGGCGCCGGGAGCCCGTTCTGGGTGGGCGTCTATCTCACCGCCATGGCGGCGATCACCCTGATCGCTCTGTTGATCGGCAAGGAAACCAGCCACGTCGATATCGAAAAGTAAGCGCCTGTTCCTGCGGGGGCGGTCTCTGCCGGCGTCTTCTCCTGTTTCCGGGGAGATGATGCCGGCAGGCGGAATGAGACCGACATTTTTCCTTTCCCGGATGTCGATTCCGCGCCCGGCCATTCGTCCATGGAAGAGGGGCGGCGAGACGCCGGCTCCGCCGAATGGCTGAAAGGGAGAGATCATGACACAGCAACAAACGCTCCGTCCCGCAGCGGAACTGGCCGCGCTGAACCGCGCCCGATTTCCCAATGAGAGCGCCGAATACCGCAAGGCGCGCAACGCCCTGCTGACCGAGGAGATCGAGCTTCGCCGCCATCTCGAGCGGGTAGCCGAGATGCGCCGCCAGCTTCCGCCCGGCGGCGCCGTGACCAAGGACTATCGTTTCGATGGGGAGCACGGACCGGTCGCCTTCGCCGATCTCTTCGGCGACAAGCAGACACTGGTGATCTACAGCTACATGTACGGCCCGCAGCGGCAGCGGCCCTGCCCGATGTGCACATCGCAGATGAGCGCCTGGGACGGCGAGGCGCTCGACATCGAGCAGCGCGTCGCCTTCGCCATGGTGGCCCGCTCGCCGATCGAGCGCCTCGTCGCGTTCAAGAAGGAGCGCGGATGGCAGCACCTGAAGCTCTATTCGGACACGAAGGGCGACTACACGCGCGACTATGTCAGCGCGGAGGATGCCGACATTCCGGGCTACAACGTTTTCACCCGGCGCGACGGCATGATCCGCCATTTCTGGGCGGGCGAGATGAGCTTCGACATGGCCGATCCCGGCCAGGACCCTCGCGATGCCCCGGACCACATGCCGCTCTGGCTCATTCTCGACACGACCCCGGAAGGACGAGGAACGGACTGGTATCCTAAGCTGGAGTATTGACGGGAGTAATCAGGGGCCGGCGCGGGAGATCAATCGCCGGGACCGCCGGGGTCATGCCGATCCCCCGAATATTGCGGCACGGGCAAAGGATGAAGCCAGGTCTCGCGCCTGACGATCCAGATTTCGTATTCCGGCCGCAAATTGTTCGGCGCGTCGTCCAGGGATCCGATGCGGATCTCGGTTTCCCGCTCGCCCGGATTGAACAGCCGCGACCCGCAGGCGGGACAAAAGCCTCTTCCCTCGAACACCTTCAACTCACCGCTGCTTGAGAAGGCCTGGGTGGGCCATGCCGCGAAGGCGACGAAAGACGAGCCGCTCTCTCTTCGGCAGTCGGAGCAATGGCAAAGTCCGACCCGCGACGGTTCGCCCCGAACTTCGTAGCGCACCTTGCCGCACAGGCATCCACCGGTTCGCGAGACCATTTCAAAGCTCCTTTCAACGACAGACATTGATCCCAACTAGGGCACGCGCAGGGGCGAAGGAGGCTTCGGCCAGCGACAGAGATGAAATCAAGGTCCGGACGAGAGTCCCATGCACCTGTGGCTTCGGGGCACAGCGTTCATTGTTCATTGTCACACTGTTCACAGATAGCGAACATACGAGAAGCCATCCTTCTACTATGATGTTTGCCGTCCATGTCAGGGGTAGGGCAAAGACATGGATGCGATACGGCCCGGAGAATCGGAGGCGGGGCTCCGGGCCAGTTCCGCCGAGCGTGCTCGCCATGGATAGCCACGCGAACTTCTCACGAAATTCCCGTCGCGCCGTGCGAACTCTCCCGCTCGAAGATCCTTGGCCTTCTTCAATCCGGCAACTCGGATATTTCAGACCATCAATTATGATGAGGAATACTCTCCCGCATGAATATTGCTGATCGTTTTTCGGTCGGTTTCAACAATAAATGAAATTGATCGACAATCGATCTGCAAACAAGCTGCTGGCATCACCAGTTTCCCTGGAGGATTTCGAGATGCCTACGGGTAGCCAGAAGTTTGCCATTCTCCTCTGCAAATTCAGCGATACTGAGAGTAACGAGCCGGAGCCTGTCAGTTTCTTCGAAGACCTGTTCATCAACCGCGGAACCGGTGGCCTGAACGACTATTGGGTCGATGCCTCGCTCGGTGGGATCGATCTGAATGGTTCCAAGGTATTCGGCTGGCATACGCTCGAGCAGACCCGGGACGACTATGTGAAAGCGAGGCCGGACCGGTGGAGCAAGATCAAGGGCGCGATTGACGCGTTCGACCTCCAATTGACGGACTATGCCGGCTTCGTCGCCCTCTTCAATGTCGGCGTGGACGACAGCAGCGCATCGGGAAAGGGGGTTCTCGGAGGACCGCCCGAATATAATGTCACCTTTCTCGCGCACGAGACGGGTCATGTGTTCGGCCTCGATCACTCCTACGACCAGTCGACCCGCAAGACCGATACTTGGTCCGCTCCCGGCGAGTACTGGGACCAGTACGACATCATGAGCGCGATGAATGTCTCTTCCCATATGCATGCGAGATTTGGGCAAAGAGGACCGCTGCTCTGTGCCCCGAATTTGAACAGGATGGGCTGGCTTCCACGCGACAGGGTCTGGACGAGGCCTTACGGCGGCAGCTTTTCGGAATGCCTCGAGCTCGTTCCCTTGGGACATCCGGAAGTTCCCGGTTATCTCGCCGCCGAGATCGGCGCCTATACGATCGAGATGCGCGTTCCCGACCGCTGGGATGCGGGCTTGTCGCAAGCCTGCATCCTCATTCATCGCATGTCCGGCGAGAATGCCGTGGTGCTGGCCTCGGATAAGGAAAACTGGGTCAACGAATGGCAGGCTGGGCAGACGTTCGGGCCAAACCAGGTCGAGATGACGATCGCCGGAGGAACCAGGATAGCGGTCGCCGCGATCGATCGCGCTGCTATGAAGGCGCGCATCTGCGTCACACATCAGGTCGGCCGCGACGACGAGGAGGGCGTCCTGATCCTGGGCTCCGTCGCCGTGGGCGATGGATGGGTGCTGCTCAAGGACGTGCTCTACCGCATTCCGCCCAAGGGAGACCCCTTGCGGGACATGCTCGGCTCTCTTGCCCATGCCGCGCTCCAAAGGCGTGACATCGGCATGTCCCGGCTCAGTGCTCCGGACATCGAGACGATTGCGAAGCTGAAGGCTCTCACCAGAGGGCAGGACTGACAGCCCTGGGATACAACCTTCACACATATAGGCTCATTGCTTGGCATTCCCCCCTCCGCCTCGGCTTCGCCGAGCCACCTCTCCCCCACTTCGTGGGGAAGAGGAAAGGCGCCGAGCGTACAGCCGCGATTCCTACCAAGGCGAAGCCGAACGTCGGAGCCTCCGTCGCAATGTCGCTCGCCATGCTGTACGCCGAGCATAGGACGAGATAACCGTCTTCGTTCTTTCATTCGACGGGATCGATGCTTGATGTCGCCGATGTTTCATTCCACATCGGTCACAATGAGGGACGACAATCGAGATCAGCGCCGGGTATTCGGGTGGGCCTTGCCTGCCTCGCTTGGCGTGCATCTCCTTGTCGTCGCGCTTCTGATATTCGGGCTGCCGGCGTCGATGTCACTGCCCCAGAAGGAGCAGGCCGTGACGGTGGACTTGGTGCCGCCGCCCGAACCGCCGAGGGATGCAGAGGTCGATTCTTCGCCGGCCGCCGAAAAATCAGAGCCCGATCAATCGCAGGCAACGCGCGGCGGGACGTCCTCCGCCATCGAAGGGTCCGCGCGTCACGCGCCTTCGGCTGCCATCAGGCCCGTCTTCCAATTCGGTGAGAAGGACGCCGGTCCACGAGTGTCTTCCGACGGCGGCAGTACGGAGGACGGTGCGCCGACACCGGCGCAGCGCGACCCAGAGGAACGGCAACTCGAAGGGCAGCCGGCCCCGGCAGAGGGCGGAGCGGCGAACCAGGCTCCTCCCCCCGAGGCGTCGGCCCACAGCCGGGATTCGGCGAAGCTTCAGGAAGCGAAGAGATTGTTCTCGCAAGCGGCAAGCGGTCGTGCGACGGCGACCACCGCGATGGCCGGCGTGCCGCGCCCCATACGGGCCGGCCGGCTCTGCCTCACGGAATTGCGCGCGCAGTTGCTCAATTCCTCGCCTCCCGTTTTTCCGGACCTCTTGCCTTCCGAGTGGAAGAACGACGGCACGACCGTCGACATCCCCAACACGGCCTTCCGCGCAGGCGGCCAATGGTACAATCTCAGCTATCGTTGCAAGGTCGATGGGGACGCGACGAAAGTCGTGTCCTTTGCCTTTCGAGTGGGAGAACCGGTCCCGCGCAGCGAGTGGAAGCGCCGCGGGCTGCCCTCGCAATAGGGTTGGACATGATTTCCGCGTCATGCATCGTGAAGGCCGACTGCCCCGGGACGCTTTTTATCGCGAGCGTCGCGAAGCCCCTGGGAGAGCCCCTGAGTTTGCTCCAGGATCACGCATCGAAGACGAAGCGGGTGCCGGTGAATGAACGCAGCAATTTGTTTGGCATTTCAGCCTTGAATACCTCGTAGAACGGTTCTCCAGTACAGTGCAGGGGAATGACATAGTCGGGATCGATTTCCTTCAGAGCGGCAACGCTTTGGCGTACGTACTCTGGCGGGTAGGGCGCGAGGTGGAAGCCGCCGATTACAGCATGGACCTTGCCGATGCCCGAAATCGCCTGGGCGCGCTTGATCGCATTGACGACTCCTCGATGGCTGCACGAGGTCAGCACGACCAGACCTCGACCTCTTAGGTTGAAGCTCGTCGCCAGCTCGTGTCGGAACTGATCGGGGATGACGCCCTGCTGACGCTCAGCTTCCGAGAACTGTTCCGGATAGCAGCCAATGCCAGTCTGCACGCCGATCTTCATGGCGCTCGGCGATAAGACTCGTTCGAAACTCGCGAGGTTGATTTGACCGGTGGTAAAGGCATGGTCGGCCACTAGAGCCGGCACTTCGGCAAACATCACCGTCACCACGCCCTTGAGCGCTTTACGGTCGAGGACACCGAAGTTGCCTTTCACGGGTGGCGCTGTCCACTCGCGGGCGCAGAAGCACTCTTCGCCGCCCAAATAGAGCGGTAGCTTCGGTTTCAGCTTGCCCTTGTTCAGTTGCAGGAAGCCGACGAGCCCGCCGAAGTGGTCATAATGCCCGTGGCTCAACACCAAGGCATCGAGAGTAGATGGATCAAGGCCTAGCAGCTCCGAATTGTTAATAAGTGCCTCCGAGGTAAAGCCGAAGTCGACGAGCACGTTTCGGACCTCGTCGCCGCGTTGTGATTCCGCATGCATCGACAGGCCGAACTCGCTGATGATCGCCCTGTGCGGCGGCTGATCGCTGAGCGGCCATCCCAAGCGCTGGACCTCCACATTGCCCACCTTCAGGCTCGGCGCGACCGCGATCTGGTAACTGTCGACAACCACCCGGACCGCTACGCGGTCGACTTCGGGCACAGGGCCGCTCAGCCCCTGTGCCCAGGACGGTCTCGCATCGCCGAGCAGTGAAGCTAGCAGCGCACTGAACATCACAGCGCCGCCACCACAAACGACATCACGCCGATGCAACGATATGGTTTCCTGGTCGATAGCCACAGCCTCCTCCTATGGTTGCGACGGAGGGGACATGCATCCGAGCGATCAAGGACGCGAAGGCACTCAATACGTCGGCGCTGGCAATGCTCCCGTCCACGCCGCGGATTTCGCCCTGATTTCCAGCCGGCTCGAGCCCCTGGAGAACTTACGCTGCGCTCTTTCGAACCTCACCGCAAGGCCTAAGATTTGAGTGATTCTCCATTTGTCGTGCATCTGGGAGCGGGATCTCCAACGACATCCCGCTGCCATCGATCGTCGTATCGCCGGTCTCACCATCGCAGCCGCGAAGTTGCGACCCGACCCAGCTTTCCAACCGCACGCTTGCCGGCGCGCGTGGCGATCGCTGCCGAAGCGGCCGTGCCGGATCGGAAATCCATCAGGCGAAGCCACAGACCGAGCGCATCGAGGAAGACGCTCGGTCTCCCAGCGCGAATAGCGTTCTTCATCAGGTGAAGCAGGGGCCGCCCTATCTCTCCAGCGATGCCGCATTCGCGCGGGCGGGACCGGCCGATCTTGCGAAGCCGGCTGATAATGAAGGGTTTGCGGTAGACTTCGTCAATTCCGTATCGACATCCAAGGACGCGCGACAGGATAAGGAGCTCCAGGCGTGTCAGGGGCACGTCATGCTCGATCCAGAACGCTTCGGCGAGGTCCTGGAGCGCCCTGTCCCACAGCTGCTTCCGCGCGGCGATCGCGGCGCGCTGGATGAGGCAAGCGCGACGGGCCGGGGCCGCGCCGGTTCCGCCCGGCGTGGGATCGAACGCCGCGAGGGGGAGGCGGTTCAGCATCCCCTCGATCAGCATCCTGTCGCTCTGCTTCCAGCGCCGCACCCTCTCGGCCTCCTCGTAGCGCGCCGCCGCCGGCCCCCGCATGCCGGAATGCTGGCGTTGTAGGAGAACGATCTCGTCGACGCATGCCACCGGCCCGAGCAGCGCCATGTGAAGGTGAAAATAATAATCGACCGACGACGTGATGCTGCGGTCGAATGGCAAAATGCCCTCATAGGCGGACCGGCGCGCCAGGACGCACGGGTGGCCGGTGATGAAACAATCCTCCATCAGCTTCAAGAGAAATGGGCGCGCATCCTCGCTCGGGTAAACCGATTTCCTGCCCTCGACGATCGCGCCATTTTCGGTCGTGGTGAACTGGACGAGGTGGCCATAGGAGAAGATCAGATCGGGATTGCGTCGATGAGGCTCCGCGAGGGCGGCGAGAGCATTCGGGGTGGCGACATCGTCGTCATCCATGATCCAGATGAGATCGCCGGTGGTTTCGGCAAGCGCGCTTTCGATCGCGGCCATCTTGCCCTGGTTCGACTGGTGGAGATAGCGCAGATGTGAGCGATAGCGCTGGACCACCCTTTGCGTCCCGTCGTCGGAGCCGTCGTCCACCACCAGAAACTCATGGATGGGTATGGTCTGGGCAAGAACGCTTTCGATGGCGGCAGTGATATAGGCCGCTCGGTTGAACGTCGGCAGGATGACCGATATGCGTAGCGCCGGCGGGTGCGCCCGCCCGGGGGCTCTTCCTCCTGCGATCCCCTTGATCTGTTCGGCGCCAGGCCGCCCCCCCGTCTTGCTCATGCTCCCCCCACCCCGATATTGTTGCGCCTGCGGCGGAGGCGGGCGGATGCCAGCCCCACGATCCTTGGTAGCCGGCGAAAGTTCAGCGCGGCCCAGAACCCGGCGTAGAAGATCACCCCGCAGGCGATCAGCACGACGCCGAGCAGCGGTGCCCGGACCAGCCCATCGAGGCTTCTGCGCAGGACCTCGACCGATACGGCCATCGCCATTGCGGGGATGGCGCTGATTGCGGCGATCCGGAATTGTCGCTTCGCGGCGAAGCCGGTGAGGCGCTCGACGTAAGCAGCGCCGACCGGCCAGGAAATGAAGGCGCGAACCAACACTGCGGCAGAAACCCCTTCAACGCCGAAAAGGGCGCCGAACGGACAAAGCAGCAGACCGAGCACTGCATTGACGAGATTGAGACGCATCCTGAGATCGGCGCGGCCGAGACCCAGGATTATGGCGCCGTTGAAGCCGGTCACCGAAGCGCGGAGCGCTGAAAGGGTCAGGATCTGGATCGTCAGTACGGCACGCGCCCAGTCAGGGCCGAGCAGGATCGGAATGAGGACCGGCGCCACCACGACGAAGCCGAGAATGGCCGGCCATCCGATCGCGGTCGATGTCGCGATCGCGCGTGCCAGCAGATCGCGCAACTGCTCGAGATCGCCCCTGGCCCGGGCCGCGGCCGGAAAGGCAATGGCGGCCAGAGGCCCTGTAACGAGGCCTGTCGTCTGATCGAGCAAGCGGGACGCCACGGCGAAGTAGCCCAGGGCATGCGTTCCCAACATGGCCTGGACCACGAGGCGTGGCGTCGCTTGTGCGAGATATTGAAACAAGGCACCCAGAAGCCGGGATCGGGCGAAGATCCAAAGCTCGGCGACGTTGTGCCAGCGGAACGATACGCCCGGTACCCACCTGGCGGCGACGGAGACGAGGAGCAAGCGGAGGCTTCGCCGGACGATCTCCATCACCAGCAGGCTCCATATCCCGGCTCCGCCATAGGCGAGCGAGACGCCCACGATGAAGGCCGCCAGCCCCGCGGTGGCGTCGATGCGCGCGAGAATGTCGAAATGCATTCCGCGCACGAGGAGGTTGGTCGGGACGTTGGCCGCGGCCGTCAGAACGACGAGCAGTGCGGCTGCCGGCATGAGAACCGGAATGTCGCGGTGTCCCAGGACGATCGCCAGGAAGGGTGCGGCAATCAGCAGGGACACAGCGATCGCCAACGCGACAAGCACCGCCAGCACGAAAGCCGCATTGCGGTCGCCGGCAGCGACCGTCGGTTTCTGCACGATGAAATCGGTGACATGGCCGCCGACGAGAATTTCGGCCAGCCCCACGATCAGCATCACCAATGCGAACACGCCGTAGGTTTCCGGGCCGAGAAGGCGCGCGATCACGACGACGCTGGCCAGCGCCAGGAGCGCTTGGGCCACTTGTCCCGAGAGGGCCCAGGCATATTGTTTGACGAGCGAGCGTTTGGACAGCCCCGTCATCGGATGGTCGGCACGCTAGAAGGGCCGGGTATTCGCGCTGTCTTGGGCGTGCCGGCTGGCGAGGCGCGTGCTCCACCATTCCAGGGCGGGCAACGCCACCTTGCTGCCGACCGCGAGCCATTTGTGGCGATGGCCGATGAGCGGAGCCTTGCGCAGAAGCGGTTCCACGATGCTCTCATAGTGACGCCAGCGCAGCATCGACTTCCGTTTGGCGAAATAGGGATCGTTAGGAAGCCCCCATTTGCGCTGGAAGTGCGCAAGGCTGCTCCGCTGCCAGGCGGGCGACCATCGCAATGCGAAGAACTTCAAATCGCGCGGTTCGATTGCCCCGGCATGACCAAGGAAGGTGACGACCGCTGCGGGCTCGAACATGACGCGGCCGCCGGCCTGCCAGACGCTCAGACAGAAGTCGATGTGCTCCTTGGTCGCCAGCAACTCGTCCAATTGGCCGATCCTCGCGAACACGTCGCGGCGCACCAACGCACAGTGGAATTCGCAGCATTGCGTTTCGCCACGGGTCAACGTGACCTCGTGAACCTTCTTGCCCTGGAGCAGCTCGACCTCTTTCAGGCGGCGGTCTTCGGGGCGTGCGGCAAGGAACGACTTGACGTCGTCGGCGAACAGACCTCCGGCCTGATGAATCTCCCGATGAAGGGGCATCTTCTGGCAGGTCAGGGGAGCGACCACTTCCGCGCCAGTTTCCTCCGCTGACGCGACCAGCGTCGACAGCCATCCCGGCGAAACGACGACGTCGTTGTTCAGGAAAGCGATGTAGGGCGTCCGCGCGGCGCGGACGCCTATGTTCCTTGCCTCGTTCGGCTTGAGGATCGCCGGGTGGCGGATATAGACGAAGCCGTTGTCCAAGCAGATCTTCTTCAAGTCGCGGGCAAGATCGGCGGGCCCACCGGCGTCGACATAGACGAGATCGTAAGGCCGGCCTGTATAGGCGATGACGCTCCTGAAGGATTCCAGCGCGATGCCGAACCGGTCACGCGGTGTGATGACGATGGTGACCTTTGCTTGCTCAGTCTTATCCATTTCCCCTCCCCTCGTCGCAGAACGGGCCTGCTGGGATGCCAGGCCGGCCTTCGGATCACCCGTCCGACGACAGCGCCTTTTGGTAGACGTTCAGAAGTCGTTCGTTGGTGGCGCCGATCGCGAAATTCTGTTCGACGCGACCGCGCGACCGCCGCGCCACGGCGTCCCAGTTCTCGCTATCGCCGAGCACACGACGCACGGCCGCCGCGAGATCGCGCGCGTCGTTCTCCCGGCAAAGGGCTCCCGTCTGCCCTTCCTCGACGAGTTCAGGAATTCCACCGTGCCGGGTGCCGACGACCAGGACGCCGACGGCCATTGCCTCCTTCACCGTATTGACTGTGGCATCTTGGCTGCCGTCGCGAGCAGTCAGCGAGGTCGCCAGCATGATGTGACTGTCCTGGAGAATGTCGCGGATCTCGCGATGTGTTTTCGCGCCGCGGAACGAAACCCGGTCAACGAGGCCTAGGGCTCGCACCCGCCTTTCCAGTTCGATCCGCATCGGTCCCTCGCCAACGACGTCGAAATGGAATCGGAGCCCTTCGCGAGACAGCAGCGCGAGCGCATCCAGAGCGACGTGGACGCCCTTTCGCTCGATCAGCCGGCCCACCGTGACGAGCCGGAGCGAGCCATGGCCCGGCCTTTTGGCTCCGCGGAACGGAAAGTTGCCGAGCTCGATGCCGGATCCCACGACTTCGATCCGGTCGGCCGGGCACCCCAAGGCGATCGCCTTCCGACGGAAATATTCACAGTTGGCGATGAAATAGTCCGCCGCAGCAAAGAGGCGGTCGTAGACACGGGGCCCGCAGGTCTGGACGACTTCGGAAATGTCATACCCGCGAAAATGGATGACGAGCTTCCCGCTCAGCAGGCCTGCCCGCTTATGCTTGAGCACGAACTCGCCGAGCGTCGCGAATTGGCAATGGAGAATGTCGTAGCGGCCGCCATTATGCAGGATGGCGGCCTGGTACAGGGACGTCAGGTTGGCGAGTGTCCGGCGATAGACGAGCGGATTGAAGACGTTGAACGCGCGCAGCCCAAAATTCCGGAACGCGGCAGCAAATGCGTTTGGCGCGGCGACGAGATGTTCGGAAACCGACCTCGGGGTCGCCGCATTCCACGCGCGGCCTTCCAGTCTTCGTGCGGTTATTGCGTCGACGGACGAACCGGTCGCTTCCCCGCCGCCGAACCCATATATGTCGACGTGACTGCCATTCTCCTGAAGCGCCCGGGCAGAGGTCGCGATAAAGGCCTCGGACATGATCGGGAACTTGTTGACGAAGAACGCAACCTTCAGGCCTCTGACGCTCAAGGATCCGCTCCTCGCCCCTCAACGCTCGCTTTGCGATCGACCCCACCTGCAAACAAGTAGCCCGACCTCTCGAAGGAGCCGGGCTATAGGATCAGGAAGACGTCGTCGCCATCTGCTTAACATCACCCAAAGCCCGAGCCACTATATCGCACGGCGAGAAGCTGGCACTTCGACATAAACAATGCCGACCACCAACCGAAAGCTTTATTGACCGGGAATAGTTTCTTCTATTTAGCTAAATCCAAGCGGTTATCCTTATACGAACACATGTCCCGTCTGCGTTCAGCACCGTCTGTCCGGGCAGAGAACCCTTGGGCTGGAGCGCGTTTCAGAGCGCGCATGCGTTGGCGACGCAAGCAAGGACAAGTTGAACGGGTATTGAACCTGGTCTCTCGCCTCCTATCGCAAGAAGGATCTAACCCCGCAGGCTCACCCGTTTCCCCATTTCCTGTTTTCTGGCGCGTGGGAGAAAACTAATCTAGTTTGTCGTCTCTCGATATTGCGCGCGCTGCGGACAGAACGCCAACAACAACTGCGGTCCGGGGAGGTTGAATGCGCAACAACTGCAACTCATCTGTCTCGACACAGGCGAGGTCGTCTGTGAGCGACGAGATCAACCGTCGAGGAGGCTGACCATCCTGGAACCGGAGGGTCGAGGCGCTCCCGTGCGAGAGCAGGCGCAGCTGGACGATGTGTTGGACCTCGTTCCGTGAGGAACGCTCCAGCGCGGCGGATACAAGTCGAAACTCGTGGAACGGTAATGCCGAAACAGGGAGGACGGCGATGCGAAAACTTCAATCGCAGGGAGTGCATCACATCACGCTGGTGGGTGCCGGCCGGCAAACGTCGGTCGATTTCTGGGAAGGCATTCTCGGCATGCCCTTCGTCTTCGAGCAGCCCAACCTCGACAAGGCGAACGAAAGCCATCTCTATTTCGATCCCGGCGACGGGCGCCTCATTACCGTCTTCACCGACGAGACCCGCAAGGCCGATCCCGCACGCACGTCCACCGATGTCGGCTCAGTGCATCACATCGCCTTTGCGGTCTCGCGGGCAACGTTCCAGCAGGCGGTTGCCCGCCTCGACGAGCGGAACATCAAGCATAGCGGCGTCAAGGACCGCGGCTTCATGGATTCGATCTATTTCGAGGATCCGCTCGGGCTGCTGATCGAGCTCGCCTCCTACCGGTTCGAGCCGCCCGCCGGCTACAGCCATGCCGAAGTGTTGACGGAGGCACACAAGGTCAGGATCGCGCGGGGCGACTACAACATCGCCGAAGTGCATCTGGCCGACGCCATCGAGGCGCTGATCGAGCGGAGCCGGATCTCCTTGTCGGAGGACAGGTCTCCGAAGAACCCATACTGAACGATGACGGCCAACAGGAGGAAACGATGTCTGCGATAAAGCTCAACGTCATCAAACCAAGCGTCAACAACATGACGGCGCGCATCTTCGTGCGGGCGGCGGGCCTCGATTTCAGCGAGCAGGATGTCTACGGCCAGACACGGACGGCCGAATATCTTGCGCGTTGCCCGGCGCATCTGACGCCCATGATCGAGGTGGAGGACCTGCCGAAAGGTGCCCTCTGGGAGAGTTGTGCGATCATGCAGTATCTGTGCAACAAGCACGGGCTCGATGAATTCTATCCGAAAGACCCCGAAAAGCGCGCGATGATCGACAGTGCCATGTTCTATCTGATCGGCACATTCTATCCCTATCTCGCCAGATCCACCTACCCGGCCCTCAATTTTCCGCAATATCCCGGCGAAGTCGGTCACAGCGACGCCGATGCCGAGACCAAGGAGCAGGCGCGCCTGGCCGCGGTCGACGCGCTCGCGGAGCCGCTCGAGGTCTTCCACAAATTCTACCTGGATGAAAAGCCGTTCATAGGCGGAGAGAAACCGTCGATCGCCGACATCCGGCTTGCCGCGACGCTCGAATTCCTCGCCGCCATCGACTATCCCCTGCCAGACTGGGCCAGGACCTATATGGCCACGATGGAGGAGACGCTCGGCGACGCCTATGCCGAACCGGCAGCCGACGTACGCGGCTATATCGCCTACGTAAGATCGCAGCGGCAGTAGGTCTGACCGTCGGCGGGCAGATCGACAGAGAGGACAACGCAGGCCACATCGTCGCCGCGCAAATGCACGGCAAGTTCGGAGAGCGGGATGGCTGCTGGTACTGGTTCGGCCCCGGCCGGCCGCAATGGAACGGAATGGGATCCTCGGGTCAGCTCGCCCACTGGCGCGGGCTCACGCCCGAGGATGACGATTCGCGTTGAACGCCCGCGCCAAATCGCCAATGTTTGCGATCGGCAACGACATGGAAGCTTCGTCATCCTCGGGCCGGGGTCGAGCGAAGCGAAGGCCAGGTGATCCCGTCCGCGGGCTTGCCCGTGGACTGGATCGACTCCATGACGTCGGCAACCCACCCGACGGTGCAGAACGAAAGAGCTGAGCGCAAGCGACAACAGCCAGCATCCGATCCTTCCGTACCGCCCAGTAAACTCGAGGGAGAGATGCCCGGCAGGCCAGAGGGTGTGGGGAAAACGGTCAATCGTCCGACACCCTCGATACAGTTCCCCTCACACTCTCTCGCCGGTCGCCCGATCGAAATAGTAGACCGCTTCTTCCTCGAACCGCACCGGCACCCTTTCGCCGGCGCGGAGGGCAACACGGCCCTGGATCTGCGCGACGAGCTGGGCGTCACCCGCCTTCAGAAGCACCTGCGTTTCGGCGCCCGTGGGTTCCACCACCAGGACTTCGAGCGAGGCCCCATCGCCGCCGAGCCCCACCTTGTCGGGGCGGATGCCGGCGACCACGGGGCCGTCCGGCACGGATGTCCTGATCCTGATCCAATCCGGACCGGCGAAGACGCCGCTCTCGACCGAGCCGTCCAGGAAATTCATAGCCGGGCTGCCGATGAAACCGGCGACAAAGATATTCGCGGGGTTATCGTAGAGCTCGAGCGGCGCGCCGACCTGCTCGATGATGCCGTCGCGCATCACGACGATGCGGTCGGCCATGGTCATCGCCTCGATCTGGTCGTGGGTGACATAGATGGTGGTGGTCTTCAGCCGCTGGTGAAGCGCCTTGATCTCGGCGCGCATCTGCACCCTGAGCTTGGCATCGAGATTGGAGAGCGGCTCGTCGAACAGGAAGACCTCGGGGTCACGCACGATGGCCCGGCCCATGGCGACACGCTGACGCTGTCCGCCGGAGAGCTGGCCGGGGTAGCGGTCGAGCAGCTTGTCCAGGCCGAGGACGCCCGCCGCCTGCTCGACCTTGGCCCTCATCTGAGGCTTCGGAACGCGGGAGAGCTTGAGCGAGAAGGCCATGTTCTCGGCGACCGTCATATGCGGATAGAGCGCATAATTCTGGAACACCATGGCGATGTTGCGCTCCTTCGGCGCGACATCGTTCACCACTTCACCATCGATGACGACGTTGCCTTCGGAGACGGTCTCGAGCCCAGCGATCATCCGCAGCAAGGTCGACTTGCCGCAGCCCGAAGGCCCGACCAGCACGACGAACTCGCCGTGCTCGATCGCGGTCGAGACGCCATGCACCACCTGGACCGCGCCGTAGCGCTTGACGACCCTGTCGATCTCGACCCTGGCCATGACCGGACCTAGCGCCTCTTGCCGGCTTCTACCGCCGCCCAGTTGTGATAGGGGCGGCGGAAGGTGGGAACGCGCTCGGCGACCTCGGGAAACTTGCCGAAGGGCTTGTGCGGCTCGGCTTGATACCAGAAGGCCACCGACGACATGTCGTCCGAACGGCGGTTGGCATGGCCGCGCTCGAGAGTGACACGGATGTTCTTGTGGAAGATCACGGGGTCCTCGATGTGCCAGCGATAGAGCGTCACCGGCTCCGTCCAGTTGGGGCCGCCTGCTGCGATGATGCCGTGATAGGGCGCGTCGTAATCCTGCGTCGGGCACCAGGCCGTGTTGAAATAGTCCTCGGTGCCGGTGCCGTGCAGCGTCGGCGGCCAGGCATCGTTCGCGCCTGGTGCTGATTCCGGCCTGTCCTCGATGAGCGCGGCCTTCGAGCCGATGCGCGGATCGGGCTTGCGAACGCCGTCGGGCACGGAAAGGCCGGGCTCGCCATCGACGAAGATCATGTCGTCGCCCTCGCCGTACCAATCCCACACCTCCGCGCGGCGGCGCGAATAGACGCTGTAGAGCACTCCGACATAATGGCCGTGCCCCGAGGCTTCGAGGATGGTGTAGTTGCGCTTGCCATCGACATTCTCGCCGCCGAACAGGACCTGTTCGTTCGTGAGGCCCGTCTCGTCGAAGGGCGCGTGGCGCTCCTGCCGGTATTGCGCGTGGAAGCGGCCGAGACCGTCTTCCAGGGCATCGTGCAGCTCGAGGTCTATGTAATAGTAAAAGAGCAGGTCGTGCTCCGCCTCGTTGGTGATGGTGAATTTCATGCCGGAGCCGAAAGGCATCGGGAAATAGCAGTTGAAGGCCTTGCCGTCCTCCGGACTCGCCTGCATGGGCAGGCTGGCGTAGTTCCTTGTGAGGCCGTGCCCCATGCCGAAGAAATCGCCGATCGGCGCCTCGATCGACGGCTCGGACTCGCCGTCCCACCAGGCGCGCAACACCGCTTTCCTGAGATAGTTCTCGCTCTGGCATTGGATGGTGACCCAGATGTGGGTGACGATGCCGGCGCCCCGATGCTCGGCTATCGTCACCGTATGTCCGGGTTCGATATGCAGCCTGTCGTCATTGCCGCCGGTACGGTCATAGCTCGAGAAGCGTCGGGTCCTGGCCTGGCGAAGCTTGGCGAGTCCGCGCAGCGGTGAAAGGCCGGCATTGGTCATCTGCGTATGTTCCTGGATTGCGCGGTCATTTCAGGCCGCTGGTCTTGATCGAATCCATGATCTGCCGCTGGAAGATCAGGAAGAGCACGAGGGTGGGGATGGCGACCACGGTGGAGGCTGCCATCATGTAATTCCATGCCGCCGAGTATTCGCTCTTGAAGTTGGCTATGCCCACCTGCACGACCCACAGCTTCTGGTCGGAGGCGACGGTGAGCGGCCACAGGAAGGCGTTCCAATTGGCGAGGAAGAACAGGATCGCCAGCGCCGAGAGGATCGGCTTGCTGAGCGGCAGGATGACGCTCCAGTAGACGCGCCAGTAGCCGGCGCCGTCGACGACGGCCGCCTCCTCGATCTCACGCGGGACGGACAGGTAATATTGGCGCAGGAGGAAGATGCCGAAGGCGTTGAAGATCGCCGGCACGATCAGCCCCGCATAGGAATTCAGCATGCCCATCGCCTTCACGATGATGAAGAGCGGCACGATGATGACCGGCAACGAGACGAGGAGGGTCGAGAAGATGGCGAGGAAGATCAGCTCGCGCCCGGGGAAACGGAGCCGGGCGAGCGCGTAGCCGGCCATGGAATGAAAGAAGAGCGCGACGACCGTCACGGTGACCGAGACGAACAGGCTGTTCAGCATGTAACGAACGAAAGGCACGGCCGTCATGACGTGGGTGAAGTTGTCCAGCGTTGGCGCCGCAGGCAGAAGGCTGGGCCGGAAGGCTTCCTGCTCCATCTTGAAGGCGATCGACACCATCCACAGCAGCGGGAAGATCGTCATGGCGGCCAGGACAACCGCCACCGTCATCCAGGCGAGACGCACGAGGGTGACCTGGCCCCCGCTGAAATAGGGTTGCGGCCTCGATCGCCTCTTCTCTACGGAATGCGGCTTATTCATAGTTGAAGCGGCCTCCGCGGGTGAGCAGGAACATGAGCCCGGTCAGCAGGATGAGAGCCAAGACGAGGATCGACGCCATTGCCGCGGCATAGCCGAAGGCGCCGAAGCCGAAGGCCTGCTGGTATATGTAGATGATGAGAACGGAAGTGGCGTTGGCCGGCCCGCCGCCGGTCATGACATAGATGATGTCGAAGGCTTGCGAACCGGCGACCGCCGCCACCATCGAGATCATGATCACGAAGAAGCTGGTGGGCCTGAGCAACGGCAGGGTGATGTACCAGAAACGCGCGATCGGCCCGGCTCCGTCCATCGTCGCCGCCTCGTAATACATGCGGGGGATGTCCTGCAGGCCGCCGAGGAAGATCAGCATGTAATAGCCCATGAGGAACCAGACGCTGACCGCGACGACCGTGACGAGAGCGAAATCGGGGTCGCCGAGGAAGGAGATCCCGCCGAGCCCTATGGCGGGGGCGATGCGGCTGAGCACGCCGATCTTGTCGACGACGAGGAACTGCCAGATGAGCGCGACGACGACCAGGCTCACCATATGCGGCGCGAAGAACATCGAACGGATGACGCCGTTGAAGCGGTTCGTCGTCTGAACGAGAAGCGCGAGGCCCAGGCCACACACGTAAAGCAGCGGCACGAGCATGATGGCATAGAGGGCCGTCACCTTCGCCGACTGCCAGAACAGCGGGTCCTTCATCATCTTCACGTAGTTGGCGAGACCGACGAAACGATAGGAGCCGAAGCCATCCACCTCATAGAGGCCTAGCACGAGGGAAAGCAGCATGGGCAGGCCGAGAAAGACGGCGAGGCCCAGCGCATCGGGCAACACGAAGAGATAGCCGGCCAGCCATTCGCGATGCTTGGCGGAAAGACGGCTGCGCTTCTTTTTCGTCGGGGTGGTTCGGTAGGCCATGGAACTTTGCCGAAAATGCTTCCGCGGCCGCGAAAGTGAAACGCGGCCGCCGATGCGATGAGCGCGCGATCAGAGGATCGGCGCGCCGGAATAGGACGCCAGGAAGGCGTCGAGCTGCTTCGACGCGGCGGCTGCCGTCGCCTGAGGGTCGGCGCCGCCGAGCTGCGTCTGCTGGATGGCGTCGGAGATGATCTTGTAGACTTCCGGGGGCACGCGCGGCTCGGCCCGCGTGCCGGGATGAATCTCCTTGGCGAACTTGCCGATCATCCCCTCGCTGAAGGCTGCCTCGCGCGCCTTGAGCGCGCTGTTGCGCGGCGGCATGTCGGACTTCCCTTCCGTACACCATGTCGCGACGCGGTCGACCGAACCCTGCTCGGAGGAGCCCAGAGCCCAGGCGCAGAACTCGGCCGCCGCATCGGGGTTCTTGCCCTTGGCGTTGGCGACGAACGCCCAGCCCCCGCCGACAGTGACGTATTTGCCGTTGGCGGGCGTCGGCAGGCGGAAGACGCCATAGGGGAAGTCCTTGCCCTTCAGCTGCGAGATCGCCCAGATGCCGACATTCTGGATGGCGCAGTATCCGGACGCGAGGTTGGCGGCGGCGTCGTTGGCGCCGTTGCCGAGTACCTGGCGCGGGGCCACGCCGAGGTTGATTGCGTCCTGCCAGAATTTCAGCGCCTGGACCGTGGCCGGCGAATCGAAGGCGCTCTTGCCCTCCGCCGTCTGGAACTCGCCGCCGCCCTGCCAGAGGAACGGATACCAGGTGAAGTTCTGGTAATATCCGGGCGCCGTCTGGAACAGCACGCCGTAACGTTCTGGCGTCGTCAGCCTCTTGGCGACTTCGAGCAACTCGTCCCAGGTCTTGGGCACGTCGTTTTCATTGAGACCAGCTTCCTCGAACGCCTTGACCGAATAGTACATCGCCATCGGCTCGACCTCCATCGGCAGGCCGTAGATCTTGCCGTCGACCATTCGGTTGGCGATCACGCTTTCCGGGAAATCGGCCCTCGCCGCTTCGTCGATATGGGGCGTCAGGTCCTGGAGCACACCGCCATTGTAATAGCGCAGGAAATCGCCGGGCGAGATGATGAAAATGTCCGGCCCTTGGCCGGAGGCGAAGGCGGTCGCGAGCTTCGGGCCGTTGATGTATTCCTTGTTCGGGATGAACTCGAGCTCGACCTTCTGCTCGTGGCCGTCGTTCCAGTCGGCCACCGTCTTCTCGAACCATGCCACCTGCGAGGGCACCTGTCCTCCCGGGGCGTAGAATTGCCAGAATTTCAGGGGAGCGTCCTGCGCGCGCACCGCCATCCGGTTGATGAAGGGGAAGCCGGTGATGCCGCCGACGGCACCCGCTCCGGCAAAGCTCGCGCCATTCACCAGGAACCGCCGGCGGCTGATGCCGAAACGCTTTCCAGAAGTCTTGTCCGTGCTTTTCATGTGTTCTCCTCCCAGATGGATCCTTGGTGGCGTCTTCCGGCTCCTCCGCCGACGCCTAGGGCTCATGCAGTGTCGAAGGGATGCAGGATGCAGGGGACGATCTCGGTCCGAGGCTCGCCCTGATAGCTGCCGTTGATGCGTTCGAGCAGCATCTGCGTGGCGCGGCGTGCCAGCTCGGATGGCGCATTGCCGACGCGCGTCAGGCGCGGCCTGACATAATCGAGCTGCGGCTGGTCTCCGAAAACCGCGACGGCGAGATCGTCGGGAATACGCAGGCCGCGGTCGTAGAATTCGGCCAACGCGCCCGACGCCATCAGATAGTTGGCAAAGAACATGACCGACGGCAGATCGTGGCCGTGGGCCTCGATCAACCACTCGGCAGCCGCCTTGCCCGAGGGCGCGAGATAGCTCCCTTCGAAACGTAGGCCCGGGTCGGGCGGCGCGCCATTGTCGGCGAGGCCACGCTCGAAACCTTCGGCGCGCGACATGGCTTCGGCGAAGAACGAGGGTCCAGTGACATGGGCGACGCGGCGATGGCCCTTCCCGGCGAGATAGGCGCCCATCTGGTAGCCGCCCCCATAGTCATCGATTTTGACACTATCGACGGCGTGATTGGGCAGGTTCCCGATGAAAACGGTGGGTGTCTCCAGGCGCAGAAGGGCGTCATGCATGCCGTGCAATGCGAAGTCGCCGACAATCAGCCCGTCGACGCGCTTGTTGGAGATCTGGCGCAGATATTCGCGGCCGTGATCCTGCGAATGGCCGCCCGGCACGTCGGTATTGAAGATCATCATGTCGAGACCGACGGCCTCGAGCTCAGACTGCGCGGTCTTCACGAGTTCGGGATAGAAGGGGTTGCGGATGTCGGGAATGAGCATGGCGACCACATTGGTGCGGCCGGTGCGGAGGCTCTGCGCCTGCGGGTTCGGCACGTAACCAAGCTCGTCGATCGCCGCCTGCACCCGTTCCCGCAGGACCTTGGAGACGCGGTCGGCGTGATTGATCACATGCGATACCGTCGTCGGGGACACGCCCGCCCTTTTCGCAACCTTCGCAATCGTGCTCATGCCTGCAGCATGCATCAATGCAAATGCATTTGCAAATCGATTTTCAATCGCTTGGTCGACCGCGTAACTCCGGGTCCTGAGTAAGCTCATCGGTTCGGTAAGCGCTCGGATGCCATTCCGCGCGGCACCCGGGGCCTGCGAGAAACGTGGCGAGGTGCGCAGTTAGCAACGACACGCACCGAGCAGGGCCGCCACTTCGGCCGCGAGATCAGTCAGGGCCTGCTGGCGGCTTGCGTGGCTCGAGCTTCGTGGACTGCGCGCAGCCCGGCTTCGTGCGCCTATCCCGGTGCCACATGGCGACCTATCACCATTTCCGATGGATGCCATCAATATTTGGCCGGTTTTCGCGAAGGCACGCTTCCTTCATAGGAAGCGTTGGAGTGAGGAGACGACCAGCTTGAAACATCTCGTTGCGATCGGTCCAGAACGCGTTGCGGATTCCCAAGTCTGCTGCAGAGGAGCCATCAAGTCTCCAGGTCTTTGCGCGCTCATAGCGCTCTGAAGTCAAGGCCGACCGCTGCGACGAGGCCAGGGGCAACAGAGCTCGAGGCCGGCGAAACGAAGTCATCCATCAATGCGGATAGGATCGCGACATTCGTAGAGGGGCGCAGCTGGTCGGAAGAGGGCGAAGCCGGAATACGGCGCTTTAAGTGGAGGAGAAGACATGAGTGTTCGCAGAGTTGCACAGCTGTTGCTCGGCGCCGCGCTGGCTGTTGGGAGCTTCAGCGCCTATGGCGCGGAGGAAACCTATAAGATCGGCATGCTGACGTCGCTCTCGGGCTATGTCGCCAATATGGGTCTCGGCGGAAGAGATGGCCTCATGCTGGCCGTCGACGAGATCAACAAGAGCGGCGGCGTCAACGGCCGCAAGATCGAGGTCATTCAACTGAACGACGAGTCTGACGCGACCAAGGGCGTTCCGCTGGCCGTCGATCTCCTCGAGGGCGAGAAAGTGCTGGCGGTCGTGGGGCCGGTGCGTAGCGACATCGTCGAGGCCGTGGCTCCGATGATGGTGAAAAGCCAGGTCGTCGACATGGTCGGTTCGACGATCCTCCCGACCAAGTCGGACTATGCATTCGCGACCGCGCCGACACCGGAAGAGGAGGCGCCCGCAGCGATCGCGTTTCTGAAAGAGAAGGGCGCCAAGTCCGTCGCGATCCTGAGCGCTCTCGACGTCTGGGCGAGGACGCTGGGAGAGACCTGGGCCGCGGAGGCCGAGAAGCAGGGCCTGACGGTGGTGGCTGCAGAAAGCTACAATTCCGCCACCGACAAGAACTTCATCCCGCAGCTGTCCAAGTTCAAGGCGGCCAACGCCGACTGGATACTGGTCACCGGCGCAGGTCCCGCCGCAGGCTTGATCCTGAAGCAAAAGGCGGAGATCGGCTACACCGCCAAGGTGTTCGGCAGCACCACTTTCCCCGTCGCCGGCATTTCGGCCCTGATGCAGATCGGCGGGCCCGAGGCCGTCGAGGGGACTTATTTCGCTGCGGTGCCGTTCTCGGTCTGGGACACTTTCCCGAAGGAAGATCCTCGTTTCAAGACGATCGGCGATTTCCGTGAGGCCTACAAGGCCAAGTACAACAAGGATCCCGATCAGGCCCAATGGTGGATTGGCCAGAACTACGACATCGGCATGCTGCTCGCGGAAGCCATCAAACGAGCCGGGCCGGATGTCACCGGTGAGACCCTCAGGGCTGCTCTCGAGAGCATCCAGGGCCACCAGGGCGTTCTCGGCGTCACATACAATTATGGGCCCGAGCGTCATTCCGGCGTGAGCGGCGTGGTGGTTGCTCAGATCAAAGACGGGAAAGTGGTGTTGGTGTCGCAGTGACCTCCCACGCGCTCATCGATGTCCAGGGCCTCACCAAGAAATTCGGCGGCGTGACGGCCCTGGACAAGGTCGACCTTTCCGTCGATGCTGGCGAGATTTCCGGGCTGATCGGGCCGAACGGCGCCGGCAAATCGACCTTCTTCAATGTCCTTACGGGCGTTCTCTCGAGCAATGGCGGCGAGATTCGTTTCGACGGCAAGCGCATAAACGGCGTCCGACCCCATGCGCGGGTGAGCCTGGGTATGGTGCGGACTTTCCAGAAGATCCATCCCTTTCATGGGATGACGGTACTCGAATCCGTCATGGTTGGCTGCCACACAAGAGGCCGGGCCGGACTGGTCTCTGCCATGGTGCGCCTCCCCGGAGTGAAACAGGAGGAGGACCGTTTCCGGGAAGCCGCGCAGGCTGCATTGGATTTCGTCGGACTGAGGAATCAAGCACAGACGCCCGCCGATGCCCTGCCGCTCGGACATCAGCGCTTGCTCCAACTGGCCTGTGCCCTGGTAACGGAGCCGCGCGTCATGCTGCTCGACGAGCCTGCGTCCGGCCTCGATGCGAGCGAGACCGCGCGCCTGGCCGAGTTGCTACTGGCCGTTCGCGGACAGGGAAAAACGCTGGTTCTGGTCGAGCATGACATGAGCCTCGTGATGAGGATCTGCGATCGGATCACCGTTCTCAGCTTCGGCCGAAGGCTGGCAAACGGGACTCCGGATGAGGTCCGGCACGACCCCAAAGTGATCGAAGCCTATCTGGGGGGCGGTGAACGCCGTGCTTGAAGTTCGCGACCTTAAAGTTTCGTATGGCCGGATCGAAGCCCTGAAGAAAGTCTCCCTGAAGGTCGACAATGGGGAATTCGTCGGCGTGATCGGATCCAACGGGGCGGGGAAGACCTCGCTTCTGATGGCGCTCTCGGGAGCTGTTCGCGTGGCCGGCGGCAGCATCCGGTTCGATGGCGAAGACATAACGAACCTCCCTCAGCACCTTCGCGCTGGCCGGGGCATCGCAATCGTTCCCGAAGGACGGCAGGTTCTCGGGCCCCTGACGGTGATGGAAAACCTGGAGCTGGGCTCGTATCCGCGTCGCGGTCAATCCCGCGCCGAGATCGCCAGGGATCAGGAGATGATGCTCGACCTGTTCCCGATCCTTCGTCAGCGAGCCGGTCAACTCGCAGCCACATTGTCGGGCGGCGAACAGCAGATGCTGGCAATCGCCCGCGCGCTCATGAGCCGCCCAAAACTGTTGCTTCTGGACGAACCTTCATTCGGACTGGCTCCGAAGGTCTTTGCCGAAATCCTCGCCACCTTGCGAGGGCTGCATGAGGAAGGCCTCGCCTGTCTGATGGTGGAGCAGGACGCTCACGTCACGCTCGACACGACCAGTCGAAGCTACGTATTCCGCACCGGGCAGATCCTCATGGAAGGATCGAGCACCGAGTTGCGCGACGGCGGTTTGGTTCTCCTCGAAGAGAGCTACCTCGGCTCTGGAGAAATGTCCCAATGATGGACCTGCTCCCCATATTGCTGGTCAACGGCGTCGTGTTCGGCGCTATCTACGCCATCAATGCTATCGGCATAGGCATCGTCTACAACACGACCGGCATCATAAATTTCGCCCAGGGCGATTTCGTCATGCTCGGCGGCATGACAACGGCCTTTTTCTATGCCCAAGGCGGTTTGCCGTTGCCGCTGGCGATCGTTTGCGGCGTCGTCATAACGGTTCTGGCCGGGTTGCTGACAGAGCGGGCCCTCATCAGGCCACTTTGGCGGCGAGGCGCGAAGGACTGGACCTACGTCTTCATGCTGTTCGCCGTCGCCACGGTGGTTCCGAACATCGTGATGCTGGTCATCGGACGCGATCCTTTGACCTTTCCCGCTTTCGGAGGGCTGCCTTCTCTTCAACTCGGCGCCATAACCCTGAGCAGCCAGGCTCTCTGGGTTCTCCTGACGACGGTGGCTCTGCTGTTCGCGCTGCAGGGCTTTTTCAACCGCACGCTGCTCGGCAAAGCCATGAAGGCGACCGCGATCAACCGACGCGTGGCCGCATGGTTGGGCATCGGGGTCGAACGGATGGTCGCGATGTCGTTCGGGCTTGCGGCATTGCTCGGCGCCATCGGCGGCGTGATCTTCACGCCATTGATAAGCACCCAATTCGACGCCGGCGTTTCCATGACGCTCAATGGATTTGCCGCCGCGATCATTGGCGGCATGGGCAACATGCGCGGAGCGATCGTCGGCGGGTTGGTGATCGGTATCCTTCAGTCCATCAGCACGGCGTTCATTTCGTCGGTCTACGGCGATGCCGTGATCTATGCCGTGTTGTTCGTTCTGTTGGTCATATGGCCGGCCGGGCTTTTCAAACCCCTCGTCGAACTGAAGAACGAAGAAATATGAGCTGGCATCCTACCAATACCCAGGGCGTGGTGCTGCTGGTCGCGGCAGCGGTTGCATTCCCATTTTTCGGCAGTTCCTCGGCGGTGACAGTGATGGCCCTGGGCGGACTTTTCGCCATCGTCGCGATCGGTCTCAATCTGCTGGTGGGCTACGCAGGCAAGATCTCTTTCGGGCACAACGCTTTCATGGCCCTCGGTGCGTATGCCACGGGCATTCTGACCGTCAATCACGACTGGTCGCCCCTCGCAGCCATGATTGCCGCGACGGTCGGTACCGGGCTCGTGGCGTTCGTGATAGGGGCGCCGCTCTTGCGCGTTCGCGGCCATTATCTGGCGATGATCACGCTCGCCTTCGCCCAGATCGTCATCATTGTCAGTACGCGCTGGACGGAGGTCACGGGCGGATTGACAGGAATTCCGGGCGTGCCCGATTTTCGGATATTCGGCTTCGAGTTCGATACCAGACTGAAGATGTACTACCTCATCTGGTTCGTCGCGATCGCCCTGTTCGTACTGTCCTTCAGGATCGTCGATTCCCGCTTCGGACGAGCCCTGCGTGCCTTGGGTGCGCATGAGGCCGCGGCGGGCGCGCTCGGAGTCGATGTCGTGCGCTGCAGGATCCAGATATTCGTGCTGAGCGCCGTATATGCGGCGCTTGCAGGAAGCCTCTACGCGCACTTCCTAAACTATGTGAACGGCACCTTCTTCGACCTCAGCGTCATGATTCAGTTGATGGCCATTCTTGTCGTCGGAGGGATCGGGACCCTTTGGGGCCCGCTGGTCGGCGCGATCCTGCTGGTATGGGTGTCGCAGAACCTCGGCAGTTACGCCGAATACAGCCAACTCATATTCGGCCTGATCTACGGCGCGGCACTGCTGTTCTTGCCGCGCGGTGCCGCCGGCGAGATCGCCGCGCGCCTCAATCTGCGCAGCAAACGCACGCCGGTGAACCAGGCCAAGCTCAGGGCCGGTTCCAGATGAGCAGGCCCGCTCGAAAATCCTGACTTTCAACCGCCGCTTAAGGAGGCCCTTCGATGCAGTCGATCGTTTACAGGCAGATTCCGCGATGCTCGAGCGAGCTCTTGGAAGAGATCGCCCTGTTTCCAGTCGCGGATTTGCACGAGTCGCTCGGCGCGATCGAAGGGCGCATGCGGCTGATGAGCCCGCGGATGCGTCCGATCGGCCCATCGCAAAAGGCAGTCGGCCAGGCAGTGACCTCCTACAATTATCCAGGCGACAACCTAATGATCCACGCTGCGCTGGACGTCGCGCAGCGCGGCGACATGCTCGTTCTGGTGAATGGCGGCATCTCCCAGGGCGCACTGTGGGGAGATGTTGCGGGGACCTACGCCATGCAAAAAGGGCTCGCCGGCGTTGTTGCCGACGGATCCGTCCGCGATACGAACGCGCTGCGGGAAATGGGCTTCGATGTCTGGGCGACGAGCGTCTCCCCCGCCCATCCCGAGAAACGCGGACCCGGTTCAGTGAATATTCCTGTCGTATGTGACGGCGTCGTCGTGGAACCGGGTGACATTATCGCGGCAGACGATGACGGTGTGCTTGTCATTCCGGTGCGGCTCGCAGCCGAGACTATCGCTCGGGCGCGCCGACGCAACGAAGCCGAGCGGGAATACCGTCAGCACATCAAGAGCGGCCGCACGCTGATCGACATCCTCAACCTGAAAAAGAACCTGGATGCGGCCAACGTGTCGTTCATCGACGGAGAATGGCCAGGGCACAGCGCTGGCCAAGAATGAAGGCCAGGAATGAAGGATCTCTCGCGCTGGTCGGTGAAGCAATCGACCGCGAGCTTCCGGCATTGCCGAGGCCTGTCGCGTGGAAAGCAGGAAATCGCGCGACATGCCTTCGACCGGCGCCGAGGACAAGGCCTGGTCGGCCTTCTATCCGGCGTGCGGTTTCCGCTCCGCGATTTCATTTGCCTGGACGATCCTGGAGAGCATGCTGGTCATCGTCGCCAGTTCGTCCTGCGGCACGTTTCTGAACAGCATCTCCTCGCACCGCCGGGCGTGAGCTATGATCTCCTTCACGCGCGCTTCGCCGGCCGATGTCGGCCGGACGCGATCCTGCCCATCGACCACCAGCAGGCCCAGCGCCACGAGTGAACCAAGCACGTTCTGGCTGGAATTGAAGTCCAGCAACAATTCCGGCAGCAGCTCTTCCAGCGTGCTGCCTGGATGCGATGCGCACGCGCGCATGAGGCGCGCCTGCATGAGCGTCAGCCCGAGCCCCGCTTTCTTCCGCGCTTTTTCGACTTCCGACGCGATCAAGGAATATGCTCTGATCATCAAATTCGAGAGCACCTCGCTTTCACCGTCAGGCGAAGGTGGCAGCGCTGCTGGCGCCAGGATGGGAACATCCGGGTGATCCGCCGCCACGGCATAGCGGCCCTTGGAGAAGATCAGCGGCGCGCGATCGAAACGGGTGAACCTGCGGACCTCCCCCAGGAGAATAACATGGTCTCCTCCTTCATAGGCACAGGCCCGCCGGCACTCGAAACTCGCTGCGACATTGTGCAGGAGAGGGGCGTCGCCCTGCCCCAGGGTGTGGACGACGCCGTCGAACTTGTCGGGGCCTGATCTCGCAAAATGCTGCGAGAGGGCAATCTGGTCGTCCGCGAGCACGTTGACGGCGAAGAAATCGCAGCTCTCGAAGGCCGCGAAACTCTGGCTCTCCCGACGAATGGACCAGAGAACGAGAGGCGGATCGAGGGAAACAGAGGCGAAGGAATTCGACGTCAATCCGTAACGAACGCCATCGACAGCCGCGGTTATGACGGCCACCCCGGTGGCAAATTCACCCAGCGCGCGCCGGAATCCCCCAGGCTCCTCCGACGGAACGCCCCTCTCAACTGCCGATTTCATTTCGCCTCATGCTCCAAGCTGGTCTCAGCTGAATTCATCGCCCTGCCATCGTGACCCGGATCTGTATTCCGTTCTCGGTTCGCCGCGACTGCCGCTTCAGCCATTCTGAGAATTGCTCGCGAAGGCTGTTGAGCAGCCATTGCGCGGCGGGGCCGGGCGGCTGATCGATGCGATATGCGGCATAAAGCGGGAAGAGCAGCGGGCGATCCTGGTGGATGGCGAGGCGCAATTCGACGAGGCGTCCGGCCTCGATGTGGGGCCAGGCCAGATGTGTCGGCATTGTGCACCATCCGAAGCCCCCCAGCACGAAGTCCAGTCGATTGAACTGATCGACAAAGCTCCAGCACTTCGCCCCCATAACCACGCCCCTGTAGCGTCCGGTACGGTCGGTGAGGGTCAGCTGCACGTGCTCATCGAGATCCGATTGCGAGATCAGGCCTTTGATGGCTGCCAGCGGGTGGTCCGCGGAAGCCACGACGGACACCGGAACGTCGCCGAGGGATTGCAGCTGGATGCCAGGAAGGCCGTTGGCAGCTGGCGAGTAGATCGACAGGCGCGCATTCCCCTCGAGCAATGACTGTTCCGGTGCTCCCAATCCTTCCGCGAACAGTGTCACCGAGACGAGCGGATATTTCGTGCGGAAGTGATCCAGGCATTGAAGCAAGACCTGGTTGGGAAAGACTTGCTCGATCGCGAGGCTGATCTCGGGCTCCGCGACCGTGGCGATGCTCTTCGCACGCGCCCGGAGCGCATTGGCTCCGCTTACGATGCGTTTCGCATCCGCAAGTATGGCTTTGCCGGCCGTTGTCAGCTGCGGTAGTTTCTGTGAGCGATCGAAGAGCTGCAATTCGAGCGCGTCCTCGAGCGACTGGATCGACTGGCTGATCGCCGACTGAACTCGGTTGAGCTTGCGCGCGGCCCCGGAGAAGCTACCCGCTTCGGCCACGGTAATGAGGATCAGCAGCTGATCCAAAGTCATTCTGTTGAGCATATCCGTGCTCCCTTCGAACCTTCGAGCACGGTGATACATCGAACGGGGTTCGATGCCACAATGGAGATTTCGTCGGTTCGGAGCGCGCGCGACGGCTGCCGGCTGGAGCAACGCTGGGATCGGCCTTGACTTGAAGCATGTCCAGCAAATCTCCTTTCGCGCGACATGCTTCGAGCTCCCGCTTCTTGCGTATCGTTTCCCCAGAACCGCTGCACACTCTTGGGCGAGAAGCATTGGCGTGGGTTCCCATCCCCGCTCAGGCGGCAAACCCATAGAGCCTGGCCGGATTGTCGACGAGGATCTTCCTTCGACCCTCCTGCGACGCCACGCATTCGAGCAGAAAATCCAACAGATCCGCATCGTCGGGCGCATGCTCCTCCAGATGCGTGGGGTGGGGCCAATCTGACGCCCAGAGCAGCCGATCCGTCGATTGCCGAACCAGTGCGGCAGCCAAAGGGACGACGTCCGGATAACCTGGCCCCCCCACCTTCGAGATGTGATACGCGCCGGAAATCTTGACGTAGATGTTGTCCCGCGCCGCCAGCCTCAAAAGGGCTCGGAAAGCCTCATGATCCGGCGAGATCGGCTGTGAGTAGCGGCCCATGTGATCGATCACGACGGTGCCGGGCAGATCAGCGATCAGCTTCTCGTATTCCGGCAGTTGCATCCCGTCGAGCTGGACCTGGACGTGCCAGCCGGACCCGGCAAGGCGAGCAGCCATGATGGGAAGTTCATGCCATTTCATCATGCCACCGCGCATCTGATGAAAGCGTACGCCGCGCGCTCCTCTTGCCCAGAGCGCCTCCAGTTCGGCATCGCCGATCGAGACCGGGACTGTCACGACAGCGCGCGCGTCATCGCCGATCTCGTCGGCAGCATCGAGAATGCAGCTGTTATCGAACCCGTATGTGACCGGTTGGACAAGCACCATTCGCTGGAGGCCAAGCCTTTGCTGCACCTTTCGGTACGCGGGCAGTAGAAAATCCGGCGGAAACAGCCACGCATTGGCAGAGGGTTTGTATGCGCTGTTGTAGAAATGCATGTGCGTGTCGCAAGCGCCGTTGGGCACGACGAGGCGAGGAGGTCTCAGGCTATCAGCAGACATTGGCATTCCCGTATTCCGATGACGTCCGGTCAGTTCGCGAGGTTGCCACGCAACGTTGTGCTTTCGTATTCACGCCGGAACACGCCCTTCTCCTGAAGCCGCGGCACGACGTGATCGACGAAATCCTCGATACTTTTGGTGTTCGTCGCAGGGGTGATGTTGAACCCGTGGCAGCCGCTCTCGCGCCACAGTGCCTCCAGCTGGTCCGCTACCTGTTCAGGCGTACCGACGACCTGGCGCATTCCCGTCGAAGCGCCGAACTGTCTCGCAGCATCGCGTATGGTTGCGTTCCCATCGCCCGTGAGATTGGCAAGCATTTCGAGCATGCCGCGCGACGCCTGCGTCTCGTTGCCGCCCAACCGTTGGTCCAGGTCCATCTTGCTGAAGTCGATGCCCAGTGTTCCTGACATGCGGCTCAACGCCGCGTCGATTGGAATGCGATCGCGCATGTCCGCCTGCTTGCGCTTCGCCTCGGCTTCCGTGCCCCCGAGAATGCACTGGATCCCGAAAACGACCTTCGGCGCTTCGGCGCGACCGGCTGCAGCGGAGGTTTCTTCCAGCTTCTTCACGAAACGCGTCATCTCGCTGGCGCGCGGCTGAATCGCGAATACGACGTCGGAGTGTTTGACGGCGAATCGCTGCCCTCGCCCAGACGAGCCAGCCTGGAACAATACTGGCCTGTCTTGCGCGGACGGCAAGGTCGGTGGGACGGCACGGCAGCTGAGATATTTGCCGGAATAGTCTACGACGTCGACCTTGCCCGGGTCGGCATAGATCCCCGTTTGCTTGTCGGCCTCGACCGCTCCGGGTTTGATGCCGCCCCACAGAGCGTAGCAGATATCCATGTATTCGTCGGCGTGATCGTATCGCTGGTCGTGCTCGAGCTGGGCCAGTCCGAGCGCGCGGTGCTCGGCACGCAAATGGCCCGAGACGATGTTCCAGCCAACGCGGCCTCCGCTGAGATAGTCCAGGCTCGAAAGCCGGCGCACGGTCATGTACGGATAGGTGCCAGAAGTCGAGAGGGTCACCGCAAGGCCCAGATGTTTCGTTTCGGCCAACATGACGCCGGCCAAGGCCATGGGATCGTGGCAAGGCCAGCAGACGCCATAACGGATGTAATCGTCCGCGGATTCCTTGTAGCGGTCGAAGCCTCCCGGGGTATCGGCGAAGAACATTGCGTCGAAGCAGCCCCGCTCGAGTGTCCTGGCCAAGCGCTTCCAGTGGTCGAACGAAGCCAAGCCCTCAAGCCGCTCATCCTCGGGGTCGGCCCAACTCATCACGCTGTGATTGATCGAGCTATGCATGTTGAAGCTGATCAGATGCATCCGCTTGGTCATTGTCATCCCTCCAGATGCGTATGATCGGCTGAGTTTTGATGCGAAGGGGCAGAGCGGAAGAGCTTGGTGTCCGTCAGATCGACAATGCTGTCAGGCCCGGCGCATCCGACGCCGGTCCACCCCATCTGGCCCATCGCAAGGCTCAACTCCTGCCGATAGATGTCCAGCACCTTGCGCGCGCCAGCTTCGCCACCTGCGGCAACTCCGAACATGGCTGGCCGTCCGAAGAACGCTGCCTTCGCGCCCAGGCAGAGAGCCTTGGCAATATCTGCGCCGCGCCGGAACCCGCTATCGATGAGGAGTTCCATCTTGTGACCGACCGCGTCTGCGACGAGCGGGAGCATGTCGATGGGCGCAGGCGCGCTGTCGAGTTGCCGACCGCCGTGATTGGAAATCATCAAGCCGTCAGCGCCCAGATCCATGGCCATGCGCGCATCTTCCGGGTGGAGGATGCCTTTGACCGCCAATGGGCCAGCCCAGGCTTTGCGCACTGCGCGCAAGACGTCCCAGGTCTGGCCTGGCGCCGGAGTCTCGGTTCCGTACAGGTCGGCAACAGTATTTGCGTCCGCACCTGCCGCCGCGTAGGGACGCCAGTTCTCCATCATGGGAATGCCGCCCGCGCTGAGATACCGATACGTCCAGGCCGGGCGGCTCAGGCCTTGCATGATCACCCGCGGGGTCATCTTCATCGGCCGCTTGAAACCGTTTCGAATGTTCCGCTCGCGCTTGCCCATGACAGGCGTGTCAACGGTCAGTATGAGAACTTTGACATTCAACGCCGTCGCGCGCCGGACGAGGTCGGCGGTAATCTGCGGATTGCGCGTACCGTAGATTTGAAACCAGGTTGTCTTGGGGGCCGCCGCGGCAGCTTCCTCGATGGAATCGCAGCTGGCGCTGGACATGATGTAAGGCAAGTCAAAGCCTGCGGCTGCACGCGCCAGCATCAGATCTGCACCGGGCCGAAAGAACCCGGCGATCCCCATGGGACAGATCCCAAAAGGCGACGAATATTCCTGGCCGAACAGTACGGTCTTCTGGCTGCGGTTCTCCACATCCACCAGATAGCGAGGAACCAGCCGGTAGCGCTGAAAGGCTTCGCGATTGCGCCTCAGGCCGTCTTCACCGTCCACGCCGCCGTCGATAAAGTCGTAGGCGATCCGCGGAAGATATCTGCGCGCGGCTTGCGCCACATCGTCTATGTTTACCGCATTTTCGATTTTCATTGGCCCAAGGCAACCCACTCCCAGCAAGTCGGGGGCAAGGTACCTATCGCCGAAAAAGATGGTTAGCGGTTTATTGTGATGGCTATCATCACTCCAGCAGATATATCGGCGTGAGAGCCGCCGTCATCGTTGGGCTTACCGGAGGCCCCTCCTCGTCAAATATCGATGAGCGCTATGCCGAGATCCGGACGCTTTCGGCGATGGAGATGCGCCGGCGTCTCGTTGACGATCACCTCCAACGTCGGATTGACCCAGCCTTCCAGCAGATGGCCGCCGCGCGTCGTTCCGTCCTGGAGGCCGAGCACTGTGTGGACATGGAGGCTCGGCGTTCCGTCGTCGCCCATGGCGATGTCGCCGAGCGCGCTGAGGACCTCGCATTGCTCGCTCACAGGGATCTTGCGGTAGCTGTGCGACGAGAAATCGAACCACCCGACAACCGCGCGCTCGAATGCGCCGATCGCCGTCAACGACGCCGCGGAAACATTCTCCATCCGCGCGAAGGCCTGGATTGCCGCGAAGGCTTCCTCGCCGGACTCGAGAACGAGGGCGAACGTCCGGCCGGTTTCGCTCCGGCTGAGCTCCTTGTGTTTCATGACGTCAGCCGTGAGTGTCGCGGCCGGTTTCACGCCTGCGGGTCGCCGCTGCCTTCTTCGCCGATGCCGAGCGTTCGGCGGCGGGTCGTCGGGCGGACGCCTCGCCGCCCAGGCGGCCACCCTTCCTGGCCGACACGTTGGTGTCCTTCACACCGCGGTCGGAGCCCGACTTGTTGCCGCCGCCGGATTCCTTGTTGACGGTCGCCCAGGCCCGACGTTCCGCCTCGTCACGCGACACGCCACGTTTCTCGTAACCTTCCTCGATATGCTCGGCCTTGCGTTTCTGCTTGTCGGTGTATTTGTCCTTGTCGCCGCGCGGCATGGCATCCTCCTGATTGCTGGACACGCTCATCAACCGACCTGCCGGAGCGAAGTTCCTCGTGGCGATGATATTCGCGGCCAGCCAGGCCGAAGACGCGGCGAGCGAGGCGCTATGTCGCCCTGAGCTTGAGCACGCCGGAGCGGCTCGCCGTCAGATCCGCGGCCGCCTCGATCAGGGCGGAAGAACTGAACGGCTTGTCGATCAGCGCCGTCGCGCCGAAGCCGGAAGGGAGACTTTCCCGCCCGTAGCCGCTGACGAAGCAAAAGGGGATGTTCCGGCGCGTCAAAGCCGCGGCGACTTCCTCCACCGGCTGGCCGTGGAGATTGCCGTCCAGGAACGCCGCCTCGAAGCCGCCGGCCTCGATCAAGCGAAGCGCCTCGTCGATCGTGGTCGCCGGTCCGACAGCCCGCGCGCCGGCACCTTCGAGGATCGATACGAGTTCCAGCGCAACGAATGCCTCGTCCTCGACGACGAGATAGGATCTGTCGCGGATGCCCGCCTCCATGCCGTCGGGAGCCGATGCAAAAGGTTTGGGCCTCGGCGCGCGCTTGCCGGCCCCGGGCTCCAGGCCGCACGCTTCCTTAAGTGTCATGCTTATTGTCCAGGCGACTCCTTCGCTGGAATAGGTCGCGCTGGCGGAACCGCCATCGGCCCGGGCGCTTTGCTCGATCAGGGTCGTTCCGAATCCTTGTCGTGAGGGAGCCTGGGTCGGTGGGCCGCCCGCCTCCCGCCAGAAAATCTGCAGCCGGTCGCCGTCAACGGTCCAGCTAAGGGCAATCCGGCCTTCTGAGTTGGAAAGAGCCCCGTATTTGCTGGCATTCGTCGAAAGCTCGTGCAGGATCATTGCCATACGAAGCGCGGCGGTAGGCGCCAGTTCTACGTCCGGACCGGAAACGGAAAGGCGTGCCGCGTCGATGGTTCCGATCTTCAGTTGGTCCCGGATCAGGTCCTCCAGCCTGGCTCCCTGCCACGTGGTTGCGCTCAGCATGCCATGGGCGCGTGCCAGCGATTGGATTCGGCCTGAGAAGGTCTTGGCGAAAAGCTCGGGATCGCGCGTGTGTCGCAGGGTCTGGCTGGCTATGGCCTGCACATTGGCCAAAGTGTTCTTGACCCGATGATTGAGCTCTCCGATGAGCAGGCGCTGGGTGTGCGCCGCTCGACGCCGCTCGGTCACGTCGAGGATTTGGACGTTGAGGGAAATTGGCTGGTTCCGACTGTCGCGCAGGACGGAACCGTACCACTCGCAATCGACCGTGGCGCCGCTCCGGTGCGCCATGCCGACGAAATCGAATCCACGGTCCGGGGCCCCTCCCGCGAGCATCCCGCCGAGATAGGGGATCAGATCCTCGGCGCTCTCCTTCGGCAGCCAGGGGGACTCGCCGAGGCGCCGGCCGACGAGTTCGCCAGCGCTCCAGCCGAACATGCGTTCTGCACCTTTCGACCACGAAAGCAGCCGCAGCTCCGGGTCGAATTCGACGATGGCGAGAGGCGAATTGTCGGCATGCGCCTTCAGCCGGTGAAGCGCCTCGCTGAGCTGCGAGGCGGTGATGTGAAGCTCGTTCCTTTGGCGCGCGAGTTCCTGGCGTTGCTGGCCGATGTCGAAGAACACCTTGGCCTTGCTGCGCAGGATCAAGGGATCGATGGGCTTGAAGACATAGTCGACGGCGCCGGCCTCGTAGCCTCGGAAACGGCGGCCCTCGTCCGTCGACATAGCGGTGATGAAGATGATGGGGATGTGACGGGTTCGCTCCGTGCCCCGCATCAACTCGGCGAGCTCGTAGCCGTCGATTTCGGGCATCTGCACGTCGAGCAGCGCGAGGGAATAGTCGTGTTCGAGCATCAGCTCCAGCGCTTGCGCTCCGGACCGGGCCTTGTGAAGGATAAGACCGTCGCGGCGCAGAAGGGCTTCCAGGGCGCGCAGATTCTCGTCGAGGTCATCGACCAGGAGGAATTTTACGGGTTCAGGCGACTGCATGATCGAGACCTCCGCTCACGTCGGAAATCGCGGCCCGCCTATAAACCTTCTGGTCTTCGGAAAAGCCGGAAAAACCATTTCGGTATCGGGAAAAACGGATGCTTTCGTTGGCCCCCAGCCCAAGAAAGCCGCCGCGTACCAGCGAGTCGTGGAAAAGCCCGAATGCACGCTCCTGCAACTCCACGTCGAAATATATGAGAACATTGCGGCAGGAGATCAGATGCATCTCGGAGAAGACCGCATCCGAAGCGAGGCTATGCTCGGCAAAGAGCGTGCGCGCCCGCAGCGACTTGTCGAACACGGCCGCTCCATAGCCGGCTGTATAGTAATCGGACAGCGATGAACGGCCGCCGGAGGCCCGGTGGTTCGCCGTGAACTGGGCGATCCGGTCGAGCTCGTAGATACCGGCCTGAGCCTTGGCCAGCGCCGCCGGATTGATGTCGGTGGCGTAGAACATCGTCTTTGCCTCCAGCCCTTCTTCTCGAAAGAGGATGGCAAGGGAATAGAGTTCTTCGCCATTGCTGCATCCGGCCACCCAAACCTTCAGCGACGGAAAGGTCCTGAGGTGCGGAATGACCTGCTCGCGCAGGATGCGGTAGTATCGGGGGTCGCGAAACATTTCGCTGACCTGAACCGTCATGCAGTCGATCAGGCCCGGCAGCATGTCCGGTTCGCGCAACAGGCGCGCCTGCAGCGCGGAAAGCGTCTCGCATTCGAACTTCTGCCGCGCCACCTCGGCACGGCGTCGCAGCGAAGAACGGGAGTAGGAGCGGAAATCGTAGTGATACCGCCGATGGATAGCATCCAGGAGGAGGTCGAGCTCGATCTCTTCCGGTTTGACTGGAGCAGGCAAATCCGTCATCTAGGCATCCACACGCGTGTCAGCGACAGGAGCTTGTCGACGTCCAGAGGCTTCGAAAGGTAGTCGTTCGCGCCCGCGGCCAGGCACTGTTCCTGGTCGTCCGGCATGGCCTTCGCCGTCAGCATGATGATCGGCAGGGATTTCGCGGTTTCGCGAAGACGTATCTCGCGCGTCGCCGTGAGGCCGTCCATTTCGGGCATCATCACGTCCATCAACACGAGGTCGATGGGGGGCGCGCCTTCCTCTATCCGGTCCAGCGCCCTGAGGGCCTCGCGTCCGTTGCGCGCGATCTGAACCTTGGCGCCATGCGGCTCGAAGACGCTCGTTATGGCATAGACATTGCGGACGTCGTCCTCGACGACAAGAATGCGACGCCCCTCCAGAAGCGCGTCGCGATTGAGCGACGTCGCAAGCATCTGCTGGTGGTCGGCGGGGAGCTCCGAGACGACCTGGTGGAGGAAGAGCGTCACCTCGTCGAGCAGGCGTTCGGGCGATTTCGCGCCCTTGATGATGATGGATTTCGAGTATTTGCGCAGCCGCAGCTCCTCGTCCTCGGACAGTTCGCGGGCCGTGTAGACGATGACCGGCGGGAAGGAGAAACTGCTGTCCTCGGCAAGCTTCTCCAAGACGTCGAATCCGGAAGCGTCAGGAAGCGTCATGTCGAGGACCATGCAATCGAAGGTTTCCGAGCGCAGCCTCTCCAGGCAGTCGGCCGCCGTCGCGCTGCCGACCGTTTCGACGTCCTTCAGCGCCAAGAGCTGCGTGAGCCCCTGGAGCTGAGCCGGATCGTCCTCGACGATGAGCACACGACGCATGGACGTGGCGAAACGCGTCTCCAGGCGTTCGAGCGCCTGTGCGAGCTCGTCGCGCTTGATCGGCTTCAGCATGTATCCGGCCGCCCCATAGGCGAAGGCAGCCTGCGTGTGGTCTTCGGCGGAGACCACGTGGACGGGAATGTGCCGGGTGCGGGTGTCGCGCTTCAGCCGGTCGAGCACGGTGAGACCCGTATGGTCCGGTAGTCCGATGTCGAGGATCACTGCATGAGGCAGGTATTGACGTGCCGCAAGCACCCCGTCCTCCGCCGTCGACGCGATGATGCATTTGAAACCGACTTCATGGGCGAGGTCGAGGAGAATGCGGGCGAAGGCTTTGTCGTCCTCCACGACCAGAATTGCACGGTCCCCGACAGTGATTCGCTCGCGGTCGTCCTCGACCGTGACGCCGATGCGATCGGTGGTGGAAGGAGCCGGAACAGCGGGCCGCGCCGGGGAGCCGGACCTCGCGCCACGTCCCAGGGCGCCGAGGGGTTGCTTTTTCGAGGGCGCGCCCGCCGCGAAGGTCCGCGGAAGAAGGATCGAGAAGGTACTGCCTTCTCCGCGCCGGCTCTCCAGCTCGATCGTTCCGCCGAGCAGGCCGGCAAGGTCGCGCGAGATCGAAAGTCCGAGACCCGTGCCGCCATATTTCCGGCTGATCGTGCCGTCGGCCTGCTGGAATGCTTCGAAGATCAGGTGCTGCTCGTCCTCGGCTATGCCAATCCCGGTGTCGCGCACCGAAAACCCGATCCTGCCGTCGGCCGCGGGTCGCACGGAAAGCACGACCTCGCCCGCATCCGTGAACTTCACGGCGTTGGAGAGGAAGTTCTTCAGGATTTGTTCCAGCCGCTGCGGATCGGTTTCCAGAGTGGGAGGCGTATCCTCGGCGATCTCGGAGCGGACCGTCAGATCCTTTTCCGCCCCGAGTGACCTGAACGTGCCGGTGAGCTTCTCCACCAGCTCGGCGATCTTCACCTCCTCGGGCTGGAGCTCGAGCTTGCCGGCCTCGATCTTGGAGATGTCGAGAATGTCGTTGATCAAGGCGAGCAGGTCGTTGCCGGACGATTCGATGGTCCTGGCGAAACTGACCTGCTCTTCAGTAAGATTATTGTCGCGATTGTCGGCGAGGAGCCGGGCCATGATGAGGAGCGCGTTGAGCGGCGTCCGGAGCTCGTGCGACATGTTGGCGACGAATTCGGACTTGTATCGGCTCGCCGACTCCAGCTGCCGTGTCTGGCCCTGCAGCTGATCCCGCGCTCTGGCGAGGTCGTCCCGCTGCGTCTCGAGAAGCTGGGCCTGCTCTTCGAGCTGCGCATTGGTCTGCTCGAGCTCGGCTTGCTGCAGTTCCAGCCGCTTTTGGGATTCCTGCAGAGATTGGCTCTGTTCCTCGAGCTCTTCATTGGCAGTGGCGAGTTCCTCGGTATGGGCGCGCAACTCTTCCGCCTGGCGCCGGGTCTCCTCCAGGAGTTCCTGCAGGCGGGCACGATATTGCCCGGAGCGGATCGCAGTGCCGATCATGGGAGAAATCCGGTCGAGCAATTCCATCGCATCGTCGGGGATTGGGCCCGTGAAGCCGAGTTCTATCGCGCCGTTCACCTCGCCGTCCTGACGGGTCGGCGCGATCAGCAGCTTTGCCGGCTTCGAACGGCCGAGGCTCGATCCGAAATACAGATAGCCGTCCGGCACCTCGTCAAGCCGAATGTTCCTGTTTTCTGTGACCGCCTGTCCAAGGAGGCCGTCGTTCCGCCGGAACTCGGCAGGAACAGGCGCGTCGGACGGCACGCCATTCGCGGCGATCCTGAGGAAGCGATCGCCGTCGCGCACGAACATCGTGGCGGCGCGGGCACCCAGATTGGAGCAGAGGAATGCGACGATTTGTTCTCCGAGTCGCTCCACCGTCAATTCGCCGGCCATCTGCCTCGCCAGGCCGACCTCGCCCGAGCGCAACCACTCCTGGCGCCGCACGGCTCGCTTGTTGCGGATAAGATAAACGCCTATCCCGGCCAGCACCCAGACGGTGGCGACCCCCATGGAACGGTTGAGCAAGGCGACGCTCGGGGTGATACCCGACCGGTCGACCGCGAAAGCCACGGCCACGAGCGTGGTTACGGCCAACGCGACGAAGAGTGGGGTAGGTTGCCGCCAGGCCATATAGGAAAGGACCGTCGGCACAAGGTAGATGATCCAGACCGCCGTCCCCAACGGAACCATAAGGTCTATGACGAAGACGACGGCGAGAAGTGCGGCGAGGAAACTGGCGAACAGCACCTCGTTTGTTTCGGCGACATTGGATTTCATTGGCTGCCCACCACTGCAAGGGGACCACCAATCTTGAATACCGAAACAGCCGGCAAGCCGAGGCACAAATCTCGAGCCCTCAACGGGCATTGCAAGCCCGGCACGAATACTTCCATCGGGTAAATGGTCCCACGAACCCCACAACTGCCGGAAACGAGCTAGGGCAAAATTCGTTCCAGAGAATTTGCCATCCGTGCGTTACGCAGGGGGAAGGCCGGCAATAGCGACATACAGCTCGTCCGCGCTATCCGCGTGCCTGAGCTTCTTCAGCATGTCGGGCGAGCGAAGCTGGCGGGCGACGGCGGCGAGGACGTTGAGGTGGTCCTTCCCGCCGGCGGCGGGAAGGAGCAGAAGAAAGAGAATATCCACGGGCATTTCGTCGATCGCCTCGAAATCGATCGGCTTCATGAGCCGGGCAAGCAGGCCGAAAGGCTTCTCCAGCCCTGCCACGCGCGTGTGCGGGATGGCCGCGCCTTCGCCCAAGCCGGTGGAACCGAGTTTCTCCCGAGCATAGAGCGGATCGAAGATAGCCTGCTCGGAAACGCCCAGCGCCGTCGCTGCCCGCCGAGACAGGAGTTGCAGCGCCCTGAGCTTGGTCTGCGCATCAAGATCGACGAGCACGTCGCCCGGCTGGAGGAAATCCGTTACCTGCATGTCCTACTCGCTTTCAGTGGGCGCTTTTCGCGCTCTGGTGCGGGCGAAGAGCGAGGCGGAGTACACGCTCACTCTGCCTCGCGGAGTCGATAGCCAACCCCCGTTTCGGTGGTGATGTACTCCGGCTGGTCGGGCGCACGCTCGATCTTCTGGCGGAGCTGACGCACATAGACCCTGAGATACTGCACGTCGGTCGAGCCGCCCCATACCCGGTCGAGCAGGAATTGATGAGTGAGCACCTTGCCGGAATGCTGCACCAGCAGGCGCAAGATCTCGTACTCCTTGGGCGACAGCTTCACCTCCCTGTCGGCTACCTTGACGATGCGCTTGACCAGGTCCACCGACAGGTCGCCCGTATGGAAGACCGGCTTTTCGCCCTGCTGCTGCAGCCGGTGCCGCAACGCCACGCGAATGCGCGCGACCAGTTCGTTCATACCGAAGGGTTTCGTCACGTAATCGTCCGCGCCGAGCTCCAGCGCCTTCACGATGCCGGCCTCGTCGGTGCGGCTGGACAGGATGACGACGGGCAGCTCGAGTCCCTCGTCGCGCCATTGGCGCAGCAGGTCGTGGCCGGCCATGTCGGGCAGGCCGAGATCGAGCAGAATCAGATCCGGCCGCTCGGCGCATATGCGTTCGTTGGCCGCCCTGGCGTTGCCGGCCTCGTCGATCGCATAGCCCTGGGTTCCCAGCCCCACCCGCAGCAGCTTGCGGATGGGGGGCTCGTCGTCGACGACCAGGATCCGTACATTTGAAGTGGTCATGTCGCTTCTTCCAGCTTCGGCGCGCCTTGCGGAACCGGCAGACGGATGGTGAAGGCCGCGCCTGAGCGGTCCGTGCGGTTGCTCGCCTTGATCGTTCCGCCCAGGGCCTCGACAAAGCCCCGGCAGATGGAAAGACCGAGGCCGGTCCCGGCCCGTACATGATCGCCCTTCTGGACGCGGTAGAAGATATCGAAGACCCGTTCGAGGTCGGCTGCAGGGATGCCCGGTCCCTCGTCCATGACCTGGAGCACGACGAAGGGTTCGTCGCGCCAGCCCTGGATGCGGATGGTGGAACCGGCCGGAGCGTATTTCGCGGCGTTGTCGAGAAGATTGAAGAGCACCTGCTCGAACAGGACAGGGTCGAGCCTGAGCATCGGCAGGTCTGGAATGTCGACCTCGGTCTTGTGTGCGGCTGTCATCTTGGCGGCGCGGCGAAGGGCGGCGCCGACGATGTCGCCAAGATCGAGCCAGGCATAATTCGGCTCCATCGCACCCGATTCGATCTTGGTCATGTCGAGCAGGTTGGCGATGAAACGGTTCAGTCTCTCCGACTCGTCCACCACGGTGGAGAGCAGCTCGGCTCGCCCTTCCTCCGGCAGGGATGCTCCGAAATCGCGCAGCGTGCCGGCCGCCCCCATGATGCCGGCAAGCGGCGTCTTGAGATCGTGGGAGATCGAGGTGAGCAGCGCGGAGCGCAGGCGGTCGGCTTCGGCGGCGAGCTTCGCCCGGTCGACATCTGCGACGAGCTCGATACGTTCGATAGCGACGGCCGCTTGGTCGGCCAGGGCGTCGAACAGGCGTTGCTGCGCGGGGGTGAGCAGCGGTCCCTGCTTGTCGTCATCGAGGCCGATGACGCCGATCGCCGTGCGTGCGGTGCGAAGCGGCAAATAGAGGCGTCTGGCGCCCGGCAGCGTGTCGGCGCCGCGGCCGGCGGGACGGTTGTGCTCCCACGCCCAGCGTGCGGCGGCGATGTCGGCGTCGACCAACGTGTCGTCCGGCGGATAGCCTGCCTTGACCGCGATCGTGTCGCCCTCGGGCAGGAGCACCACGACACGCAGCTTGAGCATCGAAGCGATCTGGAAGACGGTGGCCCACAGGACGTCGTCGAGCGTGCCGGTGCCGGCAAGCTTCTTGCTGAAAAGATAGAGATCCTCCGTGGCCCGTGCTCGCTCGCGGGCGCTCGCCGCCTGGCGCTGCACGCGGGCCGTGAGATTGGACGCAATCACCGCCACGACCAAAAAGAAGGCGAGCGCGACAACGCTTTCGGGCTCGCCGATATCGAGCGTGTAATAGGGCGGAAGAAAGAAGAAATTGAAGGCAGAAGCGCTGACCACGGAGGCGAAGAGCGCCGGCCACAGGCCCGAGGTCACGGCGGAGGCGAGCACCGCCATCAGGAAGACGAGGGCGATGTTGCGCACGTCGAGAACCTGCTCCAGAAGCATCCCCACGGCCAGCGCGCAGACGACGAAGACCGTCGCCAGCATATAGGGCCAGGGTTCGAACTGGCGCGGCTGGGCCGCCGTCCTGACGCCCCGCGATCCGGTGCCGGCCTCCTTGTCCGCCCCCGTGGTGACATGGACATTGAGATTGCCGCCAACGCGGATGAGGTCGTGCGTGACCGAGCCTTCGAAGAGCTCGCGCCAGCGTGGCTTGGTCGGCTTGCCGATAACGACGTGGCTGAAGTTGTTGGCGGCCGCGTGACGAACGATCTCGCGGGCGACGTCCTGCCCGGGCACGACGATGGCCTCTCCGCCGAGCTGCTCGGCAAGCCGCATGGTGGCGGCCAGCCGATCCTTGTCGGTCTCGGACAGGCTTGCCGAATGCGAGGTCTCCACATGGATCGCCGCCCAGGGCGCGCGCTGCCTGTCGGCCAGGCGCCGGGCGTAGCGAACGAGCGATGCGCCGCGCGGATGCGCATCCACCGCGACCAGCACGCGGTCACCCGCCCCCCACGGGCCAGGGATGGCATGAGCCTGCATGTGGCTCAGGAGCTGCTCATCGACACGCTGGGCGGTGCGGCGCAGCGCCAGTTCGCGCAAGGCGGTCAGGTTTCCCGGCGAGAAGTAGTTCTCGAGGGCGCGGCGGGCAGTGTCAGGCACATAGACCTTGCCCTCGTGTAGCCGATTGATGAGATCGTCGGGGGTCAGGTCGATGATCTCGACGTCGTCGGCCCGGTCGATGACCGAGTCCGGAACCGTCTCGCGCACCCGGATGCGGGTGATCTGCGCGACGACGTCGTTCAGGCTCTCGACATGCTGGATGTTGAGCGTCGTGTAGACATCGATGCCCTGACCGAGCAGCTCCAGCACGTCCATGTAGCGCTTTGGATGACGGCTGCCCGGCGCGTTGGTGTGGGCAAGCTCGTCGACCAGTACCAGGGAGGGCCGGCGTGCCAGCACCGCGTCGATGTCCATCTCCCGCAGCCGGCGGCCCTTGTAGTCCACCTCCTTGCGCGGAATGACCTCCAGCCCCTCGACGAGCGCCTGCGTCTCCTTGCGTCCGTGGGTCTCGACGACACCGACCACCACGTCGCGGCCCTCCGCCTTGCGCGATTGGCCGGACACCAGCATCTCGTAGGTCTTCCCGACGCCTGGGGCGGCGCCGAGAAAGATCTTCAGCCGGCCGCGCATTTCCCGCTCGGCGTTCTCGAGAAGCGCGTCCGGCGAGGGCCTGACGGCGATATCGCGATCGTCATCCGGCATCGGATTGCCTTTCGGGGAGCGATTTTTTGGCTGAAGAGGTCCTCCCTGACACCCCCCTCTGTCCTGCCGGACATCTCCCCCTCAAGGGGGGAGATCGGCCTTCGTTCTCGCTTTCGCCAATGGTAACAGAATGGGTGCCGTCATCGATGAAAGCTCGAAGAGCGGGACGGTTGCTTGTGCCGGTTCGGCCGCTTCGTTCGGCACCGCCGGGCGGCCGGCCGTGCCGAACGAAGCAGCCAACGCAAGCGATAGCAGCTATCGTCCGCTCCTTCCGCGCCGCCCGAGATGCGGGAATCCGGGAGCCTTGAGGGGGAGATGTCCGGCAGGACAGAGGGGGGTGCGAGCGCAACTTTCAGCTCTCTTGTGTCAGCAACGGCCGACCATAGACTTCCACTCCTTTGCTGTCAGCGCGTCTCCCCGGCATCGAGCGCCATGTTCAGCGCCAGCACGTTCACCACCGGCTCGCCGATGAAGCCGAACAGCCGTTCGCCGGTATTGCCGTCGATAAGCCGGCGCAATGTCTCCTCGTCCGTGCCGCGAGCAGCGGCCACGCGGGGCACCTGGAAATAGGCGGCCTCCGGGGTGATATGGGGGTCGAGGCCGCTGCCGGAGGAGGTGACCAGCTCCATCGGCACATGCGCGTTGGGATTCTCGGCCTTCAGCTTCTCGGTCTCGGCCTTGATCCGGTCGATCAGCTTGGCATTGGTGGGGCCGAGATTCGAGGCCCCCGAGGAGGCGGCGTCATAACCCTCGCCCGCGGCAGACGGGCGGCCGTGAAAATAGCGCGCGTCGGTGAAGGCCTGGCCGATCAGCGCCGAGCCGATCACCTTGCCGTTGCGCTCGATCAGGCTGCCGCTGGCCTGGGCTGGGAACAGCACCTGCGCCAGACCGGTCATGCCCAGCGGATAGATCAGGCCCGTGATGACCGTCAGGGCGACGATCATGACGATGGCGGGTCGCAATTGTCTAAGCATCGGACGGTTTCCTTATGCGAGGCCGAGCGCCGAGATGGCGAGGTCGATGGCCTTGATGCCGGCGAACGGCACCACGACGCCGCCCAGGCCGTAGATCAGGAGGTTGCGGGAGAGCAGCGAGCCGGCGCCGATTGGCCGGTATTTCACGCCCCTCAGCGCAAGCGGGATGAGCGCGACGATGATCAGGGCGTTGAAGATGATCGCCGACAGGATCGCGCTCTGCGGTGTCGCGAGCCCCATGATGTTGAGCACCCCGAGCTGGGGGTAGAAGGCCAGGAAAATCGCCGGGATGATGGCGAAGTATTTGGCGATGTCATTGGCGATCGAGAAGGTGGTGAGCGCGCCGCGCGTCATCAGAAGCTGCTTGCCGATCTCGACGATCTCGATGAGCTTGGTCGGGTCGCTGTCGAGATCGACCATGTTGCCGGCCTCGCGAGCGGCCACCGTGCCGGTGTTCATGGCGACGCCGACATCGGCCTGCGCCAAGGCAGGGGCGTCATTGGTGCCGTCGCCGCACATGGCGACCAGCTTGCCCTTGCCCTGCTCCTCGCGGATCAATGCCAGCTTGTTCTCGGGGGTAGCCTGGGCGAGGAAATCGTCCACACCGGCTTCCGCCGCGATCGCCGCCGCCGTCATCGGATTGTCGCCCGTGATCATCACGGTGCGGATGCCCATGCGGCGCAGCTCCGCGAAACGCTCCGAAATGCCGCCCTTCACGATGTCCTTGAGATGGACGACGCCGAGCAGGCGGCCATCGCGCACCACGGCGAGCGGAGTGCCCCCGGCCTTGGCGATCCCGTCAGCGATCGCCTGGATCTCGCGCAGCGCGTCGCCGGCGGGACGGCCGCCGGCCGATGTGGCCGAGGCCCCCGAATGGACATAGGCGAGCACCGCGTCGACGGCGCCCTTGCGGATCGAGGAGCCGTCGAAATCGACACCGCTCATGCGGCTCTGCGCTGTGAAGGGCACGAAGCTGGCGTGCAGCGTGCCCATGTCGCGGGCACGGATGCCGTATTTCTCCTTGGCGAGCACGACGATCGAGCGGCCCTCCGGCGTCTCGTCGGCCAGCGAGGCGAGCTGCGCCGCGTCGGCGAGCTCCTGCTCGGAGACACCCTTAACCGGACGGAACTCGGTCGCCTGGCGGTTGCCCAGCGTGATCGTGCCAGTCTTATCGAGGAGAAGCGTATCGACGTCGCCCGCCGCCTCGACGGCGCGGCCCGACATGGCGAGCACGTTGAAGCGCACCAGGCGGTCCATGCCGGCAATTCCGATGGCCGAAAGCAGCGCCCCGATCGTGGTGGGGATGAGCGTCACGAACAGCGCGACCAGCACGATGACGGGGATCGAGCCGCCGGCATAAGTGGCGAAGCTCGGAATTGTCGCCACGGCCAGCACGAAGATCAGCGTCATACCGGCGAGCAGGATATTGAGCGCGATCTCATTGGGCGTCTTCTGGCGTTCCGCACCCTCGACCAGCGCGATCATGCGGTCGAGGAAGGTCGAACCGGGAGCGGCGGTGATACGCACGCGGATCCAGTCGGAGAGCACCTGCGTGCCGCCGGTGACGGCCGAGCGGTCGCCGCCGGATTCGCGTATGACGGGGGCGGATTCGCCGGTGATCGCCGCCTCGTTGACGGAGGCGACACCTTCGATCACCTCGCCGTCGGACGGAATGATGTCGCCGGCCTCGACCAGCACGACGTCACCGATCTTCAGGCTGGTTCCCGGTACCATCTTGAAGCGGGTGCGGTCGTCGCCGGAAAGGAGCTTCGCCTGGGTCTCGGTGCGGGTGCGGCGCAGCGAATCCGCCTGCGCCTTGCCCCTACCCTCGGCGACGGCCTCGGCGAAATTGGCGAAGAGCACCGTGAACCAGAGCCACAGGATAATCTGGAAGGAGAAGCCGAGGCTTTCTCCGCCGATGACGAGGTCCTTGACAAAGAGGATGGTGGTGAGGGCGGAGACCACGGCGACGACGAACATCACCGGGTTTCTCGCGAGGCTGCGCGGGTCGAGCTTGCGGAATGCGTCTCGAACAGCGGGAACGAGGATGCGGGCATCCATGATGCTCGCGGATCTGGGATGGCTCATATCGAAACTCCGGCTTTATCAGGCCGCGAAGAAATGGGTGAGCGCGGAAGCAACGAGCGCGACGAGGCCCATCACAAGCATGACACCAAGGATGATGTCGGAAGCGCGGATGGGATTGCCGGGCCCCCGCGCCGACCAGACGGCGCGGGGATTGATCTGCTTGCGCAATTCATGGAGCAGGCTGGACATGACACACCTCAGAACGTCTGCCCCAGCAGCATGGCGAAGTGCTCGACGATCGGGCCCACGGCCAGCGCGGGGAAGAAGGTCAGCCCGCCGACGATCAGGATCACGCCCACCAACAGCCCGACGAACAGCCCGCTATCGGTGGGGAATGTGCCCGACGAGGCTGGTACGGTCTTCTTGGCGACGAGCGAGCCGGCTATCGCGAGGGCGGGGATGATGACCAGGAAGCGGCCCATCAGCATGGCCAACCCGATGGTGATGTTGTACCAGGCGGTGTTGCCGGAGAGGCCGCCGAACGCCGAGCCGTTATTGGCCGCGCCCGACGTATAGGCATAGAGGATCTCCGAGAAGCCATGCGGTCCGGGATTGGCGATCGAGGCGATGCCGGTCGGCAGAAGCACGGCGATGGCCGTGAAGCCCAGTATCGCGAGAGGCAGGCAGAGGATGGCGAGCACCGCCATCTTGACCTCCTTCGCCTCGATCTTCTTGCCGATATATTCCGGCGTGCGGCCGACCATCAGGCCGGCAACGAAGATCGCGATGACGACGAAGAGCAGGATGCCGTAGAAGCCCGCGCCGACACCGCCGATGATGACCTCTCCAAGTTGCATGTTGAGGAGCGGGATCATCCCGCCTAGCGCAGTGAAGGAATCATGCATGGCGTTGACGGCGCCACAGGAGGCAGCGGTGGTGACGACCGCGAAGAGCGCGGAAAGCACGATGCCGAACCGCACTTCCTTGCCTTCCATATTGCCGCCTTCCAGGCCGAGCGCCTGGACCAGCGGATTGCCGGCGGCTTCGGCCCAATAGGTCGCGGCGACGCCCGCCACGAACAGGACGCCCATAGTGGCGAAGATCGCCCAGCCCTGACGCTGGTTGCCGACCATGCGGCCGAACACGTTGGTCATGGCTGCGCCTATCGCGAAGATCGAGACCATCTGGAGGAGGTTCGAGAAGGCGCCGGGGTTTTCGAAGGGATGGGATGAGTTGGCGTTGAAGAAACCGCCGCCATTGGTACCGAGCATCTTGATGGCGAGCTGCGAGGCGACCGGGCCGAGCGCGATCGTCTGCTTTGCGCCTTCCAGCGTGTCAGCCTCGATAGAGGCGCCGAGCGTTTGCGGCACGCCAAGATAGACGTAGGCGAGCGTGAGAAGGACGCAGAGCGGCAGGAGGACGTAAAGCGTGCCGCGCGTGAGATCGACCCAGAAATTTCCGACGGTACGGCCCGAGGCACGCGCAAAACCGCGGATCAGCGCCATGGCGATGGCGATGCCGGTGGCCGCCGAAACGAAGTTCTGCACCGTCAAACCGGCCATCTGAACGAGATAGGACAGGGTGCTTTCACCAGCGTAGTTCTGCCAATTGGTGTTGGTCATGAAGCTGGCGGCGGTGTTGAAAGAGAGTGCGGGCGGGACGGCGCCCATGCCAGCCGGATTGAAGGGCAGCACGCCTTGCACGCGCAGCAGGGCGTAGAGAAGAAGAAATCCAGCCAGGTTGAAGAGCAGCATGCCGACGGCATAGGCCGTCCAATGCTGCTCCTCGCGCTCACTGATGCCCGCCAAACGATAGAGCCCGCGTTCGATGGGAGCGAAAAGCGGCGACAGCAAAGTGCGCTCACCCGAGAAGACGCGCGTCATGTAGCCGCCAAGGGGCTTCACGAGCAGAATGATGATCCCGCAGAAAAGGAGGATCTGAAGCCAACCATAAAGTGTCATGGGAAAGACTTTCCGAACCGCGCGATCAGAAACGCTCGGGGCGAACCAGCGCATAGGTGAGATAGACAAGAAGGAAGAGCGTCACCGCTCCACCGAGGAAATAGTCGACAAGCATGGCGCGGTCCTTTCAGAGGCTATCGCAAGATTTGACATAGGCGAGGCTCAGCACGAAGAAGAGGACGCCGATCGCTAGAACGACGATATCCATCATTGCGACTCCTTTGTTCTGGCAGTGACGCACGACTATTTGCCAGCGCGGCCGGCGTCGGCGCTTCATGCTCGAATTCAGGGGGAATATGCGCCCGTCGCCCATAAAGGTTCGAGAGAGGGCGGCTCGGAAAGATATAAAAATCCTATAGGAATTTCCGGGCTTCCAGCTGTGGGGCGCTCACCGAGGAAGCGGAGCGTCCCGGTCGGCTCGTACCACCGCTATGCTGCGCGGCGAAGTCTCGCCGGCGCCGGCTCTCCGACCGGATCGGACAATGCACCGTCTGGCACGCATGTGACCGCACCGGGCGCGTAGTCGCTCTCGAACATGGCGAAGCGGACCGCAGAGGCGCGGTCGGCGAACAGGCCGCCGACCTGGCCTTTTTCGTCGCGCACGATCCAGCGGCCCCGGCGATCGCGGCCAACCAGAAAACGGCCGTTATGGGTGGGGCAGAACGGGTAGTCGTTCATCGCAATGCTCCTGTCGCAATTGGATGGCGGATCACGCGCAAAGGACAATCGCCGAAACGACGGTCATGGCCGCAACAACGGCCGAAAGCCTGAGCAGCATCGCCAATTCCATCGGAAGGACCGGGATGCCGATGGTACGCGGGGCGTGTCGTCCTTGAAGCGACGAGGGAGGGGGAGAGTACGGGCCGAAACGGTCGATGCCCTGACGAGGAAACATGCATTGATCCTTTCCCTAGCGTGTGCCGCGCGGAAGCGGCACGTGAGGGAATCTATCGCTGCTCGCATAGGCTTTCGATTGAGGGCCTGGCGCAAAGAAATAGGAAAACCATAATCAAGCCGCCCCCCGGCTGGCGCATAAAGGCGCCTTTTATTTCTTTGGCCGCAATTCCGTCTCGAATTCCTATGCGCACGCGCCTTATCTCGCACAGGCATAAACGCACTTCGCGCCGGAGGCGACGCCGTCATGACCATAGCATCCCTCGATGAACTGGCTGGCGCGCTGGCCAGGAACCGCATCGCCGGCGACGTTAGCGAGCTGCCGATGTCGCTCCTGCAATCGCCCGACCAGGCGGAGGACGTGCAAGTGGCGGCGCTCGATGCCTTCGACAGCGATTTTCGCGGTTATGCGATGGTCGGCACCAGCCGGCAGGTACGCAGCACGCTCGGGCTCACCGAGCCCATCTTCTCAGCCATCGCGGACAAAAGCTTCCACGAGGGCAAGGGCCGGTTCAGGCTTCCGAACGGCATACTCGGCGCGCAATGCGAACTGGTCTTCACGATCGGCAGGACATATCCCGCCATGGGGGAGACGATCGACCGCCTCTCGGCAAGCGCCGCCGTGATTGCCTGCCAGCCGGCAATCGGCCTGATCGGACGACGCGCACTGCCCGGCGCGGATATCAGGCTGGCGGCGATCGCCGATTTTGCCTTCCACGTCGCCACCCTATGCGGGCATTCCGCGCGACACGTCGATCCGCTGGCGCTGGACGAGGTCGGGATCGTCGCACGGATCGACGACAGGCCGGTCGCATCGGGTCGCACCGACGCAATCCTCGGCCATCCGTTGGAGACGATCGCCTGGCTCGCGAAAAGCCTTGCCGCTCAGGGCAAAACGCTGAATGCCGATGATGTGGTCGCGACCGGCTCCTGCACCCCGATCCTCCAGGTGCTGCCCGGCCAACGCCTCATGGTTGATTTCGACCAGCTTGGACCCGTGAGCTGCGCATTCGACTGAACACCGGCGCATCCGCGAGCGGCGCCTCGGCGCCGGCATCGAGAGTTGCCAATGCCAACTCGATGGCAACTCCGCTTCGCGCTTCCACCGGCGCCATGGAAGGCGCACATGCGGACTTGCTCGACGTCGTTTTAAGAACCTAGGCGACGATATTCCCTCGCCCGTTCCCTTCTGGGTTTTTTTCTCGTCCTACACTCGGCGCGATACCGCTCTCTCAAGCTCCTCGCGGTTGTTGCCGTGCTTTTTGACGAGCTCCCGCGCCTCGTCCTGCGATATGCCGTGGCGTGACGCGAAATAAGCGACCTCGTAGTCCTCTTCTTGCGCCACCCGGCTCCGATCCCGCTGGTCTCTCTTGGTCTTGTCATCTGCCATGGGCTTGATCTCCTTTCGGATTCGCAACACGGGACGCGCCAGTTGGTTCCGCCCGTTCGTGCCAGCCCCATGCATCTCCCGCCGTCCCACGGAACATTCCATGGCGGGCAAGCGTTCGATTTGCTCAGTCCTGAGATCGCCAATGGGAGTGAGGCTTGGCACCGAGAGCAAATTGGAAAGGCTTCCTGAAGGTTGGCGAGCTTAGTTGCCCGGTCGCTTTGTATACGGCCGCGTCGACGTCCGAACGCATCGCTTTCCACACCATCAACCGAGCAACCGGGCATCGCGTGAGTCGACAATTCGTCGATGCCGATACCGGCAAGCCCGTCGAGAAGGACGAGCAGGTCAAAGGCTACGAGATAGGCTCCGGCGAGTATGTTGTCCTGGAGCCGGACGAGGTCGCGGCGGCGGTGCCTAAGAGCGACAAAACCCTGACGATATCCGCCTTCCTTCGATGCGGCGACATCAACAGCGTCTATTTCGACAAGCCCTATTATCTGGCACCGGCGGACAAGCACGCCGAAGAGGCGTTCGGTCTGATCCGCGAAGGCATGCGCAAGAACAATGTTGCCGCCATCGCCGAGACGGTTCTGTTCAGGCGCGTACGGACCCTCCTGATCCGCGCCTATGACGAGGGCCTGGTCGCGACCACGCTCAATTTCGACTACGAGGTCCGATCGGAAAAAGAAGCCTTCGACGACATCCCCGAAATGAAGATCGAAGGCGAGATGCTCGAGCTCGCCGAGCACATCATCAAGACCAAACGGGGCAAGTTCGACCCGACCAAGTTCGACGACCGCTACGAAGACGCGGTGGCGGAACTCGTCAAAGCCAAGATGGAGGGCAAGAAGATCGAGCTTCACAAGGAGCCGAAGCGCGAAAAGGTCGTCGACCTCATGGAGGCTCTGCGCCAGAGTGCCGGGCTCACAGCCAAGAAGCCGCCTGCGCCTTCCAAAGCGAGGACTGCCCGGTCGGCCAAAGCCAAAGAGGCTGGGCCGCGACGCAAGGCGGGATGACGGATGGCGCTCGATACCTATCGGAAGAAACGCAACTTCGCGGCCACTCCGGAACCGAAAGGGCGACGTGCGCGAAAATCCGGGAACAGCTTTGTCATACAGAAGCACGATGCCAGGCGATTGCACTACGACTTCCGCCTGGAGATGGACGGCGTCCTCAAGAGCTGGGCTGTCGCCAAGGGCCCCAGCCTGATCCCGGGGGAAAAGCGCCTGGCCGTCCATGTCGAGGACCATCCCCTGGATTACGGCACGTTCGAGGGAACGATCCCCAAGGGAGAGTATGGCGGCGGCACGGTCATCGTGTGGGATCGTGGGAGTTGGGCGCCGATCGGCGACGGCCGGAAAGGATACGCCAAGGGGCAGCTCGACTTCGAACTGCACGGCGAAAAGCTCGGCGGGCGATGGCATCTCGTCAGAATGGGACACAAACCGCGGGAGAAAAGGGAAAACTGGCTGCTCATCAAGGGAGAAGACGAGGCAGCCCGGTCGGACAAGGATCCCGACATTCTGGAAGAGCGGCCGGAGTCCGTGGCAACCGGGCGGGAGATCAAGGACGTCGAGGGCGAGGCGCCCGGCTGGTCATCGAAAACGGGCAGGATCAGGAAGGGAGGCGGGGAGAAGAGTTCGCGGCAATCGGCCACGGCCACGGCATCTGCCCCGGACCCATCAAAGCTCAAGGGCGCAAGAAAGTCGGCTTTGCCCGAATTCGTCGAGCCGACCCTGGCAACGCTCGTTTCTTCGGCGCCGAGCGGTGAGCGTTGGGTCCACGAAATCAAATTCGACGGTTATCGCCTGCAGGCGCGAATCGAAGGCGGGAGGACGAAGCTTCTGACGCGTAGCGGGCTGGACTGGACGAAGAAGTTCGGGAAAGCGGCGATCGCCGCGCTGCAGAATCTGCCCGTCGCCAGCGCCTTGATCGACGGAGAGATTGTCGTCGAGACCAGCGGGGGCGCTTCGGACTTCTCGGCCTTGCAAGCCGACCTCAGCGAGGGCCGCACGGACCGCTTCGTCTTCTACGCCTTCGACCTCCTTCATCTCGACGGCTATGACCTGACCAAGGTCCCCCTGATCCGCCGCAAGGAGCTGCTGCAACAGCTGATCGGCAGCGAGATGGGGACTCTCCGCTACAGCAGTCACTTCGAGGAAAACGGCGATCTGGTTCTGCGGCACGCCTGCCGGCTGAGCCTGGAAGGCGTGGTGTCCAAACTTGGGGACGCGCCATATAGCGGCGGGCGGGGCAAGAACTGGGTGAAGTCCAAATGTTCGGCGCGGCAGGAATTCGTTGTCGGCGGCTATGTGCCGTCCACGACCACGCGCAAGGGCATCGGCTCGCTGGTGTTGGGCGTCCATGAAGGGGACAAGCTGGTTCATGTCGGCCGGGTCGGCACCGGGTTCACGTCATCCGTGGCGGAAGACCTCTTCAAAAGGCTGGAGCGCATCAGAACTCCATCCAGTCCATTCGCCGAACGGCTCGCTGCCGACGACGCTCGCCAGGTGCGCTATGTCCGGCCTGAACTCGTTGCGGAGGTCGAGTTCCGGGCGTGGACAGCCGACGGCCTCTTGCGACACGCGTCCTTCCGCGGGTTGCGTGAAGACAAACCAGCCCAGGAGATCGTCCGCGAAATCCCGAAGGGCTCTCTCTCGGCGTCAAAGCCGCAGCGCCGCACCGTAAAGCTCACCCACCCCGACCGCCTGTACTGGCCGGAAGAGGGGGTCACCAAGGAAGGCTTGGCCGACTACTACGCCGGCGTCTGGCGGTTCGTCGCGCCGTTCATCGTGGGCCGGCCACTTGCCCTCTTGCGCTGCCCCAACGGGATCCACGGCGAGAAGTTCTTCCAGAAGCACGCCTGGAAAGGGCTGAATCCCAACATCGTCCAGGTTCACGACCCCAAGGAGCCGCCCGATGAGCGGCTGATCAGCGTCAATGATCTCGACGGCCTCATGGGGCTGGTCCAAGCCGCTGTGCTGGAAATCCATCCCTGGGGCTCCACGGTGGCCGACTGGGAGCGGCCGGACACGATCATCATGGATCTCGACCCAGGAGAGAACGTCAGTTGGGAAGCGGTCATTGAAGCAGCCAAGGAAACCCGCGCACGGCTGATCAACGTCGGTCTCACGCCCTTTGTCAAAACCTCGGGCGGCAAGGGGCTGCATGTCGTCGCGCCGCTGAAGCCGAAGGCCGACTGGCCGGCGGTCAAGGCATTCACCAAGTCGATTGCCGATGCGATGTCCGCGGACAGTCCCGACCGCTATGTGGCGACGATCACCAAGTCGAAGCGGCGCGGCAAGATCCTGGTCGACTATCTCCGCAACCAGCGTGGCGCGACAGCGGTCGCTGCCTATTCGACGCGGGCCCGGCCGGGTGCCGCCGTATCGATGCCGCTCGGCTGGGAAGAGCTCAGCGCCGCGATCGGACCGGCCTATTACACTGTCGAGAACACGCCCACCCGGCTTGCATCGCTCCAGAGCGATCCCTGGGAGGACTTCCGCGCCGCCGCGGCGCCGTTGGAGGAGCCAAAACCTCGGCGGAAAAAAGCCGCGTAATGGGACAACGATGTATCTGATCCAAATCCTGCTTCCATGCGCCGACAACTCCGGAGTGCCGTTCCCCATTGAAGAATTCGAACGCCTGAAGCAGGGCTTAGCGACCGAGTTCGACGGTGTGACGGCGTTCCTCCAGGCTCCCGCGGAGGGCCTCTGGAAGCGCGGTTCGAATAACTCTCACGACGACATCGTGGTCTTCGAGGTCATGACCGAAAAGCTCGATCGCGCCCTCTGGGCCGATCGCCGGGCCGAGCTCGAGGAGAGATTCCGACAAGAGCGGGTGATCATCCGCCACATGTCCATCGGCCTGATCTGAGCGCGCCCGTCATGAGCTTTTGCGCTTCTTGCCGGCGGTGCTTATGCTCTTGCGAAGCGCGTCCATGATGTTGACGACGTTGCTCGGCTGCTCCTCCGCCTCGACTTTCGCCTTGGCCGGCTTCTTGCGGCCCTTCTTTTTCGAGGCAATGATGTCGAGCAGACTCTCCTGGACGGGATCCTTCACCATCTTCGGATCCCACGGCTTGATACGCTCCTTGACCAGCTGATCGACGAGGCCCATCAGCTTGGGATCCTGCTTGCCGTCCTCGATCCTGTCGAAATAGTCGTCCGCGCTACGAACCTCATCCCCGTAGCGCAGGGTCCAAAGGACAATCCCCTTGCCCTTGGGTTCGAGCATGACGGCCCTCTCGCGGCGGTAGAGAACAAGCCGGGAGATCCCGACCGTCCTGGTCGCTTCCATCGCGTCGCGGATCACGGAAAATGCTTCCTCCCCGACGGGATCATCGGGCGTGAGATAGTGAGGCTTGTCGTACCAGATCCAACCGATGCTGTCGGAGGGCACGAACATATCGATGTCGATCGTGCGGGTACTCTCCAGAGCCACGGCGTCAAGCTCCTCGTCCTCCAGGAGCACATACTCGTCTTCGCCGCGCTGATAGCCCTTCACCTCGTCGTCTTCGGCGACGGGCTTGCCGCTCACCGCGTCGACATATTGGCTGACCACCCGGTTGTTGGTCTTGCGGTTGAGGGTGTGAAACCGGACTTTCTCGCTTTCCGTGGTTGCCGGCGTCATGGCGACGGGGCAGGTGACTAGGGAGAGCTTCAGATAGCCTTTCCAGAAAGGACGTGGTGCCATCGACCATACTCGGTGAACGGAAGTTGGTAGAACGTCCCCGTCCGCTTCATGTTCCAATGGCGGCACGCCGAGCTTCAGTGCGACAACGACGCGCTTGTCCGCGGCGGAAAGGCGGGAATGGTAAGTAGCGTGGACGATGCCACCTTTAGCCGATGGGCTCTCCCCACTTCCGGCCCGTCACTCCGGAAGGCCGGCTTTGCGGTAACCATCGAGGAAATGCGCGAGCGTCGCAGGGTCGCGGAAGGGTTCCGTCTTCGCCCAGTGGCGGGTCGTGAAATGCGGGTTGCCGACGAGGAACAGTTCGGTTTCCGCGCGCGCTTCGTCGAGCCGGCCCAATTGGGCAAGGCTTGCGGCGAGGAAACGGCGTGAACTCGTGCGATAGGTCTCGTCTCTGCGCAGCGTCTCGACCGCGGCTTGGTATTCGCCGGCCGCATATTGGGCCTGGCCGAGCGCCAGATAGTACCAACTTGCCGGAAACGGATTCAGCCGGAACGCCTTGCGAATATGCTCGAGGCCTTCCTCGACCCGTCCGGCCAGGACCGCGATGTCGGAGAGTGCCGCCCAGGTGTCGGCTTCGTTCGGGTCGAGCTCGATCGCCTTGGCGAACTCCGCCTCCGATTCGGCGAAGCTGCGCTCATAGGCAAGCAGATAGGCCAGGATCCAGCGGGAGCCGGCATCGTTGGGATCGATCGCGACCGCTTTGCGCGCGAGTTCCAAAGCAACCCCGCGGGTCGATTTCGCTGGCCCGCCGCTGTGTACCCATCCCATCCAATGGTTCATGGCAAGCCAACGATAGGCCTCCGCGTAGTCCGGATCGAGTGAAACCGCGCGGGTTAGCATCAGATGTGCTTCCCGCGCCGTCTGGGGTGAATCGTCCATCAGCTTGCGCGCCCGCACGCAGAGATCGTAGGCCTCGAGATTCTTGGGCCGATTGCGCGTCGGCGGCGGTGCCCGCAACCGACCGAGCAACGCGTCCACGATCTTGCCCGTGACCTCGTCCTGGACGGCAAAGATATCTTCGAGGCTGCGATCGAAGCGTTCCGCCCATAGATGCTCTCCACTCGTCGCATCGATCAGCTTTGCGTTGACGCGAACCCGCCCCGCGGCGCGCCTTGCGCTTCCCTCCAGCAGGTAGCGGACGCCAAGATCCTCGGCGACAACACGCACGTCCGTCGCCTTGCCTTTGTAGGCGAAGACCGAGTTGCGCGCGATCACGAACAGGCCGGAGTGCCTGGAGAGGTCCGTGATCAGATCTTCGGTCAAGCCATCCGCGAAGGATTCCTGCTCGGGATCGTTGCTGACATTGGCGAAGGGCAGCACGGCTATCGATGGTTTGCCGGGCAGCGGCAGCGGATTTCGCTTCGCGCCCCCGAGTCGTTCGACCGCCCCCGCGAAGCGGTAGCCGACGCGCGGGACCGTGGCGATCCATTCGCCGCCGGCGGCGGGACCGAGCAGCTTGCGAAGCAGGGCGATCTGGACGGTGAGGTTGCCTTCCTCGACGGCCATGCCCGGCCACGCCGCATCCATCAACTCGGCCTTGCGCAGAATCTCGCCGGGCCGCCCGACAAGCGCTGCAAGCAGCTTCAGGCCGCGATGGCCGACGGCAACGGGGTCACCGTTCCGAAGGAGCGTCCCCTCATCCGGATCAAGCACGAACGGGCCAAAGCCAAAGCGCGACCGCTGCATGCGGCGCATGTTTAGCCCGTTTGGAAGTTTTTGGAACTATTTGGGGGAGCTTAATGACGGCGCTGCCCCCGTCCGCCAGAACCCATGCTCGTTCGGATGAAGGGCCTTCGGGCCTGAAGCGGAGCCTGTCATGAACGATAATCCCTCCGAGGCGCAGACCACCAAGCCTTTTCGGCAAGAAGGTGCGGCATCGCCGCGAGAGTATGGAATGCCATGTGCCGCGATGGCGGGTATCATGGCGACCGTCACCGTGTTCGCCCTGGCACAAGGGCTGACCTATCCGCTGCTTAGCTTCATCCTGGAGCGGCAGGGGACGACACCCGGCCTGATCGGCTTGTCGGCGGCGATGACGCCGCTGGGCTTCATCATCTCCGCGCCCTGCGTTCCCCGGCTGGCACGGCGCGTGGGCGCGGCGCGGCTTGCCATCCTGTGTTCGATCCTGGCCGCGCTCACGCTGGTCGCGATTGCCTGGTCCGGGGAAGTCTGGACCTGGATGCCGCTTCGCTTGCTGCTCGGCTTCTTCGCCAACCCGCTCTACGTGATCAGCGAAACCTGGCTGATCTCGATCACCCCCGCGTCACGTCGAGGCCGCGTCATGGGCCTTTATTCATCGATCGTCTCGAGTGGGTTCGCCATCGGCCCGCTGTCGCTCGGCCTGGTCGGCACGCAGGGTTGGCCGCCCTTCCTGATCGGCATCATTGCCTTTCTTATCTGTGGGCTGATCGTGCTTGCGGTGGTGCCGCGCTTGCCGGAGATGCGGCACAAGGGGAAGGGTGTATCGGTCCGCGGCTTCTTCGGACTGGCGCCCCTCCTTTTATTCGCGGTTTTCACAGCGGCCGCATTCGAGCAGATCCTGCTTTCCCTGTTCGCGGTCTATGGCGCGGCGCTCGGCAGTGTCGAGGAGCGTATGGCATCCCTCGTCGCCTGTTTCATCGCAGGCAATGCCGCGCTGCAGATTTTGCTCGGGCGTATGGCCGAACAGTTCGGCTCGAAGCGGACCATGCTGTCCTGTGTCGTGGCCTCGCTGGCCGGCTGCCTGTTGCTGCCATTGCTCTTCAACACCTGGCTCGTCTGGCCGCTCGTTTTCGTCTGGGGTGGCGTGTCGTTCGGGATCTACACCATCTCGCTGATCCAGCTTGGCGAGCGTTTCACCGGCCAAGCCCTGATCGCCGGCAACGCGGCCTTCGCCTTCGCATGGGGCATCGGCGGTCTCGTGGGCTCGCCCGTGACGGGACTTGCGATGCAACTGATCGGACGCCAAGGCCTGCCATTGTCCCTCGGCCTGCTATGCTGGGTGCTGACAGCGTTTCTGTTGGCGGAGACGCGTCGGCTCCGATCGAGCCGTTGATGCATGTCTCCCCAAAGTGGGCACCGGTTTGGGGACAAAGACATGCAGCAAATCAAAGTTCTAAAGTGCGGGATCGAATCTGAAAGATCGCGACCCGCTTCAACCTCATGCTCGTCGGTCGCATGCCGGGTTTATCGGGAGCCAAGAAGCAGATGGCAGTTCCAGCGCCGGCCATTCCGCCGGGATCGTGTCATCCCGGCGGGCGGTCTCACTCTTCTCAACTCGCCAGCGCGAAACCCTTGGCGAATTGATCGGTGAGCGCTTCCAACGAGCCGTCCTCGCCTCTGGCGACTGCGACCGGGCGCGCCATCTCGTAGTTGAAGGGGATGTGTTGCTCCTTCACGAGAGCCGATGGACAAACATCGGCGTCGATCGTCGCGACCACGTGTTCCAGTCGCTCCGACGCGAGTAACGTCGAGCCGCTGGCATCGATGCGAGGCGCGTGGATCGCGCTCTCCAGGTCCATCCCGCGTTCGACGAGATTCAACGCGATCTGCAAAACGGCATTGATGATGCGTCGCCCGCCCGGGGCTCCGATGGCCGCCGCGGTCCGGCCCTTTCTCGTCAGCAGCATTGGCGCCATGTTGGCCAACGGACGTTTGCCTCCGGCAATGCTGTTGGCCGCATTGGGTCGGGCGTTGAACCAGCCCATCGCCCCGTCCAGCAACAGCCCCGTGCGCGGACAAAGCACTTTGCTGCCGAAATGGTTTGCCGCCGTATGCGTCAGGGAGACGGCCATGCCCTGGCCGTCGATGACGGAGATGTGGGTGGTCCCGCTGGTGGGTGCCGTTGCCCCTTCGGGGTTCCAATGTGGCTTCCTGTCCGGTCGGGGCTCGAACTCCCAGGGATCATGCGCGGCGACGCTTGCGAACAGCTCCCAGGGCGCGCCTTGCCCCGACTTCGCACGGGGAGCAGGAGTGCCCGCCCTGATCGATTCCGCTATCCTGGCGATGTAACGGTCGTCGAGTAGCCCGTCCTCAGGAACTGGAACAAAGTCCGGATCGCCAAGCCAGTGGTAGCGATCGGCAAAGGCATGCCAGCTCGCCGCCGCAAGATGTTCGAGGCGCTCGGCAGTGTCTTCCACAGGGCCGCCATCGGGATGAAGAGCGGTCCAGATCTTCAGGATCTGGTGCTGCGTCAACGTTCCGCATGGGGAAGTCGGTCCCCAGACTTCATGGTCGCGCAGCATGATCTTCCTGGCCCGGGTAACGAATGTCCGCTCGCTGCGCAGGTCGTCGCGTGTGATGATCCCACCAAGTTCCTCGACGGTCTCCATCAGGTGATCGCCGACTTCGCCGTGGCTGAACGCGTCCGCGCCTCGTGCCGCCAGCAGCTCGAGCGTCCTGCCAAGTTCCTTCTGACGGATCATCGGCGGTTGGCCAAGGCTGGTTTCGCCAAGATGAGCGACCGGCAGCGGATCGCCATTCCTGAGGAAGACTGCCGCAGCGCCGCGATCTTTCCGCAGCGCGGACAGATTCGACACGACTTCGAGCGCAAAATACGCATCGGCCTCAAAACCGTCATAGGCTGCGCGAATGGCCGGCTGCAGGACGGTGGCAAGGGGAAGGCGCCCAAATCTGGCATGGGCGTTGATCAGTCCAGTGAGTGTCGCTGGAATGCCGGCGGCCTTGATACCCTGCAGGTTCTCGTCGCCCTCGACGACGGACACGCCCAACCCACGGTCAAGATCGCGACTTGTGTCGATCTTGTACAAGGTATCCCTCGCAGACGCCGGAGCTCGAGGCGCGAACTCCACGGAATGGACTTCCCCGTCTTCCGGCGTTTGAACAAGCATGAAGCCCGAGCCGGCGATCGTCGTCTCCATGGGCTCCACAACCCCCGCCACGAACCCGGCAGCCACGGCGGCATCGACGGCATTGCCGCCCTGCTCCAGCATCTCCATGCCTGCTTCGGCACTTTGCGCGCGCGCTGCCGCAATCGCGCCCCTTGTTCCCTTCGCCGCCGTTCTGCTCACGACTTGGCTGGAGATCTTCATGCGAACTTCCTCCTTTGACTGGAAGGCGGGAAAGCCGGCTTCGAGCAGGCTCCCATATGCCTGCGCTGATCAGGCGCTCAGGTCGGATTTGTAGGTTTCACGCAGGCTCAAGAGGCTGAGAAGGCTGAGCAGCGCCCCGGCGGCGACGAATGCCGAGACTGCGTAGATCGTGCCGAAAGAAGCGAACAGCCCGACGGCGATGAAGCTTGCCGGCGCGCTGAAGATCACCGATGCCAACTGGTAGCTGATGGAAACACCGGTGTATCTGATCGAGGTCGGGAAAGCTTCGGCCAGGTAGCTCGACTGGACGGCGTAGGTGCCCGCATGTCCGACGGACCAGGCGAGGACGCTGGCCACGATCATGCCGGTGAGGGTCTGCGTGTTGATCAGCCAGTAGAAGGGGAAGGCGATGACCAGCCAGCCGAGCAGCCCGATCACATAAACGGCCTTGCGGCCGATCCGGTCCGACAGATGGGCGAAGAAGAAGTACGCCGGAACACATGCCACGGCACCGCACATGCCCGAGATCAGCACCCAGCTGGCCGGCAGACCCAGGGTACCCTGGGTGTAGGCACCATAGAAGGAGATGAGGGCGTAGGCGCCAAAGGAGAACGCCGCCTGGAGGAGAACCGTCAACGACAAGACCTGCCAGTGATCGCGGAAAAGCGCGGCCAGCGGAATCCCCTTCTGCGTCTTGCCCGCGGCTTTCTTCGCCTCGAGGAAGACCTTGGATTCGGTCACGCTCAAACGGACATAAAGCCCGAACGCGACAAGCACGCCGCTCATAAGGAAGCCGATGCGCCAACCCCATTGCAGGAAAGCTTCTTCGGAGGTGAGGAAGATGACCACCTGGAGGACCGCATTGCAAAGGAAGAACCCAATCGGATTGCCGATCTGGCTGAACACCCCATAGAAGCCACGCTTCCCGTCCGGGGAATGCTCGATCGCCATCAGCGCGGCTCCGCCCCATTCGCCACCGATGGCGACGCCCTGGCAAAGCCTGAGCAAGACCAGCATCAGCGGTCCCCAAACCCCGGCCGTCTCGTAACCGGGCACGAGGCCGATCATAAAGGTGGCGACACCCATCAGCAGGAGGGTCGTGACGAGGGCTGTCTTGCGGCCGACCGTGTCTCCGAAGTGCCCGAAGAAGACCGCACCGAGCGGACGGGCGAGGAAGGCCACGCCGAATGTGGCGAAGGACGCCAGCAGGGCAGTCGTCGGCTCTGACGTTGGGAAAAAGACATGCGGAAAGACGAGCGCGGCGCAAATGCCGAACAGGAAGAAATCGTACCATTCGATCGCCGTGCCGATGAGGCTGGCCGAGGCGACGCGTATCGGAGAGGTCTTCTCCGGGGTGACATCTCGCACCGCGGCCATCTCCATCCCGGAATAACTCATTTTTTAGAAACCTCCCGGTTTGACAAAACGTTTTGGCGTAGTTGCCAAAACGTTTTATCTGAGTCAAGAAGGAAGTGATTTCCGGAGGGGAGCACTTGAAGCCGCGCGTAACGATCAGAGACGTCGCTAAGTCCGCGGGAGTGTCGATCACGACCGTCTCGCATGTGCTCAACGGCAAAGGTCGCTCATCCGACGAGACCCGACGCCTCGTTCTCGAGGCGGCTCAGCGGGTAGGCTACAATGCCGATCCGATTGCCCGCAGCCTGCGCACAGGGGAAACCCGTGTCATCGGCCTCGTCTTTCGCCCGACCGACGCGATCAGTGGTTCGATGCATGGAACCGAATATCACATCCGGCTGGCCGGTGGCGCCGCGACAGCGGCACTGAGCCGGGGATACGGATTGCTGCACCTGCCTAGGCTCGAGGAAGGTGACCACCCGTTTTTTCCGATGGACGGCTGTATTGTCGTCGCGCCCCACCGCAATGACATAGTGGTGACATCGCTGATCCGGCAACGGACGCCCTATGTGCTCGCCGACCCCGATCCCGGCAGGCCTGAGCTCGACTGGTGCCTGAAGCGCGACGACTACGGCGGCATGCGGGCCCTGCTGGACCACATGGCCGGCAACGGGGCGCGGCGGATCGCCTTCTACAGCGGCAGCGACGACAATATGTGGCTCCTCGAGGCGGCTCGTTCCTATCGCGACTGGTGCGGCGAACGCCAGATGGAACCGAGGCTGGTCCACCTGCCGGAAGGCACGGGGCCGGACAAAGCGCATGAGCAGGCACTCGCCGATCTATCAGCCGCAGGGGAAGTTCCGGACGCGATCATCGCGGCCACCAGCCGCTTCGCCTTTGGGGTCGGCGAGGCGGCTGCAAAGCTGCGCCTGGAGATCCCGAGGGATCTCATGGTTGCGACCCTTTCGGACAGCGACATCGCGCGCGACTATCCCGTTCCTATGACAGCGCTGGACCTCCACGGCGAAATTGTCGGCAGGCAGAGCGTTCAGCTGCTCATGAAGCAGCTTGCGGCCGAACCGGCGGAACCAGGGCAGCCGATCCTGCCAACCTTGAGGGCGCGGGAATCGACGCAACGCCGCTGATCAGCGGGGTTGCCAGCCAGATGGCGATTCGACAAATCGAAACAGGCCGTGAGGCTTCAGCGCGCCGGCTTTCCGAGGCTCGCCCTTGGCCGCTCCCGCCCTAACCTTATTCTCATGTGCAACGATTATGAGCAACACGTCGCCTGGGCCGAGTATTGCGCCTTGATGCAATCCCTCGAACTCAGCACCCCTGCTCATCAGGGCGAACATGACCTCCCGCGCGCCGACGATATCCGGATCAACGATACCGGCCCGGTGATGAGGGCGGCGGGCAGCGAGATCGAACTTGTGCCCATGAGGTTTGGCTTTCCGCCGGCCAGCCCCAAGGGCGGCCCCGTCTTCAACTTCCGGTCGGAGGGCCGGCGGTTCGGCAACAGCAAACGGTGTCTCGTTCCCGCGAGTGCGTTCTTCGAGTTCACCGGAACGCGATATCCAAAGGCCAAGCACAGGTTCTCACTGGCCAATGCGCCTTTCATGGCCATCGCCGGTCTGTGGCGCGAAGGAGAAGGCAACCAGCCTCCTTCTTTCACCATGTTGACGACCGAGCCTGGTCCCGACGTGGAGCCCTATCACAACCGCCAGGTCGCAGTGCTGTGGCCCGCCGACTGGGCGGCCTGGCTTCATCTCACAAAGCCGGAACCAGAGTTGCTGAGGCCCCTTCCCGCCGATTCGCTCATTGTCGAAACGGTGCGCGAGAGCAGCGACTAGTTCAGGAATGATCGTGCCCGCGCTTTCGAGCGCTAAGAACCATTCCGAGACTTTTCTTCCCGCTTCTGCCGCAGGACTTCGTCGGTCCCGACCAGATGCTTCCCGCCTCCGGGAATGGACGTGGACACCACGGCAGGCGGATCGCTCGCCGGGAAGGTGTCTTCGAGGCCAGACTGGAGCTGTTCCTCGAGCGTCTGCGCCTCCTCGGATCGCCCTTCCGTCCGCCGGCTCTTGATGTCCTCGCACGGCTGCTTGGAATCCGGAGAGCTCCGGACTTCTTTGATTACCGAATAGAGTTGCTCGATCGCCAACTCCCTCATGTCGTCGAAACCAGCTCTATCGTCCTTCATTCCCTCGATGCGATCTGTCATCGCCGCTTCGAAGCGGTCGATCGCTTCCATCCCTTGAGAGAGGCAAAGTCGACAAAGAGCCTCCCGGAGTAGTAGCGGCCCAAAGAAAGCCGATGACGCGAGTCTTATCTGTTCTAGCTTCTGGGGATCGGCGGAATTCAACATCGTAAGCCTCTCTATCGGGACCCACGATTTAACTGCTCTCGATGGCTACCGGTTCCATGTCGCCTGCAGCAATGTTGCGGCGATCGTACCCGCTACCTGAAATCCCGCGGTTTGACCCGGATTTGGCTGATGTGGCCATACGGATCGTGAATGTTGCGGGGTCGAAAACCCCGAGGCGGCAGATCGCGAGGATCCGGGCCCGAGCCGCCATTGCGCACCTGGTCGCCGCGGCCGTGAGGCAGCGGGAACATACCGTCGCGGTCGCCTACGCTGGCCAGCTCGGCGGAGAGATCCGTGAACTGTTGCACGACGAGATGCACGACCTCGCCCTCGCGCTGGATGCGACCGCGTGCCGCCATCATGCCGGCCGACAGGATCGTACGCCGGTTCCTTTCGAACAGCTTTGGCCAGACGACCAGATTGGCAATTCCGGTCTCGTCCTCGATCGTGATGAACATCACGCCCTTGGCGCTGCCTGGGCGCTGGCGCACAAGCACGATGCCCGCCGCCTCGAGCCAGCGCCCGTCGCGCGCCGCCATGACCTGCGCACATGTCGCGATGCGCCGGGCGCAAAGCTCCTCGCGAAGGAAGGAAACGGGATGCGCGCGCAGGGTCAAGCCGGTATGAGCATAGTCTTCCACGACCTCGCGCCCTTTCGTCATCGGGCGTAGGGCGACCGACGGCTCATCGATCTCCGGCACGACGTCCGCCTCCCGCGCCGATGCGGCCGCGAACAGCGGCAGAGGCTCGTCGCGCAGGGCTTTGATCGCCCAAAGCGCATTGCGCCGCGCCAGGCCGAAGCTGGGGCGAAACGCATCTGCCTCGGCAAGTTGCACAAGCGTTGACTGCGGCACGGCCGTCCGGCGCCAGAGATCGTCGACCGAAGCGAAAGGCTGATCGGCCCGGGCTGCCACGAGCATCCCGGCATGCCCGTTGGCCAATCCGCGCACCATGCGCAGACCGAGCCGGACAGCAAAGCGGCCCTCGTCACCTGCCGGTTCCAATGTGCAGTCCCATCGGGAGCTGTTGACGCATGGCGGACGCACGTCGATGCCGCGATTCACCGCGTCCCGCACGATCTGGGCGGGAGCATAAAAGCCCATCGGCTGGGAGTTCAGCAGGGCGGCGCAGAACACGTCGGGATGCCAGCACTTCAGCCATGCGGACGCGTAGGCGATAAGGGCGAAGGACGCGGCATGGCTCTCCGGGAAGCCATAGGAGCCGAACCCCTCCAGCTGCCGAAAGGTATGTTCGGCGAATTCGCGTTCGTAGCCATTGGCCACCATGCCGGCGACAAGCTTCTCCTTGAAAGCGCTCACGCCACCGGTGAATTTGAACGTCGCCATCGATTTCCTCAGCATGTCCGCCTCGCCTGGCGTGAAGCCGGCGCATTCGATCGCCACGCGCATGGCCTGCTCCTGGAAGAGCGGCACCCCAAGCGTCTTGCCCAGCACCTTCTCCAGCTCGGGCTTGGGGTAGTGCACCGGTTCCCTTCCCTCGCGGCGGCGCAGATAGGGATGAACCATGTCGCCCTGGATCGGCCCCGGCCGCACAATCGCCACCTGCACGACGAGATCGTAAAAGGTTCTCGGCTTGAGGCGCGGCAACATGGACATCTGCGCGCGGGATTCGATCTGGAACGTGCCGAGCGTATCGGCCTTGCGGATCATCGCATAGGTGCGCGGATCCTCGGCGGGGATGGAGGCGAGGTCGAGTTGGACGCCCTTGTGCTCCGCCAGGAGTTCCAGCCCCTTCTTCATGCAGGTCAGCATGCCGAGCGCGAGCACGTCGACCTTCATGAATTTCAGCGCGTCGATGTCGTCCTTGTCCCATTCGATCACCTGGCGGTCCTTCATGGCCGCCGGCTCGATCGGCACGAGGTCGTCCAGCCGATCGCGGGTCAGCACGAAGCCGCCGGGATGCTGGCTGAGATGGCGCGGCGTGCCGACCAGCTGACGGGCGAGATCGAGCGTGAGACGCAGGCGCCGGTCGGAGAGATTGAGGTTCAGCTCCTCGATCTGCCGGGCCCCAATGTCCTCGTCCGACCAGCCCCAGACCTGGCCGGACAGACTCTTGATCAGGTCTTCCGGCAATCCGAGCGCCTTGCCCACATCACGCAGCGCGCCCTTGGCGCGGTACCTGATCACCGTGGAGCAAAGGGCGGCGTGATCGCGCCCATAGGTGTCGAAGACCCATTGCATCACGATCTCGCGTCGCTCGTGTTCGAAATCGACGTCTATGTCGGGCGGCTCACGGCGTTCCTCGCTGACGAAGCGCTCGAACAGCAGGTCGTTTCGGCCGGGATCGATCGAGGTGATGCCGAGCACATAGCAGACCGCCGAATTGGCGGCAGAGCCGCGGCCCTGGCAGAGTATGTCCCGCGAACGCGCGAAGCGGACGATGGCGTTCACAGTCAGGAAGTATGGAGCGTAGCCCAGCTTCTCGATGAGGCGCAGTTCGTGAACGAGCGTCGCGGCGACGCCGCCGGGCACGCCTTCCGGATAGCGCTCGGCCGCCCCCTCCCAGGTGAGCTTCTCCAAGGTCTGCTGAGGCGTGAACGAGGGGTCCTCCCTCTCCTCGGGGTATTGATAGGCGAGCTCGTCGAGCGAGAAGCGGCAGCGGTCGACGATCTCGCAGGCCCGGGCAAGCGCCTCCGGGTACCGGGCGAACAGCCGGTGCATCTCTTCGGGCGGCTTGAGGTAGCGATCGGCATACCCCTCCCGGCGGGCGCCGAGATCATCGATCGAGGTGTTATGGCGGATAGAGGTGATGACGTCCTGCAGCGTGCGGCGGGATGGATCGTGAAAGAGCACGTCGTTGGTCACGACCGCCGGCACGCCCTGGCGTTCCGCGAGAGCCGAAAGATCGTGCAGGCGCAGCTGGTCATTGGGGCGGCGACGAAGGGTCAGCGCCAGATAGGCGCGGTCGCCAAAGGACTGGCGCAAGCGCCGCAGGCGCAGAGCGCAATCATCGTCCGCCAGATCCGGCACGAGGACCGCGATCAAGCCCTCCCCGTATGCGATGAGATCGGCCCATTCGAGACGGCATCTCCCCTTGCCCGCGCGACCTTTGCCAAGCGACAGGAGACGGCAGAGCCGCGCGTAAGCCGCCTTGTCGGAGGGGTAGATGAGCACCGAAGTCCCGTCGACGAGGTCGAGCCGGCAGCCGACGACAAGCCGGACGCCGGTCGCCTTCGCGGCTTCGTGGGCGCGGACAATGCCGGCCAGCGAATTGCGATCGACAATGGCGAGTGCCTCGATACCGTGCGTGGCGGCTTGGGCGAACAGCTCCTCGGCGGAGGATGCGCCGCGCAGGAACGAAAAATGGGAAGTGACCTGAAGCTCGGCATAGCGAGGGCGATCGGTCATCCGAATATCCCATGAAGGAACCAGCCATGCGAGCCGGTGTCTGCATTTTCGCCGTCGCCGGCCCGATAGATCCAGTATCGCTCGCCGGCATCGTCCTCGACCCTGAAATAGTCCCGCACCGCGACCAGCTCGGCATCGCGCTTCCACCATTCCCCGAACACACGCTCGGGACCGTCGGCGCGGCGCACGCGCCGACGGATTCCACGCCAGATGAAGGAGACCGGTGGATGATCCGGCAGGAGCGCGACCGTGTCGATCGGCTCCGGTCGGGGCAGCAGGCGCGAAGGCCGCGGCCAGTGGGTCGGCCAGGTGGCACCGAGTTCGGGCGCCATTGCCGGGATGCGGGCAATCGATCGCTCCGGTACGTCGCTCGCGATCGGCGCGACGCGGTAGATTCCGCGCTCGCCCACACGATTGGCGAGAATGTCGACGAGGTCGGAAAGGTCGGGAGTCGCTTCTTCGACGAGCGAGCTGACCAGCTGCGTCCGAGCGAAAGGTTCGACGGCCACGGCTGCGAGCCTCATCTGCTCGATCCCGAAGCCGGGGTCTATGGTCTCGATTTTTTCGCAGAGCAGCCGGGTCAGACGCCTGGCGTCGCGGATGGGCAGCGCTGTCCCGACCCGAACGACCTCCATGCGATTGTCGACGCGGCAGCAGGCGAGATCCAGCCGTCGCGCGCCGAGGCCCTTCGTTTCGAGGGCCGCACAGAGTTTCACGACCAGCTTGCCGATATGGCGAGCAATCGTCTCTGCCGCGCCGATCGGTTCTCCGAAGGAGCGACGGACTTCGACCCCATCGGGCGAACGAACGGTCTCGATGGGCTCGGCCGCTTCTCCCAGGGCCTGGTCGAGGCGGCGGCCGAGCTCGGGGCCGAAGCGCAGCGTGAGCGGCCCGCGCGGCTGGGCGCGCAAATCCCCGATCCTGTCGAAGCCGAGAACGCGAAGCTCCCCCGATATGGACGGCGACAGCCTGAGGGCTTCGAGCGGCAATGGGTCGAGGATCGCAGCGCCGTGGCCCGCCGGTGCGACATGCAGGGGACTGGCAACATAGCGAGCCAGGGCGTGAGCCGCACCCCAGCTGTCGGCGACGGCGGCGCGCGCGGCGACGCCGGCGACGGCGAGCCTGCCGACGAGTGCGTCCAGAATGGCCTGCTCGCCACCGTGGAGATGGTCGGCTCCGGTCGAATCGATGACGATCCCGTCGGGCGGATCGGTGGCCACGATCGGCGCCACTCGCTGGAGGAGCCAGACCGCCAGTCGATGCAGCGCCTCAGCATCCGCGGCCGCATCGGCTTCCCGGATCACAAGGCCGGGAACGAGCATCTGGGCCTTGGCCACGGGCATGCCGACGCGGAGCCCCGCAGCGTGAGCGGCGGCATCCGCGGCCAGCAGGAGCCGCCGGCTTCCATGACGGCCTGCCAGGACGAGCGGCGCCTCAACGGGAGGCGCGTCGCCGCCAGCTTTCCGCCGTATCCGGTCGGTCGGCCAGGTCGGCAGGAACAGCGAGACGACCCGAGTCATCGCATGCCTCCAATTCGAAGTCGGCGCTTTCACCGGCTCGCGCCCGTATCAGCTCGATCAGCCACCGGTGTCGTCCGACACCGGGGACCGGCAGGGGAGCGGACGGCAGCACGGAGACACGCCAGCGCGTCGCTGCCGCCGTCGGCTGGCCGAAATCCGCGGCGTCGCTTTGCCGGCGCCAGCGCCGCAACGCGATGGCAATCGTGCCCGTGCCTTCGGCAGCCAGTTGCAGGCGGCGTGAGGCCGTCATGGACAGGCGCGCGATTTCCGCCACCACGGCGCCAAGCCCGCCATGCCGAAGCCCCTCTTCCATGCAGGCCAGTACGGTCTTGTCGTCGCCTGCCTCGACATAGATCACCCGGTCGGAAACAAGGCCAGCTTGCGCAAGGCCCGGAGCGAAGAGGTCGGCCTGCATGATGCACCAAAGCACCTTGCCCTTGGTGCGCGCCGCAATTCCGGCGGCAAAGAGCGCGGCAGCGGCACCGTCAATCGCGCCGCCGCCGCCCCCGGCTATTTCATGGAGAGCCCCAATGGCGAGACCGCCGCCCGGAAGCGCCTCGTCCATGATCGGCAAGCCAAAGGGCAGCACCGCCCTGGAACGTCCCTTGCCGCCCTCGAGGCGAGCGATCCGCTCACGAAGTGAGGAAACAGGACTTTGTGGGGCTGTTGCACTCATCTGTCTCTTTGCAATGGGAAAACCCGGCGATATGTTCCCTTTTTGTTCTCGCAATGGCAAAGAGTCAATTGCCGTTTCCAGCAAACAGCGCGCCGCAACGGAAGATGCTTCGGCAAGACGCCCGGCGAGATCCTCGCCGCCTTTCCAGCCGATCTCGCTCGCTGACACGATCTTTTCGAGATGGTGCCCAGGGGACTTCATATGGATGCCTGGGTGGAATTCGGGCGCTGCACAAATCAACGCATAGTAGGCGTCGGAGATACGGGACGTCTGCTCCGCTCCCGATGCACTATACAAATCCTCGACGGCGCAGGGAACATGCCAAGACAGAAGATGTTAGGCGCGGTCATCGAGGAGTTCTCCCCTTGAACCTAGCCGTTCCGACTTCGCAACTCGATCAAATCAACCCTTCACCACTTATCTGTTTTTCACATCTTCGCTGGGACTTCGTGTTGCAGCGACCGCAGCACCTCATGGAACGTTTTGCAAAACACCGCCGGGTGTTCTTCTTCGAAGAGCACATCCCCGTCGATCACCATCTGCCCTATCTCGAACTCCACTGCTTCGATGACAGCGACGTTATTGCCGTGCGTCCGCGTGTTCCGCGCAATTACCAGGGGGAGCAACTCCAATCCGCCCTTTCGAAGCTCCTTGATCAACTGCTTGCCATTCATGCCACGGCAAAGCCGCTGCTGTGGTTCTACACGCCGATGATGTTTCCGCTGGCAGCGCATGTGGATGCGGCGGCGACGATTTATGACTGTATGGACGAACTGTCCAACTTTCGTTACGCGCCGCCCGAGCTCACGGCAAACGAAGCGGCTCTGATGCGCCGCGCCGACGTCGTCTTTACTGGCGGGCACAGCATCTACGAAGCCAAGCGCCACCGTCACCAAAACATCCACGCGTTTCCGTCGAGCGTCGATATCGGTCATTTCGAACGAGCGAGAACGCCCCACCCGCCGCCGGCCGACCAAGCCGCCATTCCACGGCCGATCCTCGGCTACTACGGCGTGATAGACGAAAGAATCGACCTGGAGCTCATCGCGAAAATCGCTGCTTCACGGCCGGAATGGTCGGTCGTCATGATCGGGCCGACAGCCAAGATCGATCCCACGGATCTGCCGCAGGGGGCCAATCTGCACTATCTGGGGCTCAAGAGCTACTCGGAGCTCCCCACGTATCTGGCCGGTTGGGACGTGGCGCTGATGCCGTTCGCCCTCAACGAGGCAACCCGCTTCATCAGCCCGACCAAGACACCCGAATATCTGGCCGCGGGGCGTCCCGTGGTTTCCACGCCGGTTGCCGACGTCGTTCGACATTACGGCGATCTCGATGGCGTTTTCATTGCGGATGGTGCCGGCGCCTTTCTCGAGGCTTGCGAGAAAGGTGTCGGTCTTGCACGGGGTGCGCGGACCTGGCAGGCGGCCGTCGACGAGCGCCTTGCCGGCATGTCCTGGGACGCAACATTCAGCCAGATGCTTGCGCTCGTCGAGCAAGCAGCTCGGCGCAAGTCGCTAGGCTCTTCGAGCGTCGTGGCGATGCCGCGCCTGCACCGTCCCGGGGGGCGCCCGCCATTCGAATATCTGATCGTCGGCGCCGGCTTCGCGGGGTCGGTCCTGGCCGAGCGGCTGGCCTCGTCGGGCAAGCGCGTGTTCCTCTGCGACAGGCGTCCCCATATCGCCGGCAATGCCTACGACTTTCACGATGACGCCGGCATCCTGGTCCACAAATACGGGCCGCACATCTTCCATACCAACAGTGAGGAGATCTTCGGCTACCTGTCGCGCTTCACGAAATGGCGGATCTACGAACATCGCGTGCTGGCGAAGGTCGGTGACAAGCTTCTGCCGATTCCCATCAACCGCACCACGCTGAACGGCCTTTACGGCCTGAACCTGCAGGACGAAAAGGCCGCGGCGGAATTTCTGAAGTCGAGGGCGGAACCGGTCGCGGAAATCAGGACATCGCGGGACGTGGTGGTCTCGCAGGTAGGGACGGGTCTCTATCGCATTTTCTTCGAAGGCTATACGCGCAAGCAGTGGGGATTGGATCCGTCGCAGCTCGACAAGTCGGTCACCGCGCGGATACCGACCCGCACCTCGACCGATGACCGTTACTTCCTGGACAAGTATCAGGCGATGCCGGCATCCGGCTTCACTCGCCTGTTCGAGAACATGCTCGACCACAGCGGCATCCGGATCGAAACCAATGTGGACCATCACGACGTAGCGGGCGAGCGTCTGGCGGCTCGAACCATCTTCACCGGACCGATCGATGGGTATTTCGATCACCGCTTCGGGGCATTGCCCTACCGGAGCCTCGAGTTCAAGCACGAGACCCTCGACCAGGAGCAGCTTCAGCCGGTGGCGGTCGTCAACTATCCCTCGCAGAGCGAACCATATACGCGCGTCACCGAGTACAAGCATCTCACCGGCCAGAGCCATCGCCAGACCAGTATATCCTACGAATATTCGCACGCTGACGGCGATCCGTACTACCCCATCCCGAGGTCCGAAAATCAGGCGCTGTACAAGCGCTACGAGGCGCTGGCCCGCCAGCGGGACGACATCATCTTCGCCGGCCGGCTCGGAACCTACAAATACTACAACATGGATCAGGTCATCGGTCAGGCTCTGGCCACGTTCCGCCGCCTGAGCAAGTCCGACAACGAATCAGACATCGCTTGGAACACCGCCGCGGGGTGATGGTGGTCGATAACAGCAAGCCTGTGACCGTAGTCATCGCGACCGACAGTGCCGCTCCCTCGGGCGTCGGCGAACACATGCTTTCGCTGGCTACAGGGTTGCGCAACAGCCACTACGTCGTTGTGGGATTTCCCAGCCAAGGCTCCGGGCCCGCCTTCCTGCGACGAGCGCAGGACGCAGGCATCGCGGCCAAAGCGATCGAAAACGACGGAGCCTCGTTGTCGCCATGGCTCATCGACATCTCCGCTGATATCCTCCATGTCCATGCTGGAATTGCGTGGGAAGGGCATGCCCTCACGAACGCCGGCTGGAGAGCCGGTGTTCCCGTCATACGAACCGAGCATCTTCCTTATCTCCTGACGGACAAGCGCCAGCAGCAGGATCACCTCGTTTCGATCGGACTGCTCGAGCACACCATCTTCGTGTCCGAGGCGACGTCCGAAAGCTTCCGGCGCGTCGGCGCCACTGCCGGACGTTGCACCACGATCCAGAATGGAATTGCGTGGCCGCAGCCCTCGTCGCCCCGTACTCAGATCCGAGCCGCACTGGAGATTCCGGAGAGCGATCTCGTCCTTCTGACAGTTGGTCGCTTCACGCCTCAAAAGGGCTATCCGCACCTGCTCAAGGCCGCGCAAAAAATCCTGAGGGCTAAAAGGGATGTCCGGATTCTTCTGGTCGGAGACGGACCCGACCGAGAGTCTACGCAAAAAATGGCCGCAGATCTGGGTATCGGCGCATTCGTCGATTTCCTTGGGGAGCGCGCCGATGTGCCCGACCTGCTCGCGGCCGCCGATCTGTTCGTCCTGGCATCCCTGTTCGAGGGCCTGCCGCTCGTCGTGCTCGAAGCCATGGCGATGGGGCTGCCTGTGGTGGCGAGCCGGATCGGCGGAGTATGTGAGGCGCTGGGCCCGGACTACCCCTGGCTTTTCGATGTTGCGGACGAAGACGCTCTTGCCGCCACAATAGCAGGCGCCCTGGGCGACAAGACGATGCGACAGAGCCTCGGGGATCAGAATCGACGCCGTTTTTCCTCGCGCTTCACGGCCGAGCGAATGGCCGCAGAGACGGCCGCGCTCTACGGCGCGGTCGTTTCAGAAAGGGCGAGTCTGCCATGATCCCGAAAGCACCGCGCGTCCGTATCGGCTTTATCGGCGCAGGCGCGATCGCCGAGAGGCACGTCGGCACACTGACGCGCATACCGCAGGTCGAGATCGCCGGCTTCTCGGACGTCGACTTCGAACGAGCGCAAGGTCTGGCGTCGCGGGTGTCCGCTCGCGCCTACCGCTCGCATGAGGATATGCTTCAACTTGAAGGCTTGGACGCCGTCTACATTTGCGTGCCGCCTTTTGCCCATGGCGAGCCTGAGCGCGCCGTGATCGACGCCGGCCTGCCGTTCTTTGTCGAAAAGCCTCTTTCGCTGGACATTTCGACAGCAGAGGCGATCGCCAGATCGGTACAGGATCAAAGCATGGCCACTGCCGTAGGCTATCACTGGCGCTATCTCGACACGGTTGAAGAGGCGAGGACATTGCTGCGCAGCAATCCGCCTCAACTCATATCGGGCTACTGGCTCGACCGGACGCCCCCGCCACAATGGTGGTGGCGCGAAGATCGGTCAGGAGGGCAGGTGGTCGAACAGGCCACCCACATCATCGACCTGGCGCGCTATCTCGTCGGTGAGATCGTCGAGGTGTGTGCCTTCACCACGCCAGGAAAGCCGCGCGAGGAATTTCCTGGCCTGGATATCTCGACCAGCACGGCAGCCAGCCTGCGGTTCTCCGCCGGCGCGGTGGGCACGCTCGGCGCGACGTGCCAGCTGCGTTGGTGCCACAGGGTAGGTGTTCATCTGTTCGCGGATGGACTGGCGATAGAATTGTCGGACCGGGACATCATGGTCGATGTCGGCCGCGGGCGCCCTGTCCGCCCAGCCAGCGAAGATCCCGTCTATCTGGAAGATAGCGATTTCATCGATGCCGTTCGGGGTCTGAGCAATCGCGTTCGCAGCCCGTACAGCGAGGCCCTGAAGACGCACCGGGTCGCCCTGGCGATCGCTCAATCGGCACGAAGTCGCCGGCCGGTCTCGATAGCCGAAGACACGCTGGAGCCTGCTCGTGTCTGAACCACGCGTCATCCAGTCCCTCGGCGTCCGAGCCCCCTACACTCCCTACTTCATGACCTATGAAGAAGGTCCGCTGCCAGGCGGACATGTCCGGCTCGAGACGCTCTTCAGCGGCCTCTCGGCAGGAACGGAGCTGACCTTCCTGAAAAACTCCAACCCTTACCTGCACTCGCGCTGGGATGAAGGCCGGGGCGTTTTCGTCGATGGCGAGCCGAGCGCGCACTTTCCCATCCCTTTCCTCGGCTACATGGAGGTCGCGACGATCAGCGAGAGCGATCTTCCGACGCATCGCGCCGGCGACATCGTTTGCTGCAGCTACGCCCACAAGTCCGGGCATACGGCAAACCCCTTCCACGAGCTTCTGGTCCCGCTGCCTCAATCCATCGAACCCATGCTCGGCGTCTTTGTCGCGCAGATGGGCCCCATCGCGGCCAATGGCATCCTGCATGCGGATGCCGAACTGTTCGGCGCCGACGTCAGAAGGCTCGGCGAAGGCGTTGCAGGCAGGCCCGTGCTGGTGATCGGCGCGGGCCCGGTGGGCGTGCTGACCGCGCTGTTTGCCCGCGACGCCGGCGCAAGCGTCGTCATTGCCGATCCCTCATCGTTTCGCCGGCAAAAGGCCGAGGAGCTTGGCATCGCCGCCATGGAAGAGGAAGCCGCGTGGCAGCATGCGAAAGCGGCGTGGCACCATGGAGCCTCGGATCGCGGTGCCGACATTGTTTTTCAGACCCGTGCCCGCTCCGAGAGCTTGCACACAGCGCTGCGGGCGTTGCGTCCTCAGGGCACGGTCATCGATCTCGCCTTCTATCAGGGTGTCGCCGATCGAACGCGGCTGGGAGAGGAATTCCATCACAACGGCCTCGCCATACGCTGCGCTCAGATTGGCCGCGTTCCACGCGGCATGGCGCATTTGTGGGACCGCCGGCGGCTTGCCCTGGAGACCATTGCACTGCTTTCCCGACACGGCGAAGCAATCCGCCGCGCCGTCATCAGCCATGTCGTTCCAATCCGCGACGCGCCTGCCTTCCTCGAAGCGCTGTTGCGGGATCGACCGGACTTTCTCCAGATCGTGTTCAGCTTCGAACGATGACACAGGAAAGCGCACGGCCGATCAGGATCCTGTTCGTCTTCGCCTGGCTTGTCGTCGGTGGCGAGGAAACAGAGGTGCGGCTGCTCGCCCGGGCCCTGGATCGAAGCAAGTACCGGATCGACGTCGTCGCCTGTTTCCGCAAGCCCGGCATGCCGGAACAGGCACACAGGCAGCTTCAGGCATTGGGCGTCGACGTCGACACCGTGCCCTATCAGCTGTCGTTCGACGACGCGGTGGACTATCTGGTCGGCAAGATCGGCTCCTATGACATCGTCGTGTCGTGCCAGAACGTCGCTCACATCTACCCGGCACTGGAAAGGCTGACGAAGCGGCCTCCGCTGATCGAACATGGGGGGCTCGTCTCGGAAGCACTGGCCGGACCCAAGCACTTCAGCAGCCGCTATGTCGGCGTCTGCCGCTCGATTCGTGATGCGGCCGCGTCGCGAATGCCTGGACGCGGGCATCATGCCCTTGAAATCCCATCGATGGTCGACCTGGCCGAGTTTACCGAAAGGGACCGCGCCGTCACGCGCCGGTCCCTGGGGATTTCCGGCGACGCGCTGCTCGTCGGCTGGGCCGGCCGTCTCGACGCCAAGAAGCGGGTCGAGGATTTCATCGAGGCCGCATCGCTCGTCCACCGCCGGATGCCCGCCGCGCGCTTCGTCATCATCGGCGGGCCGGACGCATTCATGCCGGAATATGCCGAACGGCTTCTGCAACATGCCCACTCCCGCGGGCTGACGAAGGCAATGTCGTTCCTCGGGGACCGCGACGACGTGCCCGCCCTGTTGGCGGCTTTGGACATCTTCTGCTGGCTTTCGCGGGGCGAAGGCATGCCCCACGTGATCTCCGAGGCTGGAGCAGCGTCGCTGCCGGTGATAGCGACGGCCGACAACGGGTCGATGCAGCAGATCGAACACGGCCTCACAGGGCTGTTCGTTCCGCATGAATGTCCGGCAGCTGTGGCGGAGGCCGTCATGCAGCTGGCGCAGGATGCCGGACTGCGCCGCACCTTGGGCGCCGCGCTCAGGCGGAAGGTCGAGGCCAGCTACAGCGTAGAGGTGGTCGTGCCGCAGTGGTTGGCGCTGTTCGACGCGGTGCTGCGGGAAAGGGACCCGGCGCCCACGCCTTGCGTTTTCGACGGCTTCATCCAGGCGGGCTTCGAATGCTCGACACATCGCCGACGCGACGGACGGCGCCTCGACCTGATTGCGGCAACGCGGCATGACGTCAACGCGGACAGCGACTATGCCCAGCTCCATTGCCACGGCACGGCGACGGCGCGGGACGGCCTGCGCTGGCACCTGATCGAAACCAGCCCCGCCCGTTACGACTGGTCGAGCTTCATGCCCGTGCTTCGGGCCGCACGGCGCCATGGCATCCAGGTGATCTGGGACCTCATGCACTATGGTTGGCCCGACGACCTCGACATCTGGTCGCCGTCCTTCGTGGATCGCTTTGCATCTTACGCCGCAGCCGCGGCGCGCATTGTCAGATCGGAATCCGACGCCGTTCCCTTCTACTGCCCGATCAACGAGATTTCGTTCCACTCCTGGGCTGGCGGCGACAGCAGCTACCTGAATCCGTTCGCCCGCCACCGTGGCCTCGAACTCAAGGTGCAGCTCGCGCGCGCGGCGATTTCTGCCATGCGGGAGATCCTGGCCGTGGATCCACGCGCGCGGTTCGTCCATTGCGAACCCCTCATCAACATCGTGGCGGATCCAGCTCGGCCCGAGGATCGGCTGCATGCCGAAGCTGCTCGGCTCGCGCAATTCCAGGCTTTCGACATGATCGCGGGGAGGACATGGCCTCAGCTTGGCGGGGAAGAGCGACTTCTCGACATTCTCGGCATCAACTACTACTTCGCCAATCAGTGGATTCATGGCGGCCCGACGATCGGGCCGGACCACGCTTTCTACAAGCCGTTACGTTCTCTCCTGGCCGAAGCCTATTGCCGCTACGGGCGCCCCGTTCTGGTCGCGGAAACCGGCACGGAGGGTGACGATCGTGCCGCATGGTTCGACAGCGTGGCAGCAAGCGTAGCGGCAGCCCGGAGCCTCGGCGTCCCTGTCGAAGGAATTTGCCTCTACCCCATCATCGACCATGTGGGCTGGGACGACGACCGCGATTGCCCGAGCGGGCTGTTCCAAAACCGGCTGGTGGCCGGATCTCGCCCGGTTCATCAGCCACTGGCCGACGCCATTCTTCGCTGGCGCAACAGATTTGCGGAAGACCACGATCCCGCAGGGAAAGAGGCGGCCGACGCGGCACAGTGAGACACCTGGCTGTCCAGGAACATCGCAGCGCGCTGCAAGTTCGGTGCCGGCTAGAGGTATTTGGCCATGCAAGCGCCTAAAGAACTGCTCGCACTCTTGTGGTGGATAAGAACCAAGCCGGTGAGTGATCGCACTTCACCAGTCGACGCGATCGTGCGCCTTTTCAGAGAAGCCAAGAAAAGCCGACTGTCAAATGACCATCGAGACCAGAACGTCTGCCATTGATCACGCCGGGGCCCGGGCTCTGGCGATCGCGCCTTGGGCCGTGCGCATTCCTTGTGCTCGCGATTTGCGCTTCTGAACGTTGCCTCATGCTGTCGGGCGGACAGTGGCGACCGTGATTGGCCCATCATGATACAGTTCTTGCCGGACACGAGCGAGCATTGTCAGGCTCTGTCGCCGGCACCCCCCCGCGTTGCAACCCAAGTTCCCCCTGCGCAGTTTTGGGCGACATGCATTAGAGGCGAATGATGGCGCGCGATCAGGAAACGGCCCAGACAAATGTCGATCCTCGCGAAGCGGCCGAGACGGCCGGATTGAGATACGTCTCCGATGAGACCCCTGGAATTCGGCGCAGAAAGGCTGGCAAGGGCTTCAGTTATCGGGGGCCGGACGGAAAAACCGTGAAGGATCCGACCACCCTTCGGCGGATCAAAGCACTGGCGATCCCGCCCGCCTGGACAGAGGTTTGGATCTGTCCCAACGCGAAGGGACATATTCAAGCGACCGGGCGGGACGCCAAAGGCCGGAAGCAGTACCGGTATCACGCCCAGTTTCGCGACGTTCGGGAAGAGGCAAAATTCGGGCACATAATGGATTTCGCCCGCCTGCTGCCGATCATTCGCGCGAAGGTTTCCGAACATATGTCGTTGCGGGGGCTTCCGCGCGAAAAGGTGCTGGCGACGACGGTCCATCTGCTCGAGAGGACGCTGATCCGGGTCGGCAACGAAGGATATGCCAAACAGAATCGAAGCTATGGTCTCACGACCCTTCGCGATCCCCACGTGAAGATAAACGGCTCCGAACTCCGCTTTCAGTTCAAGGGCAAGAGCGGAAAGGACTGGCGACTGAGCGTGAACGATCGCCGTGTCGCCAAGATCGTGAAAGCCTGCCAGGATTTGCCCGGCCAAGAGCTTCTTCAATATATCGACGAGGATGGCGAAAGGCGTGACGTCACGTCGTCCGATGTCAACGACTACTTGAGGGAGATAACCGGGCAGGAGATCACCGCCAAGGATTTCCGGACCTGGGCGGGTACGGTCCTGGCCGCCATGGCGCTGCGCGAATTCGAGGAGTTCGACAGCGAGGCCCGGGCGAAAAAGAACGTGCGTGCGGCGATCGAACGGGTTGCGGCTCGTCTGGGCAACACCCCGACGATCTGTCGCAAATGTTATGTGCACCCGGAGATTCTCGACTGCTACCTGTCCGGTTCCCTGCTGCTGGAAATCAAGGGCGAGGCTGAAGCACAATTGCGCGAGGGACTGGCAGGGCTCAAGCCCGAGGAAGCGGCCGTCATCACTCTCCTCAAAGAGCGCCTTGCCGACGATCTCGGACAACAGAGGTGACTGTCAGACGCCACGCGGGCAGTGATCCCGGATCATCCGAATTCCGGTCGGCAGCTGTCCCACGAGACGACCGCGCCATGGGACTTGCATTGCTGCGGCGACAGAGGCGCCAGAAGGCACCTTTGCCGCCTGCAGTGTCATGGCTGGCCGTACTGACCGCGAGGCTGTCTTCCGGCGACGCCGCAAGCGCATGCCCGTCACTCGGCGGCAATCGGCCGGCGGCTGGCATTCAGAGCCATCAACTGCTTCGCGCGCTGGAGGCAGGCCGGCTGCTCCCGGCGATAGCGCGCCCCGATTTCCATCATCAGCACCGTGCCAGGAAGGAACTCCAGTTCGCTGAAGATGTCCTCCCACTCGATGTCGCCCCAGCCGAGCGGCATGTGCAGGTCGCCGAGGCCGAGCGCGGTCAGTTCTTGCGGATGGTACGGCCGGTAGAAACCCTGAGGGCGGCCGAAGGAGTCATGGACGTGCAAGTGCCCGGCCACTGGCGCCATGGCTCGCAGTTGCTGGCGGAAGTCCAACCCGCGATAGGTCGATTCAAGATAGGCATGACTGAAATCGATGAGGGCCACCAGATTGGGATGGTCGACGGCCGTGACCGTCGCCGCCACTTCCGCCGGCGTCTGGCGGTATTGCCCCGGCTCGGTCGTGAAGATGTTCTCGAGCGCGATGCGGACGCCATAAGGTTTGGCGAATTCGGCGAGTTCGAAAAGCGCCTCACGCTCGCGCTGGTCGGCGCCCGCACGATCGAAAAGCTGGTCGGCACGCAGGAACCCGCCATGCTGGACGATGATGCGTGCATCGATCCGGTCGCAGATCTCGATCAGCGCTTTGGCCGCCTGAAGCTGATAGGCCACTGTGGCCGGATCCATGAAATTGGATGAAACAAGGCCATGGACCGTGTAGCGGAAGGGAAACTGGCCGGTGAGCGCCTGCAACCGGTTGGTCCTCTCGCCAATGATTTGGCCGCCACTGATGAGATCCATGCTGGTCAGCCCCAGCTCCACCGTGTCGACGCCAAGCCCTGCCAATCGGCGAAGATCGGCTTCGAGGCTATCCAGTTCCCCGTCGATCGATCCGGAATTGAAGCCGGTGGCGATGATATTGCTCATTGATCTACTCTCCTGTCTGCGAAAATGCGGTTGCGTTCGAGTCTGATCGGCACAGTTAGCCGGCAAACCGTAGGGAGAGCGCGAGGTCCGGAGAATCCGAAGTCAGGTGGCCGATCCGCCTGTCGAGCCAGCGACGGATGCCGATATGGTCATTCAAGACCCACACGCACAGCTTTTCGAGCGATAGCCTCTCCGAAACCAACGCCCATTCCGCCTCCATCAGTTCGTGCTGGATGGCAACGATGTCGACCAGGTCTTCGACCGCGGTCAGGAACGCCGCCAGGCCGCCCTGTCGCTCCGCCCATGCACCGTTGACGGATGCGAGACGCGCCACGTGCGGCGCATGCCGACGGCACTCCTCCAGCACGGCTGTGTCGAAGGAAGTGAGATGCGCCCGGCCAGCCACACCGAAACGGACAAGCTCGGCCGCTACGCGCTCGGCGATGCCCGGATAGGACGAACCGGTCTCGTCCAGTTTGATCTCGACATGCACGCCGACATCGACTGCCGGCGCAAGCGCGGCCAACACGTCCTGCAAGGTCGGAATGGTCTCGTCGGTGCCCTTCAGGCGCGTGGTTGCCCTGGTCTCGGGCGTCAGGTCGCGCACCGGCCCAGTTGCGTCGGTGGTTCGTTCGAGGGTCGGATCGTGGATGACAACCAGTTCGCCGGAACGCGTGAGGTGGACATCGAATTCGACGGCATCCACGCCCAGCTCCAAAGTGTTGCGAAAGCCCCGCAGCGAGTTCTCTGGCCAGAGATTGCGGGCGCCGCGATGGCCGATAATCAAGGTCATTTGCTGTCTCAGCGTAGAGTGGGATCGAGCCGGTCGCGCAGCCAGTCGCCGACGAGCGAGATGGACAGGGTGGTGAACATGATGACGGCTGCCGGCGCCAGCATGATCCACGGCGCGCGTGTCAGATATTCGCGCCCGAACCCGACCATGTTTCCGAGACTTGTCTCCGGCGGCTGGACGCCGAGGCCCAGGAAGGAAAGGCCGCTTTCCATCAGGATGATTTCGGGAAAGGTGAGGGTCATCGACACGATGAGCGTCGAGGCCACATTGGGCAGGATGTGGCGCAGATAGACGCGGCCGGGCGGCGCGCCGAGCTGCACGACCGATGCGGCGTAGCCCTGGGCGTTCGCCGCAATGCCAAGGCCGCGCGCAATGCGCGCGTAACGCTCCCATCCATAAAACCCCATAAGGCAGACGAGCAGCGTCATTGACGATCCGAAGAAGGCGAGCACCGCGAGCGACATGATGAGGAACGGCAGCGCGGCCTGGAAATCAGCGAGCATGAGCACGAGGTGCTCGACAAAACCTCTGAACTGCGCCGCGGCAAAACCCAGCGCCGTGCCGAAGACCGCCGAAATGATCGTCGCGCCGAACGCAATCACCAGCGAGACCCGGATCGACTGCATGAGCCGGGAGAGCACGTCGCGGCCCAGCTCGTCGGTACCCAGCCAGTGTTTGGCCGAACCGGGCGATGCAAGCCTGCTGGTGAGATCCATGGCGGTGATGCCGTAAGGCCGCAATTGGTCGGCGAAGATGGCGACCAGAATCATGGCCAGCAGCCAGAATATTCCAAGGCCAACCGACAGGGGCACGTTGCGGCGGATATAGGCGGCCAGCCCCGTCGTCCGCCACGCCGCCCGTGTATCGATCGCATCGGCCGATCCCATGGAGCTCTCCCTAATTGCTGGTGCGCGCGCGCAGGCGTGGGTCGAGCCAGCCGTAGAGCAGGTCGACGATCAGATTGGAGACGACCATGACGGCGGCGATGACGAGCAAAATGCATTGCACCACGGCCAGGTCGCGGTTGGTGACGGAAACCACCAGCAGCCGGCCGATTCCCGGCCAGGAGAAGATCGATTCCACCACCACGGCCCCCGCGATCAGGGAGCCCACCATGAAACCGACAATGGTGACGATCGGGATGGCTGCGTTGGGCAGGGCGTGGCTCCAGACCACGTCGCGCCATTTGAGCCCCTTGGCCGAAGCGGTGCGGACGAATGGCTGTCCCATCACCTCGATCATCGCGCTGCGGGAGAAGCGCGCCAGGATGCCGATGCCACCGATGCTCATGGCGATCGTGGGAAGGATTCCGTGCACCCAGCTGTCCTGTCCGCCCGAAGGCAGAATGCCAAGGATGACGGAGAAGATCAGGACCAGCAGCAGCCCCATGACGAAGGAAGGGATGGTGAAGCCGAGTACGGCCAGCAGGATCACGCCGCGATCGGCGAGGCTTTCGCGATGGAGCGCCGCGTAGACGCCAGCGGGAATCCCGATCAGCAGCTTGAGCAGCAACGCCGGCACCGTAAGCTGCAGCGTGGCCGGCACGCGCTCCAGAACCAGGTCGATCGCCGGCGCGCTGTCACGCATGGACACGCCGAAATCGCCCATCAATATCGATTTGACGTAGGCGAGATATTGAACCCAAAGCGGCTGATCGAGGCCCCAGGCGCGACGGAAGGCATCGACGGCATCCTGAGGTGCGTCAGGACCGAGCAAGACCTGAGCCGGATCGCCCGACATGCGAAGCACGACGAAGGCGAAGGTCACGACCGCGGCGATGGTGATCACTGCGCGAAGCAAGCGTGTGAGAACAAAACGTATCACGACGGCCCTCTCACGCCGGGATGGCAGCGCCACCGCCAGCCACGAGGTGGCAGGCTGCCGTTCGTTGCGCGCCCACCCGCCGCAGGGCCGGCGAGGCCTTCCGACAGAGATCGATGGCGAGCTCGCAGCGGGGATGAAACGCGCAGCCGGAGGGCCGGGCAGCCGGATTGGGCGGCTCTCCCTGAAGGATAATGCGGCTCGCGAGCCGCTTTCCAGCAACCGGCATGCTGGAGACCAGCGCCTTGGTATAGGGATGCTGCGGCGCCCGGAAGATCGTATCGGAAGACCCTTCTTCCACGATCTTGCCCAGATACATGACAGCGACTCGATCCGCGATGTTACGCACGACTTTCAGATCATGGCTGATGAAGACGATGGCGATGCAATACTCTTCCTGCAGGTCGCGCAGCAGGTTCACGACCTGTGCCTGGATCGAGACATCGAGCGCCGAAACCGGTTCGTCGCAAACGAGGAGCGACGGCCGCGCCGCGAGCGCGCGGGCGATGACTGCACGCTGGCGCTGACCTCCGGAGAGTTCATGCGGATAGCGTTCCGCGTAGTCGCGGCGCAAGCCGACGGCGCCCATGAGTTCGGCGACCCGGGCCGCGCGCTCCTCCTTCGTGCCGATCTTATGGATGTCCAGCGGCTCCGCGATCTGCTTGGCGATGGTCAGGCGCCGATCGAGCGCGGCCAGCGGGTCCTGATAAACGAGTTGCATTCTTGCGCGCAGCGCACGCCAGGCCATGCTGTGCGGCGGCGGCATTTGCTTTCCTTCGAACCTGACCTCTCCCGTCTCGATGGGATCGATGCCGAGGAGCAGTCGTCCGAGCGTCGACTTTCCCGAACCGGATTCGCCGACGATGCCCAGCGTCTCGCCCGGCATCACGGTCAGTGAGATGTCATCCACCGCGCGAACTTGCTTGGCTCGGGCGAAGGCTCCGCCGCGAACCCCATAGACGCGCGCGAGATTTCTTGCCTCGAGGAGCGGCGTCATAGCGTCAGGCCTTCGAGGGTTCTTTCCCGCGCCAGTCGAGGCCTCGCCGGTTGGCGCGACTCGATGCAGGCCAGCTTTCGGCCGCCGCCGAAGGAGAGAAGCGGCGGCAGATGGGAGCCGCACAGGGTCGTCGCATGTGGGCATCGCGGGGAGAAGGCGCAGCCCTGCGGCAGCTCCTTCGGATTTGGAACGGTGCCGGGTATCGGGATCAGGCGGCGGCGCGGGCCGTCGATGGTGGGAATGGCGTCGAAGAGCCCGCGCGCATAAGGATGCTGCGGATCGGAAAACAACTGCTCGACCGTGCCCTCCTCGACGATGCGGCCGGCATACATCACGCAGACCCGCTCGCAGACCTGCGACACCGCGCCGAGATCATGGCTGATGAAGACCAGGGCCATGCCGGTCTCGTCCTTGAGACGGATGAGCAGGTCGAGGATCTGGGCCTGGATCGTCGCATCCAGCGCCGTGGTCGGTTCGTCGGCGATCAGCAGGTCAGGTTGGCCGGCCAGCGCCATCGCGATCATCAACCGTTGGCATTGTCCACCGGAGAATTCGTGGGCGTAGAGGTCGAAGCGGCGCCGGGGATCGGGTATCCCGACCATGTCCATCAGCCTGAACGCCTCGGCCTTCGCCGTCTCGCCCGACAGGCCGCGATGAAGCGTGAGCGCCTCGACGATCTGGCGGCCGACGCGCAGAACCGGGTTGAGCGAACTCGAAGGGTCCTGAAAGATCATCGCTATGCGACCGCCGCGCACCTGCTCGAACTGGCTGTGCGAGCCGCCGCACAATTCCTGCCCTTCAAGCCGGACGGAGCCTGTGACCCGCGCCTTGCCCGGCAGAAGGCCGAGCGCCGCCAGCCATGTCACCGATTTCCCGCAGCCCGATTCCCCGACAAACCCAACGGCCTCGCCGCGCGCAATGTCCAGGTCGATCCCGTGCAGGACCTGAACGCCGTCGAAGGCGACCTTCAGACCGCGTAGTTCCACCAGTTTGGCTGCTGCCGCGTTCATGCTTCACCTCGTCTCGCAATGATCCGCGCTGCCGGACAAGCGTGCCGCCGCGAAGGACAGGCACTCCGGCGGCAGCGCCGCCGGAGTGCGGGATCAATCATCGTCAGTTCGTCCAATTCGCACTGCGGAAATCCATTGCGAATGCCGGGGCCGCCTTCCATTTCAGGGAGGATTTCATGCCGGTGAAGACCGCGTTCTGGTGCAGGACCTGGTATGCCGGGTCTTCGCGCTCGCAGATTTCCAGCATACGGGCGAACGCCTTCTTGCGAAGGACAGGGTCGGTCGAGGTTTCCATCACGACCGAGAGCTCGTTCACCTCGGTATTGGTCCAATCCCTCTTCTGCTGGACTTCACCGTTCGGGCCGAACTGGACGACCATCGGCGTGATCGGGTCGTTGATGGAGTTCGATGCGGACCAGTCGCGCACGCCCTTCACCCCGGCCGGATCGTGGATCTGGCCCCAGTTCTCCTTCATCTCGATCTCGACGTTGAGGCCGACCTGCTTCCACATCTCGACCATGATCTGCGCGTTCGGGGTCTGATTGGTGTAATAGTTGTTGAGCAGGCGGTATGGGATCGCGTCGCCCTTGTAGTTGGCCTGCTTCAGCAGATCGCGCGCCAGTTCCGGATCGTATTCCGGAGGAGACCATCCTTCGACGAACATCTCGCCGTAGGAGTCGAACTGCAGGCCGGCCGGGATCACCGTTTGTCCCGCCCAGAGCGCTTCGACGATCGCCTTGCGGTCGATCGAGTGGGTCATGGCGCGACGCACCAGCGGGTTCGCAAGGATCGGGTTCTGGATGTTGAAGACAGAAACGCGATGGTTCCAGACGGTCGAGCTCTGGACCTCGAAGCCGGGCGCTCCCTGGATCGCGGCGATCTGGTCGGGAGGCAGGTCGCAGGCGAAGTCGTACTGGCCCGACAGAAGGCCGTTCACCCGCGAGGCCACTTCCGGCACCTCCACGAAGCGGATCTGCTCGAGCGGGGGGCGACCGCCCCAATAGTCGTCGAATGCGAGAAGCGTCAACGAGACGTCGGGCTTGTATTCGCCAACCATGTAGGGACCGGTTGTGATCGGCTTGCGCGCCCAGTCGGCAAAGCTGGAGGCCTCGTCCCAGGCTCGGCGATTGGCGATCTGGCTGCCATACGCATAGAGGCGGCCCTCAAGCGTGACGTCGGGGGTCGTGTTGTGGAAGCGGACGGTATATTTGTCGACAGCCTCGACGCCAGCCAGAGCCGGCCAAAGGCGGCGACCGATGCCGGGCACGGACGCCGGCAATTCCTTGACGGTCGCGGGCTTGTGCTCGTCCTCGAAGATCGTCTTGCCGCCCTTCGGTTCAGTGTCGCCGAACACGCGTTCCCGGGAGAAACTGAACACGACGTCATCAGCCGTCAGTTCCTCGCCATTGTGGAACTTGACGCCCTGGCGCAGCTCGAGCTCGAGCGTCTTGTCGTCGATACGCTTCCATTTCGTCGCAAGACCCGGCACGGGCCCCTGATTGCCCATCCAGTCGCGCAGGATCAGGCCTTCCCAGAGATTGGGGAAGAAGACCCGCTCGCCGACATTGGACTGCTCGTTCCAGATGCAAAGCGTGTTGTTGTTGGTGATCTTCTGGACGGCGATCGTGACGGACGGCCGCGCCGCCTGTCCTATGGCGAAGCGCGGCAGGACGAAGCTGCCTGCCGTTGCGCCAAGCAGTCCCATGGCGTGTCGGCGATTGAATGAAATCATACCGGAATCTCCATTAAGTAGGTCAGCTTTGCGCGACAGAGGCGCTTATCGAACCGATTGCCGTCATTCCCGCCGGAACCGCACCCGCGATGCGGTGAGGGCTGTCGTCGATCGCCACGCAGCGCCGCGGCTCGACACCGAATGTGCTCGCCACCGGTCCGCCGTCGATCACCGTCGCAATGGAGGGTAGGGAGTTCATTCGACATCACCGCCGGCTTCCGAAACAGGTCGGCGTGGTCGATAGGTTACAAGTGTTACGCCTGTGTGACAGATGTAAACGAGGGGCGCGGCTTGCCGTGCTCATGATGCACCCGGCGTCGGATCGACACGCTTCTCACCGCCACCCTTGAAATGGGTCGTGCGCATCGGCTGGGCCCAAGCGCCGGCCGTCACGTCGAACTTGGCGGGGTCTGTCATCCCCCCACGGACCGGGCCACTTGGTGGCGCAAGCCGCGTGGCTCCAGGAGGAGAGGGAATCGACCACGCGGGCAGGATGCGGCCGGGATCGGCATAAAGCGCGACGATTTGTCGCTACCTTCGGTCGAAATGCCGCGCTTTCCCGCCCCGGCGAATCACTGGCGTTCCATCGCAAGATCACGCATGATTGTCAGCGGCATTCCCTAACGAAAACCTCAAGGATTTCCGGCGGGCAAGCCGGGAGGAACGAAGCATGGCCTTGGCGCTTGTACTCGTTCTCGTCGTCGTGGGCTCGGTTCTCTTCCATGCCCTGAGCCCATGGTGGTGGACGCCTATTGCGTCCAATTGGGACTATATAGACCACACGCTCGTCATCACCTTCTGGATCACCGGGATCGTCTTCTCGGCCGTTGTCCTGTTCATGGCCTATTGCGTGTGGCGCTTCCGTCATCGCGAAGGCGCCAGGGCGGCCTATGAACCGGAGAGCCGCCGGCTCGAATGGTGGCTGACGGTCGTCACAGCGCTCGGCGTGGCCGCCATGCTGGCGCCCGGCCTTTACGTCTGGGCGCAGTTCATCAGCGTGCCGAAGGATGCCACCGAGGTGGAAGTGGTCGCCCAGCAGTGGCAATGGAACTTCAGATTGCCAGGCAAGGACGGCAAGCTCGGAAAGTCGAGCAGTACGCTCATCAGCCCCGAAAATGTGCTTGGCATCGATCCCAACGACCCGAACGGCCAGGACGACGTGGTGGTCGAGGCGGCCGACCTGCATCTGCCGGTGGGCAAGCCCGTCAAGATGGTGCTGCGCTCCATCGACGTGCTGCACGATTTCTACGTGCCCGAGTTCCGAGGCAAGATGGACATGATCCCCGGCTCTATCACCTATTTCTGGTTCACGCCGACGCGGACGGGGAGCTTCGAGGTGCTTTGCGCCGAGCTCTGCGGCGTCGGCCACGCCTTCATGCGGGGCATCGTGGCCGTCGATTCCGAGGAAGATTATCAGGCCTGGCTGCAGGAGCAGTCGACCTTCGCGCGATTGTCCGCGCCCGACAAGATCGGGGCGGCGGAAACACCGGGAACGGCGATGCCGGTCCGGAAATGAGGGAGGCGATCTAGGAAGGTGAAGCGTGGCTGCGTGAACCTTCTCAGGAGACGCATCTCGACGAGGCCCGGTCCGCCCCGGCCTGGGTCGGCTGGAACAGGAAGGTGAAGCGATGGTCGATATCACGCCGCTTGGGCCCGAAGCCATTCCGCCCGCCGAAGTCCCCGACGTCGAGCTCTACCATCCGCATAGCTGGTGGACGACCTACGTCTTCTCGCAGGACGCCAAGGTCATCGCCATCCAATATGCCGGCACGGCGATGGCGATCGGCTTTGTCGCGCTTGTGCTTTCCTGGCTGATGCGCCTGCAGCTCGGCTTCCCCGGGACCTTCTCCTTCATCACCCCCGAAGCCTATTACCAGTTCGTGACCATGCACGGCATGATCATGGTGATCTACCTGCTGACCGCCCTGTTCCTCGGCGGCTTCGGCAACTACCTCATCCCGCTGATGGTGGGCGCCAGGGACATGGTGTTCCCTTACGTGAACATGCTGAGCTACTGGATATACCTGCTGGCGGTGCTGGTGCTGGTGTCGAGCTTCTTCGCGCCCGGCGGCCCGACGGGTGCGGGCTGGACGCTCTACCCGCCGCAGGCGATCCTGTCGGGAACGCCCGGCGGAGAGCAGACGGGCATCATCCTGATGCTCGCATCCCTCATCCTGTTCATCATCGGCTTCACGATGGGTGGCCTCAACTATGTGGTCACCGTCCTCCAGGGCCGCACCCGCGGCATGACCCTGATGCGCATGCCGCTGACGGTATGGGGCATCTTCACCGCGACGGTGATGGCGTTGCTTGCCTTCCCGGCGCTCTTCGTCGCCTGCGTCATGATGCTGTTCGACCGCCTGCTCGGCACCAGCTTCTTCATGCCGGCGCTGGTCGAAATGGGCCAGCAGCTAAACTACGGCGGCGGCAGCCCGATCCTGTTCCAGCATCTCTTCTGGTTCTTCGGCCATCCCGAAGTCTACATCGTCGCCCTGCCCGCCTTCGGGATCGTGTCGGACCTGATCAGCACGCATGCCCGCAAGAACATCTTCGGCTATCGCATGATGGTGTGGGCGATCGTGGGCATCGGCGCGCTGAGCTTCGTTGTCTGGGCCCATCATATGTATGTCAGTGGCATGCATCCACTGTTCGGCTTCTTCTTCGCCACGACGACGCTGATCATCGCCGTCCCGACCGCGATCAAGGTCTACAACTGGGTGCTGACGCTGTGGCGCGGCGACATCCATCTGACATTGCCGATGCTGTTCGCGCTGGCCTTCATCGTCACCTTCGTCAATGGTGGGCTGACCGGGCTGTTTCTCGGCAATGTCGTGGTCGACGTTCCGCTCTCCGACACCATGTTCGTCGTCGCGCATTTCCATATGGTCATGGGCGTCGCCCCGATCCTGGTCATCTTCGGCGCCATCTATCACTGGTATCCGAAGATCACGGGACGCATGCTCAACCAGGCCCTGGGCCAGTTCCACTTCTGGGTCACCTTCATCGGCGCCTATGCAATCTTCTTCCCCATGCACTATGTCGGCCTGGTCGGGGTCCCGCGCCGCTATGTCGAGCTCGGCGAGACGGCCTTCATCCCCGATTCCGTCCACACGTTGAATGCCTTCATCAGCATCGCCGCCTTCGTGGTCGGCTTCGCCCAGATGGTGTTCCTGTTCAACCTGTTCTGGAGCCTGCGCCATGGCAGGGACGCGGGCGGGAATCCGTGGCGGGCGACCAGCCTGGAGTGGCAAACGCCGACCACGCCGCCGCCGCACGGCAACTGGGGCAAGGAGCTGCCGGTGGTCTATCGCTGGGCCTATGACTACAGCGTACCCGGCGCGAAAGAGGATTTCATCCCGCAGAACGATCCCGGACCTGTCGGCATGAGGGCTGGGGCATGAGCGTCATCCTGGTCTTCCTGCTCGTCATCGCCGGCATCTCCTTCTGGTGGCTTTCCCAGCAGGGGCTGATGTCGAAGCCTTGGCTCGAGCAGGGCGCGCCGGTTCCAGCATCCGAAGATACCCGCATACCGACGGCCAAGCTGGGGCTCGCCGTTTTCCTTGCTGTGGTCGGCTGTCTCTTCGCGCTCTTCGCCAGCGCATATTTCATGCGCATGGCGCTGTCCGACTGGCAGCCGCCGCCAATCCCGCGCCTGCTGTGGCTGAACACTGGCATCCTCTGCTTGAGCAGCGTCGCCCTGCAATGCGCCGTATCCGCGTCGCGGCGAGGCCATGCCGAAACGGTGAAGCTCGCGCTCGTCACGGGCGGGTTGACGGCGCTCGTCTTCCTCGCTGGGCAATTGTTGGCATGGCGCCAACTCTCCGCAGAGGGTTTCCTGCTCGCCTCCAACCCGGCCGACAGCTTCTTCTATCTTCTCACCGGCATGCACGGGCTCCATATCGCCGGCGGCCTCCTGGCGCTCGGCGTGACCACGGCCAGAGCTTTTGCCGGCGAGCGTCCGGATCGGCTGCGCGACAGCGTCGAGCTCTGCGCCATGTACTGGCACTTCCTGCTTTTCATCTGGCTCGGCCTCTTCGTGCTCCTCGCCGGCTGGGCCAACGACTTCATCGAGATCTGCCGGCAACTGCTGAGTTGAGGACAAGCTCCATGGCCGAAGCGACGCTTCATATGACAGAGACGAGACCGGGAGGGCTGCAAGGGGTTGCCGCCGATTGGTCGTCCGACCAGCGCGCGTTCAAGAACGTGTCCTGGGGCAAGGCCATGATGTGGATCTTCCTGCTCTCCGACACCTTCATCTTCGGATGCTTCCTGCTCTCCTACATGACGGCCCGCATGTCGACGACCGTGCCATGGCCCAATCCGAGCGAAGTCTTCGCGCTCCATATGTTCGGTCAGGACATCCCTCTCATCCTGATCGCCATCATGACCTTCGTGCTGATCTCGAGCAGCGGCACAATGGCGCTGGCGGTCAATTACGGCTACCGGCGCGAACGCAGGAAAACCACCGTGCTGATGCTGCTCACCGCCGCGCTCGGCGCGACCTTCGTCGGCATGCAGGCGTTCGAATGGACAAAGCTGATCATGGAAGGCGTACGGCCCTGGGGCAATCCTTGGGGCGCGGCGCAATTCGGCTCGACCTTCTTCATGATCACCGGCTTCCACGGCACTCACGTCACGATCGGCGTGATCTTCCTTCTTATAATCGCCCGCAAGGTCTGGCGCGGCGATTTCGATCGGGGAGCGCGCGGCTTCTTCACGAGCCGGCGCGGCAGCTACGAAAGTGTCGAGATCATGGGCCTCTACTGGCACTTCGTCGATCTCGTCTGGGTGTTCATCTTCGCGTTCTTCTATCTTTGGTGAGGACAGGACATGGCTGAAGCAGTCGCTCATGGAGACGTTCACGCGCAGGCACATGCCGGGACCTCTGCGAATGTCCATCAACAGCATCCGCTGAAGGTCTATTTCGTGGTCTGGGGCTGGCTGTTCGTGCTCAGTGCCTGTTCCTACCTGGTCGACTATATCGGCATCCAGGGCCACCTGCGCTGGTCGCTGATTCTCCTCTTCATGGTGCTGAAGGCCGGGCTGATCGTCGCCGTATTCATGCATATGGCATGGGAACGGCTGGCGCTGGCCTACGCCATCCTGTTGCCACCTGTCGCCATCCTGGTCTTTGTGGCGATCATGGTCGCCGAGTCCGACTATACGCTGCTCAGCCGGCTGACATTCTTCATGCAATAGCCGGCCTTCGGCGCCGCCAAGCCATGTCGCGAAAACCGAGATTTCCGCGACATGGTCTAAGCTCTTGTCTTACAGGTCGTTTACCCAAAATCGCTGCACAGTCTTAGGCGGAATGCATCAGCGCGATCCCCTCTGTCCGGCAGGACAGAGGGTATCTTCACGCTCTCACCTCACTCTCGATCGAGCCAAGGCGGAAATCTCGGTTCCCGTGGGCGGGGGACAGGGGCCCGGCGCGGCTTCTTACCGGCCGGAGCTTCGACGACCTTGCGATAGAGATGCCAGGTTCCGTGTCCGAGCACCGGAATGACCACGGCAAGACCAGCCAGGATCGGCAGCGATCCGATCAGCAGGGCCACTGCCACGATCAACCCCCAGAGCAGCATCGGCACCGGGTTGGCGAGCACCGTCCGCGCCGAGGTCTCGATCGCCGCGTAGGCGCCGACGTCGCGGTCCAACAGCAGCGGAAAGGCGATGACCGTCGTGCTGAGCACGACGAGGGCGAACAGGAAGCCGATCAGATTGCCGAGAATGATCAACGTCCAGCCCCGCTGGGTTGTGAAAAGGTCGTGGACGAAGGCGCTCACGGACATCGGCGCTACATCTCCGTAGAGCCAGGTGTAGAGTGCCTGGGCCGTCAGGAGCCAGGCGATGAAGAGCGCCAGCAGCATGCCGCCAATGGCGGCTATGGCCGGGATTGCGGGCGAATGCCTGACATCGAAGACGTGCCACCAGGAGGTGTCCTGCCCCTGCTCGCGCCGACGACTGACCTCATAAAGCCCGAGCCCGAAGAACGGGCCGAGCAGCGCGAAACCGGACATCAACGGAAAGACCAGCTGGAACGCGCTTCCGCCGGAGGCCCATGTGATCAAGAACACACCGATGATCGGATAGAACAGGCACAGGAAGACATAGTGCGAGGGTTTGTCCCAGAAATCCTGGAACCCCCTTCGCAGGGAGTCGAAGACATCCTGAACCGTTATGTGGCGAACGGCCGGATGTTCGAGTGTGCTGTTGGTGCCCGCATACACATGGAAGCCTGCCATGACCTATCCTCCTGGACTCCGGTTCGGCAGGTCGCGATCCGCGGCATCGGCACTTCGGCCGCCAGCCGCGACCTGCCCCAAGGTCAGCATAGCTTTCTTGCGGCGATTTGTCGCCCCCTCCTCGCCGGCGGGGTGCGAGAGCGGCTTCAGGCACAGCGCCAAGAGGCAGGTCCGATCAGCGCTCTTCGAACAGGCTTTCCCGTACGCGCCACAGACTTTGAAGCGCGTCAGGGGTTCCCCTGCTCAAGCGGCTTTTTCCATCTGGCCGCCGCGCGGCAGCAGGATGATCGCTTCCGGTGGAATGGATATCCAAAGGCTCGATCCCGACGTCCTATGCTCAGCGGGGCTCAATTGCGTGCGGATGTCGATGCCTTCGACGGTCAGGATCAGATCCTCGATATTGCCGAGGAAGTAGGATTCCTTGACAGTCGCCCGCAAGGCGTTCGTGGCATCCGCCGGCTGCTCGCTGCTGACGCGCACCTGCTCGGGTCGGAAAACGACATCGACCGGGCCCGATGCGCCCCCGGACGACTTCAGCACCGGCCCATTGGCGATGCGAACCTCTCCCCCGCGTGCCTCACCGGAATAGATGTTCGCAAGTCCCACGAACTCGGCCGCGAAGAGCGTCTTGGGACGGTGATAGAGGTCTTCCGGCGCGCCCATTTGCTCGATCACGCCGTTGCGCATCAACACGATGCGGTCCGCGATGACCATGGCCTCCTGCTGGTCGTGCGTCACATAGACCGAGGTGATGCCGAGCCTCTGCTGGATCTGCCTCAGTTCGAAACGCATTTTCTCGCGCAGCTTCGCGTCGAGATTGCTCAAGGGCTCATCGAAGAGAAGGATGCGCGGCTCCAGCGCCATGGCCCGCGCCAAGGCGACGCGCTGTTGCTGGCCACCCGACAATTGGCTCACATGCCTGGAGGAATATCCCGTCAAGCCGACGAGTTCGAGCGCGGAACGAACCCGCGATTCGATCTCCGACTTGGGGAGGTTCTTCAGTTTGAGGCCGAACGCCACATTCTCCGCGACCGTCATATGCGGCCAGATGGCATAAGATTGGAAAACCATCCCGATCTCGCGCCGCTCGGGCGGCAGAGACCGACCTTTCTCCGACACGACCCGGTCGCCGATCGAGATGGATCCATCGGTGATGTCCTCCAGGCCGGCGATACAGCGCAGAGTGGTGGTCTTGCCGCAGCCGCTGGGCCCGAGCAGGACGACCAGTTCGCCCTCACCGATCTCGAGGTCGACGCCCTTGACTGCCGTCACGGCTCCAAAGGCCTTGTAGAGCTTCCTGATTGATAGACCGGACATGCGCTCGTTCCTCCTCCGATTCATTGCATTCAGGCTATCGCCAGAGGGGTCAGCGGGCTACCGAGCCCTCCCACGATGCCGAGAGGGCCGGCCACGAAGAGGAATTCGTGCACCCCCGCCCCGGCCAGTTCGTCCAGCTTGAACAATTCCATGAGATACATGCCGCAATCGCGGATGAGAAACCTGTGGACCGGGGCCGGGATGCCGCTCTCCGTCGGAATCACCTCCACGGCAAAATTGTCGAGCGCGATCGCGACCGCGTCATGGTCCGCAAGCCAGCGCGCCGCCTCCATGCCGATGCCCGGCTCGGAGGCGAAAAATGTCTTGCTGCCTTCGCTGGCGAAGACCGACATCCAACCAGTACGGACGAGGACGATGGTTCCGGGTTCCACCGGGGTTCCCTGGGCCCGCGCGCAGTCTTCCAGCATGGCGTCCGTGATGACTTCGCCGCCCTGCAATCGTTCGACGCCGAGATGGCGGCACAGGTCGAGGAGCACGCCGCGGCCGACGAGCGGCGGACATTTGTCTATGCCGAGCCGGCTCGCGCCATTGCCGCGGACCGCCGCGATCGGGACGTCGTTGAACAAGCGACCCTCGTCGCCGACATGGGCGAGCGCGTCGACATGAGTTGCCCCGTGGGTGGCGAGCATGATCACGTCGTCCATGGCCTCGAAGCCGCCCTTGCGCGTCACGCCGGCGGCATAGTCGGTCCCTGTCCGCCGCAGATAATGCTGTGGCGCCGGGCGGCCCGGCAGCACGGGCAGGCTGCGGTCCTCCACCGGCAACGACAGATTGAAGACCCTGCCGGTCCTGACCAGCCTGGCGGCAGCCGCTACCCGCTCGGGCGTGAGAAGATTGGCAAGACCTCGCTCGTCCTCCGAGCCCCAGCGCCCCCAGTTGCGCTGCCGTCCCGGTTGCGCCGTCGTGGCCGCTCCAGTCTGTCGGTCCATGGCTGCTCCCTCCCTCGGCAAGGCGTTTCTCGCCCTCTCCGCATGTCTCCGTCCCGGCCGGGTCGATCAGGTCGCGCCAGCTCTCACTCGGGCAGGCTATTCCCGGAAAAACCCTTGGTCCAAGACCGATTGACGATATGAATTATATCTTGGCGGCATAGCACGGCGGCTTCGAGACCATTATTGTTTACCGTCCAGCCGCTTCGATCCGATCCATACGCCCGTACGCACGAGTTCCTGGACCTCCTCCTCGATGATGCGAATCAGTTCCCGGGCCGCCTCGGATGGCTGCCGGTCGCGCCGGCATGCTATGTCCAGATCCCAGCGTATGCCCGGCGATCTTATCGGTATGGCCCTCAACATCCCGTTGGCGACCTCACGTGTCACCGCAGGCTGGGTGAGGGTCGTGAAGCCCAGTCCACGTTCGACCATCGCCTTGATGATCGGCAGTCCATCGACTTCGATTGCCGGCTCGAGCGCACGATCCGTCTTGGCGACCGCGACCTCGATCAGCATACGTAGACTGTGCGGCTTGCTCGGAAGGATCAACGGGAGGTCGGCAAGTTCGCTCACCGAATAGCTATCGGCAGCCGGCAGGGGATTAAGGCAATTCGGTCCCGGCGCGATGACGAACATCTCTTCCGAAAGCAGCGGTCGGATCGCGAGATTTCTGCCCTGCATGGGATTGTGAAGCACTGCCACATCGATCCGCCCGGTATTGAGCCATTCGTGGATGTAGCCGCTGAAGCCCTCCAGTATGTGTAGGGACACCCTGGGATAGAGCGCGCGATAACGCTCGATGACGGGCGGCGCGAGAATCTGCCCCGTCGCCGGCGGCATGGCGAGATAAAGATGCCCAAATGGGGTGCCCGACGAAGCGACCACCTCCTCCCGCACGATTCGCATCTCCCGCATGAGCCGCTGCGCATGGTGGTAGAGCTTCTCGCCCGCCGCCGTCGGCGTCACGCCACGGCCATGGCGCGCCAGCAATTCGACCCCGAGTTCGTCTTCGATCTGCTTCACGCACCGGCTCAGCGCCGGCTGGGCGATGCGCAACTGGTCGGCTGCAGCCGAAAAGCTCTTCAATTCCGCGACGCAGGAGAAGTACCGGAGTTGCCGCAAATCGAGCATGTGGACCTATACCTCAACGGCATAATTATTATGCTGGTTATGTTTTGGAAATGAAGTCGTCTCTCACCTAATGTCAATGTCGGGGCCGGCATTATCGCCGGACCGTGGAGGAGACGACCATTTCGCCACGCATCCTTTCGGATGCCGGGCCGAGAATATTGTGCGCCAATTGAGGCCGCGCAGGCGGAATCGCCGACCCCTCCCAAACACTGAAGCACGCAAATTCTTCTCGGGAGGAAGAACAATGGCCAGCATTCGGAACCGATCCGGCGCTCTCGCCGGGATCGCAGGCGCGACATTCGCGTCCATGCTCGTGGCGTCGTCGGTTTTTGCCCAGGACTATCCGTCCGACGAGGCCGCACTCTACGAAGCGGCGAAGAAGGAAGGCACCGTCGTCTGGTACGAAAGCGCCCCGCTGGAGCCGATGAAGGCGATCGCTCTCGAATTCGAGAAGAAATATCCGGGCGTGAAGGTCGAGGTGCTGCGGATTGTCGGCGTGCAGCAATACCAGCGCTTCATGGAGGAGGTGCAATCGGGGCAGCATAATGTCGACATCCTGCATATCAGCGACCAGCCGAGCATGAAGGCACTGATCGATGAGGGCCATGTCGCCGAATGGCAGGTCCCCACGCATGATCGGTTCCCGGCGGAATTCCACCTCGGGGCGTACTCCTACGCCAACTACACCACCGACAACGCCATCATCTACAACGTCAACAAGGTGACGCCCGAGGAGGTCGAGATCCTCGAGAAGAGCTGGAAGGGGGTGCTCGATCCCCGCTTCAAGGGCCGCTTCGCGGTCACGACCATGAAGTGCGGAGCCTGTTATGCCGGTATCCACATGTTCATGGATCCCAAGCTCAAGGACGAGTATGGCGAGGAGTTCCTGAAGCAGGTCGCAGCCCAGGAACCCGCCGTCTATTCCGAGGTCCTTGTCGGACTCGACCGCGTCATCGCTGGCGAGCACGACTTCACCTACTGGACCTGGGAAGGCATCGCGATGACCAAGTGGCAGCAGAGCGCCCCCATCCGCTGGCTGCACCCGAAGCCGACCCCCGTATTCGGCAACTCCTGGCAGGCCGTCTCCAAATATGCGCCGCATCCGAACGCGGCACGGCTCTTCCAGAACTGGTCCATGAGCGAGGAAGGGGCGACCGCCCTGCAGCAGCTTTACGGCTCGGCGACCGTCCTCAAGGACATGGCTGACACGCGCGCCGTGACGAAGGAGGACTGGTACAAGCCGATCGAGGAACCCTACGCGATCGACTTCGACCGGTGGAACGAGAACTTCCATTCCGATCTCGACATCTGGATCAATATCCTCAAGACATCGCAGCGATAAGCGCCATGTCCGCGGTCCAGCATGCTCACGTGGCGGTGGGTGCCGGCAAGAGCCGGTCCCCAACGGCAACGAACTCCTTCCAGGCCTTGATGTGGCGCTGGGGCGGTGAACGTCTCGTATGGGCGCTGCTCGCAATCGCCGTCTTTGTCATCGCGATCGTTCCGTTGATCTATACGGTCAATGCCGCCTTCTATGGAGAGACCCGGACAGGTCTCTCCAACGAGCGGGACCTGACCGCGATCCTGAACGTCTATTTCGGCGCCGAGTATCTCGGCTATCTCGCCAACGCGCTCGTCCTTGCGGTCGTCGTGACCGCGCTTTCCCTGTTCGCCGGCGTGGGCATGGCCATCCTCATGGCCAGGACCGACCTTCCGTTCAAGAACACGCTCGACCTGCTGATCATCATGCCGCTGTTCCTGTCGCCTTTCACGGGGCTTATCGCGTGGATCACGCTGGGATCGCAGAAGACGGGCTTCGTCAACGTCGCCTACAAGACGCTTTTCAACACGTTGGGCATCGACGTCTCGCCACTGATCAACATCTGGTCCTATGGCGGCGTGGCCTGGGTGATGTTTCTCTTCTTCTGCCCGTTCGCCTATCTGTTCACCGTGGGCAATCTGAGAGCGATGGACTCTTCGCTCGAGGAGGCCGCCCGCATGTCCGGCGCCACGCCGTTCCAGGCGCTGACGCGCATCACGCTGCCAATGGCGTTGCCGGCGATCCTCGCCTCGGGCCTGCTCATCTTCATCCTCGCCGCCGAGATGTACACGATCCCCGGCATCATCGGGGGGACGGCCGGCTTCACGACGCTCCCTTGGAAGATCTTCCAGGACTCCACAGTGTTCCCGGTGCATCGTGCCCACGCTGCGGCCGCCGGAACGATGCTGCTATGGATCACCATTCTCGGCGTGTGGCTGCAGCGCCGAATCACCCGCCGCTCGGAGAGGTTCGTCACGGTTTCCGGCAAAGGCTTCCGGGGCCGTCCGCTTTCACTCGGGAGAAAGCGCTGGCTCGCCCTCGCCGCGATCGGCGTATACGTGCTGTCCGCCGATATTCTGCCCTTTGGCGCGCTGATCCTTTCCTCCTTCATGAAGTACAGCGCCCCGACGCTCACCAGCGACGTCTTCACCCTCACCCACTACGAGCAGATCTTCACGTTGCAGGACATGCGTGCCGCGCTGTGGAACACGACCTGGCTCGCTGTCCTTTGCGGGACGATCTGCGTGCTGGTCGGCCTGCTGATCAGTTTCATGGAGGTTCGCAGGCCGAGTCACGCGACCCGCCTGGTGGCCTTCATGGGCGTGTTGCCTGTGGCGGTGCCGGGCCTCGTCTACGGCATCGGCCTGCTCTGGGCGTATATCCAGACGCCGATTTACGGTACGCCCTGGATCCTGCTTCTCGCCTTCGTCGCGAAGTTCCTGCCCTACGGCATCGTGGTCAGCCGCTCGGCGGTGATCCAGCTCCATCCCGAACTGGAGCAAAGCGCGCGAATGTCAGGCGCCACGGGCCTCGTCGCCTTGCGAAAGATCACCATGCCGCTGCTCAAGCCCACTCTTATCGCGATCCTGTTCTTCGTGATGCTCATGAGCATCAAGGAATTGTCCGCCTCGGTGCTTCTCTACAGCCAGAAGAGCCAGGTCCTCTCGGTCCTCACATGGCACTACATGGACGCCGGCAACTACCAGTTCGCCGCGGCCATCGGTGTCCTCCAGACAGTGATGATGATCGGGCTCGTGATCTTCACGCGGGCAATCTTCCGGGTCCAGATGGAAAAGGCGCTGTCGAAATGAGCGTTCTGTCCTCATTCACCTCTCTGCGTGTGGTGGAAATCGCCGAAGGTGTTGCCGGCCCTGCGGCCGGCATGCTGCTTGCCGATCTCGGCGCCGACGTCGTCAAGGTGGAGACTCCCGACGGCGACCGGTCCCGTGAGTGGGGCCTTCCGCTGGAAGGCGGCGACGCAGCGATCTTCCACCACCTGAACCGTGGCAAGCGGAGCATCGTTCTCGATGTGACCGATGCCGATGATACGGCCGTCTTCGACAGGCTGGTGGCGGGCGCGGACGTTTTGATAGCTCATGACGATCCGGGCGCCCCAAGCGGAATCGACTGGCGTGGCACCGCACGACGCTATCCGAGGCTTGTCGTTTGCGAGATCGACGACATGGGCAGCCAGGGTCGCTTCGCCGGCCTGCCCGGCTCCGAGCTGACGATCCAGGCAATGTCCGGTTTCACCCGCTATGTCGGGGATCGCGACGGACCGCCATGCCGCGTCGGTTTCGAAATCTCCGGGCAGGCGGCGGCCATGCATGCCTATCAGGGCATCGTCGCCGCCCTGATCGAGCGCGAGGCGAGCGGCAAGGGGCAGCATCTCTCGGTCAGCGCGCTAGGCGCATTGCTGTCGATGAAGACGATCCTGCTGGCGGCCCAGAGCGGGGACACGGACGACTGGTCCGGTTTCCATCTCAACGGTCCGCGCTGGCCCGCCGATACCGGCTGGGACGCCAGCGACGGCCAGGTGACGTTCGACTTCAGGCACGGCCAGAGAGATGCCTGGGCGAAGTTCTGCCAGGCGATCGGCCTGGGCCACCTCGTCGACGATCCCGAGTATGAAGATTGGCGTTCCACGATCTATCTCGGCGACCGTCGCTTCACCCATGGCGGCCCCTATCGCCAAGTATTCTCACGCATGACCTGTGCCGAGATCAGCAAGCTGATCAACGAGCACGACGGCATTTCGGTGAAGTTCCAGAACTATGCCGAAGTGCTCGACCACGAGCAGGTGCGGATCCTGGAGCCCCTCGTCGAGGTGGAAGGCGGACCGGAATCCGCCCGACGCCAGATCGGCATTCCGTTCCGCTTCGGCGACGAGCCGCGGCGCGATGAATACGCAAGCGCTCCACGCCTGGACGAGGACCGGTCGGCGATCCTCGACGAACTCGACCGGTCCCCGCGGCCCGTCGCAGCCGCAGCAAGCTGAGAAGGATTTCTCCATGAGCGAGAAGAAAGGTCCCTTGGCCGGACTACGCGTGCTCGATGCCAGCATGGGTGCCGTCGGCCCCTGGGCGGGTGTCCTGCTCGGCCAGCTCGGGGCCGATGTGGTCAAGCTCGAATCGCCGCAAGGCGACTTCATCCGCAACATCACGCCACGCAAGAAGGGCCTGAGCACAACCTACATTTCGATGAACTTCAACAAGCGCGGAATCGTCCTCGATCTCAAGCGCGAGGAGGAGCGCGAGACGGTCCATAAGCTCGCTGCCCAGGCCGACGTCTTCATCGAGAACTTCCGCCCTGGCGTTGCTGACCGGATCGGCGTCGGCTACGCCCAGCTCTCGGCCATCAACCCGCGCCTCATCTATGCCTCGGCTTCTGGCTTCGGCCGCAAGGGTCCCATGGTCGGCATCGGCGCGACCGACCCTCATCTCCAGCCTTTTACCGGGTCGTGCTCGGTGAACGGCACGTTGGGCGGCAAGCTGCAGAGGTGGCGCTGGTACGGCCACTTCGACTGCACGACAGCGATGTGCATCGCGCAAGGGGTACTGTCGGCGCTGCTGGAGCGAAATCGCACCGGCAAGGGCAAGCTGGTCGAGATCACCATGATAGAGGCGGCGCTCACCCTCCAGCGTGTTCGGTTGGCCGAGCACCTTTCCGGGGCCACGCCAGTGCCGATGGGAAGCGCGATCACCTATCTGGTTCCCGACCAGGCGTTCCAGACAGAGGACATCCCCCTGGCCGTCACCGCCAGCTCGTGCCGCGAATGGCGTGCCCTGTGCCAGGCGATCGGCAGGCCGGAACTCACGGACGATGCCCGCTTCGCACGCAATCCGGACCGCATCCGCAATCGAGAGGCGCTGCTGGAGATCCTCGACGCCGTATTCGCGAAACGGCCGGCGCAGTATTGGCTGGACGTCTTGCGCCGCGCCAAGGTGCCTTGCGCGCTCTTCACCAGCTACGACGAGTTCCGCCACAACGTCCACTATCTCGAAAACGAGATGCTGACGACGTTCCGGACCGAAGACTGGGGCGCGATCGACATGGCAGGGGTGCCGTGGCGCTTCGACCGGACACCAGCCGAACTCAGGCCAGGCACACAACCCGGCGCACATACGACAGCATTCGCCGGCGGCGACTGGCCGGCCCCGACGGAGGCGTGATCCGATGGGCCTTCCACAATCGCGGCCCTACGGGAGGCTGCCATGAGCTATCTTCCCGCCGGCACGCCCTTGCCGCAGCCGACGCCAGACGATCAGGCCTACTGGGACTTCATCCGGCAGCGGCAGTTGCGCATCCAGCGCTGCACCGACTGCGCTCGCTTCCGGCATCCTCCCATGCCGAACTGCCCATCCTGCCGCAGCACCAGCGCAGAATGGGCAGCCGTTTCCGGGAATGGCGAGGTCTTCAGCTACACGATCGTGCGGCATGCCGCGCACCCGGCACTGAAGGCCGCACTTCCCTTCAATGTGGCGGTCGTGATGCTCGACGATGCCGGCGACGTTCGCCTCGTCTCGAATATCGTCGACGCATCGCCCGAGGAGATGCGCATCGGCCTGCCGGTGAGCCTTGTCTGGGAAGCCACCGAGGATGGCGGCTGGCTGCCGCGCTTCCGCAAGCGCGCGGATGCGACGCCATGAGCGAGCCCCGGGGAATACGAGCCGCCGTGGCCGACAGCACGGCGATCGTCGGCATCGGCGTGACGGAGTTCGCCAAGCATGGCGGCATCAAGGACAGGAGCGAGTTCGCCCTGTGCTGCGAGGCGATTGCCAAGGCAGCCGAAGACGCAGGTATCGACGTCTCGGAGATCGACGGCTTCTGCTCCTACGCCGCCGAGCGACATGAACCCGTGCTGATCCAACAGACGCTCGGCATTCCGGAGCTCCGTTTCTCCAACATGGTCTGGGGCGCCGGCGGGGGCGGTTGTTCCGGAGCGGTGATGAATGCCGCGCTCGCCGTGCACGCCGGCATCTGCAGGAACGTCGTCGTCTACCGCTCTCTTTGCCAGGGGCAATATGAACGATACGGCCAGTATCGCGCCCGGCCAACCGGCGGCGCATACATGGCGCCGTTTGGGTTGATGACACCGGCTCAGATGGTGGCGCTCACCTTCAGACGCCATATGCATAGATATGGCACACCGGCCGAAGCGCTTGGCCACGTCGCAGTCACCTTCCGCGAACACGCGCAGCGAAACCCGGCCGCGCTCCAATACGACAAGCCGCTGACGCTCACCGAACATGCCGGAGCGCGGCGCATCGCCGACCCCTTCGGCCTCTACGATTGCTGCCTGGAAACCGACGGTGCGGGCGCGCTGATCGTCACGTCGCGGGAGCACGCGCGGGACCTTAAACAGAGGCCTGTCCGAATCCTGGCCGCAGCGCAGGCCAGCGGCCCCGGCTGGGGTCTCGGACCGACGGGCTCGCACAACATGCCGGTGGACGACTATCACACCACCAATTCGCGAGCGCTCGGCAAGGCATTGTTCGGCATGGCCGGCATATCGCCTTCCGACCTCGACTGCGCGCAGATCTACGACGCCTTCAGCGGTCTCGCCATCATGGCGCTGGAGGATTTCGGCGTCTGCGAACCCGGCGAGGCAGCCCACTTCATCATGGCCGGCAATCTGAGCTGGGAACGCAAGGGCAGGCTGCCGTCGAACACCGCCGGCGGCCTGCTTTCGGAAGGCTACCTCCAGGGCCTCAATCTCGTACTCGAAGGCGTGCGCCAGATGCGCGGCACCTCGACCGCCCAGGTGGATGGGGCCGAGACCTGCCTCGTCACGAGCGGCGGCGCGCTGGCCCACAAGAGCGCACTAATCCTCGCCAACTGAAAGGACGACCATGGCGCCCAACATTTCGCGCATGCGGCAGATGAAGGACAAGGCGGCCGTCGTCGGCGTCGGCGCCTCGCCACAGGGAACATTCCCCGACAGCGACGCCTACACGCTGGCCCTGCAAGCGTTCAGCAACGCGCTGGACGACTGCGGCCTCACCCGCCACGACGTCGACGGGCTGATCGTCCAAGGCCCTGGCAACATCAGCTTCGTACGCGTCGGCGAAATGCTGGGCATCAACCCCGTCGTCGGCGCGAATTTCGACATCGGCGGGCCAGGAACCGGACCGCTCATCCAATATGGCACCATGCTGATCGCGACCGGCATGTGCGAGACGGTGGCGCTGATCTATGGCAACGCCTCGCGCACCGAAGGACGCAAGTTCGGCGGCGACACCAACGTCACGCCCGGCCGGGAATATTCGAGCGCCTTCTACTATTATGGCCTGACGTCCCCCGGCGCCGCGAGCGCCTTTCAGGCGCGTCAGCATTTCGATCTCTACGGCACGACCAGCGAGCAGCTCGCGGCGGTGCCGATCGCCCAGCGCAAGCATGCCATTCTGAACCCCGGGTCCATCAAGAAGGAGCCGCTCACCGTCGAAAAGTACATGGGCGCGCGCTTTATCTGCGAGCCGCTGAGGCTCTACGACTACTGCCTGATCAACGACGGCGGCGTCGCCCTGATCATGACGACCGCGGAGCGCGCGAAGGATCTGAAGAAGAGGCCGGTCTACGTCTCCGGCATAGGCCGTCAGGATACCTATCGCGGCTCCTCGCTGCCGAACACCAATTTCTGGCAGGACACGATGCCGAAGGCCGCGGAGATGGTCTATGGCATGGCGGAGGTCGGGCGCGAGGATATGGACGCGCTGATGATCTACGACAGCTTCTCCATCAACATCTGGATATCGCTGGAGAATTTCGGCTTCTGCAAGCCGGGGGAAGGCGGCGACTTCACCCAGGGCGGGCGCATCGAGCTCGGCGGCGAGCTTCCCGTCAACACGCATGGAGGCCACCTCTCCGACAGCTACATGCAGGGTTGGCTTCACCAGGTCGAGGCGGTGCGGCAGCTGCGCAAGGAGTGCGGCGCCCGGCAGGTCAAGGACGCCGAGCTGATCCAGTACATCTGCCGCGCCAACGTGGCCACTTCAATCATCTACCGGAACTGAGCCATGACGATGCAGAAGCCCCTGCCGCAGATCACCCCGCTCGACCGCGAATATTGGGAGCATGCGCGCAACCACCGCCTGCATATCCAGCGCTGCAAGGACTGCGATACCTATCGCTATCCCGCCTCGCCGGTCTGCGCCCAATGCGGAGGTCCGAACTGGGCCTACTCCCCCGTCAGCGGCCGAGGAGAGGTCGTCTCCTGGGTGGTGTTCCACCGCTGCTACTTCCCGTCCTTCCAGGCCGAAATTCCCTACAACGTCGCGGGCGTCCGGCTCGACGAAGGCGTCATGATGATGAGCAACATCCTCGCTCCCAACGACTCCCTCCATCACGGGATGAAGGTCGAAGTCGTGTTCGAAGACGTCACTCCCGACATCTCCATCCCGAAGTTCCGACCCGTTCAGGAAGACAACGCATGACCGAACTCTACTCTTTGCCGCTCGAGAAGCGCGTGCTGGGACCGATGCTCGCCGAGCGAGCGCGCGAGCATGGCGACCGCGTCTATCTGCGCTTCGGCGACCGGAGCTGGACCTTCCGCCAGATCGACCAGGACGCACGCGCAGTCGCTCGCGGCCTCAAGGCACTGGGCGTCGGCAAGCAGGCTACTGTGGCGCTGCTCCTGCCCAATTGCCCCGAATTCGTACTGGCCTGGTACGGATGCTGCGTCGCCGGCGCCGTATTCGTTCCCGTCAATCCGACCTATACCGGTCCGCTCCTGGACTACATCTTCAAGGACAGTGGCTCGCGAGGCGTCATCGTGGACCGCAGCCTTTTTGGGCAACTCGCCACGGTTCCACGCGAGACGCTCAATCAGCTCGAATGGGTCGCGGTCGTCGGCGGGATCGACGGACTGCAGCTCCCCGAAGGTCCGAACCGCTACCTCTCCTACGACCAGCTGCCGGTCGCGCAGGGCGAAGATCCGGAAGTGCCCTGCAGCTTCCGCGACGTCCAGAGCATCATGTACACGTCGGGCACGACCGGGCCTTCCAAGGGCGTCATTATCCCGAACGGTCACTTTTTCGCCTCTGCGACCACTTTCGTCCGCGCTCTCGGCCTGACCAGCGACGATATATTGTTTACGCCGCTCCCGCTTTTCCACGGCCTGGCGAGCCGGCTTGGCGTGCTGCCAGCCCTCATGGTCGGCGGTGAGGTCGTGATCGCCGAGAAGTTCAGCGCCGGGCAATTCTGGCGTCAGGCCGCGGCGTGCGGAGCGACCGTCGGGCATACGATCTTCACCTTGCCGACGATCCTCAAGGCTCAGCCGCCATCGGAATGGGACAAGGCGCACAAGATGCGCGCCATGTACAACGCCAATTACGATCCGGAATTCGAGTCGCGCTTCAACGTCAGGCTGGTGGAAGCCTACGGCCTTACCGAGACCGGCCTCACCGTCTACACGCCCTGGCCCGACCGGCGCGACGGCTCGTGCGGTCGCGCGCATGAGGATTTCGAGATCGCCCTCATCGGCGACGATGGCCTTCCCGTGCCGGACGGCGAGCCGGGCGAACTGGTCGCGCGGCCGAAACGGCCTTCGATCATGATGGACGGCTACATCAACAAACCCGAAGAGACATTGAAATCGCTTCGCAATCTCTGGTTCCACACCGGAGATTACGCCCGTCGCGACGCCGACGGCTACTTCTACTTCGTCGGCCGCAAGAAGGAGCGTATCCGCCGGCGCGGCGAGAACATTTCGGGCTTCGAGGTTGAGCGGATCGTCGGGATGCATCCGGAAGTCTCGGAAGTCGCTGCTGTCGCGCATCCGGCCGCGGTGGGCGAGGACGATGTCCGTTGTGTCATCATCCGTTCCGAGGGATCCTCGCTGACGCCGGCGGAGCTCATGGACTGGCTGCAAACACGCATGCCGCGCTTCATGCTGCCTCGATACATCGAATTCGTCGCCGACATGCCGCGTACCCCGAGCGCAAAGGTGGAGAAATACAAGCTCGTGGAGGCTGGTCTCGGCCCGACCGCCTGGGACCGCGAAGCCGCCGGCTACCGCCTGGAGAGCGCCACGCCGAACACGGCCGCACCTGCGCTTTCAAAGGCGAGCTGAGATTCGCCATGCCGACCGAATTCTGCCGACAACTGGGCATTCGGGCGCCCATCATCCAGGCGCCCATGAACTGGGCGACCGACGCGCGGCTCGTCGCGGCCGTTTCCGAGGCGGGCGGGATGGGGACGATCGGCCCCAATGCGGGCCGTGAGGCAGTTGCTCCCTCCCCGGACCCAGCCGTTACCGGCGAAAGGTTGCGACGCGAAATCCACGAGGTGCGCCGACTGACCGCCAAGCCGTTTGCGGTGAACTTCCCCATAGGCCACGGCGCGGCTCGGGCCTTCAGCGACCGCGCCGTCGCCGTGGCGATCGAGGAAGGGATTTCCGTCGCGATCGTCGTCATGGGAAGCCCCGAAGTCTACACGGAGAAACTGAAGAAGGCGGGCGTCTTCGTCATCCATGCGGTGGGCTCGGCCAAGCACGCCCGCAAGGCGGAGGAGCATGGCTGCGACGCCGTGGTTGCCGAGGGCTTCGAAGCGGGCGGGCACAGCGGCTTCGACGAACTGCCCATGAACGTGCTGGTCCCGCAGGTGGTGGAGGCGGTTTCGATCCCGGTGATCGCCGCTGGCGGGATTGTCGACGGGCGTGGTCTCCTCGCCGCCCTCTCGGCCGGGGCCGGCGCGGCCTATATGGGCACGCGGTTCATGGCGACCACGGAATCACCGATCCACGAGGCGGTCAAGCAAGCAATCGTTGGCGCGGAGGATACATCCACGGCGTCCTGGGGCCGCCGCATCGGCGTCGCACGCACCCTGCGCAACGCGTTCACCATCCGCTTCCGCGAGATGGAGCTGGCTGGCGCCAGCGCCGACGAGCTGCGCGCGCTCATCGCGGACTACGATCTGCCCGGCGGTCGCCGGGTCGGCGGCCTGCGCGCCGGCGATCTCGATCAGGGCGAGGTCTACATGGGCGCCGGCGCAGGCATGATCCGCGACGTGTTGACCTGCGCCGAAGTCATCGAACGGACGTTGGCCCAGGCGCGCGAAATCCACGAGAAGATCGGCCGGGCGCTCGCGCGGCCGGGCACGAGACCGGCATTGGGCGACGCGGCCTAAGGAGAAAGACGAACGCATGCAAAACCTACGGAACAAGATCGCGGTGGTCGGTGTCGGCACGACGAAATTCGGCCGGCTTCCGGGCAACGATTCCTATGATCTCGGTCTCATGGCCCTGAAGTCGGCGCTGGACGACTGCGGCATGAAGCTCGGCGACATCGACGGTCTGATCGTCAACCGCATTCCGGACTATCAACGCTTCGCGGAGATCGCGGGCATCAATCCGCGGGTCGCGCTGGTGACGCCTGGGCAAGGGCGCATGTCCGGCGCGTCGATCGCCGCGGCGGCCGGCCTGATCGCCGCGGGCCAGGCGACGACGATCGCTCTCGTCTACGGCAATAACGGACGCTCGGCCGGCGCCACCTATGGCGGTGAGGGTGACAGCTATGGCGGCGGAGGCGTCGGCCCGTGGTTTCCCTACGGGATGACCTCGCCCGGTGCCGCGCACGCCGTCATGTTCCAGCGACATGCGCATCTCTACGGCACCAGAAGCGAGCAGCTCGCCGCGATCTCCGTCGCGTTCCGCAAGCATGCGATGCTCAATCCGGACGCGGTGATGCAGACGCCGATCACGGTCGAAGACCATCAAACGTCGCGCTTCATCGCCGAACCGTTGCACATCCTCGACTACTGCCTGATCAACGATGGCGGCGTGGCCATCATCCTGACGGCGGCCGACCGCGCGCGCGACTACGCCAAGCCGCCGGTCTACATCCGCGGCATCGCGCAGGCGACCCGCCTCAAGGGGTCGTCCCTGCCGCCTGACGATTTCTGGTACGAGCCGATGCAGAAGATCGCCGGCGACATCTACCGGATGGCGGACGTCAAGCGTGAGGATCTCGATGCGTTGATGATCTACGACAATTTCTCGCCGACCGTGCTCTTCTCGCTCGAAGGCTTCGGTTTCTGCAATCCAGGCGAAAGCGGCGATTTCGTGCAGGGTGGCCGCCTCGAGCTGGGCGGCCAGTATCCCTCCAACACCGATGGCGGCCATCTTTCCAATTCGTACATGCAGGGCTGGGCGCTGAATGTCGAAGCAGTGCGGCAGCTGCGCGGCGAAGCCGGGAAACGCCAGGTCAAGGACGCACGGCTGATCCAGTACATGTGCGCCGCGCCTGTCTCGTCCTCCGTCATCTATGGGAGCGAAGCATGAACGCCACCTATCTCAAGCCGGTCCCGAAGATCGACGACAGCAACCGCGAGCATTGGGAGGGCGCCAAGGCCGGCAAGCTGCGCGTCCAGCGCTGTCCTTCGTGCGGGACTCATCGTTATCCGCCCGCTCGCTGGTGCTCCGAATGCCTCGGGGAAGACGTGGAATGGGTGTCGGTCAGCGGCAAGGGAACCGTCTGGTCGTGGTGCGTCTTCCATCGCCAGTACTTCAAGGGCTTTGACGAGGAAATGCCGTATGCGGTCGTGCTGATCGAGCTCGACGAAGGTCCGCGCCTCTACAGCAATCTCGTCGGCGTGGCGAAGGAGGACATCAAAATCGGTATGCGGGTTCGCGCCGCCTTCGAGCCAGCGACACCCGAACTGACGCTGGTGAAGTTCGAGGAGGACAAGTAATGCGCGCCATGGTCGTCAGTTCGCCGGGAGAGGCCGAAGCCCTCGTCCTGACCGAGGTCCCCATGCCGGAACTGCGCGTGAACGACGTGCGCATCAAGGTCGAGGCGTGCGGGGTCTGCTTCCACGACGTCGTGACGCGAAACGGCGTGCTCAAGCGCGGCATCAAGATGCCGGTGATTCCCGGCCACGAGATCTCCGGCATCGTCGAATCCGTGGGGCCGGCGGTGCGCGGCTTCAAGCCGGGCGATCGCGTCTGCACCGTGCAGCGGCGCCATATCTGCGGCCATTGCAAATATTGCCGTTCGGGTCGAGAGACGTCCTGCGACGAACGGGAGTTCCTCGGCGACTGGGGTCTGAATGGCGGCTATGCGGAGTATGTGTGCGTCGAGGAGGACAATATCGCCCACGTCCCGGAAGGCATTCCGCTCGACGAAGCGTCTGTGGTCGCCTGCGTCATCGGCACCGAGCTCAACGCCGTGCGCGACGTCGCCGCGGTCAAGCCCGGCGACAACGTGCTTGTCACCGGCGCCGGCGGCGGACTGGGAATCCACGGGGTTCAGCTCGCCCGCGCGTCGGGAGGCTTCACGATCGGCCTCACCACGACCGAGAGCAAGGCGCAGCTGATCCGCGATGCCGGCGCCCATGAGGTCGTGATCTGCGGCCGGGGAGAGGATTTCTCCGGCGCCGTCAAGGCGCTGACCGGCGGCGAGGGCGCCGACGTCGTCATCGACAATGTCGGCAGTTCGCTGTTCCAGCCGACCCGCAAGAGCCTTGCGATGGGAGGGCGCTGGATCTTCGTGGGCCAGCTCACCGGCGAATTCGTCCAGCTCAACCCGGCCCAGCTCTTCATGCGCGATATTTCCATCCGAAGCGTCAAGAGCACGTCGCTCGCCCAGCTCAAGGATTCGCTTCGGATGGTGGAGCTCGGACAGGTCCGGCCCATCATTACGGACCGGATGCCGCTCGAGAAGGCGGCCGAAGCGCACCGCCTGGTCGAGAGCGGCCGTTCGACTGGTCGCATCCTGCTGATGCCCGGCCTGTGACCACGACGCCCGGCACGACGGCGGCATCTTCCCATCTCGCCGTCGCGATTCGCGTCGGCGTGATGGGTATGGTCATCACGATGTCGAGCCAGTTCTACCGCAACGCCCATGTCGTCGTTGCGCCGGACATCATGCGTGACATCGGCGTTTCGGCCCAGCTGCTCGGCATGCTGAGCGCGGGTCTCTTCCTGATGGCCGCCTTGACGCAACTCCCGGCCGGTATGCTGATCGACGTGCATGGCCCGCGGCGCACCATCCCGATGATGCTGCTGACGGTCGTCGCCGGGTCGCTCATCTTTGCGAGCTCGACCAGCGGTCTGGGCCTCGTCTTGGGCCGCATGCTCATGGGGATCGGCGTCGCCGCCCTCGGGATGGCCTCGCTCGTCGCTTGCGCCCGCTGGTTCCGGCCCGAACAGTTCGGCACCGTCGTGGGCGCGGTGATCGGACTGAGCCAGATCGGCAATGTCGTGGCGACATATCCGATGGCGCTCGTGTCCGACGCGATCGGCTGGCGCAACAGCTATTATCTCATGACGGCCGTGACTGCGCTGCTGGGCTTGCTGAGCTATCTCCTCATTCGCGATGCGCCACCAGGCCATCCCTATCACCTGAGAAGCCCGGAGCGCCTGAAGGATGCGCTGAAGGGCGTCCGCGAAGTGTTCCGGACGCCCGGCGTGCCGCGCCTGCTCTGCATGGCCTTCATGGCCTATGCCGTGGTGAGCTGCTTCCTCGGGCTCTGGATCGGTCCCTACCTGCACGATGTCCATGGTCTCGATACGGTGCGGCGCGGCGACATCCTTCTCTATTTCAGCACGGCTATGATCGCTGGCAATCTCTTGCTCGGCTCTCTCGAGCGGCTCGTCGACAGTCGCAAGGCGATCATCATGGGCGGCGCCGCACTGACCATTCTGATCCTTGTCTCGCTCGTCCTTTTCCCGCATGCGCCTCTTCCCGTGGCGGCGGCACAACTGACCGGCATCGGTTTCCTGTCCGGCTACACGATCGTCATCATCGTGCACGGCAAGGGGTTTTATCCCGACCGGCTGATGGGCCGGGGAGCCACTCTGGTCAACACCGCCGTGCTCGGCGGCGCGGCCTGCATGCAGGCACTGACGGGGATCATTGCAGGCGTCCTGGCTCCGGGTGCGGTCGGGCTTCCGGTCGAGGTGTACCAGGCCATCTTCAGCACTTTGGCCCTGATGCTCACCCTGGCGCTCGCCATCTACAGCAGCTGCCCCGACAGGCCGCGCAGCGGCAATCACACCTGAACGCAGTTGGAGGAAACGATATGGACATAACCGCCGAACCCGTATTCGACGGCGTTTGCGATCTCGGGGAAGGGCCGCTCTGGTCGCAGCGCGACCGCGCCCTTTATTGGGTCGATGTTACCGGGCGCACAGTCTGGCGGCATGACATCGGGACTGGAAAGACGGTCAGCCATTCCGTTTCCGGCATGCCTGGCTCGATCGCCCCGCGCGAGTCGGGGGGCATCATCGCCGCATTCCGCACCGGGCTCGCCCTTGTCGATCTCGACACGGGCGAGGAAAGCAAGCTGCCGGCCCCGATCGATTTCGGGATCGAACGCTTCAACGACGGCAAGTGCGACCGGCGCGGACGTTTCTTCGCCGGAACGATGGACAAGACGATTGCGGCCCCGATCGGCGGGCTGTACCGCGTCGATCACGACCTGACGGTCACGAAGGTCGCCGGCGACATCCAACTGTCGAACGGACTTGCCTGGAGCCCGGACAACAAGACGCTCTATCATAACGAGTCGAGGCCGGGTTACGTCTATGCTTATGACTACGACATCGAGACCGGCACGGTGCAGAATCGTCGAATCCACATCGACTTCGCCGCCGCCAACCGGCACCCGGACGGAAGCACGATCGACGCCGAAGGTTGTCTCTGGATCGCCGAAGTGGGCGACTGGTCGATCGGCCGCTACGATCCCGACGGCAAGCGCATGGGCGGCATCAAGGTGCCGACGCAGCGCGTGACGAGCGTCATGTTCGGGGGCGACGACCTTTCGACCCTCTACATCACGTCCATGCGCTACAATCTCTCGCCCGAGCAGCTTTCCGGTCAGCCGTTGGCGGGCCGTGTCTTCGCCGCGCAGCCCGGCGTCAAAGGAATTCCGGAGATCGATTTCGCCGGCTGATCCGCTGTAGGGATCGGGAACGGCGGTGCCTTGCGGTTCCCGACGGCCGGGCGCTGCCCATCGACGAAAGGCCGCAGGCATAGCCCACGGCCTTTCGAAAGACGGTCTCGTCGGAACGACACCGGTCGGAGCATTCCTTCGTCAGACGAGGCGAGCGCAAACGAAATACGTTGGCGCCAGGAATGCTCCAAAGGCCGGTTCAGCGTCCGCGGCGCGTCACGAACTTGGTGTTGAGATAGGCTTCCATCGCCTCGGTGCCGCCTTCCGAGCCATGGCCGGAATCCTTGATGCCGCCGAACGGCACTTCGGGAAGGGCAAGGCCATTGTGGTTGACGGTCAGCATGCCGGCTTGGACCTCGTCGGCCAGGCGATCGGCCGTCGCCGCCGACTCGGTGAAGGCATAGGAGGCGAGCCCGAAGGGCAAGCGATTGGCCTCCGCGATCGCCTCGTCGGCGTTCGAGAAGCGGGAGACGAGGGCGAGCGGCCCGAAGGGCTCCTCGTTCATCGCGCGCGCCTCGGTCGGCACGTCGGTCAGCACCGTGGGCTCGAAGAAATAGCCCTTGTTGCCGATGCGCTTGCCGCCGGTCGCGAGCTTGGCGCCCCTTTGCAAGGCGTCCTGGATCAGCGCTTCCATCGCCGGGATGCGGCGCTCGTTGGCAAGCGGCCCCATGGTGGTGCCTTCGGCCAAGCCGTCGCCCACCTTGACGGCCTTTGCCGCGGCGACGAACCCTTCGACGAACCGGTCATGCACGCCGGACTGGACGAGGAAACGGGTCGGCGACACGCAGACCTGGCCGGCGTTGCGGAACTTCGATCCCGCCAGGACGGCGACGGCGCGATCGACATCGGCGTCGTCGAAGACGATCGCCGGCGCGTGACCGCCGAGTTCCATCGTGGCACGCTTCATGTGCTGGCCGGCGAGGCCCGCGAGATGCTTGCCGACCGGCGTCGAGCCGGTGAAAGAGATCTTGGCGATGACCGGATGCGGGATGAGGTATTCCGAAATTTCGGCAGGCACGCCATAGACGAGATTGATCACGCCGGCCGGAACGCCGGCGTCGACAAAGGCGCGGATCAGCTCGGCCGGGGAGGCAGGCGTTTCCTCGGGCGCCTTGACGATGATCGAGCAGCCCGCGGCCAGCGCGGCGGAAACCTTGCGCACCACCTGGTTGATCGGGAAGTTCCACGGCGTGAAGGCGGCCACGGGCCCGACAGGCTCACGCGTCACGAGCTGGGTGACGCCGACAGCCCGCGACGGCACGATGCGGCCGTAGGCGCGACGCGCCTCTTCGGCGAACCATTCGATCGTGTCGGCCGCGGCCATGGTTTCGCCGCGCGCCTCGACGAGCGGCTTGCCCTGCTCGAGCGTCATCAGCCGCGCGATCTCTCCGGCGCGCTCGCGCAGCAGGCCAGCCGCCTTGCGCATGATGGCGGAACGCTCATAGGCCGAGGTCTTGCGCCACACGCCAAACCCGCGCGCCACAGCGGCAAGCGCGGCGTCCAGATCGGAACGGTCGGCATGGGCGACGGTGCCGATTCTTTCTTCCGTCGCCGGGTTGATCACGGCGATGGTGCGCCCGGAGGCAGCCGGGCGCCAGGCGCCGTCGATGTGCAGAAGCGTATCTGGGTACATTCTCATTCCTCTTTGTTGCCGGCCCGCGCGAGGCCGCAAAGCGGGCGAATGTCGCGCGGTACGGCGCGAAAATCCACCCCGGCGGGGATTGACGGATGGTCAATTGTGAAGAGTGGATGGAGCGACGCCGGGGCGCGCGACCCCACCACCCCTTTCACCATTCACCGCTTTCTTCAGAAGAAGGCCTGCAGCCCGGTCTGGGCACGGCCGAGGATCAATGCATGGACGTCATGCGTGCCCTCATAGGTGTTCACCGTCTCCAGGTTCTGGGCGTGGCGCATCACGTGGTA
>DATMFK010000062.1:0-63285 GCA_035556195.1 Rhizobiaceae bacterium
AGCGTCAATCTGGTCATACGGCTTGAATTCGCCGAAGAACTTCGTGATCGCCGCCGTCAGCGACGTCTTCCCGTGATCGACGTGACCGATCGTGCCAATGTTCACATGAGGCTTCGTACGCTCGAATTTACCTTTGGCCATAGTCTCTTCCTTGGGCGGCTTGGGCTTCAGTTCGGTTCTGAATGCGGGCGATTACCGACAAAGGTCAAAAAACACAAGCATCTTTTGGCCGGTGCCTTAGCCACGCACTGGGTCGGACCCTCCAATCGACATGTAGCGAGCGGCCTGGAGTTCAATACTCGTTCCCGTTAGGGCACATCCTACAGCAATGTCACGCGCCGTTTAAGGTCATCTAACAACAGGCGTAGCGCAAGTCCAGGCAGCCAATCCACCTGCCCCTGTCGCGTCCTCACGGTCGACTGATGCCTCGAAACGGCTGCACCGCATGGCAGGGGGAGAAGGTGAAGACTAGGACCACTGCTATGCGCTCTCTCCGGAGGAGCAGCTGCTTCGTGAAATTCGCTTGGTCAGGATCTTGGAGCGGGTAGCGGGAATCGAACCCGCATATTCAGCTTGGAAGGCTGCTGCTCTACCATTGAGCTATACCCGCGTCGCGTTCCAGGGCTACCGGTCCGGCAGTGGTGGAGAGGGTTGGATTCGAACCAACGTAGGCAAAGCCAACGGATTTACAGTCCGTCCCCTTTAACCACTCGGGCACCTCTCCAATCTGCCAACGGAGCCATGCAACGAGGCATTCTCGCGGGCGTTTCGACGGGGCTGAAGCCTTCCTCCGAAATCCGCGAGGCGCCTTATGACGGTTACGTTTTTCGCTGTCAACCACACGCGTGGAAAAGCGTGGTGAAATTCTGGATGGCGATCATAGGCAACGGGATGCGCCGGCTTTATAGAAGATCACCATGACCGATAAGAAATCCGGCACGCCGAAAGACAGCCATTACGCCCGTTTGCGCCGAGCACATCGCGAGCAAAAAGGCAGCGCGACGCATTTTCGCCCGAAGCAACAGGTGCCGCCGGGTGCGAATCCACCGAACGGCCAGATGCGGCTATACGGCCTTCACACCGTGCGGGCTGCCCTCGACAATCCGCGCCGCAAGATCAGCAGGATGCTTGTAACGCGCAATGCACAGGATCGGCTGGGAATAGCCGATCTGACTGCCCTGCCCTTTTCGACCGAACTCGTCGAGCCGAAGGTGATCGATAGAATCACCGGCAGCGAAGCCGTCCACCAGGGCGTTCTGATCGAGGCGGAGCCGCTCAGGCCGAAACGGCTCGGCGCGCTCGGCGACACATTCCTTGTGCTTGTACTCGATCAGGTGACAGACCCCCACAATGTGGGCGCCATCATGCGTTCCGCGGTCGCTTTCGGCGCCGGCGCACTGATCGTGACAGCCCGTCACAGCGCACACGAATCGGGTGTCCTCGCCAAATCCGCCTCCGGCGCGCTCGAGCACATCGAGCTTATCGAGGTGCGAAATCTCGCCGAAGCGCTAGGCCAATTGCATGAGGCGGGCTTCCAGACGATCGGCCTTGATTCGGACGGGCCGGCGGAACTCGAAAAGACCTTTGCCGGCGAGAAGATCGCTCTGGTCCTCGGTGCCGAAGGAAAGGGCTTGCGGCAAAAGACACGCGAGACGGTAACCTCACTTGCCCGCCTCGACATGCCCGGCGCCATTCGTTCGCTCAACGTGTCCAACGCCGCGGCGGTCGCGCTCTACGCCGCCGGACGGTTCCTGGCGCGTAACGAGTAGCGAGTGGAAACTGCACTGCTGACGAGGATGTCCTAGTTGCCGCCCGAATGTGAAGCGCCCCTCCACAAAGTCCACGCAGCGAGGATCCCCAGGAAGCCCAGCAGCAGCAAGACCGCTTTCTGCAATCCCACGAAACTCGCGATCACTCCCACGAGGAAGATGAACGTGACGCCGCCATAAACGACGACATACAGCGCCGAAACAGTCTCGGCACGTCGGCTCGGCATGGCGACACGGTTGACGAGACGCGCTGCGCCCAGCCAGGCCAATCCTTGTCCACAGCCGGCCAGGACAGTGGACAGGTAGAGGATCTGAACGCTTCGCGACAGAATGAAGGCAGCGATGGAGAAGAGCGCGAAGATCGTGACGCACATCCCGATCTGGATCGAGATCCTATCCGTCAGCTTCGGGCTGGCGACTTGCACCCCCCCGGCACTTGCCAGCATCACCGACGCTGCAGCGCCCCCATGGAAGAGATTGCCCTGGCCAAGCACGGAGACGGCCAACGCCGAGCCCAGCCCCAGCCATAGTCCGGTCAGCGCCCACACCGTAAAAGCCGCGCAGGCGGCAAATCGGAATTCCCGCCGGATGCCAGGTGGCACGGATATTGAACGCGGCAGAAAGTCGGCGTCCCTCAGCCGTCGGAGATAGACGCTCGGCAGCGTCTCAGGGAGACCGAGAATGACCGCGATGGCGATGGCATAAAGGGCTCCCTGGAGGATGAACGGCAGGGTAAGGGCTAACTGAACCGTGATGGCGAGGCTGACGATCGCCGTTGCGGCGAACGTGCCGATCGACGCGGACACCGTCGTTATCAATGCGGCTGCCCAGGACGCCCGGCCGTGGTCGCCCTTGGGCTCTAGTTCGACCATCGCGGCGGTGATCGGTCCGCTGAAGAGCCCGGTAGCTATGCCGTTCACCAGTCGGGCTAGGAGAAGCGGCAGGAAGGTGTCGAAGGCCAAAAGCAGCGCGGCCCCCATTAGGCCCGAAATACCGGCTGCGAACAGGACTCCGCGACGACCCAACTGGTCGGCGAGCTTGCCCCCGAACAGCAGGCCGACGATCGTGCCGACCGGATAGGCGGAATGGATCGCCGTCGTGGCGGCCGTGCCGAGGTGGTATTCGGACTGCCAGATCGGGTAGAGCGGCGTCGGCGCATTGTTGAGGAACAGCGCCAGGAACAGGACCGCGCCTGCCGCGAGATAGCGGCGACCGGACCGGATCTGGCGATCTGAATCCGCCATCAACGCGATCTTGCAACGAATGCTTCAGACGGCACGCCGGCCCCGGCTCTAGCCACGGACCGCCTACGCCTCGCCGTTCCAGGTGGAATCGTGCTGGACCGCGCCCGCTCGATCGACGCTTGTCTGCAAATCGAGGATGTCGAACAACGTCTCACCGTTGTCGATGCGCTCCCGGATGACGACCTCGCGAGCTGCCCGTTCGCGCGCGCCGGCGACCGTCGCCTCGAGCCTCGACCGCGGGATGCAGATGACGCCGTCATGGTCCGCGACGATGATGTCGCCCGGCTCGACCAGCGCGCCGCCGCACACCACGGGAATGTTCACCGCGCCCGGTCCGCGCTTCTCGACATGTCCCGCATGGATCGATGCCGACCAGATCGGGAACTTCATCTCGCGCAGCGCATCCGTGTCGCGAATGCTTCCATCGGCGATCACGCCAACGGCGCCATTCTTCAGGGCGGCCAGGGCGACGAGTTCCGCGAACATCGTCGAGGGGGCGTTGCCGCTGTTGGCGATGACGAGAATCTGTCCCGGCTTCACCAGTTGGACCGCCTTGTGCAGAAACAGGCCATCGGCCGGATAGTTGAACGCGGTCACGGCCTGCCCGGATATGCGCAGGCCACCATTCAGCGGGCGGATCGCATGGTGCATCAGCGCCATGCGGCCGGTGACGAGATCCAACGCCTCGTGAAGATCCGCGACGCCGAACTTTCCGGCTTCCTCGACCAGCGCCTGGTCGCACGAGGGAATGCGTGTGTAGATGACGTTGGCCTGCATATTTCCGCCGAGGTCCCTTTGTTCGACTTCGTCGCCCGATCAGTTGTCCTGCAGGTTCTCGCGCAGGGTCGCGTAGCGGTACTCCTTCCTGAAGACATTTTTCTTCTGGAGGAGCGGAACCACCTGATCGACGAAGTCGTCCATGCTGCCATTGTTGATCGTCGGCGTGACGTTGAACCCGGTGCAACCGGTCTCGCGCCAGATCCGTTCCATCTCGGACGCAACCTGTTCGGGCGTGCCGACGATCTGGAGCATGGTCGTGGAGATACCCGCCGACATCGCAGCCTGGCGCAGCGTCATTCGTGGCTTGCCGGCCTCGCCCGCCATCGTAGCCATGCCGCCTTGCGAGGCCTGCGTCTTCTGCGCGACGATCGGCTCGTCCGGATCATATTTGCTGAAGTCGACGCCAAGCGTTCCCGACAAGCGGGCCATAGCGGCGTCGAGGGGCACATTGTCGGCGAGTTCCATCTGATGACGCTTCGCCTGCTCCTCGGTACCACCCAACACCACTTGGACACCAAAGGTTACCTTGGGATCGGCCGCGCCGGCGGATTTCGCCGTACCCCTAATCTCGCCCATGAACTTGTGCATGCCGGCCTCGGTCGGCTGGATCGCGAAGATCACCTCGGCATTCTCGACCGCAAACTTCTGGCCGCGTGACGAGGAGCCAGCCTGGAAGATGACCGGGCGACCCTGCGGAGACGGAAGGACGGGCGGGACGGCATTCGTGCGGATGTATTTCCCGTCGAACTTGACACGCTTGACCAGCGTGGGATCGGCGAAGCGTCCGCTCGCGCGGTCGGCAATCACGGCTCCAGGCTCGATGCCATTCCAAAAGGCGTGGCACACCTTCAGATATTCGTCAGCACGATCGTAGCGGGCATCGTGCTCCATCTGCTCGAGGCCGAGCGCCCGATGCTCGGCGCGCAAGTGCCCCGTCACCACGTTCCAGCCGGCCCGCCCCCCCGTTACGAAGTCGAGCGTCGAGATGGCGCGGACGAGATCGTAGGGCGGCGTTGCCGCGATCGATTTGGTGCAGACGACGCCGAGCCGCTCGGTGACCGACGCGATGATATTGAGCACGGTCAGCGGATCGTGGTTCGGCCAGCAGACGCCATTCTCCACGACTGTGTCGGTGCTGTCCTTATAGTGGTCGTAGGCGGCCGGGACGTCGGCAAAGAAGACGGCGTCGAACAGGCCGCGTTCGAGGGTCCTGCCGACGCTTTTCCAATAGCCCATGGATCCCAGTTCCTGGAACCGCCGATCGTCGGGATGGCGCCAGGTGCCGATCGTGTGGTTCATCGGGCTGTTGATGAGGAAGCTGATGAGATGCATCATCGGAAACGGACTCCTTGGATTGGCGAGGCGAAGGCGGCCTAGAGGCCGCGCTTCTCCCAGGCTGCCCTGTTCAACGTGGTCGCAGGCATCGTGCCGCCCAGCGCTTGGGACGTGGCCGCCGCGACCGCCTCGCCCAGTTCGCGCAAGCTGTCCTGGCTCATTCCGGCGACATGTGGAGACAGGACGATGTTCGGCGCCGACAGTAGCGGCGAGGAGAGGCTCGGCGGCTCCTCCTCGAAGACGTCTATGCCCGCGCCTGCAATCCGGCCGTCGCGTAAGGCCTGCGCGAGCGCATCCTCATCGATGATGCCGCCGCGGGCGGTGTTGACGATAACGGCGCTCGTCTTCATGCGCGCCAGTTCCGGAGCGCCAATGAGGTGACGCGTCTCTTTGGTCAACGGCACGTGAACGCTTACAATGTCCGACCGGGACAGGACCTCGCCGAGGCCCGCCACGCGCTCGACGCCCGCTTGTTCGAACGCCGCGCCCGGGGCCAACGGATCGTAGCCGAGGATCGTGCAGTTGAATCCCTTGCAGATCTGGGCAGTGAAGCGACCGATTTGCCCGAGCCCAAGGATGCCGACCGTCTTCCCCCACAGTGATTCGGTGACAGGGAATTGGCGCGCCTCCAGGAAGCGGCCTTGAACGACGGCTCCGTGCCGTTCGAGCACCTTGCGGTATACGGCAAGGATGAGCGTCACGGCGCCTTCGGCGACGCAATGCGCGTTGGAGCCTCCCGGCGTATTGGCGACGAGAACGCCGTGCGCCGTGCAGGCATCGATATCGATGTTGTCGACGCCGATCCCGTGCTTGATCACGGCCTTCAGATTCCGGGCACGCGCGAGCAGTTCGGGGGTGATTCTGAACAGTCGCACCACAATCGCGTCCGCCTCCGCGGCGGCTGCGTTTCTCTCCTCAAGAGGCGCATCGACGGGAAGGTGAACGACCTCGAAATGCTCCGCCAGGAGGCCCATTCCGCCAGCGTGGATCGGGTCGGCGACGAATACCTTGAATCGGGTCTGCATAATTCCTACAACTCCCGCGATGGTGCGTACGTTCTGAAGTACCACTGCACTATCACTGATATGTTAGTTGGACTTCTGTACTTCCGCAAGCAGGTCGAGCGCGAGAGGGTGAAAAGATATGAACGGTTCCAAGGATCGAATGCCCGGCAGCGATGCCGCCGACACGCTGGCGGAGGCAGCATATGCACGCATCAGCGAGATGATCCTCAATCTCGAGCTCAAGCCCGGCGCGCTGATTTCGGAAACAGTCCTCAGCAATCATCTCGGCATCGGCCGCACGCCGGTGCGCGAAAGCCTCAAACGGCTGAAGCGCGACCGGCTGGTCCACATCATGCCGAGGAGGGGCATCGTGGTTGCAGAGATCGACATCCCGGAGCAGCTGCTCGCCCTAGAGGTCAGGCGTCACGTCGAGCGCATTCTCGTGACCCGCGCGGCGCGGCGGAGCACATCGCTGCAGAGGGTGGAGTTCGGCCGCCTCGCCGACCGAATGCAGCAGTTCGCCAATCTCGGCGACCCTCCGGGCTACCTCGCCGTCGACAAGGAGTATGACGACTTGATAGACCGCTGCGCCGGCAACCCCTATGCGACCGATGCACTGCGCCCGATCCATGCCGTGGTCCGGCGTTTCTGGGCGACCATGAAAGGCACCGAGGAGTGGAATGAGGTCTCGGCGATGCACATCCAGGTCGTCCGCGCCGTCGCGACAGGCGATCCGGAGAAGGCGGAAGCCGCATCCGCGGCATTGATGGATTACAACGAGAAGATCTTTCGCGCACTGACCGGGTGAACGCTCGCCCGGATCACATGAAACCGACCAGCCACAGGGCCATTCCTGGAAAAGCGGTCAACAGGGCCATGAACAGCGCGATGATGAAGTAGTAGGGCATCACGCCGCGTATCACCGGCCCGATTCCGGTTTTCGCGATCGCATCGACGACGAAAAGATTGATACCCATCGGCGGCGTGATCTGGCCGAGCTCGACAACCACGACAAGCATGATGCCGAACCAAAGCAGGTCGATATCCATCACGGCGAGGATCGGCACCAAGAGCGGCACGGTGAGCACGATCATGCCTATGCTGTCGACCACGCAACCCAGAGCGGCGTAGATGAGGAACAGCAAGAGCAGAAAGACGTAACGGTTGAGCTCGAGGCCAACCACCCAATGCGTAAGCCGCTCGCCGAGGCCGGTCGTTTCCACGGCGTAAGCGAAGATGTACGCTGAGAAGGTGATGAGCAGGAGCGCCGCACTGACCTTCACGGCGAAGATCGTCGACTCGTAGTAGACACGCAGCGGCGGTTTACCGAGCAAGGCCGCCACTATGATCGAGGCAAGGGTGCCGATCGCTGCGGATTCGGTCGGAGTGGCAAGGCCCAGATAGATCGTGCCGAGGACGAACCCGATCAGGATCAGCAGAGGAACGATCTCGACGAGCCCGATCACGTACTCCCTGACCGTTTTGGGCCGACGGCCAGGGGGCGCCAAGGTCGGGTCTTTTACCACCCGCGCGGCAATATAGGCCATGAACATCAGCGTCAGGACAATGCCCGGCAACATGCTCGCGGCGAAGAGCTTTGCGATGGAAACTTCGGTGAAGCTTGCATAGATGACCATCGGAATGCTGGGTGGAATAAGGATGCCCAGCGTTCCTCCCGCGGCGATCGAGCCGCACGCCATGGACGTGTCGTACCCTTCCTGCTTGGCGCGCGGCAGCGACACGCCTCCGATCGCGGCGGCAGTCGCGACGCTGGAACCGCTGATTGCCGAGAACAGGGCGCAACCCGCGATGTTGCTCTGGAGCAGACCGCCGGGAAGGACCCAGCTGAACTTGGTGAGGCCATCGTAGAACTTCCCGCTGACCCCGCTGCGCAGGAGCACCTCGGCCATCAGGATGAACAGTGGCACCGAGCTGAGAGTAGCCGAATTGAGGCTGCCCCAGACGACGAAGCCGAGCGAGTTGAGCGACGAGGTTCCCTCGTAGAGGATCAGCATGAGAATGCCACCGATGCCGATGGCAAACGGAATCCACATGCCGCCCAGCAGCAGCACAACCATCACGACCGAACCGAGGGCGACGTAGGAGCCGGCGCTCATTGTCCGTCGATCCCTTCGAGAGGTTCCGTCCGACGTGGCGCGGCGCCGAGCACGCCTGCGACCACCCTCCACACAAGACAGACCGAGAGCATGGCGAAGCCGATCGCCACGATCGCCTGAGGAATATAGATCGGCGTCATCATGGGTGTCGGAGCGAAAATGCCGCGCGAGTAGCTACGATAGGCGAAGATCGTAAAATGATAGATGGCGACGAGACAGAAGATCAGACTGGCTGCGTCATAGACGACCTGCAACCAGCGGCGGACATTTCCCTTCAGCAGATCGATCACTGCGTCGACCCGGAGCAGCGCGTCGTCCATCAGCGCGAGGGGCACCCCGAAAGCGAGCACGACAAGGACCATGTAGCCTGAGTACTCTTCAACGAAGAGGAAGGAATGATTGAGAAGGCTGCGTTGCAGCACCTCCCAGGAGGTCAGCAGCGTCATTGCCAGCAACACGATCCCAGCCACAACCGCCGCTGCGAGAGCAAATCCTCGCAGCACCCTGTCGATAACAACCATGTCCGATCTCCGTTGGTCCCGATTGCTCTAGTGACCGACGGCGGCTTTGACGTCCGCGAGTACCTTCACAGCTACGTCGCCGCGCTCCTTGGCCCAGCTTTCCCAATAGCCAGTCATGGCCGCGGTGAGTTGCTTCTCCTGGTCCGGGTTTTGAGGAGTGATGGTCAACCCTTTATTCGCCGAGAAATCCTTCAGCAGGGTCGCGTTCTCGTCGAAGAGGCGCTTGGTGATCGCAGCGCCTTCTTCCGCGCTGATCTTGCGCAAGGCTTCCTGCTGGTCTGCCGGAAGCGCATCGAACTTGTCCTTGCTGACCAGGATGTAGCTGACGTTGAAGTTCGGCCCGAGATCGCTGGTGTGGTCGAGCAGGTCGATCCAGAGGCGCCCGCCACCGGAAGCTGCGGTCAGCACGACGGATACCACGCCGCGCTGCAATGAGGTCGCGACCTCTGCTGTTCCGATCGTGACCGGCACGCCACCGAAACTCTTGACGAACTCCGACTGCTCGACTGTCGTGACGCGCACGCTCTTCCCCGACAGGTCCGCCAGCGTATCGACGGCCCCCTTCGACCAGATCACCTGGCGTGGGTAGACATATTTTCCGAGGACGACAACGCCGCGCTTCTCGAACTCGGCCTTCAGCGTCGGCAGCGCCGTCTCATAGCCCTTCTCGACATCCTCGACGGTCCCGAAGAGGCCCGGCAGCGCAGTGATGCCGGCGACCGGGACGACACCGCTGACGAAACCGTTTGTCGCGAGGTCGATCACGCCGTCCGCGAGGGCGGGGACGATGCTGTTGGCTTCGATCGGCAGGGAGCCGCCGACATTGCACTTGAAGTCGATCGCGCCACTCGTGGCGGCGCGAAACCGCTCCATGATCTTGACCATGCCCTCATAAACGGCGTGGGTCGGCGAAGGAATGTAGGTGTAGCATTTCCAGGTCGCAGCCATCGCAGCGCCGGAAGACATTCCCGTGGCCAGCAATCCTGCGGCAAAAAGAAGACGAACTTTCCTGAGTGTGTGTGCAAGCATCGTTTCCTCCCGACCCCCGCACCTCCGCGAAGGGCTTCAACACATCTGAGACATTAGTGACACATCAGTTGCATGTCAATTTGCGGCTGGCGCACGTTTGCTGCGAATGTCAGCTTCAGTCGTTGTGGTGGGAATAGAGAGGATGTCCTGCCACCGGCAGGCGAGCCCGCATAACCGACGCTGAATCGTGCTCGGTCATGTAGATATACTGATTGCCCTCCCCGCCGAATGCAACGTTTGTCACCATCAGGCCGCCGCATGATTTGATCATGGCCTTCGGCCGGCCGATCTCGTCGAACCACCAGGCAGCCCCGTAACCGGGATGCGCCACCACGAGGCCGCCATTTTCGTCCAAAGCCATGCCGTCAGGCCCGATCCCGCCGGACATCTGGATGTAGGTGCCGACCTTCGTCACACCACGATCCAGTAGCGGGACCCGCCATATCGCGTTCGAGCGGGTCACGGCGACGTAGAGACGCCTCTCGGTCTTGTCCAAGACAATGCCGTTCGGGCTGGGAACATTGTCGAGCAGGCAATCAAGCGATCCATCGATGTTAAGACGGAAGACGCGGCCGGTTGCGTCATGCAGCCCGGTCTGGCCCTGATCGGTGAAGTAGAGGTCACCATTTGAGGCGAACACAAGGTCGTTGCAGCCCCTGAAGCCTTCGAGCTTGTACTTCTCCACGATCGGGGTGATCCTCCCTGTCGCAGGATCGAGCTCGACGATACCCAGCTTGTAGTCTGCCACGACGATGCGCCCGTCCCGGCTGATCTTGAGACCGTTGGGCCAGCCGTCATACTCGGCCACGACCTCGAAGCGACCCGCCGGGTCGATCCTGAAGATACGGCCCCACGGCGTGTCCACGCAGTAGAGATTGCCCTCCCGGTCGAAAGACGGCCCTTCCAGTCCGGAATCGGGTTTATGGAGACCGAGCGTTTGCACGCGCGTGTACTCTGTCTCCCTGTTCCTGACCTTCAGGTTGTCAGGCAACCGGGCGTAGAATTCGGTCTCTATGACTTCGACGGGCGCGACCAGCATGCAATCTCCTTCAACTGAAATATCATTGATATACTAGTCGAACATCTGATATGACGCAATCCGGAACAAAGCCCTGCGGGCGGGTCCAAACCGTTTCGCCGGCAGTGCAGGGAGTTCAAGACGTGACCAATCTCGCAACCTTGCGGCCTGCCGCATCGGGCGAAATCGACCAGCGGGAGCTTCGCCAGGCGTTGGGTAAATACACCACCGGCGTGACGATCGTGACGGCAGCGGTCGAGGGCAAGAAGGTCGGAATGACCGCTAACTCCTTCTCTTCGCTCTCTCTCGATCCCCCGCTCGTCCTATGGTCGCTTCGCCGGAGCAGCACGAACTTCGCCGACTTCCTCGCCGCATCCCACTTCGCGGTCAATGTCCTGTCCGAATCCCAGATCGAGCTCTCGCAGCATTTCGCAAAATCGTCCGCGGACAAGTTCGCCGACATCGGACACGAGACCGGCGTGGGCGGTTCGCCCTTCTTCTCCGACGCAGCGGCGGTCTTCGAGTGCCGCACCGAAGCATGCCATGACGGCGGCGACCACGTGATCATGATCGGCAGGGTGATGAAGTTCGCCCGCTCCGAGCAATCGCCACTCGCCTTCGCTGAAGGACGCTATTCCGCCCTCATGGAGCATCCCGCGATGCGGCGGCCGTCGACGCGCGAACAGGGGGCCGGCGACGCGTCGGATGCCATGCGTCAGTTTGTAAGCGTGCTCCTCCTTCGCGCCTACAACAGGATGAGCGAAGAACTCGCGGACCTGCGGGAGGAAGAAGACCTGACGACCAACGAAAGCCGTCTGCTCAACGTCGTGGCGACGTATCCTGGGCAGACGCTTGCCCAGAGCATGCCGCTCTTGTACCTCAGCGACCTCGCCGCCGAGGACGCCCTGCAAAGCCTCCAAGGCAAGGGTTTCCTCGAATTCGACGCGGACGCAGGGATCTTCGTGACCGAATCCGGCAGGGAAAAGTCGCGCCGCGTGATGGCGGGAATGGCACAGCTCGATGCCCGCTTCCTCCGCGACGTTCCCGCCGCGCAGGTGAGCGAGCTCCATCGCATCCTCGTCGATATCATCGACGCGAGGTTCTGAGGAACACAAGCAGCGCGATCCGTGAGGGATACCTGCGACATTCACCCATCTGGAGAATGTCCTTCCTGATTGCGTGGCAGCCCCCTCTCCGTCTCGGCTTCGCCGAGCCACGTCCCACTGTCGTGAGGGAAAGGAATCGCCGGCCGCATGCTCGACGCCATTCCTCTTCCCCACGAAGTGGGGGAGAGGTGGCTCGGCGAAGCCGAGACGGAGAGGGGGAGACCTGCCGTACGCGCGTGAATTCGATCCGTGAGGGATACGGATCGGCGCTCGACAGCCCTGCTATTCGGCGCGCGGCATCACGTCGAGGAACGACTTGCCGGCGTCCTTGAGCAGGTTCTGCGCGTGGACATAGACGTAGCAGCCGCCGCGCCGCACATAATCCGGCAATCCCTCCGTCGTATGGGGAACGCCCAGCATCAGTCCGGCATCGTGGACGACCTTGGAGCTGGCATGGACCGCGGCCTTGACCTCCGGGTGTTGCGGCTGGCCCTTGTGCCCCATGCTCGTCGACAGGTCCACAGCGCCGAAGAAAACACCGGTCAGACCGGGAACGCTTGCGATCTCCGCGAGGTTCTCGAGGCCGAGGACCGACTCCACCAGAACATTGACGTAGCGCTCCCGCTTGTCGGCAAGTTCGGCTTCCGCCACGGCAGCGACGATGGATTGCGCCTGGTCGGCCGTCTCAACATGCGGGACGATGATGCCGTCCACACCGCGGTCGAGATAACGCACGATGACCGCCGGATGGTCCGTTTCGACGCGGACAAATGTCACCATTCCCGTGGCGTCGGCGGCGCGACGCACATCCTCCACATCCCGCATTCCATAGGGCCCGTGCTCGCAATCGACGAACAGGGCGTCGAAGCCTTGTTTACCCAGGAACTCCACCAAGGCGGTCGAGGGAAAATTCGGATTGATGATGGACAACGTTCCGCGCTCGGCGATGATTTCCCTTGCCCTTGCGGCCATATTTTCCTCCTGTGGAATGCTCGGATTTGATTGGCGGACACTTGCCGGACTTACTCGGCCGGTTCGACGGCCTGGCGATCGGCGGGAGATTTGAGCCGGACGAGCAGCTGCCGTTCCTTTTCCGCCACCGCTTGGCGCGCTTTACCCTTCACGTGGCCGAAGCCGCGGATGTCCATCGGCAACCGGGCCAGTTCCTCGATCAGCGCTGCATTGTGCGGTGCCAACACAGCCAGGCCACCCTCGATCGTTTCCATATAGTGCTCGATCGCCCGCCGTTCGGCCCGGCGCTCCCGCGTGTGGCCGAACGGGTCGAAGGCGGTCCCGCGAAGCCCCTTCGCCCGCGCCAGGAGCCGGAAGATGGGCAGGACCCACGGCCCGAAGCGCATCTTGGCCGGGTGACCCGTCCGCGGGTCGACCCTGGCGAAGAGAGGCGGCGCGAGATGGAACGAGAGGCGTGCGGCTTCGCCGTGCCTGGAACGGATGCGGGCAAGTTGCGCCTCGTCGCTGAGGAGGCGCGCGACTTCGTATTCGTCCTTGTAGGCCATGAGCTTGTAGAGCGACGCCGCAACCGCGCGCGTCAGGGCGCCCGCGCTGCCGAGCCGTTCCCGTTCGAGCTGGGCGACCTTCTGCATGAAGGTCCCGAAACGTCGCGCATAGGCGAGATTTTGATACGCTTCCAGTCGCCTGCCATAATCAGTGCTGAAATCGCCGACGGAACTATCCGTCACTGCCTGGACGGCAGCAGGCGCATCGCGTCGCGGGGGCGAAATCCCCTCCGCCGCCGCCCTGCCCCACGCAAAGGCAGCCCGGTTCGTCGACACGGCGACACCGTTCAGTTCGATCGCACGGTCGAGCGCGGCGAAGCTGATCGGGATCAGGCCCCGCTGCCAAGCATTGCCAAGCATGATCATGTTGGCGCTCGTGGCATCACCAAACAGTTCAGTCGCAAGGGCTGCGGCATCCACATAGGCCACAGCCTGCGGCCCCAGCGCCTTCTCAAGCACGTATTTGTTGAGATCGACGCCTAGGTCGAGGTCGCGTATGCGCGTGAACCGGCCCGTGGTCGTGACATTGGCATTGATCACAGCGGAGGCGGCCCCGCTACGCACGAGACCGAGCGTCTCCGGCATGGCTGCGCCGAGAAGATCGCAGCCGAGCAGCAGGCTGGCACCCGCCGGCGGCACCCGTGCGGGCAGCACCCCGGCAGCAGGTTCCGAGACGAGCACATGGCTCTTCACCCCGCCGTTCTTTTGCGCCATTCCCGTCTGGTCGACCACTCGACACTGCAGCCGGTCGAGATGCGCCGCCATGCCGAGCAGCGCGGAGACCGTAACGACTCCCGTACCACCGATTCCGGTGATCACGATGCCGTAGGGCCATGGCAGTGACGCTGCGCGCTGCGGCTCCGGCAATACGGGCGGGACCGGCGTCGTCATCCTTGGCTTTGCGGCAGGCGCCGCGACCTCCTCGACCGTCACGAAACTCGGGCAAAAACCCTTGAGACAGGACTGGTCGACATTGCAGGTCGATTGGTCGATCCGCCGCTTGGTTCCAAGCGGGGTCTCCATGGGTTGGATCGCAACGCAGTTCGAGACCGCGCCGCAATCGCCGCAGCCCTCGCAGACGAGGTCGTTGATATGGACGGTGACGTTCGGCTTCGGCTCCAGCCCGCGCTTGCGCCGGCGACGCCGCTCGGTGGCGCAGGCCTGATCGTAGATGATCGCGGTGACACCCTCGATATCCCGCATTCTGCGCTGAATTGCATCGAGTTCGTCGCGATGGACGATGTCCACCCCCGCCGGGAATGACTGCCCCTGGTGTCGCTCCGGCTGTTCGGCGACGACTGCGACCTGCTGGACCCCCTCCGCGAGCAACTGGCCCACGATTTGTGGAACGCTGAGGGAACCGTCATGGGCCTGGCCGCCGGTCATGGCCACGGCATCGTTGAACAGGATTTTATATGTGATGTTGACGCCGGCCCCGATTGCGGCGCGCACGGCGAGCAGTCCGGAGTGGTTGTAGGTACCGTCGCCAAGATTCTGGAAAACATGCTGGTTCTCGACGAATCGCGCGCGGCCGATCCAGTTCGCCCCTTCCCCGCCCATCTGCGTGAATGGCAAGGTCGTCTCCGGATCGTTGAAAGCGGCGAGCGCATGGCAACCGATACCGGCGCCCGCGAGGCTACCCTCGGGAACGCGCGTCGACACGTTGTGCGGACAGCCGGCGCAGAACCAGGGCGAGCGCTTCTCGGCGACAACGACAGGGACGTCGAGGGGCGGAATGGGGAGCGGCGGGCTCTGGGCGAGGATTCCCCGAGCGGTGAGCCGTGCTGCTAGAGCGCCTGCGATCTCGGCCGGGTCGAGCTCGCCGTGTGACGACAGGAGCCGTCGACCAGCCCCGTCGGCCTTGCCCGTTATCTCCGGCCTGCGCGCGGCGTCCATGCTGTAGCATGCCACGCGCAGTTGCTCCTCCACGAGGGCTCGCTTCTCCTCGACGACGATCAGTTCCTCGTAACCGTCGGCGAAACGCCGGGCGCCATCCGTCTCCAGGGGCCAGGTCAGCCCCACCTTGTAGATGCCGATCCCGAGTTCGAGGCAGCGCTGGTCGCCGAGTCCCAATAAAGAGAGGGCAGCGCGAGTATCAAGTAAGGACTTTCCGGTGGTGACGATGCCCAGGCGCTTGCGCGGCGGGCTGAGTGTGATCCGATCGAGCCCGTTTGCGGCGGTGAAGGCACGGACCGCCGGCAGCTTCCAGTCCACCAGGCGCGCCTCCTGCGCAGCCGGTGTATCCGACCGGCGGATGTTCAGGCCTCCCGGCGGCATCTCGAAGCCTACGGGCTCGACGAGCTCGAGCCGCTGTGGGAACAACGATGCCGAACTGTCCATCGTGTCGGTCAGGCATTTCAACGATACCCAGCAGCCAGAGAAGCGAGACATCGCCACCGATAACAGGAAATAGGGGACGATTTCCTCGATCCCGGCCGGGTTGAGCACCGGTATCCCGGATGCGATCAGTGCAGGCTCGGACTGATGGGCCGTGGTGGACGATTTGCAGGTGTGATCGTCGCCAGCAAGCACGACTACGCCACCTTTGCGGTTCGTACCGGCCAGGTTGCCATGCTTGAACGGATCGCCGCTACGGTCGACGCCCGGCCCCTTTCCATACCAGACGCCGAAGACGCCATCCACCTTGGCCGGTTCGAACAGGCCCACCTGCTGCGTCCCCCAGATGGCGGTCGCCGCGAGATCCTCGTTCAGGCCGGGATGGAAATGGACCCCCGCCGCCTCGAGCCGGTCCTTCGCCCGCATCATGGCGAAATCGACGCCTCCGAGCGGGGACCCGCGGTAGCCGGTCACATAGCCGCCTGTTGTCAGACCGGCCTCCCGATCCCGGCTGCTCTGGGTGAGAACCGACCTGACGAGCGCGTTCATGCCTGTGACGTAGGCCGGCCCCTCCAATCGATCGAACGCATCGGCGAGCGTGTCCTCGCGAATATGCGAAAGGCCTTCGGCGCTCGCAAACGACGGCTGTGTCACGCTGACCTCCAACTGATGCACAACTGCTATACTAACGGCTCAGGCAGCGGTCATCAATCCTCTCCAACGCCAATCACGCGTCGTTCCGACTATCCACACGTCAGCGATGGACTACCACTGGTCCTCTGGCGACTGGCTGCCCTCGGATCTGGCACCAGCTTCGCTTGGATTTCGAGGCGGCCATTCTCGCGCCTGCCAAGCTCGTTTGATCGGCGCCGGTCCGCTGCAGGTCCGCGGTTCGCTTACCGATGACAAGGCTGATGGGCGCCGTCGCACCAGCCTGGCAGGCGCAAGGCCCGCGGCAGCACTGCATCCGGTCAATCCATGCCGGTCAGGTGACGGAGATAGAACGCCAGCGCGACAAATCCGATCGCGAATGCAACGCCGTTCCAGTCGATCGTCTTCGATCGCGCCAGCCGCAAGCACTGCAGCACAGCGAACCAGATCGCGACAACAAGCAGCGCGAGGACCACAAGCCTGATCATCGGATGCCCTCCGAGCCTCTTTGTCCCGGCACCATGAAAGCTCCATCTGGCGAATTGATGTTCCTTGATGACATCCGCGCATTCAGTCGGCCCCGGAGATGCCCTGTCTTCAGCTCTATGGCTACCGCACGTCGCAAGAAATTCGCCTTCTTCTTACATTCGGCTCGCCTATATTTATGAACGATAGACCATCTGGTGTAGGCGACCACAAATTCCAGTAAGTGGATTTCCCTGTTCCCCTCGGTTACTCTCTTGAACAAGGAGACCGAGCATGGAACGTCGGCTGGCTGCGGTCCTTGCCTTCGACATGGTGGGTTATTCCCGCCTGACAGGTTTGGATGAGCAGGGTACGCTGGCGGCGCTACGGCGACATCGCAGCGCAATCTTCAATCCAAGAGCTGCCCAATATCATGGGCGCGTCGCCGCGCTTACCGGCGACGGCGCCATGATGGAATTCTCCAGCGTCGTGGATTCCGTCTGCTTCGCGGTCGAGGTACAGATCGCCCTGCGCAAGGAGAACGCAGGCATTCCGGAAGATCGCCAATACCGCTACCGGATCGGCATCAATATCGGCGACATCGTCCACGAGAACGGCGACATCTATGGCGACGGCGTGAATGTCGCGAAGCGCACGGAGGAAGTCGCCGATCCCGGAGGAATCTGTCTTTCGGGCACTGCTTTCGAGCAGGTCAAGGGCAAGCTCGACCTGACCTTCGAGCCGCTAGGCGAGAAAAAGGTCAAGAACATCGCCGAACCTCTGGTCGTCTACCGGGTGAAACTTGACGGCAAGGCCGACGCACTGGCGACACCGTCCACACCGGCGAGCTTGCCGGCCTTTCCGCGGCGATCGGCAGCCAGCCGGAGGAAGCTATTCGGCGCCTTGGCAGCATTGGCTGTCATGACCGGCGGCGCCGCGCTCTGGTCCTGGCAACCATGGACCGCCTGGCTGCAGCCGCCGGAGAGATTCGCTTATCCCCTTCCCGACAAGCCATCCATCGCCGTTCTGCCGTTCATCAATATGAGCAGCGATTCCGAGCATGATCATCTTGCCGAAGGACTGACCGACGATCTGATCACGGAACTGTCCAAGGTGTCCGGCCTGTTCGTCATCGCACGCCACTCGGTTTTCGCCGTGCGGGACTCCGCCCAGCGTATCCAGGAGATAGCCTCCGACCTCGGCGTTCACTACGTCCTAGAAGGCACGCTGCAGCGGGCCGGCCAGCGGCTGCGGATCAACGTCAAGCTCATCGACGCGCTGTCAGGTCTGTCCTTGTGGGCCGAGCGCTATGACCGCCAATATGCCGATATTTTCGCAGTGCAGGACGACGTCATCGGCAAGATCATCTCTGCCCTGGCAGTGAAGCTCAGCAAAGGCGAACGCGACCACCTGGCGCGGATTCCCACCGACAATCTCGAAGCCTACGACTATTATCTGCGAGCCGAGCACGAAGGCTTTCTCTACAGCGATGTCGAAACCTATCGCCGGACATTGTCCTATTATCAAAAGGCGATCGACCTCGATCCCGATTTTGCCGAGGCGCATGCCGGCATTGCGCGTGTCGCCGTCGATGTCTGGCGCAATGACTACAATTTCCTCTGGTCGGCGGCGGTGGCGCGCAAGATTGCCTATGATGCGGCTGGTCAGGCGCTGAAGCTCGATCCGGACAACGCGCGCGCCCACACGGTCCTCGCCCTGCTTCAACTCGTCGATGGGCGGGAAGCGGAGGCGCTGGATTCGGCGAATCGCGCGGTCGAGGTGCAGCCCAACGACGCCGAGGCATTCGCCAATCTCGGGCTGATCCTTGCTCAGACCGGCAGCCACGATCAGGCGATCATCGCGCTGGACAAGGCCCTACGCTTCGAGCCCGCGCCGCCGCCCAGCTTCAAGCTCCTGGCCGGTGTCGTGCTTTACACCGCTCGGTCCAATCGCCGTGCCATCGCGATGCTTACGGAGGCAGCCAACGGATTGCCCAATGCCGAACCGGCGCGCGAATACCTCGCCTCGGCATATGCCCACGAAGGAGAACTCGACCAGGCGAAAGAGGAAGCAGCCAAGCTGCTAAAGCTTTTTCCGGACAGCAGCCTGACCTACTACAGCTATCTCTATGACTACTGGCGGGGAGATGATCTGACCTACCATCTCGACGGCCTGAGGCAGGCGGGAATCACGCAGTGGCCGTTCGGTTTCGAGGGGCGCAACGACGATCGGGTGGGAGGTGCGGCACTGAAAGACCTGACCACGGACAAGACCTGGGTCGGCAAGCACAAAAACGGAACCGACTTCATCCAGTTCTTCGACAACGTCGGCAATACCGCCTATCGGACTTCGAATACCAATATCACGGGCGTGATCCAGATCGAAGGGAATCAGCTCTGTGAGAAATTCGAGGGCTATTTCCTGGATCGAATGACCTGCGGTTATGTGTACCGAAACACCGGCACAGACGAGCCCACTGCCGGATACGTCCAGGTGACGCCGCAGGCTCTCAAATTTTTCTCGATTGCCAAGCAGTAGCTGCCGGCCGAGCTAGGGAAGCGCAACCTTATTGGGCCTCTTCCCGAGCCTTTTCCGCAATGACCGTCTTTTCGACCTCGGGCCAATATTTCTTGGAATCGACCACCTTCGTCGGGATCTTCTCGAAGCCCGATGCCGCTCCGGGATCATAGCTCAGGTAGAGCTTGCCTTCGATGATGCGCCAGGCTTTCGGGTCGATGTTCGTCGTGATCGTGCCGAATGACACCCCGTCAGCGCAAAGCCCGCCATACTGCGGCGCATACTTCACCGGATCCTGCTTGAAGAGGTCGCGATTTTCCGCGCTGGCGAAATGCCATGTCGCCCCGAGCCACCTATATGAAAATGCCTCGGAACCCTCCACGGCCTTGTGTTCGGTGAAATAGGCGACGGGATCGTATCCCTTGATCGCGACATCGCCAAAATAGCCGGTGTTGACGAACTCATCCGCGGCCGCCGGAGAAGCGACGAAACCGAGCGAAGCACCGCAAAGCGCCACAACAGCGCAAACTCCGATCGCGCCCTTTTGCTTTTTGTCCATGTCGACCTCCTTGTCGGGGCTCATGGCCGCCACCAACCTCACTTGCGCTTGGTGCACTCCGCGAACAGCCAGTCGCCGACGACGTCGGCAGTTTGGCAATTAGCTCCGGCCTGGAGCAGAAGGCTCGCCGAATCCCAGTGCTGGCGCCAGCCCGCCTGCGTCAGCGGGGTGTACCCGTTTCTTTCCTTTGCCTCGACCTCGGCCTTGTGGGTCAGCAGGAAACCGACCACGTCGGCGTGCCCCTCCTCGGCCGCGGCGTGCAAGGGCGTCATCTTGTAGAAGTTCTCGCGGTCATTAACCGAAGCCCCCTTCGCGACGAGCAGTTCGACGACGTCCAGATGGCCGCCATAAGCCGCAGCATGGAGCGCGGTCAGGCCGTGCTTGTTGCGGATCTCGATATTGGCGCCGCGTTCGAGCAGCAGCGCCACCTCGTCCTTCTGCCCGGCCAGGGAAGCGATGAGCAATGCCGGTTCTCCTGCCTGGTCCCGCTCGTCCAAGGCAGCGCCCTGATCCAAAAGCTGCTTTGTCCTTTCGATATCGCCCTGCCGGGCGGCATCGTGCAGAGCGCCCGCCCCTGCCATAGGAATCCCGAGAAGCAGACAGGTGATCAGCATGAACAAATATTTCATGACGATTCTTCCGCTTGCGCGCCTATTCTTGAGATGACGGATTCAATACAATTTACCACCTTTGACCGCATGAAATCAATAAACCGGACTGAATACGACGAAATACAATCTCGGCTTGCATCTCAATTTGCACAACTGCAACATTTCAATATATTGGCTACACAACTAGTGAACGATTTCGCGCAACGAAAAGCCCCGGGCGAAATTTCGTGCAACCCTTGGATGGAAAGCAGCTCACTCGAGGCCTGGGCCTTCTCGCTCCTGTGAGAGGAAGGCTCGAGAATCCACAATTGACTTTACTGACGCTGCGAATGTGCTAACCGGTGCGCCAGTGCCCTTGTAGCTCAGTTGGTAGAGCACCTGATTTGTAATCAGGGGGTCGGCGGTTCGAGTCCGTCCGGGGGCACCATTTCAACCCATCCGGCTGAGACGATGCGCAACACTGGACCTGTCTTCGCCTTCGTCTCCTCCGATGCGCCGGATGCGCGGGAAGCCGCCGGGCGGCTTGCTGCGCGCTATGGCCAGGCTGGCATCGAGCAGGCCGAAGCGATCGTCGCGCTGGGCGGCGACGGTTTCCTGCTGCAGACGCTTCGCGAGACGATGGGTTCGGGAAAGAAGGTCTACGGCATGAACCGTGGCACCGTCGGCTTTCTCATGAACGAGTTCAGCGAAGAGGCGTTGGTCGAGCGCATCGCAGCCGCCGTTCCAGAGACGATCCGGCCGCTCGAAATGCGCACCGTCGATGCCGACGGACACGTCGAAACGGCGCTTGCGATCAACGAGGTGTCGCTCTTCCGGCAATCCTATCAGGCCGCCAAGGTTCGCATCGCCATAGACGGCAAGGTGAGGCTCGAGGAGCTCATTTGCGACGGCGTGATGGTGGCAACGCCGGCCGGCTCCACTGCCTATAACCTGTCGGCGCACGGCCCGATCCTTCCCCTCGACGCCCCCCTCCTGGCGCTCACTGCGGTCAGCCCGTTCCGCCCCAGACGCTGGCGCGGCGCGTTACTTCCAAACAAGGCGACGGTGCGTTTCGATCTACTTGAAACCGACAAACGACCCGTCAATGCCGTGGCCGATCATACCGAGGTCAAGTCGGTCATCGAAGTGACGGTCAAGGAAGCCTATGACGCAACGGCGACCTTGCTCTTCGACGCGGGCCACTCCTGGAGCGAACGAATTCTGGCCGAGCAGTTCCGGTACTAGCGGCACCGCCTCTCGCTTTTAAGAGGCAAGACCCTACCGAAAATCTCTCATCGGTTCGTGCGATATTCTGGCTCGCCATTGAAAACGGGAGAGACGAAATTAAGTATAAGGGGTCGCCGGCCTCGCGAGCTTCGCAGGACGTGTTGACAAATTGCTAACTTCTCCGTATCGCCATGCGCATCGTGCAGACGCGAAGCGTTTGCGGAGGCTGCCCATCCGGGCCTCACAACCAGCCAAAGACGCCAGACACTTGTCATTAGAAGATCAGACCGCTCAAGAAGCGTTGACTTTCGCAAGCCTCGGCCTTTCGCCGAAGGTCCTCTCCGCAGTCACGGACGCCGGCTATCGAGAACCGACCCCGATCCAGGCAGGCGCGATTCCGCACGCGCTGCAGGGCAAGGATGTGCTCGGTATCGCCCAGACCGGCACCGGCAAGACCGCCTCCTTCGTGCTTCCGATGCTCACTCGGCTCGAAAAGGGCCGTGCCCGCGCCCGAATGCCGCGCACATTGATCCTTGAGCCGACACGCGAACTCGCCGCGCAGGTCGAGGAAAACTTCGTCAAATACGGCAAGAACCACCGCCTCAACATGGCGCTGCTGATCGGCGGCGTCTCTTTCGATGAGCAGGATCGGAAGCTGGAGCGGGGCGCCGACGTGCTGATCGCCACGCCGGGGCGGCTGCTGGACCATTTCGAGCGGGGCAAGCTGCTTCTTACGGGGGTCGAAATCCTGGTGATCGACGAAGCCGACCGCATGCTCGACATGGGCTTCATTCCCGACATCGAACGGATCTGCAAGCTGATCCCGTTCACCCGGCAGACGCTGTTCTTCTCGGCCACGATGCCGCCGGAGATCACCAAGCTCACGGAGCAGTTTCTCCACGCGCCGGTGCGCGTCGAGGTGGCCAAGGCGGCGACGACCGCATCGACGGTCACCCAGCGCCTGGTCAAGTCGGGCTCAAAGCCCTGGGACAAGCGCGCGGTGCTGCGCAAGCTCATCCGCGCCGAGGAAGAAGGGCTGAAGAACGCCATCATCTTCTGCAACCGCAAGGTCGAGGTCTCCGAGCTTTTCCGCTCTCTCGTCAAGCACGATTTCGATGCCGGCGCCTTGCACGGCGACATGGACCAGCGCGCCCGCATGACCATGCTGTCCAACTTTCGTGACGGCAAGCTCAAGCTTCTCGTCGCATCCGATGTCGCTGCCCGTGGCCTCGACATCCCCGACGTCAGCCACGTCTTCAATTTCGACGTTCCGATCCACGCGGAGGACTACGTCCACCGTATTGGCCGCACCGGCCGCGCCGGTCGGTCTGGCAAGTCCTTCACGATCGCCACGCGCTCCGACACGAAGTATGTCGACGCGATCGAAAAGCTGATTGGCCAGAACATCGAGTGGCTCGACGGCGATCTCTCGACCCTTCAGGCCGGCGACAGCGAAGACGATTCACCGCGCCGTGGCCGTGGCGCGCCTAAGCGGGCCGGGCGCAAAGGCGAGACCAGGGCCCGGAGCGAGCGCGTCGAGCAGCATGATGGCGCCAAGGATGATTCCGGTGTTGTCGTGAGTGCCGAAGCGGTCGAGGAACATCGTGCCCGCAAGCACGCGATCCGTGCCGAGAACGCCGAGCGCAAGGCGAAGCATGAAAGGCGTGACGATCGTCCGCGCCGCCATCGCGAGGATGACGACGTCAATACAGTCGTGGGCTTCGGCGACGACATACCGGCATTCATGAAAGTCGCCGTAAAGATCTGACGCTTTCGCGGCATCTGGCAGCCATGTAGCGCCGCGATGCCGCCTAGCCCTGCCGTTTTTCGGCTCTCAGTCCCGCTTCGTAGGCCCTTCTTGCCCAGGGCGTCATCGCCTCGGCATCGTCCAACGCGCCGTCGGGTATGGTCCAGTACGGCATGGCGACGAGCTTCCCGTGACGCGAACTCGTGTAGGTCCACTGCGTGCAACCGGCCGCGGCAAAGTCCGGCGCGCTCTCTGCGTCGGCTTTCAACATCAGTTCGCCGTGCAGCACGATCGCCACGATTACACCGTTGTGGTAGATGCCCTTGCCTCCGAACAGCCTCTTGACCTGAATGGGCCCCAAGCCCGAAAACAGGTCGGCGATCGCGTCACTATCCATGATGATCAACCTTCATTCGAGCGGAGGGAAGCACTGATGCCGATGATGCTCAAGGGCTCGTGCCGTTGCGGCGCGGTACGATTCACGGTTCAAAGCCACACCCCTGTTCCCTATCAGCTCTGCTATTGCTCCATCTGCCGCAAGCAGCAAGGCGGGGGTGGCTACGCCATCAATCTCGGAGCGGATGCACGCACGCTGAAGGTCGACGGCGAAGAGCATCTTGGGCTCTACCGCGCGGAAATAGAAGATGGCGAACATCCACACCGCGAGACGTCAACCGGTGAGAGACGGTTCTGCCGCGAGTGCGGCGCCGCCCTATGGCTCTACGATCCAACCTGGCCAGACCTGGTCCATCCCTTCGCCTCGGCGATCGACAGCGAGTTGCCCAAGCCGCCGGAACGGGTTCACCTGATGCTGAGATACAAAGCCTCCTGGGTGGAACCGGAGATCCACGACGGAGACAAGACCTTCGAGCTTTATCCCGAAGAGTCCATCGCCGAGTGGCACCGGCGCCGGGGCCTCTGGGTGGAGTGATACCGACGGCGTTGATCTTTGACTGGCCGCGAGTCGCCCCTCACTGTCCTGCCGGACATCTCTCCCCGCATATGCGGGGAGAGAGACGACGGCCGCATCGGTTTCGCCAGTCGTCAACGGCGGGTGATTAGCGAAAGCGAAGACGACATCGCTCTTCTCCCCGTCCTTCACGGGGAGAAGTGGCCGGCAGGCCGATGAGGGGCTTGCCGAAGGTCAATCCTTGTTGTCGCCCGGCATGGGACTGTTTCAGGCCGCGTCTGCGGCGGCCCGCGCTTCGGCCAGCGCCTTGAGGTCGGCCGGCTTCAGCTCCACCGATTCGCCGCAGCCGCAGGCCGAACTCTGATTGGGATTGCGGAAGGTGAAACCGGTTCGCAGCGTGGAGATCTCGAAATCCATCTCGGTACCCAGAAGGAAGAGCGCCGCCTCGGGGGCGACGTAGACATGGGCACCGCCATGTTCGATGTGATCGTCCTTGGGATTCGCCTCGGTCACGAGATCGATCGTGTATTCCATGCCGGCGCAGCCGCCTTTCTTGACGCCCACCCGGATACCATGGGCGCCGTCGCGGGACTCGACAATGTCGCGAACCCGGGCTGCTGCCTTGTCGGTCATGCTCATCACGGCAAAACGAGCCATTTCATTCTCCAATGTCACGCAGGTTCAAGGGCCTGCGGATTCCTGTCTAACATGGGGAAGATTCACCGCCGGCGCAACCCTGCCGGACCGCTTCGACCTGCCTTGATCCTCAATGGAAATCCGCCCGTTTTGTAGGAGAATGTCGGCAAAAACAAAGATCGCGGGGAACGTCTCGCGATTTCGAGGGTTCCTGCTTCTGTTCAACAGAAGGAGAAAAGCATGGATATCCCACTGAAGGGCATGACGGTCGCAGCCCTGTTTCTGGCCGGCACCGGTGTCGTGGCAGCGCAAGATGTCGTCATCGCTCCCGAGCAAGAGACCGTGATCCGCGAATACGTCGTAAAGCACCAGGTTCAGCCCGTTGCACCGCCTCCTGGCGTGGAAATCACCGTGGGATCCACTCTGCCCGACACCGTGGAAGTACAGACGCTGGATGTACCCGATGTCCAGACGAAGTACAGCTACGTCGTGCTCGACGGCCGCACCGTGCTGGTCGAACCCCAAACGCGCAAGATCGTCCACATCATCCAGTAGATCTGGCCGGCATGGAATAGTTCCGGGGGTAGGTCCCGTCAGTACCAGCCAACGGCGACCTGCGCCTCCTCGGACATACGATCCGGCGTCCAGGGAGGATCGAACACCATGTTCACCTCGACGTCGGATACCCCTTCCACGGCACTCACGGCATTCTGGACCCAGCCAGGCATCTCGCCTGCCACGGGGCAACCCGGGGCGGTGAGGGTCATGTCGATCTTCACCGTACGGTCGTCTTCGATATCGACCTTGTAGACGAGGCCGAGTTCGTAGATGTCCGCCGGAATTTCGGGGTCGTAGACCGTCTTCAAGGCCGACACGATGTCGTCGGTCAGCCGGGCCAACTCCTCGGGGGGAATCGTCGAAGCCGAGAACACCCGGTCGGCCGCCACGTCTGTTGTTGCGGTTGTTTCATCCATAGTCGTCACCCGAAGAACTTCCGCGCCTTTTCAAGCGCCTCGGCCAGAATGTCGATCTCTTCCTTCGTATTGTACATGCCGAAGGATGCTCTGCATGTGGACGTGACGCCGAAGCGTTTCAACAGGGGCTGGGCACAATGCGTGCCGGCTCTTACCGCGACGCCGGCCCTGTCGATGACCATCGACACGTCATGGGCATGAATGCCTTGCAGCTCGAAGGACACGATGGCCCCCTTCCCCGGAGCTTCGCCGAAGATCCGCAGCGAGTTGATCGCACGCAGCCTTTCATGGGCGTAGCTCTTGAGCTCGGCTTCATGCGCCGCGATCCGTTCGCGGCCGATTTTCTGCATATAGTCCAGCGCTGCCCCAAGCCCGATCGCCTGCACGATCGGCGGCGTGCCGGCTTCGAAACGGTGCGGCGGGTCGCTATAGGTGACCTCGTCTTCCGTGACTTCGAAGATCATCTCTCCGCCGCCATGAAAGGGGCGCATCGCGTCCAGCATCTCCTTGCGGCCGTAGAGCACGCCGATACCCGAGGGACCATAGACCTTGTGGCCCGTGAAGACGAAGAAATCGCAACCCAGGTCCTGGACGTCGACAGGCAGGTGGACGGCGCTCTGGCTTCCGTCCACGAGGACGGGAATGCCGCGCCCATGGGCGATGCGGCAAATCTCCTTGATGGGCGTCACCGTGCCCAAGGCATTCGACATCTGCGTAATGGCGACAAGCTTGGTTCGCTCCGTGAGCCGCTTCTCGAACTCCTCCATGTGGAACACGCCGAGATCGTCGACAGGCACCCAGACCAGCTTCGCACCCTGTCTCTCACGGATGAAGTGCCAGGGCACAATGTTGGAATGGTGCTCCATGATCGAAAGGACGATCTCGTCGCCCTCGCCGATATGGGGCATGCCCCAGCCATATGCGACCGTGTTTATGCCGGCCGTCGCATTGGAGGTGAAGACGATCTCTTCCGTGCTGGCCGCGTTCAGGAAACGCCGCACGGTTTCACGCGCCTTTTCATACGCGTCGGTCGCGGCGTTCGACAGGAAATGCAATCCCCGATGGACGTTGGCATATTCCTGACCATAGGCGTGGGCGATCGTATCGAGAACGACCTGCGGCTTCTGAGCCGAAGCGCCATTGTCGAGATAGACGAGCGGCTTGCCGTAGACCTGACGCGACAGGATCGGGAAGTCGCGGCGGATCGCTTCGACGTCGTAGAATTCCTCGATCTTATCTGGCGCGTTCATCGGATCACCCATGCGTGGCGAACCAGGCGTCGAGCCGTGCTTCCAGTGCTTCGACGATCGGCTCTTCTTCCAACTCCTCGATCACCTCCGCGAGGAACGCCTTCACAAGGAGACCGCGCGCCGTCTTCTCGTCGATGCCGCGTGCCATCAGGTAGAAAAGGTGATCCCGGTCGATCTCGGTCACCGTTGCGCCATGGCCGCAAACCACGTCGTCGGCGAAGATCTCCAGTTCGGGCTTTGTCGAGAATTCGCCGTCGTCGGAAAGCAGCAGAGTGTTGCACGCCATCTTGGCGTCGGTCTTCTGCGCGTACTGATGCACGTTGATGCGCCCCTGGAAGACGCCTCGCGCCTTGCCTGTGACCACATTGCGAATAACCTCGGTCGACCCGGTGTGCGGCACGGCGTGGTCGAGCACCATCGTGACATCGGTGTGACCGTCCCCGGCAAGCAGGTTCACGCCGCGAAGCGTGAAGTAAGCGCCCTCGCCCGAAGCCCTGACGCGCACCTCCTGCCGGACGAGCTTGCCTCCGGCATTCATGACAAACAGGGTGAGCTTTCCGTTCGCGCCGATATCAGCGTTGAACTGGCCGAGATGCGTCGCGTCTTCGGGCTGATCCTGCACGATGATGTAAACGACATCAGCACCTTCACCGATGAGCAGGTGGCCGACGGACGAGACGAAGGCCGCGCCGGTGCCGGTTTGCCGCTCGACGATCGTCGCCTTGGCGCCCGCACCTACCCGGACCGGGAACCGGACATGCGTCTGCCCCCCGGCCTGGACATTCTGCAGTTCCAGCGGCGCGGCAAGTTCCGCACCGGGCGCGATATCGACGAAATAGCCGTCCGCGACAAAAGCCGCATTGATCGCGCCGATCGCGTCGTCGGGACCGGCCAGCGCCATCGCCGGCGCGAAGCTGCCGTCGCTCAGCTTGTCCTCGAGACGGCTTACCGTGACACCCTCAATCTCAGGGATCCTGGTCGAGGCGACGCCGTTCAACACGGCAAGGACGGTCGCGTCGGCAAGAACGGGTTGCTTGGCCTCGGCCTTGGCCGTCTGGTCGTAGGCCGGCACAGCCGTCAACATCCGGCGGAAGTCGGTGTAGTGCCAGGATTCGACACGACGTGTCGGCAGACCGGCCTTCACGACTTCGATGGCGGCGTCGCGCTTGACCATCACGGCGCCATCGCCGGGCAGCAGCGACAGCCGCTCGTCGAATGCATCGACGAGCGCGGCCTCGGCAGGCGTGCGCTGGGGTTGCATACGCATATTCATGACGGTCACCTACGCAGCCTCTTCGATGATGCCGGCGTAGCCGTTGGCTTCGAGTTCAAGCGCCAGGCTCTTGTCGCCAGTCTTCACGACCTGGCCTCGATAGAGCACGTGCACGGAATCGGGAACGATGTGCTCGAGCAGCCGCTGATAGTGGGTGATGACGACGATGGACCGATCGGGAGAACGCAGCGCATTCACACCGTCGGCAACGATCTTCAAGGCATCGATGTCGAGCCCAGAGTCCGTCTCATCGAGCACGCAGAGCTTCGGCTCCAGCAGCTTCATCTGGAGGATCTCGGCACGCTTCTTCTCACCACCGGAGAAGCCGACATTCAAGGGCCGCTTCAGCATGCCCATATCCATGTTGAGCTCTGCAGCGGCGGCCTTCACCTTCTTCAGAAGCTCCGGCGTCTTCAGCGGCTCCTCCCCGCGCGCCTTGCGTTGCGCGTTGAGCGCCACCTTCAGGAACTCCATCGTGGCAACGCCCGGTATTTCCATCGGATATTGAAAGGCGAGGAAAATGCCGGCGGCCGCGCGCTCGGCCGGGTCCATTTCAAGGATCGAATGTCCGTTATAGAGGATCTCGCCCTCCGTCACCTCGTAGTCCTCGCGGCCGGCGAGAATGTAGGAAAGGGTCGATTTGCCAGACCCGTTCGGGCCCATGATCGCGGCCACCTCGCCGTCCTTCACCGTCAGATTGAGCCCCCGGATGATCTCGGTGCCGTCTTCGACGATGCGGGCGTGAAGATTCTTGATTTCCAGCATGATGATTTCCGTCTCGTATGTCGGCGCCTCGAGCGCCATGTCGGTCCAGCCGGCCTTCGCACCGGCCATTTTCAATCGTGTGGAGGCGGTCTAGCCGACGCTTCCCTCAAGGCTGATGCCGATCAGCTTCTGCGCCTCGACGGCGAACTCCATCGGCAGTTCCTGGATCACTTCCTTGACGAAGCCGTTGACGATGAGCGCGATCGCCTCCTCTTCGGGGATACCGCGCTGCATGACGTAGAACTTCTGATCCTCGGAAATCTTCGACGTCGTCGCCTCGTGCTCGAACTTGGCGGTCGAGTTTTTCGCTTCCATGTAAGGCACCGTATGCGCACCGCACTGGTCGCCGATCAGCAGCGAGTCGCAGTTCGTGAAGTTCCTCGCATTGGTCGCCTTGCGATGCGCCGACACCTGCCCGCGATAGGTATTCTGCGAGAAGCCGGCGGCGATGCCTTTCGAGATGATGCGGCTCGACGTGTTCTTGCCGAGATGGATCATCTTGGTGCCGCTGTCGACCTGCTGGTAACCGTTGGAGACCGCGATGGAATAGAATTCGCCGCGTGAATTGTCGCCGCGCAGGATGCAGCTCGGATACTTCCAGGTGATGGCGGAGCCCGTTTCCACCTGCGTCCAGGAGATCTTGGAGTTGTTCCCCCGGCAGTCGCCACGCTTGGTGACGAAATTGTACACGCCACCCCTGCCCTCGGCATCGCCTGGATACCAGTTCTGCACGGTCGAGTATTTGATCTCGGCGTCGTCGAGCGCGATCAGCTCGACGACCGCGGCATGCAACTGGTTTTCGTCGCGCTGCGGCGCGGTGCAGCCTTCGAGGTAAGACACATACGCCCCCTCCTCGGCGATGATCAGCGTGCGTTCGAACTGGCCCGTGTTGCGCTCGTTGATCCGGAAATAGGTGGACAGTTCCATCGGGCAGCGCACGCCCTTCGGAACGAACACGAATGAGCCGTCGGTGAAGACCGCGGAATTGAGCGTCGCGTAGAAATTATCGGTCGTCGGCACGACGGAGCCGAGATACTTCTTCACGAGCTCCGGGTGCTCGCGGATCGCTTCCGAGATCGAACAGAAGATGACGCCGGCCCTGGCCAGCTCTTCCTTGAAGGTGGTGACCACCGACACGGAATCGAGCACCGCGTCCACCGCGACACGGCCGGACTTGTAGACGTTGTCGCTGTCTTCCTCGAGCTCGCCGTCTGGTCTCTGTACGCCGGCGAGGATTTCCTGCTCCTTGAGCGGGATGCCGAGTTTCTCGTAAATCTTCAGGATCTCCGGATCGACCTCGTCCAGGGAACGCGGGCCAGTCTGGTTCTTCGGCGCCGCATAATAGTGGATGTCCTGGAAGTCGATCTTGGGGTAATCGACGCGCGCCCATGTCGGCTCTTCAAGCGTGAGCCAGCGGCGAAAGGCGCCGAGACGCCATTCGAGCATCCATTCCGGTTCGTTCTTCTTGGCCGAGATGAAGCGAATAATGTCTTCGCTCAGGCCCTTGGGGGCCTTTTCCGTCTCGATCTGCGACTCGAAGCCGTATTTGTATTGGTCCACATCGATCTTGCGAACCTGCTCGATCGTCTCCTGCACAGCAGGCATCAGCGTTCTCCATCCATGCCGGGGTCAAGGCCCGGCCGTTTTCAAACTATGGCACCGCGAAGCGGCGTAACTCCCATATAGTGCGTGGTCGTCGGGAATTCACCCGCCGCAACGCGTCGCAGCCTCCGGTCCGAAGAACCGGAGACTTCTTTGGCCGCTAAGCGGCCCTACCAGCCCGGCGTGCCAGTATCCCGGCCAGCGCGGTCTTGAAAAGCGCGATCTCCTGCCGAGTCGTCGAAAGCCCGATGGAGAGCCGAAGCGCGCCGGCCTGGTCGCCTCGCCCCATCGCCTTGAGAACATGGCTCGCTCCGACCTTGCCCGACGAGCAGGCGGATCCTGCCGAAAGCGCTACTCCCGCAAGATCGAACGCGATTTGCGCCGTTTCGGCTTTCAGACCGGGAATGGAAAAGAACGTGGTGTTGGGCAACCGCTCGGCGCCATGGCCGAATATTTCGATACCGGGATCGCTTTCGGCAAGGAACGCTTCGATCTCGTCACGCAGCGTGCGCACTTCCTCCATGAGCTGGAGGCCGGCCCGTGCCTCCCGGGCGGCCGCGCCGAAACCGACGATGGCGGCGAGGTTTTCCGTACCGGCGCGGTGCCCCTTCTCCTGCCCGCCGCCCGTGATCAGCGGCTTCGGCATCATCAGGTCGGCGGCTGCGACAATTGCACCTACGCCCTTCGGCCCGCCGATCTTGTGCGAAGACAGGATGAGATAATCGCCGCAAGCTTTTGTAATATCGAGCGGTATGCGCCCTGCTGCCTGAACGGCATCGAGCACCAGTACGCCACCCGCCTCCCGTACCGCCGCGGCGACCTCGGCGAAGGGCTGGACGACGCCGGTTTCATTGTTCGCCGCATGGATGGCGACCAGTGGCAGGCCTTCGGACCGCTCGTGCCGGGCCAGCGCCGCGCGCAAAGCCTCGAGGTCGACGACGCCCTGCCGATCCACGCCGACCACTTCGATCTGGTCAGGCGCGAAACGTCCCCCGCCAAGAACGCAGGGGTGGTCGGCCGCCGAAACATAGAGCCTTGCCATGCGAAATGCGCCACGGCCCAGTTGCCAATCAGGAGATAGCAAGGTTGCGGCGGCCTCCGTCGCGCCGGAGGTGAAGACCACGTGTTCGGGCTTGGCTTCGACCAGGGCGGCGACCTCACGCCGCGCCTCCTCGATGAGCCGACGCGCCGCGCGGCCTTCGCTATGGACGGACGACGGATTGGCCTGCATGGACAACGCATCGACGACAGCCGCGCGCGCACCCGCCGTGAGAGGCGCGCTTGCGTTGTAGTCGAGATAGGCGCGATCTGCGGCCATTCCGGTATTTTGTCCTGTCAACTCACGTTTGCGTGCGGGGTGGCGTTATTTCCTTGAAATTCCAAGGTCAGCCGTCCTATCTACGCGCTTCGAAGGCTGGGCGCTACCCAGTTTTGAACAATTCTAAACTAGCTTCTATGGAGCCGCCTGCGTCTCGTCAAGGTCGGGCCGGGAAATGTCCCCCGGTGGTCCCTGCGCAGGGCCCTGTCAAGTGGAGTATACATGCCAGAGGTCATTTTTGCAGGACCCGCAGGTCGCCTCGAAGGCCGCTACCAGCCGTCCAAGGAAAAGAGCGCGCCGATCGCCATCATCCTGCATCCACACCCGCAGTTCGGCGGGACGATGAACAACAAGATCGTCTACGACCTCTTCTACATGTTCCAGAAGCGCAATTTCACGACGCTGCGCTTCAACTTCCGTGGCATCGGACGCAGCCAGGGCGAGTTCGATCACGGCACGGGCGAGTTGTCGGATGCAGCCGCGGCGCTCGATTGGGTACAGTCTCTGCATCCGGATTCAAAGAGTTGCTGGGTGGCCGGCTACTCGTTCGGTGCATGGATCGGCATGCAGCTCCTGATGCGTCGCCCGGAGATCGAGGGTTTCATCTCGATCGCGCCCCAGCCCAACACCTATGACTTCTCGTTCCTCGCGCCCTGTCCGTCCTCGGGCCTCATCATCCATGGTGATAGCGACAAGGTAGCGCCGCCGAAGGACGTCCAGACCCTGGTGGACAAGCTGCACACCCAGAAGGGCATCACAATCACACAGAAGACGATGCCGGGCGCGAATCATTTCTTCGCCAACCATAGCGAACAACTGATCGAGGAATGCGCCGATTATCTCGACCGCCGGCTGGCCGGCGAGTTGGCGGACCCCCGGCCGAAGCGCTTGAAGTAAAGGGAGCGCCGACTCCTCTGTATTCGTCGGGTTGTCGCCTCCAGACCTGAGCGGTGGTTGCGCTTGCGGCCAGGCACCGCCTTCAACCAGACTCGAAGGCCCGTCTGCCGGGACCATGTCGGGAAGCGCCCGAGGGCGCTTCCCGATTTCTTTCACTTGGCGCTCAGCAACTCGCCGACTTCGAGCAGCACGAATTCATTGTCGTCCGCCTTGTCCAGCGCCCTCCCCGCCGAGAAAGGCAGGTTGTTGTCGTTGCCCACGATGATATGACTGTCGTCCACGACGTCTACATTCTCGATGGTGACGAAGGGCATGTCGTAGAAGCCGTCGCCTCCGCCCTGCCGTTTCTTGTTATCCGGATCCGATATCTTGAGGAGATCGATGTACCCGATCTTGCGCACGGCCCGGCCTGCGTTTTCGTCTGTCATCTCGATCTTGTAGATACGCTTGACCTTGGACGCTCCGGCGAAACAATCCGGTTTCGGATCGGACGGATCGGCACAGGCCTGTCCGGCCACGCCCGCGCCATTGTCGCGTTCGATGACCAGCGCAGTGGTGGCGTCGACCATGTTGAAGTCACCGATGGCCTCGCCGCCCTCCGCCAGCGGATAAAGCCAGCTTCTTCCTGTCCATTTGCTGCCGGCGACATCGAACTCGATAATACGCAGCGCCGTCCGTCCGTCGGCTTTTTCAACGGAGCCGTCGGCCATGTAGCGCGGGCCCTCCAGAAGGCCATAGAGCCTGGTGCCGTCCTTCGACATAGCGAGACCTTCGTAGCCACCCGACCGCTTCAGGTTGAAAACCGGGTTCTTTGCCGCGGGATTGGCGGGCAGCGTGAGCTCCGGATGGTCGGGGGAGCGTACCGGTTCGTCCTCCACCATGGTGGCGAACACGTCGGTCAGCCGGCCTTCGCTGTCAAACTTCAAGAGATAGGGGCCGAACTCTTCGCCGAGCCAGAAGCCGTCGGAGACCGGCTGGATCGATTCGATATCGAAATCCGCGCCGGTCAGGAAGCGTTCGTCGCTACCCTCCAGCACGATCGGGAAAGGCGCCTTCTTGTCTGGGTCGGTAAGGAAGACCGTCTTCAGACGCGCGACGGTACCGGCCTCCCAATCGAATTGCAGGAGGTGGAGCATCAGGGCGGCATCGCCGGAGTTCAGCTTGCTCCCGAATCCGTTGTCTGAGAGCGACCAGAAGGTGCCATCGCCATTGGACTTGATGCCCGAGAATCCCTGAACGGGTTGGCCGTCGAAAGGCAACGATAGTCCCGTGGGCCGAACACCGTCCTTTCCGGGAACGGTTCCGAGGCCTTCGGCACGACGACGATCGGATGTGGTGAACTTGCCGGATGTCTGAAGGTGCACCGGGGCATTATCCGGCGCCTTTACGATTGTGTTGGCCGGAAGGATTGCGTGGCCGACGAGCTTCCCGGAGAATTCCTTTTCGTCCGCGGAGGCTGCAGCAGTCAGGGCGAAGACTGCAACGGCAGCAAGAAGTGAGCTTCGCATTGGAAGAATCCGTTTCCTTGAGGTGGATGGAACGGCTTCCAGCTATGTTCGGGCGGTGTCGCGCGGGTGACACTTCCGTGAAGTTTTGATGATGCTTGCTGGCGGCGCCGGCACCGTTTTGCGGCGGCACATCTCGTCGGACCGGCTATCCCACTGAACGAATGAAGCTTCTTGGTCATCTCGGCGAGACAGCCTAGGCGTGTATACTCCATCGACATACTTCCCGCTTCGTGTCACCTTTCCCGTGCTTAGAATCACCCGAATATTCAGGGGACGTTTCATGTCTAGCTTCGAAGTCTACAAGGACAAGAAGGGTGAGTTCCGCTTCCGTTTCCGCGCGGCGAACGGGGAGCCAGTGTTTGCGTCGGAGGGGTACAAGTCCAAGGGGTCGGCTGTGAAGACGATCGAGTCGATCCGCAAGAACGCTGCCGATGCCGAATTGAAAGACCTCACCGTGGCAGCGAAGGCGGCACCCGCCAAGACTGCCAAGAAAGCGCCAGCCAAGGCCGATACGGCAGCAAAGGCAGCTGCCAAGCCCAAACCGGCTGCCGCGGCCAAGTCGACGGCGACCGCAAAGTCGACTAGCGCTGCAAAGGCCAAGGCACCGGCGAAACCAAAAGCGGCCGCCGCACCGAAGGCCAAGAAAGCTGCCGCATCGAAGGCCAAAGCCATGAACTGAACGGCCGGCTGCACCCAAGCATCAATTCGGCTTTGCTCCGGCCCTGTATCCGCAGGCCGGGGTATTTGTGGGTTTCAGCAGGATATCGGTGCCGGCTTCTATCCGGGCCCTTGTGCTACGGCGTCGCGAACACGCCCCCCGTTACGGCTTCGCGGCACCCGGTCGTCATCGGGAAAGTAAGGGGCATGCCCTTACGGGCCCTGACAGCCAGATAGGCCCAGGCCTCGGCCTCCATGGCATCGCCGTCGAGAGAGGCGTCCTCTGCCAGGACAACTTCGGCATCGCCAGCGCCTGCGCGAAGATCCCGCAAGATGTGCGGGTTCTTGCGGCCGCCGCCGCAGATGACCCAAAGCTTCGGCTGTTCCGGCATGTGTTCCGCCGATTTCAGGATGGCGCTGGCAGACACCGCCGCAAGCGTTCTTGCGCCGTCCGCCAACTCCAGCCCAACCGCATCGTCCAGCGTGAAATCGTTGCGGTCCAGGGATTTAGGCCCACCCTTTTCGAAGAACGGATTGCCCAGATATCGCTCGACCACCGCCTGGACGACACTGCCCTCGTTCGCGATGGCACCACCGGCGTCGAAGGGAACGCCGCCCTCCCGCATTACCCATTGGTCGATCAGCGTGTTGCCGGGCCCGCTGTCGAAGGCGACCGGGTCACCGTGCCTGGGCACGTAGGTGACGTTGGAGATCCCGCCGATATTCACGAACACGACCGGGAACCGCCCCGCAAGGGAGCGCGGCAGCGCCGCTGCAAGCGCCGCGTGGTAGACCGGCACGAGCGGCGCGCCCTGGCCGCCATGCGACATGTCGTTTGCCCGCATGTCGTAGGCGACCGGACAGCCCGTCAGCCGCGCCAGCAATTGTCCGTCCCCGATCTGCACCGTCAACCCGGCCTCCGGCCGATGAAGCACGGTCTGACCATGGAAGCCGATCACATCGGGCGCATCCCAGCCTGCCTCGACGTCGCGCCGGAAACGCTCGACCGCTTCGGCGTGGCGCAGCGTGATCTCATGCTCCAGTCCCGAAAGATCACCGGGCCGGTCCTCGCGGCGCACGATCGCCTTGGCATCGCGTAATGCCTTTTCGATGCGCCTGCGAAACGCCGTCTCATACGGGACGAACAGTGATGGCCCACGTTCCACGAGATGCTCCCCGTCGGTGCGCAACACGGCGACATCGATGCCGTCCATCGATGTGCCGCTCATCAATCCGATAGCGCATGATGTCGCCATTTCGACCGCCGTCCTTGTGATTCTTCATGTACGGATGCTAAAGGCCCCGCAGCCGCGGTGCCAATGTCGCGGCGACGATATGTTTTCGGCCGAAAGAAGAGATCATGTCCGCCTTCAAATCCGAGTTCCTGCGCACGCTGTCCGAGCGCGGCTTCATCCACCAGATATCGGATGAAACCGGTCTCGACGAACTTTTCGCCAAGGAAGTCGTGACCGCTTATATCGGCTTCGATGCGACCGCCAAGAGCCTGCATGCCGGCTCGCTCATCCAGATCATGATGCTGCATTGGATGCAGAAGACCGGGCATCGCCCCATTGCGCTGATGGGCGGCGGCACCTCGATGATCGGTGATCCATCCTTCAAGGACGAGGCGCGGAAGCTGCTGACCCCGTCGGACATCGAAGCCAATCTCGTCGGCATCCGACGCAACTTCGCTCCTTACCTCAATTTCGGCGAAGGTCCGCGCGATGCGATGATGGTCAACAACGCCGATTGGCTGATGGACATCAACTACGTCACCTTCCTGCGAGATGTCGGCCGCCACTTCTCGGTCAATCGAATGCTCTCCTTCGATTCCGTCAAGCTCAGGCTGGATCGCGAACAGTCGCTCTCCTTTCTTGAATTCAACTACATGATCCTTCAGGCCTACGATTTTGTGGAGCTGAACAAGCGGTATGGCTGTCGGCTGCAGATGGGCGGCTCTGACCAGTGGGGCAACATCGTCAACGGCATCGACCTCGGCCACCGCATGGGGACGCCCCAGCTCTTTGCCCTGACGTCGCCGCTGCTCACCACCTCTTCGGGCGCGAAGATGGGCAAGACAGCATCGGGGGCCGTCTGGCTCGACCCTGAGATGCTGAGCCCCTACGAGTTCTGGCAGTACTGGCGCAATACCGAGGACGCAGATGTCGGCCGGTTCCTGAAGCTCTACACGACCTTGCCGCTGGACGAGATCGCGCGCCTCGAGGCCCTCGGCGGCGCCGAGATCAACGAGGCAAAGAAGACGCTGGCAACCGAGATCACCGCGCTGTTGCACGGCCGTGAGGCCGCGGAGACGGCCGCCGAGACGGCCCGCAAGACCTTTGAGGAAGGCGCGCTGGCCGAAAGCCTGCCGACGGTCGAGGTCCAGAAAGCGTCGCTCGAAGCCGGCATCGGCCTGCTTTCTCTTTTCGTGACCGCCGGCCTGGCAGGCTCGAACGGCGAGGCGCGTCGCCATGTCCAGGGCGGAGCGGTCCGGCTCAACGATCATCCTGTGACGGACGAACGTCGTAGCGTCACGCTCGCCGATCTTACTGCGGAAGGCGTGATCAAGCTGTCCCTCGGCAAGAAGAAGCACATTCTCGTCCGCCCCGCTTGAGCGCCGCCATTCGCATATCGTCCAAAAGTGCGCCGCGGTTTTGGGCAAACGACATGCGTAGTGAAACAACCTCATGCATGTCGCGCGAATTCCAGTTCGCGCGACATGTTTCAGCGCGCGGTCAGCGAAACTCGAAGATCGAGCGAAATATCCCCGGCGCGATCGCCGAGAGCGGATTGATCTGGAGGGCCGGCGAGCTTGCGTCCCCGGCCAACCGGAAGGTCACGCCGATCAGCCCTCTGTCGCGTCCATTGCCCAGGATTTGCCCAAGGAGCGGGATCTCGCCGAAGATTCGGTTCAGCCCGTATGCCGGCATGAACGTGCCTGTCATGTTGATATTGCCGGCCTGATCATAGAGCGTTCCCTGGAACATCAGGCCTATCAACGGGCCTCGCAGCACTCCACGATCGAGCAGCAAACTGCCTGGGGCCTTCTGGATCACCGCGTAGCCACGCTCGAAGTGCACGCGGGAAGTGTCGATGTCGCTGCGGATGGCCTGGTTGAGGCTCCGCTGGTCTCCCGGCGGCGTGGTGGCCACGATCGACGCCAATCTCGGCTCGTTCACGATCCAGAAATTCGATGCGTCGACCTGGCCGTGCATCGGCCCATCGCCCTCTCCCGCGAGCGCCAGCCGGATCGTGCCGCCCTCCATATGCGGATAGAGGTCAAGGAAGCGCACGAGGGAACCGGCGTCGGAAGAGCGCATCTCAAGCGTTCTGCGACCGCGTTCAGTCGCGCTGACCACGCTCACCTTGCTGCCTGTGTCGGTGACAGCGGACACGTTCAAGCCGACGACGCGATCCCCACTCCCGGAATACTCAAGCTTGACACGCGATAACTGCTCGCCGTGAAAACCCGTCAAAGTCTTGACGTCGGCGTCCACGGTCACTGTCATCGAGCCGGAACCCTTGGAAGGTCCGGTTTTGTCCGAAGTCACCTGCTTTACCAGGGAACGCGCATCGAGCGAGGCCGCCGACACGTCGACGGCATAGCCCTTACCGGTACGCTTGATCGCCACTTTCGCGTCGTCCCCCCGGTTGAGACTAACCGTGCCGAAGCGGGCCGACGACAATTCTCCCCCGGCAAGAACGATATCTCCCGCCACGGCGAAAGACTTCCCGTCCAGCCTGAAATCGGAAAGCGTGGTGGTGTTGTCGGCCGTCGCCATCCGGAAGGATGCGGTAGCTGCGATGCCGGGTCCCTTGCTCCATCCCACCCATGGCAGATCCAGCTTTGCATCGGTGAGATCCATCTCGATCTGGCGATCGCTTCCCTCCGCGCCGGCGTCGAACTGTAGCTTTACCGATCCGTCGAGAAGCGTTGCCAGCCCAGGCGCGATCTTCTCACGGGCCTTGTTATCCAGCACCACCGCTACCTTGCGCCGGCGTTCGACCGCGCTGCCGCCGATGGGCTCGATCAGGTCGATCTGGGCCGGCGCTCCGTTGAGCTTGGCCTTTGCCTCGATCACCGCCTTCGTCGGATCAACGACGATGGTTCCGTCCGCTTCGGTCGCCAATTGGCCTTCGAAAGCTCGAGCGACGGCGAGATCCTTGAAATCGAGCGCCACGAGCCAATTGTGTTTCTCCCCCTCCGCGGCCTTGTTCAAGGGAATGTCGGCCTTCACATTGCCTGAAACCTGACCGGAGAATTCGTCGGCAGTCATGCCGATGTGACCCATCGCGTTGATCGGCTCAAAGGATGCGAGTTCCGCCACAGCCTGAGCTTCGCCGGCGATGTCCATGTCCAGGGCGCCGATCAACTTGGGTAGGCTGGCATGGCGGATGGTCAGCGTGCCGTTGCTGGCCACCACCGAACGACCGCTCGGCAGAAAAACCGTGCCGGAGGAAAGCGCGACGTCGACATCATTGCCCCTGAAGTCGATCGTTCCGACGGCGTCGCGGACTGGAGGGATCCGGCCCGTGACGTCGAAACGGGTTCCGACGATCTTGAAATGGCCGGAAATCTCGTCGGCCGTGAGTGGAACACCGTTGCCGATACGTCCGGGCGGCACGCGAAACTCAATATTTCCGTCGGCGACCTGCCCGCCGAACAGGTTGTTGAGAACCCAACGCCTGGCGCCGTTTGCAGCCGTCCACGGCCAGATCTGCTTGACATGGGATGTCGGCATTGCCGGCACGGAAAGGGCCAGGGAGATGCCGGGGGCCTTGCCGCCGACGAAATCGACGGCAGCCTTCCCAAGCACTTCGCCCCCTGAGGTACGCAGGGCGAGCTCGTCTATCTCGAGTCGAGACGAGACCGGATTGAACGTTCCAGCGAGACGGCCCGCCAGATTGAGCGCCGGTTCGGGAGAATCCGGAGGTGCGAGCGTGGCCTGGTTGCTCACAAGTTCATATCGATAGGCCGGTGCCTCCGTCGGAGCGGAGCGCGGTTTCGGGCCGATTGCGCCATTCATAGCGAAACGCGACCGGCCGCTGACGATGCTGCTCTCCTTGATCTCCACTTTCCCGGTGCCGGTAACCAGTTCCGCCGCGACAGCCATGCTGACGTCGAGATCGTGGCGCGGATCGATGCGGATCACTGAATCGCCCACCTCCAACGAGATGGCGAGGCGAGAAGCCTCGCCCTGGGCGCCTTCGCTTCCCGAAACCTTCAGATCGACCTCGCCGATCGAGGTTTCGCGAGCCGGATCCGTCGCCCCGCCGGCCCTCGGCGTCGGCGCCACAAGCGGCGCGGAGTCGACGGAAAGGTCGAGCGCGCCGACACGACGTGACGCCTCGTCCAGCACCGCCGTCCCCTCGATCACGATCTCGCGGCTGTCGACAGTCGTGTCCGCCGAAAAGGATAACCGGCCCGTGAGCGACTGACCAAGCGTCGCGTGATTGATCATGATGGAGCGCAAGGCGCTACCTTCTGCCAGGACGATCTCGACATTCTCGAGTTGGGCACTCCGCGTGGAGCCGGCGTTGAAGGCGTCGAAGAGCCGATGGACGGCGGCGAACACGGCGTTCGCAACAAGATCGGGATCGACAAGTCCATCCTCTCCGGTCAACGACGCCGTCCAGACGATGTCCCGGCGGGCGGGAAGTGCGCCGAGGAAGATCCGGGCGTCCTCGACCCTGGCACTGCCGAGCTTGATCTGCCCAGTAACCAGCGGCAGCGCTCTCAGTCCGAAGCGTATGCTCTTCGCGGTGACGACATCGCTCGGAGACGTGCCCGTCGTGGCGAGCCGGACGTTGTTGACCTCGACGGCGACGAAACGCGAGCTGTCGAACGAAATTCGCGCAGGCCCCAGAGTGGCATCGACGTCGACCCCGAGGAGTTGCCCGACCGCCGCTTCCGCCTGATCGCGAACGCTGTCGGTGCTGATGCCGGAAATCCCAACGAAATAGATCAGCAGCCCGACGAGCAGCGCCACAGACGTGGCAAGCGTCGCCAGCCCGGCGCAGACGCCGAGGGCACGCCAATGAAGTGGCCGCTTCGGCTTCCAATGGTCTTGGCCGATCGCGGACGGAAAAGTGTGAAGCTCCGCGATATCCTCACGCCGGAACTTTACCTTTTCGTGTCTCGGGAGCTCGTACTCCAAGCAGTTTCCTGACTATTCTTCGGCCATGGACGAATCCGCGGCCCTATTATAACTGCAAGGACGCGCGCGTAACCTCAAACAACGGCAAGGATATGACTGAGTTGGTGATCGGCGACAAAGCGCCGGATTTCAAGTTGCCGCAAGACGGAGGGGACAGTGTCAAACTGGCGGACTTCCGCGGCAGGGCCTTGGTCCTCTACTTCTACCCTCAGGACGACACCCAGACCTGCACGCAGGAAGCCATCGAATTCTCCAGGATGCGTCCCGAATTCGACAAAGCGGGTGCGGCCATCCTGGGCGTCTCTCCCGATAGCGTCGGCAAGCATGACAAATTCAAGGCCAAGCACAAGCTGACCATCGGGCTCGGAGCGGATCAGGAGCGCTCGGCTATCGACGCCTACGGCGTCTGGGCCGAAAAGACCATGTTTGGCCGCAAATATATGGGCGTGGTGCGCAGCACTTTCCTCATCGCGCCGGATGGGACCATCGCCAGGATCTGGCGCAAGGTAAGGCTTCGCGGTCACGTCGAAGAGGTGTTGGCCGCCGTCAGAAGTCTTTCGGCGGCCTAAAGCGCGTCACGATCCCTAGCCTTAGCCTAGCCGCATTCAGCCCGCTCTCCCGAGAGCCAGCCGGATCGCCTGCTCCACCGGCGAGTAGTCGTCATCACCGCGTTCGAGTTGCAGCGGCTTGGCCGGCAAGAGCGGCGGCTGCGCCATGAAGCGTGGCCGCGTGCCACGGTGCGCCTGTGCGGCATGCACCAGAAAGGGATGGCACAGATAGACGGTACCGGCTTCGCCGGTTGCAAGCACCTCCTGGCGATGGGAGGTCTCGTCGAACGCATTCGACGCCAGCTCTCGGAGCGTTAGCCCGTCATCTCCCGCCGGCGCCAGCAGACGGGCGATGTCGAGGTGCGATCCCACACGGATGCGGGTGGGAGCATCGAGATCGCCGACATCCGAAAAGAGGAACAGCATGAGAAGAGCCCTCCCCTTGGAAGTCACATTGGCTCGCCACGAGAGGAAGTCGGGGACCTCGAAGCCGAAGCTGACGTCGATGTGCCATCCCGCGTCGCCGGGATCTTCGGGCGAAGGGAAGCGGATGGGGAATGTGCCCATGCTCATGCATGACAGCCACCGTCCCAAGCCAACGAGCTGGTTGAAAGCCGAATGAAGCCTCGGCGTGTTGGCAGCGGCGGCAAATGGTTCCTGAGCGTACATACCGAGCCTGATGACCGGCTGTGTCCATGTGCCCGGGTCTTCCGGGTCACACCCCGTGTCCTTCCAAAGGATCGAGCGAGCACGTTCGGCAATCTCGCGGGGGAAAGCCCCCTCGATCCTTACGAAACCGTTTTTGATAAAATCGTTGATTGCGGCGCGACCAAGCACGCCCTCGACATGACTTTGCATGATGCCTCTCTCATGGATTGTGGTTTCGCCCGATCGGGGCGAGCCATCGCTTCAGGCGGCAAGCGCCCGACCGAAACTTCGGCAGCGCTCAGCCTCGGAAGAAGCTGGAAGCGATCGTGAGAGAAATGATCATCGTCATGGTCAGAAAAAATAAACAACGCCCGGTCAGGTTTCAACCGGAAAAGGAAGCACCAGTCCTCTTCAACTTCTCGCGGAAGCCGAGGCCCCGGAGTGCAGCCGCCGCGGCGATCCGCCGGCCGCCTCTGCAGCGAGCCTCATGTCGCTCATTGTTTGCGCTTGAGCGCCTCGGCGAAAGCCGCGCCGAGCGCACCCTGGGAGGTCTCCGCTCCCCGCCCGGCCGAGCCCGATCGATCGGCTGGTCTGGCAGACGAAGTCCGTGGCTGCGCCTTTTCGGATCGCCGGTCCGGCCTGCCGCCCACATCGTCGCCGTGCTTTCGCATCGAAAGGCCGATGCGCTTGCGCCTGATGTCGACTTCGACGACGCGCACTTTCACCACATCGCCCGCCTTGACCACCTCGTGCGCGTCCTTGACGAAGCGATCCGCCAGTTGGGAGACGTGCACCAGCCCATCCTGATGGACGCCGATATCAACGAAGGCACCGAACGCCGCGACATTGGTGACAGTCCCTTCAAGCACCATGCCCGGCCTCAGGTCCTTTATGTCGTCGATACCCTCCGCGAATGTCGCGGTCTTGAATTCCGGTCGCGGATCCCGGCCCGGCTTCTCCAACTCCGCGATGATGTCGCGCACCGTGGGCAGACCGAAGCGTTCGTCGACGAACTGGCGGGGATCGAGCGCCTTGAGCCGGGCGCTGTCGCCCATGAGCGAACGCAGGTCGCGGCCGCATGCGGCAACAATCTTCTTGGCCACGCCATAGGCTTCTGGGTGAACCGCCGAAGCGTCGAGCGGCTCGCTTCCGTTCGGGATGCGCAGGAAGCCCGCACATTGCTCGAAGGTTCGCTGGCCGAGCCGGCTGACCTTGAGGAGATCCGCACGGCTTGCAAAGGGGCCGGTGGCGTTGCGGTGTAGGATGATCGCCTCGGCCAGTGACGGCCCAAGGCCCGAGACCCGCGCCAGGAGTGGCGCCGAAGCCGTGTTGAGATCGACGCCGACGGCGTTCACCGCATCCTCGACCACGGCTTCCAGCGAGCGGCCGAGCCGGTACTGATCGACATCGTGTTGGTATTGGCCGACCCCGATGGATTTCGGTTCGATCTTCACCAGTTCCGCGAGCGGATCCTGCAGACGGCGGGCGATCGAAACGGCGCCGCGCAGTGACACGTCGAGATTGGGGAACTCGGCGGCGGCGGTTTCGGAAGCCGAATAGACGGATGCGCCCGCCTCGCTGACGATGACCTTCTGGGGCTTCGGGGAAGGCATATCGGCAAGTAGATCCACGACCAGGCGTTCGGTCTCGCGGCTTGCCGTTCCGTTACCGATGGCGACCAGCTCGACTTTATGGCGTACGATCAAAGCTGCCAATTCCGCCTGGGCCCCGCGCGCATCGTTTCGCGGCGGGAACGGGTAGACCGTGGCGGTGTCGAGCAGCTTGCCGGTCTGGTCGACGACCGCGACCTTGACGCCTGTGCGGATACCCGGGTCGAGGCCCATCGTAGCCCGTGATCCGGCTGGAGCTGCCAACAATAAATCCTTGAGATTGCGTGCAAAAACCCGAATGGCTTCGTCTTCGGCCCGCTCGCGAAGCTCGCGCATCAGATCCAGGGAAAGCGAAAGCGATAGTTTCACGCGCCACGTCCAGCCGGCGACCTCCGCGAGCCATTGATCCCCGGCTCTCTGGCGACCGATTCCATAGGCGTCGGCGATCATGCGCTCCACCGGCTTCACGGGCGCCGCGCTATCGGCATCCACTTCGATCTCGAGCGCCAGAACATCCTCGTTGCGACCGCGGAACATGGCGAGCGCACGATGACTGGGAATGCCGGACCAGCGTTCGACGTGGTCGAAATAGTCGGAGAACTTGGCACCCGCCTCTTCCTTGCCCTCGACGACCCTCGATCGTAGGAAGGCCTTTTCCCTGAGATAATTGCGCAGACTGCCGACCAGATCTGCATTCTCGGCAATGGTCTCCGCAACGATGTCGCGCGCGCCTTCGAGCGCCGTCTTGACGTCGGGAACGTCGTCGGTGAGGTAGCCTGCCGCCAGTTCCGACGGCACGGCCGAACGATCCGCCAGGATTGCCTCTGCCAGGGGCCCCAGTCCCCTCTCCCTGGCGATCTCGGCACGCGTGCGCCGCTTCGGTTTGTAGGGGAGGTAGAGATCTTCCAGTTCGGCCTTGGTCGTCACGGCCGCGATCTTCGCTTCCAGGTCTTCCGTAAGCTTGCCTTGACTGCGGATCGATTCGAGGATCGCGTCGCGTCGTGCGTCGAGTTCGCGCACATAGATCAAACGATCGGCAAGCAGCCGCAGCTGGCTGTCGTCCAGCCCTCCCGTGACCTCCTTGCGATAACGCGCGATGAAGGGCACCGTCGCCCCCTCGTCGAGCAGGCCGATCGCTGCCGCGGCCTGATCCGGCCTCGCGCCGATCTCGGTCGCGATGATTTCTGCGATGCGTTTGATATCTGCAGCCATTTCTTTCCAACAATCCTCGATCGGGCGCCGAACATAGGTTCAATTGCACCGCTATGCCAACGCGCAGGACACGGCTCCTTGGTCCACTTCCACAAGAAAGGCGCCGGCGGTCCTGCCCGCGCTGCCGCATCCCCCCGCGAGACAGTGCCGGAACTCACCGCGGGTTTGGGCGTTGGCTTCTACGATCAACAGGGAGAACACCATGCTTCGATCCATCATCCTGTGGATGCTTGGCATCCCGATTCCAATCATCATCCTTCTCTGGCTGTTCCTCCGCTGAATTCGAAAGTCAGCAAACCTTGGGGCGGCGCTTGGTGAAAATCGCCACGCAACCGCCGCCCCAGGGCTTTTTATTGTTCCATTTCAAAACGCGGTTTCAGACCGGCCCGACGCGCTCGTCTGGTTCCGGGTGCCATCCCTGTCACCGTTCTTCCTGCCGTCCGGAAAACCTTTGTTAACCCTAACAATGTGTAATCGGGCCGTCTTCAGTCTCAGTGGCAGAGAAGCAACGTCCCGTGAGAGCCCCCGGTCAAACAGCCGTTTTCGGCAAGCGCAAGGAGCCGCACACCGTCATTATTGCGCGCGGCAATCAGATCAGGCATTTCCAGGTTCGCCCATGGCTGGCAGCCCTTGCGGGCTCGGCACTTTCCGCGGTCGCAATAGGCTATCTGCTCGCGACGTCCTACCTGGTTCTGCGTGACGATCTGATCGGCGCCTCGACGGCTCGCCAAGCTCGCGTGCAACAGGCGTATGAAGACAGGATCTCCGCCCTTCGCGCCCAGGTTGATCGCATCACGAGCCGCCAACTGCTCGATCAGCAGCTCATGGAAAGCAAGGTGAGCGAACTGCTGGAGCGCCAGACCCAGTTGTCGCAGCGGCATGGACGCCTGAGCCCGATCCTGGAACGGGTCGGGGCGGCAAAGGCCGACGCCCCCTCGCCAGTTCCCGTCCCGGCGGTGAAACCCGACATTCGCGCCAGCTTGGGCTTGTCGAACCCGCTCGCCAACTCCTCGACGCATTCTCCGTTCGCGTTCTGGTCGCCGCGCGAGGCTGTGACCCGTGACGAGTCGGCTGCCAGCCAGACAGACAAACTCTTCGTCGCCATCAATCAGTCGCTGCGCGATATCGAGAAGGAGCAGTTGGCTCGCGTCGCCTCGCTGGCCGAGGATGCGACGCAGACAGCGGACACTATCGCGCAGGCCCTCGAAGACGCCGATCTGCCCATTGATTCCGAATACGGCAAGCAGGGCATCGGCGGCCCGCTCGTAGCGATCGATGCCGCGTCGATGTTCGACACCAAGGTCAAGGAACTCGACGAAGCGCTCAAGCACCTCGAAGCCATGAAGAAGGGAGCGCGCAAGTTTCCAATCGCCAACCCGGCTCCTGGCCACGGCGTTTCGAGCGGCTTCGGTGTCCGCCGAGATCCGCTGATCGGCATGCCGGCGATGCATGCAGGTTTGGATTTCCGAGCCCCGTCGGGCTCACCCGCGCTGGTCACGGCACCGGGCACGGTGACGAAGGCTGGATGGAACGGCGGCTATGGCCGCATGGTGGAGGTCGATCATGGCAACGGGTTCTCGACCCGCTACGGCCATCTGAGCAAGATCCGCGTCAAGGTCGGGCAGAAGCTCTCGATCGGCAACACAGTCGGCGATGTCGGCTCGAGCGGTCGCTCGACCGGCCCGCATCTTCACTATGAAATCCGCCGGGAGGGCAATGCCGTCGATCCCGTGCGATTTCTCAAGGCAGGCCGCAAGGTAGCTCGACTTCTCTAAGACGCTGGGGCGGTCTCAGCACCTGGCAGGCTCACTGTTCTCCGGGGCGCGCTACGACCGACTGGCATGGCCGGCTTTGCCCAAATGGCGCGCCCTATCGACGACGCGGCCCATTTGCGGAACGATGCAAAGCCTGCGTCGGTGCGACGGTTCGAAAAAACCAGGCGACAGCAGCGACACGCGCACTGCCGTCGTTCCGGCCGTTTGCGCCGTCAATCGATGTCCGAGATCGGCTGTCCCGCGCCACCTTCGATGCGCTGGGACAGCGAGGCTTCCATGAACTCGTCAAGGTCGCCGTCGAGAACGTCCTGCGGGCTCGTGCTCTCCACGCCGGTGCGCAGATCCTTCACCAACTGATAGGGCTGTAGCACGTAGGAGCGGATCTGGTGACCCCACCCGATGTCGGTCTTGGCCGAGGCCTCCGCGTTTGCCTTCTCCTCGCGCTTCTGAAGCTCGAGTTCGTAAAGGCGCGCGCGCAGCATACTCCAGGCCGTCGCGCGGTTCTTGTGCTGCGAGCGTTCCTGCTGGCAGGCGACCACGATCCCCGTCGGGATGTGCGTGATCCGGACCGCCGAGTCGGTCGTATTGACGTGCTGGCCGCCCGCACCCGACGCCCTGTAGGTGTCGATACGCACGTCCGATTCCGAGACGTCGATCTCGATCGTGTCGTCGATCACGGGATAGACCCAGACGCTGGCGAAAGAGGTGTGGCGGCGGGCATTGCTGTCGTAGGGCGAGATCCGCACGAGCCGATGGACACCGGACTCCGTCTTCAGCCAGCCATAGGCGTTGTGCCCCTTCACCAGCAACGTGGCCGATTTGATCCCCGCCTCTTCCCCATCGTGGATTTCGAGGATCTCGACCTTGAACCTGCGCCGCTCTGCCCAGCGCGTATACATGCGCATGAGCATGGACGCCCAGTCCTGACTCTCGGTGCCGCCGGCGCCGGCATGCACTTCGACATAGGTGTCGTTGCCGTCGGCCTCGCCCGAAAGCAGCGTCTCGATCTGCCGAGCCTTGATCTCTCCAGACAAGGAGCGGATCGCTGCCTCGGCCTCTGAGACCACGCTTTCGTCGCCCTCTTCCTCGCCGAGCTCGATGAGGCCGACATTGTCTTCGAGCGCCTGGTTCAGGCCATTGATCGCCTTGATGTTGTCATCGAGATGCTGACGCTCGCGCATCAGCTTCTGCGCTTCCTGAGGATCGTTCCACAGCGTGGAGTCCTCGGCGCGATTGTTCAGGTAGTCCAGCCTCTTGATTGCCTGATCCCAGTCAAAGATGCCTCCTCAGCAGGCTTATGGCCTGCTTGATCTCGTCGACCAGGTTTTGGGTTTCGGTGCGCATCGTAACTCGTTCTTTGTCCTATCCTCGCGCCATCGAAATGTCCCCGAAACTGAGGCAGGGCAGGTTCACGAGATGCGCGGGAGCTGTTGAATCGGCGCGGAACATAGGGAGCCCCTGCCCGCCTGTAAAGCGAAATGGGCGAAAGGCGGGGGCCGTGATCATCCATGCCGGCTTGCCGGGCGAGCGATCGCGCGCCACGACGCTCTCCCGGGTAGCCAGCCATCAGTACAGTCCGCCGCCGCCGCCCTGGATGGCCTTGCTCGCCTGCGGCGATAGCGCTTCGCCCGATCCGTTCGAGCCATCCTCGCCCATGCCGATGACCCAGTAGCTGTCCGCCGGGCCCGTACCTGGCTTGAATGCCTCCATGATGGTGCCTGGCGCGCCTTCAGCCGCGGCCATGCCGGTCTTGTGATTGATGGCGATCAGCTTCATGCCGTCCGGGATCTGGAAGTCGACAATCGGGGTATCCTTCAACGCCTGCCCCATGAACTCCTTGAAGATCGGCGCGGCCAGACCGCCGCCGGTCGAGCCTTTGCCCAGGCCCTGGGGCTTGTCGTAGCCCATGTACAATCCGACGACGAGGTTGGGCGTATAGCCGATGAACCACGCGTCCTTTTCGTCATTGGTGGTTCCCGTCTTGCCGGCGATCGGGCGGCCGAGTTCCGAAACGGTCACGCCCGTGCCCCGAGTGACCACCCCTTCCATCATCGACGTGATCTGGTAGGCGGTCATCGGATCGAGCACCTGTTCGGCATTATCGATCAGCTCCGGTTCCGGCTGGTCTGCCCAATCCGTCGCGACGCAACCTTCGCAGCCGCGCTCGTCATGCTTGAACACCGTCTTGCCATAACGGTCCTGGATGCGATCGATCAGCGATGGCTTGATCTGACGGCCGCCATTGGCCATCACGGCATAGGCCGATACCATGCGCATCACGGTCGTCTCGCCGGAGCCGAGCGACATGGCGATCATCGGGCTCAGCTTGTCGTACACCCCGAAGCGCTCCGCATATTCGGCGACCGTCTTCATACCCATGTCATTGGCAAGGCGGACCGTCATCAGGTTGCGTGAACGCTCGATACCCATGCGCAACGTCGAAGGACCGGCGGCCTTGCCGTCATAGTTTTTCGGCGACCAGACCGTTGTGCCGTCATTGATCGTGATCGGTCCGTCCATGATCACCGAGGCCGGCGTGTAGCCGATATCCAACGCCGCGGCATAGACGATCGGCTTGAAGGACGAGCCCGGCTGACGATACGCCTGCGTGGCGCGGTTGAACTCGGATTCGGAGAAGGAGAACCCGCCGACCATGGCGAGCACGCGACCGGTATGCGGATCCATCGCGACCAGGCCGCCGGAGACTTCCGGAGGCTGGCGCAACTCGTATGCCGTTTCCGAACCATCCTTCTTCTGGACGAAGATCACGTCGCCGGCCTGCAAAACCTCGGCCGGAGACGAGGCCTTGACGCGTTTCCCGTTGACGAGATGACGCATGGCCCAGCTCATGTCCTCTGCCGCGACCGTGCCCTCTTCGCGTTTGCTCTCGAGCGCGCCAGAGATTTCGCGCTTAGGCTGAAGGCCGATGGACAGGCCCGATTTGGAGCTGTCGAGCACCACGGCCAGGCGCCATTCCGGCACGTCGTCGAGCCCCTTGATCTTGCCGAGCGCCTCTCCCCAGTCTCCCGAGATGTCGATCTTGTCCTTGGGGCCCCGATAGCCGCGCAGCCTGTCGAACTTCAGGAGGCCATTCTGCAATGACTTGCGGGCTATCAGCTGAAGTTTCGGATCGAGCGTCGTGCGCACCGACAGCCCGCCTTCGTACAGCGCCTTTTCGCCATATCGACCGATGATCTCGCGCCGAACCTCTTCGGTGAAATACTCGCCGGCGAAAAGATAGCTGCCACGCCGGCGCGGCGAAACTCCCAGCGGCTCGGCTTTGGCCTTGTCGCCCTCGGCGCGCTCGACATAACCATTCTGCACCATCTGATCGATCACCCAGTTTCGCCGCTCGATGGCGCGATCCGCGTGACGGAACGGATGATAGTTGGACGGCGCCTTCGGCAGGGAGGCGAGATAGGCGACTTCCGCGATGGTCAACTCGTTGACCGACTTGTCGAAATAGGTGAGCGCGGCGCCGGCGATGCCATAGGCGCCCATGCCGAAATTGATCTCGTTCAAATAGAGCTCGAGGATCCGGTCCTTCGAGTAAGCCTGCTCGATGCGGAAGGCCAGGATCATCTCGCGGAACTTGCGCTCGTAGGTCTGATCCGATGTCAGCAGGAAGTTCTTCGCAACCTGCTGCGTGATTGTGGAGGCCCCGACCGGGCGGCGCCCAGAGCCGAAATTCTGGAGATTCGTCACGACGGCGCGGGCCAGGCCGCTAACGTCGACGCCGGGGTGATGATAGAAATTCTTGTCTTCGGCGGAAAGGAACGCCGCCTTGACGCGATCCGGCACGGCCTGGATGGGCAGATAGAGCCGGCGCTCGCGCGCGAATTCGGCCATCAACGCGCCGTCGGAGGCATGGATTCTCGTCGTCACGGGCGGCTCATACGTCGCCAGCACTTCATAGTCTGGCAAGTCCTTGGTCAGCCCGCTGAGATAGATGGCCACGCCCGCCGCCGCGACGAGCGCCAGCATCACGCCGACGCCAAAGAAATATCCGATGAGACGTATCATGCCCGCTCCAGTGCAAGGGCCGGGATATCCTCGTCGATCGCGGCCGCAATGCGCCGTAACCGTCCCGATCCGCTATGGTCAACTCTTGTCGCGCCGTTGTGGGCAAAATACGGCAGCACCGAGAAGCCCGTCCGAACAGAAGTGATTAAATCACGGAGTGTGTTACGCTTGCAACGGCCGGCAGAGACACCGCCCGCCGTCAACCGCCCGCCCCGATCTTGGCGGTGGCAAACGAGTCGATGGCGGAGGCGATCCCATCGACCGCCTTGCCGCGCCACGACGCGTCGTGCAGTTGTTCCTCATCCTTCGGATTGGAGAGATAGCCGAGTTCGATCAGGACTGAAGGAACGTCCGGCGCCTTGAGCACCCGGAAACCCGCGAAGCGATGAGGATTGTTGATCATCGCGATATTGTTGGACAACTCCCCGACGAGAGAACGTGCGAAGCGGATCGAGAAATTGTGAGTCTCGCGCCGAATGAGATCGACCAATATGTCGGAAACCTCATGGTTCGCCTCTTCGAGTTCGATGCCGGCAAGCTGGTCCGAAAGGTTCTCCCGGTCCGCCGTCGCTTCGGCTTCCGCATCGGACGCCTTGTCCGAGACGGTATACACCGTCGCTCCACGGATATCCTTGAGGCGAATCGTGTCGGCGTGGATCGAGATCAGAAGGTCGGCCTCGTGCTGGCGGGCGATGCGCACGCGCTCGTCGAGGCGCAGGAACTCGTCCTTCTCGCGCGTCATGAAGACGTCGTACTTGCCGCTCGCCGCCAGCTTGGCCTTCAACTCCAGGGCAAACGCCAAGGTGATCGACTTCTCGACGGTTCCGTTCGATCCTTCGGCACCGCCGTCAATCCCACCATGTCCGGCATCAATGACCACCGTGAAGCGCTTGTCTTGTCGCGGCGCAGCCTTGCCTACACGGTCTCCCTTGGGAGCGGCCTGGGTGGAGCCCGTGGTCTCGACCTGAAGCGAGAGGGCTGCCTCGAACTGCCGCTCCGATGCCGCAACGATGTCGGCCATCAATCTGTAGCCCGGCTCCGTCTCGTTCTTCACGACATCGAGCTTCTCGACCTCGAACGGCCCCTTGCTCGTGAGGATCAGCCGGGTCTTGCCCTCACCGATATTGCCGTAGCGTACCCCGCTGATCAGCCCCCTGGCTTTGAGGTCGGCAGGCTCGATGGCGAAACTCGTTTCGGGGAGGTCGACGACGAGGCGATGGGGGCTACGCAACAGAAACCAGTTCGGCTCGGGCTCGCGATCGAACTGGATGACGAGTCGCATGCGCGCCGCGTCGCCCACCATCTTGTAGCCAGTGGCCTTCAGCGGCTGAGCCCAGACGACGCCCGCTGAGAGGCATGACATGATCAGGACAAGGCAGAGCCGTAAGAACGCTTTAGGCGACGAGCAGTCCGCAGCGCCGCCTTTCTTGGCGTCTCGAAAATCCATGAAATCTACCGTCTGCGTTGGAAGCCGCACCATATCCATCGGACCGAACCGGCACGAAAACAATCAACGATTGGTAGCTTTTTATGGTTAACCAAGCCTTTCAACACCATATACCCTGGCGAAGCACCTTGTAGCCGGCATTGAAATCCGGGGTTGCCACGGCACGATCCAAATCATAAAAGCGAGTTCGGATCATCGCAATGCCCGGAACCGGGCTCCCCGCTTGACAGACGAGGCCAGCGGCGAAGACGGTCCAGTCGCGAGACGCGATCGGGACGAGGTGATTTCGAAGGTTTTCTTCAGGGCCACGTAACGCGTAAGCCCTGATGCAGGAAAAACGGCCGGAGCGGCATGTTCCGGGCCGGCTCTGGCAAGAGCATAATAGCTGGTCCGGTCTCCGGGCCTTGGTTCAAATGGTTCCGCAAGGCGGCAGAATGGCGTCAAACGCAACTGTGTACAAGAACGGGGAATCCCGCGCCGAAACGGCCGCGGCCCGCTTGTCGGTTGTGTCGGACCGGTTGTCTGCGAACCCCTCATTGTCCGGCATCGCTGCTGCAACAGGTTCAAGGCAGGGCTTTCATGCCCGCAGGCCTCGGCTGACGGCTGCCGGGGAGACAAGAAATAATGCCGAACAAAATGCTAATAGACGCCTCCCACCCGGAGGAAACGCGGGTCGTCGTCGTCCGCGGTAACCGTATCGAAGAATTCGACTTCGAATCGCAAGATAAGAAGCAGCTCAAAGGAAATATTTATCTCGCCCGCGTGACTCGGGTAGAACCCTCGCTTCAGGCTGCGTTCGTGGAATATGGCGGAAACCGCCATGGCTTTCTCGCTTTCAGTGAAATCCATCCTGACTACTATCAGATCCCGGTAGCCGACCGTCAGGCGCTCTTGCGCGCTGAAGCGGAGGCAGGCGATGCGGACGAGGAGGAGGATGGCGAAGCCGAGGATCGCTCCGACCGCAACCGCAACCGCCGGCGGCGTCGGGGCGGCAAGCATCGCCGAGACCATGAACGGCGCGATGGCGAGCACGGCGAGGAAATCGCGGCATCGGGCGACGAGCAGCCTGCCGAAGCATCGGAAGAGCTGGTCGAAGCCGATGGCGGCGAGACATCTGGCGAGGCGGAGAAGGCTGCCGAAGACGGCCATGACGGAAATGAGGATGCCCATGACGCAAGTGAGGGCGTCGAGGAAGCACCTGCCCAGGAACGACTGGTCAGCGAGGACGGGCACGGCGACGACAAGGCCGACGAGGCCCCGGTAGCCTCGATCGCCGCCTCTATCGAAGCGGACACGATATCCGAGGCGATCACCGAGGCAGGCGCCGACGCCCCCGAAGCCAATGAGGACAGGGGTACCGTCGAGGAAGTCAGCACGCCTCACGGCGAAGAAAGCGAAGTGGAATCAGTCGGCGCGGAAGATGCTCTCGAGGAGGTCCGCAACCGTCGCAAGCCCGTCCGGCGCCAGTACAAGATTCAGGAAGTCATCAAGCGCAGGCAGATCCTGCTCGTGCAGGTGGTCAAGGAAGAGCGCGGCAACAAAGGCGCGGCGCTGACCACCTATCTGTCGCTCGCCGGCCGCTATTCCGTGCTCATGCCGAACACCGCCCGTGGCGGCGGCATCTCGCGCAAGATCACCAACGCTCAGGATCGCAAGCGCCTCAAGGAAGTGGTCCAGGATCTCGACGTTCCTGAAGGCATGGGCGTCATCCTTCGCACGGCCGGTGAAAGCCGTACGAAAGCGGAGATCAAGCGCGACTACGAATATCTGATGCGGTTGTGGGAGAACGTCCGCAGCCTGACGCTCCAGTCGACTGCCCCTGCCCTCGTTTATGAGGAAGGCAGCCTGATCAAGCGTTCCGTCCGCGATCTCTACAACAAGGACATCGACGAGATTCTCGTGGCCGGGGAGGAAGGCTATCGCGAAGCCAAGGACTTCATGCGGATGCTCATGCCGAGCCACGCCAAGGTCGTCCAGCCCTATCGCGAAAGCACTCCGATCCTCGCCCGCAACGGCATCGAAGCACAGCTCGATCGCATGCTTCAGCCGCAGGTCACCTTGAAATCGGGCGGCTACATCATCATCAACCAGACAGAGGCGCTGGTTTCGATCGACGTCAATTCCGGACGCTCGACCAAGGAGCATTCGATCGAGGACACCGCGCTCCAGACCAACCTGGAAGCAGCGGAGGAAGTGGCGCGACAATTGCGGTTGCGCGACCTCGCGGGGCTCATCGTGATCGATTTCATCGACATGGAGGAGAACCGCAACAATCGCGCGGTCGAGAAGAAGCTAAAGGACTGCTTGAAGAACGACCGTGCCCGGATCCAGGTCGGCCGGATCTCGCATTTCGGCCTCCTGGAAATGTCGCGCCAGCGCATCCGGGCTAGCGTGCTCGAATCCACGATGAAGCTGTGCCCGCATTGCGGAGGCACCGGCCACGTCCGTTCGGATTCGTCGATCGCGCTTCTTGTGGTACGCGCCATCGAGGAATTCCTCCTCAAGGACGCGCGGCACCACATCTCGGTACGCACGCCTGCGGCCACCGCCCTCTATGTCCTGAACCACAAACGCTCCACGCTGGTCGATCTCGAACGGCGCTTTGGCTTGACGATCACGCTCGAAGCCGACGACTCGATCGGCTCGCAGCACTATGCGATCTTCCGCGGCGCCGTCGTGGAGAAGCCGGCCGAGCAATATCCCGTGGTGGCGCAACCGGCCTATATCGAGCCGGAGGAGCCCGACGAAGACGTTCTCGAGGAGGAGCCTTCGGATGAAGCCGAGGCAGGCGAACATCGGGAAGATGGCGAAAGCCATCGCGACCGCAAGCGTCGCCGCCGCAGGAGACGCCGCGGCAGGGACCGGGAACGCGAAGGCGATGCAGCCCACGAGGCCGATACGACCGAGGTCGTTGTCTCGTCCGAGCAGGCCGAAGACGAACACGAGACTGAGGAAGCTCCGGCCGAGGCTGCGGAAATCGCAGCCGATGGCGAGGCCGAGCGGAAGAAGCGCCGACGCGGCAAGCGTGGCGGACGTCGCCACCGCCAGGACGAGGCTGCGGAGGCCGCACCTTCGGAGGAAAGCGCCGAGCCTTCGGAACAAGCCCTGATCCCCTCGGACGAAGGCGGCGAGCCTCCCTCGGAAGACGTGGTGACTGCCGGGGCGGAGATCGAGGAGCCGGCACAAGACCTGTCGACGGCGACCGCCGTGGAGCCGGCTGCGCCCGAGATGGCCGCCGAATCGCCGGCGCCAGTGGAAGCGGTCGAGGAAGCCCCTGCGGAGAAGCCGAAGCGCAAACCGCGCCGCACGACGAAGGCGAAGAAGGCGGAGCAGGACGCTGTCGAGGCAGAAGCAGTCCCAACCGAGCCTGCTGCCGAAGAGCCGGTCGCAGCGGAACCTGTCGTCGCGGATGCGGCTGAAGTGCCCACACCTGCCGCTGCCGACGAAGCCGCGATCGAGGCACGGCCGGCCCGGGCACGCGCGACCCGTCGTAAGGCCGCGGCCGAAAAAGCCGAACCAGCCGAGCCGGTCGTGGTCTCCTCGACGGTCGACCAGCAGGAGCCGCAGGAGGAGCCCAAGCCCAAGAAGGCCGGCTGGTGGCAACGAAAGGGGTTCTTCTGAGCCGCTTTGCCCATAGATTCAAAAGCCGGGATCTTTCCCGGCTTTTTCATTTCATCTCCGGAGTCGATTTCAGTTTCCGGGTCTACCTGCCCAGCCAGCGTCCAAGGCGGTTCGTGGCTTCGATCATCTCCTCCTCGCTACCGGCGTAGGAGAAGCGCATATAGCGTTGTCCGGCAAGCGGATCGAAGTCCCGGCCCGGAGTGGCTGCGACATGAGCTTCGGCCAGCATCCGGCGGGCGAATTCCATGCTGTCATTGGTAAGGCCGGAGACGTCGCAGAAGGCGTAGAACGCCCCATCCATCGGCGCGGCGATGCGGAAGCCCAGTTCGGGCAGCCGGCGCATCAGCAGGCCTCGATTGGCCTGATAGCGGGCCTTTACCGTGTCGAGCTCGACGCTCGCCGAAAATGCCTTGACAGCCGCGATCTGCGACAGTTCCGGCGCGGAGATATAGAGGCTCTGCTGAACCCGTTCGACCGGGCGGACAAGTGCCGGCGGAAGCACCATCCACCCGATCCGCCAGCCCGTCATGCAGTAGTATTTTGAGAAGGAGTTGATGACGACCGCGTCCTGCGAGAACTCCAGTGCGGTCACGTCCGGCGCCGAATATGCGAGGCGGTGATAGATCTCATCCGAGATGACCGATATGCCTAGCCCATCCGCCGCCGCGATCAGTTCCTGCAGGTCGTCGCGCGGTATGATGGCGCCGGTGGGATTGGCGGGGCTGGCGAACAGGACGCCCTTGATGGGTCCTTCACCGTGCGCCTGCGCCAGATGCGCCGCCGTCAGGTGCCCGGCGCCCTCCAGCTCGATCTCGACGATCTCCACGCCGAGCGCTGCCAGAATATTGCGGTAAGCCGGATAACCAGGCGCCGCGATGGCGACGCGGTCGCCCACGTCGAACATGGCCAGAAAGGCCAGATTGAACGCTGCAGAGGAACCTGTGGTCACCACCACACGTTCGGGCGAAAGCGAAACGCCGTAGTGATCCTGATAATGGACTGCGATCGCTTCGCGCAGCGAAGCCAAGCCTAGCGAATCGGTGTAGCCGATGCGGCCGTCACGCAGGGCGGTGGCGGCAGCGGCGCGTACCGCCTCGGGCGCCGGATCGGAGGGTTGCCCGACCGCCATGGAGATGACGGGGTGGCCCAAGCCCTTCAGCCGATTGGCTTCAGCCAGCACATCCATGGCATGAAACGGCTCGACGTCGCCGCGCCTTGAAATCGAAACGGGCATGAATTGAAGGCCTTCCGCGTCTACCAGTCCTGCCTGTGGCCGCACAAATGCCCGAATGCTGTGCGGTTCACAAGGGATGATACTTCCGAAGGCGTCTTTTCATCGCAGGCAGGCTGGTTTACCAGTGCGATCAGTCATGTCGACAGGACCCCTTCTCACGGCGCGGCTCACGCGTCTCGGACGCAGCGTTCTTGCCTGTGCCCTCGTGCTCCCGCTTGCCCTGCCCGCGCCAGCCGCCGCGCAGCAGAGAAGTGTGCCGGTCGTCCGAGACGCCGAGGTCGAGGCGCTGGTGCGCGACTATTCGCGCCCGATCTTCAAGGCTGCCGGCCTTTCCAGTTCCAATATCGGTATCGTCCTGGTCAACGATTCGAGTTTCAACGCCTTCGTGGCCGGGCGCCGCATGTTCATCAACACCGGCGCGCTGGTGATGTCCGAGACACCGAACGAGATCATCGGCGTGATCGCGCATGAGGCCGGCCACATCGCCGGCGGCCATCAGGAGCGTTTGCGCGACCAGCTGGCTCGGGCCCAGACCATGGCGGTCGTCGGGGCGCTGCTCGGCCTTGGCGCGACGGTCGCCGGCGCGGTTGCCGGTGCGGGCGGCCTGGCGCAGGCCGGTGGCGGCTTGGCGATGGCCGGAGGCGAAATGGCCCGCCGCGGGCTTCTCGGCTACCAGCGTTCGGAAGAAACGACCGCCGATCGTTCGGCTCTCACCTACCTCAATGCAACCGGCCAGTCGGCCAAGGGCATGCTCACCACCTTCAAGCGCTTCGCCAGCGCGCTATCGCTTTCCGGCTCGAAGGTCGATCCCTACACCGTCAGCCATCCGATGCCGCGCGAGCGCATCTCCAACCTGCAGTCGCTGGCCGAGGCGAGCCCCTATTTCGACAAGACGGACTCTCCCGAGCTTCAACTCCGTCACGACATGATGCGGGCGAAGATCGCGGTGTACACGGACGGCCAGGCGGCGGCAGCAAGGCTCTTCCGGAAGGACCCGCGCGGCCTGGCGGCACAATATGGCGACGCCATCGCGACCTATCTTTACGGCAATCCCAGAAGCGCGCTGCAGAAAGCGGATGCTCTTGCGAAGGCGCATCCGCAGAATCCGTATTTCCAGGAGTTGCGCGGCGATATATTGATCAAGGCGAACCGCCCAGCCGAGGCAGCTCAGGCCTATGCCAATGCCGTCAAGCTTGATCCGGCGAAATCGGGCCTTCTGCAGGTCGCTTATGGTCAGGCCTTGCTCGCCACAGGCAAGCCGGATTCGATCGAGAAGGCGGTGTCCGAGATCAACAAGGGACTGGACCGCGACCGCGAGAACCTGAGCGCCTATCGCTATCTCGCCCAGGCCTACGGGCAGCTCGGCCAAGTCCCTGAGGCCGAACTCGCGACGGCGGAAGGTTACTTCTACGGCGGCTCCTATCAGGAGGCGAAGATCTTCGCGGCGCGTGCTCAGATGAAGATGAAGCGTGGCTCGCCGGGATGGGTGCGCGCCCAGGACATCATCAACTACCGACAGCCAGGCAAGAAGAAATAGCGGCTCAGAGACTTTGCCGTCCCCGGCTGCAACGACAGGAAGAACGGATATGACAAGGGCGATTTTGTTGGGCGCAACCGGGACTGTCGTCGCCTTGGGAATGCTGGCCTTCGGTTACATGGCGGGCCAGCCGCGAGGCACGAGCGCCGAGACTGTTCCGGCAGTGGAGGCGGCTGCCACCCCCGGCACTCTCGACCGCAAGGAGGTGGAGCTCATCGTGCGGGACTATCTCCTCGCAAACCCTGAGATCCTGCTCGAAACCCAGCAGGCGCTCGAGGCCAAACAGCAGGAAGAGCAGCGCATTTCCCAGCTCGGCATCATCAAGGATGCGAAGGACGAGATCTTCCATTCACCGTTCGACGGTGTCGTCGGCAATCCGAACGGCAAGGTCACGATCGTCGAGTTCTATGACTACAATTGCGGTTACTGCAAACGAGCCATGGCGGACATGCAGGCGTTGATCGCGGCCGATCCCGATCTGCGCTTCGTGCTCAAGGAGTTCCCCATCCTCGGCCCGGATTCGCAGAGGGCGCATGTCGTTTCGCAGGCATTTCTCAAGCTGATGCCTGAGAAATATCCCGAGTTCCACAACAAGCTGCTCGGCGCTCAGGGCCGGGCCGGCGAGGAGAGCGCCGTCAAGCTGGCCGTTTCGCTCGGCGCCGACGAGGCAAGGCTGCGCGAGACGATGAAGGACCCGTCCATCACCGCGCCTTTTGCACAGACCTACGACCTCGCCAACCGGCTGGCAATCACCGGCACGCCCTCATACGTGGTGGGCAACGAGGTCGTGTTCGGAGCGCTCGGCAAGGATGTGCTGGCCGAGAAGATTACCGCCGCCAAGGCATGCCTTGCAGACGCTAGCTGCTGATTCCCGCCGCCCGAGATTTGTGGACGATGAAAGAAGGCGCTTGCGCTCTTTGCGCGGCTGCCTATCCCCATTATAGAAGTTTCGCGCGCCGGCAGGGGGCCGGCGTGGAAAGGCCCGCATTTTGAAGACAGTCTTCGTTCTCAACGGTCCCAATCTGAATATGCTCGGCAAGCGCGAGCCGGGTATCTATGGCGGCAAGGATCTTGCCGCCATCGAACAGGACTGCCGCGACGCGGGAAAAGATCTCGGCCTGTCCATCGACTTTCGTCAGTCCAATCATGAAGGAGTCCTGGTCGACTGGATCCAGGAGGCAGGCGAGAAGGCCGCGGGCGTCGTCATCAATCCGGGCGCCTATAGCCACACATCTATCGCCATCCACGACGCAATCCGGGCCGTCGCCCCCTTGCCTGTCGCGGAAGTCCATCTTTCCAACATCCATGCCCGCGAGGCGTTTCGCCACAAATCCATGGTCTCACCCGTCGCAACGGGGATGATCTGCGGCTTCGGCCCCCTCGGATACGTGCTGGCGTTGCGGGCGTTGGCCGCGCGTCTCTGACCGGCGACCCCAGAACAAGGAACCGATCCACGATGTCGATCAAGAAATCCGGTGTTGACCAGCAGCTCATCCGCGACCTTGCGGGGATACTGAACGACACCAACCTGACCGAGATCGAAGTGGAACTCGGCGACCTCAAGGTGCGGGTCTCGCGACAGGCTCAGGCCGTGCACGCAATCGCCGCCCCCGCAACTCCCGCCGTGGCCGCCCTGCCCGCTGCCCCAGCAACTGCGGCAGCGGCGGCGGCAGCGCCGACCGGCGCATCAGCCGATATCGGCAAGAACGCCGTCACGTCGCCTATGGTCGGCACTGCCTACGCCGCCGCCGCGCCCGGCGCCCAGCCCTTCATCGAAGTCGGCCAGAAGGTGCGCGAAGGCCAGACACTCCTCATCATCGAGGCCATGAAGACGATGAATCAGATCCCCTCGCCCCGCTCGGGCACCGTCACGGCGATCCTTTTCGAAGACGCCCAGCCGGTCGAGTATGGCGAGCCGTTGGTCGTGATCGAATAGTCTTCGAGGACGATTCCCGTGTTCCAGAAGATACTCATCGCCAATCGCGGCGAAATCGCCCTGAGGGTGCTACGCGCCGCCAAGGAACTTGGCATCCAGACGGTCGTGGTGCATTCCACCGCCGACGCGGATGCCATGCATGTGAGGCTGGCCGACGAAAGCGTCTGCATAGGTCCGCCGCCATCACGCGATTCCTACCTCAATATCCACCAGATCGTGGCGGCCTGCGAAATCACCGGCGCCGACGCAGTACATCCCGGCTACGGCTTCCTCTCCGAGAATGCCAGGTTCGCCGACATATTGGCGGCGCACAAGATCACCTTCATCGGCCCATCGGGCGACCACATCCGTATCATGGGCGACAAGATCGAGGCCAAGCGCACGGCCAAGCGCCTTGGCATTCCGGTCGTGCCTGGCTCGGACGGCGCCGTCAGCGACGACCGGGAGGCTTTCCGCATCGCCTCCGAGATCGGCTTCCCCGTGATCATCAAGGCTTCGGCCGGCGGCGGTGGGCGCGGCATGAAGGTTGCGCGCACGGCCGAGGATCTGCCGGTGGCACTCGCCACTGCCCGTTCCGAAGCGGGCGCGGCCTTCGGTGACGACGCCGTCTACATCGAGAAGTATCTGGAGAAGCCACGCCACATCGAAGTCCAGATCGTCGGCGACGGCGCCGGTAAGGCGATCCATCTCGGCGAACGCGACTGTTCGCTGCAGCGTCGCCACCAGAAGGTCTGGGAAGAGGCCAACTCTCCCGCTCTCAATGCGGAGGAACGTTCCCGCATCGGTGAAATCTGTTCCAAGGCGATCGCCGATCTCGGCTATTCGGGCGCCGGTACGATCGAATTCCTTTACGAGAACGGAGAGTTCTATTTCATCGAGATGAACACCCGGCTGCAGGTCGAGCATCCCGTGACCGAAGCGATCACGGGCATCGATCTGGTTCACGAGCAGATCCGCGTCGCATCCGGCGGCGGCCTGTCGGTGCGACAGGAGGACATCAAGTTCTCCGGCCATGCCATCGAGTGCCGTATCAATGCTGAGGATCCGCGCACCTTCACCCCGTCGCCCGGCACGATCACGCATTTCCATACGCCAGGCGGCCTCGGGATCCGTGTCGATTCTGGCGCCTATTCGGGCTACCGTATCCCGCCCTACTACGACAGCCTGATCGGCAAGCTGATCGTCCATGGCCGGAACCGCGTCGAGTGCATGATGCGGCTTCGCAGGGCACTGGACGAGTTCGTGGTCGACGGGGTCAGGACCACGCTGCCACTGTTCCGCGAACTGGTCGGGAATCTCGACATCGCCAACGGCGACTACGATATTCATTGGCTGGAGAAGTATCTGGCGGAGACGGCCGCCGCGGCATAGAGACACGAGGGCCATGACGCGCCCCTACGCACCCGGATACAGGATCCCGCCGGACCTTCTGTTGAAGGCTTACGCATCGGGCGTGTTCCCGATGGCCGAAAGCGCCAACGATCCGGAAGTGTTCTGGGTGCGCCCGGAGACGCGCGGCGTCATTCCGCTGGATGGTTTTCATGTCCCGAAGAGCCTCGCCAAGACGATAAGGCGGGGCAACTGCAACGTTCGCTTCGATTACGATTTTGAAGCTGTCATCGACGCCTGCGCCGAGCAGCGCGCCGAACGCAAGAACACGTGGATAAACGCGCCGATCCGGGAAGCCTATGTGCAGCTTCACCGACGCGGCCATTGCCACTCCGTCGAGGCCTGGCGGGACGGCAGGCTGGTGGGCGGCCTCTACGGCGTCCGGCTCGGGCGCGCGTTCTTCGGCGAAAGCATGTTCTCCCGCGAGCGGGATACTTCGAAGATCTGTCTGGTGCATCTCGTGGAGCGCCTGAAGGCGCGCAAGTTCATGCTGCTCGACACCCAATTCACCACCGAGCATCTCAAGCGCTTCGGCGCAATCGACGTACCCAGGGCCAAGTATGAAAGGATGCTGGCCGAGGCGCTCGAGGGCGAGGCCGTGTTCAACCCCTAGGTTGGCGTGGCCTTTGGGCAAGCCCCTCATCGGCCTGCCGGCCACTTGATTGGGTGGGTTGCTCAAACCTAACGGAATGGCAACTGTGTTCTAGGCGAAGCATTTTCGGTCGCGGACCATTGCGTTGAGGGCGGTTAGCAGCTTTCTGGCGACGGCGATCAATGCCAGCTTCTTCGAGGCCGCGCGGGCAACAAGGGCCTTGTAGAAGCCT
>DATMFK010000063.1:0-197940 GCA_035556195.1 Rhizobiaceae bacterium
GCTTCTACAAGGCCCTTGTTGCCCGCGCGGCCTCGAAGAAGCTGGCATTGATCGCCGTCGCCAGAAAGCTGCTAACCGCCCTCAACGCAATGGTCCGCGACCGAAAATGCTTCGCCTAGAACACAGTTGCCATTCCGTTACATTTGGGCAATCCACCCAACGCTGCAGAACGAAGTGGCCGAACCGCTACCAGCACCATCCCGCTCTTCAAGATTTCCATGCATTGAGCGATGAATTTTCACCGTCCGAGGCGTACTCCCAAGATGCGCGAACATTATAGCACGACGATGAGCGAGAGGTGGCTCGGCGAAGCCGAGACGGCGACGGCGCCTGCCGCTCGTGCCGTGCTCATCTGCAAAGATTGGCTGCCAGGCAACAGGGAAGTCTGGATCAGTAGGCGGCCAAAAGGCGACGCGCCGGATTGCGCGGTGCCGCAACTCCACTCACTCATCGGCCGAGGCACGGGACCGGCGCGAGCGCGTCCGGAGGAGAACCGGCAGCGCGACCGGGCGGAAATTCCACACGTCGACGCCAACATCGAACTGGCGCGTGAGCGGCTTCAGCTTGCCATGGGAATGGCCATGCAGGTCGATCGACTTCCTGCCCTTCTGGTTCCAGGTGCGGAACGGGTAGTGGCAGAGGATCAGCAGCGTGCCGTCGGACGTCAGTTCCGCGTAGTGCTGGACACTGGCCCAGCCGGAGGCGGCGGTCGTATCCGGTCCGTCGTTGTTGCCGACGATCAGGTGCTTGCGTCCATTGAGGCGCGAGAGCAGCGCTTCAGCGGCCGCCTTGCTGCCGCGGGAGAAATCGCCGAGATGCCAGACCTCGTCGTCAGGCCTTACGGTCTCGTTCCAGAATGCGATCAGCGCCTCGTCATGCTCGGCGAGAGAGGCGAACGGGCGACGATCGATCCTGAGAATGCGCGGGTCATTGAAATGCGTGTCGCTCGTAAAGAACACCATGCCGTCCCGCCGCCCGCTTCGCGAATACGATCATCCCCCGCCCGCATCGTTCAAGGTCCGGAACGTCACCGAATATCTGAGCTCTTCGCCCGCGGGAATGCTGTGCTCCCACACGGTCCGTGCCGGGCCACGCATCAGGTAGACCGAACGCGGAGCAAGAATCTGCGCAGCGCGCTCCCATTTGGCGCCGACACGGCGCCTGAAGCGAAAGCGGCATTCCGACAGGAAGGATACGCCGATCACGTCGCCGAACACGGGGCGATCCCGATGCCATCCGATGCCTGCCCCCGGCGCGTATTCGGTCACGAGGACGTGCGGCAGCTGCTCCGGCGCAAGCGCGGCCAATTGGGCAGCCTTACCGCGCAGAGGCAACAGGAAAGAGGGTATTTCGCGCGTCTGCTTCAGCCTGCCATCGGAAAAATCATAATGCAGGCCGAAGGAGACGACACGGCGATTTCCCTCATGCCCCTGGAACTGGAACGGGTTGAGATCGAGTTCACGCAGCTGCGCGACCAGCGCCCTCTCCTCCTCGCTCGTGAGGATGTCCTGCCGGTATCGAAATCCTTCCGGCAGCCCGAGCGTTGAGCCGAACAGGTCCGGTTGTACTGGCGTGATTGCTCCCATTGCGAAGTAACGCCCGAGATCTTGGCTGGTTCATCCGAACCGGACTTCGACTGCTTGAGCAAGGACCAGACCGGATCAGGCGCTCTTTCTGACCTGGCGCTCAGGGAACAGCGCGCGCAGTCCCTCGGCCGAAGCCTTGGCGATGCCGCGCTCGGTGATCAATCCCGTGACGAGGCGCGCCGGCGTGACGTCGAAGGCGGGATTGCCCGCGGGCGACGCGTCCGGCGAAATCCGCACCCGATCGATCTCGCCCGACGCCGTTTTGCCCCACACGTAGGAAACCTCGTCCGGCGAGCGCTCCTCGATCGGTATTTCCTTGAGACCGTCCGACACGGTCCAGTCGATGGTGGGCGACGGCAGGCCAACATAGAACGGCACGCCATTGTCATGGGCGGCGAGCGCCTTCAGGTATGTCCCGATCTTGTTGCACACGTCGCCGCTGGCAGTGGTGCGATCGGTGCCGACGATGACCATGTCGACCATGCCATGTTGCATCAGATGGCCGCCGGCATTGTCGACGATCAGCGTGTGCGGGACGCCATGTCCGGCCATCTCCCAGGCGGTCAGCTGTGCGCCCTGGTTGCGCGGGCGCGTCTCGTCGACATAGACGTGGACGGGAATGCCTTCCTCGACCGCCAGATAGATCGGGGCCGTCGCCGTGCCGTAGTCGACGGTCGCCAGCCAGCCGGCATTGCAATGGGTGAGGATGTTGACGGGCTCGCCCGGCTTCTTGCGCGCGGCGATCTCGCGGATGATCGCAAGCCCGTTCTTGCCGATGCTGCGGTTGAGCTCGATATCCTCGTCGGCGATCTCGGCGGCACGCTTGTAGGCGGCGGCCGCGCGCTCGGCGGGAGCGATCGGCCGCAGCATCGTGCGCATCTCGTCGAGGGCCCAGCGCAGGTTGATCGCGGTCGGACGGGTCTCGTGGAGCTTTTCCCAGACAGCGTCGAGGGCGGCATCCGAGGGATCGTCGGTCATCTGGATGGCGACGCCATAGGCGGCGGTCACGCCGATGAGGGGCGCGCCGCGCACCCACATGTCCCTGATGGCGACGGCCACGGCGTCCACCGTGCGCAGCGTCTCTATCCGGAACGCATGCGGCAGCCAGCGCTGATCGATGATGTCGACGGCGCGACCGTCCTCGTTCGGCCAGATGGTGCGATAGTGACGGCCAGCGACTTTCACGGGCGGCTCTCCTTCTCGATCAGTGCGGCCAAGCTGTTGACCTCGTCGATGCTGTGAATATGGCGGCAGTTTACCGCAAGATGACGGCCAAATTTGAGCGCCGGCGCTTCGCAGGAGGCACGCAGGTCGGCATCTTCGATCGTCTCGAAATCGGCATTGTGGGCGAGGCCGAGAATACGACGGTGGATCTCCACCCCGGCAAAGCCCAACACATCTTCCCACATCTCGTGCAGAAGACGATCGAGCGCCTGCTCGGCGCCCAGCGCATCGCCACGATCCTCGAACAGGCTGCGGTGATAGAGCATGCCCGAACGCTCGGTACGCCACAGGCGGGAGAACTCGGTGCGGAAGACGGACCAGACCTCGGCGGCCGTGCGCAGGAGGTAGGCCCTCATCGCATCGCGGGAGCCGTTCTCCTCGTGACCGCGCTGCGAGAAATAGGCCATCCAGAAATTGGCGAGCAGCATGCCGACGTCGAAGGCGATCGGCCCGTAGAAGGCGAATTCCGGGTCGATGACGCGGGTTTCCTCGTCCGTCACCATGATCGACCCCGTGTGGAGATCGCCATGGAGGAGCGTCTCGGCCTTCGCGGCGAAGAGATGCTTCAGGCGCTGCGCCTCGACCTTGAGGTCGCGGTCGGCGCGCAGCTCTGCGACCAGGGCATCCAGCTGGGGCGTGGTGTGCCGGTTGAGCTCGGCCTCGAAATAGGGGTCGGTGAAGACAAGGTTCTCGGTGATGTCGCACAGCTCGACATTGTCGGCGAAAAGCGCGAGGTCGGCCTTGCGGTCACGGGCAGCCATGTGGAAATCGGACCCGCGAAACAGGGTGCGCGCCATGAACAGGCCGAGATCCCTCGCGATCCCAGGCAGCTCGCGGCCGGCGATCAGCGCCTTGCGCAGGATGATGTGCGGCGACAGATATTCCATGACGATGAGCGCCTGCGCCTCGTCGAAATGATAGATGGCAGGCACGGTTCCGGGCGCCCGCGCCGCCTGTCGCGTCAGCGCGTGGTATTCGAAGAAGGACCGTTTCAACGGCAGGGGCCAGCTGTCGCCGACAAGGCGCACATAGGGCAGCGCCTGCTTGACCACCGCCGCGCCCTCACTGCCTTCGACGATGAAGACGAGATTGAGGTTGCCGTCGCCGACCTCGCGCACCCTCCAAGCGGAGGGTTCCTTGCCGATACGCTGGGCGAGCTCGGCAATGCCGCCGAGCCTGCCCGGCAGGCTCTCCACCGTCAAAGCCTCGAAAGCGGTTTGCGTCATGTCCGGCCTCCCGATCCGCGCATGCTTCGTTCCTGCGAAGTATTCATGACGTGGAAACGCTAGAGAGCCTGCTGGCAAATGTCAATCGTGTTGACATTTGCCGAAACTGCCCCTAGCCTCTTGCTCAAGGGAGGACGAGATGGTCGGGGATGCCGTGTTCCGCGTTGCGGGCCTTAGGAAGTCCTTCGGCCCTAATCAGGTCCTTGGAGGCGTGAGCCTCGAGCTTCGCGCTGGCGAAGTGACCGTGCTGATGGGCGCCAACGGCGCCGGCAAATCCACCTTGGTCAAGATCGTCAGCGGCGTCTATTCGCGAGACGGCGGCACGATGGCGCTCGGCGGCAGCGATTTCGCGCCTGCGACGCCGGCCGAGGCGATCCGGGCCGGCGTCGTCACGGTGCATCAGAACATCAATGACGGCGTGGTCGCGGCCCTCGACGTTGCCACCAATCTTACGCTCGACCGCCTGAGCGGCGCCGGCGCACCGCTTTTCTTCAATCCGCGGCGGGTTCGCCGGGAAGCCCGCGCCGTCGCCGAGCGCATGGGGCTCGACATCGATCTCAATGCCGCCATTCCAGACCTGTCGCTTGCGGATCGCCAGATGGTGGCCATCGCCCGCGCCATGGCGCACGAGCCCAAGGTGCTGATCCTCGACGAGCCGACCTCGTCGCTGTCGAGCGCCGAGGCCAACCGGCTTTTCGCGCTGATCGACAGGCTCCGCGCGCATGGCGTGGCCATCCTCTATATCTCCCACCGCATGTCGGACATCAGGCGCCTCGCCGATCGCATCGTCTCGCTGCGCGACGGCGCGATCGTGGGCACCTTCGAGGAAAGGCCTCTCGACTATGAGGGCGCGGTCAATGCCATGCTCGGCCATCGCAGCGATCATGGCGCGATCGACGCGCGAGCTGCCGGCGGGACCATCTTCAGCGCCAGGGATCTGACGATCGCGGAGGGCGCGAGACCGATCTCGCTCGCGCTCGGCGACGGCGAGATCGTCGCCGTCACGGGCCTCGTCGGCGTCGGCAAGACGGCGCTGGCCGAAACGCTGTTCGGTGTGCGCAGGCCGCTTGGCGGCTCGATGACGCTGTCGGGACGCCCGTACCAGCCGAGATCGCCGGGCGAGGCGATCGAGGCCGGCGTCTTTCTCGTCGCCAAGGATCGCGCCGAAAGCGGCATCGTGCGCGACTTCAATATCTACGAGAATATGAGCCTGCCCTTCCTGAAGCGCATCTCGGGCATGGGCGTCTCTCGGCGCGGCGCCGAACGCGCCATCGCGCGCGGCCAGATCAAGGAGCTCGGCATCGTCTGCCGCTCGGAGAAGGACGATCTGGCAACGCTTTCCGGGGGCAATCAGCAGAAGGTGATGGTCGCGCGCTGGATGTCGCAGCCGGCCTCCCTCTTCATGCTGGACGAGCCGTTCCAGGGCGTCGACATTGCGGCGCGGCGCGACATCGCGGCCAAGCTTCGGGCGAGTGCCAGGGGTCGGGCGACGCTGATCTTCGTCACCGAGCTCGATGAGGCGCTCGAGACCGCCGATCGCATCCTGGTGATGTCGGAACACACGATCGTCGGCGAGCATCGCAACGCCGGCATCAACATGGAGCGGCTGCTCGCCGAAGTGGCCGGACACAGTGTCAGGGGCGCGGCATGACGAGCGAGACCGAGACCATGAGCAAAGCCGCAGCGAAATTCGACCTGCAGAACATCGTCATCCGTTACGGCTTCCTGGCGCTGCTCGCCGGGCTGATCGCCTACTTCTCCCTCTCGACGGACGGCTTCGCTTCCCCGCAGGCCGCCGTCTTCATCTTCCAGTCCGTGGCCATCACCGGCATCCTGGCTCTCGGCGTGACGGCGACGCTGGTCGTCGGCGGCTTCGACCTTTCCATCGGCTCGGTCGCGACCAGCGCCATGATGGCGGCGGCCTACGTCATGGTGGTGCTGGAGCAGAACGCGCTGGTCGCGGTCGTCGTCTGCCTGCTCATCGGCGTGGTGGTCGGCCTGATCAACGGCTTCCTGATCGTCTATATGCGCGTGCCCGACCTGCTGGCCACGCTCGGCATGATGTTCCTGCTGGTCGGCCTGCAGCGCATCCCCACCGAAGGCAGATCGATCGCGACGGGCATGACCATGCCGGACGGCTCCGTCGCCGGCGGCTCCTTCAGCAGCGCCTTCCTGGCGCTCGGCCGGCACCGCTTCGATTTCTTCATCCCCAATCTCGTGCCCGTTTCGGTGGTGATCCTGATCGTGCTCGCCGTCCTCATCTGGTTCTTCCTGGAGTACACGCGTTTCGGGCGCATGATGTATGCGGTGGGAAGCAACGAGCGGGCGGCCGAACTCGCCGGCGCGCCTGTCAAGGCATACAAGATCTGGGCCTACGTCATTTCGGGTATTTTCGCCTCGATCGGCGGCATTCTGCTGGCTGCCCGGCTTGGACGCGGCGACATCGCCTCGGGTAACAATCTGCTGCTCGATTCCGTCGCCGCGGCGCTGATCGGTTTCGCCGTGCTCGGCGCGGCCAAGCCGAACGCGTTCGGCACGGCGGTCGGCGCGCTCTTCGTCGGTGTGCTCCTGCAGGGGCTCACCATGATGAACGCGCCCTATTACACGCAGGACTTCGTCAAGGGCGCGGTGCTCGTCGTCGCCCTCGTATTCACCTTCGCCCTGTCCAACAGGGGCAAACGCTGACAAACCAAGGGAAGTGGAGGAAAGCATGATGGAATTCACCCGCAGGACATTCGGAAGACTTGCGCTCGGCCTCATCGGCGCGAGCGCGCTGATGCAGGCGCCCGCCTTCGCGCAGGACAAGCCCGCACCCTTCGACAATCCCGGCAACGTCAAGATCGCGCTGGTGCGCTATCTCTCGACCGGGGACTTCTTCCAGGCCTATCTCTCTGGCGTAGAGGCCCAGGCCAAGGCGCTCGGCGTCGACCTGCGCGTCTTCGACAGCCGCCAGGACGCCGCCCTCCAGGCCGACATGGTCGACCAGGCGATCGCGCTCGGCGTGCAGGGCATCATCATCCAGCACGGCCTGACCGAGTCCATGAAGGAAGCCGCGCAGCGCGCCGTGGATGCCGGCATCAAGGTCGTGGCCTTCGACGTCAATGTCGAGAACGACAAGATCCCGCAGATCGAACAGTCGGACCGCGATCTCGCCCGCCTCGCGCTCGAGCAGGCGATCAAGGACAATGGCGAAAGCTGGAAGGCCGGCTACGTCTATGTCGCCGGCATCGCGCCGCTCGACCGCCGCAACGAGACCTGGGTGGACTTCAAGAAGAAATATCCGGGCATCAACGAAGTGGCCATGTTCGGCACGCTCGACAACCCGATCGCAAATTCAGTGGCCAACCAGGCGCGGTCGGTGCTGTCGGCCAATCCCGACATCAAGGTCATGTTCGCGCCCTATGACGAGTTCGCCAAGGGCGTGAAGATCGCGGTGGACGAGGCCGGCCTTTCCCAGGACATCAAGATCTATTCGGCCGATATCTCGACCTCGGACATCGCCGCCATGCGCGAGGCCGACAGCGCCTGGGCCGCAACCGCCGCCACCAACCCCGCGGTCGTCGGCCAGGTGTCGGTGCGGGCTCTCGCCATGCTCCTCGCCGGCGAGGATCCGGGCAAGAGCGTGATCGTGCCGCCGACGCTGATCACCCAGAAGGACCTCAACGACAACGACATCAAGAACATGGAAGAGCTGTCGGCCAAGCTGCCGCAATTCGCCCATGCCGATGTCGCGGTTCCAGCTTGGATGCCGCTGCCGTCGAAGTGAGGCGGCTGGAAGGGATTGTGGAGGGCGGCTCCTGGCCGCCCTTTCTTTCAAACGCACCGAGTTTGACAAGTAGATATGAACCTACGTTGCGCAGGAGCTAACGAAAGTTCGATTAATATCGGCTGCGAACGTCAGTCAGAGCAGCATCACTTCCACAACGCGCCGAAAGGGCCGCTTGTCGCCGATGTGCCAATGTCTTGATCGGTGCCGTTCCGGTTTCGGTTCGTATTCGCGATAAGCTGCCACTCAGGCTAAAATCTCATAGATAGAGTTGTAGTCCAGTCTCTAGGAGGCGGTCTCCAAAGCTGGCGTTTGGAACTTGTTGGCACTCATCAATTCCGGCGCTGCCAAATGGCTTGAAACAGCAGACCGACAACGTCTCGCCAGCGTGCAAGTTTATTCATGTGGGTGGCAGGTTTCATTTCGGAAGCGCATCGAACCGCGATAGGCCTCACCTCGCAGAGGCGGCAGATACCGGCACATGCAGGAGAGTTATCCCCAAGGTCCGAATGGGCAAATGGGGAGGCAGACTCAAATATGGCCCACTCCAGTATACTTGACTGATTCGGCCCAACTCTTTCATGGCAACACGCTGCAGTTTACATGGGCATCACCCAAGCGAGCACTCCACGCGACATAGTGTTTATTAGCAAGGCGACACCGGGCGATGACGATTTTGCGCTGTGGCTCGCCCCGCGTCTTGAAGCGGCTGGCTACAAGGTTTTCGCGGATATTCTGGTGCTTGAGGCGGGTGACCGCTGGCGCAAGGTTTTGACGACGACGTTGCAGGAGTGCGCGTGCAAGCTCCTCCTGTGTTGCAGCGATGCGACCTTATCGCGCGACGGCGTCTTGGAGGAACTCGGTATCGGGCTTGATCTCGCGAAGACGCTGAAGGATCCAAAATTTGTCATCCCGCTTCGTCTCGAGCCCTTCAAGAAAGTCTTCGGGATGGGCGAACTGCAATATGTCGACTTCGAGCGAGGCTGGGCAGAGGGCCTGAGCAAACTTCTTGAGATGCTCAAGCGGCAGAAGGTGCCACGCGCGGGCGAGCCGAGTATCAATCCCAACTGGGAGTCCTATCGTCGGCGCAGTCCGATCCCGTTGATCGGCGAACCCGAGCCGCTGACATCGAACTGGCTGCGGATGGTGAGCGCCCCGGACGAGATCCACTTCTATGAGGGAAGAGGCGTTCTGCCGGCGAACGCGATTCAGCGGCTCGCGCGCGAGGCCAAATTTCCTGTCGCGCTGAACGGAAGCGGGTTTCTTACCTGCGCCATGCCAGATGAGATAGAGAGTGAGTTCTCGCACCTGGGTCGCTTCGCACGAACGAACTCAATCCCTTTTCTTGAATTCGTCGAACGTGGTTCTGAGAAGCTTGGCATTGCCAAGCAGGATGCCTCGAACATCATGGTGGCGATGGTGCGCCGCGCATGGGAGGCGTACTGCATCGAGCGCGGTCTGCTCTCCTATCAGTACGTGGGCGCGATGGGATTTCACGCATCAGGGGATCAGGCCAAGCTGGGAGAGCGCATCCCTTGGGGCCGGCAGGGCGAGCGCCGGTCATCGATGCTGCGCAACGAAGCCCGCGGTCATGTGTGGCAGTATGGCGTGACCGGGACGCCGGCCTTCTGGCCACTCCCCCATCTCAAGCTCAAATCGCGCGTACTCTTTGCGCCGCCACATGAGGGTGATGCCGGATCCCCCTATGATGATCCGCGCAAGCAGCACCGGCTGCGCCGAAGCGGATGCAAAGGATGGCGCAACAAGCAGTGGCGCGGCCGCCTGCTCGCCTTCTTGGAGTTGCTCTCCAGAGAATCCGCTTTCATTGCGCTCGCAATGGGGGCCAACGCGTCGATCAAGCTGGAGGCGCAGCCGATGATCTTGACTTCGCCGGTCAGCACGAAGCTGCCGGACGCCATGGCGGAGGATGCGGAAGAGGCGGATGAGTCGACGCTCGGCCGGCCTGAGGTTGACGAGGCAGAGTGATGGAGATTCCAGAAAAGACCCTCCAGGTTGAACATCTTGAGGAGCCGCCGCTGGTTTTTGCTTACGAGCAGAAAACCGCCCATCCAAAAGATGGCCTATTCCTCTATGGACCGCATCAAAAGAGCACCAAGACGAAGGATATCCGCGTTGGCGTGATCGGCACGGCAAAGGGCATCGGGTTTTTCCGGGACTGGGCCAAGAACATCATGCGCCCGGTTTTGGTCCCGCCGCCTGGCAAAGGTGAGAAGGTCGATCGTCTGCATCTGGCGAATTTTCCTGGGCTGGAGCCCGGGTTTGGGATCAGCTTTAATCCCGATGAGTGTGTGGGGCTGACGCTCGATGCGCGCGACATCGAACAGGCGACCTCGATCCTCAATCATCATGAGGCCGTCGCGGCCACCGTGAAGCTGTATGCCGATCGGGCCAAGCGCCATAAGCGAAACGATGAGCGCGACGTTGATGTCTGGGCGTTGATCATTCCGGAGATCATCTACGATCGCTGCCGGCCGGGATCGAAGCGCACCGGCGTGCCGCTGGTGGCGGGAGAATTTCTGCGGCGGCAGAAGAAGCGCTCGGATTTACCCCTACTCCAGCACCTTCTCAGCGAGGCCGGCGAAGATATTTTCGATGACACGCCGGACTTCCACCGTCTGGTAAAAGCAGCGTTTCTGACGATCGCGCCCACTCAGCTCTTGCGCGAGACAACGCTCGCGCCGGAAGCGTTCATAAACAAGCATGGCTACCCGGTGCGGCGCACGCAGGATCCGGCAACGATCGCCTGGAACCTTGCAACGGGGCTTTACTACAAGACCCAGCCGCTCCCGCCCTGGAAGCTCGCTGAGGTGCGCCCGCGCGTATGCTATGTCGGCCTCGTCTATAAAAATCTGCCGAACGATCCGAACGATCATGCGTGCTGCGCGGCGCAAATGTTCTTGAATGAGGGAGATGGCGTCGTCTTCCGAGGCGCCAACGGCCCCTGGAAGACGGCCGCTCACGAGTATCATCTCGGCGCCGACGCGGCGAAGAAACTCCTCGCACGCGTCCTCGAGACATACGCGGACAATCACAGTGGGCCGCCGAAAGAAGTGTTCATTCACGGCCAGACTTATTTCAATGAGATCGAATGGAAGGCGTTCGAGTCTGCCGTGCCGGCTGGCACCAACCTGGTTGGTGTGCGCATCCGCCAGACTAAGGGCGAGACGAAGCTGTTTCGGGACGGGGACTACCCCGTGCTCCGCGGGACGGCGATGCTGCTCGATGAGCGCAATGCGTATCTCTGGACCACGGGATACGTGCCGCAGCTCGATACCTATATCGGGCCGGAGACGCCGAACCCGCTCTTCATCACCGTCCTGCGGGCCAAGGGTGCGATGCCGAATATCAAAAGTGTGCTCTCGGACATCATGGGCCTGACCAAGATCAACTACAACTCGGCGAACTTTAACGACGGGCTGCCGGTGACGGTGCGCTTTGCGCAGATGGTGGGTGATGTATTGACCATGGGAGCAGCGAAGGACTCCGAGCGCGCGCCATTCAAGTACTATATTTGAGCGTCCGGCCGAACAGGCACCGCGTCGGGATGCTGGTAGCCTCCCTTCCGGCCATGTTCGAGGTATCGATGGAGACCCTAAGCTCCCGGTCTGTTCACCCGGACAGGGAGCGAAAAACACATCTTGTGCAGGGCTTTTTGAGGTGAGAAAACTGCGACACAAAGCCTATCGAGACAGGCAATTGTGACATCCGCTTGCAGAATTCATGGCATGAGGCCAGATTTCTCGTTTCTTATCAACGAATTATACTCTTCCTGAAAAAACTTGAGACACCACCATGAACGTGAGTTATTAATAGCGCTGTGTGACATGATGGATGTCGTAGCTGAATATCTGGGACGCCACGGGCCATGCCTGACGAGTGATGTGAGCGAGTATCTCGTTCAGTCGCAGGGTCTCAGTGCGGTCGCCGCCCGCAAACGTGTTTCGCGCAGCCCGGAGCCGGTGAAGCGGCTTGGGTTTGTCATTTTTCCGCGCCGGGCGCGTTTCATCTATCTCGAGCAACAGTTCGGATCTGCCGTCTACTGGCACAACCTGATCGACGCGCTGCATGCGACGAACTCGATTTATGGGCATGCGCTTGCGGCGCTTCGGCTGCGCGATGGGATCATGCCTGAGCAGCATTTTGCAATCGCGTGCGGCGCGCCGGTCAAGCAGGCACGCCATTTGTCGCCGGAGACGATCGTCACGCGGCTCCAGAAAGCCGGACTGGTTAAGACGCTGCCGATGGCGGGGCTAGGCAATTGCATCGCGCTCGTCAATGAAGAGGAGCATTACGAGCAGAAGGCAATTATTCTACGCGCGCGGCTGACCACCGAGGAGATCCTTCTTGCAGCCGTGCGCGATTGGGTGCGCAAGCTAGGTCTCGTCAGCTACGACCGGGTAAAGATGCGCAGCGGGCCGGCGCTACCTATGGTCGGCACCTTTGCTTGGGATCTCTCGGCCCCCTCGTACCTCTCGCCGATGATTAGGTCAGATAAGCGCGGCGGAGCGAAGCCCGGTTTTTTCGTGTGCGACGTGCTCTTTGGCCGGCGGCTTGATGTGGCCGATGTGCGCCCCTTTATCACGAAATGCGTCACGCTGCGCGGATTGAAGAATATCGGTCCGTGTCTGCAGATGTTTGTGGCGGAGCGATACTCGCGGGAGGCATTCGCGCTTCTGAAGAAGCACGGCATTGTTCCGGCTACTCCGCGCACGCTCTTTGGCGAAGAGGTTGCGGAGGCTCTCTCGGAGGTGACCTCCGTGCTGATTTCGGCGGCCTATGCTGCGCTCGATCCTGTGAAGCTCGATGGGCTGTTTCGCCGCCTCGGCAAGATCGAAGGAGCGGCGACGCAACTCCGCGGGACGCTATTCGAGTTCCTGGTCGCGAGCTTCTGGCGCAGCGAGGGTGAGGATGTCGACCTCAACCGGATATTCAAAGAAGGTGCGCAGAGCGCCGAAGTCGATGTTCTCATTCACCGCAAACGAACCGCGGTCAAATTCATCGAATGCAAGGGCTACAGCCCCTACGGCATGGTGCCCGATGAAGAGGTTCGAAAGTGGCTCGAGGTTCGCGTCCCCTTCCTTCACAAGCAGGCGCTCGCGCATCCTGACTGGCGTAATCACCACTATAAATTCGAGCTCTGGTGCTCAGGTCAGCTCTCGCCTGAATCGCTGGCGAAGATCGAAGAGGCGCGCGGGAGGATCAAGAAAGCGCGCTACGAAATCGAGCTATTGCGCGGACCCGAGATCATGAACCTTTTCGCAGCCGGAAGAGACGAGGCGCACGCGATCGCGTTTGAGAAGCATTTTCTGAAGCCATACGAGCCGGAGGGATTCTTTGGATGGGAGGAGGAGGAGGAGATTGCTGCTGCGAGCCGTGCGCAAGCTATCGGGAGAGACCAAACCACGGCATTTGAGGAAATGCCCATGCCGAGAAGAGACTGCATAGTGGAAGTTTGATGATTAATCGTGGTTCAGAGTGGCGCCGCTGGCATCCGATGCCATCGTCTCGTGACGTGCGCGAAGCGGTCGGCTGATCCACGGCGACCGCATCATGGCCAACCATTCGTCTCGCTTTCCATCGCTCCATCTGGACATCGACAGGATGACCGCCATCTTCGGGGACCGATCCGCGATCTATGGACGCATCGTCAACGACATTTGCGCCCGACCTGACCAAGGACAGCTATACATTCGAAAATCTCGCCGAGTTCGAGCGTAAGTCAAGCGACGAGGTCACAGGCCGGGAGTACTCCGGTCGTGTCTATTGGACGGAGATACTGTACCGGGCGCATATGGCATCGGTGGCCTCGGTGTTCCGGGCGACCCGATGGGTGAACGTCGCAATCCGCGAGTATGAGGCCGGAAGCCTGTATGGGTGCGCATCAGCCTGCAGAAGCCTGATTGAATCCGCCGGCGATATCACACACAGCCTCGGCCCGGTGCCCCACACACTCGCGAGAATAAAGGATGCGGTAATGGCGGAAATCTCGGGAAAGGGGGGAGAAGTCGTTATTCTCTCCGCTGATCTCGAAGACTCGCTCACACACTTTACGCACGCCAGGAAGGTGGCAAAGACTGAAACGGCTCCAGAGAGTCACAAGGCGAAGCCGTCTGTCCAATACATCGACCAGGTCAACCGGATGCAGATTGCTGGCGTGAAGACCTTCTACGCGAAGTTATGTGAGATCGTTCACCCTGCTGCGGACTCCGTGGCTGTTACCTTTGTTCCGCACGATGGCGCTTGGCTCGTCGACCCATGCAACGAAAAACGTGTACTGGAAGCGATGATCGCCGAACGAAGAGACACGCTGAAAGGTCTGTTAATGGCGTCATACAACGCGCCTCTGCTGATTCTCAGGGTACTTCACGCGTTCGGCATCTTCACGAAACTCTCTGGCCTGCGCAAATACCGATTCGATGAAATCCCCGAATGGAAGAAGATCAAGACCGCGCTTCGATCGGGATAGGTGCAGACCTGACCACGCTTCCTGCCACCTCCTGAAAGCATTAATGTCCGGTTTTCAGGTGCAAACAAACACCTCGAACGGCCGGAATGGGAGCGCAAAGCAGGCGTTTAGGAAGAGTGGCCAGAATGACTCGAATCGGGAAGCAGGAGCCGAAGCGCCGACGGGAACCAAAGTAGACGTTCCGGCGAGGGGCTCGCGTCGAGCGCCCTCGCCTCCCAACCCGCCTATCTCAGCGTCGCCGCGATATTGCCGCCGTCCACGGTCGTCACATCCGCCGTGGTGCGCTCGGCGAGCGCATGGTGCAGGAAGGCCTGCGCCACGTGCTCGGCGGTCACTTCCAGTCCGAGCAGGTTGCCCGACATGTAGTCCTTCTCGGAAAGGCCGCGCGCCCTGGAGCGGCTGGCGATCATCTCGTCGGTCAGCTGTCCTGAGCGGATGCGGTCGGCGTTGACGGCGTTGGAGCGGATGCCGAGCGGCCCGTATTCCAGCGCGTATTGGCGCGAGAGGAACAGGGTCGCCGCCTTGGGAAGGCCATAGGCGCCGAATTTCGGGGCCGGGATTGACCGCCTGCTTGGAGGTGTTGAAGAGCAGCACGCCGCCGGTGCCCTGCTGCTTGAAGATGCGCACCGCGTTCTGCGCCGCATTCTGATGGGCGAAGAAGTTGAGCTCGAAGCTCTTGCGCAGCAGCGCGTCGTCGATCTCGCCGGTCAATCTGCGTGCATGTAGTCCGCCACGCTGTAGCAATGGCTCGCCTGGTAGGCGTTCCGCCCTCGGTTCATGTGCGTCAGATTGAACGTCCGAATGCCGCGCAACACGCGGCGGCTCCCGAGGAATTTGCGGATCGAGACAGAACCGCGCACATTGATTCCGAACATGTCCGCACCACGCGGAAAGAAATAGCTGACGTCCTCAGGCAAGGCGACGCTTTGCTCGAGAGAGGGCTGGTCCACTTGATCCGGCGTGGCAGAACCGTCCGTCGTGAAATCTGAGAGATGCACGATGACTCTGGCGCGGACATCCTCGCCATGCGCATAGAGCGTGAAAAGCTCCATCCAGCTCGCATTGACGCGGATGAGCGGCTTGTCCGAAGTCGACGGCAGACAGGAAACCGACCAGTAGGAACGCTCCGTCTTGCGCGGGATCGGAATGCAGTTTGGACCGTATAGTCGAAGAATTCCCAGCACTTCCCTTGCCTGCGGGCGGCGAAGCAGCTTCTCAAATCGCGCGACATATTTGAAGCGCTGTTCCAGGGACTCCGAGCGGTCGCCGGCGTCCGGCAAGACGGTCTTGCCCTCTATCCAATCGCGCTGTTGTTCAAGATCGAGGAATTGCCGCACACCAGTGGTTCTCGGGCGAGGAGCCGTGCCCATGTCAGGCGTCCCGTGAAATTCGTATGCGTGTCATCGCAAGTCTCCGTGACCGGCTCGCCGCCCCCGACTATCGGTCGGAAAAGCGTCTTTTGGCCTCCTCGGTGGCGGGCATGTAGAGGGAAACCGCGTTGCCCTCGGGATCCCGAAACTGGAAGGTCCTGTTGCCCCACGGCATGGTCTTGAGTTCGTGGACGAGTGGTACGCGTTCTTTGAGGCGGTCATACTCGGCATCGATGTCATCGACCTGCAATTCGATGAAGAGCGTGCGGTTCGCCCCAGGCTCGGCGCTCCCCTCCGCCCAAAGTGGTACCGTGTCGATCGAGCCGATCGCCAAGACCGCACCGGGCAGGACCAATTCGGCAAAGACCGGTGCAAGCCATTGCGCCTCCACCTGGGTGATCATCTCATAGAATGCCACCATTTGCCTGATATCGCCTGCGATGATGCGAACCGATGCAAATTTCAACGCTCTCTCCTGTCGATGGCGGCCGTTCGCCGCGTCGGTACGGCGGTTGTCTCACACCCCTGTTGCCACCATTGTGGCAGCAGTCGTCAGCACGTGTGCGCAAGCCGATCGTCTCTTTCAGCTCATCCAGGTTCTCCGTCGCACCGGCCAACCGCGCCGTGGCTGCTCTTGCCGAGGAACTCGACGTCTCCAGTTTTCGATCCTGCGATCATTGGCTGCGCGGACCGGGTCAGCCGACCTCCGCGCCGATCAGCACGATACACGTTGACCCCGGAGGGCGCCGACTTCATGCTGGTGACATGATGACTCGGCCTGCAGATTCCCGCCTGTGACTTCCGATCCTCTGGATCAAATTCGCAAACGTTTCCTCGAAAGATGCGGGGATGATCTTCACCGCCTCAAGGAGCTGAGATCGTCCGGCGCCTGTTGGGACAATCCGGACGCGATCTCGACGCTGACAGGGATTGCTCACTCGCTTGCCGGCGCCGGCGGCACTCTCGGCTTTCCTGAAATCAGCAACAAGGCGTTCGAGCTGGAATCGATGCTGATCGGGCGAAATCTCGATGAGCGCGCCACCGCTGCGCTGGATCGCCTGATCGAGACCCTGGAAACAGTCTCCGCTTCGTCAAGGTGATCGATGTCAGCCTTGCTTCGAAAAGCCTGTCCGGGTCATCTCACCCCAATTGTTGTCGGCTCGCAGATACTGCCAATACCCCTTGACGCGCCAAAAGTTGTTGATCTGCCGATAGCCGAAATTCTCGGCAATGGCGGCGAGGGTCAGAACGGCGAGATCGCGAGGGCGGGGAAAGCGCTTCAGTTCCAACTCCTCCAGGATCAAAGAGGCGACGCTCACGAAAACGCCGTAGACGAAAACGAGCGCGGTATAAGCCAGGAGATACTCGGTCGAAAGCACGCCCATCAGCCAGAAGAGCGGCATGAGGATATAGCCGAACACCTCCATGATCGGGCCGAGAACGTCGACGATGAGGATATGTCCGAAACCCAGGACACCGACTCGCCCGTAGCGCGGGTTGAACAGCATGCCGCGATAACGGAAGAAAGCTTCCAGCGCCCCGCGCTGCCAACGCGAACGCTGGCGGGCCAGCACAGCGAGCGTCTCGGGCGCCTCGGTCCAGCAGACAGGTTCGGGGATGAACTCGATCCGGTATTCCTTCTTCTTGTCCAGCATGTAGCGGTGGAGCTTCACGACGAAGTCGAGATCCTCGCCCATCGAGCCCTTGGTGAACCCGCCTACGGCGACCGCCTCACGCCGTCTGAATACGCCGAATGCGCCTGAGACCAGCATGAGGGTGTTGACATGGCTCCAGGCGAGGCGCGCCATCAGGAAAGCGCGCAAATATTCAACCACCTGGAAGAGCGGCAGGATCCTGGTAGGCAGGCGAACGGTCTTCACCCGCCCGCCCTCTATCGTCGAGTTGTTCGCGATCCGGATGGTGCCGCCGACGGCGATCGTCCGCTCGGGATCCTCGATGAAGGGCTGCACGGCCCGCAGCAAAGCGTCGGGCTCGAGGATCGAATCGGCATCGATGACGCAAAAAATCGGCGCGCGGCATACATTGATGCCCGCATTCTGGGCATCGGCCTTGCCACCATTGGATTTGTCGACGACAAACAGCCGGTCCGACCGCGGCGAGGCATAGATCCCCCGGATCGGTTCATGCTTGAGAGTTTCCTCGAACGGCCGCTGGACGGGCACGAGCTCGAAAGCGTCGATCACTCGCTTCAGCGTCTCGTCCTTGGACCCATCGTTGACGACGATGACCTCGTAGGCGGGATACTCGAGCGCTAGCATGGAATGGACGCTCTCGACGATGTTCATCTGTTCGTTATAGGCGGGCACGATCAGCGAGATTGGTGGCGCAATGTCGCCGTAGCGGTGCCACAACAGGCTGGACCGGGCTACGGGCGGGCGTCTGGAGAGCGCGTAGCCCGCAATCACGAGCTGCAGAAGATATACGGCGGTCTGGATGAGCCCGAAGACGATGACGACCCAGGCTACTATGACTGACGTCTCGAGCAGTAGCTGATGCAAGCCGCCGGTCATGCAGCCAGCCCTTCCGAGAGGACAAGAGAGGCCGTGCGCTGGCCGCGCGACGTCTCCTCCAAGGCCGTCCGCTGGAGCGCCTCCAGGCCGTCCGCTCCGATTTCCTTGAGGGACTTGCCTGCGGCGTAGCGGACGGCCCATTCGCCGTCCCCAAGCAGCGACGTCAGTGGCGTTACCGCTTCAGCTATGCCGATGCGGCCAGCCGCCTCCGCCGCCTCCCTGCGCACCTCCCAATCCGCGCTCGCCAGGCTCGCAAGAACCGTTTCCGCTGCCGCCGGATGACCAGATCGACCAAGTGCACGAAGGGCGGCCGCAGCCACCTCCGGCGATGGGTCGCGGGCCAAGCCTTCCACCTCGTGCAGGAACCGGTAGTCTCCCGCGCGTGACAGGCCCTCTATGGCTGCTGCCCGGACGAAGGGCGGGCCCTCCGCCTTCAACGCAATGGCGAGAAGCTCGCCACTGCGATCCGCGGGAAGGCTCTCGAACAGATCGATCAGACGCCGGGAGCGCAGACCCGTCGGGCCTATCCGCTCGAGCGCGGATTGCAGAGGTGGAAGCGCGCCGAGGGCGTTGAGCGAGATTGCGGTGGCGATGCGGACTTCCCGCGAGCGGTCGCCGAGCGCTTCGAGCAGGGCGTCCACGCTGGCGGTTCCCGGAAACGCAGTGAGGATTTCGGTGCTGTGGATGCGTTCCGCTTCGTTGCCCTTGCGCAGCCGTCTGCGGACAAACCGGGGCAGGCCGGTTTCCCCGAAGACTTCCTCGATGCTCCGGCGTTCGTCCCCCCGCAGCAGCGACAGGAACTCGAATCCTGAATCGGCAACGATTGCGGCGGGTATTTCCTCCAGCACCGCCATCAACGCCTGCCGTTCCCCATCCTCGCTAAAGCGGATCAGGGAGGTCATCAGCTTCCGGCGCAGGATTTCGTCGCGCGCGTGGCGTTTTTCGTGAAGGACCCTGAGAACGATCAGCGCCACCATGATCGCCAGCGCCCCCCCTCCGATGACGACAGACAATGTCCAGATATAGAAGAGCATGTCAGAACCGAACCGCAAGGCCGAAGCCGTAAATGTCCCTGTCGAACGCCTCGCGATGTTCGTAGGCGTAGTTCGCCCGCACGGTCAGCGCATCCGACAGGTCGAGCGAAATCCCCGTGAAGACCGTCTTGGCTTCTATCAGCGTGCCTTCGGAAATCTCGGGAGCGTCGCTGTAGCCGGCAAGAAGGCGCAGCTTGTCGGTCGCCGCGAGGTCGGCGCGAATTGCGTAGCCGTTGGCCGTAGTGCCCTCGTCGTTGACCGAGTGTATCCAGCGGAGCTGCAGTCCCAGCCGTTCGTCCAAGAAGAAATACTGCGCCGCGGGAGAAATCGTGGCCACCGCCGTGTCGTTGAAGACGTCGTACCGGCCGTCGAGCGTGAGGAACAACGGCCCTAGCGGGCCGGCAGGAGCGTAGGCGCGCCAGGACGCCCCGCCGCCGATCGAAAAGCGCGCCAGGAAATCGGCGTCCGGTGTACCGGCCACGATGCCGTAGGCGGCAAAATCCTGCGACAACGCATGGTCGATACGTGCCTCGATCTGCACGTCGGTTTCGTCATATCGTGTGGCCATTCGCGCGCGGCCGGCGATAATGGTTTCTGGCCGCAGAGCATAGGAAAGTCCGAACGCGTTATCCGTCCACGGGGGCATGCCCCCGGTGAGATCGCTCACCTCGGTGCCTATGTCGGCCCGCCACTTCTTCGCCGGCGGCTGGCTCAGGCGCTGCTGGATATCGGCCGAGGATGGTTCGAGCGCCAAGGCTTTGCCGTAGCTGATCCGCGCAGCCCGATCATCGCCTCTCGCGCGCTGTGCGTCGCCTAGGCCGACCAGCGCCTCGCTGTTGTCCGGCTCGCGCTCCAGCACGGCCAGAAACTGCTCCTCAGCTGCCCGAGCCTCTCCTTCCTGCAGGCTTATACGGGCGGCGAGAATCTGGACTTCGGTATAATCGGGGTGTTCGGCCGCTGTCGCGTCGACAAGTGTCCTTGCCCCGGCCAAATCGCCGCGCCACAACGCCAGGCGGACAAGCCCCAGGCGCGCGTCGAGATAGTCCGGCGCCCTTTCCAATGTCGCTCGGAAAAACGCCTCGGCCTCGTCGAATTTCTGCTGGGACCCGGCGACCAGTCCGAGCGCGACGAGGATGTCGGCGTTGCCGGGCGACTGCGCCAGCGCCTCGCGATACAACGCCTCGGCTTCTGGGAAACGACCCTCCTCGCGCAGTTTCCGCGCCCTTTGAAGCGTGATTTCCAGCCGGCTTGGCGCCGGTTTGGCCCGTTCCATAGTCTGCCTTGCAGTGCCTGATTGGGCGGGCGGTCGCGGCTCAGCCCGCTCGGCCTTTTCGGCAGCCTGTATCGAGGCGAGCAATTGCTTGGCCTCGGCATTACCGGGCTGCGCGCCAAGAACTGTTTCGGTCAGCTTGCGTGCTTCGGCGAGATCGCCGCTTCTGAACGCTATCTGCGCCAGGCCGAACCGGGCGTCCTCGTAGGAAGGCGCAATTGCGAGCGCCTGCTCGAATAGCTGGCGCGCAACGACATTGTTCGTGAGTGCCAGTTGAGCAAAGCCGAGTTGCACCAAAACGTCGGCGTTGTCGGGATCGAGTGTCCTGGCGCGCTCGAGCAGTGAAACAGCATCGTCAAAGCGCTGTTCCATGCGCGCGGCCACGCCTTCGCGATAGAGTTGTTCGGCCGTCTGGGCGGCAGCCTGTTCTCCAACCGAAAGAGCAAACAAACCGGTCAGGAGAGCCAGGCGTAGGGCGCGGCGTGACTTCATTGCTGCTTCGGGCGCTGCCTGGCGAGATGCTTGGACAGCCGCGCGAGCAGCTCATCGGGTATAAACGGCTTGACGAGGTAGTCGTCCGCGCCGCGTTCCAGCGCCGAAACGATGTCCTTTTCGCCCTTGCGGGCGGTCAGCATGATGACCGGGATATGGGATACCGACGCATTGCCCTTCATCCGGGCGAGCACTTCGAAGCCGTCGATGCGTGGCATCATCGCGTCCAGCACGACCAGCGAAGGCTGTTCGCTCGATGCCTTGGACAGGGCCTCTTCGCCGTCAACGGCCGTGATCACGTCGTATCCTTTCGCCTTGAGGCGAAAACTCATCAGTTCGATCAGCAACGGATCGTCGTCACAAATCAGGATACGATGCTTGGGGTTCATGGGCTCTGGCCTCCGGCGTCGGGATGCGGGCCCCCCCAACACCGCGATCCGTTTCATCCAGCGCATGGATCATAAGGCCGTCGAAGGACGGCCATGCGACAAGCAGACGCGTGAGCTCGGCTCGCGCAACCGCTAGTTTACTCAGATTGTTCATAAAACTGATTCGCGTCGGATTGATACGGGTTTCGTGATCAAATTCGTATGCCAAGGCGTCTCGGCGCGCCGCGACCGGTTCCGAAAGTAGGGAAACAATTCCCGTCCGGCCCTCCATTTCCAGCAGCAGGCTACCTGTCTCCGCGCGAACAAAAGTGCGATGGAGCTCGACGCCGAGGGGGCCATTTTCGATTGCGACCCTCACCGGAACGTCGTTGACCGTTCCCCAGGCGAGCCATGGCTCGCTCAGTGCGGTCACTTCAGCAACCTCCGTGCGGTATGCCATGACCGTCACGTCGGAAATCGCCTGGCGTGCCGTGGCTACCGCGGCCGCGCCCCCTTCCGAATCCAGCATCCAGAACGGCACGACCACCGATATCGGCTCTCTCCATGCCGAGGAGAGCGCCTGGACCGCCGCCGCCCAGTGGCTCCACACGGCCGCGGGTTTCAGTGCGAAATCGGCCAGAAGATATGGCTCGATGTCGAATTGCAGACCTCCGAGGCGAGCATCCGGCGGGCTTGAACGTTGATAGCGGCGGATCGCAGCGACGCGCCGAAGCGCATGGCTGAGCCCCTCGGCGGTTACCATTGCCGGATCGCCTTCGACGGCATGAACCGAAATTCCCCGCTTGCCCAGACGACCGATGAAGTCGGCAAGAGCAGTCCGGTCTGCTACTTCGCCATTGTCGATCCTCAATTGCAGGAAGATGCGGTCGAGGCGCGACGCGACCGCCCAATCTTCGATCTGCCCTGGCTGTCTTTCCCATGTCTCGGCCTCCCAGAGCCATGTTCCGGTGCGCGAAGGCTGGCTGCCTGGCAGGTCTGGCTCCAGGCTGACGGAAGTCAGCCGGAAAGCGCCCTGTCCGGGCGGGCAGTTGATTACGACATCTCGGGACCGCTGATCATCCGCGGAGTTCGGCGGGAGTTGCAGACTGACGCCATCAGCGCCAATCAGCGCCTGCCATGGCATAGGCGCATCCCCGCCCCGTCCAACAACCGACAGCCCAAGCGGCTCGCCGGAACCGACGCCTTTTGCGACAAGCTTTAGACGCGCCGCGCGCGGAAAATGAAAGGTGTCCGTTCCGAGCACGACCCCGGCTGGAGCATTTCCTTCGCCGCAACGGATCGTCAAATCCCCTGCCGACCGAACGGCTTCGACCCGCTCCTCGCCGCCGAAAGGCCTGTGTTCGAGCCGGTCCAGCAGGTTCTCGCCGAGCGGCAGCGACGTCTTCGCGGTGTTCTCCGGCTTCTCGTTCAGGATGCTGACTGCCTGCGGCACGAAACGGCCATCCACCTCGGCGCCTTCAATGGTGATGCGGGATGGCGAAGACGCTCCGACCGCGAGCGACCGGCTCCAAAGCACGGCTGGTTCGCTACGTTTCATGTCGCTAGGCGCTCCAGCCGAAATGTCAGTGGCGTGGCTCGGCCCCAAGGCGAGCACGGTGAAAAGGACGAGTAGCCCATATTTCCAACTCATGTCGCCTTCAACCCGTTCGCCCTTCAAGATGGCGTCGCGCCTGCGCTGCCAGGTCCATCGGATCGAACGGTTTCGCAATGACCCCGATTGCGCCGAGCGACAGGAAACGCTCGACCTCATATGCTTGCGTCCTGGCGGTAATGAATACGACCGGAATATGTGCCGTCTGCTCGGCTGCCTTCAATTGCGCCAGGGTTTCCGGACCGTCCATCCCCGGCATCATGACGTCGAGCAGAATGAGATGAGGCTGCCAGACAGCGGCGACGGCAGGCGCCTCGTGACCCGACGCGCAGGTCCGGACGTCGAGTGCGGGATCGAGCGCGAGCGACATTGCGGCGACCTCGCGTATGTCCGCGTCATCGTCGACATAGAGCACACGAACTGTCTCCATCGGCCTACCCTTTCGTTTCCGGTGCTGAGGCGAGTTCGCCGGCCTTCGTCGAGGTCAATTTCCGGACGAGTTCGGCGATTGCAATCTCCGATGTCTTTGTCTTCGTCATCGCCAGTTCGACCTGCGCGGCCAGATGCTCGTCGACTTCCGAGGCCGAAAAAATAATAACCACCGTGTCGCTGGGTATAGCGCTCAGGAGCTCCGCTCCCGAACCGTCCGGTAAAGTGAGATCCAGTATGACGAGATCAAAGTGCTTCCGCTGAAGTTCGAACCGGGCCTCCTTCACGTTGCGGGCGGATGTGATTGCGATTGCGTCACCCAGTCCGGCCGACATGACCGCGAGCACGTCTTCGTCGTCCTCGACATGGAGCACGGACGGTACGCGTCTGAACCCTCCCTGGCCGGCCTTGTCGATCGCGGCGCGCAGCCGGCTCATGTCGATCGGCTTCTCCAGCCAGTCGACAATGCCGAGCGCCGATCCGTTCAAGGATTTGCGAGCCCCGTCAATGAAGGCGGATACGACGATGATGGGCAAGTCCAGACATTTGGCGGTGCTCCGCACGTACTCGTAGAGGGTAAGACCTGACTGGCCCGCCAGTTTCAGGTCGAGGGTCATGGCGATATAGCGATTGTTCGCCAGCAGCCTTTTGGCAATGGCAATATCGGGTGCGATGTCGCTTTGCAGCCCATCCTGTGCAAGCGCAAGTGCAATGATGTCGGCGACGTCGCTTTCGTCCTCGACGATAAGCACGCGCCGCGCCGGCTCGCCATCCTTCGGAACCGTATCCCGGGGCCTCGAGCGGCGGTCCGTGGCTTCCGGAAGATCTACATGGAAAGATGTTCCGGTCTCCGGCCCGGTATCGAAGGACACGATGCCGCCTAACCTGTCGACGATGGCCTTCACGATGCTAAGGCCCAGTCCGGTTCCACCTTTTTGCCGCGAATCGGACGCGTCCGCTTGTTCGAACTTGCCGAAGATCCTCGGCTGGAACGCAAGCGGGATGCCAGAGCCATGATCGATCACGGATACGCGGATCGAGCTTGCCTGTCGCGCGAGGCGCACGATCACTCGACCGTCCTGCGGCGAGTATTTGATTGCATTCGACAACAGGTTGAGCATCACCTGGTGCAGCCGGTCTGGATCAACCGTGGCTAACGCACCCGGCGCCTGGTCGTCGAGAACGATCGAGACGTTACGGTCCGCGAGGTAGTTGCCGCTGGCTTCGATCGCCTGCTCGACGAGCGGCCGGAGAGCCATGGGCCGGGGATCGAAAGGCATCCGGCCGGATTCGATCTTCTCGATGTCGAGGATGTCGTTGATGAGCCGGACGAGGCGCTCGCTGTTGGAGTGGGCAATTTTGATCAGTCCGGCGACCTTGGGGGGAATTTCACCGGCTGCGCCTGCTGCTATGAGACCCAACGAACCGCGGATCGACGTGAGCGGCGTCCTAAGTTCGTGGCTAACCGTGGAGATGAAGTCATTTTTCATCTGCTCGCTGCGCTTGCGCTCGGTTATATCGAAGAGCGAGCCGTCCCACACCAGTTTGCCATTGACATCGATGCGCGGCTCCGCCGCGGCGCGCATCCATACCTTCTCTGCGTTCGGCTTGGTGAATTCGGCCTCGAGCGACCATGCCTGACGGGTTTCGGTCGACAGCTGGAGCTGGCGCTCGACCTCGGCCAGCGCCTCGCGGGAAATCATGCGCGAAATGGTGCCAGGCTTACCGACTATGTCCTCGGCCGGAACGCCGAGGATTCGCTCCGCTCCTCCTGATACATAGGAAAAGCGCCCGATCCCATCCGGGCCGATGGAAAGCTGGAATAGGACCCCCGGCGCATTGTTAGCGATCGCCTGCAACTGCGCTTGGCTTTCGGAATACGCCGACACTGCCCAGCGGCGTTGCTCGTCGCTGATAATGAGAAATCCGAGAAGGAGCACGCCGACGAAATTTGTCGGAACGACCAGCGTAAGAAGCTTGCCGAACGCCTCGACGCTCGGCGCTGCCTGCAGCATCAACACGCCAAGTGGTGGAAGGATAGCGGCCATCGCCGCCAGGACGAGCACGTCTTTCGGCGTGAGGCGCTGCTGTCCCTTGCTGCGAAGCCACATCCCTAGCGCCGAAGAGCCGGCGGCGACCAACCAGATGCCGGCAAGCGCGGAGGGTAGACCCGCCCCGCCCAAGCTTATCCGCATGCCGGAGAGCATTGCGGCCGTGATGATGGCACTTAGCGGGCCGCCGATGGCGCCGGAGAAGGCCATGACGACATTACGCCCATCGCCAAAAAACCCGGGAACGAGTTCGACCGGCGAGGCCATGCTGATCAGTCCGGTCGCGCCGAACACGACCCCGAAGACAACGCTCTTGCTCCAGAACAAGCGATCGAGACGATCGCCGAGAAAGGCAAGGAACAAGGCAGCGAGAATGACGACCGCCGCGTTTTCGATCGTGTTGATGACTAAGATCATCCCGGTAGTCCGTGATAAGTCGAGCAACGTCTGATAGCACTATTTGTGCCGTTCGCGTTAGCGGAGCGGCACAAGCTCGATTATCCTGACTGCCTCCGCATCAACGGCGGCACGGCTATACAGCATCGGCACATAGCCGCCTCCTGCCCAGATCGGCGCAAGATCGCGATAGTGCGGGGAGCGTGGGTCGCCGGACTGCCCGGGCGTATTGATGCACACGCTGTTGTCCCAATCGCCGACGTCGAGCACCATGCGGAAGGATGCGCCCGACGTCAGCCGGAAGTCGTCCGACCGGTAGGCGGCATTCATCGGCGTCGAATCGCTGCCGCCCACCGGCAGCGGGCCGACATCACCAGCCGCACGCATTTCTGGGCGGACCGCGCCGATGGCGTGCTCGAACTTCGCGAGGTGCAGGCGGCACCATTCCCAGGCGGTGGGATCGTCACCCATCAGCGCCCGGCAGGTGGCGAAGGCGGCAGCCAATGTTCCGGCCAAAAGCGCATCGCGCTCGCCGGCCGGAAGTCCTGGGGCGCTGCCCTCCAGCACCGCAAGGAGCCGGGCCACGTCGCCTTGATCGATCAACACCTGCACGGCGGGATCGGCCACCAGTTTCGCGATGGTCGACGGCCGCAAGTGACTTGTCCACCAGACTTCGAAGAGGGCGGCGGCGGCGCTGCCCGCCTCAAGGCGATAGTCCCAGTTGCCGAGGAGATCGAGCGCGGCACGGATGTCGGGCGAGCCCGGCTCGATCTTATCGAGCAGGTGGCACAGCCGCCGCGCCGGAATGGAAAGAACATCCGTCTGGAGCGCCTTGGAGCTTTCGAGCGTGTGGGTCTCCTCGGCCGCGAAGACCTCGGCGATCCGCTGCGCCCGCGACGGCTCCACCCATTCGTAGCCGATCGGCCGGTTTTCTCGATGCCAAGCCTCGGGGACGTTCATCTCGTTGGCGGTCGCAACATATCCGGCCGGCGGATTGACCGCGAAGGGCAGTTTCTCTGCGGCCAGGAAGCCCTGCCATTCGAAGCGGCCGTCACCCGGCACGGCGAGCAGGCCATCCCAATTTTCCCGGACCGGGCTCAAGCCCGCCACGACCCAGCCGATCGTGCCGGAGGTATCGGCATAGACCTGATTGGTGGCGGGCACGACCCAGCCAGCCATTCCCTCGCGGAATGCTCCGAAGCTCTTCGCATGCATCGTGACGATGCTGCGGAAGTATGGCGCGGCGCCGGGCTCGAGCCAGACGGTGCGGATCGCAACTGCCTTGCATTCCGCCGGATACTCCGCGACCACCGGGCCATGCCGCGTGAACTTGAGCCGCACCGTGGCTTCGCCACCGCCACGCAGACCGACCTTCTCCTCCACCAGCCGCATGGCCTCCCATTCGTCGCGATAGCGATAGAGGTTCGGGTCTTCGGGATGGGTTTCGTAGGTATAGACGTCCTCCTGGTCGTGGCCGAAGAACAAAGTGAGCCCGAAGCCGGCGGTACCGTTATGCCCCATCGAGATACCGGGAAGCGTCGGCTCGCCGGCGCCAATGCCGTCGAAGCCCGGCGAGGTCAGGTGAACGATGTAGCGGAGGGACGGGACAGCATGGTTGCGATGCGGATCGCCGGCCAGGATCGGACGGCCGGTATCGGTGCGGCTGCCATGGACGGCCCAGTTGTTGGAGCCTTGCAGGGCCACTTCGGGCATGACGTCGCCCGAGGGCGAGACCTTGCGCCAGGCACCGACATTCTCCAGCGTTGCCGCCAGGCGCTCCGTGGTGAAGGTGACAGGGGCGGTTGCGAGCTTCAGCATGTCCAGGCAATCGAGCGGCAGGGCTTCGACCGGTCCTGAGCGGTCAGCCAGCGGGTCATGCGCGGGTTCCAGGTTCTGGCGCAGCAGGTCGGCTTCCGGACCGGCGGCCGAGATCACATGCGAGCGCACCACCTCCGAGACGGCGTTGCGCACCCAGCCATGGCTTCTGACACGCACGACGTCGGCTGCCTGCCATCGTGCCGGCCGGGTGCCCATCGCCGCAAATTCAGGGGGGAGCCGTTCCGGCTCGCGCTCGCAAAGCTCGACAAAGGCATTGATGCCCGCCGCGAAGCTCTCGCAGGCTGCCTTGGCCGTGTCACCATAGGCCGCCCATTCCCGGTCCATGTCGCCGCGATAGAGAAAAAGGCGCGCCGCCCTGTCCTGTTCCAGATAGCCCGGACCGAAATCGGCGGCGAGGAGGCCCAATCCGCGCTTGCGGCTGAGATCGATCTGCCAGAGCCGGTCCCGCGCGGCATTGAAGCCCTGCACGAAGAACATGTCGTCGGTCGTCGCGGCGCGGATGTGCGGCACGCCCCAGCGATCGACGATGATGCTGGCGGGCTGCGAAAGGCCCTCGACGGCGATGGTTTCCTCGGCCACGGCGTGCTTTCCTCCGCTATTCCTCACAAGCAGTAGCGGAAGTAGGGCCACGAACCAAGTTCCGGCGAGGACGCCCGCCTTGCGTCGGACGCCCTCGCCGGCCGGCCCCCGCCTATCGTAGCGTCGCCGCGATATTGCCGCCGTCGACGGTCGTCACATCGGCCGTGGTGCGTTCGGCCAGAGCGTGGTGCAGGAAGGCCTGCGCGACATGTTCGGCGGTCACTTCGAGCCCGAGCAGATTGCCCGACATGTAGTCCTTCTCGGAAAGGCCGCGCGCCCTGGAGCGGCTGGCGATCATCTCGTCGGTCAGCAGGCCCGAGCGGATGCGGTCGGCGTTGACGGCGTTGGAGCGGATGCCGAGCGGGCCGTATTCCAGCGCGTATTGGCGTGAGAGGAACAGGGTCGCCGCCTTGGGCAGGCCGTAGGCGCCGAATTTCGGGCCGGGATTGACCGCCTGCTTGGACGTGTTGAAGAGCAGCACGCCGCCGGTGCCCTGCTGCTTGAAGATGCGCACGGCGTTCTGCGCCGCGTTCTGATGGGCGAAGAAATTGAGCTCGAAGCTCTTGCGCAGCAGCGCGTCGTCAATCTCGCCGATGCCGCCTTCCCAGGCAGCACCTGCATTGGAGACGAGGATGTCGAGGCCGCCATAGGTCGCCACCGCCTTGTCGAAGGCGGCGCGCAGCGCCGCGGGATCCGTGATGTCGCAGCCGACGCCGATCGAATCGTTGCCGGCCTTCTTCGCGACCGCCGCCGCGCGCTCGGCGTCGAGATCGACCACGACGACGTGCGCTCCGTTGGCGGCAAAGAGCGCAGCGGTCGCCGCGCCGATCGCGCCGGCGCCGCCGGTGACCAGCGCCACCTGCCCCGTCAGCGGCTTCGGCTTGTTGGACGCGAGCTTGGCCTGTTCGAGCGACCAGTATTCGAGGCCGAAGAGATCGGCGTGGCTGAGCGGCTGGAATGTGCCGAGCGCTTCGGCGTCGCGCACCGCCTCGATCCACATCTCGCCGACGTCGGAAGCGATCCTGGCGTCCTTCAGCGTGCGGCCGTGGCCGAACATGCCGAGGCCGGGCACCAGCGTCAAACGCGGCATCGGGTCGAGCATGGTGCGCTTGACGTCGTCGAGCGCGTTGTTGGTCTCGAAGTAGCTGGTGTAGTCGCGCACGAAACCGGCTACATGCTCGCGGATCGCCGCCGGATAGGCGTCGAGCTTCGCCGCGTCGGGCGCGGGCAGCACCATCGGGCCGGTCTTGATGCGGATGGAGAGGTCGGGCGTGGATACGCCGATGCGCGCGAGCGCCTGAAGCCTCGGCGAGGAGAGGAATTCCAGGATCTCCGGCGAGGTGCGGAAATCGCTCACCATGCGGTCGAAGCGCCCCTCGCCCCTGTCGAAGGCGACGGCGCCGCGCAGCGCCGGCGCGAAATCGGCGGCTTGGGCGAGCTGCGCCGGAAGCTCGATCGGCGCGGGGCGCGGCTTGGCGTTCGCGGCGATGTAATCTTCCGCGAGCGTCACATAGTGGATCATGCGATCGTAGGCTTCTTTGGCCGTGTCGCCGAAGGTGAAGATGCCGTGCTTGTCGAGGATCAGGCCTTCGACGGACGGGTCGGCGTCGTAGATGTCGGCGGCGGCCTTGGCGAGGTCGAAGCCCGGCGGGATATAGGGGACGAAGCCCATCTTCGGGCCGAACACCTTGGAGCTCAGTTGCTCGCTGTCGGGCTGGTCGACGATCGCGAGGACGGCGGTCGAGTGCGTGTGGTCGACGAATTTGTGCGGCAGGAACGCATGAAGGAGCGTCTCGACGGAGGGGTTGGGGGAGGAAGGATTGATGAGATTGGCGCGCTGCAGCGCCACCATGTCCTCGTCCGAAAGACGGTCGAGGGCGCGCGCCTTGAGCAGCGCGCCGAGCTTCACCGCCGGCAGGCCCTCCGGCTCGATGACGGCCATGTCCCAGCCGCTGCCCTTGACGCAGAGCACGTCCCATTCGTCGCCGACGAGATCGGTGACCCGGCTCTTGACGGAGGTGTTGCCGCCGCCATGGAGCACCAGCCGTGGGTCGCCGCCGAGGAGGCGGGTGGTGTAGACGCGCAGCGCCAGATCGCGATCGACGCCCTTCTTGGCGTAGTCCGCGACAAGGGCTTCGGCAGTGGCATCGTTCCAGAGATTCTTCATGTCAGGATCTTCTTGGCTGTCGTTTCGTGGTGTACCGGGGCGGCACAGGAGTAGGACGTCGGCATGCGTCGCACTGAAGGCGAACGATTGCGGGTACTCGGCCGGCCGTTCCGTTCTGCGTCGTCGGGCGCCCGGCCGCAATCAAACGGAATGGATCCTCGGGTCAGCTTCGCCCGCTTGCGCGGGCTCGCGCCCGAGGATGACGAGGTGGGGGCGTTGCCCGCAAACCGGCAACGTTGGCGATTGACGAGGCCCTTACTGCCGTCGTCATCCTCGGACCTGGGCCCGAAGGGCGAGGTGATCCGAGGATCCATTCCATTACGTGGCCGGGCGTCCGACGGTGCAGAACGAAGCATCCGAACGACGCTGCCAGCAATCCGGTAGGCCCGCGGGGAGATGTGTCCGGCAGGACAGGGAGGGGGTCGGCGCGAAAGGTCGATCATGCTGGGCCCACGGCATTAATCGTCCATCGTGACGGAATTTTTGCCCGCGCCATCAAGGAGCTGGCGGGCCATCCAGGCCGTCGTCACCAGCTGTGAGCAAAGGCCCCCGGTGAGCGCTGCCCTGAGCGGGTCGAGCTTGGCATCCTCATGCACCACCATCAGGCGCTTGGGGATGGCGCGGATCGAGGCGAGATCGGCCGAGATGACGCGGCGGTTGTAGCTGCAGTCGAGCTGCCCGCCGGCCGCGTCGATGATCTGGCCGGCGATGACCCCGGCCGCGCCCTCGCCTTTCAGCGCGCGCATCTCGGCCGGCGTGAGCGCACCGCATCTCACCACATGGCTGTCCTCGTCGACCGTGCCGACAGAGTAGAGCGCAAGATTGCAGTCGGCGATGCCGGAAAGCTGTTCGCGGATCACCGGTTCGCCCCTCAACTGCTCTGCGAGCTCCTCCGTCGTCAGCACCAGCGGGGCGTAGAAGTTGAGGCCCTTTGCGTTGAGACGGCGGGCGATCTCCATGGTGCACTGGTCCGGCCGGTAGGAATAGGGCGCGCCGAGATTGCCGCAGAGCTGGACGACCGTGACGTCCTGCAGGTCGGCATAGGACATCGCGTCGGCTATGTCGTAGACGGTGTGACCCCATGCCACCCCGATCCGGTCGCCGCGCCGCACCTGGTCCAGGAACACGCCGGCCGCGACCAGCGGCACCTCGGCGCGATCGCCCGATGCGCCGGCATGCGGCACGACCCAAACGGCGTCGAGCCCGAACGCGTCCTCCAACTCGCGCGCGAGGACGTCCTCACGGAAGAGCTGGGTGGAGGTCGAGATGCTGACAATACCGGTCTCGCGCGCCCTGCGCAGATACATGGCGACCGATGCGCGTGAAATATTAAGCTCGCGCGCGACCTCGTCCTGGCGCAGGCCATGGGTGTAGTAGAGCCATGCGGCCTTATGAATGATCTGGTCGGCCGGCCGGATCGGCATGGGCGCTTCCTCCTGCCTTCGACATTAGTCACGGCCGCTGACAAAAGTCAAATGCTGACCCGGTCAAGAGAACCGCAGCGGGGACTTTCACGAAGCCGGCCAGCGTGCAAGGATCATCCGACCGCGCCGCCCAAGGCGGCCTTCCTCCCATGGCAAATCCGGAGCAAGATCATGGAAAAACGTCGGCTTGGCCGCACAGAGCTTCTCATCGCGCCGCTAGTCTTCGGCGGCAACGTCTTCGGGTGGACCGCGGACGAAAAGACATCCTTCGCACTGCTCGACCGCTTCGCCGAAGCCGGCTTCAACGCGATCGACACGGCGGACGTCTACTCGCGCTGGCATCCAGGCAATTCGGGTGGCGAATCCGAGACCATTATCGGCAATTGGATGAAAAGCCGCGGCAACCGCGACCGCATGGTGGTCATCACCAAGGTCGGCTCGGATCTCGGCGACGGTAAGAAAGGGCTTTCCGCAGCCTATATCGAGAAGGCGATCGATGCTTCCCTGAGAAGGCTGCAAACCGATGCCCTCGACCTCTACCTCTCCCATTGGCCCGACCCGTCCGTGCCCTACGAAGAGACGCTCGGCGCCTACCAGAAGCTGATCGCCAAGGGCAAGATCCGCTATGCCGGCGCCTCGAACCTCGACGCCGCGCAGCTCACGGAGGCGCTCGCTGTGGCGCGGGCAAAGTCACTGCCGCGCTACGAGGTCCTTCAGCCCGGCTACAATCTCTACGACCGGGCGGAATTCGACGGGGCTCTGCGCGACCTGACAATGGCCGAGGAGATCGGGGTCATCACCTATTTCAGCCTTGCCAAAGGCTTCCTCTCGGGCAAGTACCGCAGCGAGGCGGACCTGGGCAAAAGCCCGCGCGGCGAGGGCGTGAAGCAGTATCTCGACGAGCGCGGCATGCGCATTCTCGCCGCTCTCGAAAAAGTCGCCGCGCGCCACGACGCGCAGCTTGCCGAGATTGCCGTTGCATGGCTGATCGCACGGCCCGGCGTGACGGCGCCTATCGCCAGCGCAACGTCGTTGACGCAGCTGGAAAGCCTGATCCGGTCGGCAGCGATCAGTCTTTCGGCGGAAGACGTGGGGGAACTCGACCGCGCCAGCGCCTGACGAGACGAAAATGTCCGGCGCGGCAACGTGGCGCAGCTTGGCCGATGGCCGGCCGGACATGATCTCGGGCAAAGCCCAAAATCGTTTGTAATATCAAGGGAAGAACGCGCCGACATTCGCGACGCTCCCCCAGCAGACCGCCTCGGAAAACTTGAGGACGCTAGTTTAGAATAATTCTAAGCTATTGATTTGAAGATAGTTTTTCCGAAATTCATTGACTCCTGTCAGCTGCCGCGTTTTAAGACGGGACCATGAACCTTTGATGTCTGGGCCTTGAACCCATTCGATTGGAGGATAGAGGTGGTCACTGTCTGCAGGCCGCGCCATGACGCGGTCCATCCTTCAATGCCGTGCCATTGCGACTGGACGAGCTTCCCCGCTGAAGCGCGCCGGCACACCGCCGCCCACGCGATCCAAGACGCCCTGAGACGCGCCGAACGCGACATCGTTCACTGAGGAGACTGGAATGACCTTTTTCACGGCGATGCCTCGGCATGCGGGCAAGATGGCGGCGATCCTCGCCACCGGGCTGCTGACAACCGCGGTATTCGTGCTGCCGGCCAAGGCCGACCGCGACCCCAAGGCCGTGCTCGCCACTTATGCCGATATCGCGCTCGCCGGCTATGAAGACGCACTTGCCACGGCCAGGCTACTCGACCAGGCGGCGGATGCGCTGATTGCGAAACCGTCCCAGGAGACGCTGAATGCGGCGCGGGAAGCGTGGAAGGCGGCGCGCATCCCCTACCAGCAGACGGAAGTCTTTCGCTTCGGCAATCCGATCGTCGACGATTGGGAAGGCCGCGTGAATGCCTGGCCTCTCGACGAAGGGCTGATCGACTATGTCGATGCGAGCTATGGCACCGAATCCGACGAGAACACGCTCTATACGGCGAATGTGATCGCCAACACGGAGATCGAGATCAACGGCGAGAAGGTCGACGCCTCGAAGATCACGCCGGAGTTCCTTTCCGGAACGCTGCAGGAAGCCGGCGGCATCGAGGCCAATGTCGCGACGGGCTATCATGCCATCGAGTTCCTGCTGTGGGGGCAGGATCTCAACGGCACCGGTCCCGGCGCCGGCAACCGGCCCTATACCGACTTCGACAAGGCAAATTGCACGGGCGGCAATTGCGACCGCCGCGCCGAATATCTCGCGGCGGCAACCGAACTGCTCGTTTCCGACCTGGAGGAGATGGTCGCCAACTGGAAGGATGACGGCGCGGCGCGCAAGGAAGTGCTGGAAGGCGACGCCACGACAGGGCTCTCCACGATCCTGACCGGCATGGGGTCGCTGTCCTATGGCGAATTGGCCGGAGAGCGCATGAAGCTCGGCCTGCTGCTCCACGATCCGGAGGAGGAGCATGACTGCTTCTCCGATAACACCCACATTTCGCATCTCTACGATGCCGTCGGCATGCGCAACGTCTATCAGGGCCGCTACAAGCGCGTCGACGGCTCGACCGTCGAGGGCCCCTCGATCTCCGACCTGGTGAAGGCGGCCGACGCGGCAGTCGATACGGAGCTCTCGGGCAAGCTCGACGCGACCGTCGCCAAGATGGAAGCCGTCCAGGCGCGTGCCGTCGCCGGCGAGGCCTATGACCAGCAAATCGGCGAGGGCAATGCGGAAGGCAACGCCGCCGTGCAGGCGGCGATCGACGCGCTGGTCGACCAGACCAGGTCGATCGAACGCGCCGTCACGGCCCTCAAGCTCGACGCCATCGCCTTCGAGGGCTCCGATAGCCTCGATGCGCCCGACAAGGTCTTCCAATAGGAACCGACGCCGCCAGCGATCCCCAGCCAGTCGGCACGTTGCCGCAGCCAGTCAGAGTAAATCATGCTGATTTGTCATTGCAATTTGATCACCCAGAAGGAGATCGAGGACACCATCATCCACCTACTCGACAAGGACCCGTGGACGCTTATCGTGCCCGCGAAGGTGTATCATACGCTGCAAAAGCGCGGACGCTGTTGCGGCTGCTTCCCAAATGTGGTCGAAACGATCATTCGGGTAACCGAGGAGTACCACGCACGCTCGGAGGCGGGCGGCGAGGACGTCGTTTCACATTTGGATCGCGTGAGAGAATTGCGCGACCAGTTCGGGAGCAGGATTCATGAAAGGCGAACCACAAGTCATCGAGCGGCTTAACGAAGCTCTTTTCCTGGAGCTCGGGGCGGTCAATCAATATTGGCTTCACTACAGGCTGCTCGACGACTGGGGCTACGCCAAACTCGCAAAGAAGGAGCGCGAGGAATCGATCGAGGAAATGCATCACGCCGACAAGATCATCGAGCGGATCATCTTTCTCGAAGGGCATCCCAACCTGCAGTCGGTCGCGCCGCTGCGCATTGGCCAGAATGTAAGGGAAGTGCTGGAATCGGATCTCGCCGGCGAATATGACGCCCGCACTTCGTACAAGAAATCGCGCGAGATCTGCCACGACCTTGGCGACTACGTGACGATGCAACTTTTCGAGGAACTGCTGAGCGACGAGGAAGGCCATATCGACTTCCTCGAGACGCAGCTCGACCTGCTCGCCACGATCGGCGAGGAGAGATACGGCCTGCTCAACGCCGCGCCGGCGAACGAGGCCGACTAGGCAGAGGACAATGCGGCGTATCAATCTTCTGAGGCGCCGCGCGCCCGCCGGGTCATCCCGAACCCGGCATGGACGAACCAGCCTCCTCTCCTGGGGGACGCTCCCCGCCGGGGCCGCGGTCGCGGCCTTGGCCTTCGCCGCCGTCGCCTATGCGGGCATGCCCGAGGCCAAAGGCCTCGAAACCAGCCGGCAGGACCTCTCCGCGGAGGATCTGGCGCGGGTCGGGGCCATCACGCGGCCGACGACCGACTTTTCCAAAGCGGAAAAGTTCGAGCCCATGCAGGGCGGCGCCGGGACCTCGCGCAAGCGGATCAATCAGGACGCCTTCTCGCAATCCTCGGCCAACCTCACCTTCGAGGAAGAGGGCACCTTCAAGCTCGGCAACGCGATCTTCCGCAAGCTCTGGGTCTCGTCGCCCTCGTCCACCCAGGCCTCGGATGGACTTGGCCCGCTCTTCAACGCACGCGCCTGCCAGAGCTGCCATCTGAAGGACGGGCGCGGCCATCCGCCCGAGAACAATCCAGACGCGACATCGATGTTCCTGCGCCTGGCGCGCGACGCCGACACGACCGAGGAGAGGCAGGCGCTCGCCGATCGGAAGGTGCTGAACTTCCCCGATCCTACCTACGGAACGCAGTTGCAGGATCTTGCCGTTCCCGGCCTCGCCGGCGAAGGCCGCATGAAGATCACCTATAAGGAGCTACCGGTCAAACTCGGCGACGGGACCGTCGTGTTGTTGCGCAAGCCGAGCTATAGCGTGGACGCGCCCGCCTACGGCCCGCTGGATCCCAGGACCAGCCTGTCTCCGCGCGTGACCTCGGCAATGATCGGGCTCGGGCTCGTCGAGCAGATCCATCCGGCCGACATCCTCGCCCATGCCGACCCCGACGACCGCGACGGCGATGGCATCTCCGGCAGGCCCCAGATCGTGCGCGATCCCTCGAGCGGAGAGCTGACGCTCGGCCGCTTCGGCTGGAAGGCGCAAACCCCGACGATCCGCCAGCAGACGGCCGACGCCTTCGCTGGCGATATCGGCATCTCGACGCCGGAAGTGCCGAAGCACTGGGGCGACTGCACCGAGGCCGAGGCTACCTGCCGCGCCCTGCCGACCGGCGTGCAGGAACGACTGGGCGACGTCGAGGCACCGCCGCCGGTCATGGACCTCGTCACCTTCTATTCGCAGAACCTCGCCGTTCCGGCGCGCCGGAAACCTGACGACGCAAGCGTGCTCGCCGGCAAGAAGATCTTTTATGGGCTGGGCTGCATATCCTGCCACACGCCCAAATTCGTCACCCGTCGCGACGCGCCCAACAAGGCGCAGGCCTTCCAGCTCATCTGGCCCTATTCCGATTTCCTGCTGCATGACATGGGCGAGGGGCTGGCGGATGGCCAGAAAGTGGGCGATGCCACGGGCAGCGAATGGCGCACGCCGCCCCTTTGGGGCATCGGCCTCACCGAGACCGTGAGCGGCCATACCTTCTTCCTGCATGACGGGCGCGCACGCAACCTCGCCGAGGCGATCTTGTGGCACGGGGGCGAAGGGCAAGATGCGCGCGACGGTTTCGCGGCACTTGGCGAAGCGGACCGCGAGTCGCTTCTCCGCTTTCTGGAGTCGCTCTGATGATCAAATGCGGGAAAAGCCCCTCACTGTCCTGCCGGACATCTCTCCCCGCATGCGGCTCCGATGTTTACACATCTTCGGAGGACACCTTGGATGGTGAAATACATCGCGCAAGGCATGGAAAGCCCGAAGGGCGGCATGGTTGCTGGCACCGGCTCGGCCGCTTCGTTCTGCACCGTTGGCTGGGTTGCCTGAACGTAACGGAATGGATCCTCGGGTTACGTCGCCGTCGCTTCGCTCGGCGCCGGCCCGAGGATGACGAAGCTTCCATGTCCATGCCAATCGCCAACGCTGGCGATTGGGCAGCCCTTCAGCGCAGTCGTCATCCTCGGACGGGAGCCCGCGCCAGCGGGCGAGCTGATCCGTACCGCCTAAGATGTGTGAATCCGATAGCCGCATGCGGGGAGAGAGAGGCTGGCCGCTTGGATTTCGCCAGTCGCCAACGCTGGCGTTTGGCGAAAGTGGAAACGACATCGACTCTCTCCCCGCATGCGGGGAGAGATGTCCGGCAGGACAGTGAGGGGCGGCCATTCAGGCGCTTGGTCGTCGGCCTGACGTTCCTCGCGCTGGCCTGTATCGTCTCCCCCACTCATTCAGCCGAACGCTCTGCCTCCGCAACCATCACCGGTGCGGTCGAAGGCTTCGTCAAGCCCGCTTATGCAGCCTTCCACAACAGCACCGCCGCCCTGAAGTCGTCCGTCGGCGAGCTCTGCGCCGGCCCTTCGCCCGCAGCGCTCGATGCAGCCCGCGCCGCCTTCTCGGAGACCACCCGCGCCTGGTCCGAGGTCGAGATCATCCGCATCGGACCGGTGACCGAGGAGAACAGGCTGGAGCGTGTCCTCTACTGGCCGGACCGAAAGAGCATCGGCCTCAAGCAGGTGCAAGCGGCGATCGCCGAACGCGACGCCAGTGTGACCGACACGGCCCGCCTTGCCGAAAAGAGCGTCGCCATGCAGGGGCTCGGCGCGCTCGAATTCGTGCTGTTCGGCACGGGATCGGAAGAATTGGCGAAGGGAGAGGCTTTCCGCTGCTCTTACGGCGCGGCGATCTCCGGCAACCTCGACACGATTGCCGAAACCGTGGAGAAAGGCTGGGAGGATCCGAGCGGCTTCGGCGCGAGCTGGGCAAACCCTTCCTCGAGCAACGCATTCTACCGGACCGACGCGGAAGCGTTGACCGACCTGCTCGAGGTCTTCATCAGCGGGACGGAACTCGTCCGCGACCAGCGCATCAACAGCTTTCTCGGCGAGACGGAGAAGGCCGACAAGCCCAAGCAGGCGCTGTACTGGCGTTCGCAGGGCACCGCGGAGGCGCTCGGCGGCAACATGGCGGGCATGAAGGCCCTGTTCGATGCATCGGACCTTGCCGGCACCTTGCCTGCGAACTCCCGCTGGATAGCGCAATCGATCAATTTCGAACTCGGCAACGCCATCCGCGCGGCGGAGGGAGCCTCCGGCCCGATCGACGAGGTCCTGGCGGATCCGACCCGCCGCGGAAAGGTCGCCTATTTCAAGTTGGTCACCACCAGCCTCTCCGAACTGTTCGGCAAACGGCTTTCGGCCGAACTCGGCCTTACCGCCGGCTTCTCCTCGCTCGACGGTGACTGACATGGCCACGCCCCTGATCGACCGCCGAGAATTCCTGAAGGCTGCGGGCATGGGCTTCGCGACCGCTCTCCTGCCGCGCCAGGCCTTCGCGCTGGACCGGACAGACGCCGTCTTCGCTACGGCCTTCCAACGCCGCGACGGCGGCTACGGCGTGGCCGTTCTCTCGGAAAACCGCGAGATCGTTTTTACCGCGGTGCTTCCCGAGCGCGGTCACGACGTGACTTTCGATTCCGTTTCGCGACGCTCCGTCGTCTTCGCCCGCCAGCCCGGCGCCTTCATGGTGGTGTTCGACCATGAAAGCCGGATGGAGCCGCAGACGATCGGGAGCGTCGAGGGGCGGCATTTCTACGGCCACGGCGTCTTTTCGCCCGATGGCGCGCTGCTCTACGCCACCGAGAACGATTTCGACAATGCCGCCGGCATGGTCGGCATCTACGACGCGCGCGACGGCTTCCGCCGCGTCGGTGAATTCCCGACCCACGGCATCGGACCGCACGAGATGCTGCTCCTTGCCGACGGCAGAACGCTGGCCATCGCCAATGGCGGGATCGAGACCCATCCGGATTTCGGCCGCGCCAAGCTCAACATAGCGACCATGAAGCCATCCTTCGCCTTCATCGATCGCGAGACCGGCGCGCTTCTGGAACAGCACTTCCTGCCAGCCGCATTGCATCAACTGTCGATCCGCCACATGGCGATCGACCAGCAGGGCGCGGTCTGGTTCGGCTGCCAGCACGAAGGTCCGGCAAGCGAACGGCCGCTGCTCGTCGGCAAGGCTCGGCTCGGCGAGGAACTCGCCCTCGTCGATATGCCGGGCGATGTGCTGGCTGGTTTCCGGAACTACATCGGTTCGGTCGCGGCCAATCCGACCGCGGGAACAGTCGCCGTCTCGTCCCCGGAGGGCAACAGCTGCGCGGTGATCGAGGCGGCAACCGGCAGAGTGCTGTCGGTCAAGCCGCTGGTCGAGGTCTGCGGTCTGGCGCCGGATCACGCCGGTTTCCGTGCCACCACCGGAACAGGCGATATCCTCGCCGCGGACGGGTCGCAAGCGGCTCTCGACGAGTATGCCTGGGACAACCACCTGCTGCGGATCGGATAGCGCGACCTGTTCACCTCAACGAATTTGCCGCTCCGGCGAACCGGAGCAGCATTGCGGCTGGAAGCAGCGATCGTCAGGATTTGCCCTTGGCGAGCTTTTCCGTCTCGGCACGCAGGCGCTGATCGAGTTCCTGGATCTCCGGCGTGACGATCTCGCCGAAATCCTCCATCTGAAATAGGGGACGGATCTCGATCTCGGAATCTCCAGGCATCGGATTGGGACAGCGTTTGACCCATTCGATTGCCTCTTCGAGCGAGGCGACTTCCCAGATCCAGTAGCCTGCGACGAGTTCCTTCGTCTCGGCGAAGGGGCCATCCACGACGCTGCGCTGGGGGCCGGAGAACTTCACCCGCACTCCCTTCGAGCTGGGCTGGAGACCGTCGCCAGCCAGCATGATGCCCGCCTTCACCAGCTCCTCGTTGTATTTCATCATGGCCTCGAGCAGCTCCGCGCTCGGCATTATGCCGGCTTCGCTGTCTTCCGTGGCCTTAACGATCACCATAAATCGCATTTTTAGCTGTCTCCCGTAGGTTGCATTGAGAGGGACGGTGTGCCGCCTGGCTGCGGAACCATCGCTCATCGAGACGTCGAATGGGAGTAGCGGAAATCGACATGCGTATGAATTTTTCCTGCTGCAACTTTGCCGGGGCATGGCTACGACCGTCGAAGCACGAACCGTCCGGCATCTTGGGCATGGCCGGGCTTGCAATTCGGCAGCGCATTGCGACATTTGGCACATGAACACGCCCGCGCAACCGGTCCGTCTGGTCCGCCCTGAAAAGAAGCGGCGCCGCATCCCCGTTTCAGTCCTTATGGCGTTGAGCTTCGGCACGCTGGTGTTCTTGTCGGTCGGCGGCGTGCTTGCATTGTCGGTCGGCGCCAATGTGCGCAACACGTTTGATCTGCTTGGCGCTCAGTCCACGCTCTTGATCGATGCGATGGAGGATGCGCTACGCGCCGAACTGGGACGTGCCGAAGACGCAGTGGACGGCGTGGCACAGCTTTATGCGCAGGGCGACTTCCAGATCGACGACGAGGCCATGTCGGCGGCGCTTGCCGGTGCCCTTTCGGCTACGCCGGGTGCAAACGTGATTCTGATCTGCACGCCAGACCTGGTCTGCAGGGGGGAGGCGCGCGCCGACGGGGATGTGCCCGGCGCGATCCGGCGGCTCCCGGCCGAATCCGAGAAATCGCCGGAAGTTCGTGCCGCCCTGGAGCAGCGGAGGCAGATCGACGGACGCTGGTGGGGCGCGATCGTGGCGAATGAGCACGGCCTTTTCGCCAATGTCTCCGTGCCGCTCACACGCGGCGGCGAGACGAAGGCTTGGGTGATCGCCGCCGTCGAACTGCAGAAACTGTCCAGGATCACGCAGGAACTGTCGTCTCGCTTCGGCACGCATGCATTCATTCTGGATGGCGACGATTCCATCCTGGCGGATCCCAGGCTGGCCGATCCAAACGCAGCGAAACACGGCATTCGGCCGCTGACACCGCTTGCCGCCTTTGGCGACCCGGTACTCGCCCGGTATGACGGGCGCGAGCCGGAGGCGGACTTCAGCGCCAAGCGCGGCCGCGATATCGAGGTGGCCGAGATCAAGACCGAAGACGAACCCAGCGGGGCCGGAGAGGACAGCTACATCGCCATCACCCGCAAGATCAGCGGCTATGGCGAACAACCCTGGACCATCGGCGCCTATTTCGAGGCCAGGCAGATCGGCGACGAGATCGAGCGCGTCATGGGATCGGCGTTGCTTGGCTTTGGCGCCATGGCGGCGGCGATCGTTATCGCGATCATGCTCGGCAGGCGCCTCTCACGTCCGATCCAGGCGATCGCCGGGCAGGCGACGCGCGTTGCCGATTTCAACCTCGACGAGGTGAAGCCGCTGCCGCGCAGCAGGGTTCTGGAACTGGATGAGCAGGCGTCCGCCTTCAACGCCATGCTCATCGGACTGCGCGCTTTCTCGACCTACGTTCCGCGCTCGCTGGTGGCCAAGCTCGTGCGCACGGGAAAGATCGGGATCGCCGAACCGCGCGAAGCGATCGTTACCGTCATGTTCACCGACATTGTCGGTTTCACCACGCTGTCGGAGCAGATGGACGCCGCCGCCACGACGAAGCTCCTCAACCATCATTTTTCGATCCTGTGTCGCGCGGTCGACGCCCATGGCGGGACGGTCGACAAGTTCATGGGCGACGGAATGCTGGCATTCTTCGGCGCACCCGACAGCCTCGAGAGCCATGCGGCGGCGGCGGTCCGCGCGGCGGCGGCCATCCGCGACGAGTTGAAGGCGGACTATGGGCAGCAGGCCGGGGAAAGGCGCGACCCTTTCCGCGTCCGGATCGGCATCCATACGGGCCCGGTCATCGTCGGCAACATCGGCGCGTCCGACCGCGTCAACTATACGATCATCGGCGATACCGTGAACATAAGCCAACGGCTGCAGGAGCTTGGCAAGCAGCTCGCGCCCGACGCCGCGGTCTCGATCACCATTTCCGGTGAGACCGCTTCACGGCTCGACGAAGAATTCGAAACAATACCCGCAGGCGAACACAGGCTGCGTGGACGCGGCGAAGCGACAAGGGTCTTCCAACTCGGCAGAGTCGAAACACCGGCCGCGCCCGGACTGGGAGTCCACCGCGCCAAAGCCGGCTAGGTCAAAGCCACCCTACTCTACCGCTCCCGACACATCCGCTCTGGCAACCGCCTTGCGGATGAGCTCGACGAAACGCTCGCCGGCGGTTTCGCGCGCGCCGCTATTGTCGATGACGACGGCGCCGTGGCTGTCGAATTTCGCCGAACGCGCAAGTCTGGCAAGCACCTCGCCGCGCGGTTCGCGTCCGCGCGCGGCAAGCCGCTCGGCCAGGATCTCCGGTGCTGCCGATATCTCCACCACGATGACATTCTCATAGCGGTCCCTGAGCGCCGGAAGTGCGCCGCGCGACAGGTTGGCGATGGCGACCCGGCCGTCGGCGATTGCGTCGTCGACATTTGCCGGCAAGCCGTATTTCAACCCGTGCGCCTCCCAGGCAAGCGCGAAGGCGCCATGTGCTCGCGCCTTGTCGAAGGCCGCATCGGCAAGGGAATCGTGATCCTCGGTGGAGCCGTCGCACGGCCGGGTGATGACGCGCCGCACGAAGAGCACACTGTCGTCGCCGGCAAAACGCTCGCGCGCATAGCCCAAGATCGTGTCCTTGCCGGCGCCGCTCGGCCCGACCACGGCTAAGAACACGCCGTTGCGCACAGGAAACGGAGCGCTGGCCAGCTCGCGTTCGATCAATGCGGAGGCCATCATGCGACGCGGCGTCCTTCCCGCCAGACGGTACGGACGACCGGCACATGCTCGTCGACACGGACGCGCACGAGGTCGGCGCGGCGACCGGCCTCGATGACCCCGCGATCGGTCAGGCCGACAGCCTCGGCCGGGTTGCGTGACACCATCGCAACCGCTTTCGGCAGAGAGATCTGGTCCACGACCTCGCCCAGGAAGAAGGCCGACTGGATGAGGCTGAAGGGGATATAGTCGGAGGACAGGATGTCGAGCAGTCCATCCTCTGCCAGAGCGCGAGCCGAGACGTTGCCGGAATGGGAGCCACCGCGCATGACATTCGGCGCTCCCATCAGAACACCCAATCCGGCATGCTTGGAGGCGCGAGCGGCCTCGGCCGTGGTCGGGAACTCGGCGACCCGAATCCCTTGTGCAACGGCCTCGTCCACATGGGCGAGCGTGGCATCGTCGTGGCTGGCGAGCACGATGCCGCGCGCGCGGCAGGCATCCGCGATGGCAGCCCGGTTGGTAGCGGAGTTGGCTGCCGATTCGGCGATGCGCCGCTCGCAGAAGGCGCGGAAGGCCTCGTCCGACATCTTGAGCTTGCCCTGGTAATAGACGGCATAGGATTCCAGGCTGGCGAACTGGCGCTGACCCGGCGCGTGATCCATCAGGGATGCGAGCCGCACACGCTCGTCGCCGTCGAAATACGCGAAACCTTCCAGGCAATCGGCCGCGGAAACCTCGCAGCGGAGATGAATGAAATGGTCGGCGCGCACCCGATCCTGCCGTACGCTGTCATCGATGGCGTCGGCCAGCTTGCGGATCTCGGCTGCCGTCATGCCGCTCTCTTCGTCGAGGCCCACGCGCAACGCGTCGAAGACGGTGGTGATGCCGGCAGTCGCGACCTGGGCATCATGGGCGAGCACGGCGGCGATCGGATTCCAGCGCACTTTGGGACGCGGCGCGTAGTGGCCCTCGAGGTGGTCGGTGTGGAGTTCGACCAGGCCCGGAATTATGTAGTCGCCTTCCATGTCCTCGCCGGCGCGGGAGGCATCGGTGGAGATGTCGGCGATCAGGCCGTCGCGGACGAGAAGCGATCCGGTGACGACCTCGTCGGCGAGCACGAGGCGGGCGTTGGTGAGAACTGTTTCGACAGGCATGTCAGGCGAACTTTCTTTCCCGCCGGTTCCCCAGCGGATGATAGGATTGGACGGTGAAGGGCGCTCCGGCCTCCGGCTCTACGAACAGGGCGAGCCCATCGACGGCGACGGGCTTGTCGAGGAAGGGCGCGAAGAAGGCCTCGATCGCAGCGCGCAGGCGCGGCGCTTCGGCCTCGGCGGCGCGTCCGGACAGCGTCATGTGGAAACGGAACGCCTCGAAGACATAGGGATAGCCCCACTGGCAGAGATTGCGGAACTGGCCAGGAAGCAGCGCATCCGGATTGCGCCTCTCGATCTCGGTTTCCGTGAGCGGAGCTCGGAAACGATCGAACGCGACCACGACCTCGTCCGCAAGGCGGTTGAGGTCCGGCAGTTTCTCCGCCGGCACCAGCGCGAAGAACCCGTCAAGCTGCTTGACGGCGAGACGCGGAATGATCACCGGAGCCATGCCGGCCGCCCATGTTTCCATCGCCTTGGAAAGCGTCGCTTCGCTCTCGCCGTCGGCAAGGCGGAAAGGCGCCTTGAGCGTGGCATGGAAGCCGTAGCGCCGTGCCGCCGCCGTGTGGAATGCGACCTCCGCCGGCGTGAGATCGCCGACCGCCGGCGCCGGCGAGGTGCCGCCGGTGAACGGATCGCGTCCCAGCCAGTTGGCCGCGGTCCGTGTCAGCGGGTCGGTCTGGGCGGGCGTGAAATAGATGGCATAACGCATGGTTTATCCTCGCGAGCCTCGATGCCATATGTGATTTACATGACAGAATGACGAAGCCGCGCGTGAGTTTTCTGTTAACAGAATCGCGGACGCAAGTCATGGCCGGTACAATAGGAGGTTGATGGGATTGTGGCGCCGCTTCAAGCGACGCCCATCAGGTTCTTGCGCAACGCGTGCCCGGGAAGTGCAGGATTGCCGACACTTGCAACGGGGTGCGAACGTCTCAGCTTCCTCATCCTCGGGCCGGCGCCAGGCGAAGCGAAGGCGACGTGGCCTGAGGATTCTCTCCGTCCTTGGCGGCCGGCCGCCCAGCAGAGAAGAACTTTCTGGGTCCGAAACACGTGCCGCTTCAGGAGATTACCATAGTAGGGTTACCGGGGGTCCTGTCACGGAATGGACACTCGGATCACCTCGCTTCGCTCGGGTCCGAGTGTGACGAAGCGATACCAATCGCAAACACTGTCGATTGGCGCAGCACTTCAAATGCGTTCGTCATACTCGGACCCGAGCCCGAAGGGCGAGGTTGATCCGAGTATCCATCCGTTACCTAGCGGCGGGCCGCGCCTTAACAGATAGGCCGGCTCAGCCCTCGGCCAGATCGAACACGTGATGGTGGATATGGCCCTCGAACATGTCGAAGAGGCCTTTGGTCGCGTCCCGGCTCTCGTAGCGGACCGGCGAGTCCAGCGCTGCGGCCAGGGCTTCACGACTGTCATACATGGTGGAAAGCACCATGGGATAGGAAGGCGCGCCCTCGTCGCGCTCGATATTGTAGAGGATGCGCACTTCCCTTATGCCGGGGAAACGCAGCCACATGGGCAGCAGCTTCTCCGTGACATAGGCCTTGAAGGCGGCCTCGCGTCCAGGACGGATGGTGCCTTCGAAAAAGGCCTGGCGAACGATCATGGCTTGTGCCTCTGGTCAGTTGACGGCGGTCGGCGGCGTCTCGCCCGCGAAATAGGCGGCGATATTGGCAAGCACGATCTCGCCCATCGTCACCCGGGTCTCCAACGTCGCGCTGCCCTGATGCGGCATGAGCACGGTATTGGGCGCGGTGAAGAACTCCTCGCGAATGGTCGGCTCGTCGACGAACACGTCGAGGCCGGCACCGGCGATCGTGCCGGTCTCCAGCGCCGCCAGCAGTGCATTTTCGTCGATGACGCTGCCGCGGGCGACATTGACGAGAAAACCGGTCGGCCCCAAGGCCGCGAGCACCTCGGCGCTCACCATATTCTGGGTGGCGGGATTGGCAGCGATGCAGACGGCGAGCACGTCGCTGTCCTCGGCCAATCCCACCGGCGTAGCGTGACGCACCCAGCCCGCCTCGACCGGCGAACGGTTCCAGTAGCGCACGGACATGCCGAACGCCTCGGCACGCCGCGCCAGCGCCTGGCCGATCTGTCCGAGCCCGAGGATGCCGATACGCTTGCCGCCGACCTTGGTACCGAGCGGAAACGGTTCCCGCTTCGCCCAGCGGCCTTCGCGCACCATGCGGTCGCCTTGGGGGATATGGCGTAGCAGCGCCAGCATCAGGGCCATGGCCATATCCGCGACGTCGTCCGTCAGCACGCCGGGCGTGGTGGTGACATGGACGTTGCGAGCTCGGGCAAGCTCGAGATCGACCTTGTCGGTGCCGACGCCATTGATCGCGATGACGCCCAGCGCCGGAAGTCGATCGAACCACTCCCGCGGAAGGCCCGTTGCGCCGCCGGTCGCGACGGCGCGTATCGACGGCAGCGCCGACTCGATAGCCTGCTTCTCCCCCGCGTTATAGAGCCGGTGAACGGTGTAGGACTGGTCGAGCCGATCTTCGATGACCTTCATCATCGGTTCGACCAGAAGGATATCGTGCTTCAACTCGAAACTCCGTCGGTTTTGATGGGAGCGACATCAAATGCCGGCAGTGGGGAAGGGCCCCCGCTGTCCGGCCGCATCGTGAGGCTCGGCCTAGGAAATCTGGCCAAGGAAATTCTTGGTCCGCTCGTGCTTGGGATTGTCGAAGAACTCTGACGGCGACGCCATTTCGAGAATCTCGCCGCGATCCATGAAGATCACGCGGTCGGCGACACTGCGCGCAAAGCCCATCTCATGGGTGACGCAAAGCATCGTCATGCCTTCGCCGGCGAGATCGATCATGGTGTCCAGCACTTCCTTCACCATCTCGGGATCGAGGGCCGAGGTCGGCTCGTCGAACAGCATGATCTTGGGGTTCATGCAGAGCGCGCGGGCGATCGCCACGCGCTGCTGCTGGCCGCCGGAGAGCTGCGCCGGATATTTGCTCGCCTGTTCGGGGATGCGCACGCGCTCCAGGAACTTGCGAGCGGTCTTCTCTGCCTCCGCGGAGGCAATGCCGCGCACTTTCATGGGCGCCAGCATGCAGTTCTCGAGAACCGTCATATGCGGGAAGAGGTTGAATTGCTGGAACACCATGCCGGTTTCCTGGCGGACGCGTTCGACATTCTTGCCCCCGGCGGTGAGGTCCATGCCGTCGACGACGATCCTGCCGCGCTGGACGGTCTCCAGCTGATTGATGCAGCGGATGAGCGTCGACTTTCCCGAGCCGGAGGGTCCGCAAATGACGATGCGTTCTCCCCGGGCAACGGTCAGCTCTATGTCCTTCAGGACGTGGAAGTCGCCATACCATTTGTTGACGCCTTCCATCAGCACGGCAGGACCGGAAGCTCCCCGCAATTCGCCTGCCGGTGTCTTTTCCATCAGCTCAGTCATGACGGGGAGCTCCGTTCTTGTTGATCGTCTTGCTTACTGCGCCTTGCCGACGAAGTCCGGCAGCGGCGAGCCGAGCCACTTCTCGTGGATGGCATTGAGCTGGCCGTCGGACTTCACCTTGTCGATGAACTGGTTGACGAAGGTGAGCAGCTCGGTCGATCCCTTGCGGACCGCGATGCCCTGCACCTGTTCGCTGAGCGAAAGCTTCTGGCTGAAGCGGCCGGGGGCAGCCTTTTCGATCTGTCCCGCGACGACATTGGAGACGCCGATCAGCTCGACCTGGCCGGAAAGCAGTGCCTGGACGGCGCTCGCATCGTCATCGAAACGCTGGATCTTCGCATCCTGCGGAGCGATCTTGGTGACGGCGGTGTCCTGCGTGCTGGCGCGGGCGACGCCGATCGTCTTGCCGGAAAGGTCCTCCGGCTTGCTTACGGCAACATCCTCCGCGCCGAAGATGCCGATCGAGATGCCGGCGTAGGGCTGCGAGAAATCGACATTCTTGGCGCGTTCCTCGGTGATGCCGAGCGAGGCGACCAAGAGGTCGACCTGATTGCTCTGCAGGTAAGGGATGCGGTTCGGACCGGTGACCGGCACGATCTGAAGCTCGACGCCGAGTTCCTTGGCGAGCAGCTTGGCAACGTCCGCGTCATAGCCGTCCGGCTGGTTGCTGTCGTTCATGATCCCGAAAGGCGGGAAGTCGACCAGCATGCCGATCTTCACCGTTCCGGCGGATTTGATGGATTCGACGGTCTGCGCCGCGGCCGGAGCGGCAATCATGCCCGCCATCAGCCCAGCACCGACGAGAGCCATTGCCATGCGTCTTGTTATGTTCATCTTTCCTGTCCTCGGGTTGCGCCGGTTCCTCCCGGCAAGGGATCCCGTCAACGTGCCGTCGCGCGGGAAAACTTGAGCTCCATGCGGCTTGCGAGCACCGAAAGGGGCCAACACAGAACGAAATAGACGGCGGCCACGGTTCCAAAGACCAGGAACGGGCTAAAGGTGGCATTGTTGATGATCTGGCCCTGGCGCGTCAGTTCGGTGAAACCGATGATGGCCGCGAGCGAAGTGCCCTTGATGAGCTGCACGAGAAACCCGACCGTCGGAGCGACGGCGATGCGGGCCGCCTGCGGCAGGATGACGTGGCGCATGCGGCGATAATAGCCGAGGCCGAGCGCGGTCGCCGCTTCGCGCTGTCCCGGCGGTATCGCCTCGATGCAGCCGCGCCAGATCTCGCCCAGGAAGGCGCTGGCATGAAGGGTCAACGCCACGGCTGCCGCGAGCCACGGGTTGATGGCGAACCCGAAAATGTTCATCCCGAAGAAGACCAGGAAGAGCTGCATGAGCAGCGGCGTTCCCTGGAACAGCCGGATGAAGCCGATGGCCAGAAGGCGCGGCAACCGGGCATCGGAGACACGGGCCAGCGCGATCAGCAGCCCGCCGACGCCGCCGCCGGCAAAGGCGATCGCCGACAGCGCGATGGTCCACTGCGCCGCCATGACGATGATGAAGAACTCGTTCCAGCCAAAGGACCTGATCATGGACGGGCTCCTATCGGCTCAACGGATATTTGAACGCCATCCTCTCGATGGCGGAAAAGATCGCGGAGAAGCCGACGGACATGGCCAGATACATCAGGGTGATGACGATGTAGACCTCGAAGCTGGCGAAGGTCGCGGATTGCAGATTGTTGCCGGCGGCGGCCAGATCGTCGGCTGAGATCGCGGAGACGACGCTCGAGGTGAGCATCAGATAGATGAACTGGCTGGTAAGCGCGGGATAGACGGTGCGCAGCGCCGGCTTGAGCACGATGTAGCGGAAGGTCTGCAGCTTCGACAGGCCGAGCGCCGTTCCCGCTTCGATCTGCCCCTTCTGAACGGACTCGATGCCTGCCCGGATGATCTCCGTACCATAGGCGCCGAAATTCACGACCAGCGCCAGAAGCGCGGCTCCGTTCGGCGACAGGCGAAGGCCGAGCGACGGCAGGCCGAAGAAGATGAAGAATATCTGGACCAGGAAAGGCGTGTTGCGGATGATCTCGATATAGGCGTTGATTACCCAGCGCAGCGGCGCCGGACCGGAGGTCTTGCCCCAGGCGCAGACGATCGAAACGATCAGCCCAAGCACCATGGCGGTGCAGGAAAGCCGGATCGTCAGCCATGCTCCAAAAAGCAACTGATCGAACGCCGCCAGAACCGGCGCAAAGTTGAATTCGTACAACGGGCAGTCCTCCCGACGTGACTAGTCGCGCTTTCCCTCCACCGAAAGCGGGTTTAGATCGATCTAATGCCGAAACCAGTCGAGGTCAATCACGAATCACGGGTCATGCCATCACGATGGTCGCCGGTGCGCAGGACTGGCGCACATGAAGCACGGCCGGACCGACCGACCGTCGTGGCGGCAAGATCGGATCCGATATCCGGTCGAGCAGGAGGCGCGCCGCGCTTTCGCCAATCGCGACCGGCGCCGTCGATACAGAGGTCAGTCGCGGACGCATCGCCTCGGCATCCGTCACGTCGTCGAAGCCGATCAACGAGAAGTCACGGCCGACGGAGCGGCCGCGATCGTAGAGGCCGGCCGCCAGCCCCAGGGCGATGATGTCGTTGAAACAGATGACTGCGGTCGGCTGTCTGGGATGCTCGAACAGAAGCCCGGCGGATTCGGCGATCTGCGCCATCTGCAAGGGGACACGCACGATCATGCCGGCGTCGAAGCCCCGCGCCTGCATCGCCAGACGAAAGCCGTCGACGCGTTCCTGATAGGCGGAATGGACGGGTCCATGGACGGCAAAGGCGATGGTCTTGTGCCCCAGCGAGGCGAGATAATCGACGGCCTGATGCATGCCCGCCGCATAGTCCACACCGGCATAGTCGAGCTTGTCGGAGACATGGCGCAGGACTTGAACCAGGGGCATTCCCCAGTCGGCCGTCCCTTCCAGGAACGCCAGCTCCGTGCCTGCGGCGGGACAAAGAATGACGCCGTCGACGCCATGCTCCCGCATCCGCCGCATGAGGATGGCCTGGCGATCAACGAGATCGCCGCTGTTGGCGAGGATGACAACCAGACCCGCCGCATCGATGACCTCCTCAATCCCTGAGAGAAGTTCGGCGAAAAAGGGATTCTTCAGCGTCGGGACGACGACCCCCACGGTATGGCTGCGCTCTGCGCGCAGACCCGCGGCGCTCATGTTGTAGACATAGCCCAGTTCCTGCATCGCCTCCTCGACGCGCTGCCGCGTGGCGGCTCCGACGAGGGGGCTCTTGCGCAGCACCAGAGAGGCGGTCGCTCGGGAAACATTCGCCAGGCGAGCCACATCGAGGAGGGTCGCGCGGTTTTTCTTTCGATCGTTGGCAGGCATGCAGGTCGCTTGTGTCGGTTTGTTGCGGCCGTGTGAATCGCGGATCCGTCAGTTGCTTCGCCGCCGATTATAGGCTTCGAAACCTTTCGGGAAACTCCATGCGGCCGGGATCACGTGCCGCTGTCGTGGACAGCCGCGGCAGCGGCAATCCTGCCGGGCGCGACAATGCGCCAGCCGCGGCCCATTTCTGAAATACGCCAGGAGCCTGGTAGGCTTGCGGAATTCGAGAATCGGGACACAGGATCGGTTCCCAATCAACCGGAAGGAGAACAATGATGGCCAAGGGAAGCTGCCACTGTGGCAATGTCTCATTCGATGTGGAGGGTACTCCCTCCAGCGTCTTCGAATGCAATTGCTCGCACTGCAGCCGCAAGGGTTATCTCTTATGGTTCGTGCCACGAGACAAGCTCACGCTGCATACGCCGCGCGAGAACATGGCCATCTACAAATTCAACAAGCATGTCATCGAGCATATGTTTTGCACGAATTGCGGCTGCGCACCATTGGCGCTGGGCGTCAACCCGAGCGGCGAGGAGATGGCGTCGATCAATGTCCGCTGCATCGAGGAGATCGACCTCTCCGCGCTTGAGCGCGTCCCCGTCGATGGGCGCGCCCGCTAGAGCATTTCTGAAACATTGCGACGCGCGTCAGAACTCTGCTTTGACGTCTCTCTCCCCAAGGCGGTGCCCACTTTGGGGAGACATGCTTTAGCCGAGACTAACCGTCGTATTTCTCCAGGAAGGCATCGGCCGACAAGCTGCGGAAATCCTCGAGGGCGGCGCGTAGCCGCTCATGATCCCAGTCCCACCAGGCGAGCGCCTGATAGCGCTCGGCCGTCCGGCGGTCGAAGCGCTCGCGGATCGGTCTTGCCGGAACGCCCCCGACGATGGTGTAGGGCGCGACATCCTTCGAGACGACCGCGCCTGCCCCGACCACCGCCCCGTCGCCGACCGTGACGCCGGGGAGGATCGTGGAACCATGGCCGAGCCAGGTGTCATGGCCGATCGCGACGCGCCGAGCCCGGCGCTCGGCGAAGAATTCGGCCTCGTGCTCCGCGTCGGCCCAATAGTCGGAGGCGCGATAGGTGAAGTGATGAAGCGTGGCCCGCCAGGTCGGATGGTTGGTGGCGTTCATGCGCACGGAGGCGGCGATGTTGGAGAACTTCCCGATACTCACGCACCAGGCGGCACAGTCCTGCATCATGTAGGAGTAGTCACCGAGGATCGTCTCCTGGACCCGGCAGCGCTCGGCGATTTCGGTGAAGCGGCCGAGCGTCGACGCCTGCACGTCGGCCGTCTCGTGGACCAGCGGTGTTTCCGAGAGCTTCATGCCGCGACCTTTCCCGGGGCGAACTGCGTCACGTCGATGATGTTGTCGGCGACGGCATCGCGGACGTCGGCATCGTGGAAGATGCCGAGCAGGGCGACGCCCTGGGCCTTCTTCTCCTCGATCATGGCGATGACCACCTCGCGATTCCTGGCGTCGAGCGAAGCTGTCGGCTCGTCGAGCAGGAGGATCGGATGCGAGGTGATGAAGCCGCGGGCGATGTTGACGCGCTGCTGCTCGCCGCCGGAAAAGGTCGCCGGCGGCAAGCTCCACAAGCGCTCAGGCAGATTGAGCCTGGCCAGGAACGCGCCGGCGCGCTCGCGTGCCTTCTCCTTGGCTTCGCCGCGGGCGACGAGCGGTTCGGCGACGACATCGAGCGCCGAGACCCGAGGAACGGTGCGCAGGAACTGGCTGACATAGCCGATCGTGTCGCGGCGGACGGCAAGCACAGTCCGGGGGCTGGCGGTAGCGAGGTCGATCAACTGCCCATCATGGGAAACGATGATCTGGCCCTCGTCCACGGCGTAGTTGCCGTAGACCATTTTCAGGATCGAGCTCTTGCCGGCGCCGGAGGGGCCGCCGAGCACGGCGCATTCTCCAGCCTTGAGCGCGAAGGCCACACCGGCCACCACCGGCAGCCGAACGCCGTCGCGCAGATGCATGGTGAAGCTTTTGGCGAGTTCGGAAACGACGAGCGGCGTGGGCATTAGCGTTCTTCCCTTGATACTTGGCGCTTCATGTCGCCCCCTCTGTCCTGCCGGTGCATTGCGAACACGCCCGAAGTCTTGCGTATCCAACATTCGTCATACCTGCAGGATCGAGGAGACGAGGAGCTGCGTATAGGGCTGGCGCGGGTCGTCGAGCACGCGGTCGGTGAGCCCGGTCTCGATCACATGGCCATCCTTCATGACCATCATGCGCTGCGACAGGAGCCGCGCCACGGCGAGGTCATGGGTGACGACGATCGCTGCGAGACCGAGATCCGTGACCAGCCCGCGCAGAAGATCGAGCAGCCGTGCCTGGACCGAGACATCCAACCCGCCGGTCGGCTCGTCCATGAAGACGAGGCGTGGGCCGGTGACGAGGTTGCGGGCGATCTGAAGACGCTGGCGCATGCCGCCGGAAAAAGCGCGCGGTTCGTCGTCGATGCGATCCTCGCCGATCTCGACACGCGACAGCCAGTCGACCGCGGTCGCGCGGATCCGGCCATAGTGGCGGTCGCCGACCGCCATCAGCCGCTCACCGACATTGGCGCCGGCCGAGACCGTCATTCGCAAGCCGTCGGCGGGATTCTGGTGCACGAATCCCCAGTCGGTTCGCATCAGGAATCGCCGCTCCGCCTCGCTCATGTGATAGAGTTCGCGGAACATACCGTCGCGCATGCGATAGGCCGCCGTGCCGGAGGTCGGCAGGAGACGCGTCGAGAGGCAGTTCAGGAGGGTCGTCTTGCCCGAGCCGGATTCGCCGACGATCGCCAGCACTTCGCCCGGCCAGAGATCGAAGGAGACGTCCTGGCAGCCCACGCGCGAGCCGTAGAATTTCGACAGCGCGGTGACGCGCAGAAGCGGTTCGTCCGTCATTGCTTCGTTCCCTTGTTGAAAGCCGCCGCCATCGTCAGGCCTCCCCCGCGAGATGGCCGTGATGGCCTTCCTCGCGGCGCTTCTCGCAATGGTCGGTATCCGAGCACACGAACATGTGGCCGCCGCGATCGTCGAGGATCACCTCGTCGAGATACACGTTTCGCGCCCCGCACATGGCGCAGGGTTCCTCGAAGCTCTGGATCTCGAACGGATGATCCTCGAAATCGAGGCTGACCACGCTGGTGAAGGGCGGGATGGCATAGATGCGTTTTTCGCGGCCCGCCCCGAAGAGCTGTAGCGCGGGCGACATGTGCATTTTCGGATTGTCGAATTTGGGTGTCGGCGAAGGATCCATCACGTAGCGGCCCTCGACCTTCACCGGATAGGCGTAGGTGGTGGCGATATGGCCATGCTTGGCGATGTCCTCGTAGAGCTTCACATGCATCAGGCCGTATTCCTCGAGCGCATGCATCTTGCGCGTCTCGGTCTCGCGCGGCTCGAGAAAACGAAGCGGCTCGGGGATCGGTACCTGATAGACCAGGGTCTGGCCCTCGGCGAGCGGATGTTCCGGAATGCGGTGGCGGGTCTGGATGATCGTCGCCTTGGCGGTCTCCGTCGTCACGGCGACCTCGGCCACCTTCTGGAAAAAGGCGCGGATCGACACGGCGTTGGTCGTATCGTCGGCGCCCTGATCGATGACCTTCAGCACGTCTTCCGGCCCGATGATCGACGCCGTGACCTGGACGCCACCCGTGCCCCAGCCATAAGGCATCGGCATCTCGCGGGAGGCAAATGGAACCTGGTAGCCGGGAATGGCGATGCCCTTCAGGATCGCCCGGCGGATCATGCGCTTCGTCTGCTCGTCGAGATAGGCGAAGTTATAGGAAGCGATTTCGCTGGCGTGGGCGTTCATTCCGCGGCCTCCCTTTCGGCATTCTTGCGGCCCTCATGCTCGGCGCGCATGCGCCGCACGAGATCGAGTTCGGCCTGGAAGTCGACGTAATGCGGCAGCTTCAGATGCTCCACGAAGCCGGTCGCCTGCACATTGTCCGAATGGGAAATGACGAACTCCTCGTCCTGCGCGGCGGCCATGACATCCTCGCCGAACTCACGGGCACGCAAGGCGCGGTCGCAGAGCGACATCGCCATCGCCTTGCGTTCGGACTGGCCGAACACCAGGCCATAGCCCCGCGTGAACTGCGGCGGCGCCTTGGCCGAACCCTTGAACTGGTTGACCATCTGGCATTCCGTCACCCGGATGCGGCCGAGCGTGACGGGGAAAGGCAGTTCGGGAACCTCCAACTCCAACTCGACCTCGCCTATGCGAACCTCGCCGACGAAGGGGTGATTGCGGGCATAGCCGCGCTGGGTCGAATAGCCCAGCGCCAGCAGGAACCCCTCGTCGCCGCGAGACAGCGCCTGGAGGCGGATGTCGCGCTCCATCGGAAACTCCAGCGGCTCGCGCGTGATGTCGCCGACGGCGTGATCGTCTGGCAGTTCGCTGTCGGATTCGATGAGCCCTTCATGGGCGAGGATCTCCGAGACCCGCGGCATGCGCTCCGTCGCCGCGTCGCGCTGCTCGGGCTCCCCGACTGGCGCATCGCCGGCCAGGTCGGGATCGAGAAGGCGATGGGTGTAGTCGAATGTCGGGCCGAGCAACTGTCCGCCCGGCAGGTCCTTGTAGGTGGCCGAGACGCGGCGTTCGACCAGCATCCCGCCGGTGTCGATCGGCTTCGTGTAGCCGAAGCGAGGCAAGGTGGTCCGGTAGGCGCGGACGAGGAAGATCGCTTCGATCAGGTCGCCCCGCGCCTGGACGATGGCGAGCGCGGCGAGTTCCCGGTCGTAGAGGGAGCCCTCGCTCATCACGCGATCGACGCCGAGGCCGAGCTGTTCCACGATCTGGTCGAGGCGCAGCGCCGGCACGGAACGATCGCCGCGCCGGCGATCGGCAAGCAGTCTATGGGCATTGCGGATGGCCGCCTCGCCACCCTTGACGGCGACATACATCGTCAGGCCTCCTGGATGCGAGTGGTGCGCGGCAGGCATGCCACGCCTTCGGGCGCGGCGAGGATCACGTCGACCCCGCGCGGGAAACGCTGGTTGTTCTGCTTCCATTGCTCGACGAAATGGCGCGGCAGTTGCGATGGCGAGAGGCTGGCCGTCTTTTCGATGCCTGGTCCATCGAGGAGCAGCCGAGCGCCCGCGGAGAGGCTTTCCACCTGGAGAACGAGCGTAGCCGAGCGGTCAGGATATTCCTGGGTGCCCTGCGCGAAATTGTCGAGCGAGATCAGCTCCCCAGGCGCGGCGACGACCGCGAAATGCGCCTCGTCGGGCGTGCGGGCCAGCGGCGCCCCGGTATGGAAGCCGACCCACGATTTGACAGCGCGCGAGCACTGCAGCGACGCGTCGAGCCACAGCGGCGTGTCATGGTCACAGAGGGCCAGCGCAACCGCGGCCGCATTCGCGCGCAGGGGCATCGGCGGCATCGCGAGCACGGGGATCGGCCTGACCGTACCCGGTCGGGCCATGGCGTCCATCACAGCGCGGAACACCTTCTGGGCGTCGAAAACCGGATTCTCGAAACCGCCTTCGATCTGTTGCGTTTCCATCAATCCTCTCCACGCACCATGGTGAAAAAGTCGACCTTGGTCGCCGCCGTTTCGGCTCGCCGCCGCCGGTCGGCTTCCGCAAGGACGGCCCGAAGCGGAGCAATAAGCTTCGCCTCGACACATTCGCGCCGGGCCGGGTCCTGCCACAGCGCATCGGCGATGGCCGAAACTCGCGCCTTCTCCTTGTCTCGGCCGAGCGCATAGGCATGGCCGATCTCTCCGGTGGAAAGGCGAACCGTGGCTCGCGTCACGGTCGCCTCGCCGAAATTGAAGGGAGCGCCGCCGCCGCCGATGCGTCCGCGCACGGTCACCAGGCCGGTCTCCGGGCCACGCACGGCATGCGCTTCCACCTCGAAGCCGGCTTGCGTCCATAACCTCTTCAGCGTGTCGGCCGGCGCGTGCGACATCACGGCCATGGCCGCTTTGCGCGCCGCTTCCGCCTCTTTCTCCTGTCGCCGATCCACTTTCATCCGCGCCTCATCTCGATTTGTCTATTGCTCTATACAACCGAACAAATTATATCTGGCTTCTAACCTGTGTCCATGACGTGTTTGTGACAGGACGGAGAAGACGATGGGGTCGGCGACCGTGGAGCGACGGAGCGGGGTGGCGTTGTGGCGGCAGATCGCCGACAACATCCGGCAAGGCATAGCCAGCGGCACCCTTGGCGAGGACGGCCGCTTGCCGCCTGAACTCGCTCTGTCCGAGCATTTCAAGGTGAACCGCCATACGGTGCGCAGCGCCATCGCCGCACTGATCCAGGAGGGCGTGCTGCGCTCGGAGCAGGGCCGCGGGACCTTCGTCGAAAAGCGCCGTCGGCTGAGCTATCCGATCTCGGCGCGCACGCGCTTCTCCACCGGGCTGACCGGGCAGGCACGCGACAGGCGGGGTGCCCTCCTGGCGCATGCCATGGAAGCGGCCGATATGCGGATCGGCGAGGCGCTTGGCCTTTCGGAAGGCGCCCCGGTCCTGCGACTGGAAATCCTGAGCGAGGCCGACGGGCGGCCTGTCTCGCGCGCCACGACTTGGGTCGACTCGGTCCGTTTCCCGGGCTTCGAAAAGGTCTTCGCGCGAACGGGATCGATCACGGCCGCCTTCAAGGCATTCGCAGTCGACGATTACTTCCGAAAATCCACCTTGGTATCGGCCCGCCACGCCGATGCGGCGGACCTCGCCGATCTCCGGCTTTCCCCCGGCGCGATCGTACTCGTCACGGTGGCCATCAACGTCGATCCGGACGATCTCCCGATCCAATTCGCCGAGACACGCTTCGCCGCGGACCGCGTGGAACTTACCGTGCAGAGCGAACCTTAGGGATCACGCGCCGGCCATTGCCACCCTCCCGCCGACGCTGATATCTCCACCGCGTCTTTTTCCGCGGAGGTCGAAAAGAGCGTGATACCGGCGGCCCAAAAGATCAACCGTGCGCCTTCCACCCCGACCTGTCCTGCCGGACAACTCTTTCCGCATTGCTGGGCAGGTCCCTCTCTCCGCGCCATGTCCGTCTGCAAAGATTGGCTGCCAGGCAACCGTGCGGGGCCGATCGCATGACAAATCTGCCCGAGCTTCCCGTCACGGCCGTGCTGCCGGCCCTGCTGAACGCGCTGGAGACAGGGCCGAACGCCGTGCTTGTCGCGCCACCCGGGGCCGGCAAGACCACGCTTGTGCCGCTGGCGCTTCTCGACGCCGCCTGGCGCGGCGATGGCAAGATCCTGCTGCTCGAGCCGCGCCGCCTCGCCGCTCGCGCGGCCGCGAGGCGGATGGCCGCCCTGCTCGGAGAGGAGCCCGGCGCGACCGTGGGCTACGCCATGCGCATGGAGAGCCGGACATCCGGTGCGACGCGGATCGCGGTCGTCACCGAGGGCGTGCTCGCTCGCATGATCCTCGACGATCCCGAGCTTTCCGGCATCTCGGCCGTGATCTTCGACGAATTCCACGAGCGCTCACTCGACGGCGATTTCGGCCTGGCGCTGGCGCTCGACGTGCAGGGCGCGCTGCGGCCCGACCTTCGTCTGCTCGTCATGTCGGCGACATTGGACGGGGCGCGTGTTGCCCGGCTGCTCGGCGACGCGCCTGTGATCGAGAGCGCCGGTCGCAGCTTCCCCGTCGACATCAGGCATGAGGAACGCCCGTCCGGCACGGCGATCGAAGACGCCATGGCGAAAGCGATCCGCGACGCGCTGGCGAATGAGCCGGGCAGCGTGCTCGCCTTTCTGCCGGGCCAGCGCGAGATCCTGCGCACCGCGGAGAGGCTGGAAGGCAAGCTGGGACAGAATGTCGACATCGCCCCGCTCTTCGGCCAGATGGACGGGAAGGCGCAGGATGCCGCCATCCGCCCCGCCCCCGCCGGCCGACGCAAGGTGGTGCTGGCCACGGCCATCGCCGAAACGTCGATCACCATCGACGGGGTTCGCGTGGTCGTCGATTCCGGCCTTTCGCGGCTGCCGAAATACGAACCCGCCACGGGCCTGACCCGGCTGGAGACGGTGCGGGTCAGCCAGGCTTCCGCGGCGCAGCGGGCCGGCCGTGCGGGCCGCACACAGCCCGGCGTCGCGATCCGTCTGTGGCGCGCCGAACAGACCGCCGCGCTTCCCCCTTTCACCCCGTCGGAAATCCTCGAAGCCGATCTCTCCGGACTGGTTCTCGACTGCGCCGCCTTCGGCGTGGCCGATCCGGCAAGCCTCGCTTTCCTCGATCGCCCGCCGGCGCCCGCGCTTGCCGAAGCCCGTGGCTTGCTGTCGGAGCTCGGGGCGATCGACGCGAACGGCAGGCTGACGCAAAGCGGGCAGGACATGCGCAAGCTGGCGCTGCCGGTGCGGCTTTCGCACATGGTGGCGGAGGCTGCGCATGCCGGCAAGGCGCGCGATGCCGCCCTGCTCGCCGTGCTCCTGACGGAGCGCGGCCTCGGCGGCGACAGCGCCGATCTCGAACGCCGCCTGGAACGGTTCCGGACGGAAAGGTCTTCTCGCGCCGTGGCGGCGCGGCAGCTGGCCGAGCGGCTGGCCCGCCAGGCGGGCGGGAGCAGGGGAGAGCCCGGACCGGCGGGCGCGCTGCTGCTCCATGCCTGGCCCGACCGCGTCGCCATGGCGCGCGGCGAACGGGGCCGCTTCGTGCTCGCCAACGGCCGCGGCGGGATGGTCGACCCCGCCGACCCGTTGGCGGGCGAAAGGTTCCTCGTGGTCGCGGATCTCCAGGGCAAGGCACAGAATGCCCGCATCGCCGCCGCGGCTCCGGTCTCGGAAGCGGATGTCCGGACCGTGCTCGCCGAACATCTCGAACGCAGGACCGAGACCGCCTTCGATCCGGAACGCCGCGCCGTGCGGGTGCGCGAAACGGTTCGGCTCGGCGCTATCCTGCTCTCCGAGCGCATGTTGCCGGCGCCTTCGGGCGCGGAGGCCGATCGGGCGATACTGGATGCGCTTCGGGCCCACGGCCTGTCGCTCCTGCCCTGGAGCAAGGAAGCGGAAACGCTTCGCCAGCGCCTGCGATGGCTGCATAGCGGGCTTGGTTCTCCGTGGCCGGACATGTCGGACGAAGCGCTCATCTCCCGGCTCGACGATTGGCTACTGCCTTTCCTGGCAGGCGACGCCTCCTTCGCGCGCATCGATCCCGACGTCGTCCAGGCCGGGCTGACGTCGCTCGTGCCGCATGATCTCCAGCGCAAAATCGCCACACTCGCGCCGACGCATTTCGACGCCCCTTCGGGCAGCCATGTGCCGATCCGCTACGACGGCGATACGCCGGTCCTTGCTATCCGCGTCCAGGAACTGTTCGGCCTCGACGAGCACCCGTCCATTGCCGGCGGAACAGTGCCGCTCACGCTCGAACTGCTGTCCCCTGCCCACCGCCCGATCCAGACGACACGCGACCTCCCGGGCTTCTGGCGCGGCTCGTGGACGGATGTGCGCTCGGACATGCGCGGGCGTTATCCCAAACATGTCTGGCCCGACGACCCCGTCAATGCGACAGCCACGAACCGGGCCAAGCCGAGGGTGAAATAGACCCAGGGCGTCGCCTCGAGCCAGCGCTTTGACGCTCCGCGGCATTTTCGGGCAGGGGGCGCTGCTTACATGCCCCTTGGCCAACGCCGTCTCTGCTTCAGTCCACAAGCGGCCCGCCGCGGCGGTCCAAGCGTCGTAGTAGGCGCCGTCGTCTCCATTACCGCTGCTTGTGCCACAGCCGCGATCTCGCCGAAATCGGCGCCGCCATAGGGGATGTAGGCAAACGGCGAGGTGCCGAAATCCTCATGCAGCCCGCCTGGGAACAAGGCCATCGCGATCCGGTCTTCCACACGGTCTATTTCGTTACCTGCGAAAGTGTCCAAGGCGATGTTTTCTTGTCAATTACTTTAGATTTGCAAACCAGACTTTTGTCCGGGCAGCCAAAACTAGCGGAGCGCTATTGCATTGTCTGTGCAGAACAAGAGCGCTGTGGCATAACTCACCATGGCAATCAATATCCTGGCGGTTCACCGCGACGCGATCCGGTCAGAACAGGCAGCAGGCGATTCGCTTGCAGCCGCCTATTCCGTCGCGGTTCTGTGCTGGCTGCTCTCGGCCGGGGTCTATATCGCCGTGAAATGGGTCTCTTCCGAGATGCCGCCCTGGGCGCTCTGCTTCTGGCGGGTGTTGATCGCCTGGGCGATCCTGCTGCCGATCGTGCATCGGCATTTCGGCGACATGGCAGCGCTGGTGCGGGCTCGCGCCCTCGAACTGCTGGCCATCGGCGGCATGGGACTGGCGATTTGCCAGGGCATGATTTTTGTCGGCCTCGAACATGCCGACGCCACCACCGCCGGCATCATCATCGCGCTGATCCCGATCATTACCATGATCCTGGCGCGTTTGATCCTGGCTGAGCCGATGGGGATCTGGCAGGCGGTCGGATCCGTCCTGGCGTTTCTCGGGATCGTGGTCATCATGGTCAAGGGCAGCCCGGCCGCGCTGATGCGTCTCGACGTCAACCCCGGCGAACTGTGGATCGTTGCCGGCGCGTTCTGTTTCAGCCTCTATACCGTCCTGCTCCGCCGGGCGAAATTCGAAGTGGAGCGCCTTCCGCTCCTGGTGCTGCTTCTCGGCGCGGCAGCGCTCACGGCGCTACCTTTCTATCTCCTCGAGCTTGCCGCCGACGAACGCTCGGCGCTCAATGGCAGCGGGCTGATCGCCCTCGCCTATGTGGCAATCCCCGGCGGGGCGCTCATGTACTACCTCTTCAATCGCAGCATCGAGGCATTGGGCGCGAGCCGGGCGGGCGTGTTCCTCTACATCCAGACGATCTTCATCGCCGTTCTCGCCTACCTGATCCTCGGCGAAAGGTTGCAGCGCTATCACCTCGAAGGCGCGGCACTTATCATCGTCGGCTTGCTCCTCACCATCCTGCTGAAGCCGAAAGTCAGGGCCAAGACGGCCAATGCCTAAGCCGGCGGCCGCCAGCGCAGCTGACTGGGCGGCATCGAGCTCGAGCTGTGGAACTGAGGGGCATTCCTCAGTCAGGAAAGTGTTCGACGTGGGTCTCCGCGGTGCGTCCGAAATAGACGGCACGGCGGCCGGGGAAAGATACGACATGACGGCGCCGCGCGTCATTCCCATCTGCGTCACATTGAGCGTAGTTCGAGCCCGGCCCGAGGGCTCGCCGCGATGTGAACGCCGTCTTCATGCGCCAACCAAAATCAGGCGTCGGCCACCCCCCTGCGCCAATAGGCAACAGCCAGTTGGTCGGACTTGCTGATCCCGCACTCGTCCTTCCAGTATCGGCGAATAGACTGGATGGCCTCAAATTCCGCCCCGGCCCAGCAAAAATGGCTGCGGTCGGCAGGGATGGCGATGCGGGCCACGGCGGTGGCCAGGCCGTCTGCGGAGGCCGCGCGATGCATCCATCTGACCTCTAGCTTTTGCGGGCGGGCGAGCAGCATTTCATCTGCCTCGCTCTCCACCTCGATCAGGGCGACACCTTCGGTGTCCGGAGCAAGCCCCTCCAGGATGCGCGCGATCGCCGGCAGCGCCGTCTCGTCACCCACGAGAAGCATCCAATCCGCCTGTCGAGCGCCGCGCCCGCCCGGGCCGGCCATGCCAATCACGTCCCCGATCTGGGCTGACCGTGCCCAGTCGCTGCCGGGCCCAGCGTCCTCATGCAGCACGAAGTCGATGTCGACCAGCCCGCTGTCGGGGTCGATCCGCCTGATCGTGTATTTGCGCACGGCAGGTCGCTTCTGCGCTTCGACGGGTTGCACCAGTCCGTCGTCGCCACGCGTCGGCGAGACGAGTGGCTGGCCAGCCGGCGGAAAGAACAGGCGGACGTGCAGATTGTCATCGTCCGCGAAACGGCCGAGGTCGCTCCCTGCCAAAGAGATCCGCCGCATGTGCGGCGACAGCATGCCGGTTTGCATGACCTTCATCTCGCGGAAGTCGGAGAAGATGCGGCCTGGCTGGAATCCCGACCACCGTATCGCCGGCGTTTCGGGATGTGCGAATTCGAGCACGTGCGAAGCCAGGAAGCTCGTCAGGTTTTCAAGCCCTGATTCGTCCCCCGCCTGCACTTCCAGTTCCAGCGCGGAGTGCATTATGCGCATCGTCGCACGTCCCGACGGGAGATTGGTGCTTGCGATGCATCCGTCAAACTCGACCACCAGTTCGTGTTCGGCGAGGTGGGCGCGCAGCGCCTCGACTAGCGACGCAGGATTGCTGAGCGGAACGACCGCGCTGGCTGTCTTCACGAGCGGAACTCCAGTGTCATGGCACAGTTGGCGGGACGTCGCCGGCGATGCGGTCGGGAACGATGAAAAGGTTGTCGCCGAGAGACGTCACGCTTGCCGCGAAACGATAGACCTCGGCCAGCATGGCTGGCGTGATCACCTTGCGCGGCGGCCCCGCGCTGTGGAGACCCATGGACTGGAACACGATCACCTGGTCGGCCCACTGGGCGGCGAGCGCCAGATCGTGCACCACTATCACCACCGCCGCGCCAGCCCATGCGGTTGCCCGTACCAGCCGCATCACCTGATGCACATGTGAGAGGTCGAGCGCGCTGGTCGGCTCGTCCAGGAACAGCATGACCGGTTCGCGCGCGATCGCCTGCGCCAGGCTGACAAGCTGGCGTTCGCCGCCGGACAGCCGGTCGAGGGAAGCAAGCGCGAGCTCGACGATGCCGAGCCGTTCCAGGACGGAAACGGCAACGCGCTCCAGGTCGCCCGCCTCTCCGCCAGTTCTCAGGGCGATGATGACGCTTTCCAACGCCGTCAGTTCCGTGCCCTGCGGGAGAGCCTGAGGCATATAGCCGATCATCGCCGCGCGCTGCCGAGGGGGAATCCGCCGCACGTCCACATGTCCGAAGTGCAGGCCGCCTTCGGAGGGGATCACGCGTGCCAGGGCCTTCAGAACAGTGGATTTACCAGCGCCGTTGGGGCCGATCAGCGCCGTGACCTGCCCTTGAGCTATGGGCGGAAGAGTGAGGCCATCGATGATGCGCCGGCGCCCATAGGAGACGGTAAGGCCGCTCACGCGGAGTGATTCGCCGCCCGCCTTCATCTCATCCGCCTGTGACGCCTAAGGAGGAGCCAGACGAATCCCGGCAGACCGATAAGCGCCGTGACGATGCCTATGGGGAGCATGAGGCCGGGCACGATGAGCTTGGTCACGCTCGATGCCGCCGACACTGTCAGCGCGCCTGTAAGCAGGCTGGCTGGCAGGAAGAAGCGATGATCCTCACCCACAAGCATTCGCGCTATGTGAGGCGCGACCAGACCTACAAAACCAATAACGCCGACGAAGGCAACGCTCGTGGCGGCGAGGAGACTGGCCCGGACGAGGGCCATCAGGCGCAGGCGACGGGTGTCGAGGCCGAAGCTTGTAGCGCGCTCTTCCCCGAGCCGCAGCGCCGTCAGTTTCCACGCCGCGGCAAGGGAGAACGGCGCTACCACAACGAGCACGGCGGCCGAGATGGGCAGCACTGTCCAATCGGTCCTCGCCAGACTGCCCATGCTCCAGAAGACGATCTGCTGCAGGGCATCGGCCGACGCGACATACTGGACGAGCCACAGCGTGGCGCTTGCCGTGAAACCGAGCGCGATACCGAACAGCACCAGCGTCTCCGCTCCGGCGTCGCTCAGCCGGGCGAGCAATTGGATCAGCAGCAGCGATCCGGCTGCGAAAAGAAAGGCATTGCCGGCGACGAGCCAGCCGGCCGGCAGCCAGCTGCCGCCAAGGCCGAACACGATGGCGAGCGCAGCACCCAAGGCGGCAGCATTGGAAACGCCAAGGGTGAAGGGCTCTGCCAGCGGATTGGCGAGTGCGGTCTGCATTTCGGCGCCGGCCAGAGCCAGCGACGCGCCGATCACGATCGCCATCAGCGCCACAGGCAGACGCAGCTGCCACAGGATCACCTGCTGCGCCGGGGGCAGATCGGACAGGCCCGCGAGCGCAGCGAGCGCGTCAAGCGGCGCGATTCCCGCGGGGCCGGTACCGAGATCGAGCAGAAAGATGAAGCCGACGCCGGTCGCGAGCAGCGAGATCAGCAGCAGACGCCGCCGCTTCAGCCGCGAATAGGCATGCAGCGCTTGCCTTTCTCGAGCGTTTTCTGTCATTGCCTGCGTCATCGTCCGATCCAGTAGGTGCCTGTCATCGGGACAGGCAGGAAGTCGCGGTTGATCGCATCGATCGTCGCTCGCGGGTCGACATCGGCGAAGAGCTCTGGGTGAAGCAGCTTCGCCAGGAACTCGATCATGGCGATATGGGCGGGCGTGTCGTTGAACATGTGCCAGAGCGCGAAGGCGTTGCCCTCCTTCACCGCCGTCAGCTGCGACAGTCCCGGCGTCGACAGCAGCCTCTCGAAGCCAGCGGCGGCCTCTTCTCCCGTCACGCCCGGCCCGAGCACAAGGCCGCCACGCGCCGCAAGGTGCGCGCCGCCTGTGGCAATATAGACATCCGGGTCGTCGACGATGAGCTGTTCGAGGCTGACCTCGCCAAAGAGGCCGCTGACATGGGCGAGCGCCACGTTCCGGCCCTTTGCCAGTTCGATCATATCGTTGAAGACGCCGCGCCCCGGCGTCGGACAGCACGGCATGCCGCCAGCATGAACATGCATGAACACGCCGGGTCGAGTGAGGTCCGGAGATGAGAGGCGCGAGCTGACGCGCTCGAGATGCGATCTATAAAACGCAACGAACGCCTCGGCTCGATCCGCCGCTCCGATCGCCTGGCCCAGCATGGCTAGACTGGGAAGCGAATTCCGTAACGGGTACGTGAAGAAATCGACCACCAGGACCGGGATATTCAGCTGTTCCAGCAATTCCATCGAGCGCAGGGTGGCGACGGAACTCGCATCATAGAGATCGATCACGACGAGATCGGGCTCAAGCTGGAGGATCGTTTCCACCGGCAGCCCGTTGGCCGAGCTGCCCCCCAGGACGGGGATCGTATCGATGCGCGGAAACTTCCGCGCCCACGCGCCGTACTGCGCGCTGTCGAGCTTGAAGTCGCCGCGCCAGCCAACAAGGAGTGAAGCCGGGTCGGGATGCAGCAAACCGAGCACCGGAAGCTGGCGGCCGGCGCCCATCACGATGCGGCTGGCAGGTGCATTGAGCACCACCTGCCTCCCGAGGATGTCGGTAATCGCGATGGGGGCAGCAGGCGCGGCCGTCACCGCGAGCGCGACGAACAGCGCACCGAGCGCTAGGACCGCCAGGCGTACCTGTCCGCAAGACACGCGAGCAGCCGCGTGAGCGGCGGCTCTGCCAACAATTTTCAACGCCTCTACCATCGATACGAAAGGTTCGCCGTTATCGTTCTGCCGGTGCCATAGTTGCAGGAGCCGCCCGTATAGTTGATGCAGTGCGTGACATACGTCTTGTCGAAAAGATTCGTCACGTTGACGCGCAAGGTGGTCCCTTCGAATTCCTTTTTGAGCGCGCCGAAGTCGAATTCGGCCCCGACGTCCACGAGCACGCGGCTCGGGATGCGGAGCAGCGGGTTGTAGGTTACGTCGGTCTGATAGGGGGAGGTCGCCCGCACGCCGGCGCTCAGTGATAGCCCATCGGCGAAACCGGGCCGGTAATTGGCCCATAGCGCGCCCTGATGTTCGGGTAGGCGCAGCATCTCCTGACCGAGCTCGGCCGGACGGTTTGAGCGCGTGACTTTCGAATTGGAATAGGCATAAGCGGCGATGACATCGAGCGACGGAGTCACCTCGTACTTTGCTTCGATCTCAATGCCGCGCACGCGCTGTTCTCCGGTCTGTATCGAACAGCAGAGCGGGTCGACCGGATCCGGCGTGAGCGCATTCTCGATGAGCAGGTCGAAATAGGAGGCGCTGACCATCCCGCGCGCAGCGGAGGGTTCATACTTCACGCCCACCTCGAACTGGCGCGCCTTCTGCGCTTGGAAGGGCTGGCCTGATCTGTCAGTCCCGAGTGTCGGCAGGAACGAGGTCGAATAGCTGACGTAAGGCGCGATGCCGTTGTCGAACAGGTAGGTGAGACCGGCACGCCCGCTCAACGCATTGTCGGTTGTGGTCACCGTGGCGCCCTTCATCCGGTCCAGGCTGTCGATCTCGGACATGTCGTAGCGGAGTCCGAATGTGCCGAGCCAGCGGTCGTAACGTATCTGGTCCTGGGCGTAGAAGCCGAGCTGGCGCGATTTCTGCAGGACGGACAAGCTGGGCGTCGCAATAGGAAAGTCGAGCCCGTAGACCGGATCGAGGTAATCGATCGGGGCGACCCCTACGGTATGATTCCCGAAGACCCTGCCGGAGCGCGTATTGTTGTAGTCGATCCCGAAGAGAGCGGTGTGCTCGAAAGCGCCCGTGTCGAACTTCGCTTCCGCCTGCGTGTCGACGGTAAGAGCGCTAAGCTGATCGTCCGAGATCGCCGTCGCGCGGTCGAGCGTCGAGCCGTTCGGCGTCCCCGGAAAGGGATATGCGAACGCAGGATTCACGAGCACGAGGTCCATGTGCTGGTCCGCGGCCGCGTAACGCAGGTTCTGCCGCACAGTCCACGTCTCATTGAAGCTGTGGTCGAACTCGTAGCCGAGCGCATAGAACTCCCGCGTGAACGAGCCCCAGTCCGGATCGCCAAGGAATACGTCGCGGGGGATCTGTCCGTACGGATTGGGCAGCAGCGTGCCTCGCGCCGGGTAGAAGCGCGGGCTGAAGATCGGATCGTCCTTCTGGTAGTAGCCGTAGACGGTGAGTGAGGTATCGTCGGTCGGCGCCCAGGTCAGGCTCGGCGCCAACATGATCTGGCGGTCTTTTTCATGATCGATCTGCGTGTTGAGATTTTTGGCCAAGCCGACGAATCGGCCGAGGAGTTGGCCGTCCTCGCTGAGCTTGCCCGTCATGTCCAAGGCACCCTGGATTCCGCCGAAGCCCGTGGTCTCAACCGAAATCTCGCGATGCGTCTCGGGCTGGGGCCGTTTGCTCACCTGGTTCACCAGACCGCCCGGAAGGCTGCGGCCGTAGAGCACCGAGGCCGGCCCCTTCATCACTTCGACCCGCTCCAGTGCAAAGGGGTTGATCGACGGCACGGCATAGCCCAGCGGATCGCCCGGCAACATCAATCCATCGAGCCACATCGTGCCGAGCGCGTTGAAGCCACGAATGTAGAGCCAGTCGTATCGGATATCGTAGCCGTTGGGTTCCGAGAGCACGCCCGGCGTGTATCGCAACGCGTCGGACACGGACTTGGCGGCCTGCTTTTCCATCTGGTCGCGGGTGACCACGTTCACTGCCTGGGGCGTCTCGATCAATGGCGTTGCGGTCTTGCTCGAGGTCTCACTCGTTTCGGCCACGATCCCATCGTCGGGTCCCTTGGCCGTCTCGCCGTCAGCTTCGATCTCGATGCGCTCCAACTGTATCGTTCTTTCCTGCGCGTAAGCGGCGGTCAGGCAGGAAGTGCTGGACAGTGCAGCCAGACTGAACGAAATGCCGGCGAATGTTGTACGTATAGCCAAGACCATCGACCTCGAACGAAAACGTGATAAATTCAGTCATCTTTATCGGTGGTCGTAGCCAGGGACGTCGTGCATGGCAATGCCGGCGGCTTTGCGAGAGCGCCAAACTCTTTTGCGCTGGAAGCAGCCGGTCGAATCGGGAGCAGATGGCAACGTGGACACAGTCGCGACAAAAGACGCCGTGGTGCGGGTGGGCGACCTGGTCCGTCGTCCGGGCCTGACTTTCGAAAGCCATGAGGATTTTTCCTCCCTGGATGCCCCTTTGTTTCACGGCCAGTTCTGGCATCGCGAACTGCGTCGTGGCCTGGTCGTGCACGCCAGCGATGTATTCGAGGACGCCGGGTTCACGGCGGTTTCGTCGCAGCATGAGGGGCTCTCCTGTATCTTCTTCGTCGATGGCGACGTCGAAGTGGAGATCGGAGAGCGGAGCTTTCGGTTCCGTGGCGACGGGCGTCTTAGGGAGGGACTGGTGCTGCCTAGCGTACGTGCGGAGAGCTTCCGGCGCCATTCGCCAGGCCGGCAACGGATCAAGCATCTGGTCGTCACGGTCTCCCCAGAGTGGCTCGACCGCGACGGACTGGCCTCGGTGGACGACAGCGGGACAGTCAGCACGGCACTGGGGGCGCATCTCGAAGCCCGCAGCTGGCATGCCCGCCCCCGCCTTGCCGAACTGGTCGAACGCATTCTGCGTCTTGGCGGGTCTCAGTCGGGCCTGCACCAGTTACTGGTCGAAAGTGCTGCGGTCGAGATCGTCGCAGAGGCGCTTGCTTCCACGACCGGACAGGAGCCGACAGAGACAAGGCAGCCCAATCTCTCGTCTCGCGACCGCGCCCGACTGAGGCGAGCTCAGGAATTCATCGACGCGGATATCGCTTCCTGGCCGAGTGTGGAGGCGATCGCGCGTGAGGCTGGCCTCAGCCCCAGCGGCCTGCAGCGCCTCTTCAAATCAGCGCACGGGATAAGCGTTCTGGAGCATATCCGCCGGACTCGACTCGAACGCGCACGTCGGGCGCTTGCCGATGGTGAATGCACCATTCAGGAAGCTGCGTTCATGGCTGGATATTCTGGCGCCGCCAACTTTGCCACCGCCTTCAAACGCCATTTCGGACAGTTGCCCAGCCAGATCGCAAAGACATGGCGCTAAGCTGGGAACGTTGGCTTGGGCACAGCCTAGACAAACATCTGGGGCGATTTCTGCCTAATAGAGTGCAGCGCCATGGTGGTTCCGAGCTGTTGTGCCCTGCTGCGACTCGGTCCTTGAGGAACTCGCGAACGATATGGAGCGCGCGCTTTTTTGAAGATTCCAACCGAAAACGCCCAGTCAGCTATGCGACGCCGTTGCGGACACAGCGTTCCGGCATCGAAGACTTCCTATTTCCTGTTCGTCTCGATGAAATCGACCATGAGTTTCGCGGCTCTCGCTGCATGGGTTTCGAGGAGGAAATGTGCGCCGTCGAGAATATGGGATTCCATCCTCGGGAGCGCCTGCATCCACGTCAGGGTCTCCGCCAGATCGAAGAACGTATCATGTCGTCCCCAGATCATCAGGGCGGGAGGTTGCCATCTTGCGAGATAGTCAGCGATGGCGTCGAAGCGGGCGACATAGTTTCCGTAGTCAGCGATCAGCGCGCGGTGCATCTCCATGCGGCCCGGAAGCTGCATGATCCCCCAGTCCTCCTCCCAGCTTCGGTTCGGTATTCGTGCGGCCACATCCTTGGGGACATTCGCGATGTATTGGTCGCGCGTGCCCTCGAATGTCAGATGCGCAGTGGCCTCCGCTTCGTTTTCCGGGGTTGGATCAGCCCAATAGGCTTTTGTCGCGGCCCATTGCCGGCCCATCCCCGCATGATGTGCGTTGGCGTTTTGGATAATGAGGCCGAGAACCTTCTCGGGCGCCTGCATGGCGATATGCAAACCGACGGGCGCCCCGAAATCGTGAAGGTATATGTAGCGCGGACCGACGCATAGATGTTCCAGCAACTCGATCATCGCATCGCCGAACGAGTCGAACGAAGACGACGGAAGGACTTCCGATTCCCCAAATCCCGGCAGGTCAGGCGCGATCACCCATGCCGACTTCGACAAGGGGGGAGCGACATCCCGGAATGTTCGCGAGGAACTCGGGAATCCGTGGAGAAGAAGAATGGGCGGGTCGGAAGCGGCGCCTGCGGTCATGAGCGACAATTCCGTACCGCTGGAGAGTCGAATGCGCTGCTTGCCCGCTGGTGACATCCTGCAATCCCGTATTGCACGCGAATAAAGGTTCAACGCCGTTTCCATTCGGCCTGTTCCAGTTCACAGCCGAGGGCAAGGTTGGATGAGCGGTACGTCCCCTGGCTACCTCGCCTCATTCGATACATTGGCGGCGGATGGCATCTTCGTGACAGGACGGCGTCGAATGACACACCCTCTCGATCGATGAACGGATGACTGGCCCTGGCAGGCAGGCTTGCGGAATTCGAGCGTACGCCATCTCGCATTTGCCCTCCAGCCCGCTCTGACGCATATAGCGTTCCATGCAGGAACTTCGCCCCTTCGATCCCCAGAGCAACGGGCTCAGGCTCAACACGCTCATCCGCCTGCGCTGGCTGGCGGTGGTCGGGCAGAGCGTGACGGTCGTGTTCGTCGCCTACTGGCTGGACTTCCCTTTGCCCGTCAGCTTCTGCTTCGCGCTGATTGCCTGCTCGGCCTGGCTCAACCTGTTCCTCGCCTTCCGCTTTCCGGCCGCGCATCGGCTCGGGCCACTCGCAGCGCTCTCAATTCTGACCTTCGACGCCCTCCAGCTCATCGGACTGCTCTTCGTCACGGGGGGCCTCAACAATCCGTTCTCACCGCTGATGGCGGTGCCGGTGGTCATCTCGGCAACATCGTTGCCTTTGCGCATGACCGCCGCGATCGGCGGGCTGGTCGTGCTGGCGGCAACCGCGCTGGTCTTCTACCATCTGCCGCTGCCCTGGTCGGAAGGCAACCAGCTCGTCATGCCCATCGTTTACGTCGCCGGCATGTGGGTGGCCGTGGTTTCGATGATCATCTTCACCGCGGTCTACGCCTATCGCGTCGCGCAGGAGGGGCGGCTTCTCGCCAACGCGCTCGCCGCCACGGAGCTGGTACTGCAACGCGAGCAGCATCTGTCGGCGCTGGACGGCCTGGCCGCGGCCGCCGCGCACGAGCTCGGCACCCCGCTCGCCACCATCGCGCTCGTTGCCAAGGAGATGGAGCGCGCGCTGGGTTCCGATCCCCGGTTCCAGGAGGACGTGACCCTGCTTCGCACCCAGAGCGAGCGCTGCCGCGAGATCCTGAAGCGCCTCACCAGCCTGTCGTCCGAGGCGGAAGAGCATCTGGCGCAGATGCCGCTCACATCGCTCATCGAAGAGGTGATCGCGCCTCACCGGGACTTCGGCGTCGAGATCAAGCTGGAGCCGGGCGAGAGGATCGGGCCGGAGCCGGTCGGGCGGCGCAACCCCGGCGTGATGTACGGGCTCGGCAATCTCGTGGAGAATGCCGTCGATTTCGCCCAGAGCACGGTGACGGTCCGCTGGCGGTGGAACGCCGACACGGTCGCGCTTACCGTGATCGACGACGGCCAGGGTTTCCCGCCCGACATCATCGACCGGATCGGAGAACCCTATATGTCGACGAGGCGCGGCGGGGAACCCGGCGGCGGGTTGGGATTGGGACTGTTCATCGCCAAGACATTGCTGGAGCGCTCCGGCGCCACGATGAGCTTCCAGAATTCCTTCGTGCAAGGGCAAGGCGCCGTCGTGGAAGTATCCTGGCCGCGGGCGGGATTCCAAGGCCACGTCGAGGCGAGCGTGAAGGAAGCGGATTCGCAGGGCAATTTTGATTCTCGCGCGCAAGCCCATATATAGGTGGCAGAATATTGGCAGATTACGGAAGAAACGATGACCACCGAAACCGAGGCCATGACGGCGGACACGCTTGAAGGCGATACCTCGCTCCTCATCGTCGACGATGACAAGCCGTTCCTTACCCGCCTGGCACGCGCGATGGAGACGCGTGGGTTCAAGGTCGACACCGCCGAAAGCGTCGAAGAAGCCGTCGGCAAGGCTCGCGCCAACGCCCCCGCCTATGCCGTGGTGGACATGCGGCTCGGCGACGGGAACGGCCTCGACGTGGTGGCCGCGATCCGTGAAAAGCGCTCGGACTCGCGCACGATCATACTGACCGGCTATGGCAACATCGCTACCGCGGTGACCGCTGTGAAGCTCGGCGCGATCGACTATTTGTCGAAACCGGCCGACGCCGACGATATATATGCGGCCCTCACGCGGATGAGTGGCGAGCGTGCGGCGCCGCCGGAGAACCCCATGTCGGCTGACCGCGTGCGGTGGGAACACATCCAGCGTGTTTACGAAATGTGTGATCGCAACGTGTCCGAAACGGCCCGGCGCCTCAACATGCACCGCCGCACGCTGCAGCGCATCCTCGCGAAACGCGCGCCCCGCTAGGCTCGGTCAAGTTGAATGCGGAGCCTCTTCCGGTCGGAAGACGGGCACGGTTGCGCCTTTTTCGTCCACCCGGAACCGGACGGATACCCGTTGGCCGATCGAAAGCCGATTCGGGTCGCACTCGACGATGTTCGTGAACAACGAAATGCCTTCCTCCAGCGTGACATAGGCCGGCACTTGGCCTCCGCCCCTGCGCAGCACCGTGAAGCTGTAGATCGTTCCGCCGCCTGAGGCTTCGATCCACTCCGTCTCGGCACCCCCGCAATGCGGGCAGTGGCTGCGCGGATACCAGTGGTGCTCCCCACAGGCGATGCAGCGTTTGATCACGAGCCGCCCCTTGGCTGCTTCTTGCCAGAAATACCCGGTCTCCGGGTTGCCGAAGGTCTGAGGGTCGCGTGCCGGGTCGCCTATCGCTTCTGCCATTGTTACTCCCTTTCCAGGATGATCACGCTGCCGCCGTGACGCATGCCGAGCGACCCCCCGATGCCGCTCGCCAGCGCGAGGTCGCAACCGGGCACCTGCACGGCCGGGTGTGCCTCGCCTCTCAACTGTCGGACCGCTTCGATGATTTTGGTCATCCCGCCACGATTGTTCGGGTGGTTATTGCACAGCCCGCCACCGTCGGTGTTGAAGGGCAGGCGGCCCACCCCGGATATGAGGTTTCCGTCCGCCACGAAACGTCCCCCTTGGCCTTTCGGACAAAAGCCGAGATCCTCGATCTGCAGCAACACGGTGATGGTGAAGGAGTCGTATATCGAGGCGTATTTGATGTCCGCCGGCTTTACGCCGGCCTCGGAAAATGCGGGCGGAGCCGCCGCGGCAATGGCCGAATAGGTCAGGTCGACGCGGCCGCCATTCTGCCCCTTCATGGCTTCGCCCATGCCAATCATACCCACAAGCGGCCGGCCCAGCTGACGCGCTATCTCCGGGCTCGTCACGACAAGTGCGCCCCCTCCGTCGGTGATGACGCAGCAATCCAGCCGGTGGAGCGGATCTGCGACGAGCGGCGAATTCACAACATCGTCGACCGTGACGACCTCCCGCAGCAACGCATGCTCATTGTGTTGAGCATGATGAGAGGCTGCCACCTTGATCCACGCAAGCTGCTCGCTGGTCGTGCCGAATTCGTACATGTGCCGCTTGGCGCACATCGCGTAGGAGCCAGCGATCACATTGCCGAAGGGTAGTTCGAACGGAACGTCCGGCTGCGCATGATGAAACGGACGGGGCGCAGTACCGGTCGAGGCCCCTTCGGCGCGGGGCCGCCCGCCAAGCGTGATGAGCGCGACGCCGCATTTTCCCGCCGCGATCGCCTCCACCGCATGCGCAACATGGATCATGTAGGAGCAGCCTCCCGTGTCGGTCGTGTCGACATGGCGCAGCTTCAAATTGAGGTAATCGACGAGGGCGAAGGCGCCGAACCCCGGCATGTCGTTCCCGCAGAAAAAGCCATCGACGTCGTTCATACCGAGGCCGGCATCGGCCAGGGCCCCGAGTGCGGCCTCCGCATGAAGCTGAGCTACGGTCTTGTCGGTCGCCAGCCGCGTAGGGTGTTCGTACGCGCCCATGATATAGGCGCGGCTCTTGCGTGCAATCATTCGCTGGATGTTCCTTTCGCTAGTCCGCCCCACCGCCGACCTCGGCCAACGAGCCGCCTGCCTTGGCAAGTTCTCGCAGCAGCCGCGCTGGCCGCAACTCCTCGTCGCCGAGCATGTCCGCCATGCGATCGAGATCGTCGGCCACTGTCTTCAGCCCGCAAGCCTCGGCGTGGTGCATGGGTCCCCCTTTGTCGCGGGGCCAGCCATAACCATGGAGATAGACGACATCGATATCCCCCGGGCGCTCGACTATCCCTTCCTCGATGACCCGGAAGCCTTCGTTGATCAAGGGAAAGAGCAGGCGTCGCTGGATCTCCTCTCGGTCGACGTGCCGCCTGCGGACGCCCAACCGCTCCGCGACACCCGCGACGATCGCCGTCAGTTCCGGATCGTCCACCGGGGATCGAGACCCTTCGGGATACAGGTAGTAACCCTTGCCTGTCTTCTGCCCCCAGCGGCCGGCGTCCGCGATCGTGTCGACAGGCTCCATCCGCTCGCCGCGCGCCTTGCGCAATCGCCAGGCCACGTCCACGCCCGCCAGGTCCTGCATCTGGCAAGGGCCCATCCTGAAGCCGAAATCCGTGAGAACGGTATCGATCTCGCGCGGCGAACACCCTTCGAGGAGCAGTTTCTGGGTCTGGACGGTGCGCTGCCACAGCATTCGGTTGCCGACAAAGCCGTAACAGACACCGACCACCACCGGGATCTTCCCCGTTCTCCCCGCCACGTCGAGCACGGTGGCGAGCGTCTCGGCGGAAGTGGCCGCCCCCCGCACCACTTCCAGGAGCTTCATGACATTGGCCGGGCTAAAATAATGCATGCCCACCACCCGCTCGGGCCGCCCCGTCTCGCGCGCGAGCGCATCGATGTCTTGGTAGGAAGTGTTGGAGGCCAGGATGGCGTGTTCGGGAGCCAGACGCGACAGATCGGCGAAGATCTGCTTCTTCAGCCCCATGTCTTCGTAGACAGCCTCGATGACGAGATCTGCCTCGATAACGCCTTCGGCCAGGGCACTGAACCAGCGTAAACGAGAAAGGGCCATCTCGGCGGCTTCAGCACTCATTCGTGCGCGCGCCACGAGATCGTCATAGACGCGGCCGATCCGCGCTTTGGCGGCAGCGATCGTCTGCGGGTCCGCGTCCACCACGCAGACCGAATATCCGGCGCTGGCCAGGGTGATGGCGATCCCCCCACCCATCGTGCCCGCGCCGATAACCGCCACGGTCCGAACCGGCTGACGCGGCGTGTCGCGCCCAACACCGCGAACATGGCGTGCCGCACGCTCGGCAAGGAATGCATGGATCCGCGCCTGCGCCACGGGCCCCGTGCGCAACCGCGTGAATGCTTCGGTCTCGCGCATGAGCGCCTCGTCGAAATCACGATCGAACGTGTCGGCGACGGCGGCGATCGCCTCGGCGGTCGAGGCAGCCCTGTCCTTCGCAAGCTCGGCTGCCTTGCGATCGAAATCCGCACGTGCAGCGTCGATCGTCGCGGCCTCGCCAAGCGGCCGGCGATCACGTGCCCGAGGCAAAGCGTCCCCGCCAAGCAGCCTGTCGACCCAGGCATAGGCTGTTTCCATCAGGCCGTTCTCCACTACCGCGTCGAGGGCGCCAAGCCGCAGCGCCTCCTCGACAGGCAGGTGTCGCCCCGACACGATGATGTCGAGCGCTGTGGCCGCCCCGACGAGTCGCGGCAGACGCTGCGTGCCGCCTGCCCCCGGGATGAGCCCGAGCGTCGTTTCCGGCAGGCCGACGCGGATTCCGGAAAGCGCCACTCGGGCGTGGCACCCCAGGGCGATCTCGAAGCCGCCGCCCAGGGCCGAGCCCTGCATCGCAGCGACGACGGGCTTGCGCATGGATTCGATGTATGACAGCAGATCGCCGATCGTAGGCCCGGTGCGCGGCATGTTTATGAGCTTGATGTCGGCCCCGGCGATGAAAACCTTGCCGGTTCCCGTAAGGACGACGCCGCGAACCGACGGATCCGCATCGGCCTTACGGATCAGCTCGTTCAGGGCTAGACGCACATGCGGTGACAGTGCATTGACGGGTGGATTGTCCACCCGCAGCACCGCTATCCCTTCGACCGTCTCGTAGATTACGCCCTCCGGCATAGCGCTCCTCCCTCCGAAATCCGTTTCAAGCCGCCACACGCCGCAGTGCCGACAGGGAATGCTGGATACGCTGGCGATGAAGGGCTGGATTCCCGAGCCAGGCATTAAGCTGCATGATGCGCTTCACGTAGAGGCTCACGTCGCATTCATGCGTGTAGCCGATAGCACCGTGGAGTTGGATCGCCTGGCGCGCCGCGAGAAAGGCCGCATCTCCGCATCGGCTCTTGCACCCGGCAATGCGCATTGCCCTGTCGTCGGCATTTTGAGCCAGCAGCCGCGCGGCGTTGGCGAGCACCGAGTTCGCCAATTCGATCTGAACGAAGAGGTCGGTGGCGATGAACTGGAGCGCCTGGTTCGCCCCGATCGGCCGCCCGAACTGCTTGCGCTGGCGCAGGTAATCGACGGTCATAGCAAAGACCGCCTCGGCCGCCCCAACCAGCTCGGCTGACGCCGCCAGGCGTCCCAGATCAAGGACCTCGTCGAGGCAAGCGGCGCCGCGCGCCGGCCCGCAAATCATGGCCGCGTCTTCCAGAAAGGCGTCCTGCAGAGCGATGATCGCGATCTCCGATTTGTCGACGCCTGTTCCCGACGAGATGATCGCGGAGGCTCCTGCCATCGGCATCCAGCCGAGCAGCAGGCCCTCCGGCGCAGCCGCAGCAATAACGATCGCGTCGGCCTGGCTCGCCCAGGGCACGAAGCGGAAGGTCCCATCGATCTTCCAGCCGCCGGACACCCGTTGCGCACGAGCTCCGCAACCCGATGAATCGATTGCCCCGGCTGTTCCCTGCCAGGCCAGCACAGCGATCAATTCACCCGCGCAGAGCTGGTTCAGCCGTTCGGCGAAGCCCGGGTTGCCCGATCGCGCAAGAATGCCCGCGGCGAGAACCCCGCTCGCCAGCACCGGCTCCGGAAGCACCTTCCGCCCCAGCTCCCGGTGCAGCGCCACGAGGTCGCTCGCGTCGAGTTCGCCTTCCCCGGAGAACATCATGCCGATCCAGCCGAGTTCGGCCATCTGCCGGAAGAAGCCTCGATCGAACGCCCGCGCATCCGACAGGGCGCGAATGTCGGCGAGTGGCCGGGCCGCGAGAAAATCCGATGCGTTGGCGCGCAGGATGCGTCGGTGCTCGGGCTCGTGTGTCGTGATTGCCTTGGCGAACATGCGCACCTCCCTGCTGCAAACTGCAAACCCTATTGCACGCGCATTTCAAATGGTCAAGAATACGAATAGCGTTTTAAAATGTGAATACAACAGGGAGGTGCCCTCATGCGTTTCGATTATGCCGAGGCCTCGGTATTCGTCGCCGGCGGTACGAGCGGTATAAATCTCGGCATTGCCGAGGCGTTCGCCGAAGCAGGCGCGAAGGTCGCGGTAATGAGCCGCAATGCCGAGAGGGTGAAAGGCGCCGTCCAGGAGCTTTCCAAGCACGGCGGCAAAGTTCTTGGACTGCAGGGCGATGTCCGCGATTACGCCCAGGTACGCACAGCCATGGACGCGGCTAATGAAGCCCACGGGGCCTTCGACGTTCTCGTCTCCGGCGCGGCCGGCAATTTCCTCTGTCCCGCGCTTGACCTGTCGCCAAACGGATTCAAGGCCGTGGTCGACATCGATCTCCTCGGCACATTCCATGTCATGAGAGCGGGCTTCGACTTTGCGCGCCGCCCCGGCGCGTCGTTCATCAACATCTCGGCGCCGCAGTCGACCTCGCCCGCTCCCATGCAGGTGCATGTCTGCGCAGCCAAGGCCGGGCTCGACCAGGTCATGCGTGTTCTGGCGCTCGAGTGGGGAGAGCATGGCGTTCGCGTGAATTCGATCATGCCGGGACCGGTCGAGGGAACGGGCGGATTGAGCCGCCTGCTGACCGAGACCGAGCGGCCGCAATTCGAAAGCCGGGTTCCGCTCCGCCGCGTCGGGCAGAAGGAGGATGTGGCGAACATGGCCCTGTTTCTCGGCTCACCGCTGGCCAGCTACATTACCGGCGCGCTCATCCCCGTGGATGGCGGCGTTTCGCTTCTCGGCGGCCGCAACTATGCCGGCACGCCCCAGCAGACGCCCCGCCGCTGAACGGTTCACGACATAAAGAGCGACGTAGAAGGAGCACGCAATGACCGAACAGGCCGTCACCCGTGAGTTGCGAGACGGGATCATGATCTGGCAGATGAATCTGCCGCAGTTGCGCAACCCGCTGTCCACGGAACTGAAGACCGCCTTCGCCGAAGGCATCACCGAATTCGCGGACGATCCCGAGCAGCGGGTCCTGGTCATCACCGGCCGAGAAGGCGCATTCTGTGCCGGGGGTGACCTGCGCACGATGGACAGCACGCCGGGAACGGTGGCCACGCGCCAGCGCATGCAGCTTTCCCATGGCTTTGTGCGTGGCTTCGCACGGGTCGAGAAGCCGATCATCATGGCCGTCAACGGCGCCGCGGTCGGCGCCGGGGCTTCGCTCGCTATGCTGGGCGACATCATCATCGCGTCGGAGAAGGCCTATTTCGCCGCTGGCTTCCCGCGCGTAGGCGTGCTGCCCGATCTCGGCCTGCTCTGGACGCTGCCACGCGTCATCGGGCTTGGCCGGGCCAAGGATTTCGTGCTGAGCAACCGCACCTATACCGCGCGCGAGGCGCTCGAGATCGGGATGGTCAGCCGGGTGTTGCCGGACGAAGGCTTTCTCGACCATGTCATGCAGCTTGCCGCTTCCATCGCGCAGGGACCGGCTGTATCACTCGGCATGTCGAAGACGCTCATGGAGCTCGGCCTCTCCGACACCCTTGACGCCTATCTCCTTCGTGAGGAAATGGCTCAAGCTGTGGTGTTCGGCACGGACGACTTCAGGGAGGGTACGCTCGCATTCCGCGAAAAGCGAAGACCGGTGTTCAAGGGGCGGTGATCGACTTGCTGCAGATTGGCATCGCGCAACGACAGCTACGAAAGCCGGGAACGGAATGAACGAGAAACGAACCGTCCAGCACGCGACACCCCGCTCGGCCGATCGTCTGCTTGCTATTCTGGAGATGCTTGCCGAAGAGGAGCGCGGCTGCACGCTCGCCGCCTTGAGCAAGGGCATAGGCACGCCAAAGAGCAGCGTCCTCAATCTCATGCGCGCGCTTAGCCAGGGTGGTTATGTCGACCACGCCGACGGCATCTACCGCCTGGGAGGCCGGGCCTTCAGCCTCGCCTCGGCGATCGTCGCACGCAGGCGCTTCCCGGAGGCTGGGTTGCCAATCCTGCGCCGTCTGGCCGAGACCACGTCGGAAACCGCGATGATCTGCGAGATGGCGCCCGGTGGCGACGAGTTCGTCTATATCGCCAAGGCCGAATCGACGCAGGCGCTGCGCTTCGCCGCGACCGTCGGCGACCGGCGCCCCCTCTATGCGACGGCCGGGGGCCTGGTTCTGCTGGCATACCTGCCCAAGCGTTTTGTCGACGACTATCTGAGCCGGACGACGTTCCGGAAGCTCACACCCTATACCAAGACAGACAGGGCCGACATCGAGTCGCTGCTCCAGGAAGTTCGCGAGCGCGGCTATGCCCTGACCACGGCCGGGTCGACATTGGGCCTCACCGGCATCGCCGCGCCGATCTTCGGCAGCGGTGGTCTGGTGGGCGGGGTCGTGCTCGGCATTCCCACCGAACGCTATCAGCTCCATAGCAAGCAGCTGATCGACGAGACTGTCGCAGCCGCGCGCGACATCTCGCAGGTGCTGGGCCAGATCAGCCAAACACAATCCGTTTGAGCGGACTATCCCGGGGGGCTCGGAACAGGCGGGGCGCCAATGCGCCCCGCTCCGATCCTACATACGATTCGGCAGGACAAGCACGATTTCCGGAAAGATCGTCAGCAACAGGACGACGACGATTTCGGCAACGATGAACCAGCCGAGGCCGCGAAAGATCGTTCCGAGGCTGATGCTGTCTCCCACGATGCCTTTGACGACAAATGCGTTGAGACCCACTGGCGGCGTGATCAGGCCGATCTCGATGAACTTGACCACCATGATCCCCATCCAGACCTTGTCGTAACCAACCGTCTCGAAGAATGGCAGGAAGATCGGCACGGTCAGAAGCAGAAGGCCCAGGGGATCCAGGAACATGCCGAGGATCAGATAGACGGCAGCAACGAACAGGAGCAGCAGAACAGGGCTGAACGACATCGTTTCCGCAAGTCCCGCCATGTATTGCGGCAATCCGCAAAATGTCAGGAAACGGCTGAAGAAGATCGCTCCAAACGAAATGAACAAGATCGAGGACGTGCTCTTGAGCGCTTCGACGACCGAGTCCCTGACGACGCTCATCTTCAATGTCCTGTTCATCGCAGCCATCGCGAGCGCGGCGAGCGCTCCGACGGCCGCGGCCTCGGTGGTCGTGGCCAGTCCGGTGTAGAGCGACACGATGACGATGAGAATCAGGATCGGGAGCTGCCAGATTTCGGCCAGCACATGGAAGCGCTCGCTCCAACTTACCTTCTCTGTTACCGGCGGGGCGAGCTTCGGGTTCCACGCACAACGGGCAACGATCATGACGGCATAGACCAGCGCCGTCAGGATACCAGGGAGGATGCCGGCGATGAAGAGCTTGCCGATCGAGGTTTCCGTCATCATTCCGAAGATGATCAGCATGATGCTCGGCGGGATCAGCGAGCCGAGAGTGCCCGCGGCGGCGACAACGCCCGTCGCCAAGCCCGGATCGTAATCGTACCGCCGCATCTCGGGAATGGTGAGGCGCCCCATGGAAGCCGCCGTCGCCATGCTCGAGCCCGATGCTGCGGCAAAACCGGCGCAGCCGAAATTGGTGGCGACCGCCAATCCTCCCGGGAGCCGCGAGAACCAAAGACGCATGGCGCGAAACAGGCTGGTCGTGAGCCCGGAATAATAGGCTATCGCTCCCATCAGCAGAAACATGGGAACGGACGACAGTTCCCACTTCGCCACGAAGGCGTAGGGCATGGTGCGCGCGGCCCCGTAGACGGCATCGAAGCCGCGAACCAGACCGATGCCGATGAGCGATACCGCTCCCAGCGCGACGGCGATGGGCACACGGAGCGCGAGAAGTGCGAGCAACACAGCGATTCCGGAGAATCCGATCATCAAGGGTGTCATTTGCGGCTCCGGATCAGTGGGCTGCGGGATCGCTCTGAAGCGGCAGGGATCCCGATCGGAAGCTTTGGGCAAGCTGAACAATGATCACGAGGCTCATGGCAGCGAGACCGAGCGGTACAAGGAGGCGAGTAGGCCAGAGCGGAAAATCGGTCTGGATGACGGTGACCACTTCGTTGCGGGTAAACGACCTGACGGTCTCCATCCAACCCCACCAGGCGATGAACCCCACGTAAACGAGCGTGAAGAGCTGGGCCCCTCGATCCACCCAGAGATTGACCCGCGCCGGCATCAGTTGGGAGACGACCTCGACGATGACGTGTCCTCGTTCTTCCTGAACACGGCCGAGTGGAAGAAAGACAACGGCGACCATGTAGAGGTACGTGACGTATTCGAGCGTGCCCACGATGGGCGTGCCCAGAACGCGCCGGCTCAAGACGTCGGCGCAGATATGGAGCATCATGGCCACCATCGCGATGGAGCCGCCAAGCATCAGGAGGGAAGTGCCCGCCCGGATGGGACGGGGCAGCAACTGCCGTTCCGAGGTCGTGATCATCGCCGGCTCAATGGATCTTGTCGTAGATTTCGGTCTTGAGAGCCGCCGCGTATTTGCTCCAGTCCTCGCCGGTTTCCGAAGCCAGACCGTCCCATTTCGCGATCAACTCCTGGAAGCGTCCGAACAGCGCCTCCGGGTTCTCGAGGCCACGGCTCCTTGCAAGCTCGCCGACGCGCTTGATCTCGTCCTGCTTGAAAGTCTCCAGCGCCTCGATCAGCGCCGGATCCGGCTTGGCGAAGACGACACCGGCTTCGCTCGCCACCTTGCGCGCGTGAGCGTCCTCCGCGATCGCGCCTTCGGTCAGGTTCGCCATCGCCTGGGGGATGTTGTCGATGAAGGCCTTCTTCTCCTCCTCCGTCAGCCCCTCCCAGACCGAGGAGTTCAAATTGTAGACATGGGCACCATGAAAGGTGCCGATGGGAAGGTCGACGACATATTTGGCGACTTCGAAAAGCGAATAATTCGTCAGCGCCGGAACGTTGATGAGCGTGCAATCCACCTGGCCGCGCTGCAATGCCTCGTATTGCTCGCCGGAGGTGATGTTGACCGGCGTCGCCCCGATCGAGGTCGCGAAGATCGCCCACGCACCAGTGGCGCGTATGCGCGTGCCCTTCAGCGATTCCAGCGTCTCGAACGGCTTGTTGCAGATCAGATGATAGGGCGCGCTGGCGTAGATCGCGAGAATCTTGAGATTGTTGTCTTCGCCCTCCTTGAGACAGGACGGACAATTGAGAAGCTGCATCTCATTGATTGCCGCAGTCATGACGGCTGCATCGGATCCGAGCATGGCGAGCTCTGTCAGGATCGTGCTCGTCTTCAGGTCGTTGGGCGTATAGAAGTCGACGATCGTCGACATGTCGATCAGGCTGTCGCGGATGCCCTGCAACGAGTCCCGCCCGCTGACCAGCGTACCGTCGGCAGCCAGTTCAAATGTCAAGGAGCCACCCGTCGCCTGCTCCACGGCTTTCATCCACGGAATGACACTGGTGACGTTCGTCGCGTGCCGCGCGGACAGGTAGGTCCCGTAGGTCAAGGTCTTCGCGCCGGCCATCGCCGGCGACGAGACAAGTGCCGCGACGGCGGCGGCAATGCGGATCGCGTGTTTCATGCTGTTCCTCCCGAAAAGGCACGCCGCGCCATTACGGAGCGTGCCGTGCGAAATACCCCGATCCGGCACCCTCAGGCCCCCTCCCGGTCAGGTCCGATATGGGTAGCAGTCGAAGCTGCAGCGTTCAAGAATAAAAATATTGTTCGGATAATTGACCGATATGAACGTGGCGGATAGGTTTTCCACGCTCGGCGGACGAGCGCCTTTCCGCCGAATGGAGGAGATCATATCGACATGGCCGATTACAATTCGATGCCCGAGCCCGAATTCCGTGGAATGGTCCGCGAATTCGTGACCGGTATTTTTCCGCCGGATCTCCTGCATGTGGCACGCCGGGTAGGCCCGCTCGAGGTCGCCCAGTACAACCGGCAGATGGCCCTGAAAGGCTGGATCGCCCCGGCCTGGCCGGTGGAACATGGCGGGATGGGACTCGATGTCGCCCATCAGATCGCATTCGCCGAGGAACTGAGCGCCATCGGCGTGCCCCGCCTTCACGAGATGGGTTTGGTGATGCTCGGCCCCCTGCTGATGCAGTTCGGCACGGAAAAGCAGAAACAGCACTACCTGCCGAAGATCGTCAGCGCCGAGCATGTCTGGTGCCAGGGTTATTCGGAGCCGAATGCCGGCTCCGATCTCGCCTCCTTGCGGCTCGCGGCCCTGCGCGACGGGGAGGAATGGGTGATGAACGGCCAGAAGATCTGGACCACGATGGCGCACCAGTCGAACATGATGTTCCTGCTCGCCAGGACCGATCCGGCGCCGCGAATCCGGCAGGAGGGCATCAGCTTCTTCCTCGTCGATCTCACAGCGCCCGGCATAACCGTGCGTCCGATCCGCACGCTTTCGGACGAGCTCGAGTTCTGCGAGGTGTTCTTCGACAATGTGCGCGTTCCCGCGGAGAACCTGGTCGGGGAGTTGCACAAGGGATGGACGATTGCGAAAGCCCTGCTCGGCCATGAACGGCTGTTCGTCGGCAGCCCGCGTTATGTGAAGGGAGCAATGGACCGTCTTGACGCGCTCGCCGCCGCGTCAGGGGGCGAGGCCCCCGGCTTCAGCCCCGACCGCTACACGAAGCTGCATCTCGACTATCAGGACTTCCTGGCGCTCTACGCCGACTATTCCAACTTCGTCAAGAACGGCGGCGAACTGGGCGCCGAGGCTTCGATCCTGAAACTGCTGAGTTCGGAAACCTATCAGGCCGTCACCGAAGAGATCCTCTCGATGTCGGCCGAGGCAGGCATTGCGGCCGGCGGGGGCAATCAGGAGCAGGCCGAAGCAGCGACGATGTTTTTCCAATCGCGTCCTTCGACGATTGCCGGCGGTACGAGTCAAGTGCAACGCAACATCATAGCCAAGGCGGTTCTCAACCTGCCCTCCGCTTGAGGGAGCGCGATCCGCAGCACTGAATTCCTGGCACCAAGGTTTCCAAATGAGCGGCAGCTACGATTTCTCGTCGATCAAATACCTCCTCCAACCCAAATCCGTCGCCGTCATCGGCGCCTCGTCGGACCGAAGCCGCATAGGCGGCCGGCCGATCTGGTGGATGCTGGAGGCCGGCTTCGAGGGCGCGATCTATCCGGTGAACCCAAACCGGGCGGAAATCCAAGGGTTGAAGGCCTACGCCTCGGTCGCGGATTTGCCGGCAGCACCGGAAGCTGCCGTCGTCGCCGTGCCGGCGCCACAAGTTGCCGAAACCCTTCGGGCGCTGGGCCGGCGAGGTTGCCGTGCCGCAATCGTCTTCTCGTCCGGTTTCGCCGAAGTGGGGGAGGATGGCGCCAATGCGCAGTCCGAACTCGCGGCGATCGCTCGGCAGTCGGGGCTGCGCATGCTTGGTCCCAATTCGCTCGGCCTGTTCAACGCGCGCTGTGCCTGGTTTCCCACCTTCACGACGACCTTCGAATCGGGTTGGCCGATCGATGGGGGCGTCAGCATCGTCAGCCAATCCGGCGCCTTCGGCTCGCATCTGGCGACCCTTGCGCGCAACGCCGGCATCGGCGCGCCGCTCTGCGTGATGACCGGCAACGAGGCCGACGTCTCGGTAGGTGAAGTGATCGGCTATCTGGCAACGGAGCCGAATACGCGTGTCATCGCCGCCTATATGGAAGGCATCAAGGATGGCCACACCCTGATTGCCGGCCTGACCGCGGCCCAAGAGGCCGGCAAGCCGGTTTTGATCATGAAGGTCGGGCGCAGCCGGCTCGGCGCGCAGGCCGCCGCCTCCCATACAGCGTCCATCGCAGGCGACGACCGCGTCGCCGATGCCATCTTCGAGGAATTCGGCGCGATACGCGTCCAGTCAGCAGATCAACTCCTCGACTTCGCCCGTGTCGCCGCACATGGCATCTATCCCGCACCCAATCGCCTCGGCGTGATGACGGTGAGCGGCGGCGCCGGGGTGCTGATGAGCGATGCCGCCGAAGCGCGCGGCGTTCCGATGCCGGAAATGCCGGCGGGGACACGCCAGCGCCTGCAAGCGGTTCTGCCCTTTGCCTCGTTCCGCAATCCGGTCGACTGCACTGCCCATATCGTCAACGATTCGTCGCTGCTGCATACATGCCTCGAGGCGATGATGACCGAGGGCGGGTATTCCTCGATCATCGCCTTCTTCGCACAGGTGGCCGGGACAGAGAGCTTCGGCAAGCTGCTCTATGAGGAGCTGTCCGAAAAGCGCCGCCGCTTCCCCGATACTTTGATCGTTCTGGTGGCGGTGCTCTCCCGCGAGCAGGCGCGCCGCTACGAAGAGATCGGGGTGGCAGTATTCGAGGATGCCGACAGGGCTGTGGCGGCCGTCGCCGCGATGGGCCGCCTCGGTGCGAGCTTCGCGAAACGGGGGAACGGCCACGACATTGCAGACACGAGAAAGATCACGCTGCCGGGAACCACTCCGAGCGAAGCCGAGGCGAAGCTCCTGCTCGCAGCACACGGATTGGCTTTCTCGGAAGAACGGTCGTGCGCCAGCCCGGGCGAGGCGGCCGTTGCCGCGGAACAGATCGGCTATCCCGTGGTGTTGAAGATCCTTTCTCCGGACATTCATCACAAGACCGAAATCGGCGGCGTGTTGCTGGGCGTTGCTGACGCGGCAGCCGTGGAGGAAGGCTACGCGACGCTGATGGAGCGCGCGCGCCGCAAGGCACCCGACGCCCGCATCGAAGGCGTGCTCGTAGCGCGGCAGGTGTCCGGTGGCACCGAGGCCATCATGGGCGTCAAGCACGATCCCGTATTCGGCCCGATCGCCGTGTTCGGCCCGGGTGGCATCTTCGCCGAGCTGATGGACGATTCCGTGCTGCGCCGCTGTCCTTTCTCCGAGGCGGAGGCGCGCGACATGATCGAGAGCACGCGATTGGCCGCTATACTGAAGGGCGCGCGGGGACGAGCACCCGGGGACATCGACGCGGCGGCGAAGCTATTGTCGAACCTCTCCCGATTTGCCGCCACTGCCGACCACCGCCTCCTCAGCGTCGACCTGAACCCGGTCGTGATCCTGGAGCAAGGAAAGGGTGCCCTTGCACTCGATGCGCTGCTCGAGGTCCGGCCGGATTGATCCGGTCGGAGCCAGGAGCGAGGGGTCAACGGGAGGGCGGCGGCAGTTCCCTCGCCTCGACGAGGCGCGTTGTAACGACGAAGGGCGCCGCAGCGAGGAAAACGGCAAGACAGGCAACGACGAAGGCGGAGGTATAGTCGCCGGTCAGGTCGTGCAGGAGCCCGGAGAGCCAGGCTCCGAACGCCGATCCGAACGACATGATCATGAATATCAGGCCATAGATCGAGCTGACCCGTCCCCGCGCGAAGATGCGGGCATTGAGCGCGCTGATGACAGGACCGCGCGCTCCCTGGCTGATGCCGAAAGCCACGACGTAAAGCAGCACCCAGCCTCCATGCGGCCAAAGCGCAAAGCAGACCAGGCCCAGTATGCCGAGGAAGGTGCCGATGAAGGATATGACGGTCGCGCGGCGGACCCCGAACCGCACCATCGCCCAGCCCGACATCATGACACCGCAGATCGACAGCATCCCGGCAACCCCGAAGGCGAGCGCCGCCTCGAGGGGTGGGTAGCCGCGGTCGATCAGGAAGGCGATGACCTGGATCGAGGTGAGATACGCAGCGACCGCTGTGAAGAAGAAAGCCTGCACGAGGAGCCAGAATTCAACAGTGCCGATCGCGCTCCGGATCGTCCATTGCGGGACATCACCGGCCGGCATAGCGTCGCGTCGACCTTCCCTCCTTACGCGGGCACGCGGATTTCCGGGCGCACCCATCGCTATGCGGCTCCATGGCAAAAGAAGCAGCAGCGGAACCATGGCCAGGAGTGCCAGGAACATGATCCTGTAGGTCTCACGCCATCCGAACGCCCCGATACCCGCCTGGGCCAGAGGCACGACGAGCAACATACCGGAACCGAAACCGGCATAGGCCAGCCCGATCCCCACGCTCATCTGGCGGTCGAACCAGCGACCTATCAGCGCTGCGGCCGGAACCATGCCCATCAGCGATGACGCCATGCCGCACATGATGCCGATCGCCAGGTAGAGCTGCCACATGGCGGTGGTCTGCGAGGCAAGCAGCATGGCGCCGGCCATCAGACCGGCGCCGGCGAGATAGGACACCCGCGGCCCCCACCCGTCCAGCAGAGCACCGGTCAGGGGCGACATCACGCCGAGCGTGATGAGGTAGGCGGAATAGACGCGGGTGAGATCGGCATGCCGCCAGCCGAACTCGTGCTCCAGCGGCAGCATGAACACCATATAGGTGTCGACAACCCCGCGCGCGACGAAATTGCAGGCAAAGCCGATGATGACGACCAGCGTCGCGATGCGCGTCGTGCTCCAGAAGCCCGGGCGAGCATCCGGGTCCGCCGTCGTCATGCCGCTTCACCCCCGAACCGTGGCGAGGATGTTGCGGGCCACACGTTCGTGAGGTTTGTCGATCATCTTGCCGTCGATCTGGACGACGCCATGGCCGGGGTTTTCCTCGAAAGCGCGCACTACCGACCGGGCCCAGTCGACTTCCTCTTGCGTTGGCTGGAACGCCGCATTGACGGGATCGACGTGGCTTGGATGGATGACGGCCTTTGCGGCGAATCCATCACGGCGGGCCGCACGCGCCTCCGCCGCGACATAGTCCAGATCGCCGAGATTCGTACAGACAGTATCGATCGCCGGAACGCCAGCAGCCGAAGCCGCCAGCAGGCACAGATTGCGCGCGAGAAGGAAAGGACCGCTATAAACCGCGCCGTCGCGATTGCCGGTCGCGTTGATCGAGGCCGTCAGATCTTCAGCCCCCCACAGCAGCCCTCGCAACCGTGGATGCGGTCGATAGCTGGACAGGCCCAGCACCGACTCGCCGGTCTCCGTCGCGACCGCGATCACGCCCGTCTTTCCTTTCTCAAGACCGTTCGCCGCCTCGAAAGCGGAGAGATAGTGGTCAAGCAAATCGAGGTCGCTCCGGCCACGGCATTTCGGCAGCATGATCGCGTCCGGAGCGCGCGGCATGACGGCCGCGAGGTCGTCGAGCGTCAGCCCGGTATCGAAGGCGTTGACGCGCGCGACAAGGCTCTTCCCGGCACGATCGGAGGCCAGCATCTCGGCTACCGTCCGGCGCGCCTCGCTCTTGGCCGATGCGGCGACGGAATCCTCCAAGTCGAGGACCAGAGCATCGGCGGCGGTGCCGATCGCCTTGTCGAACTTTCGCGGGCTGTCGCCCGGCACGAACAGCAGCGACCGCATCACGCCACCGGCCGCTTGCGCATCATGCCGGTACGGCGGCACGAGGCGACGACGTCGCCGCGCTGGTTCACGCAGGTGTGCTCGAACTCTACGATCCCGGCATTGGGTCGCGAAGCACTCTCCCGCTTGCTGACGATCTTGGTACGGGCGCGCAACGTGTCCCCGGCGAAGACCGGCTTGGGGAAACGGACATCGCTCATGCCGAGATTGCCGATGGTGGTCCCGAGCGTCGTGTCCTGCACCGACATGCCGATCATGATGGCCAGCGTATACAGGCTATTGAAGAGCGGTTTCCCCCATTCCGTGCCAGCGGAGAAATGGTTGTCCACATGCAAAGGCTGCGGGTTCATGGTCATGAGGCTGAAGGAGATGTTGTCATGCTCTGTGACCGTCCGCGAAAGCGGGTGCTCGTACTCCCTTCCCACCTCGAATTCCTCGTAAAAAAGTCCGGCCACTTTCCTCTCCCTTGCTAGGTGCCTCGCTGATGCACGAAGCGATCTCGATCCATCCTGACTGCTAAAGCAGCGTTCCCGTGCGACGCAGTTCCGCGACGCGATCGGGCTCGATGCCCCATCGGGTCAGCGCGCGGTCGATCTGTCGCCTGTCCGGTTGCGGCCCCGTCGGGCAGCTGGCCGGGGTTTCGGAAAAGCGCGGGCCTGGCGCAGGCTGAATCTTGCCGTCGATCTCTACGTAGGACGCACGCGCCATGGTGTGCGGGTGCGCAATCGCTTCCTCGAAGGTGAGCACCGGCGCAACGCACGCGTCGGTCCCCCCGAAGATGTCGATCCAGTGCGTACGCGGACGGCTCGCAATGCGCTCAGCGATAAGCCGCCGCGCCTCGGCCCAGTTCTCGCGCCGGGCGACATCGGGGAAGCCGTTGGGATCGAAACCCAGTCCGGTGAGGAGTTGCACCCGAAACTTCGGCTCGATGGCCGCAACGGAAATGTAGGCTCCGTCGGCGCAGGGATAGACGTCGTAGTGCGGCGCTCCGGTATCGAGCAGGTTTTCTCCGCGCCCGCGATCGTGAATCCCGGCTCCGATCAAGCCGAGAACCGGAATGGCGAGAAGCGAAATTCCATCGATCATCGCGGCGTCGACCACTTGTCCGCGTCCGGTCGTTCGGGCCGACAGGATGGCTGCAAGCAGGCCGAAGGCCATCAGCATGCTTCCCCCGGCATAATCGCCGAGGAGATTGATCGGCGGGGTCGGAGGAGAGCCGGCCCTGCCGAGCCTATCAAGTACGCCTGAGAGCGCGAGGTAGTTCAGATCGTGCCCCGCCGTGCGTGCGAGCGGACCAGCTTGCCCCCAGCCTGTTAGTCGTCCGAAGGCGAGCCGCGGATTGAGCCTGAGACACGGCCCGGGACCGAGGCCGAGCCGTTCCATAACGCCCGGCCGGAAGCCCTCGATCAGGCCATCGGCTTGGGCGATGAGGCCAAGCGCAAATGCCTTCCCCTCCTCGCTCTTGAGATCGACGGACACCGGGGTGCGGCCTCGCGTCGCGAAATCGAATTCGCGCGGCCGGGCGATCCCGATGCCGGACTCCGCCGTTCGTTCGATACGGATGACATCGGCCCCGAGATCGGCCAGGAGCATCGCCGCCAGCGGCGCCGGCCCGATACCCTCCATTTCCACGATCTTGACGCCTGCGAGCGGCCCTTTCCCCTCGTTTATGTTCATTGCAGATGCTTCCTGCCCTCATGCCAGGCACGCGCGAGAGCTTCGCGCCACTCCGGCGCGGCGATCGCGATCATGCGCCGGGCCCGCTCGTCCAAGCTTTGTCCGCGAAGCTCGGCCACGCCATGTTCGGTGACGACGGTATCGGCGTCCGACCGGGCACAGGTCACGGTGTCAACCTGGGTGACGATGCGGCTCGCGCCCTCCCTGGTTGTTGCAGGAAGGGCGATCACCGCGCGCCCGCCCCGGGAGTGGCGCGCGGCGCGCACGAAATCCACCTGGCCTCCGATCGCGCCGACATGCCTGGTTCCCGCGACCTCCGCCCCGACCTGGCCTGTAAGGTCGACCTCGAGCGCCGAGTTGATGGCGTGGAAGCGTGACAGCCGCGCGACATGAGCCACATTGTGCGTTTCATCCGGTCCTGCCAGGCGCAATTGCGGATTCCGATGGGCGAATTCATAGAGTCGGCGGCTACCGAGAAGAATTCCGGTGACCGACACGTTGGCGTCGATCTCCTTGCGTGCGTTGGTCAGCGCGCCCGCCTCCGCGAGGTCGACGAGACCATCGGAGGCCGCGCCTGAATGGAAACCCAGATCTTGGTGGTTCGTGAGCGCCAGGAGAACGGATGCCGGGATGGCGCCGACACCCACCTGCAGCACCGCGCCATCCGGCACCAAGGCCGCGACGTTCGCCGCGATGCGCTGTTCCGTCTCACCGATACGGTGTGGTGGGATTTCCACCGGCGGAAATTCAGCCTCCACCAGCGCCGATATCGGCAGATCGTCGCCGACGTCGCCGCCGCAGCAGGCGGGCAGCGCCAAGTTCAACTCGGCGACGATGCAACGCGCCCGACGGGCCGCATCGATCACGAAATCGCGCGCGACGCCGAGATTGTAACCGCTGCCGGCGAGCGAAGGTCGCAACTGGATCAACAGGCAGCCGACCGGCAGTCGCGGCCCGCCCAACTCCTCCGCCAGGCTGGAGAAATGCTCGGGATAGATCGACAGCCGACCGGAGCGCGCGAGCTTCGCGGCGGCACCGATGGCACCGTAGCTTTCGAAGGAGATGTGCTCCGGCGCCTCTGTGGTGAACGTGTCGGAATAGGTTGGGCCTATGAAGAGGCTGCATGCGGGCAGTTGCTCCCCCTGCCGTATGAGCGACCTCGTCAACGTCAGCGGCTCAGCTGTTCCCTGCCCAACCAGCACACGGTCGCCCTTCCGAATGAAGGTCGACAGATCGAGCTGCGCGGCGGGGATCGCGAACATGACGCGTCAGTAGGACTTGGCCAGGCCAAGCACGCGTTCGGCGATGAAGCTCAGGGCCAGTTGGGGACTGATGGGCGCGATCCGCGGAACCATCACTTCCCTCATATAGCGCTCGACATGATATTCCTTGGCATAGCCGAAGCCGCCATGGGTCATCACGGCTGTCTGGCAGGCGTCGAACCCGGCCTCGCCCGCGAGATACTTCGCAGCGTTGGCCGCCGCCCCGGCCGGCTTGCCGGAATCGTATAGCCACGCCGCGTTCAGCACCATCAGCCATGCGGCTTCGAGATTGCACCAGCATTTCGCGAGCGGGTGCTGGATGCCTTGGTTCTGTCCGATAGGTCTATTGAAGACGATGCGCTCGCGGGCGTACTGCGTCGCCTTGCGCAAGGCGGCCATGCCCAGCCCGACCGCCTCGGCAGCAATCAGGATACGCTCTGGATTCATCCCGTGCAGGATGTATTCGAAGCCACGCCCCTCCTCACCGATCAGGTCTTCCTCAGGGATGCGGAAATCCTCGAAGAACAACTCGTTGGAGTCGACGCATTTGCGTCCCATCTTCTCGATCTCGCGCACCTTGATCCGCTCGCGGTCGAATTTGGTGTAGAACAGGCTCAGCCCGAGCGTCGGCTTCGTGACTTCCTCAAGCGGCGTCGTGCGGGCGAGCAGCAGGATGCGGTCGGCAACCTGGGCGGTCGAGATCCAGACCTTCTGGCCGGTGACGTGATAGTGGCCGCCGCGTTTTTCGGCGCGCAGCTTCAGTTGGGTCGTATTCAATCCGGTATTCGGCTCGGTGACGGCGAAGCATGCCTTCTCCCGCCCCTCGGCCATCGGCCTGATCATTCGGTTCTTCTGCTCTTCCGTTCCGAAAACGTCGACCGGCTTCAGCCCGAAGATGTTGATGTGGACGGCGGAGGCACCCGACATGCCGGCGCCGGACTCTGCGATCGTGCGCATCATGATGGCCGCCTCGGTGATGCCGAGCCCAGAGCCTCCCTGAGCCTCGGCCGTGCAGATCCCAAGCCAGCCCTCGCGAGCCAGCGCGTCGTAGAAATCCTGCGGGAATCCGCCTTCCTTGTCACGCTTTAGCCAGTATGCGTCGTCGAACTGAGAGCATATGCGCTCTATCGCATCGCGAATGGCTTCCTGTTCGCTGGTGAGGCCGAAATCCATCTTTACCCTCTTTTGTCTGGCGAGGCGGACTGCTCCGCGGTGACGATACCGCGGTCCAGCAGCGCTCTTATCTTGTCGTCGTCGGCGCCGAGTTCGCGCAGAACCTCGATTGTGTGCTCCCCGAGACGTGGGGCGAGCCGCTGCGGCTGAACCGGCGAGGCGGACATCCGCACCGGGTTGGCCATGGTGACGACCTCGCCCTCGCTGGGATGATCGACGCGCCGGAAAAAGCCGACCTCGGCGAGGTGCGGATCCTCGAGCACCGACTCGAGGCTGTGCATCGCCATGACGGGCACATCGAGTTCGTCCAGCAACGCGATCCATTCCGCTGAAGTGCGCGTCTGAAAAATATCGGTTAGCCATCGATAGACATGCGCGACATGCTCCATCCGCGCCCGGAAGGTGGCGAAGCGCGGATCGGTCTTCATCAGATCGGGCTGCCCGATGGCCTCGACGAAACGCCGCCAGTGATCATCCGTATAGACGAGCGCACAGACGTAGCCGTCGGCGGTACGGAATGGGCGACGGTCGCGGGCAAGCTGGCGAGGATAACCACCGCCGTCCAACGGCGGATCGAAGGTGAGGCCGCCAAGGTGATCGCCAAGGATGAAGCCGACCATCGTCTCGAACATCGGTACATCGACTCGTTGGCCTCGACCGCTGCGCTCGCGTTCGATCAGTGCCGCGAGGATACCGCTGAGGGCAGTCAGTCCGACGATGCGGTCCGCAATCGCGGCCGGCACGTAGCGCGGCTCGCTCGAGCCCGACAACATGAAGAGATGGGGCAGCGTAGCGCCGCCTTGAATGAGATCGTCATAGGCTGGCCGTTTAGCGTAGCGACCTTCCTGGCCGTATCCGTACAGGCCCGCATAGATGATGCGAGGATTGGCGGCCGCGACCTCCTCGTAGGAAAGCCCTAGCCGTGCCATCGCGGCAGGACGGACATTGTAGACCAGCGCGTCTGCCGTGCGGCAGAGGTCGAGCAAAAGCGCCCGTCCCTCGGACGTCTTGAGATTGATGCCGATCGACCGTTTCGATCGGTTTGCGTTCAGGAATATCGGGCCCATGCCAGGAGAACGTCCTGGCCCGATCGTGCGCACGAGATCGCCGCTCGGCGGCTCAACCTTAATCACGTCGGCGCCGAAATCACCCAGGAACTGGGTCGCGTACGGCCCCATCAGCACTGCCGTGAGATCGATGACCTTCAATCCGGAGAGCGGCCCCATTCGCCAGCCTTTTGTTCTCGATTCTGTACTTTTTGTGCACGTATTTGGATCACATCCAAATTCCCGGTTCAAGCTGAAAATGAGAAAAAGTCATGATTCTGTTACGTTTGTAGACGGCCAGGAAGCCGCTCTTCCGGCAAAAACGCATCACTTCGTCCATAAGGATGGACGAAAGCGGCGTCTTTTCGAAATGATTGTCGTTAAGCAGCGTCAGGCCCGGCCATCAGACGGAGCGGCGTATAGACCATGACCGTTTCGCCCCGTTGATTCACTACCGCATTTTGCGTGCGGATAAGGCCCCGCCCTCCCTTCGACGTGGCGCGTTGCTCGGTGACCGTGATTTCGACATGGATCGTGTCGCCCTGCTGCACCGGGCGTTCCACCGTGAGTTCCATGTTCAGAAAAGCAAGACCGGTTCCCTGGGCGGTGGCGTTCAAAACAAGCCCTTCGGCCAGCGCCAGGACCAGCGCGGCCGGCGCCGGCCGTCCGGAAATGGCCGAATGCGCTGCGCGAAACTCGGCGTCGACGAACAGCGACTCCAGCATGCCCGCGACCGAGACGAAATTCACGATATCCGTCTCGGTTACGGTTCGGCCGAAGGTACGCAAGGCGGTCCCCACAGGAAGCTCGGTCCAGTTGAGTCCCTTGCCGACGAGCCGCATTCAAGCCTTCCCTCGTTGTCCCGCTACGAACGGCGGACTTATTGCGAGCCGCCTAAGGCGCCACGGAACGCGTTGAGAATTGCCTTGCCGGGCTTGCCGCGCTGCTCGAGCTCATCCGCCCAGCGATCGCTCAGCGTTCCGAGCATTTCCTCCAGCTTCGACTTGTCAGCGTCGGGCAGACTCACGAAAGTCACACCGCCATCGGCGATCGTCTTCTTGTCGACTCCGTCCAGCCGGTCGGCAACTTCGCATCCATGCATCGTGGCTGCCTCGCCTGCCTCGCTCAGGATCTTCTGCGTTTCCGCGTCGAGTTGATCCCAACGCTGCTGGCTGATGACGTAGGTGACGACGAAGGACCCGAGGTTCACATCCTGCGTCGCGTATTTCAGATAGGGCACGACGTCGTAGGGCAGGATCGAGGAATGCGGGAACAGCAGACCGTCCAACGTTCCGCGCGATAGAGCGTCACGCGATTCCGGCGCCGCCATCTGAACCGGCACAGCTCCGATCATGTCGGTGGCGATCTCCTTGGCTCCGCCCGTGGTCCGCAGCTTCAGCCCCTTGAAGCTGTCCAGCCCGGTGATCTCCCGCTTTGATGTGAATATCTGATAGGGTGGCAGCACCATGACCAGGAGCACCCGAACGCCATTCGGAGCGAACTCCGCCCGATCGAGCGCGCCACCAGGCTTTGCGATTTCCCAGAAAGCCTTGGTGCCCTGGCAGGAGGTGGTGAACGCCTCAGGCATCTCGCCGACCGATGACAAGGGCAGCTTGTCGCTGACGTAGGATGGCCCGACATAGCCGATATCCAGCACACCGCTCTGCGTCAGTGACAGCAAATCCTTTGCCTTGCCCATCTGCTCGGCCGGGAAATATGCGAACTCCACCTTGCCGTCCGATCTGGACTTGACCTCGTCCATCCAGAACTTGGTCATGTTCTCCGCAATGTAGTGGCCGACCGGGAAAGAGTCCCCGATCCGCAGCGTCTCAGATGCCGCCGGCGCAGCCGTGGCGACGAGAATGGAAACCAGAGACAGGCTCTTGCTTAGGCGCTTCGTCATTAGACATTCCTCCAATTTTGGGATTGCGGCAGGGATCACTGCATCGTCGACGGGAGCCACAGGATGATGCCCGGGAAGAGCGTGAGCAGGGCGATCACGATGAGATGCGCCCACACATGGGGCATCACACCCCTGAAGAGTTCGCCCAGCGGCCGCCTCGTATATCTGGCCACCACGAATACGTTCATGCCCAGCGGTGGCGTCACCATGCCGACCTCGGCGGTGACGACCACGATCACGCCGAACCAGACGGGATCGAAGCCGAGCTTGAGGACAATCGGCAGCACGACCGGCACCGTCAGGATCAGGATGGCGATTTGATCCATGAAGAAACCGAGAATGATGTAGCCGACGAGAATCAGCGCCATGATCGCGAGAGGCGCCAACGGCAGCGCCGCAACCCACTCGCTCAGATCATTCGTCACGCGCGTGATGGTGACGAAGTAGCCGAAGACGTGGGCGCCAAGGATGATGAAAAGGATCATGCAACTTGTCTGCGCGGAATTGCGCAACGCAATCCACAAGGTCGCCGGCGTCAGCTTCCGCTCCTTCACAGCGAGAAGCATGGCTATGAAAGCACCGATACCCGACGCCTCGGTCGGTGTCGCGATGCCGGAATAGATCGTGCCGGTTATGGCGAGGAAAAGCACCAGCATCGGTCCGACCCGCTTCAGCGACGCGAATTTTTCGGCGAAGCTGTAGGTGCGCCCTTTCGGCGCCGAGTCCGGCCACAGGATCACCAGAACCCAGACCGTCAGGATGATCGCCATGGTGACGATCAGGCCCGGTATGACGCCGCCGATCAGCAGCTTCGAGATCGAGACGTCGGCGAGAATGCCATAGAGGATCAGTGCCACCGAGGGCGGAATCAGCATAGCGAGCGTACCGGAAATCGCCACGACGCCACCCGCAAGCTTCGGCTCGTAGCCCTGCTTGATCATCTCAGGTAGCGAGGTTGCCGCGAGAGTGGCGGCCGCTGCGGTGCTCGAACCTGAAATGGCGCCAAAACCCGCGCCTGCAATCGCGGTGGCCATGGCAACACCACCTCGTATGCGTCCCACCCAGATGGTCGCAGCACGGAAAAGGTCGCTGGCGATGCCGGAAAGGATCACGAACTCCGCCATCAGGATGAACATCGGGATGGTGATCATCTCGTAGGAGTTCGCGGTGGTCAGGGGTGTCGTGTTCAGGATGCCGGTCAAGATCGGCATGCCTCCGTAGAAGTAGAGGCCGATCGCACCCGACACCGCCATGGCGAAGGCGACGGGCAAGCCAATGACGAGCAGAATCCCGAGCAGGACAAGAACGGCGAGGACGAGCATCGATCAGATCTCCTCGGGACCTGCTTCGTTGGGCGGCGGCGGCATGTCGACCATTTCCCGGCCGATTGCGGCAGATGCGAAGTGGCCGTACACCCTGGCGACGCAGCGTAGGACCATGGCGGCAGACCCGAGGACGACCAGCAGATAGGCGACCCAGGTAGGCCACGGAACGACAGCGGTTATGCGTTCATCCTGCAGGAAGGCCGTCTTCAGCCGCTGGCCTGCACCCGCGGTGATCAGGACCATGATCCATGTCGACAAGCCGTAACCGAGCCCGAGCAGCAAATGCCGCAGGCGGAATGGAATCAGCCGCTGGAAAATATCCACGGCTATATGGCCATGGTGATTGAGCGTGTCGGGCAGGGCCAGAAAGAAGACGGCCACCATCAGGTAGAGACCGATCAACTCGTAGGACCAGGTGAGAGGTGCCGAGAGGACATAACGCAATGTCGCGTCCAGGGTGACAACGACCATGATGGCTGCGATCGCGACGGCGGAAACTGTGACGAGCGCGACTTCCAGTACGCCAAGAAAGCGTGAAAGCCCGCCGGCTGCCGCCACATGGGACTTGCGATCCATTTCTTCCCTCCCCAACGTGGTAATTTCCTCGATTTGCGCTTTCCAGCTCGACCGCGAATCGCAGCCTTCTCCTGCGAGGTCATAGCGTCTGGGGGCCCAGCCCGCGGCAGAACGGAGGACCCGTGGCCGAGTGGCGCTGAAGTTGATAGCGTTTCTTTATTCCGCTTTGCGCAGTCGGATCGCCTCGTCCCGCATGGCTTTGGCTGCCTCGCCGTTCTCGGCGACGAAAGCATCCCAGACCGGTTGCGCAACCTCGCGCCAGCGCTCGGACTCGGCCTCGGACAGGAAGGTGACGGTAGCGCCGTTTGCCTTCAGCGCGTCGACGCTCTTTCCTGCGTTCTCTTCGACCACCCGCAGCGCGCGATCGCGCAGTTCGTCGCCAACCTCGACCATGATACGCTGATGCTTCTCCGGAAGGGCCTGGAATATCTCAAGCGACATGATGATCGGCGTCACGGCCGGCCAAGTGTATGGGGCTATGTTCAAGCCCTTGACCGGAAGCTTATTGTCGTTGGCGTAGATCGGCGGCAGGATCCCTCCGTCCACGACGCCTTGAGACAGCGCCGGCACCAGTTCCGCGCCGGCAATAGCTACCGGCGAGTATCCGAAGGCTTCGCCGGCAAGCTGACCGATCCGTCCGCCAGGCGAGCGCAACTTGAGTCCCTTCAAATCCTCCAACTTCTCGACCGCATTGGACGAGGTCACATAGACGGAACTTGGATAGTCGGTAGGCGCAATGCTGATCAGCTTGAAGCCGCGTGCCTCCATTGCCTTGGCCAACATGCCTCCGCCGTTATCGCTTGCGAAGAAACGTTTGCCATGGCTCGTATCGTCAAGCGAGACGTCGAACAGGAATGGCAGGTCGAACACCCCCCAAAGCGGCTCCACACTGGCCGCCACAGGGGCAACCGAATAGGTCATCGCGACCTCACCGTTGAGGATTGCGGGAAGTTCCTGGTTGATCGGCATCAACTGGGCCGATGGGAAGACCCGGAAGGTGACTTCCCCGTTTGTGCGGGCGGTCACCTGCTCGGTGAACCATTCGACGTTGCGATGATGCTGCGACGCAACGGGGTAGGCATGGACAAACCGCAGCTCCTTCGACACAGCCGTCGAGACCTGTGCAAGCGAGGTCATGGCTGCGACGACACCAAGGCCAATCAGCCCGGCGATCGAACGTATGGACATCTCTCTCTCCCTTTTATGCGATACGCTGGAAGACCTGAACCTTCCGGCAAGCTGCGAATGGCTATTCAATGAACGTCGAGAAGCCCGGCGCGAGCCACAGCACGACAAGTGCAGCGGTGAGCGCCCACAGATACGGCATCGATCCTCGCATGACCGCGCCTATCGGGACGTTGAAGACGCCGCTCAGCGCAAAGAGGCTCATGCCGACGGGCGGGGTAACCTGCGCGATCATCATGCAGGCCACGGTGAGGATGGCGAAGTGTGTGGGCGAATAGCCTAATGCTTCGACCATGGGGAACACGATCGGAATCGTGATATAGAGTATCGGCACCGGATCGAGAGCCGTCCCCAGGATCAGGAATATCAGCAGGATCAGTCCCATCGTCACATGCTCGCCGACCGGCAGTGATGTCATGTAGCGAGTGAAGGCCTGCGGAACGTCCGCATAGGTAAGCGCGTTCGAAAACACCGTCGCGCCGCCAAGGATCACAAAAATCACTGTGGTGGTGACGACGGCGGATTCACCGGCAGAGAAGATACGCTCGAAGGTGAAATTCTCGCGTTCGACGATGGCACACATCACCAGAACGTAGACAACGGCAACCGCCGCGGCCTCTGTCGGCGTGAACACTCCGGCATAGATGCCGCCCAGGACGATTAAGGGCATGGCGAGTGCCGGGAGCGCCGCCAGGAAGCTTGCCCATATCTCCGCCCCGGAAGCGCGCGGGCGCAGTTCCTGATTGCCGAAGAAATTCAAGCCGACTGCAGTTGCCACCAGAAATACGGTGATAAGTATTCCCGGGACGATGCCCGCAAGAAACAGTGCAGACACATCCATCTGCACCATCGAGGCGAAGAGGATCATGTAGATGCTGGGCGGGATCATCTGCCCAAGTGTTCCCGACACGGCGATGATGCCGAGCGCATCGTCCCTGCGGTAGCCAGCCTTTATCATGTGCGGCAGCAGCATCGTGCCGACCGCGACCACGGTCGCCGTCGACGAGCCGGACAGCGCTCCGAAAATCGCGCATGTCACCACGCCCGTCGCGGGCAAGCCACCACGCAGATGGCCGAGCAGGTTTTCCACGAACCGGAATAGCCGTCCCGCGAGGCCGAGGCTGGTCATCAAGTTGCCGGCGAAAAGAAAATAGGGAACAGCCAGCAACAACCAGCTATCCATGGCGATATAGAGCTGCGAGACGACCGAACGCACCGGCAGACCGATGTCGAACAGCGCGATGATGCCGCCCGAGACCAGCATGGCCGCCCAAATCGGGGCGCCGATCAGCATCAGAACGAGACAGGCGAGCAGGCCGAGGGCGATCATTCCGCTTCTCCGCTGCTGGCGATCGGCAAGTTCGCTATGCGATAGATGACGCGGAGGATCGAATAGACCAACGCGATCGCCACTCCGGCCGGAAGCGCAAGCGAGGGTATCCATGCCGCCATCTGGCCCGACATGGTGCGCATGCCCATGGCCATCAACGAGGCCTCCCACTGCCAGGAGGCGACGAGCAGCCAGAAGAGCAGCGCCGACATGCAGACGTACAGAAAAAGGTCGAAGATGCGATTCGCCTGCGGCGGCAGGTGATCGGTCAGGAAAGCCATGGTGAGATGAGCGTTCCGCGTGATCAGCGGGCCGAAATAGAAAAAGGCGGCATAGACTATCGAAAACCGGCAGATTTCCTCGAGGAGATCGTGAGAGGCGCCGAAGAAATAGCGCGACAGAACTCCAAGAAAGGCAAGCGCCGCGCTGACGCAAAGGAGTGAAAAGCTAAGCCAGGCGAGCACGCGGTTCACTAAATGCTCGGCGCGCTGCAAGCTCCCGACAAGGCCGCCCCCGAGATGGCCGGCGCGTTGCGATGCCAGCTCATTCATAGCGGATCAGTCCGCGGGCGAGGGTGCCGGCATGCAGGTCATGGAAAGCCTCGTTGATCTGATCAAGCCGATAGGTGCGGGTAATCAGCTCGTCGAGCTTGAGCCGCTTCGACGTATAGAAGTCCACCAGCCGCTCGACATCGAGCCGCGGTCTCGCACCGCCATACATCGAACCGGTGAGCACCTTTTCTTGGATCGGCAATGTCAGCGCTTCGATCTCGCAGCAACTGCCCGACTCGGCCGCACCCACGACGATCGCCTTCCCGCCCGGTCGAATCGCATCGTAGCATTGCCGGATGGTTGCCTTGTGGCCGATTGCCTCGAAGGCGTAGTCGACCCCGCGACCCTGAGTGAGCCTACGGGCTTCGGCGACGGGGTCCACGGTGAGCGGATCGACTACATGGGTCGCCCCGAACTCGCGTGCAATGGCGCGCTTTTCTGGATTGATGTCCGCCACGAGAATCACGCCGGCGCCCGCGATCGCGGCAGCCTGCACGACGTTCAGTCCGACCCCGCCTGAGCCCACGACGAGGATGGACTCGCCCGGGCGAACCGAACCGGTGTTGAATACCGCGCCGGTGCCGGTCAGGACCGCGCAGCCTATCAAGGCCGCCGCATCCATGGGCACGTGGTCAGGTATTTTCACCGCGCAACGCGCCGGCACGACTCCACGTTCGGCGAATGAGGAAACCACCATGTGGTGGATGACTTCGTCACCCTGCCGCAGGCGGGTGGTGCCATTCGGCATCGTGCCGTTGCGCAACAGGCCAAGCCCCACCTCGCATAGGTTCGGCCGCCCCGAACAGCAGTAGAAGCAGCGTCCGCAATCGTAAAGGAAAGACAGCACCACCCTGTCTCCAGGCGCAAGGCCTGCGACCCCCGGCCCGGTCTCTTCGACGTAACCCGCGGCCTCGTGCCCCAGAACGATCGGCAGAGCTGATGGCCGCTTGCCCTCCATCCTGGTCATGTCGCTGTGACAGATACCACTGGCTGCGAACCGCACGAGGATCTCACCCTCTTGTGGAGGGAGCAGGTCCAGATTCTCGATACTCAGCGGTTCGCCGTAGGCGCGCAGTACGGCTGCCTTTACCTGCATGAATTCCCCTCCCGGCCTACAGTCTGTGATGCGGGCTCCGTCTCGACGGCCTCACGCCCGCTACATCGTCCGTAAATATGGATAAGATGGACACATACGTGACAAGAGTGTCAAGCGAAAATCATAATTCCCTCAGATGCACGGGGAGCGTGGATGCTGTCTTCCCTTAACCCGCTGATTAGGCTAACAAATCTGGACACCAGAGATCGATCAAGCCTTTTGAGCCGAAGGATGAAGTCCAAATACATGAACAATCGTTTTGTAGACTCTGGACAACTTCGATGTTTCACGCGTAGTGTCCGCCGCACGCGAGCGACGCTGACGCGCTCTCCGAGGAGGAAGGAAGCATATGGACGGGAGTAGACAGACGCTGGTTCAGTACCCGCATATCTACATTGACGGGGAGTGGGTTGCGCCCGAAGACGGAGGCGTCATCGAGAGCGTCGATCCGGCGACAGGCAGACCGTGGGCCGCCGTCGCCTATGGCGGTCGCCGCGACATCGACCGGGCCGTCGCAGCCGCACGCGCGGCGCTCGAGGGGCCATGGGGCCGGATGTCAGGACACGAACGGGCGGCGCTGCTCTATCGGCTGGCCGATATCTATCAGGCGCGCGCGCCTGAGCTCGCTTTGCTCGAGTCCCAAGATTCCGGTCGCGCTCTGCGTGAGGCGCGACCCGACATTGGCGCCCACCATAATTGGTATCGCTGGTTCGCCTCGCTTGCGGACAAGATCTGGGGCCGCACCATCCCAATAGATGACAGCGTTCACGCTTACACCACGCGCCTGCCCGTCGGTGTGGTGGGCGCGATCACGCCCTGGAACGCGCCGATGTTGACGACAGCTTGGAAGCTTGGCCCCGCACTGGCAACTGGCTGTACCGTGGTTCTGAAGCCTGCCGAACTGACCCCCGTCACTGCGCTGGAACTGGCGCGAATGATCGAGGCGGCGGGTTTCCCCCCGGGGGTCGTCAACGTCGTCCCTGGTTACGGCAAGGACGGCGCTGGCGAGCATCTGGTCGCCCACCCTGGCGTAGACAAGATCGCCTTCACAGGTGAAGGTAACACCGCCCGCTCGATCCTGAAGACTGGCGCCGATACGCTTAAGCGCTTCTCCTTCGAACTCGGAGGCAAGGCACCGCACATCATCTTCGCGGATGCGGATTTCGACCAAGCGCTGAACGCCGCCACGGGCTCGGCCTGGGCGGTTTGCGGACAGAGCTGCGCACTCGGATCGCGCGTGCTGGTCGAGCGGCAGATCTATGACCGGGCGGTCGAGGCATTCGCGACCCGAGCGAAAAAAGTCCGCGTGGGGATGCCACTCGACGAGGCGACCCATATGGGCCCGCAATCATCGGACGAGCAACTGCAAAAGACGCTGTCCTATGTGGCGCTCGGTCGAGCCGAGGGGGCCGCACTGATCACGGGTGGCAATCGCATGACTTCGGCAGAATTTGCCGATGGCTTCTTCGTCGAACCCACAGTCTTTGCCGGCGTGTCGAATTCGATGCGCATCGCACGGGAGGAAATCTTCGGCCCGGTCGCCTCGCTCATCCCCTTCGACGGCGAAGAGGAAGCGGTATCGATCGCCAATGACACGAACTATGGCTTGACCGCCGGCCTATGGTCGCGCGACGTTGGGCGTGCCCATCGCGTAGCCTCGAAGATTCGAGCTGGAATCGTTTGGGTCAATACATACCGTTTCATCCGCTGGACTACCCCGTATGGCGGCTTCAAGGCCAGCGGCTGGGGGCGCGAGAATGGGATCGAGGCGCTCGACAGCTATCTTGAAACCCGCACAACGGTCGTCAGCACGACCGGTCAGTTCCCCGATGCGTACGCGAATTGAAGAGGCAGCAATGAGACTTGCAGGAAAACTTGCCGTCATTACCGCCGCCGCCTCAGGTATGGGACGGGCAGGGGTCGAACTCTTCCGCAAAGAGGGGGCCGAAGTATGCGCCATCGACGTCAATGGCGCAGCGCTAGCCGCACTCGCAGCCGAAATGCGCGATCGCGGCACGCCGATCCACACGGTCGAAGCAGACCTATCAACGCCGGAGGGCGCGCGCGGCAGCATCCATGACGCCGCTGCACGGCTGGGTGGGATCGACGTCCTCTGGGCTCACGCGGGGATACCCGGCCCCGCAGGAATCGAGGGGTTGGATCTTGCCGCTTACAAGAAGGCCATGGCGATGAACATCGATTCGGCGGTGCTGGCCGCCGGAGAAGTCATCAGTCACATGCGGGCGCGGGGCGGCGGTTCTCTCATTTTCACAGCCTCGATCTCGGGTATCGTCGGCTCGCGCTTCTCGCCGATCTATTCGGCGGGCAAGTTCGGTGTGGTCGGCCTCACCAAATCCCTAGCCCAGACCTTTGCACCTGACGGCGTGCGGGTGAATGTGATTTGCCCGGGGCTCACGGATACGCCCATGGCGATGCAGTTCACAAGCCGCAAGGGGGATGCTGAAGAGGCGGCGGCGAATGAAAGGGCGCTCCTATCCCAGGTGCCGCTCGGCCGGCTTTGCCGGCCCGAGGAAATCGCTCACGCCGCTCTTTGGCTCGCCTCTGACGACTCGTCCTTCGTGACGGGAATCGAATTGCCGGTGGACGGAGGCTTTACCTGCCGTTGAGGTCGGCTTCTTACTCGCTGGGCGAGTCTACGCTGGCAGAACTCCCGCCCAAAATCGGCTGCGAGCGCCCATAGATGATCTCAATTGGGGCGCGCCGGCATCGGTGTTTGTCTTGCGGCGATCTTAGATTGTGCCGCACCCGCAGAGAACGACCTGTGCGAGGTCGAAGACGCGGAACGATGGGCATCGTTCGCCGCCGTCCATCGGTGGGCGAAACCTCTTCTGGAAAATCGACGCGCGGTCAAGAAGGATTTCGGCACGCGGGCTTCATATATATAGACAAGCCATCTATAGACGAGGCATCGCAATCCTAACGGCAGCGGAGAAGTGAATGCTGGTCAGGCAAGTCGCAAATGTGCTCGATCTGCTCGAGTTCTTCGCCGCGCACGGAAAACCCGCCAGCCTAGCCGAGATATCGCAGCATTTCAGCTGGCCACGTTCTTCCACGTTCAACCTTCTGTCGACCCTCGGCGCTCGTGGCTACCTGTTCGAACCGGAAGGCCGGGGACGGTTTTATCCAACTCCTCGCTGGCTAGCGATCGCGCATACGATTTCGGCAGCCGAACCGATACCCGACACCCTGGTTCGCCTGGCAGGCGACCTGAACGAACGGACCGGCGAAACCGTGTGTGTTGGCGCGGCCTCGGGAGGGAGCGTGGTCTTCCTCGAAGTCATCCAATCCAAGGCGCGCGTTCGCTATGCGGCGGAAGTCGGGCAGCGGATCCCCCTGCATGCCACGGCCTCGGGGCAGGCGATCATGAGCCAGTGGCCAAGCCGCCAACGCACCGCATTGCTACGCAAGGTGGAGTTTGAGCGTTATGGGCCGGGGACACCTATGAGTGTCGAAGCCGTTGAAGACCAGATTCGCGCCGGGCTGTTTCGGGGCTGGTTCCGTTCCGCCTCCAACTACAGCCAGGATCTCGGAGGCGTCTCTCTCCCGGTCACCATTTCGGAACGCGTGTTCTCCCTGACAGTCGCGGGCCCCTTGAATCGGATCGAAGCCAGAATGCCTGAGATCGCCAAATTGATGCATGCGGCCGTGGCGCAGCATTTCGGACCTCGCTATCTCGCCAGCGAGATAAAGGGGCTGACGACTCCGCCTCTGGACGTCATCTAGCGCGCTTGCAATCGCCTGGTCTTGGACATTATGGACAAGATCGTGGACAAACGCCTGAACCTTAGCGTAGCATTCTTCCATGGCTCGCAGTGGCCAAGTGTTCACAGGGAGGATCTGCGGCATGAACATCGCGAATTGGCTGGAGGCTACAGCGCGCGCCAAACCGGATGCACCGGCGATCTACCTCGGCACGCGGCAAGTAGCGACCTATGACGAGTTCCTTCGTCGCGTCAGAGCGCGCGCGGCCGGCATGGTGGCTCTGTACGGGCTGGAACAGGGCGACCGCGTCGCTGTCTTCCTAAAGAATGTGCCGGAATACCTCGAGCTGTTCTACGCAGTATGGTGGTTCGGCGGGATCATCGTTCCTGTTAACCACAAGCTGCACGCCAGAGAGGTTGCCTGGATCGTTGGAAATGCTGGCGCGCGCTTGCTCGTCTCCGACGATGGCGCCACCGGGGCACGGGCGCGCCTGCCGGAAGGCTGTCGTGAGATCGCGCTCGGCTCGCCCGAATGGGTCGCACTGGACGCCCATGGGACGGGCACCGCATCGCCAGCCGAAATGGCGGGCGACGATACCGCCTGGCTCTTCTACAGTTCCGGCACGACCGGACGGCCGAAGGGAGTCATGCTGAGCCATGACAACTTGCGGATGGCGAGCCTCGCCTATGCGCTCGACGTCGATCAGATCGCGAGCGACCAGGCGACGATCTATGCGGCCCCCATCTCGCATGGGGCGGGAATCTACAATTTCGTGTTCGTGCGCCTGGGCGGAGGCCACGTTTTCCCGGTCACGCGTGGCTTCGAACCCATGGAAATCGCCGAGCTGTCAAAGCATTTTGGCCAGACTGTGATGTTTGCCGCTCCGACGATGGTCAAGCGCCTGGTGGAATGGTCGAAGACATCGGCCTATCGGGGCGAGGGCATCCGCACGATCGTCTATGGCGGAGGACCGATGTACGTCGCTGACATCGAGGAGGCGCTCCAACTCTTCGGCCCCCGCTTCGTCCAAATCTATGGCCAGGCCGAAAGCCCAATGACGATCACGTCCCTGCGGCGCGAGATCATTGCCGATCGCGCCCATTCCAACCATTCGGTACGTCGCGCCTCGGTCGGGCAGGCCATGGCGGGAATCGAAGTACGGATAGAAGGTGAGGATGGAGAGATAATGCCGCCCGGCGAGCCGGGCGAGATTCTGGTGCGCGGCCCCACCGTAATGAGAGGCTATTGGGACAATCCCGACGCCAGTGCAAAAGCGCTTGCCGGCGGCTGGCTCCGCACGGGCGACATAGGCCGGATGGACGGGGACGGCTTCCTCACCCTGACCGACCGCTCAAAGGACGTCATCATCTCCGGCGGCACCAACATCTATCCCCGCGAGGTCGAAGAAGTCCTTGCCCGTCATCCAGCCGTGCTCGAAGTCTCGGTGGTCGGAGAACCGGACCAGGAATGGGGAGAAAACGTCGTCGCATGCATCGTTACTCGCGCCGGCATTGCCTGCGACCCATCCGCGCTCGATACTTGGTGCCGCGCCGAGATCGCTTCGTTCAAGAAGCCGAAGCGCTATGTCTTCTGCCGCGAGCTGCCGAAAAACAGCTATGGCAAAGTGCTGAAGACGGAACTGCGGCGACTGCTGGCGGAATCCAAAGCGTCAACGCACGACGGGACCTTTATGGATTCGCTCTCAGTGTTTCCGCCGACGTGATCCCCGCGCAACGCGGCCGGGAACCGGCGGATCATGATATTGATGAAGTTTGAGCCTGCTGCCACAATTCGCTGGCGAACAGGAGCTTGGGGCCGTAGCCTGTCGCGCGAGGCTGGTGGCGCAGGGACCGTGGAATCCGAGCAATGCTCTTAGCTATAGAACAAGGGAATACCAACAGCCTGTTCGCCGTCCACAATGGCGACAGATGGCTGGCCCAGTGGCGCGCGGCAACGGAGCCGAACCGCACCGCTGACGAATACGCCGTCTGGCTGTCTCAGTTGCTGTCCATGGCTGGCCTCGAACTGCGAATGCTCGACGCCTGCATCATTGCGAGCGTGGTGCCGCAATCCCTCTTCAATCTTCGCAACCTTTCGCGCCGCTACCTGAACGTCGAACCGCTGGTGATCGGAGAGAATGCCGAGCTAGGCATTGCCGTGCGCGTGAACAAGCCGGCGGAAGTCGGCGCCGATCGCGTGGTCAACGCGCTCGGCGCCCATGTCGCCTACCCCGGGACGCTGATCGTGGTCGACAGCGGGACGGCAACGACCATCGACGTGATCGGAGCCGACGGCAGTTTCGAAGGCGGTGCGATCGCCCCCGGAATTCATCTTTCCGTGGAAGCTCTTCATGCCGCGGCGGCCAAGCTGCCGAGAGTCGCGTTGAAGAAGCCAAGCCGCGTCGTCGGCAACGATACGGTGAGCGCCATGCAGTCCGGCGTCTTCTGGGGCTATGTCTCGTTGATCGAAGGCATGATCGCCCGGATCAAGGCGGAGCGGGCAGAGCCGATGACCGTCGTGGCGACCGGAGGCGTTGCGGCGCTGTTCCATGACGCGACGACGGCGATCGACCATTTCGATCCGGACGTGACGATCCGCGGGCTCTTGGAAGTCTATCGACGAAACGCCGAAACCGTCCTCGGCGAGCCCCTGAGGGTGCGCAACAAAGCCGCCGAGTAACACGCATCGCACGATCGCAGGACTGCGGTTGGCTGCCCTTATTCGCTTTCCCCGTCCAGCACCGGAACCGGCACGCCGGCCAGTTCGGCGGCGAGCAGGCGCGCGGCCCCGGCGCGCGCAATGCGCAGCATCAGCGCCTTGCGCGTCGCGGCGGCCAAGCGGTGCTCCGGCGCCTCGCGCAGGATCTCAGCGCCATACCCGTCGGAGAGGATGAAACCGCATTCCTCGGGAAAGATCGTGGCGGGCACCTCGGGATGGGTTGCGAAGAAGAAGCGGTCGGAATGAAGCCGGTAATCCGGCCATTTGCGATCGACCCTGAAATCCTCGATCGAGGATTTTATCTCGATGATCCAGATATCGCCCTGCCGGGTGAGCGCCACGAGATCAGCACGGCGGCCAGTGGCCAGCGAGAGCTCCGGAAGGACATGCGCCCCCATTTGCGTGAGGAGACGCTGCACGCCACGGCGTACGATCATGGCGCGTTCGGACTGGCGGCCGTCGGCGAGCGGATTGACTTGAATAGGCGAGACAATGGGCATGGGCATACCATGCCATCAGATGTTCACGTTTTGAACCCCTCACGATGTCGCGGCGTCCGCCTTGCCCGCAATATCGTCGAGGATCGGGCAATCCGGCCGGTTGTCGCCATGGCAGGCATGGATCAGCTTCTGCAGGGTTGCACGCATGGATTGCAGCTCCCGCAGCTTTTCTTCGATCGCCGCGACATGGGCGGCAGCGATCTCCCGGACGTCGTGGCTCGCCCGGCTACGGTCCTGATAAAGCGCCATCAACTGCCGGCAGTCCTCGATGGAGAAGCCGAGATTGCGCGCGCGGGCCAGGAAAGCCAGCCGATGGACATCGTCCATCGTATAGTCGCGATAGCCATTGGCGGCCCTATCCGGGCGAATCAGGCCGATATCCTCGTAGTAGCGGATGGTCTTGGCCGGAAGGCCGGACCGGCGCGCCGCATCACCCACATTCATCTGGAAGCTCCCGATTGCTGAACTGTATTGTCAGGTCATTTAGGTGCCCGAGCTCGGGGTCTCCACCGTGCGGCATCTGTTGCCAAAATGCCATAGCCCGACAACTTAAGATCGTCGGGCGCCTTCCCTCACGTCACTGGGACTTGGCAACGAAAGTAGACGCGAATTAACAATGACCGCAGAATTTGGCTCGAATCGAGCCCATCCGGTCTGGGGGATACAATCAAGCATGCGGATAAGGTCTTTCCTGGCTGTGGCCGCGGTCGCGGCAACCGTTTCTCTCACCGGTTGCGTCGGCGGCGGCACGGTGTTCACGTCGGACTACGGCGCCAGGAAAGATGCCGGCTATCAAATCCCGTCGGTTCCGATCTACAAGGTGGACAGGAAGTATCATCGACAGATCGTCGACTATCGCGGTCCGGAAAAGCCGGGCACGATCATCGTCGATACCGGGGACAAGTTCCTCTACCTCGTCATGGATGGCGGCAAGGCGATGCGTTACGGCATCGGCGTCGGCCGTGAAGGCTTCGAATGGTCGGGCACGGCCCGCATCGCGCTGAAGCGCGAGTGGCCGACCTGGACGCCTCCGGGCGCGATGATCCAGCGCCAGCCCGAGCTTGCCAAATGGGCCGGCGGCATGCCGCCGGGTCTCACCAATCCGCTCGGCGCCCGCGCGCTCTATCTTTTCAACAAGGGCGGCGATTCCGGCTATCGCCTGCACGGAACGCCCGAATGGAATTCGATCGGCAAGGCCATGTCCTCGGGCTGCATCCGTCTGATGAACCAGGACATCATCGACCTCTATAATCGCGTCGATGTCGGCGCGAAGGTCATTGTGAGATAAATCGCGGACCGTCTCGGCAACAATACAGCTGTCCGTTGAACGAAAAACCGGGCTAGCCCGGTTTTTTGTTGGCGTTGCCCTTATACCGACGGCCATAAGGATTGACTGTCAGCAAGCCCCTCATCGGTCTGCCGACCACGTCTCCCCGGCAGTGGGGAGAAGATCGCTGTCATCTCCAGTTTCGCCAATCGCACGCCGTTGGTGACGGGCGAAACCCATGCGGCCGTCGTCTCTCTCCCCGGCTATGCACCTACATTATTCACACATGTTGGGAGGGCACCTTGGATGGTGAAATACGTCGCGCAAGACATGGACAGCTCAAAGCGCGGGATGGTTGCTTCGTTCTGCGCCGTTGGGTGGGTTGCTCACACGGAACGCTGCAGAACGAAGTGGCCGAACGGACGTGACAGCAGCCATCATCCGATCCTTCCGTACCGCCGAAGATATGTGAATCCGACAGGCCTTTGCGGGAAGACTTCCGGCAGGACAGTGAGGGCAACGTCGCGACCGGTCAAAGATCAACCCCCAATATCTGTTCGAAATCGTCAGGCGACCTGCTCGACGTGCTCCACCTCGGGCACGAAATGGCGGAGCAGGTTCTGGATGCCGTGCTTCAGCGTGGCCGTGGACGACGGGCAGCCGGAGCACGCGCCCTTCATGTGCAGGAACACCGTGCCGTTCTCATAACCGCGGAAGGTTATGTCACCGCCGTCCTGCGCCACGGCAGGCCGAACGCGCGTATCGAGCAGTTCCTTGATGGTGAGCACGATTTCCTCGTCCGCCTGGTCGTAGAATTCGTCCGTCGTGTCGGCGGCAGCCGTCGTGGCGCCCGTGGCCATCACCGGCGCGCCCGACATGAAATGTTCCATGATGGTGCCCAGGATCGCCGGCTTCAGATGCTGCCAGTCGGGCCCATCCTTGGTGACCGTGATGAAATCATAGCCGAAGAAGACGCCGGTCACGCCTTCGATGTCGAAGAGCCGGCCAGCCAGGGACGACGCAGCGCGAGCACTTTCGGCATTGCGGAAATCAGCCGTGCCCTCGGCAAGCACTTCCTTGCCCGGCAGGAATTTCAGCGTAGCCGGATTGGGGGTTGACTCGGTCTGGATGAACATTGTCGAGTTCTCCGCGCCTGCATCGGCAGGCCGTTTTTTGGAATAGTTCTAAATCTAAATAGGCCGAACCGCTCCGATCTTCAAGCAAAACGCTTCGCGATTCCGCAAGGTCGCCCGACGTTTTGTTTTGTCGCAGGTTCTGACAGGAACCGCGGACGCTTTCGAAACTGCTCAGGCCAGGCTCTCGATATCCTCGTCGGAGAGGTTCTGCGGCACGACCGTGACCGGAATGGGGAAAGCCGCCGCCTTGCCGGCGATCGAGGCTACGAGCGGGCCTGGGCCCTCTTTTCCAGCGCCAGCCGCCAGCACGAGGATCGCGATATCCTGATCCTCTTCGATGAGCTTGTGGATTTCTTCGGTCGGCGTCCCCTCCCGTACGACCAGTTCCGGCTCGATGCCGATCTGTTCGCGCACTTTGGTCGCGAACCCGTCGAGGGCGGACTGGGCGGTTTCCATCGCCTCCGCCCGCATGATCTTTTCGACCCCCAGCCAATGCTGGAAATCGCCGGGCTCGATGACGTAGAGCAGAACAAGGGCGCCGTTCGTGCTCCCGGCCCGGCGCGAAGCGTAGGCGACGGCGCGCTCGCATTCCGGCGTGTCGTCGATAATCGCGAGGAACTTGCGCCGGTGGCCGGCTTCACGGCTCAGACGTTTGGATACCATCGCTCTCCTGCCCGTTCCGATTTCTGCGGCAATCTGCCACCAGCAGGGACGGCCGGCAAGCGGCCGCCCCGATCACCGAAATGTGAGCGAGCTTAATCGCCGAGCAGTCCGATGATTTCGCGAACCGCCTTCATTGTCGTCTCCGCGCGGATTTCGGCTCGCTCGCCGCCATCGCGCAGCACCCCGTCGATATAGGCTGGATCCGCCGAGATGCGGCGCATTTCCCCAGCGATCGGGGCAAGCCTGTCGACGGCCAGATCGGCGAGGGCCGGCTTGAACACGGAGAATTGCTGGCCGCCGAACTCGGCGATCACCTTCTCCTTGGTCATGTCGGCCAGGGCGGCATAGATGCCGACGAGGTTTTCCGCCTCGGGGCGATCCTTGAGGCCATCCAGTTCGGACGGCAGCGGCGCCGGGTCCGTCTTGGCCTTACGGATCTTCTTGGAGATCGTATCGGCGTCATCGGTCAGGTTGATCCGCGACAGGTCGGAGGGATCCGACTTCGACATCTTCTTCTGCCCGTCGCGCAAGCTCATCACCCGCGGCGCCGGTCCCTCGATCAACGGCTCCGTCAAAGGGAAGAAGCCGTTGACCTTCTCCTCGCCCATCATCATCTCGACGCCTACGCCGAGATCGGCGATGCGCGCCGAATGATCGTTGTTGAACTTCTGAGCGATGTCGCGGGTGAGCTCGAGGTGCTGCTTCTGGTCGTCGCCGACCGGTACATGGGTGGCGCGATAGACCAGGATGTCGGCCGCCATCAGGCTCGGATAGACGAACAGCCCCGCCGAGGCGTTCTCGCGATCCTTGCCCGCCTTCTCCTTGAACTGCGTCATGCGCGACAGCCAGCCCATGCGGGCCACGCAATTGAACACCCAGGCGAGTTCGGCGTGCTGCTTGACCCGGCTCTGGTTGAAGACGATGTGTTTCTTCGGGTCGATGCCGGCGGCGATGAAGGCTGCCGTTACCTCGCGCGTCGCCCGGATCAGCTCGACGGGATCGGGCGCGATCGTGAGGGCGTGGAGGTCGACGACGCAGTAAATGCAGTCGTAATTGTCCTGGAGCGCGACGAACTTGCGGATCGCGCCGAGATAATTGCCGAGATGGAGGTTGCCTGTCGGCTGGACGCCGGAAAAGACAAGCGGATTGAAGCCGTTCATTGTTTCCTCGTGGCTTGTGGAGGGCCGTTTCGCGCGCGGCGAAAGTCGAGCGGCGCTTATGAACGAGAGATCGTCGGGGATCAAGTACCAGCTCAGGTTTCAGGCATGTCCGGGGCGGTCTTTCCCCGGCGTTTCAGATTGCGCCTGAGCATGCCGAGGTCGGCTCCGCCGACAGCGAAGGCGATCGCGAAATAAAGCGCGGCTCCGGCCGAGACCAGCACGGCGAGCGTCGCGGCCTGCGTGTGAAGCGGGGCGGACGAGGCAAGTTGCGGCGCGAACCAGCGGATCGCACCATAGAGAAAGCCCGCCATGACCACCGACGCCACGAGGAGCCGCGGGAGCCGCCGCAACAGGGCGGCATCGCGCCCCCAATGGCCGCGCCGGACAAGAACGCCCAGGAGCAGGATGGCATTGACCCAGCCGGCGATCGCGGAAGCGACCGCGATGCCGGGCGCCCCGATGGACGGGAAGAGCGCCAGCGCCACCGAAATATTGACCGCCACGGAGGCTGCCGCGAACCACATCGGCGTGCGCGTATCCTCACGCGCGAAGTAACCCGGCGTGAACGCCTTGATGAGCACGAAGGCCGGCAGTCCGAGGCCGAATATGGCGAGCACTTCCGACACGACCGGCGTGCTGTTGGTCGCGGCGAAGGCCCCGCGTTCATAGAGAACCCGAACGATCGGTTCCGACATGACGAGAAGCGCAGCCGCGGCCGGTAAGGTCAGGAACAGTGTGAACTCCACCGAGCGGTTCTGCAGGTTCGATGCTTCCTGCGCATTGCCGGCCTTCAGCGCGCGGGCCAGTTCCGGCAGGAGCACGATGGCTACGGCGATGCCGACCACGCCGAGGGGCAATTGATACACGCGGTCGGCATAGGCGAGCGACGAGACGGCGCTTTCCCGGCCGGAGGCGATCGCCGTGCCGATGAGCTGGTTGATCTGCGTAATGCCGCCGGTGATCGCAGCCGGGAACGCCAGCACCAGCAGCCGCTTGACGTTTTCCGTCAGCCTCGGCCGGCGGAAGCCGATCGAGATGCCGGCGTGCCGCACGGCGGCCCATACGATCCCCAGTTGGACAAGGCCCGCCGCCAGCACGCCCCAGGCCAGCGCATAGCCGACTTTCAGCCCGTCATGGCCGTGATACCAGGCGTTGGCCAGCACGCCGATCAGGATCACGTTGAGGAAAACCGGAGCGATCGCCGCAGCGAAATAGCGGCGCAACGAATTCAGCATGCCGCTCATCATGGCCCCAAGCGACATGCACATCAGGTAAGGGAACATGATGGTGGCGAGCGCGCTCGTCAGATCGAACTTGCCTGGATTGTCGACGAAGCCGGGCGCCACGATCGTCGAGACCAGCAGTGGCATCGAAAGTTCCATCAGGATGGTCAGCGCCAACAGGACCGTGAAGAGCACCCCGAACACCTCTTCCGAGAAGCGCTTGGCGCCGTCCAGGCCGTTCGCCTCGATCTCCTTGGCGAAAAGCGGCACGAAGGCGGCATTGAAGGCCCCTTCGGCGAAAAGCCGCCGGAACGTGTTGGGAAACTGGAAAGCGGCATTGAAGGCGTCGGCCACTGGCCCCGTGCCCAGCGCGGCCGCCATCAGCATCTCGCGCGTGAAGCCAAGGACCCGGCTCATCAGCGTGCCCGACGCGACAGTGGCGAATTTCTTGACGAGGCTCATCGTATCGGGATCGTACTTTCGAATTCAGGTCATTCGGCGGCGGCCGATAGGCGCGTCCTGCCGCGCTGCGGCGTCTTCCCTTCGAGCGTGGCGATCAGCCTTTCGCGAATCGTGGCGAGTCGGGTCTCGTTCTCGATCTTCTGCCCCGTGAGATCGGTGACATAGAAAGTATCGATGACCTTCTCGCCGAAGGTCGTGATATGCGCCGAGGCGATGTCGAGCGACAGGTCGGACAGCGTGCCGGTGATCTCCGAAAGCAGGCCCGGCCGGTCGAGTCCGGAAACCTCGATGACCGAAAAGCGGTTCGATAGCGTGTTGCGGATATCGGCACGCGGTTCGATGCGGAAAGTCTTGGCGCCGCGCTTCGGCTTGGCGCGCTTCTCGATCATCTCCGGCAGCCAGCTCTTGCCCGACAGGACATCCTGGATCAGTTGGCCCACCCGCTCGGCGCGCCGGCGCTCGTCCTCGTCGCGATCGAATTCGCGCGAGATCAGGATCGTATCCAGCGCCCGCCCGTCGGAGGTCGTGAAGATCTGGGCATCGACGATATTGGCGCCGGCGGCCGCGCAGGCGCCGGCGATGACCGACAGGAGGCGCGGGTGGTCCGGCGCCAGCACGGTTATCTCGGTGACCGCCTCGAATTCATGGGTCTTGATCATCGTTGCGAGGCGCCGCTCGGCCGCATCGGCGTCGCGAATGAACAAGGCATGGCGTAGCTGGTCGCCGCGATCGACGGCCAGAAGATAGTTGTCGTAATGCAGGCCGACATAACGCTTCCGTTCGACCTCGGGCCAGTCGGCGAGCGCCTGGAGCAGATCCTGGCGGGCCTCTTCGGCGCGCTGCGCCCGAGATACCTCGGAAAAGCCGCCGGTCAGGAGGAGCTCGGTCTCATAATAGAGGTTGCGCAGCAGTTGTCCCTTCCAGCCGTTCCATACGCCCGGGCCGACGCCACGGATGTCACAGACGGTGAGCACGAGAAGCAATTTCAGCCGCTCGACCGATTGCACGATGGCCGCGAAATCGTCGATCGTCTTCCTGTCATTCAGGTCGCGTGTCTGGGCCGTCATGGACATCAGGAGATGCTGCTCGACCAGCCAAGCGACGGTCTCCGTCTCGCTGGGCGACAGCCCCATGTAAGGGCAGATGCGCCGCGCGATCCGCGCTCCCGCTTCGGAATGGTCCTCCGGCCGGCCCTTGGCAATGTCATGCAGGAGCACTGCCAGGAACAGCACCTCGCGCTGCTTGTCGAGGCTCGGCATCAGCTGGTGCGAAAGCGGGTGCAGCTTCTCGCCGCCGCCGCGTTCGAGCTCCGACAGCACGCCGATGCAGCGCAGGAGATGCTCGTCCACCGTGTAGTGATGATACATGTTGAACTGCATCATCGCCACGATGCGCCCGAATTCGGGGATGAGCTTGCCCAGCAAGCCGGCCTCGTTCATGCGCCGCAGGTTCAGTTCCGGATCGCGGTCCGAAGTCAATATGTCCAGGAAGAGCCGATTGGCCTCGGCATTCCTGCGCAAGTTGCGGTCGACCAGCTTCAGCGAGCGGGTGACCAGCTTGATCGCGTCGGGATGGTATTCAAGCCCGTACCGGTCGCCGAACCAGAACAGCCGCAGGAGGTTGACGGGATCGCGCTCGAAGACCCGCTCGTCGGCGATGTTGATGCGCTCGTTGTCGATGATGAAGTCGCTCGTGCCAGCCAGTTTCCGGCGTCTTCGCGAGAACGAGAAAAACAGCCGGTTGAAGCCCGGAACGTGCTTGGCCTGCTCTTCCTCCAGCGCCGCGCAAAATATGCGCGTGAGGTCGCCGACATCCTTGGCGATCAGGAAATAGTGCTTCATGAACCGCTCGACCGCCGACAGGCCGGGATGGCTGGTGTAGCCGAGCCGCTCCGCGATATCGCGCTGAATGTCGAAATGCAGCCGTTCCTCAGCCTTGCCGGCCAGGAAGTGCATATGGCAGCGCACCGCCCAGAGGAAATCCGCGGCCTTCAGGAACAGATTGTATTCCGCCTGGGTGAAGACCCCCTTGCCGACGAGCTCCTGGCCGGTGGGCACGCGGTAGTAATATTTGCCGATCCAGAACAGGGTGTGCAGGTCGCGCAGGCCGCCCTTGCCATCCTTTACGTTCGGCTCCACCAGGTAACGGCTTTCGCCTCCCTTGCGGTGGCGCTCGTCGCGCTCGGCGAGCTTGGCCTGGACATATTCCGGACCTGTGTTCTTCACCACTTCATTGTCGAAACGGGAAAGCAGATCCTGATAGAGCGGCTCCTCCCCCCAGATGAATCGCGCCTCGAGCAGCGCCGTGCGGATCGTGATGTCGGGAAGCGACAGCCGGATGCATTCGTCGACATTGCGGGTCGCATGGCCGACCTTCAATCCCATGTCCCAAAGCATGTAGAGGATATACTCGACGACCTGCTCGCCCCAGGGCGTCTGTTTGTAGGGCAGAAGGAAAAGCAGATCGATATCCGACCCAGGGGCCAAGGTGCCGCGCCCGTAGCCCCCGACCGCGACCAGCGCCATGCGCTCGGCCGCGGAGGGATTCTTCGACCGATAGACGTGCGTGACGGCGAAGTCGTAGAGCGCGCGGATGATCTCGTCCATCAGATGCGACAGGCGCTCGGCGCAGGCAGCTCCGCCGCCATCCTCCATCAGCATCCTCTCGGCGATCTTGCGCCCGTCGGCGAGACGCTGCTTCAGCATCTGCAGGACCGCGCCGCGAACGGCCGGAGCCGATCCATCGCCGTCCAGGCCCCGGGTGAGCGCGCTCAATTCTCGTCGCAGCGCATCGCCGTCGATCAATTCGTCGAGCTTCAGGGGGATTTTCGCCATATGCGCCGGCCGGCCTCGCTTCCCGGCGGTCTATAGAGCATTTTGCGCCCGAGTGGAATCTTTTGGCGCGCCCGCCCGCCGCCGCGGCAAAACGGAAAAATTCCGGCCTGGGCTCGACTTTGCCGCATTGCTTGTGTAACCGCCTCACCTCCCGCGCTCGCGCCCCATCACAACAATAGAGGACGAAGATCATGAGGCCGATCAGCGGCGGCATCGACTTTGGCACGTCGAACTCGACGGTCGGCTTCATGAAGAGCGGCAGGCCCTGTCTGGTTCCTCTCGAGAACGGACAGACGACGCTGCCGAGCGCGCTCTTCTTCAACTTCGAGGATAACCGGACGTATTTCGGCCGCCAGGCCATCGCGAACTACGCCGACAATGTCGAAGGCCGGTTGCTGCGCGCTCTCAAGAGCGTGCTGGGCACCTCGCTCATCAACGAGAAGACGCGGATCAAGGCGCATTCCATCGCCTTCACGGATATTATCGGCTCCTTCCTGCTCTACCTCAAGGACGCGCTCGAGAACCAGGTCGGCGGACCTGTCGACGACATCGTGCTCGGGCGGCCGGTGCATTTCGTCGATGACGACGAGGAGGCGGACCGACGGGCCCAGGACGAGTTGGAGAAGGCAGCCCTCAAGCGCGGCTTCAAGAATATCGAGTTCCAGTTCGAGCCGATCGCCGCCGCGCTCGATTACGAGCGCGGCATCGATCGCGAGGAGCTGGCTCTGATCGTCGATATCGGCGGCGGCACGTCCGACTTCTCGATCGTGCGCGTTTCGCCGGAGCGCGCAAGGGCAGCCGACCGCAAGGACGACATACTGGCGAGCACAGGCGTCCATATCGGCGGAACGGATTTCGACCGGCTGCTCTCGGTCGCCCATGTCATGCCGGAGCTCGGCTACAAGACGCAGACCAAGGACGGCAAACGCAACCTGCCGGCGGGCTATTTCTTCGATCTCGCCACCTGGCAGCGCATCAACCTTCTCTATTCGGCCAAGGCGATGGCGGATCTGCGCCAGATCCGCTACGAGGCGGCCCGTCCGGGACTCGTGGACCGCCTGATCGACATCGTTCGGCACCGGCAAGGCCACGCGCTGGCGGGCAAGGTCGAAAAGGCGAAGATCGAACTCACCGATCTACCCGAGGCGGCGATGGATATCGAACTGACCGACGAGATGCTGCGCATTCCCATGACGCGCGCGGGCCTCGAGCAGGCAATCGAGAGCGCCGTCGCCCGGGTGGCGGATACCGCGTTGAAGACCCTTGCCGAAGCCGGCGTGCGCGCCGACCGGATCACGACGCTGTTCCTCACCGGGGGTTCCACGGCGGTGCCGCTTCTCAGGCGGCGCATGCTCTCCCTCTTCCCGGAGGCGGCGGCGGTCGAAGGCGATATGTTCGGCAGCGTCGGGCTCGGCCTGGCGCTCGACGCAGAGCGTAAGTTCGGCCGGGCGTGAGTGCCCGAGGGATAGGCGCCCGCCCCTCATCCGGCCCTTCGGGCCACCTTCTCCCACAAGGGGAGAAGGTAAGGCCGGCCGCAACCGTAATGCCAATCGCCAGCGTTTGCGGTTGGCTGAAGCGCCCATGCCAAGCTCCCCCTTGTCTCTTTTTGGGAGAAGGGGGCCCCGCGAAGCGAGGTCGGATGAGGGGTTTTCAAGAGGGAACGAAGGATCTTCGTTAACGCCTCACCCCTTGCCCGCCAGTTCCTTCAGGCGATACAGCGCATCGAGCGCCTCGCGGGGTGTCATCTCGTCGGGGCTCAGCGCGCGAAGAGCTTCCCCCAGCGCATCCGCCTTCGCCGGCCTCTCCGCCTCCTTGCGGATCGCTGCGCTGAATAGCGGCAGATCGTCGACGAGGCGGTCCGCTTTCCCGGACGTCTCGCCTTCCTCGAGATGGTGCAGCACCTCGCGTGCGCGCTGCACCACCGCCTCGGGCAGGCCGGCGAGGCGCGCCACCTGGACGCCGTAGGAACGATCCGCCGCGCCCTTGCCGACTTCGTGCAGGAAGACCACGTCGCCTTCCCATTCCTTGACCCGCATGGTGACGTTGTGCAGGCGCGGCAGCTTGCCGGCCAGCGCCGTCATCTCATGGAAATGCGTGGCGAAGATCGCCCGGCAGCGGTTCTTCTCGTGGAGGTATTCGACCGCAGCCCAGGCGATCGACAGGCCGTCGAAGGTGGCGGTGCCGCGGCCGATCTCATCGAGGATGACGAGTGCACGTTCGCCGGCCTGGTTGAGGATCGCGGCAGTCTCGACCATCTCGACCATGAAGGTGGAGCGGCCCCGCGCCAGGTCGTCGGAAGCGCCGACCCGAGAGAAGAGGCGATCGACAACGCCGATATGGGCGCGTTCGGCCGGCACGAAGGCCCCCATCTGCGCGAGGATGGCGATCACCGCGTTCTGGCGCAGGAAGGTCGACTTGCCGCCCATGTTGGGGCCGGTGAGCAACCAGATGGCGCCGTGGCGACCATTCTGCTCCGGCGAGAGATCGCAGTCATTGGCCACGAACGGGTTCTCGGCTGCGCGCCGCAGCGCCTGCTCCACCACAGGGTGTCGGCCGCCCTCGACCCGGAACGTCAGGCTATGATCGACGACCGGCCGGCGATGGTTCTCCGACGTGGCAAGGCGCGCCAGCGCCGCGGAGACGTCGAACACGGCAAGCGCGCCTGCGCCGTCGCGGATGGCGGAAGCATGCGAAACCGCTTCGGCGACCAGCCGGTCGAACACGGCGAGTTCGATGGCGAGCGCCCGGTCGGCGGCGTTGGCGATCTTCGTTTCGAGTCCCGCGAGTTCGGTCGTCGTGAAACGCATGGCGTTCGCCATGGTCTGGCGGTGGATGAAGCGCGCCTTCGCCTCGTCCGTCCCGTTCAGGGCCGCCTGATTGTTGGCCGTCACCTCGATATAGTAGCCGAGCACGTTGTTGTGCCGGATCTTGAGGGAGCGAATCCCGGTCTCCTCGATGAGCTGCCGCTCCATCTCGGCGATCACCCGCCGCGACTGGTCGCGAAGCGCCCGCATCTCGTCCAGCTCGGCGTCGTAGCCGTCGCGCACGAAGCCGCCGTCGCGCTTGAGCAAAGGCGGCTCGTCCGACAGCGCCTGTTCGAGATGCGCAAGAAATGGGGCCGGCAACGCAGCAAGTGCCGCGAGCGAGCCCGCGAGCTCGGCCGGCAATGGCGCGCTCCCCAGCAGTTGCACGATTTCGGCGGCGCAGGCGAAACCGGCGGCAAGAGCGGCAAGGTCACGCGGCCCGCCCCTGTTGAGCGCAAGCCGGGAGAGCGCGCGCGGCATGTCGGGCACGCGCTTCAAGCTTTCGCCGAGCGCGCCCGCGAGACCTGGTTCTTCCTGAAAGAAGGAGACCGAATCCAACCTCGCATTGATGGCATCGGGATCGGTGAGCGGCGACATCATGCGCTCGGCAAGCAGCCGCGCGCCGGCGCCCGTTACGGTGCGGTCGATCGCCTTGAAAAGCGAGCCGTCGCGCGATCCCGACAGGGTACGCAGCAGCTCGAGGTTGGCGCGGGTTGCCGGGTCGATGAAGAGCGTCGAGCCGCTCTGCTCGCGTTCGGGTCGGGACAGCGGCGGGCGTTCTGCCTTCTGGGTCTTCTCGACATAGGCGACCGCGCCCGAGATCGCGGAGAGTTCGGCGCGTGAAAATGCGCCGAAGCTGTCGGGCGTGGCGACATCGAAGAACCGCGCGATGCGGCCGGCGGCGGAGCCCGAATCGAACAGGCTCGGTGGTTGCGGATTGGCGATGCGGCCGATCACGTCGAGGACAGGACGCAATTCGGGATCGTGGAACACGGCGTCGGCGAGGATGAGCTCCTTGGGATCGATCCGGAAAACGTCGGAGAGCAGCCGGTCCGCCGTCGTCTCCGAGACCTTGAAGGCGCCGGTGGAGATATCGATCCAGGCAAGGGCGTATGTATTCTCGCCGCCGCCCTTCACGCGCCCCAGCGCCATCAGGAAGTTGGCTTCCTGCGGCGCAAGCAGCTTGTCCTCGGTGATGGTGCCCGGCGTCACCAGCCGGATCACGTCGCGCCGGACGACGGACTTCGATCCGCGTTTCTTGGCTTCGGCGGGATCTTCGATCTGCTCACAGACAGCGACCCGGTATCCCTGCGCGATCAGCTTCTGGAGATAGTCGTCGGCGGCATGCACCGGCACGCCGCACATGGGAATGTCCTCGCCCAGATGCTTGCCGCGCTTGGTGAGCACGATGCCCAGCGCCTGCGACGCCTTCTCCGCGTCATCGAAGAAGAGCTCGTAGAAATCGCCCATGCGATAGAACAGCAGCGAATCGGGATTCGCAGACTTGATCTGGATGAACTGTTCCATCATCGGCGTGGCCCCGGTTCCGGGCACGAGCGCGGACGAGCCTTCGATGCGGATGGGGGTTTCGTCGTTCACAAAAACGCGTGTCCAAAAAGAAAAAGCCGGGTTTCCTGCTTGGCGCTTTACCTGCCGAAAGTGTAGCCTTAATCCCGAACACTCCACAAAAAGAAGCTAACGCCGGGGCGAGGGACACCCACATCATGAACGTGCATAAGAAACCGGAAACCACGAGCCCCTCGGTGGGCGCAGAGGAGGCGCTGGAATTCCACGCCATGGGGCGGCCGGGCAAGCTGGAAATCACCCCGACCAAGCCGATGGCGACTCAGCGCGACCTGTCGCTCGCCTATTCGCCCGGCGTCGCCGTGCCGGTGAAGGCGATCGCGGAGGATCCGAGCCGGGCCTTCGACTATACGACGCGTGGCAATCTCGTGGCGGTGATCTCCAACGGAACGGCGATCCTCGGGCTCGGAAATCTCGGCGCATTGGCCTCCAAGCCGGTCATGGAAGGCAAGGCCGTGCTGTTCAAGCGCTTCGCCGATGTCGATTCGATCGATCTCGAAGTCGACACACAGGACGTGGACGCCTTCGTCAATTGCGTGCGCTATCTCGGGCCCTCCTTCGGCGGCATCAATCTGGAGGACATCAAGGCGCCCGATTGCTTCATCATCGAGCAGCGTCTGCGCGAGATGATGGATATCCCCGTCTTCCATGACGACCAGCACGGCACGGCCATCATCGCCGCCGCCGGCTTGATCAACGCGCTCCAAATCACCGGCCGCGACATGAAGACCACTAAGCTGGTCTGCAACGGCGCGGGCTCGGCCGGCATCGCCTGCGTCGAGCTCGTCAAGTCGATGGGCTTCGCGCCGGAGAACATCATCCTGTGCGACACGAAGGGTGTCGTCTACCAGGGACGTACGGAGGGCATGAACCAGTGGAAGTCGGCCCATGCGGTGAAGACCGACGCCCGCAGCCTCGCGGATGCGCTCGACGGCGCCGATGTGTTCTTCGGCCTCTCCGCCAAGGGCGCACTGACGCCGGCCATGGTGCAGTCCATGGCGAAGAACCCGATCATCTTCGCCATGGCCAACCCGGACCCGGAGATCACGCCGGAGGAGGTCGCCGAGATCCGCACCGATGCGATCATGGCGACCGGCCGCTCCGACTATCCCAACCAGGTGAACAACGTCCTGGGCTTTCCCTACATCTTCCGTGGCGCTCTCGACGTGCGCGCCACCACGATCAATGACGAGATGAAGGTGGCTGCTGCCCAGGCGCTTGCTGATCTTGCCCGCGAGGATGTGCCCGACGAGGTCGCGGCCGCCTATCAGGGCGTGCGCCCCAAATTCGGTCCCAACTACATCATCCCCGTACCGTTCGATCCGCGACTGATCTCGGCTGTTCCGGTGGCCGTGGCGCGGGCCGCAATGGACAGCGGGGTGGCTCGACGGCCGATCCTCGACCTCGATAAATACGCTCAGGAGCTTTCCGCCCGTCGCGACCCGATCGCATCCACCCTGCAACGCATCTACGACCGCGTCCGGCGGCAGCCCAAGCGCATCGTCTTCGCCGAAGGGGAAGAGGAGCAGGTCATGCGCGCCGCCGTCTCCTATGTGAACCAGCGGCTCGGAACGGCGATCCTGCTGGGGCGCGAGGAACGGATCAAGGAAACCGCGCGCAACGCCGGCGTCGACCTCAACAAACCCGGCATCGAGATCATCAACGCGCGGCTGTCGCGCCGCAATGCGATCTACGCCGACTACCTGTACGAAAGAATGCAGCGCAAAGGCTACCTCTTCCGCGACTGCCAGAGGCTGATCAACAACGACCGCAATCACTTCGCCGCCTGCATGGTCGCGCTGGGCGATGCCGACGGCGTGGTCACAGGCGTCACCCGCAACTATTCGACCGCGCTCGACGATGTACGCCGCGTCATCGACGCCAAGCCAGGACACCGCGTCATCGGCGTGTCGATCGCGCTTTGCCGCGGGCGCACCGTGATCGTTGCCGACACAGCCGTGCACGACATGCCCAACGCCGAGCAGATCGCCGACATCGCCGAGGAGGCGGCGGGCTTCGCGCGGCGCATGGGCTACGAGCCGCGCGTGGCGATGCTTGCCTATTCGACCTTCGGCCATCCGGCCGGTGAGCGTTCCGAACGTATCCAGGAAGCGGTGAAGATCCTGGACAAGCGCCGGGTCGACTTCGAATTCGATGGCGAAATGGCCGCCGACGTGGCGCTCAACCCGCGCGTCATGCAGCAATATCCGTTCTGCCGCCTGTCCGGCCCGGCCAACGTCCTGGTCATGCCGGCATTCCACTCTGCGTCGATCTCGACCAAGATGCTTCAGGAGCTCGGCGGCTCGACGGTCATCGGCCCGCTGCTGGTCGGCCTCAACAAGCCGGTCCAGATCGTCTCGCTCACCGCCAAGGATTCCGACATCGTGAACATGGCGGCGATCGCGGCCTACAACGCCGGCGCCTGACGTTCAGGCTGCCGGCGCCTGCGCATAGCCATGCGCGGGCCTTCCCGCCACCGGTCGCAAGTGGCCGCTCACTGTCCTGCCGGACATCTCTCTCCCCTGCCGCAGGCGGAGAGAGAAATGGCGGCCGCTTGGGTTTGGCCAGTGGCCAATGGCAAGCGATTGGCGAAGGTGGAGAGGACAGCGGTCTTCTCCCGGTTCTTCATGGGGAGAAGTGGACGGGCGCGGCCGATGAGGCTGCCCCGAAGGGTTGATCCTATCGCCGGCAGTATGACAGTCACCCCGTCCGCTGACCCCAGGCCTCGATGAGCTTCCCGGGCGCGACCCTCAGCCACGCGCGCTCGAGCCGATGCGCGAGCTCTTCGGGCGAAACCTCATGGATGCGCAGCAGCACGGCCGGCCAGCCCTTGTAGTGGTCGGTCTCGAAGAAGAGCTCGGGTGCAGCCCCAATCAGCATCTCCTTCTCTTCCATGTCCACCATCAATACGACTGTGTCGGCGTCCTTGACCCGGCAAAAGGATTTCTTGCCGACTTTCAGGGCCGGCGTCCCATACCAAGTATGCGCTTCGACGTCCGGAAGTCTTTCGGCGGCTTTGCGCAGCCGCCTGAAAGCCGGCTCAAGATCTCCGGCTTTGCCGGATACCGCGGCGTCAGGCTGCGAAGCGATCGGCTTCCGAGGCATAATAGTTGACATAGCGCGTGCTCAGCGCCGCGACCGGCAGGACGATGAAGACATCGGTCGTGCTGAAATCCTTGTCGACCACGCAACCGTCGCCGATCTTGGCGCCGAGCCTGAGATATCCTTTGATCAAGGGCGGCATGGCCGCAATCGCCGCGCGCGCATTCACCGCCTCCGGCGCCATCATGTCCATGGCGACGTAACGCTCCGCGACGGCGCGCACTGCCCATGGCCCTTCGGCACGGCAATGATGGGCGAGATAGGACAAGGCCTCGGCATGGGCGGACGGGTCGGTGCCGTGGAAGGATGCGCAGCCGGTCATGACGCCCACCGAGTAGTGATTGATATAGGCCCAGATGCCTTGCCAGAGCACCTCGATGGTGCGCTTGGACCGGTAGGCCGGAAGCACGCAGGAGCGCCCCAGCTCAAGGAATTTCAGGCCGGGATGTCGGGCCACGAGCTTGTCGAGCTCGAATTCGTCGTTGGAATAGAAGCCTCCGGCCGCGGCCGCCGCTTCCTGCCGCAGCAGACGGTAGGTGCCGACGATCCGGCGATGCTCCGGCCCGGCGATCGAGGTATCGAAGACCAGCAGATGATCGCAGATCGCATCGAACCGGTCGGCATCGCGCTGGTCCAGCGCATGGGCAACGTCGCGCCTGGCGCCCAACTCGTCGTAGAAGACCCGGTACCGTATTTCCTGCGCCGCCGCGATCTCCGACGAATCACGTGCAAGGCGGACTTCGAGCGTCCCTATGCGCCCAAGCGTCGCCCCCCTGTCCAGTCCGTCGAACCGGCGGCCAAATGCATTGGAATCCAAGGAGCTCGAAAGGTCTTCACGCTCCGGCATGGTTGTCTGCACGGGTGATTCTCCTTCGAGCCATCCCTCGTGGCGCGGGGATAAGCAAGCTGTGCAACATGGCGGTGACACTATCGTGAACAGCTGGTACCGGCAATAGTTGGACGGCTCATGGCCGGCGGCCGGCCGCCTGCTCCTCGACCGCGCGCACCAGAATCTCGGGATCGAGAGGCTTGACCAGGAAGCCGCTTGCTCCGTGCGCAAGCACCACATGCCTGGTCGTCTCCTGGCTGTCCGCCGATAGCACCATGATCGGGACGGGAACCGAGCCCCTTTCCTCCTCCTGGCGCCGGATGAGGGCGATCGCATCGAGCCCGTCCATGACAGGCATATGGAGATCCATCAGCACGACGTCGAACCGGGCCCCCATCGTCGCCAGGGCCTCGACGGCGGCTTTGCCGTTGCCGACGACCTCGACCTTGTGGCCGGCCTTGGTGAGGGTCGCCCGCGCCAGCAACGCGTTGATGTCATTGTCCTCCGCGATCAGGACAGAAAGCGACCGGTCCCTCCGGCGCGGTCTGGCGCGCTTCGGGCGCCCCGCGCGCGTTTCAGGCTTTGCCGGCCCCTGCCCAGACGCCTGAAGAAGAATGCGCATCAGGGTCTCCCCTCGGACCGGACGCGCGAGATAGGTGGAATAACCGGCGCCGCGGAAATCGGCCAGCCTGCCGCGCTCGGCTGGCGTGATCATCGTGATCGCTTCGGCCGCCCCATAGCCGCAACGGCGCAGGCGGGCGAGTGTCTTGCTGTCGGCCGTCTGGAGCGAGGCTTCGACCAGCAACGTGTCGCATCCCTCGGCCAGTTCGGCGGCCTGGGCCACGTTGCCAGCGATCTCCGCGGCGCCGCCATGCGCCCGGATGGTCCGGGCAATGCCCTCGGCTTCCAGCGCACTCCTGAGAAGGATCACGACGCGGCGCCCTTCGAGCACCGGCGCGTGCACGAGGGGGGCATCGCTCATTCCGGAAACGGGGACCTCGACAATGAATTCGGAGCCCCGACCGCGCGCGCTGGTCACAGCGATCGTCCCGCCCATGGCGTCGACGATGCGTCGGGAAATGGCAAGCCCGAGCCCCGCGCCGCCGTGCCTGCGCGTCGAGCTGCCGTCGGCCTGTTCGAACTCCTCGAAGATACGACCAAGATCGTCCTCGCCCATGCCGGGCCCGGTGTCGGTCACGGCGAATCTTATTCGGCTGTCGGCCATCGATACGTCGACCATCACGCCGCCCATGTCGGTGAATTTGACCGCGTTGCCGACGAGATTGATCAACACCTGCCGCAGGCGGAAGGGATCCGCCTCGATCATGGGCGGCACATCGGGAGCGACATGGCAGCCTATGCCGATGTCCTTGGCATGGGCCTTGGCGGCCAGGAGTTCGACGACGTTTTCGGCCAGTTCGCGCGGCGAAACCGGTTGTGGCTCGAGTTCGAAACGACCCATCTCGATCTTGGAATAGTCCAGCAGATCCTCGATGAGGGCGAGCAGCGCGCCGGCCGAAGTGGAGACCGCGCCGACATAGGTGCGCTGCTCAGGCGTGAGCTTGGTGTCCGCTAGCAGCTTGGCCATGCCCATGATGCCGTTCATGGGCGTGCGGATCTCGTGGCTCACCGCGGCAAGGAAGCGCGATTTGGCGCGGCTTGCGAACTCGGCCCGCTCGCGCGCGTTTATCAGCGCCGTCTCGGCTCTCTTTCTCGCGGTGATGTCGCGCGCGATAGCGCGATGCGAGACCGCCTCGTTGGCCTTGTCGCGCACGGACAGCTCGATCCAGGAGAACCAGCGCACGCCGCCCTCGCCGTGGATGGCCACATCGGTGGAGCTTAGGCACTCCCCGTCGGCGAAAGCCGCGTCGGGCACGATGCCGACATCGATGCCGAGTTCGAGCAATGTGCGACCGCATATTTCGTCAGGCGGACGACCGACGAGATCGGCGAACACCTGGTTGACATGGACGATCCGCCCATCGCGGTCGCGATGGACGACGATGTCGCCGAGGGCATCGATAAGCCCTCGAAAGCGCTCCTCGCTTTCCTGCAGTTCCCAAACGTGGTCGGCGAGCCGTTCGAATTCGGCACGGTTGCGGGCCACTCCTCGATGGAAGGCCGCCGCGGCGACCTCCTCCTTGGAAAGGCCCCGCCAGAGGATGGCGAAACCTGCGAGGCCGAGCCCCAGCAGGGCCAGCCCGAGATATGTCGGAGCACCCGCCTGGAAGGTCAGCGCGGCAAGGACGAGGACGCCGAGCGACAAGGCGCCCCAGAGCATTGCCGCATTGCTCCTCGGCAGCACGGGCGCCGGCGACGGCTGCCCGATCACCAGCTGGCTTCTCGCAGCCGGGCGGGGCTCCGGTGCATCGACGATCGTCGTTTGGTCCAGCAGTTTCTCGGCCACCATGGCCCCACCATAGCGGCAAGCGCTTAGGGAAGCTTTGGAGCGAAGGCTAGAATTTTAGCTATCCTTCGACGACACCGCTCGCTCCCGGCGCCAGCCGAGCACTTCCTCCAAAATCACCAGCCCTGCGCCGACGGTGATGAAGCTGTCGGCAAGATTGAATACCGCGAAGGACCAGACCGGCGTGTGGAAAAGGATGTAGTCGATGACGTGCCCGTAGACCGCCCGATCGATGAGGTTGCCAACGGCGCCGCCGATGATGAGCGTGAAGCCGAGCCTGGCGAGCATTTGGCCCGGCTCTGTCCGGAAAGCCAGGAACAGCACGAAGGCCACGACCGCCAGCGACAGAACGATGAGGCCCGTATCCCCGACGGAAGAGAACATCGAGAAGGCGATGCCCGTATTGTAGGTGCGATAGAGCGCCAGGAACGGGAGCACTTCCACGGCTTCATGCATCACCAGCCGCGTCTCGACGAGGTATTTGATCCATTGATCGAAAGCGATCGCCGCTGCGAGCACCACGGCATAGACGGACAGTGACTTCGGTTTCACCCTGCGCCCTCCGCTCCGAGTTTCAGGGCCTTGCGGCGTATCTCGAACAACATCACTCCGGTCGCCACGGCAAGGTTGAGCGAATCGGCTCGGCCCGCCTGCGGGATTCGGACGAGGCGATCGCACGCGTCGGCAAGATTTTCGGGCAGCCCCTGCTGCTCGTTGCCCATCATCAGCAGAACGGGCCTGCCGGCATAGTCCAGCGAACGATAGTCGACCGCTCCCTTGAGATGCGTGCCGGCGACCAGCCCCTCGAAGCCTTTCCGCCAGGCCAGGAAGGATTCGACGCTCGCCTTGGCAACCGGCACGGCGAAGATCGATCCCATCGTGGCCCGCACCGTTTCGATCGAGAACGGGTCGGTCGTATCGCCGACAAGGATGATGCCGCTCGCACCGACGGCATCGGCGGTGCGGATCACGGTGCCGAGATTGCCGGGGTCGCGCACCCTGTCGAGCACAACCCAGACGTCTTCGCCGGACGGGCGGATGTCCTTGAGCGGCACATAACGCTGGGTGAAGACCCCGACCACCATTTGCGGATTGTCGCGCCGGGTGATGGCCGCGAGGACCTTGTCGCTCACCTCCAGGACGAGGCCGCCGCCCGCGACCGTGCGCGCGGCCACCTTTTCGATCACGGCATTGCCCCGCCCGGATTTGGCGAAGATCAGGGTCCTGATCGTCCAGCCGAGGTCGAGCGCATCGATCACCAGCTTCAGGCCCTCGGCCAGGAAGGCGTTCTGCTGGTCCCGGAACTTCTTGAGCGCCAGTCCCTTGATGTCCTTGACGATCGGGTTGGAGAGGCTGGTGATCTCCTTGACCTGACCCACCGTACGATGTCCTTCGTTCATTGCCGCACCCAGCGCGAGAAAAGCGATGTCGAAAGCGCCCGGCCGGCGGATTCCTCGCGGATCACCAGTTCGCCGGATTCGACCTTGCCTCCCATGCCGGCAAAGGTATCGCGCATGAGCGCATGGATGGCGAAGAAGGACGCCCGGATGGAATAGGCGGTCAGCACGACGGCAAGCGGCCGCGGCGACAGGATCGAACGGCAGAGGTCGGCCAGGTTGGGCAGATCCTCGAACAATTGCCAGACCTCGCCCTTCGGGCCGCGTCCATAGGCCGGCGGATCGAATAGGATAATGTCATAGCGGCTGCCGCGCCGTTCCTCGCGTTCGGCGAACTTCATGGCGTCCTCGACGATCCAGCGGATCGGCTTGTCGGCGAGCCGCGCTTTCTCCTGGTTCTCACGCGCCCAGCCGATGGCCTTCTTGGAGGCGTCGACATGGGTGACCTCGGCGCCCGCCTTGGCGGCGACCAGCGATGCGAGGCCCGTGTAGCCGAACAGATTGAGCACCTTCACAGGACGCTTCGCAGCCGCGATCAGGCTGGCCATGTGGTCCCAATGCGAAGCCTGCTCCGGGAAGACGCCGACATGGCGGAACGAGGTGAAGCGGCCGAGATAGTCGATCCCGTCGTGCCGCATCGGCCATGTCTCGCCGAGCGGAGTCCCGGGGAAACGCCATCGCCCCATGCCTTCCTCATCCGTGTCGCCGGTAAAGATCGCATCCGCGCGCTCCCATTCGCGCGCTGGCAGGGCTCTCTGCCAGATCGCCTGGCCTTCGGGGCGCACGATGCGATAGGGCCCATATCGCTCGAGTTTCTGACCGCCGCCACTGTCGAGCAGTGCGTAGTTCTCGTTGGGCGCAACTTCCAGGATCAAGGGCAGATGTTCCCCTGGCAGTTCGCCCTCGCGGCGACCGGTTACGCGCGGCGTCACGGGCTCACGCGTGGCGGGCCGTCCGGCCGCCCGCGTCGCCGCCGGTCTGTCGTCCTGGGGGATGCGCTGGTCGGCCCGCGGTCCCAGTCCGAGGGAGCGATTGTCGCGACGCTTGTCACGCGATGGTTTCAAGACAGAAAAGCCTCCGGGGACATCCGGCGCTTGTGGCACACGGGCATGCGCTTCGCAACCGATGGAACGAGCCTGCGCTGCGCGCTTGGCCGTGTCGAAGCTCGAAGTCGCGTCAAGAATGGTGTTCCAGGATCGTACGGCACGCTTCGTCCGCGCACACGGTAGACCGGGGTGGTCTCCGAAGCCTTCGGCCATCCACGACGTTTCCGATCGTCAAGGTTAAGAGCCTGTCGTCGAGGTACTCAACCGATCCGGCTAGCGCCACCTTCCGGAATTGGGACTGGTACTTCCGATCCAACTAGGCTCGGTTGCGGCCTGCCGACAGAAGCGAAAGCACCAGTGTTACGAAACCGCCGAGCTTGATGGCTGCGACGGCCATATGTCCCGTCTCCCATCGCAGCCGAACCTCCTCGAAGTCCTGGGGAATCGGACCCGGTGTCCAGGTGGCGAGCACATCGTTGGCGGGCCGGACCCACAGGAACCACGTTGCCAGCGCGAGCGCATAGAGGACGGCGGCGCTCGCGGCGTAAGCCGATGCCGGCGTGTCACGCCGTAGCAAGTAGGCGAGCGCCACCGGGCAGATGATGGCGGCAACATCGAGCACGCCGCCCACGGCGGCGAATAAGACGAACTGCTGATTGAACACCGTCGTCTCACGCCACAGATCGGGGGACCATACCGTCAGTCGCGGAACGGACTCGAGCACGTGCGCAAATGAAGGGCCGAGGCTAAGCGCCCCCACGATCGCCGTCAGGGCTGCCAGGACGGTTACTGCTCCGCTTGTCCTCATGTCCGCAACCAACAGTCGCGACGGTGGTTCGTTCCCGTCAGCGCCTCGCATCGACAGGTTTGGTGAAGGCGTTCGTGAAGCGCACATCGCCGTCTTGCGACGTCTCGCCGAGAACGACCTCGAGCCTTTTGTCGGTGACCCGGACCACTGCGAAGCCGCCCATATAAGCGGCCTTGGGCTTGAAGAGATCGAGCCCGCCATACTGGTAGATCATTGCCGTTTCGTGCTGATGGCCATGGAACAAGCCGACGACATTGTAGCCGGCCAGGACGTCCAGAAGGGCCTGCCTCTCGGCCTCGCTCCACCAGTGGTCGTCGCCTTCTCCCTGATCGTCGAAGACCTTGGCGGCCGGATCCCAACGTTCCGTCGAAAAACCATCCCAGCCATAGTGCTGGAAGAGAATGACGGGCCTGCCATCCGACGCATTCGCGGCGAGGTCGTTCTTGAGCCAGCCCAGGCCGCTGATCGCGCCCTTGCGCGTGTCCCCGCCGAAGCGATGCAGTTGGACGAGATGCAGGCCTCCCCAATCCCAGGAGTAGCTATCGGATGCGACGTCGTAGTTGGAAGCGGGGACAGGGGGCTTGAAGAAGACGCCGGGCCGATGGTTGATCTCGATATAGTCCCGCATCTGGCGACGATACCAGTCGCCATGCTGAGCCGGCCCATCCTGGTCGAGATCATGGTTGCCCAATCCGAGATAGACGGGGAAGTGGATGCGGTCCGGGCCGACGCCCTGCTGGTAGCGATGGCTGAATTGCAGAAGTTGTGTTCCTTCGCTGGGCAGGACGATCTGGCCGCCGCCATCGTCGGTCAGGTCGCCGCCTATGACGACCCCGAGCGGCGGCGCGATTTTCCGCCCCGCCCGTTCTAGGCCGGTCGGCATGCCGCCTATGTCGGACGGCCAGACCCTCTCGGTCATGCCGTTGAGCGCATTGATGTGCCGCAGCAGATTGGCGTCGGTCTTGCCTTCCGCCGCGCAATTCAGGCTGAGGCCGGTTTCCATGCGGCAGGCGTGGACGTCATTGGTGAAGATGAAGATCGCGTCAATCTTGGCCGCGCCTCCCTGGGCAAGAGCCGACATGGCCGTCAGCACCGCCACAAGCAAGGCGGCCAGGGCGGTTCCCGGCGTCGATGCAGTCATCCCTGGACCTCCTGGAGCGCCGCACGCCGCAGAGCGGCAACACGCTCCGTCACTCGGAATCCCCGCATCGTCCTTTCAAACCGATTCCGACTCCGGAATGCGCTGGATTGGACGAGCCCGGGTGGGACTATGCCCGGGAAGCCTCGTAAACTGCAATGCCTGCAGCAAGATCTTCGAGCGCGGCGCCCACCGACTTGAACAGGGTGATGTCTTCTTGTGATTGGCGCCCAGGCTTGTCTCCCCGAGCCAACTCGAACAGATCGGCCAGGATGGCGTTCTGGGCGAGGACTCCCGATGCCAGCGGCTGGACGATGTCGCCGGCTTCCTTGGTGGCGCCGGCACGGGTGTCGACATGCACCCTCGCCCTGCGGATCGTGTCGTCGTCGGCCTCGCGCATCGACGGCGTGAAGCCGCCCACCAGATCGACATGCGCGCCCGGCTTCAACCGTTCGCCCTTCACCAGCGGCTCCGTCGAAATCGTGGCGCAGGACACGATGTCGGCCCATCCCAGCGCGGCATCGAGATCAGAGATGGCAGCCGCGTTGAGGCCGTCGGCACGCAGCGCTTCGGCGACCTTCTCGGCATTGGCGCCTGTGCGGTTCCAAATCCTGATCTCGCGGATCGGGCGGACCGCGGAATGCGCCTTGGCAAGGAAGGGGCTGAGCGCGCCGGCTCCGACCACGAGGAGCTTCGAAGCGTCCTGACGCGCCAGATAGGTCGCCGCGAGCGCAGAGGCGCAGGCCGTGCGCCATTGGGTCAGGCGCTGGCCGTCTATGAGCGCCTGAGGCTCTCCGGTCTTGCCGTCGAGCAGCAAGTAGAGCCCCATGACGGCCGGCTTCGCGACGGCATTGTTGTCCGGCGATACCGTCACGACCTTGACCCCGATATGGCCGCCGGCCGAGGTGCCCACCGCGTTGAAATCGGTCCATGCGGGCATCAGCAGCAGGGTGGAAGCAGCGCCGTCCGGTCGTTCGATCGTATGGTGATGGCGGACCGGCTGGGTCGCGCCTTCCCGGAAGATCCGCCTGAGCGCCTCGACCAAACCTTCGAAGCTCAGCGCCCGATCAACCCCTTCGGCCGAGATCATCAGCATGTCCGTTCTCCATGAATGCGAATGGCTGACCTGGCGGCTGCCGCCTGCGAGGTCGATCAAATCCTGTGACTGGTTTCAGCCGCCGGGGCCAGGCAGAGCGGGCGGCACAGCCTGCTGCGCAGGGGTCTTGGGCGAGGCCGCCCGCAAGCCATGCAGTTCCTGCTCGCGCTGGCGCGCCAGCCGGCGATAGCGCCCCTGTTTCCACCACGTCACGGCGCCACCGACAAGGAGGCCCAGCGCAAAGGTGGCAAAGAGGAGGACGAACAGGGGCAATTGGATCGTCAGTGCCGGATTGCCGGGATTGAACGGGTCCAGCGTGAAGGCCGCGATGCCGCGGTTAGCGACCGCCAGCGCGATCAGCACGACGGCCAGCGGCACGAGCACGACGATGAGGATAAGGCGATTGAGCATGGCGTCAGGTCCGGGCACTCATCCCCGGTGGGCAGGTCGAGTGCGGGTCCCGCCGCTGCATCGGGGACGATCTGTGCGCCATCCGCCGCATCAGGCGTTCAGCCTTTCACGCAATTCCTTGCCGGTCTTGAAGAACGGCACCCATTTCTCCTCGACTTCGACAGCCTCCCCGGTACGCGGATTGCGGCCGGTTCGCGCCGGCCGATTCTTGACGGAAAAGGCCCCGAAGCCACGCAGCTCCACCCGGTTCCCCTCGGCCAGAGCCTCCGTGATTTCCTCGAAGATCGCATTCACGATGTTCTCCACGTCGCGCAGGAACAGATGCGGATTTCGGTTCGCAATGATTTGCACAAGTTCTGACTTGATCATGCGCAGGGTCCCCTTCGGATCATCTAAAGTCATGTATCAGAATGATTTTACTGGCTTTTCGGTCGCCCTATAGGGGCTTTTCAGGGTGCCAGACCGACAACAGGCCGTCAAGGAAGATGCGCTCCCCGCCGATCTCGCGAAGGAGGTCGGAGCCATAGTCGGCCAGTCCGAACAGGCGGCCGAGCTGACGCGCCGCCGCCTGCGAGAGCAAGAAGCTCGCGCCGCCGGACTTCGGCTTCCATTCTATCACCCTCAGACTCGCATCCACGCCCTTGGTCGCCAGCCAGCCGATCGCCTCCCGTTCGCCACCCAACGAATCGACAAGCTTCTTCTCCAGCGCCTGGCGCCCGGTGAAAACGGAGCCGTCGGCGACCGCCAGAACCTGTTCCCGCGTCATGGGCCGGCGTTGCTGCACCAGGCCGACGAACCAGTCGTAGCTGTCGAGAATCATCGACCGGATCATCGCCCGCTCGGGCTCGGTGGTCGGATTGAACGGCGAGGGTTCGGCCTTGAGCGGCGAGGACTTGATCTCGTCGAGCTGGATCCCGAGCTTTTCCATCAGGCCGGTGAAGTTGGGGAATTGGACGAGAACGCCGATCGAACCGACGATCGAGGACTGGCGGGCCACGATGTGATCGGACGCGCTGGCGATCATGTAGCCGGCGGAGGCGGCGAGCGTGCCGACCTGGGCCACGACCGGCTTGTCGGCCGCAAGCCTGCGGACCCCGTCGAAGATCGCCTCGCCGCCGGCCGTGGTGCCGCCGGGCGAATCGATCGACAGGATAACCCCCTTCACTGCCGGCGACTTGCGGATCTTCTCCAGCCTTTCGAGCAGATCCTCGTCCTCGGTGATTGTGCCTTCGATCCTGACCTTGGCGATGTGATTGCCCGCGGTCCCGCCAAGATCCTCACCCCCCAGCCACAGGGTGCCGACCCCGATCGCCACCGCGGCGACGACGATGGCTACGGCCCGCCAGAAGGTGAGCTTGCGTCGCAAGCGGCGGCGATCGATCATTTCGTCGGCGCGTATGGCCATGAATGCCTCGCTATCCAGCTCCGGAAGAAGCTGGCGTTTTAGAGCGGTTCCCGGGGAGATGGAAGCAATTCCGTTTGCGGAGACTGCATTTACCGCAGACTGCCGTAACGACAGAAATCGTCATGTGCGATGCGCGGGGCCTTACAATCCTTCGCAAAATAACCATATTGGAATGCCAGTCGCCGATGACGAACGACCATCGGTCCCATGCCTGTCTGGTGGAATTTTTCGGACATGGCATAAGGGGGACGGATTCGCGGGCGGCCGAGGCAGATATTTTCAGGCGACGGCCTCGCAGACATTTATGGACTTAACGCAGGGCAGCGCGGCGACCGCACGCGGGCCGGATGATCTTTGGCGATGACGGCACGATCCGAAACAACGGTAGGAAGCGGCATGCACCTGCGCGACAGCACTGCCACTGCAGCGCGTCGTGACGCGTTCCGCAAGGCGACACATCATTCCCGGCGCGTGAGGCTGCTCAAGATCGTGTTGCCCCTGCTGGCACTGATCATGGCCGCCGGTTTTGCCGGCTATTCCTGGTTCTCGACGCCGGCCGATATCTCCTTCGACATCACCAAGACCTCCTTTGCCGACGGCAAGCTCGTCATGGCCAATCCCAAGCTGGAAGGCTTTTCCAAGGACAACCTGCCCTATTCGATGACTGCCATGCAGGCCGTGCAGAACATGCAGGCTTCCGGCATATTCGAGCTTGAGGCGATCGACGCCAAGTTGCCGATCGACGCCGACAGCTGGGCCACGGTCCAGGCGCCCCGCGGGATATACAATCGCGACAACAATACGATCGACTTCACGGGCGACGTGCTCATCACCACGACGGACGGCATGAAGGCGAAGTTCAGCAAGGCTTTCTTCGATATCGGCAAGGGCGATCTGAAGACCAGCGAGCCCGTGGATATCAATACCGGAAGTTCGCAGATCGCCGCTGATTCGATGATGGTGCTTGAAAACGGCAAGGTTTTGATATTCGAAAAGCGGGTACGCATGGAAATCGCGCCCGACCAGCTGCATACAGGCGGGGAAACGACCGGAGAGACCAATGGCGGTTAGGACATTATCCCGGCTGTGCGCCGGTGCCGGGCTGGCGCTCGCGACCTTCGCTGCGGGCGCGGCATTCGCCCAGACGAGCCAGACGCAGATGCCGGGCCTGCAACTGTCCGGAAACGAGCCTATCCAGATCGAGAGCGACAAGCTCGAGGTCAGGCAAAACGAGAACATCGCCATCTTCAGCGGCAATGTCACCGTCGTGCAGGGCAAGACGTTGCTAAAGTCCGGCAAGATGACGGTCTTCTACGCCAAGGGCAGCGGCTCGGCGACGACGGGATCAGCCAACATCGACAAGCTCGAGGTCGAGGACAAGGTATACGTAAAGTCGGAGACCCAGGTGGCGACTGGTGACCGCGGAACCTTCGACATGAAGAAGGAGGTCCTGGTCCTGACGGGCAAGAAGGTCGTGCTCACGGATGGGCCGAACGTTCTGGTCGGGTGCAAATTGACCGTGCAGATGCAATCCGGCGAGGCGCAATTCGTCGGTTGCGAAGGCGGTGGCGATGCCAGCGGCCGCGTGATCATGTCGCTTACTCCCGGTTCGGCCAACCAGCCTGGCACCAATCGTCCCCCTGCCCAGAGCCAATAGATGGCCCAATCGCATTCATTTCTTGCCCGACTGAAGAGCCGGTCCGCGAAGATGCGCGCCGCACCGGCAATCAACAAGAATGCCGACCAACTCAAAGGTACGTTGATCGCACGCGGCCTCACCAAGGCCTACAAGGGTCGTGAGGTCGTCCGCGGCGTATCCCTCGGCGTCCGGGCCGGCGAGGCCGTCGGACTGCTGGGCCCGAACGGCGCCGGCAAGACAACCTGCTTCTACATGGTGACCGGCCTGGTGCCCGTCGACCAGGGCACGATCGAGATCGACGGTTTCGACGTCACTTCCATGGCAATGTATCGCCGCGCGCGGCTCGGCGTCGGCTATCTTCCGCAGGAGGCCTCCATCTTTCGCGGCCTCACGGTCGAGAACAACATCCGTGCCGTGCTCGAAGTCACCCAGAAGAGCCGCAAGGAGCGCGAGCGGGACCTCGATGCCCTGCTTGAGGAATTCCACATCTCCCATCTTCGCAAGTCGCCGGCGATCGCCCTTTCAGGCGGTGAGAGACGACGGCTGGAGATTGCCCGAGCGCTCGCCAGCAAGCCGCATTACATGCTGCTCGACGAGCCCTTCGCCGGGATCGACCCAATCGCGGTTGCCGACATCCAGCAGCTCGTGCGGCATCTGACGCAGCGCGGCATCGGCGTCCTGATCACCGACCATAATGTGCGCGAGACACTCGGCCTGATCGACCGCGCCTATATCATTCACGCCGGCGAGGTCCTGACCCACGGCCATCCCTCGGACATCGTGTCGAACGCCGACGTGCGACGCCTCTATCTCGGCGAGGCCTTCACGCTTTAGGGCCTGCGCCGATTCCCGCGGGCATACCATCTCCGCGGTTTCCCTGCGTCATAAAGTGCCTCGCAGCGGATTCGGCCTCAGCCTGCTTGACAAGCAAAAGCTGGGCCAGTTTCATCCACCAAGGAAAAAATTCCGCAAGCGCAGCTGCCACTGCGACGCGGAGTCCTTCGGGGAGAACCGAGCCGAGATGATTTCACTTGCGGCCAAGTTGCAGCTTCGCCAGTCGCAGTCGCTGGTGATGACGCCGCAGTTGATGCAGTCGATCCGGCTTCTGCAGCTTACCCACCTTGAACTCGAACGTTTCGTTGACGAGGAAATCGAACGCAATCCGCTGCTGGAGCGCGTCGATCCCGGCGCGGAAAGTACGGTCGAGCCGTATCCCGAAACGGGCCACGACGCGATGGCTTCCGAGACCGACTGGTTCTCCGACGAGGGAGCCGTCTTGAGCGCGGAAGCGATGGCCGACAAGCTCGATGCATCGCTGGAGAATATCTTCCCCGACGACCCCGGCACGGTCGAGCGACTCGGCCCCGACCTGTCGGCACAGTGGAAATCGCTCGCGGGGGGTGGGCTGGCGCCCGAAGGCCTGGATCCGGAGGATCTTGCCGCGGCCGCAGTCACCTTGCGTGATCATGTCGCGGAGCAGATCGCTTTCGCCTTCGCCGACCCCGCCGCACGTCTTGTGGCGGGCGACTTGGCCGATGGGCTTGACGAGGCGGGTTATCTTCGGACGGATCCGGCCGAAACCACCGAGAGGCTCGGCGCCGATCCGAGATTGGTCGCCGAAGTGCTCGCCACCTGCCGGACATTCGAGCCTCCCGGCATCTTCGCGAGCGACCTCGCGGAATGCCTGGCGCTGCAGCTTGCCGGCCGCAACCGGCTCGATCCGGCCATGAAAGCCATGCTCGCCAATCTCGATCTGCTTGCGCGGCGCGACTTCCAGGCCCTGAAAAGGATTTGCGGCGTCGACGAAGAGGACCTCGTCGACATGATGAACGAGATCCGGGCCCTCGACCCCCGTCCGGGTCTCGCCTTCGCGAGAGGCACCGCCGATGCGATCGTGCCCGACGTGCTGGTGCGGCAGGCCAATGACGGGTCCTGGGCGATCGAGCTCAACGCTGATACTTTGCCGCGTGTTCTGGTCGACCAGGCCTATTTCGCACGGGTCGCATCACAGGCGAGGAACCAGGCCGAAAAGGACTTTCTCGGCGAGTGCATCCAGAATGCCAACTGGCTGACACGCAGCCTCGACCAGCGGGCTAAAACGATCCTGAAGGTCGCGACAGAGATCGTCCGCCAGCAGGACGCATTCCTCGTCCATGGTGTGCGTCATTTGCGCCCGCTCAACCTGCGCAACGTAGCCGAAGCCATCGGCATGCACGAATCGACCGTAAGCCGTGTCACGAGCAACAAATATATGCTGACTCCGCGTGGTGTGTTCGAGCTACGCTATTTCTTCACTGCCGCGATCGCGTCGGCCGAGGGCGGCGACGCGCATTCCTCTGAAGCCGTGCGTGACCGTATCCGCCAGCTCATCGAGGAGGAGAAGGCGACCGACGTGTTGTCCGACGACAGCATCGTCGAGATCTTGAAGAAAAGCGGCATCGACATCGCACGCCGCACGATCGCCAAATATCGCGAAAGCATGAACATCCCCTCGTCGGTGCAGCGCCGCCGCGAGAAACGAGCCCTGGCTGGCGCGGCCGCCTGAACTACCCGCAACGCTGGCGCCGCGGTTGCAAGGAACGGCGGCGCAGCTGTGGACAAGCTGTGGAAACCCGCAACACCGGCTGACCATCGAAGCGCGCGGCACGCCGCCGCGCGACATGAGCGAAGCGCGGAAATCGGCAGGTCGGCTTCCCCCAGCGGAAACGTGGCTTCGTTGACAATTCGTTACGAAATGACTAGAAGCCCGCCCGCATGAGAGAGGGGCGATAGAGCCCATGCGGAACTTCATCCGCCTGAAAAGGGTTGTGATCAACCGGAACGCTCGGACTTGAAATCGGCGCCGACGACGCGGCGAACCTTGTGCGCTTCGGCCACAGGTATAAACTCGAAACAGTTTGAAGTCTGAGCAAGGAAGGTCAGTTTTCAGATGAGCCTGCGCATATCCGGAAAGCAAATGGAGATCGGTGAGGCCTTTCGAGGCCGCATCGAGGGGCGGATCGCCGAGCTCACGGCCAAATACTTCGATGGCGGCTATTCCGGCCGTGTCACCGTCGAGAAGTCAGGCTCGCGTTTTTCAGCCGATTGCATGATCCATCTCGACAGCGGAATGGAGCTGCAGACGACGGGAGCGGCACAAGAGCCGACGCTCGCCTTCGATGCCGCAGCAGAGCGGCTAGAGAAGCGCCTCCGGCGCTACAAGCGTCGGCTGAAGGCTCATCCCAACGGCGGCGATGCCAGCAGTCCGGCCGAGGCGACCGATATAGCCTATCTCGTCGTCGCGCCGGTGGCCGATGAGGACGAGGAGGTTCCGGAAGACTATGCTCCGGCCATCATCGCCGAATCCACGGTGTCGCTGAAAACCATGTCTGTCGCCGATGCCGTGATCGAGCTCGACGCCAAGGACAGCCCCGTCTTCGTATTTCGAAATGCCGGTAACGATCAGGTCAACATCGTCTACCGCCGCGCCGACGGCAATATCGGCTGGATCGATCCATCATCGACCGCCGCATCAGCCCCCGAGTCGTCGGTCATAGGCAGGCACAATGCGTAGATTCAATGTGAGCGAGCGCCCGTCGCGCGTCCGAGCGGACGCGGGGCGTTCCATGAGCGTCAACGGATAACAAGAACAATCCCGGCCGCGGACGAGGGGGTCTGGCGGTAAACGGGAAACCAGAGGATGCCAAATATGGATCTCAGCGATCTGATCGAGGTTTCGGCAATCATGCCGGCCTTGAAAGCCAATTCCAAGAAGCAGCTCCTTCAATTGCTCTCGGAGAAAGCCGCCGGTATCACCGGTATTCCCGAACGGGAAGTGTTCGACACGATCCTGCAGCGTGAGCGGCTCGGCTCGACCGGGGTCGGCAACGGCATTGCCATCCCGCACGGCAAGCTGCCAGGAGTGAAGCGCATCACCGGCGTCTTCGCGCGCCTGGAATCACCCGTCGACTTCGAGGCGCTTGACGACCAGCCGGTGGATCTCGTTTTTCTCCTGCTTGCCCCTGAAGGCGCCGGTGCCGACCATTTGAAGGCGCTGTCGCGCATCGCGCGCGTTCTGCGCGATACCGACACGGTCGCCAAGGTCCGCGGTACTCGCGACGCCGCTGCGATTCACGCGCTGCTTTCCGAAACCCCGGCGTCTCACGCCGCCTGACTAAAAAAAATCTCGCGCAAGTTGGACTTTGCACGAGATTCGTTGATTCTGCGAATGAAATGGAATTTCGGGGCGGCAGATGCCGCCCCGTTGTGCCGCCGTCAGTGGATGCTGACGGGCGTAAGCTCATTCTCGAGGGCCCCGGCAAGCGCGCGGTCGCGCGCATCGGAGAGCAGGATCGGCTGCCCATTCGCGCCAAACAGGGCCCAGAGCTCCAGTCCCGGCGCAATATTGGTCAATCCCGGGAAGCGCCCACGCAGATCATCGCTGGAAACCTTGCGGAGGTAGGCGACCTGGCCCTCGCCCAAATCGGCGAGTTGTGCCTGGGTCAGCGTCAGTCTTGTTTCGTTACCAGTCATTTCAGCCTCCTTCTTGCGGGGCGTCCCTTCGACCAACCCGCCATAGAGCCATTTGGTTCCGGTCGACGGACCGGATCAGTCTTTCACCGATATGTTTATTTTCCGTACCAGCCGTTCCGGCTCCGGCCGGTCGAGATCGATCGACAGGAGACCGTTCTTCAGCTCGGCGGCGATCACCCGCATGCCATCGGCGAGCACGAAAGTTCGCTGAAACTGCCGCGCGGCAATGCCGCGATGCAGGTATTCGCGCTCCGTATCGTCGGTCTGACGACCGCGCACCACCAGCTGGTTTTCCTCGGTGGTGACGTCCAGGTCGTTCTCACAGAAACCGGCGACCGCCAGCGTTATGCGAAGCCTCTCGCCCTTGCCTTCGACCGAGCGAAGCCGCTCGATATTGTAAGGCGGATAGGTATCGCCCGCCTTGGCCAGGCGCTCCAAGGTTTTTTCCATTGTGTCGAAGCCCAGAAGCAGCGGGCTCGAGAATGGAGTCATGCGCGACATTTTCAGTCCTCCAAAGAGCGACGAAAAAGGGAAAAACCCAGATGGCATTTTTCCCATCGCCCCTGATATGGTCCGGCCGATTTCGAAGTTCAAGTCCGTTGCAAAGGACGTCCCCAGGGAGGAAACGCATGTCCGCCAGACAGAAGATCATCATTGACACCGACCCCGGCCAGGACGACGCCGTCGCCATCCTGCTCGCGCTGGCGAGTCCTGAGCTCGATGTGCTCGGCATCACCGCCGTCGCGGGCAACGTGCCGCTCCGCCTTACCGAAAGGAATGCCCGCAAGATCTGCGAACTCGCTGGGAAACCTGACCTCAAAGTGTTCTCCGGTGCGTCCCGGCCGCTGGTCCGGCCGCTCGTCACGGCCGAGGAGGTGCACGGCAAGACGGGTCTCGACGGTCCGGACCTTCCCGAGCCGACGATGCCGCTGGAACCTCGGCATGCCGTCGACTTCATCATCGAGACACTGATGACGGAAGAGCCGGGCACGGTGACGCTCTGCCCACTCGGTCCGCTCACCAACATCGCCCTGGCGCTGATCCGGGAGCCGAGAATCGCCCAGCGCGTCAAGCAGATCGTGCTCATGGGCGGAGGCTTCTTCGAGGGCGGCAACATCACGCCCGCCGCCGAATTCAACATCTATGTCGATCCGCACGCCGCGGACGTCGTGCTGAAGGCGGGTATCCCGACCGTCATGATGCCGCTCGACGTCACCCATAAGGCGCTCACCACCGCCAGACGGGTCGCAGCCTTCCGTGCGCTCGGCACCCGCGTGGGTACCGCCACGGCGGAAATGCTCGAGTTTTTCGAGCGTTTCGACGAATCGAAGTACGGCACGGATGGCGGGCCGCTCCATGACCCTTGTGTGATCGCCTACCTGCTGAAGCCGCAGCTGTTCAAAGGCCGCGAGTGCAATGTCGTGGTCGAAACGGCCTCCGATCTCACCATGGGCATGACCGTGATCGACTGGTGGGGGGTCACCAAGCGCCCGAAGAACGCAATGGTGATGCGCGACGTCGACCATGACGGCTTCTTCGAGCTTCTTGTGGAGCGCCTGGCCACGCTCTGATCCGCAGGGCTTTGCTGGAGCGGCCGGATCGACGACCCCACATCCGACCTCGCTTCCAGCCCAATGAACATACGCTCTATTTCGCCCGAGAGAAGGCCAGCCACAGACCCCCGCCAATCAGGAAACTGCCGCTGACGCGCGACAGAAACCTGATGCGGCCGGCCGTCAGCGCCTTGCCAGCCCGGCCTGCGACCAGGGCAAAGGCGCTGTCCGACACCGCAGCGAAAGCCATGGCGGTGAGCCCCATCAGGACGATCTGGAAGCCATGATTGCCGGCCGGGTCGATGAACTGCGGGAAGAAGGCCCCGAAGAACACCAGCGTCTTCGGGTTGCTGGCCGCGACGAGGAACCCTTGCAGGAAGAAGCCACCGCGCGGCGCCACGGGCGCGCCATCGGCATCGAGCCTGCCGCTCGAGCGGAACATCTGGATACCCAGCCAGATCAGGTACGCGGCGCCGATCAGCCGGATCCATTCGAACCAATGGCCGGCAGCCTCGATCATCGAGGTCAGGCCGACTCCGACGACGGCGATCATCATGGCAACGCCGAGTTGCGTTCCGGCCACGTTCAGAAGGCCTGCGCGCGTGCCGTGCCGGATGCTCGATGCGATGATGAGCGTCACCGTCGGGCCGGGCACGAGCACAATGACGATGCAAGCGACCACATAGGCGGCGTAAAGCTCAAGCGACATGTCTCTCTCCCGCGACCGCGAAGGACGGCAGCAACGGAATCAATACACAGCCTGCGGCCCGACGCAATCTCGGGGTGAGGTCAGGCGCCCGCAGGCCACGGCAGCGTCGCCTCGTAGACGGCTGCCGCCCGGAGCACGCCTGGGTCGCCGCGAGGCGGGCCGATCAGCTGCATGCCCATCGGGCGTCCGAGATCGTCGAAGCCCACGGGAACGTTGACGGCCGGACAGCCTGCCAGCGAAGCCGGTGCCGAAACTTCCATCCAGCGATGATAGCTGTCCATCTCGCGGCCGGCCACCTGCTTCGGCCAATGCGTCCCTATGGCAAAGGGAAAGACCTGCGCGCTAGGCAGTGCCAGCAGATCGTAACGCTCGAAGAGCCTCAGCACCGTGGCGTGCCAGGCGGAGCGGGTGATGGAGGCCGCATAGATCTCGGGCGCGCCCAGCCGCGCCGCATTCTCCGCTTCCCAGATGGCTTCGGGCTTGAGGAGCCGGCGTTTCGTGGGGTCGTCGTAGTGGAGCTTGAGAGCGCAGCCGCTGGTGGACTGGCGAAGCGTCTTGAACGCAGTCCACAACTTGTCGAAGTCGAAGTCGGGAACCACCGGGTCGGAACGGAAGCCGGCCGTCTCGAAGCGACGCAGTGCGGCCTCGCAAAGGTCCAGGATCCCTGCATCGAAAGGCAGCCACCCGCCGAGGTCGCCGAGCCAGGCGACTCGCCCGCCGGCCCGGGTGCGTTCCAGCCCTTCCAGATAGGATCCCTCGCCGTCATGCGACAGCGGGGCGGCCGGGTGATAGCCCGCCTGCACGCCGAGAAGCAGCGCCATGTCCCGCACATTGCGTCCCATCGGGCCCTCGACACCGATCTGCGACAGGAAAATCTCGTTCATCGGCCCCGCCGGCACGAGACCTTGCGAGGGGCGGAAGCCGTAGACATTGTTATAGGCTGCCGGATTGCGCAAAGAACCGCCGAAATCGCTGCCGTCGGCGACCGGAACCATGTCCAGCGCCAGGGCGACCGCTGCGCCGCCGCTCGAGCCGCCGGCCGTCAGGGCCGGATCGAAGGCGTTGAGGGTCGGGCCGAACACGTTGTTGTAGGTGTTCGATCCCAGGCCGAATTCCGGGACGTTGGTCTTGCCTATGACGATGGCGCCTGCCTTGCGCATGCGCGCGACGAAGAAATCGTCCTCCTCGGGCACGAAGTCCGCGAAGATCGGCGAACCGAATGTCGTCCTCAAACCCTTCGTCAGCGCCAGGTCCTTGATGGCCACAGGCAGGCCGAGAAGCGGCCCTGCGGTGGCCTCTTGGGCCAGCGCCTGGTCGGCGGCATCGGCCTCCTTGAGGATCGCAGCCCGGTCGCGCAGGGAGACAATGGCGTTGACATGGGGGTTCACCGCCTCGATGCGGTCGAGAAAGGCCGCCGCCACTTCTCGCGCGGAGAATGTCCGACGCCTTATCCCATCAACCAGGTCTAAAGCCGGGAGGCGGCAGATATCGCCGGCCGGCGGCACGTCGTGCTTCGTGGCAGGCCGCGTCATGTCAGGGGCCATGGCTCAAGCCTCCCTGCCGGCGAGGGCGGCATCGACCTCCGCCTTCAGCGGAATGGAGGGCTGCGCCCCAGGTTTCAAGCAAGCGAGCGAGCCCGCCACGGCGGCCCGGCTCAAGGCTTCGTCCAGGGGTAGGCCGGCGGCCAGCCCGGCCGCGAGATAGCCGCAGAACGTATCGCCGGCGCCGACCGTATCGACCGGCGTGACCTCCAGGGAATCGACCTTTGTCAGGCCAGCCGGCGTGGCCGCCAGCGCCCCCTCGCCACCCAGCGTGACGACGATGGCGTGCCCGGTCCCCTCCGCGAAGTCCCGCATGCGCTCCTCACGCGAGCTGCCGCGCAAGCTCAGTTCCCGAGCGTAAAGGTCGAACTCGGTCTCGTTGGCGATCACATAGTCGGCCTTGGCGAGAAAACCGGCGGCCTCGGCCCGGAAAGGCGCGGTGTTGAGGAGCGTCACAGCGCCGGCTTCGCGAGCCGCGGCAAGGGTCGCCTCGACAGCCGCAAGAGGGATCTCGTGCTGGAGGAGGATGTGCTCTCCCTCGGCGAGACCGGCAGCCGCAATCTCGGCGACCTCCACCGTCGCGTTGGCCCCGGGCACCACGGCGATCATGTTCTCGCCATCGCCTCCGACCAGGATCAACGCGGTGCCGGTCGGCTCAGCCGCTTCTCGCACCTTGGAGAGATCGACGCCGCCCTCCTTCAGCAGCGCCAGCGCTTCACCCGCGAAACTGTCGCGGCCGGTGGCTCCGATCATGCGCACCGCTCCACCCGCGCGCGCCGCCGCCAGCGCCTGGTTGGCGCCCTTGCCTCCCGGCGCCGTGCTGAACCCGTTGCCGAGCACTGTCTCGCCGGGCCCCGGCAACCGGCCGACCCTGGCGATGAGGTCGAGATTGATGGACCCGATGATGGTGATCACGTCTGTCTCCCCGGTGATTGGCCGGGGAAGCTAGCTCGTGCATGCGGGCTTGGAAAGTCCGATCGTTCCGTCCACAACGGATGCGAGCGGGTCACCCGCCCAACTGACACGCTTCCCAACCGAGGATCGCGCGCTTGCGGGTGAGGCCCCAGTGATAGCCGGTCAGGGCGCCGGTCTTGCCAAGCGCCCTATGGCACGGAACCACGAAGGAGATCGGATTGGCGCCAATGGCCGCGCCGACCGCCCGGCTCGCCTTGGGCGCGCCGATCTCGGCGGCGATCGAGGAATAGGTGCGCGCCCTGCCCATCGGAATTTTCAGCAGCGCTTCCCAGACGCGGACCTGAAAGTCGGTGCCGATCATCACCACCCGCAGCGGCTGGTCGGCCCGCCACAGCTTCGGGTCGAAGATGCGCGCCGCGTAGGGAGCGGTCGCCGACATGTCCTCGACATAGGTGGCGTTCGGCCATCGTCCGCTCATATCCGCGAAGGCGGCACGTTCGTCGCCCGCGTCGTTGAACGACAATCCGGCAAGGCCGCGATCGGTGACCATGATCAGGGCCACGCCGAAAGGCGAGAGATGGAAGCCGTAGCGTATGGTGAGGCCGGCCCCGCGCGTCTTGTAATCGCCGGGTGACATCGCTTCGTGGGTGACGAAGAGATCGTGCAGGCGGCTCGGCCCAGACATGCCGACCTCGTAAGAGGCTTCGAGAAGCGGCATGCCGGCATCCAGCAGGCGCCTTGCATGGTCGAGTGTGACAGCCTGCAGGAAACCCTTCGGCGAAAGGCCGGCCCAGCGAGTGAAAAGCTTCTGAAGCCCGGTCGGAGTCTCGCCGACCTCGGCGGCCAACGCTTCCAGGGAAGGCTGGTCGCGGTAGTCGAGGCTGATCTTCTCGACGACACGGCGAACGATTTCGTAGTCGCCGCCCTGCGGCGTGATGTCATTCCTGAGAATTGCGATCGGTGCATTCATGATAGTAACTCCTTGACCGCTGATATCGCGCCGTGCGGCCGGATTCTCCACCCGTTTCCTGCAACTTCAGGATTGTTTACCGGCTCTACCCGCGCTTGGCCTTGGCCAGAGCGCCGGAGAAGGCGGCGGCGAAGCTCTCGCGATCGTCCGGGTTCAGGAAGGAGCCGATCGACACGTCTTTTCCCTGCCCCTGGACCGCCATGCCGGTGATCCCTATCTCGTCGTGCCGTGCTATCGAGAAACGCGCCCAGAATGGATTGAACCGGTAAGCCTCGGTTCGGCCCGAGGGGGCGATCTTGGTGATGTCGAGGCTGGTCCGCGAGACCGATACCAGCTCACGGGCCCTCGCGGCGCGGTAGTTCACGCGGAAAGCGATATAGACCAGCAGGACGTCGAGACCGAAAAAGCCGAAAATCGGCCAAGCGCCATGGGAAAGGAAGATCGCTCCCGTGACCATCCAGCCGAACAGGAGCGAACCCATGAGGATCGTGAAGCCGGTGCGGCCAAGCGAACGGTGCGGCATCAGCATCGCCCGAAAGAATGGTTCGTCCGCGGCGAAAGAGGCGTTTGTCTCGCTCATGCGACCGATTATAGAGGCACGATGCGAAAGGCGAAAACCCAAAAGATACCCAGCGACGCCAAGCCACGGCGAACGGTCCCGAAGCAGGGCCCGCGCCGCACCCTCTACACGCCCGAAGAGATCCACGAAATTTTCCGCCGCTTCTCAGTCCAGCGGCCGGAGCCGAAGGGCGAGTTGGAGCACGTCAACGCGTTCACCTTGCTGGTTGCCGTCGTGCTTTCGGCGCAGGCGACGGATGCCGGCGTGAACAAGGCGACCAGGCCGCTCTTCGCCGTCGCGGATACGCCCGAGAAGATGGTGGAGCTCGGGGAGGAACGGCTCGGCCGCTATATCCGGACCATCGGGCTCTGGCGAAACAAGGCCAAGAACGTGATCGCGCTCTCGGAGGCGCTGATACGCGACCATGGCGGGGAGGTTCCGAACGATCTCGATGCATTGGTCAGGCTGCCGGGAGTGGGGCGCAAGACCGCCAATGTCGTGCTCAACATGGCTTTCGGCCACAAGACCATGGCCGTCGACACGCATATCTTCCGGATCGGCAACCGCATCGGACTCGCACCGGGCAGGACGCCCGAAGAAGTCGAAAGGGAACTGGTCCGCGTCATTCCGGACGAATATATGCGTCATGCCCATCACTGGCTCATCCTGCACGGCCGCTATGTGTGCAAGGCGCGCAAGCCGGATTGCGAACTCTGCGTGATCGCCGATCTCTGCAAATGGCCGGAGAAGACCAATTCGGTCCCAGCGCCCCTGGTGCCGGTCGCTCCTCTCGTCGAGGCCGCTCAGTAGCCTATTCCCCTGGCCATGACGGCGGCGAACACCAGCACGAAAGCAAGCACCGCAGCCTCGGCTGCCAGGAAGCGACGCACGGCGGGAATCTCGGCCTTGGACACGATGTAATCCGAGGCTTCCGCCGCCTGCTTGCGCCAGAGCAGGATTTGCTTGGTGGGTCGCGCCGAGAGCAGACCGACGCCAACAAAGGCCGCCATCTTCGCCCAGAATGCCCAATAATAGACGTAGTACTCCCAGCCTTTCAGGCCGAAGATGACGCGCCCGATGCCGATCAGGACAATCAATCCGGCCAGAGCGCCGTAGGCGGCATCGAGGCGACCGACCAACGCCAGATTGGCTCCGGCCAATCCAGGCCGGACCAGCGCGAGCTCCGCCGCCAGCGCAGCCGCGAGCAGAAAGACTGCGAAATGGTGCAGAACAGCCAGGGCCAGGTCGGTCAGTTCCATGCCGCACTCCCGATTTTGACAACGTAAAGTTCACATAGTCGATTATCTTGACAGCGTCAACATCTAGGCGCCAGGCGAGCATCGCTCAGCGCGGTGCGAATACGCGTACAATTATCGCTGGTGGATCGGGGAAGCCTTGCGCCGATACTCCGTGAGCCAGACACGGCGGCGTCCACGGCACGACGGCACCGCAGGCGCCGAGCGGCTCACGTCGTCCGCCCCAGCGCCACCGTCCGCGCGGAGAATTCGGGGTCCCCAGCCGACAACATCTTGTGCAGATGAACCATCATTGCGGCCGCGAAGAGAGGGGTGAGGAGGTTCAGAAGCGGAACTGCCAGGAATCCCGCGATCACGAGCCCGGCCAGGAAGATCGTTCCTCCGTGCTTGCGCCGCAGGGCCTTCGCTTCCGCTTCCGGCCGGAACCGCATGGCGGCGAACTCGAAGAACTCGCGACCGAGCAGATAGCCGTTGAGGAGGAAGAAGGCGGCGATGTTGATGCCGGGGATCAGCAGCAGGAAAAGCGCCACGACATTGCCGAGAATGACGACGCCGAAGAATTTCGCCGAGAGGGCCAGTCCGGTCAGGATGGGGACCGGCCTCCCCGGCGCATCTTTCGGATAGTCGGTCCGCTCCACCACTTCCGCGACGTCGTCGAGGAACAGGCCTGCGACGATGGCCGTCACCGGTGCGATCAGCAAGGCCAGCCCCAGGGCGAGGCCGATGCCTGCCAGCAGGGCGGCGATAAAGGTCAGCCACCCCGCCCAGGACGGAAATCCCGGCAAAAGCACGTCGATCCACGGCAGTGCCAGCCAGTCGAAAATTTCCTTGAGCCCGAACCAAAGGCCGACCAGCGCCAGGAGCGTCAGGCCGAGCGACTTCAGGAACACGGCCCGGAACTCCGGCGTGAACAGCCGGAAAAATGCGGCTCGTGCTGCCTCGACGACCATGTTGCCACCCCCTTTCATCCCGACCGAGATAATGGGCCTGCCGAGGCATCGCAAGAACCGGACGATTTCTCTCCGCGATCGTTGCGCGTCCGGGGAAAACCGACATCTGGGAAATGCCGGTTTCCATTTTCGGGCGAGACGCTGTAGACCCGCGCCCGGCCGGCATGGCAGAAAGCCAACGCATCGCACCCAAATATACGACGTGTGGCAAGTGCGGTGCGTGGATTGAAGCGATCGAGCGCCGCGTCCGGCCAGGCGCGCGGCGCCATAGGACCCGGTTTTCGGAGAGGTTGATGGCTGATTACGACGTCCTTTGCATCGGCAATGCCATTGTCGACATCATTGCCCAATGCGAGGAAAGCTTCCTCGTCGAGAACGGCATCATCAAAGGTGCCATGAACCTCATCGACGCGGACCGCGCCGAACTGCTCTACAGTCGAATGGGCCCGGCCATAGAGGCTTCGGGCGGCAGCGCCGGCAACACCGCCGCCGGGGTGGCAAGCTTCGGCGGACGCGCGGCGTTTTTCGGCAAGGTCTGCCAGGACCCGCTCGGCGAAATCTATACTCACGACATCCGGGCCCAGGGCGTCGCCTTCGATACGGCGCCCCTTTCCGGCCGTCCGCCGACGGCCCGCTCGATGATCTTCGTGACGCCGGACGGAGAGCGCTCGATGAACACCTATCTCGGCGCTTGCGTCGAACTCGGGCCGGACGATGTCGAGGCCGAGAAGGCGCGGGGCGCCAAGGTCACATATTTCGAAGGTTATCTGTGGGATCCTCCTCGCGCCAAGGAGGCGATCCGGCTGACGGCGCAACACGCCCATGCCGCCGGAAGGGAAGTGTCGATGACGCTCTCCGATTCCTTCTGTGTCGACCGCTATCGCGGCGAATTCCTCGACCTGATGCGGTCCGGCACGGTGGACATCGTTTTCGCCAACAGCCACGAGATCAAGTCGCTTTACCAGACCGCTTCCTTCGACGAGGCGCTGGCCGCCATCCGCAAGGATTGCAAGATCGCGGCCGTCACGCGCTCGGAGAAGGGCTCGATCATCGTTCGCGGCGACGAGACGGTGCCCATCCAGGCGACGACGATCCGCGAACTCGTCGACACCACGGGCGCCGGTGACCTTTACGCAGCCGGCTTCCTTCATGGCTATACCCAGGGCCGCAGCCTCAAGGAATGCGGTGATCTCGGTTCGCTCGCCGCGGGACTTGTCATCCAGCACATCGGCCCGCGCCCCCACAAGAGCCTCAAGCACGAAGCGGAACAGGCAGGACTGCTTTAGAGCACGTCGCGCAAATCAGGATCTGAGCGACATCGTCGCCTTATGAATGAGGCGCTTCCAGCGTTGTTTCAAACGACATGCGCTATTTGACGTCCTCCGGCGGCCGCCCTGGCCGGCTGCGATAGGCAGGGAAGGTCCATCCAAACCTCAAGGCGCCGCCGCGCACGGCGAAAGCGGCGGCAAAGGCGATCAGCGCGGCGGTGACTTCCATGATGCCGAGGTAATGAGCAAGCCAGGTATAGGTGGCCGCGCCGACAACGGCGGCGGTGACGTAGATCTCGGGCCTCAGCAATACGGATGGTTCGCCGGCGAGCACGTCGCGCGCAATGCCGCCGAAGGTCGCCGTCAGCATTCCCATGACCAGTGCGATCACGGGAGAGCCGGTCGCCTCCAACCCCCTCTCGGCGCCCAGAACCGCATAGGCCGACAGGCCCAGCGCGTCGAGCCAGAGCAGCAGCTTGTAGCGGGATTCCACCAGATGAGCGGTGAAGAACACGACGATTGCCGCGGCCGAGCAGACCAGCACATAACCATCGTTGACGGTCCAGAACACCGGCACGTCGAGGATGAGGTCTCGCAGCGTGCCGCCGCCCATGCCGGTCACGCTCGCCAGGAAGAGAAAGCCGATGATGTCGAGCTGCTTGCGCGAAGCGGCGAGGGCGCCGGTTGCGGCAAAGACGGCAACCCCCGCATAATCGAGATAGAGGATGGGATTCATTCGGCCTTCTTGCGCTGCGCTCGCCCTCTCGAAAGAGGGCAGCAAAACGAGCCGAAATCAACTGCCATCGCGACGCGCCGGCCGGACCAGCACTTGCCTTTTTATTTCCGCCAGATCAGGCGTCTTTTTCGGCCTGCTCGTTGACCGGGCCAGGCTCAGCGGGCGCCTCGGCAGGTGGCTGCTTCGGGCCACCCTTGGAAACGCCGACCATGGCAGGCCTGAGAACGCGGTCGCCGATCGAGTAGCCTGGCTGCACGACCTGGACCACCGTATTGGCGGGCACGCTGGGATTGGGCACCTCGAACATGGCCTGATGGAAGTTCGGATCGAACCTCTCGCCCTCCGGAGACAGCTTCTTCACGCCATGGCGCTCGAGTGAGGCCAGCATCGCGCGTTCGGTAATCTCGACACCTTCGATAAGGGCCTTGAATCCGGCATCGCCGGACGCCTTGGCCTCCGCGGGGATGGCGTCGAGAGCGCGCTGCAGATTGTCGGAGACCGACAGCATCTCACGTGCGAAATTCGCGATGGCGTAGGTGCGTGCGTCTTGTAGCTCGCGCGCGGTGCGGCGGCGCAGATTCTCCATGTCGGCCGCAACGCGCAGCGCACGGTCCTTCAACTCCTCGTTCTCCTTGATCAGCTTGACGACTACCTCGTAGTCGCCGCCGGTCTCGGCGCCGGCCGCGGCTTCACCAGCCGCCTGGTCCTGCGCGATTTCCTCGGGCGTGCGTTCGTCTTTTGCCTGGTCGCTCATCGCCGTCCTCGAAATGGTTCCTGAAGTCGCGCCCGATATCGAGGTTCATCATATAAAAATCAAGGGGCGGAAGGGGATCCCATTCCGCCCACCCTTATTCCACGCCTGCCCGGCAGTTACTCTGCCGCCATCCTGACCTGGTTGCGGAAGACCGGCGCGCGGGGCGCGTCAAACCCGGTTTCTTCCTTGCAACGGGTCTTGAGCTCCTCGATCGACGTGAACCCGCGATCGAACAGTCCCTCGGGTTTCGGTATGGCGCTCATCTCGTCCCGAAGCTTCTTGGTCGCGGCCTGATCGACGGCGCCATCGACGATGACCACGCCGTAGCGCCGCGCACCGAGTTCGGTGACGAGACCTCGCTTGACGTCCGCAAGAACGATCTCTGCCGGGCGCGCGGCCGGATCACCCCAACCGCCACCTCCCCACGTGTTGAAGTAGAGGACGTCTCCGGGATTGACCTCGATGCGGTCGCACTTCGAGGGAATGTTGAGTTCGGTACCATCGGTGCGAACCAGGCGCTTGGTCGAGCGCAAGCCTGGCTGCCCGCCATTGACACCCCATGGGTAGGTCAACCAGCGGTCATCGTGAATGGAGATCTCGCCTCGCTCCATCATCTCATAAGCGATGACGATCGCATTTCCGCCGCGATGAAGGCCGGCACCACCGCTGTCGGGAATCGTGGCGTATTCGCGAATCCGAAGCGGGAAGTAAGCTTCCAGGAACTCGTTCGGCACGTTGGTGAAGGCCGGCCACATCGAGTGACCGTCAGGTCCATCGCCTGCCGGACGTCCCGGCACGCCGCCGAAACCTATCTGGAAGAGCTGATACCATTCTCCGTGCTTGTCGAACCCGGAATACATGAAGTGCGGGCTATCGGAGAAGCCGGCGGCGTTGAGCGCGTCGGGCGCGCCCTGCCCGAGCAAGCCGCCCATCAGGTCGAAAATGCGTCCCAGCATATGGGTCCGGCACGACAAGGCGGCAGGCTTCTTCGGCTTCAGAATGCAGCCTTCGGGAATGTGGACGTTCACGAGGTCGTAAAAACCATCGTTGAACAGGATTTGCGGGTCGAACAGATTGATCGTGAATGCCCCGAAGAACATCTTGAACATCTCTTCGTTGAGCAGAAAATTGATCGACGAGAAGCTCTGCGGATCGCTGGCCGAGAAGTCGAAATGGGCGATCTCGCCTTCGCGATGGAGCGAACAGGCGATCTTGTAGGGTCCGTTGCCCATCCCGTCGTCGTCGATCCAGTCCTCGAAATAGGCCTTCTTGCCGTCCTTTCCCTCGGGAATGATCATCTGGATGATCGCGCTCATCGCCGCGCGATTGCGGTCGAGCATGTCCCACATCGCCGAAATGTATTCGTCGGCTCCGAAACGCTCGATGTTCTCGCGAACGCGCCGCTCGGCGAGCCTCAGCGCTGCGATGATCGCGAAGAAGTCCGACTTGTTCCACTCCGGCATGCGGGTGTTGTGCAGCAGGATGTTCAGAATCTCGTCCTGAAGCTGCGCCTTGCGGTAGATCTTCGTCGGAGGAATGATCACCCCTTCCTCGTAGATCATCTTCGCATCCGTCGGCAGCGATCCCGGAACCTTGCCGCCCACGTCAGTCATATGGCCGAACATCGCTGCCCAGCTCACCAGCTTGCCCTGATGAAAGATAGGCATCATCATAAGCCAGTCGTTGAGGTGGCTGACCGCACCGCCGCAGCTGTACGGATCGTTGGTGAGGAAGATGTCCCCGTCCTCGATCGTGCCGTTATAGCCGGCGATGAAGCCGTAGAGAAAGCTGCCGAACTGGCCGACGACCATCTTGCCTTCATGGTTGGCGATCATCGGAAAAGCGTCGTGCTGCTCGCGGATGCCGGGCGACATGGCGGTGCGGAACAGCACCGCGTCCATCTCGTTGCGGGCATTGCGCAGCGCGTTCTCGACAATGTCGAGCGTGATGGGATCGACCGCGACGCGGTTGAAAGGAGTGGTGTTCGTCTCGATGATACGTGCTGGCATGGCGGTCCCCTCAGCGTACGCTCTTATGATCGGCGGGCCAGATCAGGATGTTGCCTACGTCGTCGGTGATGCCGACATGGTCCGGCAGGATCACCGTGGTCGAATCCATCTCCGTCACGATTGCCGGTCCCGGCACCTTGTTGCCCGGCTTCAGCTTGCCGCGATCGTAGATGTGACCGTCACGCCATGCACCGTCCACATAGATCCGGGTCGATCGGGTGCGAGCAGCCGAGGGATCCGTGCCCTCTCGGGTAGCTTCCGGGTTGACGAAGCTCTTCTCGGCGCCCTGAACGACGGCGCGCAGGCCGACAAGTTCATGCTCCGCGTCAAGGGCGAATGTGAACAGCTGCTCGTGCTCCGCGTCGAAGCGGCGAGCGACTCCGGCAAGACCCTCGGCGTCGTAGTCTGCCGGGGTGATGTCGACCGTCAACTTCATTCCCTGGCCTTTGTAGCGGATGTCGACCTGATAAAGCACCGCCTGCTCTTCGGCGGACACGCCTTCATCGATGAGTTCCTTGGCTGCCGCCGCCTCGAGTTCCTTGAGTTTCGCGCCGATCTCGGCATCCGAATTGGTGCGGACCAACGACACATATGTCTGGCTGGCCTCGTTACGAAGTCGCGTCGTCGCATCGCCATAGGCGCAGAGGACACCTGGTCCGGGAGGTATGACAGCCGGCCACGACTTGACGATGCGGGCGAGCGCATTGGCGTGGAGCGGGCCTGCGCCGCCGAAGCCTATCAGCGCGAAGTCGCGCGGGTCATAGCCCTGTTCGACGGAGACGAGGCGCAGCGCGCCGACCATGTTCTCGTTGACGATGCGGATAATGCCTTCGGCCGCGTCCTCGACTGAGATCGAGAGGGTTTCGGCAATCTTGCCGACGGCCTTGGCCGCGAGTTCGCGGCTGATTTCCATGTCGCCTCCGAGCTTGGCGTCGGACGGAAGGTAGCCGAGGACAATATTGGCATCCGTTACGGTCGGCTGCTCACCGCCTTTCTTGTATGCCGCCGGGCCGGGCACCGCCCCTGCGGACTGCGGACCAACGCGGAGTGCCTTGGTCAGCTCAGGAATGTAGGCAATCGATCCCCCTCCGGCACCGACCGTGCGCACGTCGATCGAGGGCGCGCGAACGGTGACGTCGCCGACACGGGTTTCGCGGCGCGTGCGCGCCACGGAATTCTGGATCAGCGCGACGTCCGTCGACGTGCCGCCCATGTCGAAAGTCAGCAGGTTCTTGATTTTCGCCTGCTTGGCGATCCAGAGCGCGCCGGCGACGCCACCGGCGGGTCCCGACATCAGCATGTTGACGGGCTGGTCCATCGCGCCTTGAGCCGATGACAGGCCACCATCCGACCGCAGGATGCGCAGATTGACGTCGCCGCCCATGCGGCGCTTGATCTCACCCTGCAGGTTGGCAACATATTTGGAAACGACCGGGCGGACGTAGGAATTCACCACAGTCGTTTCGGTGCGCTCATACTCGTACATCTCCGGCATCACGGCTGCGGAGGTCGAAACCGGAATGTCCGGGGCGATCTCGCGGGCAATCTCGGCGATGCGCCTTTCATGCGCGTCGTTCGTGTAGCTGTTGAACAGCGCGATGGTGAGCGCCTCGATGCCGGAGGTGAGCAGCTTCTCGAGATCGCGGCGGATCGCATGCTCATCGAGCGGCACGATGACGTTGCCGCGCGCGTCCATGCGCTCGTCGGCTTCGATCGTGAATTCCAGGGGTGCCAGCGGTGGACGTTTGTTCCAGATGACCCAGCCGCCCAGGCCTCCGGGCACATAGGAACGCGCGATCTGCAGCGTATCGCGATAGCCCTTTGTGGTGACCAGGCCGACCACCGCGCCGGACGACGTCAACACGGTGTTCGTCGCGACGGTGGTGCCGTGCATCACCTCGGTGATGCTTTGTGGATCGACGCCGGCGTTGCGGCAGATCTTCTCGATCCCGTTGAGAACGCCGACGGAACTGTCCTGCGGCGTCGAAGGAACCTTGGCCATGTAGGTCCGGCCGTTCTTCTCATCGAGGAGAAGGAGATCGGTGAACGTGCCGCCGACATCGACTCCGAGCCTCAATCCGTTTGCACGTCCCCTACCGGGTAAACTCTGATTGTCTGCCAAATCTGCTGTGTCGGGCACTTTGGTCCTCCTCCCAACGGTTCGGGGCAGTCGCTCGAAAACAGAATTGATGGAATTGCGCGCGGAACCAGGAATCATGCCCCCCGCTCAGCGCTCAGCCTCCATCAACCGGCGGTGTGGCCGGGATTTCCGGAACTCTCGATATTCGACGACGGCCACGAAGCGATCTTCGCCTTGTCACCGAGCCCCAAACTCAGATGCCATAATTGATCCCTACAAACGGGACCCTACGGAAGGTAATGATATGGACAATTGCCGGCAAGCACCTTTTTGATGCTGTCGCATTGTTCCAAGTGGGGACAACTCGCGGAGTGGTTCAGGTCGCATCACGCCGGTCGTCGGCCGCCCGACCCTTGCCTATGACGATGCTGATCGGCCGCGGATGCCTGTGATCGATCTGGGATGAAGGAGGTTCGGACGGCGGACAAAGGCACACGGGGATGCGGGGCGAAGCGACCGCTCGATCCCATTCCCAGGCGTCTTTCCGGTCAGGCCCCACGTCTTACCTGACCCGATCCGCTGCTCTCGTCAGGAAATCCCCACCCCGCCGACCGGCTCGGTCCGCACGCTGGAATCGAAGCCGGCGATCAACGGGCGCGCCTCGGCGATCGTGGCCTGAACGGCCGGCATGGACAACGAAGCCTTATGGCTTGCCTCTTCGTCCCATACCTCGCTGATCCAGATCGCGTCCGGATCGGCGGGATCCTTGGCGACGATGTAATTAAGGCACCCCGGCATGGCGTCCGTGCCTTTCAGCAGCAGCGCGATCAGCGCGTCGCGTTTGCCGGGATGGGCCCGCATCTTGGCGATCAGACCGAACATACAGTTCTCCCTAGCGCATCATCCGGCTGACCACTTGCGCGGTGTAATCGACCATCGGCACGATCCTGGCATAGTTGAGCCGGGTCGGACCGATGACCCCCAACGCGCCGATGACACGCGAATCCTTGTCGCGGTAGGGTGCGACCACCAGCGAGGAGCCTGACAGCGAGAACAGCTTGTTCTCCGATCCGATGAAGATGCGCACGCCCGACCCTTGCTCGGCAAGGTCGAGCAATTGCATGAGGCCATCCTGCGTCTCCAGGTCCTCGAACAGATGCCTGATCAGTTCGAGATCGGCCTGCGCGGTGACGTTCTCGAGCAGGTTGGCGCGGCCGCGCACGATAAGTCGCGCCGGCAATCCGCTCTCCGCGCCTGCCCAGACAGCCAGCCCGCGCTCCACGAGGTCCTGGGACAGCGTGTCGAGCGCGGCCTTGGTCTCCTCCTTGAGGCGGGCAATATCGGTGCGCGCCTCGGCAAGCGTGCGGCCCCGAATATGCGCGTTGAGGAAGTTCGAGGCTTCGTGGAGCTGCGAGGCCGTAACCCCGGCCGGAAGGTCGAGCACGCGGTTCTCGACGTCGCCGCTCTGCGAGACCAGCACCGCCAGCGCGCGGGAAGGCTCGAGCTGGATGAATTCGATATGCTTCAGAGGCACTTCGTTCTTGGCTGCCACGACGAGCCCCGCGCCTCGCGACATGCCGGACAGCATCTGGCTGGCTTCGATCAACATGTGCTCTAGCGTCGCGCCGCTGCCCGACGCCTTCACCTGGGCCTCGATGACCCGGCGTTCCTCGTCGGAGAGATCGCCGAGCTCCATGAAGGCGTCGACGAAGAAGCGCAGGCCTCGCTGTGTCGGCAAGCGGCCGGCCGAGACGTGCGGCGCGTAGATGAGACCGAGCTGCTCGAGATCGCTCATCACGTTGCGCACCGTCGCCGGCGAAAGCGATTGAGGCAACATGCGCGACAGATTGCGCGAGCCCAGCGGCTCGCCGTCCCTCAGATAGGTTTCGACGATCTGCCGGAAGATGTCGCGCGAGCGCGCGTCCAGTGATTGCAGGGTATGATCCATAACGGGCTTCGTCATTGTCGATGAAACCTCCTGTCGGAAGATGATATAGACAGCCGGGAGCGGAACACAACTGCCCCGCGCCAGCCGGTTTTCCTTTGCGCTGATGCTGGCAGGGGGCTAAGAACCGCCCACGATTCCGGTCCAGAGAAAGAGCCCATGCGCCCCTCCAAACGCCAATTCGATGAAATGCGCGCTATCACCTTCGAGCGCGGCGTGTCGAAACACGCCGAAGGCTCGTGCCTGGTGAAATTCGGCGATACGCATGTGCTGTGCACGGCGAGCCTGGAAGAGAAGGTTCCGGGCTGGATGCGCAATTCCGGCAAGGGCTGGGTGACCGCCGAATACGGGATGCTGCCGCGCTCGACCGGCGAACGCATGCGCCGCGAGGCATCGGCCGGCAAGCAGGGCGGCCGGACCCTCGAGATCCAGCGCCTGATCGGCCGCTCCTTGCGCGCCGTGATCGACCTGCAGGCACTGGGCGAGCAGCAGATCACCGTCGACTGCGACGTCCTGCAGGCGGATGGCGGAACCCGAACCGCGGCGATCACCGGTGGCTGGGTGGCGCTGCACGACTGCCTGCGCTGGATGGAGGCACGCAGCATGGTCAACGTTTCCAAGGTCCTGAAGGACCATGTAGCCGCCATCTCCTGCGGCATCCATGAGGGCCAGCCGGTGATCGACCTCGACTATGTCGAGGATTCGGCTGCCGGCACCGACGCCAATTTCGTGATGACCGGCAAGGGCGGCATCGTCGAGATCCAGGGCACCGCGGAAGGCGAGCCCTTCACCGAGGAACAGTTCGCTGCGCTGCTGGGCCTGGCCAGGAAGGGAATCGCCCGGCTGGTCAGCCTTCAGCAGATGGCGGTAGCCTGAACGAGGCACAACGGAGCAGCCCATGACCGAAGCGCCCCCGTCCGGCCCCTCCGCCATCCTCGAGACGGCGCTCTATGTGAACGATCTCGTTGCGGCGGAACGGTTCTACGAGGAAACGCTCCGCCTGCCGGTGATCGCGAAGGTGGAGGGCCGGCACGTCTTCTTCCGCTGCGGCAGCGCCGTCCTCCTGCTCTTCGACGCCGAGGCCACCAAGGTTCCGCCGCCGCCTGATGCCCGCCTGCCGGTGCCGCCGCATGGCATGACCGGCCAAGGACATGCGTGCTTTTCCGCTACAGCCGATGAAATCGAACGTTGGAAATCCCATCTGCAGGGTCGCGGCATTGCCATAGAAGCCGATTTCGAATGGCCGAAAGGTGGCCGCTCCATCTATTTCCGCGACCCGTCCGGCAATTCCATCGAATTCGCCGAACCACGAATCTGGGGTTTTTGATGCATCATCTGAATGGCCGGAAGATCGTCGTCGCCAGCCACAATGACGGCAAGCTGCGCGAATTCGCCGAACTGATGGAGCCGTTCGGCTTCGAGGCCAAGTCGGCCAAGCATTATGGTCTGGCCGAACCCGACGAGACCGGGACAACTTTCGAGGAAAACGCTTATATCAAGGCGCTCGCCGCGGCCGACGCGACCGGCCTGCCTGCGCTTTCCGACGATTCCGGCCTCGTGGTCGACGCTCTCGGCGGCCAGCCCGGCGTCTACACGGCGAACTGGGCCGAAAAACCGGACGGAACCCGCGACTTCGCGATGGCAATGCGAAAAACCGAGGACCTGCTCCAGCAGGCAGGCGCCACCCGACCGGCCGACCGAACAGGCCGCTTCGTCGCCGTCATCTGCCTCGCCTGGCCGGATGGGCATGCCGAATATTTCCGCGGCGAGGCGGAGGGCACACTGGTCTGGCCGCCGCGCGGCGAGCTGGGCTTCGGCTACGATCCGGTCTTCGTGCCGGATGGCCACGAGCGGACCTTCGGCGAGATGACGGCCACGGAGAAGCACGGATGGAAGCCCGGCCAACCGACCGCGCTGTCGCACCGGGCCCGCGCGTTCCAGAAATTCGCCAGGGCCCGTCTCGGCTCGGCATGACGGACATCGACCCCAGGGCGCCGGGCTTCGGCGTCTATATCCATTGGCCGTTCTGCGCGGCGAAGTGTCCCTATTGCGATTTCAACTCGCATGTCCGCCATCAGCCGGTGGATCAGGAACGGTTCGCCCGCGCCTTCGCGAGGGAAATCGCGACCATGCGCGCACGGACCGGGCCACGCACAGTTACAAGCATCTTTCTCGGGGGCGGCACGCCGTCCCTGATGAAGCCCGAGACGGTCGCCGCCGTGCTTGGGGCCGTGGCGGCCAACTGGACCATCGCGCCGGGCGCCGAGATCACGCTGGAGGCCAACCCGTCCTCCGTGGAAGCCGAGCGCTTCCGGGGCTATCGCGCGGCTGGAGTCAACCGCGTGTCCCTCGGCGTGCAGGCACTGAACGATCGCGATCTCAAATTCCTGGGAAGGCTCCACAATGTCGCGGAGGCACTGCATGCGATCGGCCTTGCGCGCGAGATATTTCCCCGCCTGTCTTTCGACCTGATCTACGCGCGGCCTGGCCAAACGCCGCAGGCCTGGGAAGCGGAGCTTGTCGAGGCGATCGGCCACGCCGCCGACCATTTGTCGCTGTACCAGCTTACCATCGAGGAAGGGACACCCTTTCATGCGCTCCACGCCGCGCGGAAGTTCTTCATTCCGGATGGCGAGCACGCCGCCGAGCTCTATGGACTGACCCAGGCCGTCACCGCCGCTCATGGCCTGCCCGCCTACGAGATTTCGAACCATGCCCGGCCCGGTGCGGAAAGCCGGCACAATCTCACCTATTGGCGCTACGGCGAATATGTCGGGGTGGGGCCGGGCGCGCATGGCCGCTTCGTCGAGGATAATCGCCGAGTTGTCACCATCACCGAGCGCGTGCCGGAAACCTGGCTCGGCCTGGTGGAGGATGACGGGCACGGGGTCTCCGGCGGCGAGGTCCTCAACCGCACCGAGGAAGCCGACGAATTCCTGCTGATGGGCCTGCGGCTTGCGGAAGGGATCGACCTTGCGCGATACGAGATGCTCTCTGGCAAGACCCTTTCGTCCTCCCGCATCGCGATCCTGCAGGACGAGGGGTTGGTGGCGCCGGTCGGCAATTCACGGCTGAAGGCCACGCCCGCCGGCATGATCGTCCTCGACGCCGTCGTGGCCGATCTCGCCCGCTAGTTCAGCATCGTTTTCGGGGGAAATTCGGCATGCCGATCGCTTGAGATCAGGACTCTAGCGCCTCACCAGGATCGCGGGTATCGCCGCTGTCGTCGCGGTCCGTCGCTTTTCTTTCGCTGCTGCCCTTTCGCGGCTCCGCTGCGCGCGGCCGCAGGCGTTTCGACATGAATGGCTTGCGCCCGACATAATAGGGATCGAACACGTCCTGTATCTGGAGGCTGTCCATGGTCTTCCTCCTGCATGCAGACTAGAACCGGCAGAAAATGCGATTTGTTCCCGGTTTCTCGGAAAAACGCGCGACTGATGAGGAAGACCAGGGCATGACCGAGATGGACATAAAGCGTTCCTACATGGTTGGCGGAACGGCCATCGCCGCACGTCCGCTCGAACCGGCGCTGTATCTCGTCGCGACGCCGATCGGAAATCTGGCCGACATCACCTTGCGTGCGCTGGAGACCTTGGCCGGCGCGGATGTGCTCGCCTGCGAGGACACGCGGGTGACCCGGGTGCTTCTCGACCGCTACGGCATCCGGCAGAAGCCAGTGCCCTACCACGAGCACAATGCCGCGGAAGCCGGGCCAAGACTGCTCGCGGCGCTGGCCGAGGGGCGAAGCGTCGCCCTGGTTTCCGATGCGGGCACTCCGCTCGTTTCCGATCCGGGTTTCCGCCTCGTCACGCAGGCGCTGGAGGCCGGCTTCCGGGTGGTTCCGGTCCCTGGGGCGTCGGCTGTCCTGGCCGCGCTGACGGCCTCGGGCCTGCCTTCCGATGCCTTTCTTTTCGCCGGTTTCCTGCCCGTGAAGGACGGCCAGCGTCGAGCGCGACTGGAAGAGCTGAAGGCGGTGCCGGCAACGCTGGTCTTGTTCGAATCACCGCGCCGGCTCGCCGATACGCTGGCCGCCATGGCCGACGTCCTGGGTGGAGCACGCACTGCCGCAGTCGGACGTGAGTTGACCAAGACCTTTGAGCAGATCCGCACCGGCACGATCGCCACCTTGTCGGCGGTCTACGGCGCTGCGGAAACGCCGAAAGGCGAGGTCGTGATCTGCGTCGGTCCGCCCCTGGCCTCGGAGGAAAGCCGGCCCGAGGACATCGACCGGCTGCTGTTGTCGCTGTCCGAAGAGATGCCGGCTTCCAAGGCGGCGGCGGAGGCGGCGCGCATGACAGGCGCCAGAAAGGGCGATCTCTATCGCCGGCTTCTCGACCTCAAGGGCACGGGTCATGACTGAGCGGCTGCGGGCCTATCGACGGGGTCATCGAAGCGAGTGGTTCGCCGCCGCCGCGTTGATGCTCAAGGGCTACCGCATCGTCGCGCGCCGCTACCGGACCAAGCTCGGCGAGATCGACCTCATTGCCCGCCGCGGCGATCTCGTGGCCATCGTCGAGGTCAAGGCGCGACCAACGCTGGCCGAGGCCATGGAGGCCATCGGGCGCGAAGCCGCCTGGCGCATCGAAGGTGCCGCCGATCTCTGGCTTGGCAGGCAGCCCGACCATGCCCGGCTGTCCATGCGTTTCGACATGGTGGCAGTGGTTCCGCGCCGCTGGCCGATCCATGTCGAAAACATCTTTCAGGGACGGCGCTGAAGCGGGCAAACCTGCCCTTGCCCAAACGTCAGTTCCGGCACACTCTTCGTCCGGGGGACATCACCGGAGGACGAGACGAAATGTGCCATCATTGCGTGGTCGAAAGCGTGAAATCCAACATGCTGAGCCGCCGAAGCTTCTTCACCGCGGCCGCAGGCGCGGCGGTCGTCGCCGCGACGGCAACGCCGACACCGTTGTTTGCCCAGCAAGCAGCGCCCGGCAAGGCGGAAGACCTCACCTATGAGCTCTACGACAAGTTCCCGACCTATTTCGGAGACCAACAGCTCTTCATCGAACAGAAGTTCAATTTCAAGGACCATACGTTCAACCTGAACGAATGGCGTATCAACGAACATACGGGCACGCATGTCGACGCGCCGCTGCATTTCTCGGCGGATGGCAAGTCGGTGGCGGAACTCCCCGTCGAAGACCTCATCGCCCCGCTTGTCGTGATCGATATCCGCGCCAAGGCGGCGGACGACGCCGACGCGCAGGTGACGCCCGACGACATCAAGGCCTGGACCTCCGCGAATGGCGAGTTGCCTGAGGGCGCGGTCGTTGCCATGCTGTCGGGCTGGGGCGCCCATGTCGCCTCGGACAAGTTCCGCAATGTCGGCGCGGACGGAAAGACGATGCATTTCCCGGGCTTCCACGTCGAAGCGGCCAAACAATTGCTGGAAACATCGACCAAGGCGATCGCCGTCGACACCCTGTCGCTGGACTTCGGCCCCTCGCCGGACTTCATCGTCCACAATACCTGGCTGCCGTCCGGGCGCTACGGCATAGAAGGGGTTGCCAATCTGGAGAAGCTGCCGGCCAAGGGCGCGACCATCGTCGTCGGAGCGCCGAAGGTGCGCGGCGGCACAGGCGGACCGGCGCGGGTGTTCGCCTTGGTGTGACCAGGGATCGTACCAGCGACCAATGATTGGATCGCTCGCGATCCCGCCGACCCCTACCGCTTCGAGACCGCCATCGGCAGGCCGCCCTGGGGCTGTGTCGTCAGTTTCTGGACCGGCCATGGCTTGGTCGCTTCAAGCGTGTCGAAACGATAGCGCTTGAGCAGCACGGCGAGCGCGATCACGGCTTCCTGCATGGCGAAGCTCGCGCCGATACAGACGCGCGGCCCGGCACCGAAGGGCAGATACTGGAAGCGGTCGATCGTCTCGCGCCTGCTGGGGTGGAAGCGTTCCGGCAGGAACGCGTCGGGGTCGGCCCAGTTCTTGCGGTGGCGGTGTACGGTCCAGGGCATGACCAGGACCTGAGCACCTTTGGGCAGAACCAGGTCGCGATAGCGGTCGGTCTCGATCGGTTCGCGATTGATCGACGGTGCCGGCGGATAGAGGCGGAGCGCCTCTTCGAAGGCTGCCCTGGTCAAGGGCATGGCGTCGAGCCATTTGACGGGATCCGGCTCGCTGGCCGTGACCCGGTCGATCTCCGCCTCGATGCGATCGCGCTCCCAGGGCGCCTCGGCCAGGCAGTAGATGGTCCAGCCAAGCGCGCGCGCCGTCGTCTCATGGCCGGCGCCGATGAAGGTGATGATATTGTCCTCGATCTCCGCCCTGGTCAGCCCGTTGGGACCTTCGGCGCGCAGGAGCAGGGTCAGGAAGTCCTGCGGGGCGCCATCGGGATCGCGGCGCATCCGCGCCTCGCGCATCGCCACAGTGTCGGCAACGATCTTGCGGAAGTAGGCCATGGTCTTGCGGCCACGCAACCGGGTTATGCGCGGCAGCCAGTCCGGCGCGCGCAGGAGATCGAGCGGGTCGACGCGGCCCATCGTTTCGAAAAGATGGTCGATCTCACGGGAGAAGCTGCCGGGCTCGCCGGCGATTTCGCCGGAGAACAACGTCTCGGCGAGAATCTCGTAGGTCAGCTCCGTCATGTCCCGCGCGAGATCGGTTGGCCCGTCGAGATTGTCATACCGCGCCACGAATGCTTCGGCGCAGCGCAGCATCGGCGGGGCAAAGCCGAAGATGTGGCGCGGCGTGAAGACCGGCGCCATGGCCTTGCGCGACCGTTTCCAGACCTCGCCTTCGGCCGTCAGCAAGCCGTCGCGCAGGATTGGCCGCAGGATTTTCTGGCGCACCGTCGCCATCTTGTAGTTCCTGGCGTTGTCGACCAGGACATGCCTGATGAGGCCGGGATCGTTGGCGATTACCAGCGGCCCACCGATGCCAGAGACCGATATCCAGGGCTCGTTGTAGGAAGGCTCGCCCCAGAGCTCGAGCGGATTGCGATAAACGATGCGCATCATCTCGAGCGTGGACGGGGGCGCCGAGCGCGGCTTCGGCGCAGGCGGAACAAAGGGAGCGGGTTTTGTATCCATCATCGACTTGCCTGTGAATGTAGGGACAGCCTGCGTGCCCGTCCATGCCTATCGCAAAGCCACCCTCACAAGTCACCCGCAGCATCCTTAGTTTCACCAAGGTGCCCTCTTGCGCGGAAGCCAGCCGGGGGCTTAGGAGCACCCAGTCACCTTTGTATACTGACAGTCCAAGGTAAACCTGAATTGCCGCATCAACTGAACATCATCATCGCCAGCACGCGGCCGGGCCGCGTCGGTCCCGTCTTTGCCCGCTGGCTGGCGGATTTCGCCCGCGAGCATGGCAAGTTCCAGCCGGTCCTTGTCGACCTCGCCGATTTCAAGCTTCCGATCTTCGACGAGCCTAAGCATCCGCGCCTCGGCCAGTATGAGAACGACCATACCAAGGCATGGTCGGCCTCGGTCGATGCTGGTGACGCCTACGTCTTCGTCACGCCGGAATACAACTATTTCGCCCCGCCGGCGCTGGTCAACGCGATCAGCTACCTGTCGCGCGAATGGCAATACAAGCCCGCCGCCTTCCTGAGCTATGGCGGGATATCCGGCGGCTTGCGCGCGGTCCAGACCGAGAAGCAGCTCCTCTCCACGCTGAAGGTCGTGCCGATCCCGGAAGGCGTGCCGCTTCCCAACTTCCACCAGTTCCTCGACGAGCAGCGCGTCTTCACGCCGACCGACATAGTCAGCGCGGGCGCCCGCACGATGCTGGATGAACTCCATCGTTGGAGCGAGGCCCTGAAGCCGCTGCGCGGCTGAGAGCTCAGATCGCCACGGCCGTAGGCTTCCCGGTGCCGCCGGCCGCGATAAGCGCATCGATCAGGCGGTGAACCTTGAGCGCCTCTTCCCCGGCTACCCTCGGCGGCCGGCCGGTCTCGATGGCATCGAGGAAATCGGCCATCACCGCCCGGTGGCAGTCATGCGGGAAGGCCATCGGATCCGCGCCGGTGCCGCCCGCGCTGCCATCGTGTCCGGCCTCGATCCTGCGTCCGTCCCGGAACATCACGGTCAGCGCGGTGCCGGCGAGGCTGGCCGTGCCGTTCTCGCAGGTCAGATCGATGCGTTCGGGAAAGCCGGGATAGGCGGCCGTCGTCGCGTCGATCGTGCCGAGGGCGCCGTTGGCAAAGCGCACGGCGGCGCACACCATGTCCTCGGCTTCCATTCGGTGGACCGGCGTCGTGCCGCTGAAGCCCGCCACCTGCGCGATCGGTCCGGCCAGGGTCAGCATCAGATCGAGCGTGTGGATGCCCTGCGACATCAGCACGCCGCCCCCATCGCGCGCCAGGGTGCCTCGTCCGGGCTCGTCATAATAGCTTTGTGGCCGCCACAGACGGATGCTTGTCGAGCAGCCGGCGATCGCGCCAAGCTCGCCGGCCTTCAGCAAAGCGGCCAGTTGCATGGCCGCCGGGCGGAACCTGTGCTGCAGGACGATGCCGAGCGTCACACCCGCACGCCGGCATGCACCGACCAGGTGCCCGGCGCGCTCGGTCGTGATTTCCACCGGTTTCTCGAGCAGAACATGCTTGCCGGCCGCGGCGCAACGGGTCGCGACGTCGAGATGCGTGCTGGGCGGCGTGAGTACGAGCACGGCCTCGACGGAGGCGTCATCCAGGATCGTCTCGAGCCTGTCGCAGAGCGGGAAGGGGAACCGAGCTGCGAAAGCCTGTCTCCGTTCGGCGCTCGGGCTGAAAGCGTAGGCGACCTCCACGCGAGCGGCGAGATCCAGCAGGCCTTTGGCGTGCGGCGTGACAGCCATGCCGAGCCCCACAATACCGATGCGTTTTCTCACCCTATGTCCCCCGTCAAGGCTCCCGGGGGACTGTAGCCGCCGCCCGTCCGACTGAACAGCTACTCCTGTCGCAGCGCCCGGCGGATCGGCAATGAACGCACTCTGTGCCCCCCTGCCGCAAAGATCGCATTGCAGAGCGCGGGAGCGACGGGCGGCAAGCCGGGCTCGCCGAGCCCGCCCCAGTGGGCGTCGCTCGAAACGAAGATCACCTCGATTTCCGGCAAGTCGGCCATCGTCATGATCGGGTAATCGGGAAAGTTGGCCTGTTGGACGGCACCGCCGGCAATTGTGATCTCCTCAAGGAGTGCCGCGCTCAGCCCCATGACGATAGCGCCTTCGACCTGGGCGCGAGCCGTGTCCGGATGGATGATGGTACCGCAGTCGATGGCGGCCACAACGCGCTCGACGCGCGGCAGCCCGCCTTCGCCCAGCGAGATTTCGACAACATGGGCCGCGACCGTGCCATAGCTTTCGGCGATGGCGATGCCGCGTCCCCGCCCGTCGGGCAAGGGCGTGCCCCAGCCGGCTGTTTCCGCGGCTATTCCCAGTACCCTTCGTTCGCGGGAATCATCGGGCAGCAACGCATTGCGATAGTCGAGAGGATCCCGCCCGGCGGCATGCGCCAATTCGTCGATGAAGCTTTCCGTCCAGAAGGCATGCTGCGTATGGGCCACCGAGCGCCATGTGCCCGTTCGAACATGCGTGGCGAAATCGACCGCGCGGATCGACTGGTGGGGAATGGCATAGGGAAGGGCGAAGCCCTCATTGCGCGTCGGACCGGCAAGGAAGGTCTGCGACCAGGCGACCGGCAAGCCATCCCTGCCCAGGACGGCCTCGATGCGGGTCGCCAAGGCGGGGCGGTAGGCGCCATGGGTGAACTCCTCCTCACGCGACAGGATAAGCTTCACCGGGCGCGGCGAGGCCGCGAGCGCCAACGGCACGACATAGTCGAGGTAATCGGCCGCGTCGGGAATTCGCCGCCCAAACGAGCCACCCGCGGCCAGCCCATGGAACGTCACCTTTCGCGCCGATAATCCGGAAAGTTCAACGAGCCGGGCCTTCGTGCCCAGCGCATCCTGCTCGCCACCCCACACAGTCAGCCGACCGCCATCGAACTGCGCCGTGAGATTGATCGGCTCCATCGCGGCGTGGTGCAGGTACGGCACGCGATAGTCCGCGGCGATACGCTTGGCGTCCGGGGCTTCCCGCAATGCCGTTGCGGCGTCACCGAGCGTGACCATGGCCGTTGCCTTGCCGGCGGCAAGCATCCGCTCCTGCTCGGCATGAAGCGCCCCGCTGTCGCGGATCGTCGCTCCGCCCTCGGAAAAGCGAGGCTCGAGCGCCTCGACGGCCCTCCTGGCCTGCCACCAGCTCGAGGCGAGCACGGCGACGGCCCGTTCCATCCGCACTGCCTCGACGACGCCCTGCATGGTGCGCGCCGGCGCGAGATCGACTTCGGCCAACGTCCCGCCATGGACCGGTGCCGCTCGCAAGGCGGCATACAGCATTCCGGGGAGCGCTAGATCGATCCCGTATCGAAAGCTGCCATCGATCTTGGCGGGTATATCCAGGCGAGCGGGCGAAGTACTGGCAAGGCGCCATGCGCTCTTAGGCTTCAGCACGACGTCGCTCGGCACGCGAAGTCGCGCCGCGTCCTCGGCCAGTTCGCCGAAACGTGCGGTCCTGCCCGATTCAGGGTCGGAAACAATCCCGTCGCGAACGACGAGCCTGGCAGCCGGCACGTTCCAGCGTGCTGCGGCCGCGCCGACGAGCATGGCGCGCGCCGCGGCGCCCACCTGGCGCATGCCGAAGCGGCCGGTCATGCGAACCGCGGTGGAACCGCCCGTGATCTGCAGGTTGATGACGCGGGAAATCTCCTCGAAGGCCATTTCCACAGCACCGTCGACCAACGGGAACGTCCGGTCCTGGATGATCCAGCCGCGCGCCAGGAACTGGTTGGCGAACATCTTTTCGCCGGGCGCGCGCTCGGTCCTCACCTTGGACCAGTCCGCGTCGAGTTCCTCGGCCGCGAGCATGGCGAGCGCGGTATGCGTGCCCTGGCCCATATCGATGTGCGGAATATAGACGGTGACCAAGTCGTCGGCGGCGATCTTCAGCCAGCCGGCAAGGAGATGCTCGCCTTCGTCCTGCACCAGAGCCACCGCCGCGCGGTCGTAACTCCTCGCCCAGGCGCGATAGCCGAGCACAAGACCTCCGGCGACCGCCGCCGAGCCGAGAAGGAAAGCCCTGCGCCGCATGGTCAGACTCCGGCAGCCAGCGATCGAAGCGCCTTGCGAATCCTTGGATAGGTACCGCAGCGGCAAAGATTGGTCATGGCCGCATCTATCTCGGCGTCTGTCGGATGCGGGTTATCAAGAAGAAGGGCTGTCGCCGCCATGATCATGCCGGACTGGCAATATCCGCATTGCGGCACCTGCAGTTCCTCCCAGGCCTGCTGAACGGGGTGCCGGGCGCCACCGGCCCCAAGCCCTTCTATGGTGACGATCCTGGCGCCCGCGGCCGCCTCGACCGGCACCGAGCAGGAGCGGGTCGCCACGCCATCGAGATGAACGGTGCAGGCGCCGCAGGCAGCAACGCCGCAGCCATATTTTGTGCCTGTCAGGCCGGCATCCTCGCGCAGCACCCAGAGCAGGGGCTTTTCGGGATCGCCCTCGAAATCGAAGGGTTTGCCATTGATGGATAGACGGATCGGCATGGGTTCTCCTGCGATTGCTTTCCCTACAATCCCATCTCTTCAATATTCCGATAAGCCGCTATAGTGTGCACAGACCATGAAATCAGACTTCACAATAAGGGACCAGGACCTCGACGGCATCCCCGCCTTCCTGCTGGTGGCGGATAGGCGCAGCTTTCGCGCCGCCGCGGCCGAGCTCGGTGTTTCGCCTTCGGCCCTGAGCCAGACCATCAAGGCGCTGGAGGCCCGGCTCGGCATCGCGCTCTTTCACCGCACCACGCGCAGTGTCGGGTTGACGGAAGCAGGCGAGCGTTTCCTCGATCGCGCCCGGCCGGCCATGGCGGGCTTCCGCGAGGCTCTCGACGCGGCTCGCTCGCTGTCCGAACGGCCTTCCGGCCTCTTGCGAATCAACGCCTCCCGCGGCGTCATCGCCAGCCTCATCGGCCCGGTGCTGCCATCCTTCCTGGCCGCCTATCCCGAAGTGGAGGTCGAGGTCTACGCCGATGATGGTTTCGTCGATATCGTCGAGTCAGGTTTCGACGTTGGCTTTCGGCTGGGCGAATCCCTGCAGGCCGACATGGTTGCGGTGCGGGTAAGCCCGCCCTTCCGTTTTGCTGTCGCTGGCTCGCCTGAATATTTCGCGCGCCACGGCCGGCCGCGCGCGCCGGAGGACCTGAAGCAGCACGCCTGCATCCGCTTCCGCCAGATGAGTTCCAACGGCATTTACCGCTGGGAACTCGAGAAGGATGGCCACAGCTTCGAGATCGCGGTCCAGGGGCCGCTCATCGTCAACGATACGGCAGTCGGCATCGCCGCGACGCTTGACGGCATCGGCCTGAGCTATGTGGCCGAGCCTCTGGTGGAGGAGATGGTGAAGGACGGTCGAGTGGAACTGGTTCTCGAGGATTATCTGCCTGAGACACCGGGCATGTTTCTATATTATCCGAGCCGTTCGCAGGCTCTGCCGAAGCTTGGCGCCTTCGTCACCCACATGCGCCAGGCCCTCGCCGAGCACATGCGTTCGCGGTCCGACGCGACGCAGAAAAAGACGAAGTCCTCGCAGTTGATGGAATTCGGCGCCTGATGCCTTGCTTTCACCACGAAAAGCCCGGAAAAACTTGGAAAAAGGCCTGGGAAAGCCTATATTTAAATCGTTGGAGACGCGCGATTCGGACAGGATTCGACGCGTCTTTTTCGCGATTTGTCAACGAAAGCAGTTCATGAGCGATCAGTCCGAGAACACGTTCCTCGCAGCAGCCAAATACGACGCCGATTCCATTCAGGTTTTGAAGGGCTTGGAGGCCGTTCGCAAGCGGCCCGGCATGTATATTGGCGACACCGACGACGGGTCGGGCCTGCACCACATGGTCTACGAGGTGGTCGACAACGCGATCGACGAGGCCCTCGCAGGCTATGCGACGCTGGTGACGGTCACGCTCAACCCCGACGGATCCTGCACCGTCACCGACAATGGACGCGGCATCCCGACCGATCTTCATCCGAGCGAAGGCGTTTCGGCCGCCGAGGTCATCATGACGCAGCTCCATGCCGGCGGGAAGTTCAACCAGAACTCCTACAAGGTCTCCGGCGGCCTTCACGGCGTTGGCGTGTCCGTGGTGAACGCGCTGTCGGTCTGGCTCAAGCTCAAGATCCGCCGCAAGGGACGCATCCACGAGATGAGCTTCACCCATGGGGTGCCGGATGCGCCGCTCCGGGAAACCGGAGATGCCGGCGAGGAGACCGGCACCGAGGTCACCTTCCTGCCCTCGCCGGAAACCTTCAGCATGGTCGAGTTCGACTACGGCACGCTGGAGCACCGCCTGCGCGAGCTCGCTTTCCTCAATTCCGGGGTGCGCATCCTCCTCACCGACAAGCGCCACGCCGACGTGAAGAGCCAGGAGCTGCTCTATGACGGCGGGCTGGAAGCTTTCGTCCGCTATCTCGACCGGGCAAGAAAGCCGCTGATCGACAAGCCCATCGCCATTCGCGCCGAGCGCGACGGCATCACCGTCGAGGTGGCGATGTGGTGGAACGATTCCTACCACGAGAACGTGCTCTGCTTCACCAACAACATCCCGCAGCGCGACGGCGGCACCCATCTCGCGGGCTTCCGTGGGGCGCTGACGCGCCAGATTACCGGTTACGCCGATTCTTCTGGAAGCACGAAGAAAGAGAAGGTGTCGCTAACCGGCGACGACTGCCGTGAAGGCTTGACGGCGGTTCTCTCGGTCAAGGTTCCGGATCCGAAATTCTCCTCGCAGACGAAGGACAAGCTCGTCTCGTCGGAGGTCCGCCCGGTTGTCGAGAACCTCGTCAACGAGGCGCTCGGCACCTGGCTGGAAGAGCATCCGAGCGAAGGCAAGGTGGTCGTCGACAAGGTCATCCAAGCCGCTGCCGCGCGCGAAGCCGCGCGCAAGGCACGCGAGATGACCAGAAAGTCGACCCTCAACAATGTCGCCTCGCTACCCGGCAAGCTCGCGGACTGTCAGGAACGCGATCCCGCCAAGTCGGAACTGTTCATCGTCGAGGGCGACTCGGCCGGCGGCTCGGCCAAGAGCGGCCGCTCACGCCAGAACCAGGCAATCCTGCCACTCCGCGGCAAGATCCTGAACGTCGAGCGCGTGCGGTTCGATCGCATGCTCTCGTCCGACATGATCGGCACGATGATCACGGCCCTCGGAACGGGCATCGGCAAGGACGAATTCAACGCCGACAAGCTGCGCTACCACAAGATCATCATCATGACGGACGCCGATGTCGACGGCGCCCACATCCGTACGCTGCTCCTCACCTTCTTCTTCCGGCAGATGCCGGAGCTGATCGAGCGCGGGCATCTCTTCATCGCCCAGCCGCCGCTCTACAAGGTGACCAAGGGCAAGAGCGCGCAATATCTGAAGGACGAGGCCGCCTTCGAGGACTTTCTCATCGATACGGGCCTGGACGATGCGACGCTGTCGCTGTCGTCCGGCGAGGTGCGTGCCGGCCAGGACCTTCGTGCCGCCGTGCAGGACGCGCTCGGCGTTCGCAGCCTGATCAACGGGCTCCACTCGCGCTACAACCGCCCGGTGGTCGAGCAGGCCGCAATCGCTGGCGGGCTCAACCCGGAGACCGCTTCCGATCCGGCGCGCGCGACGGCCATGGCCGAAACCATCGCCCGGCGCCTCGACGCCATAGCCGAGGACACCGAGCGCGGCTGGCAGGGGCGCATCAATCCTTCCAACGAGGGTCCGGGCGGCTATGTCTTCGAGCGGACGGTGCGCGGCGTGAAGGAGACGGCGGTGCTCGACACCGGGCTGCTCAACTCGGCTGATGCCCGCGCTCTGGACCGCTACGCTCCTCGCCTCGGCGAAATCTATGCGGCCCCTCCCGTCCTGCGTCGAAAGGAAAGCTCGGAAACCCTGTCAGGTCCCCTTGGCCTGCTCGACGCCATTTTCGCCAGCGGACGCAAGGGTCTTTCGATCCAGCGTTACAAAGGTCTGGGCGAGATGAATGCCGAGCAGCTCTGGGAGACCACGCTGGATCCCAATGTCCGTTCATTGTTGAAGGTGAGCGTGAGCGACGCGGCCGAAGCCGGCGATCTGTTCGCCCGGCTTATGGGCGACGAGGTCGAGCCGCGGCGCGACTTCATCCAGGAAAACGCGCTCAGCGTTGCCAATTTGGACGTTTAGGCCGGCCGGAACATGTCGCGCAAAGCTGAGATTTGCGCGACATGCTTTCGGTTTGCTTTTGCGCATGTCGTTATCCCAAAACCGCTGCGCACTTTTGGGCGACATGCTTTAGCCGTGATCCCCTCGATCAGCGCCCATAGTGCAGTTGGTCGTTGCGCACGTCGATCATCGGCTTGATTCGCCCCAGGGAAAAACCAAAACCTGCGGGCAACGTGGCCGGCGATGGGGCAAGGGAAAACGTCCTCATCCGCTTTGCGGCGATGCGGTCGGCGCTCCGGCCCGCTTGGAGAGCGACATGCTTTCCGCGCGGACCCGGCCCGAGCGGGCCTTGATATGAGGAACCCTGCGCAAAGCTCGCGTCTCCTGAAACAAGGATGGCCAGGACAGATGCAATAATCCTCGACATGTCTACCTCCTGATCGATTACTTCGCTGAACATCTCAGTCAGGGCGAATATGACTCCGCCCTGTCTCAGGAGTTTTTCTTCCTCGATTCGAAAGTGTAACGTGCGTTTCTGGCTCGTGCCGATAGTTGCCGCACGTAACAGGCGAGCGCACTCGGCCCGCCCGCCTTCGACCGGTTACGGCGTGGCCTATTGCTTTGCAGCCGTATCCACGACCTCGAAATCATGCGTGATGGTGGCAGTCTTCGCCATCATCGCCGATGCCGAGCAGTATTTGCCGATCGACAGCTCTATCGCCCGCTCGACCTTCGCCGGAGATAACGCCCGGCCCTTCACGACAAAGTGCATGTGGATGCGCGTGAACACCCTTGGCTCGGTCTCGGCCCGCTCCGCCTCAAGCTCGACGACGCAATCCTCGACCGCCTCGCGGCCCTTCTCGAGGATATGGACGACGTCGAAGGCCGAACAACCGCCTGTGCCGATCAGCACCAGTTCCATTGGACTGGGGCCCGGAGTGCCGCCCTTATCTCCATGAGACGTGCCGAGCACCAGTTTGTGGCCAGTTCCGGATTCGCCGACGAACGTCCTGTCCTCGACCCATTTGACCCGTGCTTTCATGGAAGCTCTCCAGCGATGATGATGATCCGCCGGCGCCACAGGCGCCGCCGCGTTCAACGCGTTCCCATCATATCGCCGGAGGGTTGTCCATGGCCCTCATCAATCTGGCGATCCACGACATCCCAACCATGCCGCATTCGCGTCGAGCCGAATGGCTATTCGATTGCGAACGCGTTCTAGCCGCGTGGTCCAGTGCTGCCGATGGCATTCGGACCGCCGTTCCACTCCCTGAGCTTCGTCATGAAGTCCTGCGGCATGAGCAAGTGGCTGGGCGTCTTGTAGCCCATGAAGCGAGCAATGTCGGCGGCGAAGGCATTGCAGTTATATAAGGCGGCGTGCCAGACAGGCGAGTTGGCTTGCTTCTTGCGGATGTAGGCAACGACCCTGTCATATTCCGGCTTACTCACCATGACGCGCCAGTTAGCCGACTTGTATTGATCCTCGAGGTCTCCATCGCTCCAACCTGTTTCGGCCGGAACTGGAACGACATGCCCCAACATATACGGGATCACACTGTCCGACTTGGGATGCAGTCCAGCGACTTCCGGATTGATCATCTTTCCCGACGGGCTCATCCGACCGAAGATGACGAAAGAATGCCCGTAACTGAGAGCATATCGGGAACGGAACTCGATGAAGTAGCCGCCCTTAGACTTGGCTGACCTCGCCTTCACCTTTGCGGGACCGGTTTGGGAGGTTGCCCTGAACTTGTCGGCAGAAGCTGGGGCCGCCGAACCAGGCCCTTCGAAGGCGATCGACGCAAGAAAAACCGACGCCACGAACAAGAGATATTTGCTGAAGCGTTTCATAATTACTGCACCGAGCGGGCGCGGCATTCTCCCGCGCCCGCTACGGCCCTATTTCGGACTGACCAGTTATCCTACTTGATTACAGGCTCGGCCGGCGCGGCCACGGGCGGCGGAGCCTTCCCCTTTCCTTTGCCGATGCCGACCCCGTTCGCGCAACCACTGAGGCTGGCAACGGCGAACACGGCAGCAAATACAGCAACTGAAATTTTCATCATCGCGCAATCCTTTCCCCACGGGTGGAATAGATTATCGAAGCTGCACCGCGAAGATAGCGCCTTGAAAACGCAAGACAAGTGCACAAAAGACACAATTAACATATGAATTGTTACGAAGGCTACGATACGGCTATCAACCCGCGATCGCATCGAAGTCGGCGCAGCCGTTTTGTGCGGACATGACAGCCAGGACGAGAGTCGAACGGTCGCAAGCCGGCCAATATAATGCGCAGCCGGCAACAGACCTGAAGGGCTAGACGATCAGGACCGAGGTTCCCACGGGAACGCGCTGATAGAGATGGACGATGTCATCGTTCGTCATGCGGATGCAGCCGCTGGAGACATTGTGCCCGATCGTCCATGGTTCGTTGGTGCCGTGGATCCGGAACATGGTGTCGCGTCCGCCGCGGTAGAGGTAGAGCGCAGACGCGCCGAGCGGATTGTTCAAGCCACCTGGCACCCCACCCGCATATTTAAGCAGCCGGGGTTTACGCCGCATCATGCTGGCGGTGGGCGTCCAGGACGGCCATTCCGCCTTGCGCCCCACGCTGGCATTGCCCTTCAATGTCAAACCCTGCTCGCCGACGCCGACGCCATAGCGCGTCGCCCATCCGTTTCCCTCGACGAAATAGAGGTAATGTTCGTTGGTATCGACCACGATCGATCCGGACGGCTCGTTTCCGGAATAGGGCACGCGCTTGCGCCGGAAACGAGGTGCGGGGCCCTTCTCGCCGGAAAAAGCCGACATCAGCGGCATGCCGTATTGCGTTGTCGGCGAACACCCCGACGCCAGCAGCGCGAGCGCTCCTAGCATCATCCCCCGCCGCGAGATCCTACCACCGTCCATTTGCGTCCACCCTAAGATCAGCCAGAATCCGTTACCTCCATAACATTCCAAAATCTTCCGGCCAAGACTTGGAAGCCGTTGGAAGTTCTCATCTCTTTGACCTGCACCGACCTGAGCGTGCGCAGAATATCCGTTCAGCAACACTCTTTGCTCAATTCCGCAATTACATCCGCTCGACCCTTGTAAGAGCGAACTTGCTGCTTCTCAGCTTCGGAGCGGGCGAGCTCAGCCCGGCATGGGCTGCAGGTGGTGAAACTCGCCATGCGCTGACGGCTCGATGAAAACGAGGGCCGACACGGTGCAGCGCCATCTCATGGCAAGCGCTGGCAATATCGCCCACGGCGCCGGCTAGCCGTGGACGATTGACGGGAGACAGGACAAGATCGGATTGGTCGCCAGCGTGTGCCGGTGCCCGACATGCCGGCCGCGATATGATTGACCTGTCTGGCAAGCCCCTCGCCCGCCTGCCGGCCTTCTCGCCGCGAGCGGAGAAAACCGATTCCTATTCGCTTTCACCCATCGCCCGCCATTCGACACTGGTGAAATTCGAGCGGCAGGCGTCTCTCTCCCGGGGAGGACAGCGAGCGCAACGCGCGACGCTCGACGATCTACGCCCATGCTATCAGATGTTGTTCGCGCCCATCTCCTTCGCGATGTATTCGGCCTGGCGGATGGCCAGCGTGACGATTGTCAAGGTGGGGTTCTCGGCCCCGCCCGTGGTGAATTGGCTGCCGTCCGACACGAACAAGTTCTTGACGTCGTGGGTCTGGCCAAAGCTATTCACCACGCCGTCGGAGGCCTTCTTGCTCATGCGGTTGGTTCCGAGATTGTGGGTCGAAGGATAGGGCGGGGTCGGGAACGTTCGGGTGGCGCCCACCGCATCGTAGAGCGACATGCCTTGCTTGTAGGCGTGGTTGCGCATGGCGGCGTCGTTGGGATGGTCAGTGAACGCGACATCCGGCACCGGCAGCCCGTGCTTGTCCTTCAACTCCTTGTGCAGCGCGACGCGGTTCTGCTCTTGCGGCATGTCTTCGCCCACGATCCACAGGCCGGCCATCTGGTCGTAATGGTCGAGCGCGGTGGTGAAGCTGCGGCCCCATGCGCCCGGGTCGAGGAACGCCGCCATGAAGGGCAGGCCCAATGACAGCGTCTCCAGTTCGTAGCCGCCGACGAATCCGCGCGAGGGGTCATGGCGCGCCTCGTCCCTGATGATGCCGGCCATGGTGGTGCCGCGATACATGTGCACCTTCTTGTCGAAGATCGCATAGACCGACCCGGTCGTGTGACGCATGTAGTTCTTGCCGACCTGGCCGGACGAATTGGCAAGGCCGTCCGGGAACGTGTTGGAGGCCGAGTTGAGCAGGAGGCGCGGGCTCTCGATCGAATTGCAGGCCACGCATACGAGACGCGCCTTCTGACGCTGCTGTTTGCCGTCCTGGTCGGCATAGACCACTCCGGTCACCTTGCCGCTGTCGTCATGCTCGATCTTCAAGACGAAAGCGTTCGGCCGCACCTCCAGCTTCCCGGTCGCCTCGCCCTTCGGGATCTCGGTGTAGAGGGTCGACCATTTGGCGCCCCATTTGCAGCCCTGGAAACAGAAGCCTGTCTGCTGGCAGGCCATGCGACCGTCGCGCTCGGCGGAGTTGATCGCCATGCGACCGGTGTGGCACTCCTTGTAGCCCAGCTTGTCCGCGCCGGCTTTAAACACCTTGAAATTGTTGCTGCCGGGCAAGCCTTCTATCCCGTTGGTGCGGGTCACGCCCATCTTGTCTTCGGCCTTGGCATAGTAGGGTTCCAGATCCTGCAAAGTCAGCGGCCAATCGAGCAGATTGGCGCCCTCGACCTTGCCGTAATGGGTCAGCGTCTTGAATTCGTGCTCCTGGAAGCGCAGCGAGGCGCCGGCCCAGTGGGTGGTCGTCCCCCCAACCGCCTTGACGATCCAGGCGGGCAGGTTCGCAAAATCCTTCGACACGCGCCATCCGCCGGAGGTCGTGCGATTGTCCAGCCAGGCTAGTTGCGCGAAAGAATCCCATTCGTCGTTGATGAAGTCTTCATGTTCGACGCGCGGGCCGGCTTCGAGAATGACGACGTCAATGCCCTTTTGGGCAAGCTCGTTGCCGAGGGTGCCGCCACCGGCGCCCGAGCCGATGATGACAACGACGCCATCGTCGTTGAGATCGTATTGTGCAGCCATGGTTTCCTCCCAATTAACGGTGTGGCAAGCGACCGGCAGCGCCGATACGCTCCTCAGAGCCACTCGATGTCGTCGAAGCCTCGGTCGATATAGCCGCCCTTGGAATAGGACTCGCCCTCGTAGCCGAAGATCGGCCAGATCTCTTTCTGGTTGTAGAGGCTGACCACCAAGCCGCCGCGAACCGCCTGGAAAAACGGCGTGCCCTCGACCTGTTGCAGGACTTTCACGCGCTCTGCTTCCCAACCAAGGCCGAGGTAGCCGCCTTCGCCGGCACGCTCGTCGAGATCGGCGACACCGAGTTCGATCAGGTCCTTGTGCGCAACATCCTTGGCGGCGGTCTCGTCATGCGGTTTCACCGCGATCGCGTAATATCTGTCCGGCACCTGATCGTGCGGGTAGATGTCGCGCGCGACCTGGATCAGCGTCGCCATGGTCTCGGGCTTCAAGCCCTTGGTTTCGACGCCCCAGGCTTCGCTGGTGCTCAGAACAGCGGAACCGCTGACGACGAGCAGCGCGCCGGCCGCCGAGCCGCGCCGCAGAAGCTCGCGGCGCGAGATGCCCCGCACTCGGTTGTAGACAGTGACCATCTTCTCCTCCCTGGCTTGCCATCGCCGCCGTGGCGAATGGCTGGCTGGTCGGCCGGCGCCTCCTCACGCCAGCTCCCCGGCTAGAGCGCAGTCCGCCCGTTTGGGCGCGGCGCTCTATCCCTTTGTTGTAGCCGCATCTGTGCAACGCCAAGCGATCCCCCTTGGCTGCAGAATGCTCTATTGGTAGCGTCCGTGCCGTTGCAGCACCTCGATCTTGTAGCCGTCCGGATCCTCGACGAAGAAGAAACGTGCAAGCAGCACCCCATCGCGGTCGAACTCGACAATCTTCCGAGGATTGAAGCCGGCCTCTTCGAAACGGGCATGCTCGGCGTCGAGATCATCGACGCAGAAAGCGACGTGTCCGTAGCCGTCGCCGAGCGCGTAGGATTCGGTCCGATCCTTGTTGATGGTCAACTCTATTTCAAAGTCGGCTTCGGCGTTGCGCAGATAGACAAGGGTGAACGTTTCGAAATCGAGCCGGTCGGCGATGTCGAGCCCGAAGGCGCGCCTGTAGAAATCGACCGAACGGTCTTCGTTCAACACACGGATCATTGAATGTATGGCCTTTGCCAATCGCTCCTCCGCCGGATCTGTCTCGGATCATAGATGAAGGCGATTATGCGCCACCCGCGGTGCCAGTGGTGGCAGCCCGCTACCACGTTGCCCAGGCGCGAATATTCGGCCCAAAGTCCGATTGCGCGGCCTGCTGTTTGGGCCGAATGTCGCAATTCACAAACGCTGCGACAATGAGAAGAACCAGGGAGGAGACGATGTGCAGGGTGTTCGCGGGGCAGGATCCCGATGGCTATCGCCAGATCAATCGCTCGATCCGGATTGGCGGCCATTCGACCAGCATCCAGCTCGAAGCGACGTTTTGGGCGCTGCTCGACGAGATCGCCGCCGGTCAGGGTCTGACCACGCCGAAGTTCATCTCGACGCTCTATGAGGAAGCGCTCGAGATCAACGGAGCCATCCCGAACTTCGCTTCCATGTTGCGCACGACTTGCGCGCTCTATCTGCGTGGGGCAGCCGCCGAAATCGCTGCATGCCAGCGCCACGCCGCTTAGCCGTCCGTGTTGCTGTCGCTCCAGTAGAGCTACGACATTCACACATCCCAAAAGGCGTCTTCCCGGCGCCTTGCGGGCCTCCCCTTTCCGTCTCGGCTTCGCCGAGCCATCCCCCACTTTCGTGAGGAAGAGGAACCGCCGGCCGTAAGGACGCCTCCACGCTCATGAACCGGTGCCTTGGGATCGAACTTACGGTGCGTGCACACGGCTAGTTAACATCGTGTCCGTGTAAGAGCCCGACCGGCGGAACCTTGCCGGACGCGTCGATCGCCGCTACAGGGCGACGCATGGTTGCGACATTGGATCTGAACGACTATCGCGCAGCGATCATCGGATCGTTTCCTGAACTCTCGGACAGCAGCTTCACGCCCTTGACCATGGGATGGCACTGCATCGCCCTCGACGTGGACAACCGCCTGATCTTCAAATTCCCGCGCAACGATGCCGCTCGGGAGGCACTTGAACGGGAGGCCGCGATCCTCGCCACGGTCCGCCCGGCCGTCACCATGCCAGTGCCCGACATCACCCTCCATGGCGGCCATGGCGGGTCACCGCTCTTCTCGCGTCATCGCAAGCTGCGGGGCGAGCACCTCGTCACGGAGCAATATAGGCGTCTTCCGGAGGAGGCGAAGGATCGGCTTGCGGCTCGAATGGCCCAATTCTATGCCGAGTTGCACCGCCTGGACGAAGCGACGATGATGGGGGCCGGCGCCGGACCGATCCTGCCCTGGCTTTCCCCAGACGAGATTCTGGCCAAGACCCTTCCGCTGCTCGACGACGGGCTTCGCGCCTACGCCGAGCGAACGATCGCCGCCTGGCGCGACCTGGCGCCGGATCCCCATGGCACGACCTATGGCTTCTTCGACGGTCATGGGTGGAACATGGCTTTCGACCACGACCGCAACACGCTCAACGGTGTCTATGACTTCGCCGACTCCGGCTTCGGCACCCTCCACCAGGAGTTCATCTATTCGAACCTGATCTCGACCGATCTGACCGAACGGATCGTCGCCGGCTATGAGGGCCGGACCGGCCGCAGGCTCGATCGCCGCCGGATCGAAATCCTCACCGGCGCGCACCGGCTGTCGGAACTGGCCGAACTGGCCGACGATCCCGGCCACCGCCCGGCTATGATCAAGCATGTCGCCGAGTGGGCCGGCATGTGATCCGCTGAATTCGTCAAAAAAGCCGGCCTGTGGCGGCCGGCAGGTCAGGGACGGGCCTATGGGGGGTGGGGCAGGAGTGGCCCATCCTGCCCCCTCAACGCCCCAGCCCACCAGGCGTTCCCATCTGGCACGCCCACCTAGGCTCTCGGCATGCCTTTCGGGCGAAGGTATCGCTTCTGAGCGGCAATGCGGAACGGCGCGTTCGGCGCGCCATAACCCCTGTAGCCGCCGCGCCGCTCGACGATTTCGAAGATGAAGCCCTCGCCCCAGGTCGGCGCATAGAGCTGAAAATATTCCCCGTCACTGTCGCGGTCGTAAAGTATATTCGAGGCCCGCAGGCGGTCGGCGAAGTCCGGGTCCAATCCGAAGCGCGCTTCCACATCGTCATAGTAGTTGGGCGAGATCGGCAGGGCTTGGAACCCGTTGGCGTGAAGAATCTCGGCCGCAGCGAAGATATCGGCCGTGGCGAAGGCGAGATGCTGGACACTCGAGCCGAAGCTCTCGGCAATGAAATGGCCGGCCAGCGTCCTGCGGTTCTCCGCACCGTTGAGGGTCAGCCGCAACTTGCCATCCGCACTCTCGATCGCCTGACTTCGAACAACCCCGCCGGGGTCGATGACGTCCACCATCGGCGTCTTTCCGGTGCGAAAGATCGCCGTGTAGAAAAGAAGCCACGTCAGCATCTCCCCGTATTCCATGGTCTGGCCGACATGATCGATGCGGTGGAGGCCGGCCACTCGAGGAGCCTCGTAATCGACGACCGGCACGAACTCCCTCTCCCAGACTTCGGCCAGCTCGGATCTGCCGTCGATGAAATAGACCACCCCGCCGCCGACGCCGCGGATCGCGGGGATGACAAGTTCGCCGGGACCCACCGGCTGTTCGAAAGGCTCCGCGCCCAGCGCGCGGGCACGCATGACCGTCGCCGCCGCATCGGCGACCCTCAAGCCGATCGCATAGATCGAGGTGCCGTGGACGAGGTAGGAGGAATGGGCGAAGCCTTCGCGCTCCTTGTTGACCACCAGATTGATGCCCCCCTGGCGATAGAGCGCCACGTCCTTCGTCACATGGCGCCCGGCCCTCTCGAAGCCGAGGCCATGCAGCAGAACGCCAAGCTCGCCGGCGCCCTCGTCGTCGGTCGCGAATTCCACGAACTCCACGCCTTCCACGGCGATGCGGTCCGGCATTTCGGGAACCGGTATGCGAATATCCGGCTCCTCCCGCCGGACCTGGTCCATCAGGTAGACTAAGGAACGCCGACCGTCGGCCGCGATCGAACGCGCCGACCCGCCGCGGAACTGGTCGTTGAAGATCTCGAGCGAGAGATAGCCATCGTAGCCGGTGGCCGCGACCGCGCGAGCGAAGGCCTTCACCGGCAGATCTCCTTCGCCCGGCATGTTGCGGAAATGGCGGCTCCAGTAGAGCAGGTCCATGTCGATCAGCGGCGCGTCGGCAAGCTGAACGATGAAGATCCTGTCGCCCGGAATCGCACGGATCGTCTCGACATCGATCTTGCGCGCGAGGGTGTGGAAGGAGTCGAGGATCAGTCCGACATTGGGGTGATCGGCGCGGCGCACCACCTCCCACGCATCGCGATGGTCGTTGACATGGCGCCCCCAGGCAAGCGCCTCGTATCCAACACGCAGGCCGCGTTTGGCCGCGCGTTCGCCCAACGCGCGCAAGTCCGCAGCCGCGCGATCGATGCCGCCCAGCGACACCTCCGATACCGACGAACAGACCAGCATCAGGTCGGTGCCGAGTTCGCTCATCAGGTCGAACTTGCGTTCCGCGCGATCGAACGCGCGCGAGCGCTGCGGCTCCGGCAGCCCCTCGAAATCGCGAAAGGGCTGAAAGAGCGTGATCTCGAGACCGGCGTCGCGCACCATCTTGCCGACCTCCCTCGGCGACGCGTCGAAGGCCAGGAAATCGTTCTCGAAGATCTCCACCCCATCGAAGCCCGCTGCGGCGATCGCCTCGAGCTTTTCCGAGAATTCACCGCTGATCGAAACCGTTGCGATGGACGTCTTCATTGCCCGCACTCCCCGATTGGCTAAAACCCGGCCTGAAACTCCGGCCTGCCGCGACCATTCGGCTCGACGGCAAGAATGCGCCCGGCGAGCCGCTTCGTCTGCAGCCTCATCGATGAAAGTAGTTCGCTGACCGAGGTTACAAAGAGCCGGTCGCGATTCGGCCCGGCGCCCAAGGGGTCAGCGACGATCGGCGGAGACATCCTCGACATGTCCTCCGAGAAAGAGTTGGCCGACGCGCGGGTCGGCGAGCAGCTTCGAGGCGCTGTCGTGCATCCTCGTCTGGCCGAGTTCCAGCACGAGGCCGTAGTCGGACATGGCGAGCGCCGCTTTCGCGTTCTGCTCGACCATCAGGATCGTCACGCCCTCGTCGCGCAGCCGCGTCAGCGTGCGGAACACCTCCTGCACCAGATTCGGCGACAGGCCGATCGAAGGTTCGTCGATCAGGATCAGCTTGGGATCGAGCAGCAGGGCGCGCGCCACCTCGAGTTGCTTCTGCTGGCCGCCGGAAAGCTCGATCGCCTTGCGGTGTTGAAACTCGCGCAGCATCGGAAACTGGTCCATGACCATCTCGATGCGCTGCCGCACGCGCGCTTGGTCGGGCGCTGTCACGCCGCCAAGCTCGAGATTGTGATAGACGGAAAGCTGCGGCACCACGTTGCGCCCCTGCGGCACGTAGGTCACGCCGTGGCCGATCATCTGGCGCGGCGCCTGCCCCGTCACGTCCTTCCCATCGAGCAGGATCTGGCCGGAACGAATATTGAGCAGGCCGAAGATCGCCTTGAAGACGGTGGACTTGCCGGCGCCGTTCGGACCGATGACCGTGGTGATCGAAGCCTTCGGGATGGCGAACGAGACCCCGTTGAGAATGGTGATCTTGCCGTAGCCGCCATAGATGTCTTTCAGCTGCAGCACCGTCAGCCTCCAAGATAGGCGTCGATCACGGTCTGGTTCGACCTGATCCCGTCGGGCGAGCCTTCCGCGATGACCGCCCCCTCGGCCAGGACGATGATGCGGGTACACAGGCTCATCACGAACTCCATATTGTGCTCGATCACCACGAAGGTAGTCCCGTGTTCGGCGTTGTAGGCGAGGAGCCGCTCCTTGAGATTGGAAAGCATCGTCAGATTGACGCCCCCGGCGGGCTCGTCGAGCAGCACCAGAGCCGGCCCAGCCATAAAGGCCATTGCCGCATCGACGAGCTTCTGCTGACCGTAGGAAAGGGAGCCCGCAAGCTCGTCGCGCAGATGCGCCAGGCGGAAGAACGAGATCATCTTCTCCGCCTCGTCCGTCAGGCCGGCATCCGGTGCCCCGAACAGGCGCGACAGCATCGTGCCTTGGTGCTCCTGCCCGGCGAGGATGACGTTGTCGAGCACCGACATCTTCGGGAACACCGAAAGCTGCTGGAAGGTGCGGCCGACACCGAGCCTGTTGAGGTCGGAGGCGCGCATGCCTGAAACGCTGCGGCCGTTGACCGACACCGCCCCGGCGTCGGGCGGAACCTGGCCGAGGATGCAGTTGAACAAGGTCGACTTGCCGGAGCCGTTCGGCCCGATCAGACCGAGGATCTCGCCCTTGTGCACGTCGAACGAGACGCCGCGGACGGCGCGGACGCCGCCAAAGCTCTTCTCGATATTGCGGACGGAGAGGACGGGGATGCTCATAGCCGGGCTCCCTCCTTCATGTCGCCTCGCACCTGTTGCCGCGGCCAGAACCTCTCGCGCAGCCGCGCCCAGATGCCGAGCAGCCCCGACGGCACGAACACCAGCATGACGATGACGAGCGCCGAATAGATGATGAGATAGTAGCCCTCGGTGAAGCGCAGCATCTCCGGCAGCAGGATCACCACGCCCGCCCCGAGGAACGGCCCGAAGAAATAGCCGGCGCCTCCGACGACGACCATCAAGAGGATGCGCAGCGAATGCGCCAGCCCGAAGGAGCCCGGCTCGATGAATTGCACAAGCGGAGTCACCAACGCACCGGCGAGCCCGCCATAGGCCGAACCGATGGCGAAGGCGAGCAGCGTGATGCGTCGGGTATCGACGCCGAGGCTCTCGGCGCGGATCGGGTTCTCGCGCAGGGCCTTGAACGCCCTGCCCCAGGGCGAGCGCACGATCCCCCACATCACCAGAGCGGCGAGCGCTGTGATCGCCAGCGTGAAATAGTAGAAGTGCAATTGCTTCATCGTCGAGAACAGGCCGAAGTCCGGCCGTGGCATGCCGACGAGGCCATAGGTTCCGCCGGTCAGCCAATCCTCGTTGCGCAGCACGAGGAACACGAGCGTGTTGAAGGCCAGCGTCACGAAAGCGAGAAAGTGTCCTTTCACGCGCAGCGCCGGGTAACCGAGCAGCAGGCCGACGATGAAGCAGAGGATCAGGCCGAGGGGCATGGCAAGGACCCAATGCCAGCCCGCCAGGGTGAGCAGCGCCGTGACATAGGCGCCGATGGCCATGAAGGATGCCTGCGCCAGGGAGATCTGGCCGGCATAGCCGAGCGTCAGGTTGAGTCCCATGGCCGCGATCGAAAAGATCAGCCAGGAGGTGAGCACGTAGACGATGTAGTTGCCCTGGCCGAGCGGCGCGACGATCGTCAACGCGGCGAGAAGCGGGACGGTGAAGGTCTGCCAGCGTCCGCGCATCAGACCGACCTCCCCTCGGACGTACCAGCGATGCCCTGGGGGCGCACCAGGATGATGACGATCAGCAGGACCAGCGGCAAGGCGGCACGGTATTGCGCGGTGACATAGGTCGCGGTCAGATTGTCCAGCACGCCGATCAGCAGCCCGCCCACGAGCGCCCCTCGGATCTGGTTGAAGCCGCCCACGATGGCGGCGATGAAGGCGATGAGCCCGAGCGTCTCGCCATTGGAGAATTTCGCCAGATAGACCGGTGTGATGAGGAAGGACGCCAGCGCGGCGAGCGCGGCATTGATCAGGAAGGTGTAGAGCACCATCCGCTTGACATTCACGCCGAGGATTTCCGCCACCGCCGGATTCTGGGCGGTGGCTTGCATGCAGCGCCCGGTACGCGTGCGGTTGAGGAACAGGGTGAGCAGCACGACGATGCCGAGCGAGATCGCCAGGTTGAGAATGTCCTGGAGCGAAACCACCGCGCCGAAGACGTCGATCGGATCGCTCGGGAAGAGCGCTGGAAACGGCTGCGCCTCGGCTGCGTAGAATTCCTTGACGCTTTCCTTGAGCAGGATGCCGAGCGTCATGGTGGCGATGATCAGCGTGATCCCGCCATGCGGCAGGATCGGCTCGACGATCAGTTTCTTGAACAAGAGGCCCAGGACGAGGAGCGACAGCACGAGGCTGAAAAGCAGCGCACTCCAGAGCGGCATGCCGAAATAGCCCGTGCCGACGAGCACGAAGAAGGCGGGAACCATGACGAACTCGCCTTGGGCGAAGTTCACAGTCTGGGCGGCCTGCCAGACAAGCGTGAAGCCGATCGCGACCAGCGCGTATATGGAGCCGGTCGCCAGGCCGGACAGCAGGACCTGCAGGAATTGTGACATGGGCGTTTTCCGCTTGTCGGCGGCGGCGGCAAGCGCCGCCGCCTCTTTGGGACCAGTCAGTTCGCCGGCACGGTGCCGATCACGACGGGGGCGCCATCCTTGACCTGAACCATGAAGCTCGGGCGGGACATCTCGCCCGTCTCGTCCCAGCAGGTGTCGAGCAGGATCTTCGGATGTTCGGTAACCTTGAGGCACAGGCCGTGCATCTTCTCGGCGAACTTCTCGCCGTCGAATTCGCCGACCATGTCGGTGACGTATTTCGTCGTCCACGCGCCGACATAGCCCTTGATGGCGTCATGCGTCGGCTTGCGCTTGAAGGTCTCCTCGAACTTCTTGGCGAATGCGCCGATCCCGGGGACGTCGGTGGCGGTCGCCGTGACGCCGACATGCGCGATCGCGCCTTCGGCGGCGCCGCCGGCGAGCTCGATCACCTTGGCCTCGGTCAGCGTCACCTCGCCGACAAGCGGCATGGCTAGTCCCTGCTTCTTGGCCTCGATCAGGAAGCGCGCCGATTCCTCCTGGTTCATATAGACGAAGACGGCCTCGGGATTTGCTTCCTTGAGCTTCGACACGTCGGCCGCATAGTCGGTCTGCGCCTGCTCGGAGGGCACATCGGCGATCACCTCGATGCCGGCCTTCTGCATCTCCGCCACGAAGACGTCACGGCCGCCTTTCCCGAACTCGTTGTTGACCCACGCGACGGCGACCTTCTTGGCCTTCAGCGTGTCGGTGAAATAGCTGGTCAGCGCGGGAACCCCCTTCTGCGCGCCCGAGGAGGTCCTGAAGACGAATGGATTCCCCTTCTGGACGATGCTCGGGGCCTCCGAGCCTATGAATTGCGGGGTACTGTTCTGCTGTGCGACCAGCATGTTGACCATCGTCGAGCCCGAATAGATCGTGCCCCAGATCGCATAAGCGCCTTCGTCGATCGCCTTCTGCACGAGCGCGCGCGACACCTGGGGGTCGGTCTGCGTGTCGTACTCTGTGGTCTCGACCTTCTTGCCGAGGATGCCGCCCTCGGCGTTGATCTCCTCGACGGCGACCTTGATGCCGTCGCGCCAGTTCGTCCCCGCCGGAGCACCGGCGCCCGACAGCTCGGCCACCACGCCCACCTTCACGGTTTCCTGCGCATGCGCGGCGCCGAAAGCGGCGAGCAGTGCAGCAGGCATTGCCAACCAAATTTTGCGATTCATCGATGTCCTCCCATAATCGTCGGTTGATTTCACGGCACCGTCTCCATCAAGTGCCGCCCATCGGGTCAATTCGTCAGGAAACGAAACTCACATCTTTCTGGCGGGGTGGGGAATTCGGCGGAGCCGGCGATCGCTCCGGTGACCGTGATGCACGCGCGACGTCCGTCCGGCGGAGCGTCAGCATCGACCGCCCCACCGGCCGCGGACGCTTGCCTCTCAATGATGGCCCCAATGATGGCAAGGCGCCGACCCCTGGAGGATCGACGCCGAACAGGAAAATGCCTTGGGGGCGAGTCGATCAGCGCACCCCTCCCTCGGCACCTCGATCATGATTCGCGTGGTGAGGCTTATACCAGAACCGAATGCGCTCGCCACGAGACGAATGCCAGGCAGACTTATGCCGGCACCCGGTCGAGAAAGCCGATCACCTTCGCGATCCGGCCGCTCTCGATAACCGCCACGTCCGTCCCCTGGATCGGGGCTTCAGCGCCTTCGGGGCCGAGTTCCCATGAGAAGCGAATGTGGTTGCCATAGCCGTCGGCACCGTCGAGCAGGGTGAAACGGAAGCCTGGGAAGCGCTGGTGCACACCGGCAATCAAGGAATCCAGACCATCATGGCTCTCGCCGGCCATGACGGGATCCACATAGGTGACATTGCCCGCGAAGGTCTCCTCGATCAGCGCGCGGCGAGCCGTGGGATCCGTCTCGTTCCAGGCGGCGACATAGGCGGCGGCGAAGGTTTGTGCGTTCATCGTGGTCTCCTGTCTTTCGCGTGAACGCATCGGTTATCGCTGGCTGCTCGCCGCCGGTCGATTACGCCCCAAGTAATAGGATCGAGTCCCGGTGGTTGACTTCGCGGCCTCACTTGCCGACCATTCGCCAAAAAGGAGATCCCATGACCGACTGGATGGCGATGCTAAAGGAGCAGCGCACGCTGGGCGACCAGCTTGCCGAAGAGATCCCGCGCACGCTGACGACGCCGGGCCTGACCCTCGATCAGGCGGCCAAGCTCTACAAGGCGCTGGAGAAGCAGGCGGCCTTCATGGAGCTGTTCGTCCGCAAGCTCGAAGAGAACAGCTTCGATCCCGATGTGATCCTCGCGGCGGAGAAACTGGAGGATCTGTTCGCCGAACTCGCCGCGGACGCGGCCGAAAAGACCAAGGAGCTGAGCCGCGCCGGGGCGTGATCAAGGCACGATCCGTAACAATTCCGCCGATGTTGCGACGCTCGCGTCGGCAGTCGAACGGGAGCCAGCCCCGCTGGGCTGACATGACGCAGGCTTTGTCCCGGGCGTCGTGGCTGCGCAACTACCCATCGGCAGTGCAAGCGTATAGAGGAAAGCGCGTTCGGGCACCGCATTGCCCCGAACCCGCTTCAGCACCGCCGACGGAACCGAACCTATGAGCACCGACAATACATTCGTTCTGACCCTTTCCTGCGAGGACAAGCCGGGCATCGTCGCCGCCGTGACGACGGAACTCGCCGCGATCGGCGGCAATATCGCCGAGAGCAATCAGTTCTGGGACCGGCAGACAGGCCGCTTCTTCATGCGCATCGCTTTCACGATCGGCGCTGCCATGGGCAAGGACGACATCTTGCGGGCGCTGAAACCGGCCATCGACCGGTTCGCCATGAAGACCGACCTTCTCGACCAGGCGCGCAAGCCGAAGATCGTCATCATGGTCTCGAAGTTCGACCATGCGATGCTCCACCTCCTCTATCAGATCAAGGCCGGCTGGCTGAATGCCGAGGTGGCGGCGATCGTGTCCAACCACGAGGACAGCCGGAAGACAGCCGAGCAGGAAGGTATCCCCTATCATTGCTGGAAGGTCACGCGGGACAACAAGGCCGAGCAGGAAGAGAAGCTGCTCTCGCTCGTGCGCGAGAGCGGCGCCGACCTCGTCGTCCTGGCCCGCTACATGCAGGTCCTGTCGGACAGCCTGTCGAAACGGCTCTACGGCAAGGTGATCAATATCCACCATTCCTTCCTGCCGAGCTTCAAGGGCGCCAAGCCCTATCACCAGGCGCATGAGCGCGGCGTGAAGCTGATTGGCGCGACCGCCCATTACGTGACGCCGGACCTCGACGAGGGACCAATCATCGAGCAGGAAACAGAGCGCGTCACCCATGCCATGAGCGCGGAGGATTTCGTCGCGGTCGGGCGCGATATCGAAAGCCGCGTGCTCGCCCGCGCGGTCAAATCGCATCTGGAGGCCCGAGTCATGCTCAACGGGCACAAGACGGTGGTTTTCTGAGAAGCCGACGACCTGTCCGCGGCGCGATCACGGACGCTCGGCCGGATTCTCCTTCGCCTTTTCCACGATGAAGTCGTGCAGCAACTGCGCCGCGGGCGAGAGCGCCCGGTTGCGGACCTTGATCATGCTGTAGGGCTGGACCTCGATCTCGGCATCGACGGGCAGGATCTCGACAGCCCCGGCGAGGCCATCCTCGGCGCGGATGAAGCTGGCGACCTCGGTGGCGACCGGCGCAATAGCGTCGGACTGTGCGACCATCACGATGGTGAGCAGCAGCGAGCTGGTGTTGATGATCCTGTCCGGCAAGGGCACGTTGCGGGCGATGAACAGGCTTTCCAGCGTGCGCCGCAGCAGTGAGCCGCCCGGCTGGAGAACCCAGTCGTAACCGGTCAGCGTCTCGAACGCCGCCGGCGCGCGCCGGAGCAGCGGGTGTCCGCGCCGCACGATCAGGCATGCCCTTTCGATGCCGAGAACCCGGCTCTCGAACAGCCGCGGATTGAGGTCTTCCGGGATGCGCGCGATGATGAAGTCGTGCCGCGACGCGAGCAATTCACGTGCAAGAACGTTGCTGGTCTCGTTCTGGATGGTGATCTCCATGCGCGGATAAAGCCTGCGCACTTCGCGGATTGCCCTCATGGCGAGATCCATCGCGGGCGCGGTGACGGCCCCGACGAAAACCGATCCGCCTTTGCCTGTCTTCAGGTCCGCGATCTCGCGGTCCGCCTCGCTCATCTCCAGCAGGATGGTGCGCGCCCGGCGCGCCAGCGCCCTGCCATAGGGTGTGAGCGCGATGCCGCGGGCCAGCCGCTCGCAAAGCTTCACCTCCAGTATGGCCTCCATTTCCGCGACCATGCGGGAGGCCGCGGGCTGCGAGATGTTGAGGATCTGCGCCGCCGCGCTCACGCTCCCCTGATCCTCGAGGGCCACGATCATCCGCATATGGCCGAATTTGAGCGCGTTGCGCAGCAGATTTTCGCCATCTGGCAGCTTCAGCGACGCCCCTGGGAAATCAGCCGGTATCCGCGTCCCTGCTTCCATGTTCCATCCCCCCGACAAGTTCCCGATTCGGCAGTCATAGCTATATCAAAAGCGGTATAGGAAACATCACAGTTTGCATTTGACAGTTATATCAAACGAATCCAACGTCCTTCGACTGCGGCCCATCTGGCTGCGGGGAGGTTTCTTGCGCGCCGGCCCAAGAGGACGACCGGAGCGGGTTGTGGGGAGGGTTTGTCGGACGCCGAACGCGGCGCCTTTTTCTTCCGCGGCAGCGACTCGAGCGCGCCGCGAACATCGGGAAAAATCGGGAGAGAGAAAGTGAAGACCATCAAGACACTCGTCGCGGCGCTGACGGTTGGCATCGCGGCCATGACGTTTTCCGCATCGGCTGAGGACAAGGGCACCGTCGGGATTGCCATGCCGACGAAGTCCTCGCTCCGCTGGATCAGCGACGGCAACGAACTCGTCAAGGCGCTGCAGGAAAAGGGCTACGCGACCGACCTGCAATATGCCGAAGACGACATTCCCAACCAGCTCGCCCAGATCGAGAACATGGTGACCAAGGACGCCAAGGTGCTGGTCATCGCGTCGATCGACGGCACGACGCTTTCGGCCGTGCTGCAGCAAGCGGCAGACAAGGGCATCAAGGTGGTTGCGTATGACCGCCTCATCCGCGATAGCCCGAATGTCGACTATTACACCACCTTCGACAATTTCAAGGTCGGCGTGCTTCAGGCGGAGTCTCTGCTAAAAGGGCTCGGCTACCCGGAGAAGCAGGGACCGTTCAACATCGAGCTGTTCGGCGGTTCCCCTGACGACAACAACGCCTTCTTCTTCTACGACGGCGCCATGTCGGTGCTGCAGCCGCTGATCGATAAGGGCGTGCTCGTCGTGAAGTCGGGCCAGATGGGGATGGAGAAGGTCGGCACGCTGCGCTGGGATGGCGCGGTCGCGCAGTCCCGCATGGACAACATCCTATCGGCCCACTACTCCGACGGGAGCCGAGTGGATGGCGTGCTCGCACCCTATGACGGCCTGTCGCGCGGCATCATCTCCTCGCTGCGCGGCGTCGGATACGGCAGCGCCGATCAACCCTGGCCGATCGTCACGGGTCAGGACGCGGAAGTGCCCTCGGTCAAGGCGATCATCGCCGGCGAACAGTACTCGACCGTGTTCAAGGACACGCGCGAGCTGGCCAAGGTCACGGCCAATCTGGTCGACGCCGTCCTGTCGGGCAAGGAGCCGGAGATCAACGACACCAAGACCTACAATAACGGGGTCAAGGTGGTGCCTTCATACCTGCTCGTTCCCGTGTCCGTCGACAAGTCGAACTATGAGGAGATCGTGGTCGGCTCCGGCTACATCAAGGCCGACGAGCTGAAATAGGCAATGCCCGGCCAGGGGCCGCGTTCGCGCGGCCCCTGGCTGGTCCGGCGGGTACCATAGATGAACCAGACAATTCTGGAGATGCGCGGCATCACCAAGACGTTCCCGGGTGTGATCGCCCTCCAGGACGTCAATCTCGACGTCCGGGCAGGCGAGATCCACGCCATCGTGGGCGAGAACGGCGCGGGCAAGTCCACCCTGATGAAGGTACTGAGCGGCGTCTATCCGTTCGGCGCCTATGCCGGCGACATCCGTTTCCAGGGGGAGGAATGCCGCTTCCACGGGATCCATGACAGCGAGCGACGCGGCATCGTCATCATCCACCAGGAATTGGCTCTCGTACCGCTGCTCTCGATCGCCGAGAACATCTTCCTCGGCAACGAGCAGGCCCGCTACGGCGTCATCGATTGGGATGCGGTGCGCGGCAAAGCGGCCGCGCTGCTGCGCAAGGTCGGCCTTCGCGAGGATCCGGACACGCTGATCACCAATATCGGCGTCGGCAAGCAGCAGCTCGTCGAGATCGCCAAGGCGCTGTCGAAAGAGGTCAAGCTGCTCATCCTCGACGAACCGACGGCGAGCCTAAGCGAGAAGGACAGCGACGCTCTGCTCAAGCTGCTGATCGAGTTCAAGGACCACGGCATCGCCTCGATCCTGATCTCGCACAAGCTGAACGAGGTCGGCAAGGTGGCCGACCGCATCACCATACTGCGTGACGGCCGGACCATCGAGACGCTCGACAAGGCCGATATCGACGAGGACCGCATCATAACCTCGATGGTCGGTCGCCCTCTCGAGGATCGTTACCCCACGCGCACCCCGCGCATTGGCGAGACCATGTTCGAGGTGAAGAACTGGGTGGTCCATCATCCGCTGCATCCGGAGCGGCAGGTCATCAAAGGCGTGGATATCAGCCTGCGCAAGGGCGAGGTGGTCGGCATAGCCGGCCTGATGGGCGCCGGACGCACGGAATTCGCCATGAGCCTCTTCGGCAGGAGCTACGGCACGAAGATCAGCGGCGAGGTCTACCTCCACGGCAGGAAGGTCGATGTATCGAGCGTCGGCAGGGCGGTAGGCCAGGGTATCGCCTACGCCACGGAAGACCGCAAGACCTACGGCCTGAACCTGATCGACCACATCAAGCACAATATCTCGATCGCCAATCTCAAGGGCGTCTCGGCTGGCGGCGTGATCGACGACATCAAGGAACTCAATGCCGCCAACGACTATCGCCGGAAAACCAACATCCGGTCTTCCAGCGTCTACCAGATCACCGGCAACCTTTCCGGCGGCAATCAGCAGAAGGTCGTGCTGTCGAAGTGGCTCTTCGCCAATCCCGAGGTGCTGATCCTCGACGAGCCGACACGCGGCATCGACGTCGGCGCCAAATACGAGATCTACACGATCATCAATCGGCTTGCCGAGGAAGGCAAAGCCATCCTGGTGATTTCGTCGGAGATGCCGGAACTGCTCGGCATCTGCGACCGCATCTATGTCATGAACGAAGGACGCATCGTCGGCGAGATGGCCGGCAGCGAAGCCTCGCAAGAGAAGATCATGCGCGCTATCGTTCGCGGGGAAGGAAGAGCCGCATCATGAGCACGGAAACAGCTGGCAAGGCGGTGAGCCCGGCCAAAGCTTCGGCGCAGGCGGCGCTGAAGGAGAACCTGCGCGATTACGGCCTGGTGCTGGCGCTCATCGCCATCATGGTGTTCTTCCAGTTCACGACCAACGGCACGCTGTTCAAGCCGGTGAACCTCACCAATCTGGTGCTGCAGAACTCCTACATCATCATCATGGCTCTCGGTATGCTCCTGGTGATCGTCGCCGGCCATATCGACCTGTCGGTCGGCTCCGTTGCCGGCTTCATCGGCGCGGTCGCAGCGGTGCTGATGGTGCGGTACGGCGTCAATCCGATCCTGGCGGCGTTCATCTGCCTGATCGTCGGTGGCCTGATCGGTGCCTCCCAGGGTTACTGGATCGCTTATATGAAGATCCCCTCCTTCATCGTCACGCTGGCGGGAATGCTGGTCTTCAAGGGCCTGTCGCTGGCGCTGCTCGGCGGCCAGTCGGTCGGGCCCTTTCCGCGCGAGTTCCAGTTGCTCAGCGCCGGCTTCATCCCCGACGTGATCGGCCCGATCACGATCGGGGGCGTCACGCTGCACTCCACGACGCTCCTCATCGGGGTCGCGATCGTGGCGGCGATGCTCTACTTCAGCCTGAGAAGCCGCCGCAACCGCGAGAAGCACGGTTACGAGGCGGAGCCTTTCGCCCTGTTCGTCGTCAAGAATGGCTTCATCTCGGCCATCGTGCTGTTCCTGGTCTACATGATGGCGTCCTACAAAGGCCTGCCCAACGTGCTGATCGTGATGGGCGTCCTCATCGCGCTCTTCGTCTTCGTCACCAAGCGCATGACGTTCGGCCGGCGCATCTATGCGATGGGCGGCAACGTGAAGGCGGCGGCGCTGTCCGGGATCAAAACCGAACGGCTCACTTTCACGATCTTCGTCATCATGGGCGCTCTGTCGGCTCTCGCCGGCCTCATCTTCGCCGCGCGGCTGAACACGGCCACGCCGAAAGCAGGCCTCGGCTTCGAGCTCGACGTGATCGCGGCCGTGTTCATCGGCGGCGCCTCGGCCATGGGCGGCGTCGGCCAGGTGGCGGGCGCCGTCATCGGCGCGTTCATCATGGGCGTCATGAACAACGGAATGTCGATCATGGGCGTCAACATCGACTGGCAGCAGGTCATCAAGGGCCTGGTCCTGCTCGGCGCCGTCGTCTTCGACGTGTACAACAAGAACAAGACTTGAGCGGCTCGGGACGGAGCGGCCGATACAGGCCCTCTATTTTCCAGCGCCCCATGGCGCGCGACTCGTCGGTGTAGGAGCAGGGAATGCTGATTTCTGAGATTGTCGACGCGAACGGAATCGTGCGTGTGGCCATTCGTAGCGGAGACACTGCGCGGATCGTGCGGGACGCGGCGAGCGTCTACGCCCTTGCAATGGAAGCCACCCGCTCCGGAGAAGGGCTTGTAGCTCTCATCCATCGCAAGGGCCTCGGCGATGCCGTGGATCTCGAGGCTGCCTATCGCGACGGGCGCCTGCGCTCGCCGATCAGCCATCCAGATCCCGCGCACCTCCATCTGACGGGCACTGGTCTCACCCATCTCGGCTCGGCCGCGACGCGCGACGCCATGCATAAGAAACTCGCCGACGACGGCGAGGAGGACCTCACCGATTCCATGAAGATGTTCCGCATGGGCATCGAGGGGGGCAAGCCTGCCGCGGGCACCGTCGGCGTGCAGCCCGAATGGTTCTACAAGGGCAACGGCGCTTTTGCCGTCGCGCCGGGCGCGCCGCTGGTCTCGCCCGACTTCGCCAAGGATGGCGGCGAGGAGCCGGAGATCGCGGGCATCTATGTGATCGGCGACGACGGCACGCCATTCCGTGTCGGGTTCGCGCTTTCCAACGAATTCTCCGATCACGTGACGGAACGCGTCAACTACCTGTATCTCGCGCACTCGAAGTTGAGAAACGCCTCTTTCGGACCGGAGATTCTGGTTGGCGCGTTGCCGGAAGACATCCGGGGAACGTCGCGCATCCTGCGCGGCGGCAAGCCGCTGTGGGAGAAGCCGTTCCTTTCAGGCGAAGCGAACATGTCGCACAGCATCGACAATCTGGAGCATCACCATTTCAAATACGCCCTGTTCCGCCAGCCGGGCGATGTGCACGTCCACATGTTCGGCACGGCCACGCTGTCCTTTGCCGACGGTGTCCGAACCGAACCGGGCGACGTATTCGAGATCTCCGCGCCGGATTTCGGACTGCCGCTGCGCAATCCGCTCAGCATGGCGGATGCCGTGCCGGTTCGAGTGAAAGCTCTCTAGAGCAGGATCATTTTAGGTTGCCGCGTATCCAGCGTTGACGAGATAGTTCGCGCATTCGTTGGGGGTGAACTGATCGAGCAGGGCACCGATGCGCTTGCGCACGGATCGCACACTTCGCTCGGCGGCCTTTCGCAT
>DATMFK010000064.1:0-68331 GCA_035556195.1 Rhizobiaceae bacterium
CGTCGTCGCCAATGACGACCTTGATCTGCTCGCCATTGATGCCGCCGGCGGCATTGATGTCGGCCGCAGCCTGCTCCGCGCCCCTCTGGAGCTGCGCCCCAAATGCGGCATTCGGCCCGGTGATCGGGCCCCCGACGCCCACCAGTATGTCGGCCCACGCGCTGCCGCCGAACGCAACCAGCGCGGTCAGGGCAACTGCGGACAACAGTGATTTTTTCATTGATACACTCCCATTGGATGAGTGGGCGTGAAAGCCACTTATGCGATGCCCACCCTTATCGCAGAAGCGGTAGTTTGCCGATTTTCAGGCAGTTGTCACGCCGATTCACTTTTCGTTATTCCGGCGCGAACTCTGTTCGGCTGGTCGCATCAGCCTTTTGTCTTCCAGCTTAGCAATGAGGCGCGCTCGTACAACCAGCTATACTGCGTAACCATTTGGTTGGTGCGCGTATAGCGGTAGCCGAGCGAGCCGAGGACCAGGAGCACGATCGTGTCGACGATATAGTATTGCGCCGTGAACATCGTGCCTTCGAAGAGCGCATGGTGGATGAACCGGACCGCGATGCCGAGCACCAGAAGGTAGATGACGAGGCTGGCATACGGACGCCATGTCTGCGCGCAGGCCCGTCCCGTCATCCATGCGGCCCAGCCCCCCAGCACACAGGTGACGAAGAAGAACTGCCAGACCGACGCTTCCTCGTAGAGAATGCCTTGCATGATCAGATCCCTCGCTCCATCAGTGCCGCCCACCTTCCAGATAGGCGGCGCGCACCTCGGGATTTGCCAGAAGCTCCTTGCCGCTCCCGCTCATGGTCACCCGGCCGTTGACCATCACATAGCCGCGGTCCGCGAGCTTCAGCGCGCCGAATGCGTTCTGCTCGACCAGGAAAACGGTGAGGCCCTGCGTCTTGTTCAGCTGCTTGATGGCGTCGAAGATTTGTCTGACGATCAGCGGCGCCAGGCCCAGCGACGGCTCGTCGAGAAGCAAAAGCTTCGGGCGCGCCATCAGCGCGCGGCCGATCGACAGCATCTGCTGCTCGCCGCCCGATAGCGTGCCGCCGCGCTGGGAGATGCGCTCCTTCAGGCGTGGGAAGAGGTGGAAGATCTTCTCGACGTCCTCGTCGAAATACTTGAGGTTGTCGAGGCTCGCGCCCATCTGGAGGTTTTCCAGGACCGTCATGCGCGGAAAGATGCGCCGGCCTTCCGGCGATTGCGCGATCCGCAGCCGGGCGATCTCGTGCGTGGGCAACTCGGTGATATCGGTGCCGGCGAAGGTGATGGTGCCGGACCTTGCGCGCGGACTGCCGAAAATGGTCATCATAAGCGTCGACTTGCCGGCGCCGTTGGCGCCGATGAGCGCGACGATCTCACCCTCGTTCACGCTGACGTCGACGTTGTTGAGCGCACGAATGTTCCCGTAATAGGTCTCGACGCCCTTGACGCTGAGAAGCGGTGTAGCGGCCATTATTTCTTACCCCCGGGCTTCGGCGATCCGCTTCTGGATTTCGTCTTCTTCGAAGCTGCCGAAGGGGCTTTCTTCGCTTCCGATTCGCGACCGGCGCGCGCGGCGCGTGAGGCACCGGGCGAGACCTTGACGAACTCGCCTTCGCGATCGCTGTGGCCGATCGTATCCGCGACGGAGCCGGCCAGATACGAGGACGACGCGCCGGGACCGTGCGCGGGATCGGGTTCGACATCGAGTTGCTGGATCACATGCTCGTCGCCGACTTCGACCAGAACCTCTTCGATTTCCTCATCCTCGACGCCGAGATAGGCGGCGATCACGCGCGGATCCTGTCTGACCTGTTCCGGCGTGCCATCCGAGATCTTTTGACCGTATTCGAGGACGACAATGTGGTCGGAGATCTGCATGACGACGGACATGTCGTGCTCGATCAGCAGGATCGATGTTCCGGTATTGTCCTTGATGTCGTTGAGAAGATCGTTGAGCGCCTGCGATTCTCGTGGGTTGAGGCCGGCGGCCGGCTCGTCGAGGCAGAGCAGTTCCGGTTTGGTGCACATCGCGCGCGCGATCTCGAGGCGACGCTGCGCGCCGTAGGGGAGATCGCCAGCCGGATCGTCGGCGCGGTCGATCAGATTGGCCTTGTCCAGCCAGTAACGGGCGAGATCCGTCGCTTCGCGCGACGCGTTGCGGTATTTGCCGATGCCGAGCAGACCGAGCACGGTGAAGCCGGAGGCCGTCATCAGCGTGTTGTGCTGCGCGACCAGAAGGTTCTCGAGCAAGGTCATGCCGGAGAACAGGCGGATGTTCTGGAAAGTGCGGGCGACTTTGGCGCGGGCGGTGATCTGGTAGTCGGCCATTCGTTCCAGAAGAAACTGACCGCCATCCCGGCCTGTGAGCATGATCATGCCCTCGCTCGGCTTGTAGAAGCCGGTGATGCAGTTGAACACGGTCGTCTTGCCGGCGCCGTTGGGCCCGATGAGCGCGGTGATCTCGCCGCGCTTGGCTTCAAAGGAGAGGTCGCCGATTGCCACCAGGCCGCCGAACTTCATCGACAGGTGATCGACCTTGAGAATGGGCGCGGTCACGGAAGGTGTAGCGTTCATCAGCCGTGGCCTTCCTTGGTGAAGGAGCTCGATATGGCTTTTCGTTCGTGCAGGAAGGCGGTGGGTTCCCGGCTGCCGACAAAACCGCGCGGCTTCCAGATCATGACGATCACCATGGCCAGGCCGAACAGCAGCATGCGGTAGAGCTCAGGCGTGAAGCCTTCGCCGAAGATCACCTTGAGGAACTGGAGTTCGCGAAGGACTTCCGTCCCGCCGATCATGACAGCCGCTGCGATCGCTATGCCGGGCAGCGAACCCATGCCGCCGAGCACCACGATGGCGAGGATGATCGCGGATTCCAGGAACACGAAGGATTCGGGGCTGACGAAACCTTGGCGGGCGGAGAAGAAGGCGCCGGCAAAGCCGCCGAACATGGCGCCGATGGCAAAGGCGGTCAGCTTGGTGTTGGTGGTGTTGATGCCGAGCGAGCGGCAGGCGATCTCGTCCTCGCGCAGCGCCTCCCAGGCACGCCCGACCGGCATGCGGCGCAGGCGGATGGTGACGAAGGCCGTCACCAGCGCGAGGAGCAGGATCAGATAGTAGAGGAAGATCTTGTAATAGACGCCGGACTGCGCGATGCCGAACACCTTGGCGATGTAATTCGGGTCGGATACGTTGAAGGTGAAGAGCCCGAAGAAGCTTACTTTCGGAATGCCGGAAATGCCGGCCGAGCCATTGGTCACCTCGCGCCAGTTGATCAGGACGAGACGGATAATCTCACCGAAGGCAAGCGTCACGATCGCCAGATAGTCGCCGCGCAGGCGCAGTACGGGGAAGCCGAGGATGACGCCCCAGAAGGCGGCCATGATGCCGGCCAGGGGCAGCAGGATCCAGAACGACCATCCGAAATGGGTGCCGAGCAAGGCATAGGCATAGGCGCCGACCGCGTAGAAGGCGACATAGCCGAGGTCGAGCAGGCCGGCCAGGCCCACCACAATGTTCAGGCCCCAGGCCAGCATGACGTAGATCAGGATCTGAATGCCGAAATTGTCGACATATTTCAACGAGCCCTGCAGGCCGAAGAGCGCGACCATAAGGGGGGGATAGACGAGGAGGACGGCGATGCCGATCCCATTGAAGTTGCGCCGCACGAAGCCCGGCTGCGCCACGACGGGCGGGGCCTTGGCCCTTTCGGCCTTGGCCCGGGCTATCGCCGGCTGGAAGTAGGCGACCATCAGGAAACGGCCGGCCATGACCAGAGCGACGACGAGGGCAAGCAGCCCCCAGCGCTGGACCAGGATCAGCTCGTTGCGGATGTTCTGGTCCGTCTTGAGGCCGATGAACAGGACGAACAGGCCGAAGGAGATCACCCCGGCATAAAGCGCCTCGCGAATGGCGCGGCCATAGATGCTGGCGGTTTCTTCGCGGGCGGCAGGAATGGCGACCATGGCCTCAGACCTTTTCGACTTCGGGCCGGCCGAGAATGCCGGAGGGAAGGAAGATCAGCACGATGGCGAGGATCGAGAACGCCGCGACGTCCTTGTAGTCGATGGAAAAATAGGCCGACCACATGCTCTCGATGAACCCGATGAGCAGGCCGCCCAACACGGCGCCCGGGATCGAGCCGATGCCGCCGAGCACGGCCGCCGTAAACGCCTTGACGCCCGGAACGAAACCATCGGAGAAGACGACCACGCCGTAATACATCAGGAACAGCGTGCCGGCGACCGCCGCGAGCGCCGCGCCCATGATGAAGGTGATGGAGATGGTGCGGTCGACGTCGATGCCGAGAAGCGCCGCCATCTTGCGGTCCTGCTCGCAGGCCCGCTGGGCGCGTCCCAGAGCGGTCTTGTTGACCAGGTACCAGAAGATCACGAGCAGAGCGGCGGTAACGACGACGATGATGATCTGCTTCAGCGAGATGGTGATGCCGGCGAAATTATAGGTCTGCGAGACCATGGGCGGGATCGGCTTGTTGCGCGGTCCCTGGGTCACCTGGACGAAGTTCGAAAGCACGATTGACATGCCGATGGCCGTGATCAGCGGCGCCAGCCGAAACGAGCCGCGCAGCGGCCGGTAAGCCACCTTCTCGATGGTCCAATTGTAGAGGCTGGTGAGCAGCATTGCCACGATCATCATGATCAGCAGCGCGATAGCCACCGGGACCGTGTAGAAGAGGCTGAGCAGAATGAGGAAGACGATGAGGGCGATGAAGGCACCGATCATGAAGACGTCGCCATGGGCGAAGTTGATCATGCCGATGATGCCGTAGACCATCGTGTAGCCGATCGCGATCAGCCCGTAGATCGATCCCAGCGTCAGCCCGTTTATAAGCTGCTGGACAAAATATTCCATGTGTGCGCGGCTCCCCTGGGAATGTCGCCTTGCGGTCGCATTCCTTTCGTAGTTCTCTTTAGTCCTAAAGTTCCGGGCCTGGAATGCAACGTCATTTTTTGCGTCGATGAGCGCATCCCAGACCGGGAGATCGTCCGGCTTTTCTTCGCTGCCTTCCCCTGGACTAGGCCGGAGGCTAACATTGGCCCAACGCAATGTCCTTGACGAATGGGGCCGTTTTCCGGCCCGATTTGACCGAATTTTGCGTTTCCGCCATCATTTTTGCGGAATCCTTGCGTCTGAGACACTATAATACGATAGTCTATGTCTAGACATAAGGGCCGTCATTCTACGTGACGACAAATCCGTGCGCAAAGGGGTCCCGATCGTCGATGAAGATGGTGTTCAGGCCTGTCATGCGCGCCCAGCCGCCTATGGAGGGAATTATGGCGGGCTTTCCGTCCACCGTAGTTTCCCTTTCCACGCGACCCTTGAAGAGGGAGCCGATGATGGATTCGTGCACGAAATTGTTACCGGCCCGAAGCCGGCCCTTCGCATGGAGCTGCGCCATGCGCGCGGAGGTGCCCGTGCCGCAGGGGGAACGGTCGATGGCCTTGTCGCCGTAGAACACGGCGTTGCGGGCATCCGCTTCCGGATGAACCGGCTTGCCGGTCCAGAGCATGTGGGAGAGTCGATCGATCGACGGGTTCTCCGGATGGACGAAGGAGTATTTCTCGTTCAACCGCTGGCGCACGACCGGGCTCCAGGCGATGAGATCCCCCGCGGTATGCTCGGCCATGTCGCGGTAGTTCTCCTGCGGCTCGACGATGGCGTAGAAATTGCCGCCATAGGCGACATCGACGCGGATCTCGCCAAGCACCGGGCATTCCACCGTAAGGCCTTCGGCGTAGAGGAAGGAGGGAACGTTGGTGATGCGCACCTCCTCCACATGGTCGCCCACCTGGGTATATTCGGCGATCACCAGTCCGGCTGGCGTGTCGAGGCGCAGAACCCCCGGCGTCTTTGGCCTCACCAGGCCGTTCTCGATCGCCATCGTCACGGTGCCGATGGTGCCGTGCCCGCACATGGGCAGACAGCCCGACGTCTCGATGAAGAGAATGGCGACATCGCAATCGGGGCGTGTCGGCGGATAGAGAATCGAACCGGACATGACGTCGTGGCCGCGCGGCTCGAACATCAAGCCGGTACGGATCCAGTCATATTCGGCGAGGAAATGCGCCCGCCTCTCCATCATGGTCGAGCCCTCCAGCAGAGGGCCGCCGCCGGCGACGAGACGGACCGGGTTGCCGCAGGTGTGTCCGTCGATGCAGGTGAAGGTGTGCCGCGCCATATATAAGGTGTCCGATTTCGAGTTTGGCTATGTTGCCTCAGAACCGTGCAGCGCTGAAGGGCGCCAGGTCGATGGCAGGAGTGTGCCCCAAGACGAGATCTCGGATCAACCGGCCGGTGGCCGCGGACTGGGTCAGGCCGAGATGCCCGTGACCGAAGGCGTAGTGGACATTGGCATGGCGGGCCGATCGGCCGATCACGGGAAGCGAATCCGGCAGGGACGGGCGATAGCCCATCCATTCACGCCCGCCGCTGGCATCGAGGCCCGGCAGGAAGCGCCGCGCCTTTTCCAGCATGGCTTTGGACCGGGCGAAGTTCGGCGGCCGGTAAAGGCCGCCGAGTTCGACCGCCCCGCCGACGCGCAGTCCGGTATCGAGCGGCGTGATGACGAAGCCGTGGCCGGAGAAGATGAGCTGGCGACGGAGGTCGAAAGCGCCCTTCGGCAGCGTCGTGTTGTAGCCGCGCTCGGTTTCGAGCGGCACCTTTTCTCCGAAAGGTCGAGCCAGAAGATGCGACCAAGCTCCCGCCGCCACGATCAATCGGCGGACATGGACCGTGCGGCCCTGCCGCAGCTGGACAACGATGCCGTCATCGGACGGCATGGCAAAGACCACCTCGCCTTTCAGGAACGTGGCGCCCTTCGCCGCGGCGTATCGCCAGATCGCCTTGCCGAGGTCGCGGGGATCGGAGACGGTCTTCCATCCGGGCACGAACGTGCCGCGCACGAATTCCGACGAGAGTCCCGGCTGGTAGTCGGCAAGCTCGCCGCCGGCGAGATGTCGATAATCGATACCGAACCGCTCGCGCGCTGCCCAGCCGGGCAGCGCGGACTGGAATTCGGCCTCGCTTTCGTAGAGCTCCAGCGAACCGTCCTCGCGTAGCATCGGCCGGGTGCCGGACCGCTCCATCAGGCCCAGCCATTCCGCCTCGGCAAGCTTCATCAGCGTGGCTTGGGCGAGGAGGCTTCTCTCGTAGAGGCCCGCGGCACCGGCGCGCCAGAAACGATAGAGCCAAGGCAGGAGCTTCGGCAGGTAAGCCGGTGGAATGGCGAGGGGGCCGAGCGGATCGGCGAGCCATTTCGGCACCTGCCGGGCCATGCCCTTGTGGGCAAGCGGCAGCACGTCCGAAAACGCGAAGGCTGCCGCGTTGCCGGAACTCGTCTCCTCACAGATGCCGGTACGGTCGATCACCGTCACGTGCTGACCGGCCTCGGCAAGAAAGGCGGCGGCGCAGATGCCGACGATGCCGGCACCGATGATCGCGATCTCTGGATTGCCTTCGCCGGTCATTGGCGCGAACCGGCGGCGCGGCACCAACGCGACAACGCACGCCGCGAGGCCGGAGCGCCCTCGGCGATCGTGCCGGGGACCGGTTTGCCGAAGGCGGTGTGGCAGTAGATTGCAGAAATGCAGGAATGCACGCAGAGCGAGAGCGCAAGATTCCGGCCGAGCGACCCGGCGACGGTCCCATCATCGCAGCCGGCGCCCATCATCATTCCGAAACAACGCTCGATCCTGCCATGACCGATGCCGCCCCAAGGGGCGAACTCCGTCGTTTCCGCGGGGGATATACCGGTCTCCATCACTTGATCCCCAATTGATATATCAGTGATATATTCAAACATGGAATTTATTGTCAATCCGGGCGGCGCGCTGTATAGGCGCCTGATATATCAAGAATATACCGTGCGGAATGAAGCGCTTGGCCGACGACGTTCAGGAAATGGTTTTCGAGCCGGCGGCGGCCAAGGCCTATCGCGCGCTCGAGCGCATGATCGTTACGCTCGAGCTCCCGCCGGGCAGCGTAGCGACGGAAGCGGCTCTGATCGAACGGGTCGGGCTTGGGCGTACGCCCGTTCGTGAGGCGCTGCAGAGGCTGGCCTGGGAAGGGCTGATCGACATTCGGCCGCGCGCAGGCCTCGCCATAGCACCGCTTCATGCAAGCGACTGGCTGAGAGTTCTGGATGCGCGCCGTGGACTCGAGATCGTCCTGGCGCGCTCAGCCGCCCGCTTCGTCCGTCGAGAGGCGGCCGCCGAGTTCCAACGTGCAGCGCTTCTGATGCACAATGCCGTCGTCGCCGGGGACGTGGTGGCGTTCCTCGAAGCCGACAAGGCGCTGGACGAGGTCATGGCAAGGGCCGCCGACAACCCGTTTGCCGCGCGCATGGCGGCACCGCTCCAGACCCACAGTCGCCGGTTCTGGTTCCGCTACAAGGCCGAAACCGGGCTGGCGGAGTCGGCGGAGCTGCATGTCGCGCTCATCCGCGCAATCGTCGATGGCGACGAAGACAGCGCCGGACTTACCGCCGAGCATCTCATGGCGCTGTTGCGCCTCCATGCGGAGATCGCGGACGGCCGCTGATGGCCGTCACAGATTGGGCAGCGAGGCGATGACGGTGTGGCTGTCCCAGCCCTCGCCGGCAGACAGCACGCAGCTGTGCCCGGCCGTGTCGGTGACGACGATCGTCCAGGTGCCGGCATCGGAAACGAAAACCTCGAGAAGGGTCTTGCTGTCGATCATGCCGACCGACTGCGCCTTCTCACGGTATTGTTCCGCAAGGCTCTTCACCACCGCCTCATGCGGTCCACAAGAGGGCCCCTGGGCAGCTGTGGAGTGGATGGACAGGGCCAGTGCTGCGGCGCAGACGGTTCCGAAAAGGGTGATTGCTCGTGCCATGGGGTACCTCCTTGCGCGCGGGGCTTCCCCCGCGGTGACTTCCGATGCAAAGCCCTGTGCGACGTAATCGCCCCGTCAGGGGTGCTGTTCCATCACGAAAACTTTAGGGTCCCACGGCATCGACGCAAAACGGCCCGGAGCGGTTGCTCCGGGCCGTTCAGTGTCCGGTGGTCGGGCGTCAGTTCATGGTCGGGATGACGAATTCCGGGCCATCCTTGATGCCCAGCCGCGCGCCCGCAGCGTTCAGGCGAGGACGCGCAGCCATGAAATCGTCGGGCATCAGTTCATGGTCGGGATGACGAATTCCGCGCCATCCTTGATGCCCGACGGCCAGCGGGAGGTGACCGTCTTAGTCTTGGTGTAGAAGCGGAATGCGTCGGGACCGTGCTGGTTCAGGTCGCCGAAGCCCGAGGCCTTCCAGCCGCCGAAGGTGTAGTAGGCGATCGGCACCGGGATCGGCACGTTGATGCCGACCATGCCGACCTGGACGCGGCTGGCGAAGTCGCGGGCGGCATCGCCGTCGCGCGTGAAGATGGCGACGCCATTGCCGTATTCATGGTCGTTGGCGAGCTTGAGGGCGCTCTCGTAGTTCTGTGCACGCACGACCGACAGCACCGGCCCGAAGATCTCTTCCTTGTAGATGCGCATGTCCGGCGTCACCTCGTCGAACAAGCAGCCGCCCATGTAGAAGCCGTTCTCGTAGCCCTGCATGGTGAAGCCGCGCCCGTCGACGAGCAGTTTGGCGCCTTCCTTCACGCCGATATCGACATAGCCCTTTACTCGTTCAAGCGCCTGGCGCGTGACGAGCGGGCCAAAATCGGCGGAGGAATCGGTCGACGGTCCGACCTTCAGGCTTTCGACGCGGGGGATAAGCCGCTCGACCAGCCGATCGGCCGTTTCCTTACCGACCGGAACGGCGACCGAGATGGCCATGCAACGCTCGCCCGCCGAACCGTAGCCGGCTCCGATCAAGGCATCGACCGTCTGGTCCATGTCGGCGTCGGGCATGATGATCATGTGGTTCTTGGCGCCGCCGAAGCACTGCACCCGCTTGCCCGACGCACAGCCGCGCGCATAGATGTATTGCGCGATCGGCGTGGAGCCGACGAAACCGACGGCCTTGATGTCGGGATCATCGAGGATCGCGTCGACCACTTCCTTGTCGCCATTGACGACGTTGAGCACGCCCGCAGGCAGGCCAGCCTCCAGAAAGAGCTCGGCGATGCGCAGCGGCACGCCGGGATCGCGCTCGGACGGCTTCAGGATGAAGGCGTTGCCCGCGGCGAGCGCCGGGGCGATCTTCCAGAGCGGGATCATCGCCGGGAAATTGAAAGGCGTGATGCCGGCCACGACGCCGAGCGGCTGACGCATCGAAAAAACGTCGATGCCGGGTCCGGCGCCGTCGGTGAATTCACCCTTCATCATATGAGGTGCGCCGATGGAGACCTCGACCACTTCCAGGCCGCGCTGTATGTCACCTTTGGCATCCGCGATGGTCTTGCCGTGCTCGCGGGCGAGCAGTTCGGCGAGCGAATCGTATTCGCGATTGACGAGTTCGAGGAACTTCATCAGCACGCGAACGCGCCGCTGAGGGTTGGTCGCGCCCCAGGCAGGCTGCGCTGCCTTGGCGTTCTCGACTGCCGCCCGCAGCTCCGCGGGGGAAGCCAGCGCGACCGTGCCGCGCACCGTGCCATCCATCGGCTGCATCACGTCCTGGCTGCGGCCGCTCGTTCCGGCGACCCGCTTGCCGCCGATGAAATGACCGTATTCGACCATCGTATCTCTCCGTTGTGGTGTTCCCTATTGTCGCGCCGGCCGTCTCCCTTGGCAATGCGAGGGGAATCTCAACGGTTGTGCGCAAAATAATCAACCGACAAGGGCTGTGCATGAATTGTCGCAAATAGTAGAACGCGTTCGAGAGGGGGGAGCAGGATGAACTGGGACGATGTGCGCATCTTCTTGGCGGTCGCTCGCGCCGGGCAAATTCTCGGCGCGGCGCGGCGCCTGGAGCTCAATCATGCGACGGTGTCGCGGCGGGTCGCGGCGCTGGAAGAGGCGCTGAAGGCGAAGCTGTTTCGGCGCCTCACCACAGGCAGCGAACTCACCGCGGCCGGTGAACGCTTTCTTGCGGTCGCCGAGCGCATGGAAGCCGACATGATCGCCGCGCGCGCCGAGATCGTGGGCGAAGACGACATCGCCGGCACGGTACGGATCGGGGCGCCCGACGGGTTCGGCGTCACATTCCTGGCTCCGCGGCTCGGCGAGTTGACGGCGCAGCATCGCGACCTCGCCATCCAACTCGTGCCGGTGCCGCGTTCCTTCTCTCTTTCCCGGCGGGAGGCTGATATCGCCATCACCGTCGATCGGCCGGCCGAAGGACGCCTCGTGGCCGCCAAGCTCGTCGACTACTCGCTTGGCCTCTATGCTTCCCGCGCCTATGCCGAGGCGAACGGCTTGCCACGTGACGCTACGGAACTCGCCGGGCATCGGCTGGTCGGCTACGTGCCGGATCTGGTAATCAGCCCTTCGCTCGACTATGCGGGCGAATTCAGCCCGTCCTGGAATGCGAGTTTCTCGATCTCCTCCGCTCTCGGACAGGTCGAGGCGGTCCGTACGGGCGCTGGCATCGGCATCCTGCACGCCTTCATCGCCCGCGCTCATGACGAGCTTGTGCCGGTCACCGGGGTACCGCCGATCCGTCGCGCCTATTGGCTGGTCTATCATGAGAGCGTCCGCCCGATGCGCCGCATCCAGGCCGTAGCCGCCTTCATCGCCAAGACCGTCGAGCGCGAGCGGGCCTTGTTCCTATGACGGCTGCCGGCGCGGTCCGTCCCTGTCGAGCTGCGCGCCCAGACGCCTATCTGATTCATAAGTCGCTGCGTGGAATAGCTGCTGTCACTGCCGTTCCGCCACGTCGTTCTGCCCCCTTGGGTGGGTTGCCCACGCGTAACGGAATGGATTCCTCGGATCAGCTCGCCCGCTGGCGTCGGCTCCCGTCCGAGGATGACGACTGCGCTGAAGGGCTGCCAATCGCCGGCGTTGGCGATAGGCATCGACATGGAAGCTTCGTCATCCTCGGGCCGGCGCCGAGCGAAGCGATGGCGACGTGATCCCGTCCACGGGCTTGCCCGTGGACTGGATCCCATTCCGTTACGTGCGGGCAACCCACCCAACGGTGCAGAACGAAGCAGCCGAGCCGGTGCCAGCAACCATCCCGTCCTTCGAGTTTTCATGCATTGCGCGATGTATTTCACCATCTAAGGCGTCCTCCAAAGATGTGTGAATCCGATAGGCTCCGCGCGGGGGAGGGTGGCTCGTCGAAGCCGAGACCGAAAGGGGGAACTGGCAGCACATTCGCCGGTCATGCCAGCGCCGGCTGAAGTCGAATTACGCGCTGATCGGCGGGCGGCGGTCTTTCCAGGGCATTTGCTGCTCGAGCTGTGTCGAGACGGCCAGCACGGTGGCCTCATCGCCATAGCGTCCGACGAGCTGGACGCCGACCGGAATGCCGTCGGGCGTCCAGTGAAGTGGCAGCGAGATTGCCGGCTGACCGGATATGTTGAAGGGGAAGGCGAAGACGGAATCCGTCCACTTGGCGTTATAGCGGTCGAGGTCCGTCTCCGACATGTCGTAGAAGCCGAGCGGGCGCGGCAGCTGGGTGAGCGTCGGCGTGAGGAAGATGTCGTAGGCGTAGAGGTCTCCCGCGATCGCCCGGCCGAGCTGGCGGATTTGCTCGACCTGATTGGCATGCGTGATACCGCTGGTGGCTCGGCCGCGCTCGATGATCGCCCAGGTGATCGGCTCGACGTCTTCTCGAGTCACTGGTCGGCCGACCAGTGCTTCCAGCGCGCCGAAGGTCGCGGCCGTCTGTACGCAGGTCATGTCCGTATAGGTCTTCCAGGCTTCATTCGCGGCCAGGGGCATGTCGTGTTCCTCGACCGAATGGCCGAGCGCCTCGAGCGCCTTGGCGGTCGCCAGCACGGCCGCCTTGGGTTCGGCCCCGATCGAGGTACCGTTGGGCGGCGTCACGCTATAGCCCACTCTCAGTTTCTTCGGGGCGCGAGCGGCAAGGGCGAGCCAGCTCTCATCCGGCACCGGCGGTATATAGGGATCGCCAGGCAGTGCGCCGGCCAGCGCATCGAGATAGGCGGCGGTGTCGCGCACGCTGCGCGAGCAGCACAGGAAATAGGCGCCGCCATACCAGAAGTCGCCGAAGGGCGCGAGCGTGACGCGACCGCGTGATGGCTTGAGGCCGACGACGCCGCAGCACGAAGCCGGAACGCGGATCGACCCTGCCCCGTCGCTGGCCTCGCCGATCGGCACCATGCGCGCGGCGACCGCGGCGGCGGTGCCGCCACTCGATCCGCCCGGGGTGATGCCCTCCTTCCATGGATTCTTCGTGGCGCCATAGAGTTTAGGTTCGGTCGTAATCGACCAGCCGTTCTCCGGCGCGTTGGACTTTCCAACCAGGATCAGGCCCGCCGCCTTCATGCGCCGCACCGCCTCCGTATCGAAATCCGACACCACGTCCTTCAGGTAGAAGGACGAGTTGGTGTTGGGCGCGCCCGACCAGGCCGAGGCGAGCTCCTTCAGGAGGAACGGCACGCCGGCAAAGGGTGCATTGCGATCCACATTGGCCGCCGATGCGCGCGCCATGTCGTAGAGCCGGTGGATGACGGCATTGAGCTTCGGATCGAGCCTGTCGATCAAGGTGATCGCCGCCTCGACCAGCTCGTCAGGCGACACCTGGCCCCGCCGCACCAGGTCGGCCAGGCCCAACGCGTCGGATTCGGCATAGGTCTGCAGCAGGCTCTCGCTAACGGCGCTCATATTCCCTCCTCCGGAAATCTTACCCGACGACAATCAATCCAGGCGATCCAACCGCCCGCTGACGGCCAAGTCAAACGGGCAGCTGGCACAAGCCGCCCGGCTTCCGTCAGGCCAGCTCGATCGCGCGGCCTTCGTTGATGCTCTGCTCGGCTGCAAGCACGATGCGCAGGCTGTTGACCGCGGCGTCCATGGATTCCGTCAGGTCGAGATCCTCCCGGATGGCGCGCAGGAAGAACTGCTGCTCCCGGTCGCAGAGTTCCTGGTGGCCGGGCTCGTCCTCCATGCTGAAGATCTCGTCAGGCCGCACGAAATTCTTGTCGGCGTCGACCTTGGCATAGTGGATCTTGATCGCGTCGGTCTTGGTGTGGCGGTCGATGTCGGCCGAGTCCGAAACCTCGTCGGCCTCCTTGGCCGCGCTTTCCGATTGCCCGGCGACGATCGAAACCGCGCCTTCAGGTCCGACGACATCCTTCACGAAATAGGCGATCTCGCTCATCATCGGGCCCCAGCCGGCCTCGTACCAGCCCACCGAACCATCGTCGAAAGTGACGTGCAGATGCCCATAGTTCTGCTTCGCCGCCTCTGCCCAGAGCTTGGCGCCGATGCCGTGCACGCGGACGGGTTTTGCTCCGGTAAGCTGGCACATGACGTCGACATAGTGCACGCCGCAATCGACGATCGGAATGAGCGAGTCGATCAGGTTCTTGTGCCAGTGCCAGGCCTGGCCGCTGCTCTGCTGGTTGAGGTTCAGCCGCATGACCAGCGGCTTGCCGAGCGTCTTGCCCGTCTCGATGAACTTCACCCAGGAGGGATGGACGCGCAGGATGTAGCCGAGCACCAGCTTGCGGTTCCTGGCGCGCGCCGCCGCGACGACCTTCTCTGCATCCTCGATGTTGGTGGCGAGCGGCTTCTCCATGAAGACATGGCAGCCGGCGTCGATCGCCTTCAACGCATATTCGGCATGCGTGTTGGGCCAGGAGTTGATCGACACCGCGTCAGGCTTCGTTTCCCTGAGCGCCTGTTCGAAATCCTCGTAGAGCGGGTAGCCGGAAAGCTCGGCGGTGATCTTCTTGCTCTTGATGGAACGGCTCATCAGGCCAACGATCTCGAAACCGTCGAGCCGATGATACGCGCTGGCATGCGAGGCCCCCATATTGCCGAGGCCGACCACGAGAACTCTGACATTGTCCGACACGATACCCTCCCGATTCCATTGAGATTGCGGGCGGCGCCCGGCCGCCCGGCTTGCTCAGCGACCAGCGACCGGCTCAGACCGCGTCGTCGAACATATGCGCCTTGATCTTCTCGACATCGAGCGCCGCGAAGCCTTCCGTAAGCTTGTAGCCGTCCGCGTCGGCCTTGACCTTGGCCTTGTCGAATTCGTTCGCCGGGCCGATCAGGTCGTTGGTGGCGACGTCCTCGGCCTTCACCGGATTGGTGATCTGGCCGATCTTGTGGATCTCGTCGAAGAAGCCCTGCCAGCTCGCCATGTCGTGCCAGCCCCAGCCGCCGCGCTTGTCCATGTCGCCGCGGAAAACGTTGATCTGCTGCAAGATGGATGTCGTGCCGAGTTCGGGCCCGAGATTCTTGCCGAGCGTCGGGAACTGCTCGAACACGGCCTCGACCGCGGCGCGCGGGTTCTGGTAGCCGAATTCCAGGCCCATGGCCCAGCCGCGCAGGTATTTCTCGAGGAACGCCTTGCGGTCGGGATCATCGAGGTCGGCGGCCCGAACGACGAACGTGTTGGCGGGCAGCTTGGACTTCTGGACGCCCAGCCAATAGTCGAACTTGAGGCCGGTGGCGATCCATTCGGCGCGCAGCCCTTCCCAGGAGAGGGCCGCGTCGCCCTGTCCGCCGGCCAGCGCCGTGCCCCAGGTCGGCCAGCCGGCCTCGACATATTTCACCTTCTTGATGTCCACGCCCTGCGAGGCGAGCAGCGGATCCGTGATCGACTGCCAGGCGGCCGAACCGAGCAGGACCGTCTTGCCCTCCAGGCCCTTGAGGTCCGTCATGCCCTCGCCCTTGCGGAAAGCGAAGCTGAAAGTGTCGCGCGCGCCCATATGGAAGACGGACTTCAGCTTCATGCCGTTCTGGATGGCGAAGGAGAAGACGCCCGGCGAGGGGAAGCCCATATCGGCCTGCCCGACATCGACGAATTTGACGGTCGCCGTGCCGTCGGACGGGCCGGGCTGCATGTCGGTCGGGAGGTCGCCGAAATAGCCCATCTTCTTGGCGGCCCAGTAGGGATAGTCGTCGAGCACCTCGAGCGTGCCGCGCGGCGAGATCCAGGTGAATTTCTCATAAACCGCGGCCTCGGCGCGCGACACCAGCCCAGGCACGCCGAGTGCCGTGGCTGTAACAACGCCGGCTCCCGTGACCTGCAGGAAATAGCGGCGGCTCATCGGACCGGCCGGTCCCATTCCGATCGTCTCGTCTTCTCTCATGGCATTCCCCTTTTTCTTGGCTACTGCACTCAGCCGTTCAGGCTTTCTGCCCCTGTGCCGGCTTGCCTCCTCCGGCTCGGGGTCCGATGCATCTTCCGGACGTTGCCTTCCTTCTTCTTGCTCTATCTCTTTGTTTTCTCGCAATTCCGGACGGAAAACCGCTTCCCACTTTTCCTGGAATTGCTCTAGGCCTCCCAACTCGCCCATTTCTTTCCGATCAGGAAAAACAGCGTGTAGATGAGGATGCCGAGGATCGACAGGATCAGCACCACGGCGAAGAACTGTGGCATCTGGATCATCGAGGAATAGGTGGTCAGCCGATTGCCGAGGCCGAAGCCGCCACCGACCATCTCGGCGCCTACCGCCGTGAGCAGGCCGAAGATCGCACCGATCATCAGCCCGACCAGGATCATCGGTAGCGCCATCGGCGCCCTGATCTTCCAGAAGATCTGCAGGGTGGAGGCGCCGTAAGAGCGCGCCAGCGCGATCTTGGCGCTGTCGACCCGCCGGAAGCCCGTCGCGGCATTGATCATCACCATGGGGCCGGCGGCCAGCGCGACCGCGATGATGCGCGGCGTGTAGCCGAAGCCGAAACGCAGGATGAGCAAGGGCACGAGGGCCAGCATCGGCGTGGTGACGAGCAGCAGGATGTAGGGCGCCACGATCTTCTCGACGAAGGGGAACTGGGTGACGACGGCCGCCAGGATCAGTCCGATCACGGCGCCGATGGCGAAACCGGAAACGAGCTCGACGAGCGTATGGCCGAGATGCGGCAGGATCAGCGGGAATTCACTGAACAGCGCGCCGGCGATCATGCTCGGCGGCGGCATGATGTATTGCGGAACTTCGAAGAAACGAAGCGCGAGTTCGAGGCCGCCGATGACGATCACCGCGACGGCTACGATCGCCATGACCTCGCGGCCCGATTTCACCGATGGCCCGCTGGAAAAGGCGGACAGGTTGGTCAGGCTGACATCGTGGCCCTCGCCAGGCTTGCGGAATTCGGGAATCGCGTCGCTGCTCATGGCCGGAATTCCTCAACTGGCGATGCTTGCATGCTGGCGGGGCTGCGCCTGGACGCGTCCACCGACGATGTCCATCTTGATCGCATTGGTGAGGTCGAAGACCTCCTTTGTCGCCATGATCTCCATCGAACGCGGGCGAGGGAATGGTACGCGATATTCCTTGGCGACGCGGCCGGGCCGCGGCGACAGCACCACCACACGGTCGGACAGGAAGATGGCCTCCTCGATGCTGTGGGTGATGAAGACGATCGTGGTGGGCGCGTCGAGCCAGATCTCCTCGACCAGCCGGTTCATCTCGTCGCGTGTGAAGGTATCGAGCGCGCCGAAAGGCTCGTCCATCAAGAGCACCGAAGGCTTGAGCGCCAGCGCTCGCACGATGGCCGCGCGCTGCTGCATGCCGCCCGAGAGCTCCCGGGGGAACTTGCCGCCGAAGCCCTCGAGCCCGACCCTCCGCAGAAGATGGGCAATCCACTGCCGGTCGGGCGTGGCTCCCTTGATCTCGAAGGGGAAATTGATGTTGGCGTCGAGATTGCGCCAAGGCAGGAGGTTCGCCTCCTGGAAGACGATGCCGATCTCGGGATGCGGCCCGACGATGCGCTCGCCGTCCAGCAGGATCTCGCCGCTGCTCAGCTCGTGGAGGCCGGACATCGACCACAGCAACGTCGTCTTGCCGCACCCGGACGGGCCGACGACCGAGACGATCTCCTTGGCATGGACGTCGAGGCTGCACCGATCAAGCGCCAAGAGGTCGCCGGAGGCCGTGTGATAGACCTTCGTCGCTTGCCGCACGCCGAGCTTCGGCGTCGCTGCCTTATGCGCGTTCATGCTCCCCCCTCGGAGACTGCGCGACAATCCATCAGATCGCCCTCCCACCCGAAAATCAGTCTGTAACTATCCTACTTTTATGTCAAGGAGCGCCCCACGACAGGAAAGTCGAAAGCTGGAAGAGATGCTCCATCTCATTGAAAAGAAAGAACTTTCTTGTTCCTTGAAATGCCTGTTGGTTTCCTACATACTTTCTTCCGCGACCTGGCGGCGGCGCTGAGATGCGCGCGCGCCAGAGCGCTGGAAACGTTCGGCGATCGACAAGGGATGATACCGGCTTCATGAGTGGGATTGACGAAGCAGCGCGCCGGGCGGCGGAGGAATCTGCCGTCGCCGATCATTCCGGGCGCATTCCCGACATCATCTCGCAAGTGAAGGACTCCTATGGCGACTTGCGGCCGGCGGAGCGCCGCGTCGCCGATGTCGTGCTCGACGACGTCAAATTCGCGGTCGATGCATCCAACGCGGCGCTGGCGGGCCGAGCCGGCGTCAGCGAGCCGACCGTCACGCGGTTCTGCCGGGCGATCGGCTGCGAGGGCGTTCGCGATTTCAAGCTCAAGCTGGCGCAGAGCCTTGTGGTTGGCGCCCTCTATCTCGAAAAGCCCGCGCCCAGAAATGGCGACAACGGCATGCCGTTCTGGGGCGCCGTGTTCGGTGAGGCCCATCGGGCCTTGCAGGAGGCCGAGCGGCAGCTCGATCCGGCGCAACTTCAGAAGGCGGCAGGACTCATCGCCGGGGCCCGGCAGGTCGCGGTGTTCGGCCTTGGCGGATCCTCCTCGGCGCTGGCCCAGGAAACGCAATACCGATTGTTCCGCTACGGCGTGACGGTGAGCGCCCATTGCGATCCCTATCTGATGCGGATGACCGCTTCGACGCTCAAGCCCGGTGATCTCGTCATCGCGATCTCGGCGACCGGGCGCACGCGCGAGGTGATCGAAGCGGTCGAGCTGGCAAGGCACTACCGCGCCAACACGATCTGCGTGACCGCGCCCGACACGGAGCTTGCCCGCGCCTGTGACGTCAGGCTGACAGTCGCAATTCCCGAATATCCGGACACGCTGAAGCCGACCGCCTCGCGTTTCGCCTTTCTGGCCGTTGTCGACCTGATGGCGGTGGCGGCGGGCTACAGGATCGATGCGCCGGCGCGCGAGACGCTGCGCCGCATCAAATACAATCTGCAGACCTACCGGGCCGGCAAGGAGATGGAGCCGCTCGGCGATTGAGCATTTTGCAGCCAAGTGGGATCACTTGGCGTCGCACCGTCCTGCGCCCGAAAGGACGCAAGGCGCTCGGAGCATAAGGCAAGACTGTTTTTCGGGAGGGGGACATGCTCGAGACGGCACCAAACCGGCAGGCGGCCACGTGGCTTGCTGCCTTCGCACGGGCGCTCGAGGCGGGCGACGTGGACGGGGTCACCGGCCTTTTCATGGAGGATTGCTATTGGCGCGACCTCCTCGCCTTCACCTGGAACATCCGCACCATGGAAGGCCGTGCGGCGATCCGCGAAATGCTGGGTCAAACGCTGGCGCGCACGGCGCCGGCCAACTGGCGGCTTGCGCAAGACGCCACGCCCGATGGCGGATCGACCGAGGCCTGGTTCACATTCGAGACGGCCTCGGCGCGCGGCGAGGGACATGTTCGCCTGATCGACGGGCGATGCCGCACCCTCTTCACCGCGGTCAGCGAGCTCAAGGGCTTCGAGGACAGCAAGGGCCCGACTCGCCCGCTCGGCGTGCGCCACAAGGCCGAACGCAACCGCGAGACCTGGTCGGAGACCCGGCGCCGCGAAGAAACGGCGCTCGGCAGGAGCGAGCAGCCCTATTGCGTGATCGTCGGCGGCGGGCAGGGAGGCATGGCGCTGGGAGCAAGGCTGCGCCAGCTGGGGGTGCCCGCCATCATCCTGGAGAAGAACGCGCGGGCCGGCGATTCCTGGCGCAATCGCTACCGCTCGCTCGTGCTGCATGACCCGGTCTGGTACGATCATCTGCCCTATATGCCGTTCCCCGAAAACTGGCCGGTCTTCACCCCCAAGGACAAGATGGGCGACTGGCTGGAAATGTACGCCCGGGTGATGGAGCTGAACTACTGGACCTCCGCGACCTGCGTGTCCGCTTCCTATGACGAGAACGAGAGAATCTGGACCGTGCAAGTCGACAGGGCCGGCGAGCGTGTCGTGCTGCAGCCCAGGCAACTCGTCTTCGCCACCGGAGCCTACGGACCGCCGAAGCTCATCGATCTGCCCGGCGCCGACGCCTTCGAAGGAGAGATCCTGCACTCCAGCCAGTATTCCGATGGCCGGCGCTTCAGGGGCAAGTCCTGCGCCGTGATCGGGGCGGCGAGCTCCGGCCACGACGTCAGCGTCGATCTCTGGGAAAGCGGCGCCGACGTCACGATGGTCCAGCGGTCGCCGACGACCGTGGTCAAGTCCGACACGCTGACGGAGCTGGCGTTCGAAATCTACTCGGAAGACGCGCTCGCCCGTGGCATCACCACCGAGAAGGCGGACATGATCGTCGCCTCGATGCCCTTCGCCCTGATGCCGGAGGGCCAGAAGGCGCTCTACGATCGCATCAGGGAACGCGATGCGGCCTTCTACGAGCGCCTTGCCGGCTCCGGCTTCGCGATCGATTTCGGCCACGACGAGACCGGCCTGATGATGAAGGCCTACCGCACTGGATCGGGCTATTACATCGATGTCGGGGCTTCGGAGCTGATCGTCAATGGCGAGATCGGCATCCGCAGCGGCGTGTCCGTAGAAAGGCTGACGCCGAAGGGCATCCTCTTCGACGACGGTTCGGAACTGGCGGCCGACGTCATCGTCACCTGCACCGGCTACCAGTCGATGCATGAGACAGTGGCGGTGGTCGTCTCGCGCGAGGTGGCCGACAAGGTCGGCCCGTGCTGGGGCCTGGGGTCCGGCGTGAGAAACGACCCGGGCCCGTGGCAGGGCGAACCGCGCAACATGTGGAAGCCGACCGCGCAGGAGGCGCTCTGGTTCCACGGCGGCAACCTCGCCCTGTCGCGCTTCTATTCCAAGTTCCTCGCCCTGCAGATCAAGGCGCGGATGGAGGGGATCCCGACGCCGGTGTATTGAGGCGGCGGCAACCCCTCATCCGCCCGCGCCCGCCTAGACGGCCGTGCACGTGAAATGCCGGGCGGCGACTTCCACATGGGTATGGTGGGCGTGCGCATGGTACCGTTCGGTCTCGTCGTGGTCGGCGGGATCGTTCGGCCACCACGCACCGCCGGCGACGATGCCTTCCGAGACGATCCGCTCCTCCGCCACCAATTCGGTGCCGGTCGCGTCGACGAAAGTGAAGCGGCCGGGCAGCCGCTTCAGGACCGCCACGTCGGCAGGCCCGCCGACGGCGAGCGTGCCGAGATCCGGCCGTCCGATCGCGTCGGCGGGACTGCGGGTCGCCGCGCGGATGAGGTCGGCAAAGGGCATGCCCAAAGCAAGCAGCTTGGACATGCAGACGAGGATGTCGAAAGCCGGACCGTCGACGCAATAGAGATGGACGTCGCTGCTGATCACGTCGGGCGCCAGCCCCTCTCGCAGCATGGCGCGGGCGACGTCGAAATCGAACGAACCCATGCCGTGGCCGATATCGAAGACGACGCCGCGCTCGCGCGCCAGGAACATGTCCGGCCGCACCGCGCCCGAGGCGAAGACAGGGGCGTTGGGGAAGGGGCGGAAGCAATGGGTGAGAATGTCGCCGCGGCGCAGACGTGGCAGGACCTCAGACCGGCCGGGCGGCGGCTCGTCGATATGCGCCATCAACGGCAGGCCGGCGCGGTCGGCCGCCTCCAGAGCAAGGTCCACCGGTGCAATCCCGCTGGTGCCGCCGGCGTTGCGTCCCGAGCGCACCTTCACGCCGACGACCACATCGCGATGCTCGCGCGCGGCGGCCACGGCCTCGCGCGGCTCGCAGAGCCTGAGGTCCGCGCACTCGCCGACCATGACGGAATGCGAAAAGCCGAAGATGCCGGCAAAGGAAATGTTCACGTAAGCGAGGATGCGGACCCGCGACCGTTCGATGACATGCCGGCGGAAGCCGAGGAAATTGCCCGCCCCAGCACTTCCCGCGTCCACGAAGGTTGTAGTGCCGCTTTTCGCGGCAAGCCGGTCCGCGTCCACGCCGAGTGACGTGCCGCCCCAATAGACGTGGCTGTGCAGATCGATGAGCCCCGGCGTGACGATGCAGCCTGAAGCGTCGACTACTTTGGATGCGCGATCCGCCGGTATGTCGCGGTCGATGGCCGCTATGCGGTTTCCGGCGATGGCAATGTCGCGACGCTCATCGACACCCGAAGTCGGGTCGACGAGCCGCCCGCCCCGCAAGAGGAGATCGAATTGCATCCTGCTGTTCCCTCGCGGGCATCCCCTCGCGACGCCATCGCTCTGGTGACGACGGCGTCGCGAGCCCGTCCCCTGTCCTTCGCCGTCATGGTGATTTAGTCTGTGTTGGAAAGCAACATTTTTCTTGAATTCATGTTGCTTTATTACAAGACGATCAGCATCTTTGCCCCGGGGGCACGGCGCGCTCCCGAGACGCGCGGGGCGATGAGGGAGGGCGAAGCGTCGGCGCGCTGACGATTCGAGGGAGGAGACGATGATCGATTTCGAAGGGGACAGGGTCGTGCTCACCGGCGCGGCGGGCGGTGTCGGCAGCGCCCTGGTGAAGGTCCTGTCCGCCTGCGGCGCAAAAATCGTGGCCTGCGACCAGGAGGGCATGGACCTCACGGCGGAAGGGATCGCCGAGAGCCTCCATTTCGATCTGCTCGACGACGCCGCGGTCGCCGCCGCGGCCGAGAGGATCGTCGCCGGCGGGGTTCCGGCAGCGGTTATTTCCAATGCGGGTTGGACGCGCGCCGAGACGCTGGCCGACGTGACGACCGAGGCGCTCGACCGCGAGATGAACCTCAATTTCCGCAGCGCCGCGCTTCTGTCGAAGGCGTTGCTTCCAGCCATGCGCAACCGCGCGTCGGGCGCTGCCTTCGTCTTCATCTCCTCGGTGAATGCCTTCGCCCATTGCGGCAATCCTGCATATTCCGCGGCCAAGGCGGCGCTGAACGCCTGGATGCGGGCGATCGCGACTGAGGAGGGAAAGAACGGCGTCAGGGCAAATGTGGTCGTCCCCGGCTCCATCCGCACGGGCGCCTGGGATCACCGGATCGCCGAAAAGCCGGACATCCTTTCCGTCGTGGGCCGGCTATATCCCTTGGGCCGGTTGGTGGAGCCTGCGGAAGTGGCGCGCGCGGCGGCATTTCTCGCCTCGCCTGCGGCGAGCGGCATCACCGGCGCGACCTTGAATGTCGACGCGGGGCTCATGGCCGGCAATATGCCATTCCTCGAACAGATATCGAGTTGAGCGCCGCGTCGGAAGAACGCAGGACACCCAAGTCAGGACAAGCTGTCGGCAACACCGGTCTGGGCTCCGGCGAGCCCCGGCTCGGTCACGGCCTGGGCGGCCAGCATCATCACTGCGTAGGCGGCCTGGCGGGGATCCCACCCTGCCTGCTCTGCCATCTGCAGGAGCTTGGTCACGGAGGGTTCGAGCGCGAACTGGCACTCGGGCTGGTATCTGCTATCGTCGACGGGATGTCCAGGTGGGTTGATCTTCGCTTTCGCCATGCCTGCCCTGCAGAGTCCCTAAACGGCTTGCCGGATGGAATCGCGGCGCCTGCCTGTTTTGAGCATCGAATTACGGCAAAAACCATTCACACTTCCATAACACCTTGGCACCCGATGTTTACGGCGCCACACTGCCCGAAAGGATGCTGCCATACCCCTTCCGCAGGTATGCAGGCGAGGATCCCGATCGGCTGAGTTTTTGATGCTTCCACGATGTCGCCTGATCACTCGTTTCATTTGAACCCGCTCGCCGTTGAAGAGACCGCACGCTTCTTCAGCATTCAACGAGCGCGCGCGCTCGAATGTCTCGCGGCGCGATTCCGTAGCCACGCCTATGCGCCGCACACGCATGATTCCTTCGTGGTCGGAACGATCGTGGCAGGGTGCGAGACATTCAGCATCGGAGGGACGCGCTATTATGCCCGACCCGGCCATCTCGTTCTCATCGATCCCGGCGTTGTCCACGATGGCGAGCCGGCCGGCGACGGTTTCGCCTATCGCATCAGCTATCCCTCCGCGGAGCTGCTGCTTGAGCTGGCGGCTGACGCGTGCGAGCGGGATCCTGCCGGGCCCCCCCACTTCGCCCGGCCGATCGTCGCGGACGCCGAACTGGCCGATAGGCTCGCCGCTGTCCACCGTCTTGCCGAGGCCGGTGGCGATGCGCTCGAGCTCGACGAGAAGCTGCTCGGGTTCTTCGTGCGCCTCCTTGCCCGGCACGGCGGCACGGCGAGCCCTGTTCAGATGGAGCGGCATCTGCTTGGGGAAAGAGGGCCGGTTGCACGGGCGATCGACTATCTCGACGCTTGCTTTTTCGAGACGGTCGACCTTGCAACCCTCTCCGAGGTCGCCGGGATACCGCGCACCCGGCTGATCCGTGCCATGCGCCGCGAGACCGGCCTAACGCCTCATGCCTGGCTGACCGACCGGCGTATCCGTGCGGCCCGTCGGATGCTCGCCGAAGGCGGCCCGCCGGCGGATGTTGCGGTCGCCTGCGGCTTCTACGATCAGAGCCATCTCAATCGCGCCTTCAAGGCGCGCGTCGGCGTCTCGCCAGGAGTTTTCCGCGCCGCCATCGGGGCAGATAGCAGCGGTCAATTATATTGACCGCTGGAGCGCGCGACTGCGCGCCGCGCCCGTTGGCGCGAAAGCCAAGCGGCCCGGGATGGGGCCGCGCCGGCGAGTGAGGCATCCTGGATGTATCAACATCCAGGGTCAGTCGTACAAGTCGAAAAGCGTCACTTTTGTCCAAGCGGCAGTCCGGCAAGTCGCATAATGAAGGTCGTGAGACACCACTTCGAACGACGTGCCGAGATGGACTGCGCCCCGAACAAAGCCGGCCAAGAATCGATCTCCGTTTCGCCCCCGGCGTGGGCGGAATTCCGCAAGGGCGTGGTCGTGAGCCTTCCCGCCATCGCCGCGGCCGCGCCGTTTGCGATCCTCCTGGGCGCGCTCTCTGCCGACAAGGGTTTGAGCGTGCCGGAGACCGGACTGATGTCCGCGCTGGTCTTCGCCGGCAGTGCCCAGTTCATCGCGCTGGACGCGTGGCAGGCGCCGCCCGCCTGGCTGGCGATCGGCGCCGGCACGCTGGTGGTGAACCTTCGGCACGTCTTCATGAGCGCATCGGTGCTGAGACACATGGCGGCCTTTCCGCGTTGGCTGCGAGCGGCCGCCATGCTTTTCCTCGCGGACGAGATTTGGGCCTTCGCCGAGGCGCGCGCCGCGCGGCAAAGACTGACGCCGGCCTTCTATGCCGGGCTTGTCGCTTTCTTCTATGCCAACTGGGTGATCTCGACGATGATCGGAGGTCTCGCCGGCCGGCTGATCAGCGATCCCAGGGCCTGGGGCTTCGACTTCGCCTTCATCGCGATCTTCATCGGTCTCATCATGGGCTTCCGCGAGCGACCGGGCTTCGCCGTCACGCTCCTGGCGAGCGCGGCCGCGGCGATCCTGGTCCATCTGATCTCTCCCGGGCCAATGTCGATCGCCGTCGGCGCGCTGGCCGGCGTCGTCGCCGCGGCAATCGCCGCGGATCCAGGCCACGGCGATCCCGACAATGGGAAGGATCGTCCGTGAATCCGGATGTGCTCGCCACCATCCTCGCGATGGCTGCCGCTACCTTCGCGACGCGTCTGGCCGGGTTCTTCGTCCCCGAAGGCTTTGCGCGGCGCGGCCGTTTGAAGGCGGCGTTCGAAGCCATGCCCGTCGCTGTGCTCGGGGCGATCATCACACCGACCGTCCTTGCGACCGGCTGGCCGGAAGCGGCGGCGGCCGCCCTCGTCGTGCTTGCCGCCTGGCGGCTTCCGCTGATTGCGGCAATCGTGACCGGCATCCTCGCGGCGGCCGCCTTCAGAGCATTCGCAGGCTAACTTGAGTGTGCAGCAGTGAACGACATGCCGCGGACCAGCATTAGCCCGAAACCTTCATGCGGGTCGCTCGCCAGCCGCCATCGACGGCGATGATCTCTCCGTTGACGAAAGAAGCGTCGTCGGAGCAGAGGAATGCGACGACGCTCGCCACTTCCTCCGGCTTTCCGGTGCGGCCCACGGGCGTGCCGTTGAGCATGAGGTCGCGATAGGTCGGGTCCTGGAGAAGCTTCGCCGTCATGGCGGTTTCGATGAGCCCCGGCGCAACGGCATTCACGCGGATGCCGGCTGGGCCGTAGTCGGCCGTCATCTGCCGCGTGAGCCCGGAGAGGGCGGCCTTGGACGCGGCATAGGCCGCGGTCCCGCGATAGCCGACCTCCCCGAAGATCGACGCGATATGGACGATGCTGCCCTTGCCGCGCTCGATCATTCCGGGAAGGACGGCGCGGGAAAGCCGGAACGCCGCGCCCAGATTGACGTCCAGGATCCTTTCCCAGCTCTCGTCGTCGGTCAGCGCGACCGGCCGTGAGCCGCCTATGCCGGCGTTGTTCACCAACGCATAGACGGTGCCGAGCCCACTGGCGGCAGCGGCAATCTCGGCGGCAGCCGACTTGTCGGCGAGATCGGCCTGCAGAAAGGCGCTGCGCCCCGGCTCGACAGGAAAACCTTCGGGCCGGGAGGCGCGATCGACGGCCAGCACCGCATAGCCGTCGGCGAGAAAGCGCGTCGCGATCGCCGCCCCGATGCCTGCCGCCGCGCCCGTGACGATTGCAACGCGAGGCTTCATGCGAGGCGCCCTCCGTCGACGGGCAAGCTCACACCGGTGATGTAGGCGGCGGCAGGCGAAGCCAGGAAGGCGATCGCTTCCGCCACTTCCACCGGCTTGCCCAGCCGGCCGAGCGGGTGGAGCGCGATCATGGCGCGGCGCTCGGACTCCGGATCGGCCGACGCCAGCGTGCGGTCGAACATCTCGCTGTCGATCGAGCCTGGACAGACCGCATTGACGCGGATCTTGTCTCCCGCGAGGCTGAGCGCCAGGGAGCGCGTCATCGAGATCACTGCCGCCTTGGAAAGGGCATAGGCTCCGAGGCGGCGCGAGCCGAGCAGTCCTGCGGTCGAGGCGACATTGACGATGGCGCCTCCCGCGCCGGCGGCCTTCATGCGGCGGATGGCCTGCTGCGCGCAGGCAAGGCCGCCGCGGACATTGACCGCGAGAACGCGGTCGACGGCGTCCAGATCGCATGTCTCGAGCGGGCCGGCCGGGCCTTCTATCCCGGCGCTGTTGACCAATGCGTCGCAACGGGCAATCGCGCCGAAAGCCGTGGCGACCGCAGCGCTGTCGGTGATGTCGACGCGATGAGTCTCCACCTGTGCGCCGCGCTTGCGCAGGTCGTCGCGCGCCGCTTCGAGGCGGTCGGCCGAGATGTCCAGAAGTTCGAGCGCGGCGCCGCGCTCCGCCAGAAGTTGGGCCGTCGCGAAACCGAGGCCGGAAGAAGCCCCGGTCACGACGACGGTTTTGCCGGAAAAGACGCTCACTGCGGGCTACTCGTTCTCGGCAGCCCAGGCGGCAGCGACATCACGTCCCCTGGCGATCCACACGTCGGGCTTGCTGAGCATGTGCTCGATCATGCGCCGCAGGAGCATGGTGCGCGAAGGCCTGCCGGAGAATTGGGGGTGCATGACGAGGTTGAAGAGCCCGCCCAATTCGTAGATCGCATCGAATTCGTCGCGCCAGACCTGGAAGATGTGGTCGTTGGTGAAGAGCGGGCGCGGCGTCTGGACGGCGAACATCATGAAGGGAGCATCGTCGGTCGACCAGTGCCAGGGCAGTTCGACCGGCCCCGGCGTCCCGTCCGGCATCACGTGCCGGTAGGGGAACACGTCGGTCATCAGCGACGAATCGTAGAGGAAGCCGTATTCCTTCAACAGACCGATCAGGCTGGGGCTGGTCTCGCCGGCAGGGGAGCGATAGCCGGTCGGGCGTATTCCCGCCACGCGGTCGAGCGCCGCCAGTCCTTTTTCGAAGGTGGCGCGTTCCTCATCCGGCTTGTCGGGATCGGTCCATTCGTGAAGATAGCCATGGTGGCCGATCTCATGTCCGTCAGCGAGGATCGCCTCGACCCGGTCGGCATATTTCTCCGCGGTCCATCCCGGGATGTAGAAGGTCGCCGGCAGGTTATAGCTGCGGAAGACCTTGAGGAGCTCGGGGACCCCGCGAACGCCGCCATAGATTCCCTGAGACAGCACGCCCGGCCTCTTGGCGTTGGCCGGATCGCGCGAGAGCCACAAGGTCTCCGCGTCGAAATCGGCAGTCACCATCACCGCGCAGCGCGCATTGTTCGGCCACTTCATCGTCTATACTCCCCAGAATGAAAAAGGGCGGCTCCGGTCTCCCGCAGCCGCCGCCCGATGTTTTGTCAGGACGCTTTCCTGGCCTTGCGATAGCTCTCGTTGACGCCTATCGCCGAAACCACGACGTCCTCATATTTCTTGTCGAGGAGAGTCGGCAGCTCGACCTCGACCAGCCAGGCCATCGGCACGTCCTCGGTCAGGATCTTCTGCACCTCGGAATAGGCGGCCTGCCGCTCTTCGTCGGAAGTGGCGGAAGCACCCTTGTCGAACAGCGCGTCGACGTCCGGATTGGAGTAGCCCGTGCAATTCGAATAGGCGACGCCCTTGCGGATGTTGCTGGACACAAAGAAGCGGGAGACGCCGAGCGCCGGATCGCCGAACTGATAGGGATAGTTCGACGTCATCTGGAAATCCCAATTGGCGTAGCGCGACGTCCAGGAGGCGGGGTCCGCGGCCTCGATCTCGACTTCGATGCCAACGAGGGCAAGGGACTGCTTGACCATCTCGGCGAAGCGCGACCAGGTCTCGCCCCAGGGCAGGCGCAGGAAGGTTACCCGGGTGCGCACGCCGTTCGCGTCCGGCTTCAGGCCCATCTCGTCGAGCAGCGCCTGGGCCTTCTCGATGTCGTATTCGTAGGTCTTGACCTTGTCGTCATAGAAGCGCGTACGATAGCTGAACGGGCTGACTGCCGGCTTGCCGAGACCGAAGAAGATGGTGTCCGCGAACATCTGCTTGTCGAGCGCATAGCAGATTGCCTGGCGGAACCGCTTGTCGTTGAAAGGCGCGACCCGCGTGTTGAATTCGATGCGCGCGAGCGGCGCGTAGAACTCGTAGCCCTTGGTGATCAGCTGGACGTTCGGTAGCTCGGCGAGCCGCTGCACGTCGAACATCTCGACGTCGAAGAACTGCGCCTGCTGGACCTGGCCCTGCTCGATCGCGACCGCGCGGGCGCTGGCGTCGGGCAGGATCGGGAAGATGATCTCTTCCAGATGCGGCTCGCCCTCGCCGTGATAGTCGGGATTCTTGACGAGGCGGATGAAGGACCCGCGCTTCCACTCGGCCAGCTTGAAGGGGCCGGTGCCGATCGGATTGTTGTTGTTCGGATTGGCCCGGAAGTCGGTCCCTCGGTAGAGATGCGCCGGGATCATCGGCGCCGTCGACATTTCGAAGCCCATCAGGAAGGGCGCGAACGGCTTCTTGAGGACGAAGCGGACGGTGTGCTCGTCGACTGCCTCTATCGTCTCGCAATTGGCGAAGATCGCGCGCGCACGCGGATGGACCTCCGTCAGGAACTCCTTGGTGGTGAAGACGACGTCGTCGGCGGTGAAGGGCTTGCCGTCATGCCACTTGGCGTTCTTCACCAGCTTGAACGTATAGGTCAGCTTATCGTCCGAGATCTCCCAGGATTCGGCCAGGCTCGGCCGCGGGGTGAAGTCGAAATCGAAGGTCAGCAGGCTCTCATACATCTTGCCCGCGACGGTCTGGGTGGAGCCGTTCTGGTCGAGGCCGATGAACAGCGTCGGCGGTTCGGGAAAGGCGATGATGCTCATGCGGGCGGGGTCACTCGCCTGCGCCAGCGCGAATTGCGGCATCAAGCCGGCAAGCAGCGAGCCCGACGCCGCCATCAGCATCGTACGCCTGTTGATCGTCATATCGTTCATGTCTTTCTCCTCAGCATTTTCTTGGTCGCCGTCACGCCGGCTCGGATTGTTCGATGGCCCGGTGCCAGTTCTTGCCGGGCACGGCGGCCAGCAGCCTTTGCGTGTAGGGATCGCGGGGCGACTGGAAGACGCTGGTCACTTCGCCCTCCTCGACGATGCGGCCCTTGTGCAGAACGATGACGCGGTCGCAGATCTGCGAGGCGACACGCAGGTCGTGGGTGATGAACAACATGGCCAGGCGGAACTCGTCGCGAATCTCGCGCAGCAGGTCGAGGACCTGGGCCTGGACGGAAACGTCGAGCGCCGACACCGCCTCGTCCGCGACAAGCAGGTCCGGCTCGACGGCGAGGGCACGCGCGATCCCGATGCGCTGACGCTGACCGCCGGAAAATTCGTGCGGATAACGGCCGGCGGCCGACGCGTTCAGCCCGACGCGTTCCAGCAGCCGTTCCATGCGTCTCGTCGCCGTCGCCTTGTCGACCCCATGCGCGAGCGGCCCGGCCATGATCGAGCGGCCGACCTTGTGGCGTGGATTGAGCGATGCAAACGGGTCCTGGAAGATCATCTGCGCCTTGGCACGGTAGGCGTGGAGCGTGGCGCTCCTCGCTTCGGCGATATTGATGCCGTTGAAGAGAACGGTGCCGCCATCGATGCTGTGCAATCGCATGATGCACTGGCCGATGGTGGATTTTCCCGAACCGCTTTCGCCGACCAACCCGAGAGTTTCGCCGCGCGAGATGGAGAATGAAACGTCGTCGACGGCCTTCAATTCGCGGGCTGCGCCGAAGAAGCCTCCGCCGGTATGATAGACCTTGGTGAGGCCCTTCACGGCCAGGACTTCCTGGCTGGCGTCCGGAGCTTCGTCCGCCTCGCTGCGGAAACGCGGGACGGCCTCGATCAATGAGCGCGTGTAGGGGTGCGTCGGCTTGACCAGGATTTCGTCGACCTTGCCGAGCTCGACCAGCTTGCCCTTCTGCATGACAGCGACGCGATCGGCGATGTCGGCAACCACGCCGAAATCATGAGTGATGAACAGCACGCCCATGCCGCGTTCGCGCTGCAGGTCGCGGATGAGCTTGAGGATCTGCGCCTGGGTGGTGACGTCGAGCGCGGTGGTCGGCTCGTCGGCGATCAAGATGTCGGGCTCGAGCGCAATCGCCATCGCGATCATCACACGCTGGCGCTGGCCTCCGGAGAGACGGAACGGATAGCGCTCGGCGATGGCTGCCGGATCGGGGAGACCCACGGCGTCGAGCAACGCAAGGGCGCGCGCCGACCGTTGCGCCTTTGGAACGTCGTGCGCCTCCAGCACTTCCTCGATCTGCCGTCCGATCTTCATGACCGGATTGAGTGAGGTCATCGGCTCCTGGAAGATCATGCCGATCTTGGCGCCGCGCAGGCGGCGCATCTCGCTTTCACCGACACGCAGAAGGTCGCGGCCGGCATAGCGGATCGATCCCGATTCGACTTTGAGCAGGTCGCTCGGCAGCAGGCCCATCACGGCCGAGGCGGTGATCGACTTTCCGGAACCCGACTCGCCGACGATGCACAGGATCTCGCCGGCTTCCAGCGAAAGGTTCACGCCGGAGACGGCATGGCTTCGCTCTCCCGCCGAGGGCAGGGCGACGGTCAGGTTCTCGATGCTCAGAAGCGGCCCGTTCATTGCCGGCCCTTTTGCGAAAGGTGGGGGTTCAGAACGTCGTTCAGCGCATCGCCCACGAGGTTCAGGGCGAGCACCACCAGCAAGATCACGATCCCGGGAAAGAAGCTCATCCACCAGGCTTGACGGATCACGGTACGTGAGGCGCCGATCATGTAGCCCCAGCTCATCATGTTCGGGTCGCCGAGGCCCAGGAAGCTGATGGCTGCTTCGGTCAGGATCGCCGACGCGACCATCAGCGAAGACATGGCGATGACCGGTGACATGGTGTTCGGCAGGATCTGGGTAAGGATGATCTGCCTGTCGGACTGCCCCAGGACCATGGCGGCCTTCACATATTCGCGGCTCCGGAGGCTGGCGAACTCGCCCCTCACGAGCCGGGCGACCGGCGGCCAGCTGACGATGCCTATCGCCAGGATGATCGACGCGACGGACGGGCTGAGGATCGCAACCAGCACGAGGGCGAAGACGAAGGTCGGGATGGTCTGGAAGAACTCCGTGATGCGCATCAGCACATCGTCGATGACACCGCCATAGTAGCCGGCGAGCGCGCCGAAGAGGATGCCGACGCCGACGGCCACCAGTGTCGAGACGAGGCCGACGATCAGCGAGACCTGCGCGCCGTAGACCAGCCCCGTGAGGATGTCGCGGCCCAGCATGTCGGTGCCGAGCCAGAATTTGACATTCTGGAACGGCGGCAGGAAGGGACGGGTCGCCATCTGCCAGGGGTCGCGGGGGAAGAGGAGCGGCGCGAACAACGCCGCGAGGATGACGATCGCCAGGATGGCCAGGCCGAACCAGGCCTTGGGATTACCAAAGAAACGTCGGACGGTCGCGCTCATGCCGATGCCCTTATCCGTGGATCAACGACGCGATAGACGAGATCGGTGACGATGTTGAAGACCACCACCATGATGGAGGTGATGAGAAAGACGCCGAGCAGGACGGGGTAGTCGCGCTGCAGCAGCGCGTCGAAGGCGAGGCGGCCGATGCCGGGCCAGCCGAAGACGGTTTCGGTAAGGATCGCGCCGCCGACGAGCTGGCCGGCCTGGATGCCGGCGAGCGTGATGATCGGCAGGATGGCGTTGCGAAGGATGTGGCGGCGCACGATCACGCCGGCCTTGAGGCCCTTCGCCTTGGCCGTGCGGACGAAATCCATGTTCCGCACTTCGAGCATGGAGGCTCGCGTCATGCGCGTGTAGACGGCCATATAGAAAAGACCGAGCGTCGTTGCAGGGAGCACGAGATGCCAGGCGATGTCGGCCGCGCGTGCCCAGCCGGTATAGCCGGCGCCGATCGACTCCATGCCGACCGCCGGCAGCCAGCCGAGATAGACCGAGAACAGCAGGATCGACATCAGGCCGATCCAGAACAGCGGCGTGGCGTAGAAGACCAGCGACACGATGGAGATGACGAAGTCGAGGGGATGGCCGACCCGCATCGCCGACATGGCGCCCAGGGCAATGCCCGCGAGAAGAGCGAAGACGAACGCCGAGACGGTAAGCAGCAGGGTCGCGGGCAGCCGTTCGGCGATGAGGTCGACCACCGGCGTGTTCTGACGGTAGGAGAAGCCGAGATCCCCTTGGACGATGTTCGACAGATAGATCAGCGCCTGTTCGTGGATCGGCCGATCCAATCCGAACTGCTCGCGCAGCTGGTCCATGAAAACCTGGTCGGCGGCGCCGGCCTCGCCCGCCATGACGGCGGCGGGATCGCCCGGCGCCATGCGGATGAGCAGGAAGTTCAGGACAACGATCGCGAGGATGACCGCGACTGCCTTCACAACCCGGGAGAGGGTGGCGCGCAAAGCCGAACTCATCGCCGCAGGCCCTCCGGGCAACAGCTCCCGGGGACAGCGGCACAGCCCGGTTGGCGGGTGAACTCCCGCCGTGCGAATACATGTTGCATCGTCATGCGTTCACCTTCGTACGACCAGCTCTCTGCGGAGGATTTGATGTGAACTCTGTTCTTACGTATTGGTTTTCGTATTGGTTGCCAATACGATCGTTTTGAATAATAGCATAAGACGTCAAGAAAGCGGCGTCAACGACTGATGGTCCGATCCAACCGAGCGGAAGGGAAAGAGAATGGACGAGGAAAAGGCAGAGGTCGACGAGCGGTTGTTCCTGCGCTCGGTGGCGCGCGCGCTCCAGGTGCTCGAAGTTTTCGGCGACCACCCTTATCCCTTGTCGCTGCGCGACATAGCCCAGGCTGCGGGGATCGATAAGAGCGCCGCCCAGCGGATCGCCCAGACCTTGCTTACGCTGGGCTACCTGGAAAAGGCTGCCAACGACGCCGGGCTGTTGCCTGGCAAGAGGCTGCTCGATCGCTCTTTCGACTATTTGCGTACGAATCCGCTCGTCGAGCGCGCCACGCCGGTGCTTCTGTCCCTGAGAGAGGCGACCGGAGAGCGGGTCGATCTCAGCCTTTTCGACCGGACCAGCATTGTTTACGCGCTGCGCCTTCAAAGCAAGCGCGAGACCTTCTTCGCAACGCTTGCCGGGCGCCGCATCCCGACATTTCTGTCGGCCGGGGGGCGCTCCTGCTTGAGCCGCCTGGACGAGAAGGTGGCGCGCGATATCATCATGCGATCCGATCGCGAGCCTCGCACGTCGCGGACGCTCACCGACCCCGACGCGATCATGAAGAAAGTCCTCGAGGCGCGTGACGACGGCTATGCCTGCGCGGTCGAGGAAACCATGATCGGCGAGGTCGTGGTCGGCGCCGCGGTCACCCGCAACGGCGGAACGCCTGCAGGGGCGGTCCATGTTGCAGGTTCGCTCAGCGAGTGGAGCGAGCAGGATTTCCGCCGCCGCTTCGCGCCGCTCGCCATCGAAGCCGCGCGCGCCCTGTCGGTCTGACGGCTTGTCGGCTTCGTTCTGCCCGCATGGGTGGATTGGACACGCGCAGCGGAACGGATCCAGCCCACGGGTAGCTCGTGGACGGGATCCCGGCGCCATCGCTTCGCTCGGCGTCGGCCCGAGGGTCCGTTCCGTGTGGGCAACCCACCCAACGAGCCAGAATGGACCGGTCCAACCGGGGAGAGCACGCCGCCGCAGGCGCTCTATTTCCCCCGGACGAGCAGCATGCGCGACGCGGTGACGGCGTCGACGGCGGACGCAGAATAGGCCAGCTGCATGTATTCGCCGTTGAGCCACGCCTCGGTCAGGTCGCGATAGTGCGGAGACGCCGGATTGCCGGACTGGCCGGGGAGGTTGACGAAAAGGCTGTTGTCCCACCCGCCGACATCCATGACGAGGCGAACGGAGGGGCCGGTGATGTTGACGAAGTCGCTGGGACGATAGGATCCGTACATCGGCGTGGAACCGGTACCGCCCACTTCGATCGGCTCGATATCGAATTCGGCCGACATCTCGGGAAAGGCAGCGGCTACGGCATGATCCAGTCTCAGGCGATGGACCTTGCCCCACTGCCATTGCGTGTGATCGTCTCCGAGCCGGCTTTGGCAATCGCGCCAAGCGGCGTCGAGCGTCGATTCCGCGATTTGCCTGGAGGTCTCGGTGGCGTCGCCGCCGAACCATTCCTGAGGACGTTCGAGCACGGCAAGCACCGATTGTATGTCGCCGGGCTGTAGCAGGGGGCGTATCTTCTCGTCCTGGGCGAACGCGGTGTAGAGCGCCGGCTTCAGATGGGCCGTGACCCAGATCTCGAAGAGAGCGGCGGCCGAGGATCGGGGCCCCGCGACACAATCCCAGCCGAGGATGAGATCCGCTGCCCGCGACGCGGTTTCGCAGGCAAATGACATGCGCTTCAGCACCGCCTTCGCCCGCTCGCCGGCAACCGTATAGAGGTCGTTCTGAAGACGGCAGGAATCAGCCAAGGCGTGAGCTGGCTGTCCGTCGAGCACGCGATGGATGCGCTGGGCGCGGCTGGCATCGATCCATTCGTAGCCGATGGCCGGATTGGTGGCGTTCCATTCCTCCGGGATATTCATCTCGTTGGCGGTGGCCAGGAAGCCGCGCTCCGGGTTCGTCGAGCTCGGCATATCCTCGGAAGCGATGAACCCGTCCCACTCGTACCGCCCGTCTCCCGGGACCGGGAGCAGCCCGTTCCAGTTCCGACGGATCGGTGCCTTGCCGATGGCCTGCCAGGCGATGTTTCCGTCGACATCGGCGTAAAGGTGGTTCATCGAGGGCGTACCCCAATCCCGAAGCGCCTGGCGATATTCCTCGTAGGATTGCGCCCGCATCACCTTCAGGCTGGACATGTAGGGCGCCGAACCTGGCTCGGTCCACACCGTGCGCATGGCATAGGCGCGATTGTTCTCGGGGTCCTCGAACAGAACCGGGCCATGGCGCGTGAAACAGAGCGGCAGGACCTGCGGGGGGTGGCCCTTCACCTCGAACGTCTCGTCGACGACCGTCATGTCTTCCCAGCCGTCGGCGTAGCGATAGGAGCGCCTATCCTCGGGCCGAGTCTCATAGAAATAGACGTCTTCCTGATCGGCGCCCGAAATCGTCACCGAGAAGGCGATCCGCTCGTTGTGACCGATCGTGATGCCCGGCACGCAGGGCTCGCCCGCGCCGATCGCATCGAAGCCGGGCATGGTGAGATGCACCAGGTAGCGCAACGCCGGAACGGCATGCGTGCGATGCGGATCGCTCGCCATGATCGGCCGGCCGGTCGCCGTGCGTTCCGGCGCGATCGCCCAGTTGTTGGAACCTTGGGTCTCGCTTTCCATCACCACGTCGCCCAGCGTGTTGACGCGGTTCCAGCGCCCTGCCTCGGCCAGCGTCGCCGCCAGCCGCTCGCGGGAGAAGCTCACGGAAGCTGTGGCGAGCTTGAAGACATCGATGGCCGCAAGCGGGATCTCGGAAAGGGGGACGGCCGGATCGGCGAAGGGCGCGGCGTCGGGCTCGAGCTGCTTGCGCAACGCGTCCGCCTTGGCGCCGGCGCGCGCAAGCACGTTGGCGCGCACGATCTCGGAGATCGCGTTGCGCGTCAGGCAATGGCTGCGGATACGCACCACGTCCTCCGCTTTCCATCGCGACGGACGTGTCTCGAGCAGACTGAATTCCGGGGGCAGGCTTTCCTCGCCCTGCTCGATCCTGCCGACATAGGCGTTGATTCCTGCCGCGAAGGCGCTGCAGATGGCCTCCGAGTCCTCGCCGTAAGCAGCCCATTCGGCCGCCATGTCGCCGCGATAGAGGAAAAGCCGCGAGGCATGGTCCTGGGCGAGGTAGCCGGGCCCGAAATCGGCGGCGAGCAAGCCCAGGCCCCGCTTGCGCCAGAGATCGATCTGCCACAGTCGGTCCCGCGCGGCCGCATAGCCCTGTGCGAAGAACAGATCGTGCAGATTCCGCGCGCGAATATGCGGAATCCCCCATCGGTCGACAGCGATCTCCACGGACTCATCGACACCGTGCACCTCTATCGATGGCGTTCTGTTCGCAAACGTACCCATCAGAATCCTGCCTATTCTCTATTTCTTCAATGACCGGGAACCTGCCGGATGGGCCCCTTGTCTGTCGCGCGAGCATCTGGCGCCACAGGGCTGGGCAAGCTGAGCCGCGGATCGCAGAAGGGACCGGCTCGAAAAGGAAAGAGGAAAGTCAAGGCACCCTTCCGACTTCGGACCCGGACTGCGACACGGGGCTAGTTACAACCTGGATGGATCGATATGCAATACGATCGGATCGTTTTTTTGCAGGGGAAGAAGACTCGACAAGGCCCTAAGAGCCGGCTCGCGCCGGGCCACTCCTGTCCTGCTCCGGTAGCAAATGGCCCGAAATCCCCGTTCTCACCATCGCCGTGGCCGCCTATGAGGGCGAACGGCTGCGGGCCGGCCTGCTCGCCGCCCCGAATGGGCAGATCGAGGCAGCGCGCGCCTTCGACATGTCCCGATGGCTTATCCTTCGATGCCATTGGCTGCCGGCGCAGCTCTCCGCATTCTTTGGCTTGCTGGCCTATCTTGTCGGGCGCGCCGAAGCCCGCTGCGCGCGCCGGTGGGAGATCCGCACCGGAGCGGTCGCGAGTTGCTCGGCACCATCCTGCACGGTTGCTCGGCGGTCATCCTTGCCGAACATTGCGCCCATGACAGGCCTCCTCCTGTCGGGCTCGGCGATGCCGAGTCGGAAAAGGGGCCTGCCAACCGATGAGGAAGACATTTTCCAGAATGTGGTAGGCGCATTCCGCGGGGAGCGAGACGCCGTCCGCTTCGATTTCGCCAACCAGTAACGTTGGCAAATGGCGAAACGCGAGACGACATCGATCTTCTCCCCGCATGCGGAAAGAAGGTGCCGGCAGGCGGATGAGGGGCCCGCGCGAACGGGCGATCCCTATTTGCCGCCTGTATTATGCGGCCCGCCCCGGCCATGCCGGCGGGACGGCGCGGCGGTATTGGACGGGCGCCTCTATGCCGGCGCCCAGCCGGCGTGCCGCCTGCCAGGGCCAGCGCGGGTCGTCGAGGAAGGCACGCGCAAGCGCCACGAAATCCGCCTTGCCGTCGCTGACGATGGTCTCCGCCTGGTCGATGCCCGAGATCAGGCCGACCGCCTGGGTAGCGATGTCGGCTTCGCGCCGCACAGTTTCGGCGAAGGGCACCTGGTAGCCCGGGCCGGCCTTGATCTGTGCGTTGGCGACGACGCCGCCGGAGGTGACGCAGACCATGCCCACGCCTTCGGCTTTCAGTGCCTTCGCCATGGCCACCGCCTCGTCGGTATCGAGGCCATCCGCGGTCCAGTCGGACCCGGTGATGCGTGCCGAAAGAAGTACATTGGCGGGCAGGGCGGCGCGCATCGCACGCGCCACGGATAAGGGATAGGCGCGCCGCTTCTCCGCGTCGCCGCCCCATCGGTCGGTGCGGCGATTCGAAAGCGGCGAGTGGAACTGGTGAAGAAGGTAGCCATGCGCCAGGTGGATGTCGATGACCTCGATGCCCAGCCGCGCGGCGCGCCGGGCCGAATCGACGAAGGCGTCGCGCACCCGGTCGAGCCCCGCTTCGTCGAGGGCTTCCGGCCTGTGCCAGCCGTCGGCGAAGGCAAGCGCCGACGGTGCGACCGTGGTCCAGGCACCTTCCTCGCTACCGAGCGGGCCGCCACCCTCCCAAGGCCGCTGCGACGAAGCCTTCCGGCCGGCATGGCTGAGCTGGATCGCGAATTTCGTTCCGGCGGGCGCCACCGCGCGCGCGGCCCTCAAGACGCGCCCTAGAGCCTCCTCGTTGGCGTCCGAGCACAAGGCGAGATCGCCGGGGGTGATGCGGCCCTCAGGCTCCACCGCGGTGGCCTCGATGGAGATGAGGCCGGCGCCGGACATCGCCAGGTTCATGAGATGCTGAAGATGCCAGTCGGTCGCGCAACCATCGACGGCCGAGTATTGGCACATGGGCGAGACCACGATCCGGTTGTTGAACTCCAGCGGACCGCACTGAAATGCTGAAAACAATATTGGCAAGACGAGTTCCCTTCGCGTTGGTCGACGCATCGACGCCCGGAGGGCCTGTACGTAATTTTTGTCGGATTGATATGCAATACGACCGGATTGATTTTGCGCAAAATGGTGCCATCAGATCGCGTGATAACGGGAACCCGTATGCCGCCGCGCCGATCGCCCCGGCTGCCCTAGGAAGTCGAAGTCGGCACTGTATCCGCGCCGCTGACATGATCGTGGTAGAGCTTGGCATAGCGTCCAGGGGGCGGCGCGGCAGGGCTTTGCATGCCGCCGGCCGGCGCCTGATCTCGGCCTGCGAGACATCGAGATGAAGCTACACCGGTCTCCCGGGATCTCGCTGAAAGCGGCGATGCGAGTGGTTCGGTGATTTGGGGAAAGCTTTTCTCATCGCAGTCCATCACATTTTTTTCGAAGCAGCAATGCGGTTTGTTCGCTCGAGCGGCCCGGCGCCCGGAACATCCCTCGCGGATCGCGAGTTGATCCGCCGGTCTAAGACAACCGGGAGTATTTCGATGGATAGGCGATCGTTTCTGACTGGAGTGGTGGGCGTCGCCGGAGCAGCCGCCCTAACGGCTCTTGCACGTCCTACCAGCGCGTCGGCCGGCGTTCCAAACGCAGGCGAAGGTATTTTGGACGAGTTGAACGGTCCCGCCGAGGAATTCCCCGAACAGGAATCGCATGAGGCATCCCCTGTACAATACCGGCACGAGCACTGGCGCGGCGAGCCATGGGGCGGACATGGGCATCGGCCGCATCATCGGCCTCGTCATCGGCCGCGTGGGCGGTGGAGATGGCGGCGCGTCTGCAGGCGCTATTGGCACCGAGGCCGCGTGCGCACCCGTTGTCATCGCGAGCGCGTACGGGTTCGCGGCTGGTAAGGCAGACGCGCCGCCGCCCCGGAACATGGTGCGCCAAACAATAGTCTTTCCCTCAAGCGCCTCTCAGGGGAGATTGGCAGTTTTGGCGGCGGCGCTCTTCTGCGACCTTGACGACTAGCCACACCGTTGCATGACAGCCAACCTCCCGCTTTGAGGGGGAGATTGGCCGGCAGGAGGTGAGAGACAGCGGCCGCGACCTGGTCAATTGCCCGGAACGCCAGCGCAGCCTGACCTCGAACGGATTGCTTGGCGCCCCGACTGGCTTTTTTGAGCCCGCACCTTGCGGCAGCTCGTGATCCCGACCATTCTGCAGTCGGGGGCCGGCCGATAATCCGGAGGCAGCGTGATCCGACTGGGAAGCAAGTATCAGCACCTCGTTCATGGCGCGGGCTGCGCGTGCGCCAGCCCGTTACTCGAAAGGGCCTCCAGCCGGCTGGAAGCCGTCACCCGCCGGGATTTCCTGGCAGGCGCGGGGGCAGGCGTGGTCGCCGCAGCCGTTCCCGCCCCCTTATATGCCCAGCCGAAGGAACCGCCTCCCAAGACCATGTTCCGACAGGTCCGCCTGTTCGACGGCTCTTCGGAAATATTGAAACCCAACATGCAGGTGCTGGTCGAGGGCGACAGGATCGCCGCGATCGACGGCGCCAACAACCCGCCGCCATCCGATGCGGCCATTCTCGACTGCGGCGACCGGGTGCTGATGCCCGGCCTGATCGACGCGCATTGGCACAGCCTGTTCGCGGCGGTCCCCGCCGCCGTCCTGGTGGGGGGCGATCCCGGCTTCATCTTTGCGGCGTCCACGGCGGAGGCGGAGCGCACGCTGCTGCGCGGCTTCACCAGCATTCGCGATCTCGGCGGTCCCGTCTTCACCTTCAAGCAAGCGATAGACGCCGGGGTCGTTCCCGGCCCGCGTATCTATCCCTCGGGCGCGATGATCACCACGTCGGGCGGGCATGCCGATTTGCGCATGCTTTCGGACATTCCGCGCAACCCCGCCGAACTCAGCGTGATCGAGCGCCTAGGCGGCGCGATGATCGCCGACAGCGCCGGCGAGGTGAAAATGCGGGTGCGCGAGCAGCTGTTGCAGGGCGCGTCGCAGATCAAGATCGTGGGCGGTGGCGGCGTCTCGTCGCCGCGCAGTCCGCTCGATATGACGACCTTCGACGAGGACGATCTGCGTACGGCCGTCAACGTCGCGCGCGACTGGAACACCTATGTAGCCGTCCACGCCTATGCCCCTCATACGATCCAGCGGGCGGTCGCAGCCGGTGCCGCATGCATCGAGCATGCCCATCTGATGGACGAAAAAACCGCGGAGCTCCTGGCCGAGAAAGGCGTCTGGCTCTCGACGCAGCCCTTCCTGACCCTGGATGATTCCGGCCCGCTGACTGGGCCAAGCTATGAAAGAGTTCAGCAGCTCTTCGCGGGAACCCCGAGAATTTACGACTTCATCCGCAGGTTCGGCATCAAGGCAGCCTGGGGCTCGGACCTGCTTTTCTCCGCGGAACTGACGTCGCGCCAGAACTTCATGCTCACGCATCTGAGCCGGTGGTACACGAATGCCGAGGTCCTGCGCGCGGCGACCTCCGTCAATGCCGAACTGCTCGCCTTGTCGGGCCCTCGCAACCCCTATCCGGGCAAGGTCGGCGTCATCGAGAAGGACGCCTTCGCCGATATCCTCGTCGTCGACGGCAATCCGCTCGAAGACCTCGCCTTGATGGAGAGGCCCGGCGAGACATTGTCCGTCGTCATGAAGGGCGGCAGAACCTACAAGAACATCCTGCCGGGGTAACGGGCGATCGCCAGCGGGCCGCCGGCCCGATCACCGCTCGGATTCAGCTCGGCCCATTGGCAGTCCCTGGGGCGTCAAGACTTTCGTCATGGGCAGCCCGCTGCGTGGCGGCGGCGGGCGTTGCCCGCAAGGTCAGAGCCCAGAAGACAAGCGTCAGGGCGCTGATGCCAGCGCCAACAAGGCAAACGCCGTTCCAGCCCGCGTGGGCATAGACGATTGTCGAGAACGACGAGCCGATCGCGCTGCCGATGGAATAGAACACCATGTAGGTGGCGGTCAGGCGGCTCTGGGCGTCGGGCCTCACGCGATAAATCATGCCCTGATTGGTGACATGGGTCGCCTGCAGGCCGAAATCGATGACGCACACGCCGACGATCAGCCACACGATCGAGTGGGGCAATAGTGAGATCGGCAGCCACGCGATCAGCATAAGGGCAAGAGCAATGCCGGTCGTGCGCTGGCCATGGCCCTGATCGGTCCAGCGCCCGGCTCTCAGCGCACCGAGCGCGCCGGCGGCGCCTGCAAGGCCGAAGAGGCCGATCTCAGTGTGGGAGAGCGAAAAAGGAGGCGCGCTCAGCGGCAGCACCAGCGGAGCAAGCAGCGTCGTGATGTTGGCAAAGATCAACATGGCGATGACGGCGCGGATACGCAGCACCGGCTCCTCGAAAAAGAGCGTCAGCAGGGAACCGACGAGGCGCGGGTAGGAAATCGCCGGCCTGGGCCTCTCCTGTCGCGGAAGCGCCTTGCTCAGAAGAACGGCGATAGTGAGCGTCAAGGCGGCCGATAAGAGGTAGACCGTCCGCCAATGGAAAAGATCGGTCATAATGCCGGCCACTGTTCGCGCCAGGAGGATGCCGAGAACGATGCCGCTCGTAACGACGCCGACCACCTGTCCCCGTTCAGAGGGCCGCGCCAGGCTTGCGGCATAGGCGACCAGCGCTTGCGTCACGACGGCGAGAAGCCCGACTGCAGCCATCGAAGCGAGCAGCATCACGCCGGTCGAGGAAAAGCCTACGCATGCTAGCGCCAACGCGGATAGCAGCGACTGGCCGACAATGACCTTGCGTCGGTCGATGAGATCGCCGAGCGGCACGAGCAGGATCAGGCCTAACCCATATCCGACCTGAGTGGCTCCGACGATCAGCCCCGCGATCGTTCGCGAGAGCCCGAGTTCGTCGGCCATCACGTCGAGCATGGGATGAGCGAAATAGGCGTTGGCGACAGCAAGTCCGCTCGCAACCGCAAAAAGCAGAGTGACCGGTCGCGTGAGCGGGCCGGGCGGCGAGACGCCGGGGCCCGTACTCTTAAGCGCCTGCGCATCGTGAGCGCACACGTCGTCATTCGTGGCGCCGGCAGGCACCGCGCCTCGCAGCGAATCCATAGGCGATCTCCAATGAGAATCGGTTTTATTATGAAACCATTGGACGATTATCGCATTTGGTTTTATGATGCAACTATCAATCGGAGCATGCGGAGAGCTTGGAGTAAAAACCGGTGGTCGGGCGAAAAAGCTTGAAAGGAGACTATTGCCCCAGCGCCCGCTCGCTGGATGTGATCGGCGACTGGTGGTCGCTTCTGATCGTGCGCGACGCCTTCGACGGCCTGACGCGCTTTGGCGAATTTCAGAAGAGCCTCGGCATTGCCAAGAACATCCTCTCGGAGCGCCTTCGGACGCTCGTTTCCCGGGGAATACTCGAACTCGTTCCCGCCGAGGATGGCGGCAGCCGCATGCAATATCGCCTGACGGAAATGGGCCGGGATCTATTTCCGGTGATGGTCGCGCTTCGGCAATTCGGGGAACGCCATCTCTTCGAACCCGACGAACGACATTCGCAACTTGTGGAGCGTGAAACCGGCTTGCCGGTGAGGCTGGACGTCCGCACCCAGGACGGCCGATCGATCGGCGCCGAGGATACCGTAATCCTGAAGGTTCCGGAGTGACGCTTATCGCGGCGCAGGTCATCGACTCGGTTTGGCGCGCTCGCCAAAGGGGCATCTGTGGGGGGCTTTCATCGAGGGGTTCTCGCCGCTGCTCCCTTAGCAGGGGAGCGCCTTTGACATCCTCTCTCGTCTCACTGGTTCGCCCCTTCCGTTTGGCCGTAGCTCACTGAGCCCGGTTGGCGCCCAGGAATGAGACAACATTGTCAGGAACCATGACCACGCTCTGCACCATCGCCGCCACCGAGACTGCCCGCCAGGAGATCAAGAAGAGCCGCTTCGTGGCCATGGCCGGCCCCGTCGCCTCGGAGGCGGCCGCGAAGGAGTTCATTGCCGCCCATTCGGATCCGACCGCCAATCACAATTGCTGGGCGTGGCGCATCGGCCAGAACTATCGCTTCAGCGACGACGGCGAACCGAGCGGCACCGCCGGAAAACCCATCCTGCAGGCGATCGACGGGCAGGGGCTGGACGGGGTGGCGGTGGTCGTCACACGCTGGTTCGGCGGCGTGCTCCTCGGCAGCGGCGGCCTGATCCGCGCCTATGGTGGCACCGCCGCGTTGTGCCTGCGTCCTGCCGAGAAGGTCCCGATCGTGGCAAAGGTGGAAGCCACCGTGACCTGCCCCTTCGGCGATCTGGCAATCCTGCAGGCTCGCCTCGCGGCACTGCCGGCGGTTCAGCTGCTCGACCAGAGTTTCACCGCGACCGGTGCCGAGCTGCATATCGCAGTGCACACGACCGAGATGCCGGAGGTCGAGCAACTGGTTGCCGATATCACCAGCGGCCGCGCCGGCTTTTCCCCGGACGGATAGAGCTGAGGGGAGGTCGCCAGGCTCGCCGCAGCGGTGACCGCAATCGATTGCGGCCGACCATCGTAAGGGATTCCGCCCCGCGCCCCCTCAGGTCAGGTTGATGATCTCGAAACCCTCCTCCTCGGCGGCCCTGTGCGCTCGCTGGGCCTCACCATCCGAGTCGTCTTCATCATACAACTCGTCGTCATCGACCTCGGCCTCATCGTACGGCTCTCCCCCCAAGATCGGCCCGACTTGAGACGGGTCATAGAGATCGACGAACAGACGCTTCGCCGCTTCGAGGTCGGGCGCCGACACGTATTGGCCGTTGACCTCTACCGTCCAGGAGCCGTCGTCCTTCCTCCAGGTCTGGCCAACCTGGACGTCGAGGGATACGTCGACGAAAAAATGACCGTTCTCATTGATCCAGAGTTGAAGTTGCGCTGGTTCGTCTGCCATGGGTCCCCCTTGCTATGGTCTGCAGTTCCGGCGGCGTGGCGTCTCCTTCGAGGATGGGTAGCTCCGGATCATTGGTGGTGCCGAATCCAGGCGATGGAGCCTTAACCTGTCCCTGTAGGCTGCATTTAAAGGTTGAAACCACTCCGTAACTACAACCCATAGCACGAGACAAACGCATCCGCCAGATATTTGCACGCTGAGGATGTGCGATATTTTGGAGCCTCATGAGGAAGAGCACGCAAGCCCCGCAAAGACGCAAGTCCTGCTTGCCGACTCGATCCTGGCGGGGCAATGGTCAGCCGTGCTCCGAGGAGGGTGAGCGATGATGGCCGATCTGCTGCTCGAACGCCTGTCCATCTCGTGAGGATTGCTGGGCAACCGGTCTGAAGGGATGGAGGCTGAACGACACATGGCAATGGATCGAGCATCGACGGGAGCAGCTTTCCTGCTGGCGCTAACGCTCGCCGGGTGCACGACACCGCCTGCCGAATATGCCGCTACGCTCTCGGCAGAAGATCCAAAATGGCGGTCGCCGGAATGCGAACGGATCCGCGAGGCGGCTTTGACCTACGAGGATCAGAAGACGAAGCCGATGAACATGGGCGTCGCTCTGCTGCTCGGCCCCTATGGTCTAGGGATCGCGGCCGCAGGCCGGGAGCATCAGGAAAAGCAGCGGAAGCTCTTCGCCCGCGACCTGCATATGCGATGCTCGAGCCTGCCCCTTCCCAAGAACCTGCAAATCCAGGGCGCGGACGCACCGGCTCGATGAAATCGGTCGGCCCTGCAAGTCGGGAAGACTGGCCGGGAAGCTAGGGCCGTCGCTCCGGAGCGACAAAGGGATTGCTCGCGGCTCCCTGGCTGTTCTTTTCAAAGCACTGATCCAGCCGCTCGAGGCCAGCCTTGCTCCCGTCCAGTGGAACGGTCATGTCGGCTCCCTCGCCATGCACGTTGAGCCGGTTCGCCATCCGGAGCCTTTTGTTGAAGGGCTGGTCGGGCAGGGCGATGGTAACCGAGGTCGATTCCGCCAGCGCCGTGGCGTCGATGGATTGCGACCCCGCCGACAAACGCACGTCGTAAGCCTTGCCGCGTTCAAGTCGCCAGTTGGGCGACTTGAGAACAAGCACGGTGCCATCCCCATTGCGGAGGAACACCACGTCGAAATCGGGGGTCGATCTGCTCATCGTGCAGTGTTCGAACTCTTCCCCCTTGTAGGTGGTCTCGATCGACCACGGCCCAACCATCACCGTCTGACCGTCGGCCGGCTGTTGGGCGAGAGCCGGATGAATGAGAAGGGAGAAACTCGCTAACGCAAGAACAGCTCGCATCGACTCCTCCGTGAAAAAGGACAGGCATAGGCATGAAATAAGCAATCCGGGCAGATCAACGGCTGGGGACACGAACCGTTCCACGGGGGCCTTCGCGGCTTTGAGGGAAGGGGAGCCAAAGAATAATCCCGACACGCGAGCCCATACGATCCGCAATCTTGTCAGCATGTTCCACTTATAGTTCATATAAGGGCTGAGGGGCTGGGGTATGGGCAAAAGATTTCGTTCCATCGTCATGGGCGCTATCGCCGCGCTGATTGTCGGGACCGCAACTGAGAAAGCATTTGCAGAAGAGCAGACGTTTGGGCCCTTCTCGATCGATAGCGCGAAACCCGATCTCATCACACTGAACGGGTTGATAGATGCAGGCTCAGCGCTGAACTTCCGAAGGGCGCTCCAGGCTGCTCCAAACGCCGAGCTGATTACGCTCAACAGCCCGGGTGGCAACGTCCAGATGGGACTGCTGATTGCCGATGATATCCATCAGCGAAAACTCGCGACGTATATCCCCAAGGACAGCAAGTGCTACTCAGCGTGCTCATTTATCTTCCTGGCCGGCACAGAGCGAAAAGTGGACGGAGAACTCGGCGTTCATCAGATTTCTTCTGACTCACCGGATCTTGTCGGCGCGCAGCTCGCGATATCGGACATCATCGAGGTTCTGAATCGCTTCGACACGCCAATGGACGTCATGCACGTCATGTTCAAGACGCCACCGGACGACATGCATGTGTTCACGCAAGGCGAGATCGAGCGCTATGGCCTCAATCGGTCCGGCGACACCCAACCGAAAACACCGGCCGTCATTGCCGTCCCTGCAACCTCAACCGGCGATGCATCGGATCCAGAAGCGCCATCGACAAAGACGCAGCCGGGAGCATCAACTCCGGACGCCGCGACTTCCAGTTCTTTGCAGGCAGATCTTCATCCTCAGGCGAAGCTGTCGCCCATCGAGGAGTTCACGAAACGCCCGAACAGGATCGCGATTTACACGGGCCTTGACCTCTTCGGTGATGACATCTCCTCAACCCGTGTCGATGACGCGGGGGCGTGTGCGAAAAGTTGCCTGCTCATGAACGGTCAGTGCAAGGCTTTCACGTTCAATACCAATCCGAAGATCAGAAAAGGGCCGAACTGCTTTCTAAAGGCGAGCGCCGGTCGGGCCGATGGAAACAGCGTTGCCTTTTCCGGCCGCTTTCTAAGTGGGGCCGAGCCGGATCCACCGACATTCGCGCTCGGAACCATCGATCCTCAGAGCGCACTGTTCGATGATGTTGATTTGCCCGGTGGTGATCTCTTGAGATATCCCCTCCGGTCGGCGCGAACACCCCTCGATTGTCGATTGGCCTGCGTGGATGACAGACAATGCGTAGCCTTCACCTACATCAAGGTAAAGAAGGAGTGTTGGCTTAAAGGCGCGATCGGAAAGCCAATGTACGGGAAGAACATGGTCAGCGGGCTCAAAAAGATGGAAACCTTCGCGCCGGCAAAGATCCTTAGTCTTTATTGAGGGTGGCAGTGAAATTGGACCGCCCAACCCTCAACCAGGTTCAAATCATTCAGTCGCTCGCAGAAGCCCTTTCCTGGTTCGAGAAAGAGATTGGCTGGGGCGTCAGCCCCGGCGAACTCAATCGCCTCACCGGTCGAATTGGTGAGCTCTACGCCGCGACCACCCGCGGGCAAATGGCCTAGCCCCTCAAGAGCATTGGGCCGATGGTTCCCACGCTCTATCCTTGGCATTCTGGGCTCACGTGGGTCTGGAAGGCCGCGTTTTCCTGAAAAGCCGGACGATCCAAACGAGCGGCAACAACAACAGGAACCAAGCCTTTTTGAGGAATATCGCTGCGATGACGAGAAGGCCAGCCGTTGCCGCCTTGCCGTACTTTACCCCGAGTATGCCGGCAAACACACTAAGAGCCCCATAGGACGCTACCTTGTCACCGCTTTCAAAGTGGAAATAGGAGCTCCCTACATTAGGCTTGTAGACAGCGACGGCTTGCTCAACAACGCCCTTCAACTGCTCGGCACTCAGCTCGGAATCCCTCGGGACTACCTTCATCGGAACGTAGCCATAGCGATCAAAAAGGACGACAGAGATGTTCATCGTCTTCTCACCGTCCCAATCTAGCATGTTTGCAAAGTACAGAATGCTCTTGTCGCGGTCGACCTGAGGATAAAGCCGCCAGCCAAGGAACTCGATTTGTACTCCTAGTGCTTTCGCCTGGTTTTGGATGGAAGCTGTATAGCTCTCGGTTATGGCATCAACTTCGTCAGCTGTGTCGCCAGTGAAGTCGTCGAGTGAGACATAGCCATCGCTGACCGGCGCGTTCACAAGAAGAGTGTCGATCGGCCCCATATTAAGGAGCATCTGGTTAACGTCGGTGCAGGACTGTTCCTCCCAACCAAATTCCTTGACCAGAAAGGTACATCGCTCAGCGTCCTCCAGATAAATGGCGTCTGGGCCAATCGGCGTGACAACGCCTCTGGCGGTACTGAGCGGCTGGGTAAAATTTACAGGATGATATCTCTCGTCTTGGGCGAGCACGATTGCAGGTTGGGAGAGCCAGCAGACATGTGCGATGATGAGAAATAGCAGATTATCACGGAGCCTTTTGTTCATTTCCCCCTCCCCATTCTCCCTTAGGAGAGTAGTATAGACAGAGTGCAAGGCAATTTCGCAAGATAAATCGGCTTAATTCTGGCGGAAGACCCTGATCCTGTCCGGTGCCATGTGATTCTGGGGATTTATAGCGAATGAAGGCCGCTTATATCGTCGGCAAGATTCTGGATAGGCTTGTAGGTTTACTATGAGTCTGGAGGCGCGACGATCAGACGGCGCCGTGGTCGATCACCAGAGATTGGTATCTATGGCTGGCGGCGAAGCGACCACAAAACGGTTGTGCGACAAAAAGCGGACATATCCACCGCAGCCGCGAAAGAGGATAGAAAGTTCAAGCGTTTACATGAGCCATCTGGCGGAGAGGGGGTCCGCCATAGCGCTGTCGTCTAGCGTAGTCTGGTGTTCATTTACGTACTGAAAACAGCCGGGAAATCAATGCTATAGCGGACACACTGAATTGCATCTGTTCCATTTCGTTCGGGTACATTCTATACAAACCCGATCTAAAGGTGCAAGCAAAGGTGCAAGCAGAATGGCCCGCCCGACAAACAAGCTCTCCGCCCTCGCGGTCAAAAGCGAGAACAGACCCGGACGCCATGGCGACGGTGGCGGGCTTTATTTGCAGGTCGGGCCGACCGGTGCGAAGAGCTGGGTTTACATGTGGCGGCGCGACAATAAGCGAACGGCAATGGGGCTGGGCTCCTATCCCGCCGTCAGCCTCGCGGACGCCCGCGAGAAGGCCACCAATTGCCGCCGCATCGTCGCTGCCGGCGGCAACCCGCTCGCCGAGAGCCGCAAGGGGGCAGAGCAGGAGGAGGAAGCCGAGCAGGAGAAGAAAGTGCGCACGTTCGGCGATGTCGCGGACGAGCTGCTCGCCGCGATGGAGACGGGGTGGAAGAACGCCAAGCACCGCGACCAATGGTACATGACGCTTTCCCGCCGCCGCGACGACGACGGCAATCTCGTGAAGGACGGCTATTGCCTCGACCTGATCAACATGGACGTCGACCTGATCGGGACGGATGATGTTCTAAAAGTGCTACAGCCGATCTGGCTGACGAAAGCCGAAACAGCCAGCAGGTTGCGCGGCCGCATCGAGCGGGTGTTTGCCTACGCCAAGACGCGGCATTGGCGCACCGGCGAAAATCCGGCACTGTGGCGCGGTCATCTGTCAAACTTATTGCAGAAGCGGAAAAAGCTGCAGCGCGGCCATCACCCTGCCATGCCTTACGCCGATGTCCCGGCCTTCATGGTCCGGTTGCGGGACCGGCCGGCCATCTCGGCACGGGCGTTGGAATTCACCATCATCACCGTCGCCCGTTCCGGCGAGACCTACAGCGCGCGCTGGCCGGAGATCGATTTCGAGCACGCGATTTGGACCATTCCGCCGGAGCGCATGAAGGGCGAGCGCGAGCACCGTGTGCCACTGGTGAAGCGGGCGCTCGACATCCTCCGCGAGCTGCACAAGAAGCGGCTGTTCGACGACGGCCTCATCTTCCCCGGCCAGAAGCTCGGCGCGCCGCTGTCGTCCAACGCGATGGATGCGCTTTTGCAGGAACGCATGAAGCCTCCGCAGTTCACCGTCCACGGCTTCCGCTCTTCGTTTCGGGATTGGGCCGGCGACCTGACTTTCCATCAGCGAGAGGTCGTCGAGGCAGCGCTTGCCCATAAGGTGGGAGACGAGACAGAGCAGGCGTACCGGCGGAGTGACGCCTTGGCGAAGCGACGCCGGTTGATGGAGGATTGGGCCGGCTATCTGGATGGCAAGACCGCCAAGGTGCTTACGTTCGCTCCGGAAGCGATACCGGCATAAACAATTTGTGAACGGCTGATTAAATGTTACTTCAAGTGCTTGCGATGTATTGCAAAATTGGCGTAAATGTTTAGTGAGATTTAATTCTATAATAATGATGAAGTGACAGTTAATTATCTTCAACAAATACTTGTGGAAGTTGGATTTTTGGTCGGTAATATTCAGAGCGGTTCCAAATCAACCCATTAGGGAGAACCGCCCTATGCTGAAACCCGGTAAGCTTGCTTATACGATCCCGGAATTCGTTGAGGTCACCGGCATCGCGCGCACACAAGTGTTCGAATACCTCAAACGCCGCCGTCTCAGGGCGCGCAAATCCGGCCGCCGTGTCCTCATCCTAGCCGGTGACGCGCAGGCCTTCCTCGACAGCCTGCCGGAACGTGAGGCCGCGTAACGATACCACCGCCTGCGCCAATGAATACGACGCAAGGCGGCGGCCTTCGATGCTCGGAAGGCCTCGAAGTGTAGCCGTGCTGTAAATCGCATTCAACAGGCTTGAAGCCGCGCGGGCTTTCACACCGAAGGCCACTACCATGCGCTCACCTGATCCCCACCAAGACCTGCTCTTCGGCGAGCTGATCGAAAATCTGTGGACGCCTGATCAGCCCTTCGAGGCCGCCGACGGCTCCTTCGGCACCATGGCCGCCCGTCCGCCCGGAGCTGGCTGGCGCATCGCCGATTACCGCAAGGATCGGAAGACGCTCTGGCAGCGCCGGTTGCCCATCGTCTCAAGGCCTCGCCGGGCCACCAAGGGCGAAGGCTGGCGGCAATGAGCATCCCCGCCCTCGTTCCCCGGCATGATGATGGGCCTTCGATCGCCTGTCTCGCCTTCCGGCCGGCCGGCGGCCACGGGGCGCTCGTCGGCCATGGCGATTTCCACCTGCCGCGCGTGCGCATGCGGCTGTTGAATTGTGCCGTATTCGACACCGGACAGGCGCGCTGGGTCGGGCTGCCTTCCGCCCCGCAGCTCGATGCCGATCGGCGGGCACGCACGGGCAGCGACGGCAAGACGATTTACCGGCCCTGCCTCGAATTCGACGATCCGCAGCTCGCCCGCGCGTTCTCCGACGCGGCGATCGATGCGCTGCTGCGTTATCGGCCCGACGCCTTCGGAGGCTAGGTATGCGAGGCCCAGCACAACAGTTCTCCGACACCTTCCTCGACGAGATCAAGGCCGCCGTGCCGATCTCCGAACTGATCGGCGGGAACGTCGAGTGGGATCGCCGGACTTCGCGGCCCACGCGCGGCGACTGGTGGGCCTGCTGCCCGTTCCACGGCGAGAAGACGCCCTCTTTTCACTGCGACGATGGGCGCGGCCATTTCAAATGTTTCGGATGCGGCGCGTCAGGAGATCACTTCGGCTTTCTCATGGCAATCGACGGCCTATCGTTCCCCCGCGCCGTCACAGTCGTTTCCGAGATGGCAGGCATCCGGCTGCCCAATGAGCGGGGTGAGACGGCGGAGGAGAAACGCCAGCGCGAGGCGCGACAGCAGGAGCATGTGCAACGCGGGGCGGCCGATGCGGCGCGCAGGAAAGCCGAAGCCACCGAAGAGCGGCAGAAGGCACAAAGGGTGTGGGCGAGGGGTCAGCCGATCAAGGGTATGATCGCCGAACGTTACATGCGTGTGGCGCGCGGCGTTACCTGCCCACTACCACCGACACTGCGCTATCTGCCGGCGCGTACCGGCTATACGCACGCTCTCATGGCTGCCTTCGGCATTGCCTCGGAACCCGAGCCCGGCAGGCTCGCGATCGATGACGAGGCGGTGCAGGGTGTCCATCTCATTCGCCTTCGCCCGGACGGCTCGGATAAGGCCGAGAAGCCGAACAAAATCACCATCGGCCGCTGGTTCTCCGCGCCCATCATGCTGGCTCCGCCGAATGATCTTCTCGGCCTCGTGATCGCCGAGGGCATCGAGGATGCTTTGTCGGCGCATCAGGCGACAGGGCTCGGGGCATGGGCAGCCGGCGGGGCCGACCGCATGCCTGCACTGGCCGCCGCCGTGCCCGGCTGGGTCGACTGCGTCACGATCCTCGTCGACGACAACGAGGCCGGCCGTGGGAATTCGGCCAAGTTGGCCGAGCGGCTCGGGCGGCGTGGCATCTACTGCGAGTTGCTCGATGCGCCGGGGAGGAGCGCATGACGCGCGATGCCAACGACATCTTGCGCCATGAGGGCGAGGCCGCGTTGCGCGAAGCGATGGACCGGAACCGGCGGGAGGCACCGACCGGCGTCGCCCACGCGAACGGGCAGGATGTTCTCGGCTCGAACCGCCAGGATGGCGCCGGCGTAGCCAACAACGGGCGCGCCGAGACCAAGCAGCAGGATCGCCCGCCGAAGGTGCGATTGCTCAACTATTCCGAATACCGCCAGTGGCACGGCAGCAGCACGGCGGGGGCGTTCCTAATCAAGGGGCTCGTTCGCATCGGCACGCTGATTTCCATGAACGGACGGCCCGGAGCCGGCAAAACTACACTGTTAATCGAGATCGCCCGCTGCCTCGATGTCGGCGAGCCGTTCCTCGGGCGCGAAACGAAGCGGACAGCCGTCTGTTACATCGCCGCCGAGGACGAAGGCGACATCGTCAATAGGCTCGAGGCGCTTGGGCTGGAGAACGTCATGGTCGTCGTTTCCGAGGAAGGCGTCCCGTTGCTCAAGCCGGATAGAGCGGTGGCAATCGTCCGAGAGGCCATCAAGCAGGCGCGCAAAAGGTTTCCGGCTCGGGAAGTGTTCGTTCCCTTCGACACGTTGCGCGCCGGGCTCGATGGTCAATCGGTGCTCGATGATCGGTACACCAGCCCGGCCCTCAACAAGCTGCGCAGGCTCGCCGAGGAAGAGCGCGTCGTTATCTGCGTCGTCAATCACACCAACCGCGAGAACGCGAAGCAGACGAAAGGGGAGACCTTGGAGGGCGTCGTGGCGCTGGAATTGATCTTGGTCGAGGGCAGCGGCGGCTGGTACGACATCCATGTCGGCAAGAACAGGAATGGACCCAGCCAGCGGCAAATCGGACGATTGCGATACGCCAGCCTCGAAATTGGTGACATAGAAGCTTCCGTCGTCGATGAGATCGAAGCTATCGATGGCGGCTCAGGGCCGTCAGAGAAGGGGCGGAAGCTCGGCGGCAATCAGGCGCTCGTAATGAATATCATGCGAGACGCGCTGCTCGACCACGGCTTTCCGTTCTGGCCTTTCGGCGCGGACGGGCCGCAGGTGAAGTCCGTAAGGGAGACTGTCCTGCGCCAAGCCTTCATTGAGAAGAAATCCGGAGACGACAGGGACAACAAGCGGCGGGCTTTCAGCGCGGCAGTTGACCGACTCGTCCTCAACGGAGTTCTCGTGCGTGGCGAAAACACCGATGGCGAAGGGGTCGTTTGGCATGTCGACAAGGATGCCGAGACCGGAAAACAGACCCGGAAAACCGGAAATTTCCGGCCCCCCGAGGAAGAGCCGTGAAAACCGGACCGGAAAACTTCTCCATCCTAACTTCTTTCCGGTTTATCCGGGTGCGACGGACCGGACGGAAAAATAGGGGGATATAGGGAAACGTCCGGTTTTTCCGGGTGCAGCGTTTCACTCTTGCATGGAGGCCCAGCCATGACCAATGCCGAGCTTCTCGCCCTTCACGAGAGGAACGAAGCGGCGATCAAGCGGTCACTGAAGGCCATGCCTCCGGTACGGATCTTCAATCCCGACTTCGAGGCCGGCCAGCGCGACTGGGTGTTCTGCCTGCTCGGGGCGTTATGCGCCTCGGGTGTGCCGATCGAGGACGCCCGCGAGCTTGCCGTTGACATCGCCTATGAGGCGACCAACCGCTCCGTGAAAATCTCGGCCGGGAGGCGGGGCATGCATGAAGGAAGGAGGGACATTCATGCAATCGTGCCGCCCAACCCCGATGCCGCCAATCGTGGGCGCCGCGACCGCCCGGACGGTCCGGTTAGCTGCCGCAAAGCCAGAACGCTGGAATGGGACAGCCTGCTGCCGCAGGAGGTGCGTGTCTGCGCCTATCGCCTTCTCATGGTGGCCGTCGAGCAACTCGTCGAATGCCCCCAAGAACGAAACGGCCCCCACGTCTGCGGCTCGACCTTACGCGACCTTAATACTTGTGCCGCAAACTTGCGGGTATGAGTGACGAGCCGAAACCGCCCCTCAGCTTCTCGCGGAAGGTCCTCTATGCGGCGCTGACCTTAGTGTCACCCCGGAGGGTCGCATCGGCCGCCGCCGACGAACTGCGAAACCCAAAGATCGAGCCAGAGATGCTTCGTCGCGTGAAGGCAATACGGCGGGGGTTCTTGCAATCGGTTGCATGGATGCTTGCGACGGCCGTGCTCGGCTATTGCTTCGGTCGAGCGGCGTTTCGCCTGTTCGGCCCGAACGACTTTGCCGTATTGGCGCTGGCGACGGCCGGAGGCCTCGTTCTCTTGTGGGCGACAATGGCTGTTCAAGGCTGGAACATCCAGTCAATGGAAGGCAACACACTTCCCGAGCGGATCAACCAGTGGATTTACCGTAGCCTGACCTTGCTTGGGACGTTGCTCGCCGTAATGTCGGGCAGTTGGGCGATCGGCCCCTGATTGGCAGCCTCGCCTCGTTTGCGTTATCGTGCCCGTCATGCTTGCGAACCCGCGCCATGAGAGCTTCGTCCAGAACATCATCGAGGGCATGCCTGCCTCGCGGGCCTACGTGGCGGCCGGCTTCCGGGCACGCGGCAACAGCGCCGAAACAGCGGCCGGCCGGCTGTTGCGGAATGTTCAGATAAGCGCCCGTCTTGCCGAATTGCGGGCGAGGCACTCGCGACGGCACGACATCACCGTCGACGACATTGTGCGCCAGCTTGATGAAGACCGGGCGCTCGCCCAACGACTCGGGCAGGCTTCCGCCGCCGTACAGGCAACTGTCGCCAAGGCCAAGATCGCGGGCCTCGTCGTCGATCGCCGCGAAATCGAGACGCACGTCACAAAGCCCATGCGCGAGCCCGGCGACTATCCCAAGCAGATGTCGATTGAGGAATGGACGGAGCGCTTCGTGCCGAAGACGCCCGGCAAGCCGGTGCCGGCGAACAAGGCTTGAGACGCCACCCGGGTTTATGTGAGCTGGCGCGTGCGCCCTCCCTTGTTTCAATAGCCGCTCGAACGGGCGCGACGTTGTGCCGATTTCGGCCAGCTTGGCGACGGTCGGCGGCCGATCTGCCTCGACTAGAACGTTGAAGTCAGGCTCCGGAATATTGCAGACGCGCACAGCGGTCTTGATCTGCCGTTTAGACACGCCGGCCTAAACGCCAGCTTGGGCATCGGAAACAGCGGCCTGCGCCGGCCTTGTTTTCCGATGATGGCCGGCCGCCCGGCAGTCCAGTCTGGAACAAAGCCAACAGTTCACTGGCGCGCCGGATGGCTGCGCCTTGAGCGCAGCGCATAGTTCATGAGATCGCCAACATCCGCCTGCCGCGCGTAGGAGGCGAGCGCGGCCGCGCATAAGTCGGGACGGTTACCCCCTTACGATGTAAAGCAGCTAAAGGGGCTTTACAGTTTGCCGTTCAGTATCTACGTGTTTCCGCAGCTTAACACATTTACAAGGATCAACGATGACCGTTTTCGCCTATGCACGCGTCTCGACCGCGCGGCAGGCCGCCGAAGGCGAAAGCCTCGACGTTCAGCAGCGCCAGATCGCCGGCTATGCCCTGATGCATGGCCTCGCCATCGACGAGACAATAGTCGAGGAAGGCGTGTCCGGCTCGGTCCCCGTCTCGGAGCGCCCGGCGGGCGCGGCAATGTTCGCCAAGCTGAAAGATGGCGACATCATTATTGCCTCGAAGCTTGATCGAATGTTCCGCTCAGCGCTGGACGCCCTGAAGACAGTCGAATTGCTGAAGAAGAGGGGCGTCAAGCTGCATTTGATCGATCTCGGCGGCGACGTAGCCGGCAACGGCATCTCGAAGCTTTTTCTGACGATTGCCAGCGCCTTCGCGGAGGCCGAGCGCGACCGCATCCGAGAGCGCATCAGTCAGGTGAAGTCCGATCAGAAGAAGCGCGGCCGCTTTCTTGGTGGCAGCCGGCCCTTCGGGTATCGGATCGGCAAAGATGGTAAGCTGGTCGAGGATGAGGCCGAACAGCGGGCCGTTGCCAAAATCCACACCTTGCGCGCCGATGGCCTGTCGCTGCGCGCCATCGCCGACACTCTGGCCAATGACGGCTTTTCGCTCAGCCATGTGGCCGTGAAGAACGTGCTCGCTCGCCGGCCTGACAATAATGCCAAAGCGTCTAACCCCCCGGCGATCCTCCCGGCCGCTGATGCGCCCGACCACGGTGAGGATGTCGAGGATCAAGGTTCGATCTGGGCCGGCGTGCTGCGCAGGCAGGCAATGCGAAAGGGATAGGCTGGGCCCGTCCCGCCCCGGGTTCATCGGCAGGCGGGGGGCGGGGGCATTGATGGGGCCCCAAATCCCGGTGCGCTTCTCGGAAAGGTAAGGACTAGGCGACCCACCTGCTGTTGCGTCGGCTTTTCCCATATTCTGGGTAAAGCAGCGTCAGTGGGCTGCGTCCGGGGCGGCGCTAGGGTCGGAATTTAGTGGCATCTCCACAGTTTCTTGAACGGGCTCATTCTATGATTGCAGTCACAGCGGCGCTTGCCCAATCGGCAATCTGCTAGCATTCTGTGCTTGTCTACATGACTTCGGGGGGCGAAAATGCGTCTACTTTTTCTTCTTTTTTTGGTGGCTGTGATCGCCGGGTCAGAGGCCTCGGCTCAAGAGGCGCAATCGGAGAACAGTCCGGTCATTATACCAGAACGACTGCAGTTGCTTGCGACGCAGCTCCCCGTTGCCAGCAGGCTTGGCATAGATTGGCAGCAAGCCAGCACCGCCGACATAACGAAGTATGTCGGATTTCTAGCCTCGACAGCTGTTTTGGCGAAAGACATGGCCAAGCGCAACGAACGTTCAACACCGACCGACGACGACTTTCTTGCGGCGTTAACTCTTCAATGTATTTGGCCGCCCAACAAGCCGCCATTCGTTGAAAGGTACTGGCCAGATCAGGTCGCAGCTTTCTTCGACGTGAACGTTCGCAACGCCTTGCGCGAAGCGGTTGGTCCTGTCGGATGGGACATCCCGGCGGTCCTCGGAAAATACGGCAAGGAACAGTTCGCTGCTGAAGGTGGATTTCTACCTTTAAACGAGAACGAATATTTCGACCAAGTTTTCGACCCGCGTCACTTACCGGCTACTAAGTGATGGCACACTTCGCGGCGTTGCTTGTGGCTACAATACAGTCCTGGCCTTTGATCGAGGCGTTCTTACTTGCCTTTTGGCTGAAGAGCATTCTGGCCGCTTGGCGCAATGCCGACAGCACCAAAGAAGATGACGTCGAGGAGAGACACCTGGGAGCTGACGTAATTCTCGCCCAGCTTAATGGCGTCATCACTGGGAGTTCAATCATCGTTGCAGGCATTGGTGCCTTCCTCGCGATCAGCGAAGGAGTGTCGCCTCCCGCATCATGGAATTTCAGATGGGCAGCGTGCTACTCGATCCTAGGGATGGCCCTGGCAATGTATACGTTAGGTACGCTGCCATCTCGCGCCCCGACCCAGAACTTCGTTCGCTCAAAAGCGGTGGCTGTCCTCTGTTCAATAGCACTCTTCTTTGCCTTGGTGGGCGGGGGCAGATTTGCCATGGGAGCAATAGTTTCAATAGAAAGGCCCAAGCCTCCGGCCCTCTCGGCGCCCACGGCGGCTTTGCCGTGAAACACAGCCAGCGATGCTTAGAGTGTATTGCATATCCCCTATCCCCCACGACCCCCAGTTGATCGTGAGGGAATTTCACCAGTTCCGCAATGTTTTTAGCCTTGCTTCATGTTCAGCAGTCGCTGGGCGTGCGCGATAAATACGGGGCACCAAAAGTTCCAAACGGCGACTACGGAACGCATCGACCGAGACGACCCGCGTTAGGAGCACAATCGTCCTCCAGCTCTGCTGACACGGCGGGAAAACATCGGGAAGTACGGAACGCTGATAAACCTCGGAACATCGGATCAAGAGGGCCGATGCAACAACGCTCACGCGATCTAGGAGGCATTACGTCGTGCGGTCCAATAACGTCGCCGGCACAGACTTTGAGCAATCCCAAGGCCGAGGGAAACAACCACTCTGAGGATGATTGCCGTCAGTGGCCATTCTTTTTTCGGGCATCAATTATGAGCTGCGCCTCGCGTAGGACCTGCTTGGCCTTGGCGACAATTTCCGGCTGGAAGAGATGAGAGAACCGCTCATCTGCGATCCAGCGTTCGACTGCCAGATCGAGACGATCGTTGTCGATCAGGAACCGCAGGCCGTCAGTGCCCTTGGCAGCCATCTGCTGGAGGGCGTCGACGATGCCGCGCTCCCGGATCATGCGGGGCATGTAGCCTGTGCTCGAACGCTGACCGAGCTTCTCCTCGCGCAGGCGCTTATAGGCGACCAGATCGCGGCGGATGATCGCTTCAAGTTCGTCCTCGCTTCCTGGGCCCGTGGGCTCCGGCGGCGCAATGTCAATGTTACGGCGGGCAAGGGCCTCATCGACAGCAAGTTCGACGGTCTCGACGAGACCGAGGCTGAGTGCTTCGGAGAGCCGGCGTATTTTGGCGTCGGTAATTGGGTTGGCGATGTGGATTGCCATGTTGGTATCCTTTCGGCGGAGCGATCATTGAACGCGCGATACATAGAGAAGATATGGCATAATAGCAAGAGACTGTATGCGAGAATAGTTTGCCTAAATTCGGCCGGCCTTGCCCGAACAGCCCAACTCGCCACACCCCACTTGGGTATTGGTCGAATAAACGCGACGCGGCTCCGATTGGAGCCTTGGAACGCAGCTTGGTGCTGCGCATGACATGGCGAGGCGGCGGCTTCCCAAAAGGACGGTGCCTACTCGATTATGCGGCAGGCTGTCGCGGGGCTGGGCCGTCAATCGTATGTCGAAGGTGCAAGCAAAGGTGCAAGCAGTTTCCGAAATCGAGAAAAAACGGAAGCGATAACAATGCTTTAGGCAGCAATGCTGGCGGAGAGGGGGGGATTCGAACCCCCGATACCCTTGCGAGTATGCCGCATTTCGAGTGCGGTGCATTCAACCACTCTGCCACCTCTCCGCGGGGCGTGGTTCGCCGTTGCCGGCGCGGCGCACTAGATAACGGGTGGGCGGTCGCGCCGCAAGGGGCTTCGGACGCCTTTTTCACCGCCTTTGCCTTGACTTGAGGGCAGGGCTGCGTTAGGGACGGCCAACATCCGGCGTGGAGTCCCTCCGCGCCGGTTGTTCTTTGATCCCGGAACTCGTTCTTTGACCAAGAATCGGTCCGGACAACCGAAACCGACTGACAAAAAGACGGTCCGGTCCGCCCCGGGCGGATCAACAAGACCGACCGAACAGCGAAAGGCAAGAAATGTTCGCAGTCATCAAAACGGGCGGGAAGCAGTATCGCGTCGCCGCCAACGACCTCTTGAAGGTCGAGAAGGTCGCCGGCAATGCCGGTGACATCGTGGAATTCGCGGAAGTCCTCGCCGTCGGCGAAGGCGACCAGGCAGAGATCGGCGCGCCCTTCGTGGCCGGCGCCGTCGTCACCGCCGAGGTCGTCGAGCAGGGCAAGGCGCCGACGGTGCTGGCGTTCAAGAAGCGCCGCCGCCAGAATTCGCGCCGCACCCGCGGCCATCGCCAGCTGCTCACCACCATCCGGATCTCCGAGATCCTGACCGGTGGCGCGAAGCCGAGCAAGGCCGCCGCGGTCAAGAATGAAGCTGCTTCCGAGGCTCAGACGGAGACCGCTCCGGGGGCCGAAAAGAAGCCCGCCAAGAAGGCAGCGCCGAAAAAGGCTGCAGCCCCGGCGGAATCAGAGTAAGAAGGCCTGAAGGAGTACACCGATGGCACATAAGAAAGCTGGCGGTTCGTCGCGCAACGGTCGCGATTCGGAATCCAAGCGCCTTGGCGTGAAGAAGTTCGGCGGCGAGAAGGTCCTCGCCGGCAACATCCTCGTGCGTCAACGCGGCACCAAGTGGCACCCCGGCACCAATGTCGGCATGGGCAAAGACCATACCCTTTTTGCACTCGAGGCCGGCGCGGTGGCATTCCGCAAGAAAGCCAACGGCCGAACCTACGTAACGGTAAACCCGATTACGGAAGCAGCGGAGTAGCCGGTACCGCACCACAACACCGGCACCCATCTTCGGGGACCGGTGTCCGGGCAGAATCCGGAAAAGGAACAGGGGAGATGGGCGACCATCTCCCTTTTTTTCGTCCGGAGGAACGGCAATGCATATTCTGGTCACGCGGCGGCTGACATTGCGGCAGCCCATCACGCTCGATGCCGAAGACATCGCACTGTGGCTCTCGAATTGGGCCGTGGCGCGCATGCTCGCTCGCGTGCCGTTCCCCTATGCCCAAAACGACGCGGAGGACTGGATCTCCAGCCTCCGCGACGACCCCGACGCGATCGTCTACACCATCCATCGCGAGCGGCTGATCGGCATCGTCTCGATCGAAGGCGAGGGGCCGGAGCCCGAGCTCGGCTATTGGCTCGCCGAACCCTGGCACGGCCGCGGCTTCATGACGGAAGCGGCCCGGGCGCTGATCGGCCATGCCTTCGCGACGCGGGGCATAAATGCCGTCCGTTCGTCCGCCTTCGCCGACAACCCGGCTTCGCTGCGCGTGCAGCAGAAGCTCGGCTTCGATATCTGCGGCGGTGGAACGGCCTGGTCGGTGCCGCGCAACGAAATGGTCAATCTCGTGAAGACGCGGCTGGCCAGATCCGCCTTCGAAGGCGTGGCAACAACGCTTCCGGCGGCCCACGCAGCCTGAACCAGTGGCCTGGATGTTGACACATCCAGGCCGCCTCAATCGCCGGCGCGGCCTATCCAGGCCGCTTGGCTTTCGCGCCAACGGGCGCGGCGCGCGGTTGAATGTTCGACCCGAAACGCAAGACGAGGTGATTGCGATGATCAGGGAAATGGATGACGAATTCGCGGACGAAAGTACGGCGATAGATTGCCCGGTGCTGGTCACCGAGCGGCTCGTGATGCGGCCGCCGCACGAGCAGGACATGCCGGATCTGGCCATTCTCGCCAACAACCGGCGCGTCGCGGAAATGCTGTCGCGAATGCCGCATCCCTATGGCGAGGCGGAGGCGCGCGCCTTCATCGCCATGGCGGCCGAGAAGGGCCGCGCCGGATGCTCCTATGCCGTCACGCTGGCCGAGACCGGCGCCTTCGTCGGCTGTGCCGGGCTCAATGCCACCGACCGCGGGCTGGAAGTCGGCTACTGGATCGGCGAGCCCTACTGGAACCGCGGCTACGCGACCGAGGCGGCGCACGCGTTGGTGGACCTGGCCTTCCGGGCCACCAACGTCGCCGAGCTCCACGTCTCCTGCCGGGTCATCAACCCGGCCTCGCGCCGGGTGATCCACAAATGCGGCTTCCAGTACGCCGGACAGGGCATGCTGAATTCGCTGGTGGCCGGCCAGGTTCCCGTCGAACGCTATCGGCTGGACAGGAAGACGTGGGTGAGCTTGAGGAGCTGGGGAAGTTTGTGAGCGAATGGTGAGTAGCGAATAGGGAAGAGGAGGTGTCACACTTTCCCGTGCGTGATCCATCCCTTCGCTATTCGCGACGCGTGGAACCTTCTCCTCACCGCCCCCATATCGGCTCAAACCACTATCGCCGAAGCTGTTCAATCCGAATCGGAAAATGCTAGAGGACGACTGTTCCAGAAAGACCGCAGCACGATGAAATTTCTCGACCAGGCCAAAGTCTATATCCGATCCGGCGACGGGGGCGCGGGCGCGGTGTCGTTCCGCCGCGAGAAATTCATCGAGTTCGGCGGTCCGGACGGCGGCGATGGCGGTCGCGGCGGCGATGTCTGGGCCGAAGCCGTCGACGGGCTCAACACGCTGATCGACTACCGCTACCAGCAGCATTTCCGGGCGAAGACCGGGGTGCACGGCATGGGCCGCAACCGGACCGGCGCAAAAGGCGCCGACGTCACGCTGAAAGTGCCGGTCGGCACCCAGATCTACGAGGAAGACAACGAGACGCTGATCTGCGACCTGACGGAGGTCGGCCAGCGCTTCCGCCTCGCCGCGGGCGGCAATGGCGGTTTCGGCAACCAGCATTTCAAGACCTCGACGAACCAGGCGCCGCGCCGCGCCAATCCGGGTCTCCCCGGGGAGGAGCGCACCATCTGGCTGCGCCTGAAGCTGATCGCCGATGCCGGGCTCGTCGGCCTTCCCAATGCCGGCAAGTCGACCTTCCTCGCGGCTGTCACGGCGGCCAAGCCGAAGATCGCCGACTATCCCTTCACCACGCTCCACCCCGGCCTCGGGGTCGCCCGCATCGATGCGCGCGAATTCGTGCTGGCCGATATTCCCGGCCTGATCGAGGGCGCGCATCAGGGCGTCGGTATCGGCGATCGCTTCCTCGGCCATGTCGAGCGCACCCGTGTCCTGCTCCACCTCGTCTCGGCACAGGAGGAAAACCCGGGCAAGGCCTACAAGACGGTGCGCGGCGAGCTCGATGCCTATGGGCACGGGCTGGCGGAGAAGCCGGAGATCGTCGCGCTCAGCCAGGTCGATACGCTCGACGCCGAGGCGCGCAAGAAGAAAGCCGCTTCGCTGAAGCGAGCGGCGGGCAGGGCGCCGTTCCTTCTGTCGGCCGTCACCGGCGAAGGCGTCGAGGCGGTGCTGCGCGCGCTGGCCGCGGAGATCCACGATGCCCGCGACGCAGAGCGGCCGGCCGAGCCGGATGCGCGGTGGAAGCTTTCGTGATGCGTGCCGCGCAAGCCTCACCGGCTGGCGACGACGGCCATGGACTCGGAATGTGCCAATGACACCGCTCAAGGACTATCGCCGCATCACGGTAAAGATCGGTTCGGCGCTGCTGGTCGATCGCACAACCGGCCTGAAGCGCGACTGGCTGGCCTCGCTGGTGGACGACGTCGCCGCGCTCGCCGCGGGGGGGGCGGATGTCCTGGTCGTCTCCTCCGGCGCGATCGCGCTCGGCCGCACGATTCTCGGTCTCGGCAAGCGGGCGCTGAAGTTGGAAGAGAGCCAGGCCGCGGCGGCCGTCGGCCAGATCGCGCTTGCCGGGGCATGGTCGGAAGAGCTCGGCCGCAAGGGGCTGACCTCCGGCCAGGTTCTGGTGACGCTGGGAGATACCGAGGAGCGCCGCCGCTACCTCAACGCGCGCGCCACCATCTCGACGCTGCTCAAGATGAAGGCGGTTCCCGTCATCAACGAGAACGATACCGTCGCCACGACCGAAATCCGCTATGGCGACAATGACCGGCTCGCCGCCCGCGTCGCCACCATGATGGGCTCGGATCTCCTCGTCCTGCTCTCCGACATAGACGGGCTCTACACGGCGCCGCCGGCCGTCGACCCACAGGCGAAGTTCCTGCCGGTGGTCGACCGCATCACGCCTGAGATCGAGGCCATGGCGGGCGGGGCCGCGTCGGAACTCTCGCGCGGCGGCATGCGGACCAAGATCGACGCGGGCAAGATCGCCACCGCGGCCGGCACCGCCATGATCATCACGCTCGGCAATCGCTCCAACCCGCTTGCGGCCATCGATCGCGGCGAGCGCGCCACTTTCTTCCGACCGAGCCCGAATCCGGTGAAAGGCTACAAGAGCTGGATCGCGGGCCAGCTCGAGCCGGCCGGCCGACTCACCGTCGATGCGGGTGCCGTCGACGCGTTGCGTTCCGGCAAGTCGCTGCTGCCGGCCGGCGTGAAGCTGGTGAGCGGCACCTTCTCGCGGGGCGATACCGTGGCGATCATGGGTCCCGAGGGCCGGGAGATCGCGCGCGGTCTTGTTGCGTATGACAGCTCGGATGCCGTAAGGATCGCCGGGTTGAAGACGGCCGAGATCCAAAACGTACTTGGCTACGAGGTGCGTTCGGCCATGGTGCATCGCGACGATCTCGTGGTGAGCCGACAGGCTGCGCCGGCGAGGGTGGAGTGACAGGCATGCTGAAGCGGCAGGAAAATTCGGGCAGCGACACGGTGCTCCTGATGGCCGAGATCGGCCGCAGGGCTCGGCAAGCGGCACGACCGCTCGCCAACGCCTCGACAGAGCTCAAGAATGCCGCACTGCTCGCCATGGCGGATGCCATCCTCCGCGACGAGCCGGCAATCTTCGCGGCCAACGCGATCGACATGAAGAATGGCGAGGTGGCGGGTCTGAGCGCCGCTGTCCTGGACAGGCTGAAGCTCACGGAGGCACGCATTCGCGACATGGCCGAGGGGGTGCGCGCCATCGCGGCGCTTGCCGATCCCGTCGGCGCCGTCATTGCCGCCTGGGACCGCCCGAACGGCCTCCATATAGAGCGTGTCCGCACGCCGCTCGGCGTCATCGGCGTCATCTATGAAAGCCGGCCCAACGTGACGGCCGATGCCGGCGCGCTCTGCCTCAAGGCCGGCAATGCCGTCATCCTGCGCGGCGGCTCGGACTCGCTCAATTCCTCGGCCGCCATCCATGCCTGCCTTGTCGCCGGATTGAAGGCCGCAGGGCTGCCCGAGGAGGCGATCCAGCTCGTGCCGGTCACCGACCGCGCCGCCGTCGGCGAGATGCTCAAGGGGCTCGGCGGCAATGTCGACGTGATCGTGCCGCGCGGCGGCAAGAGCCTCGTGGCGCGGGTGCAGGACGAAGCGCGCGTGCCGGTCTTCGCCCATCTCGAAGGCATCTGCCATCTCTATATCGATCGCTCGGCCAAGCTCGACATGGCCGTGTCGATCGCGCTCAACGCCAAGATGCGCCGCACGGGCATATGCGGCGCGGCCGAGACGCTGCTGGTGGATCGCGCCGTTGCAGGCACACACCTGGCGCCGATCCTCGACACGCTTGCCGCCGCCGGCTGCGAGATCCGCGGCACCGCGGAGGTGATCGCGCTGTTCCCGGCGGCAAAGCCGGCAAGCGAGGCCGACTGGAAGACGGAATATCTCGACGCGATCATCTCGGTGAAGCTGGTGGACGGCGTGGGCGAGGCGATCGAACATATCGAGACGCACTCGTCCCATCACACCGAGGGCATCGTCGCCGAAGACGCGGGCGTGGTCGAGCGTTTCTTCAACGAGATCGATTCGGCGATCCTGCTGCACAACGCCTCCACCCAATTCGCCGATGGAGGCGAGTTCGGCATGGGGGCGGAGATCGGCATCGCGACGGGCAAGATGCACGCGCGCGGACCCGTCGGGGTCGAGCAGCTCACCTCCTTCAAATATCGCGTCCACGGCTCGGGTCAGACGAGGCCGTGAAGGTGTCATTGTCTCCCTTCCAGATTGGGATGGGTGTCGGTGCCGGTTCGGCCACTTCGTTCTGCGCCGTTGGGCGGATTGCCTGGAGGTCACGGAATGGATCTTCGGATCAGCTCGCCCGCTGGCGCGGGCTCCCGTCCGAGGATGACGACTGCGTTGAAGACCTGCCCCCAACCGCCAAGCTTGGTGATCGGCATCGAGATGGAAGCTTCGTCATCCTCGGGCTGGCGCCGAGCGAAGCGACGGCGGCGAGACCCGAGGATCCATTCCGTTGCGCCTGTGCAACCCACCCGACGGTGCAGAAGGAAGCGGCCGAACGGCAGCGGCTATTATCCGATCCTTCCGTGCCGCCCAGATGTGCGAATCCGGTAGCCGCGAAGAGCGCCCTGCCTTGAGCGACGGGGCATCGTCGTTCTCAGGCGTCGAGGAGCGGTATCTGAAAATGCCGCATGCGCCGCGCGGCCTTGCGGTGGGCCTGTTTGGCGGGTCCTTCAACCCTCCGCATGCCGGCCATGCGCTGGTCGCCGAAATCGCGCTTCGGCGCCTTCGGCTCGACCAGTTGTGGTGGATGGTGACGCCCGGCAATCCCTTGAAGAGCGGCAAGGAATTGAGCCCGCTCGCCGAGCGCATCCGCCTGTCGGAGGCGATCGCCCGGGATCCGCGCATCAAGGTCACCGCCTTCGAGGCGGCACACCATGTCCGCTACACGGCCGACACGCTGGCGCTGGTCAAGGCGCGCAACCCCGGCGTGGACTTCGTCTGGATCATGGGGGCGGACAGCCTGCGCGATTTCCATTTATGGCAGCGCTGGCGCGAGATCGTGATGACGTTCCCGATCGCGGTCATCGATCGCCCGGGCGCGACCCTTTCTTTCCTGTCCTCGGCCGTGGCCAAGACCTTCGACCATGCGCGCCGGGACGAGGCGGATGCACCGAGGCTGGCGCGCATGGCGGCGCCAGCCTGGACCTTCATCCACGGACCGCGCTCTTCCCTGTCATCGACCGCGATCCGAAACGAGGCGGCCGCTAGGATCGCCTCGAAAGGTGCAGGACCGTCTCAGAACTCTTCCCAGTCGTCGGAAGCCGACTGAATGGCCAGCGCGGCCGACCCGTAGCGCGTCGTCGGCATGGTCTTGAGCGCAGTGACCGTCCTCTGTGCCGGCTGCGCCCAGGCGGCCGGGTTCGGAGCCGGCGCAGCTTCGAGGCCCAGCCGGAACTTCGCCACCAGCCGGGCGAGCTGATCGGTCTCGCCGGCCAGCGAATGGCTGGCCGCCGTGCTCTGCTCGACCATCGCGGCGTTCTGCTGCGTCACCTGATCCATCTGATTGATCGCGACATTGACTTCGCCGAGCGCCGTGGACTGCTCCTGGGCGGAGGCGGCGATCGCGCCGACCAGCGTGCTCATCTCCGTCACCTGCGCGGCGATCTGCTGGAGCGCCGCGCCGGTCTGGCCGACGAGATCGACGCCCTGCTCGACCTGCTGGGACGAGGTCGAGATCAAGGACTTGATCTCCTTGGCGGCTTCGGCCGAACGCTGGGCGAGCCCGCGCACCTCCGAGGCGACCACCGCGAAACCCTTGCCGGCTTCGCCGGCCCGGGCAGCCTCGACCCCCGCATTGAGGGCGAGAAGGTTGGTCTGGAAGGCGATCTCGTCGATGACGCCGATGATCCTGGAGATCTGGTCCGACGATTTCTCGATCTCGGCCATGGCGGTGATTGCCTCGCGCATGACCGCGCCGGATTTTTCCGCGCCAGCCCGGGCCTCGCCCGTGACAACAGCGGCTTTCCGGGCGCCCTCCGCGGTCTGGCGGACGGTTTCAGTGACCTCGGCGAGCGCGGCGGCGGTTTCTTCCAGGCTCGCCGCCTGCTGCTCGGTGCGACGCGACAGGTCGTCGGCCGCCTGGGTGATCTCTCCGGTTCCCGTGCCGATCGCGCCGACGGCGCCATGGATCGTCATCATCGCGGCCTGCAACTCGGTCATCGCCTTGTTGAAGTCGGTCTTGAGCTGCTCGGACTTGGGCGCGAAATCCTCGGTGACGCGATAGGTCAGATCACCCTCGGCAAGCCGGGCAAGACCGGTGGCGATCGCCGCGACGGCGGCGCGATCCTCGGCGGCCTCGCGCTCCCTCTCGGCCTGCGTCCTTGCCCGCTCGGCCTCCGTGGCGGCACGCGAATCCACGGCCTCCGCCTCGAGGCGGACCTTTGCGATCTGGGCTTCCTTGAACACCTGCACCGCGGCCGCCATCTGGCCGATCTCGTCGCGCCGGCCGATCGCGGGGATCTCGGTGTCATTGTCGCCGGCCGCGAGCTTGCCCATTGCCGCCGTCAGCCTGTCGATCGGCCTCGCGATCATCCGCGTGAGCATGAAGCCGAGAGCG
>DATMFK010000065.1:0-48084 GCA_035556195.1 Rhizobiaceae bacterium
GCCGGCCAGCCCGGTGCCGAGCGTTCCATTCGTCGTCCCGAAGCGGATGGCGGTGACGGTCTTGGTGTCGCCGCTGTCTGGATCGGTATCGTTGGTGAGCACGTTGCCCGTCGCGGGAGAACCGCCCGACCCATTGGCAACACCGCCCTTCTCCGTGGCGTCCCCCGTGTCGGCAACGGCCGTCGGCACGGCGTTCCCAGTGCCGGGGGCGAACAGGACGTCGACCCAGAAATTGGTCGACTGGAACGTGCTCGTCGGGAACTGGCTGGTGCTGCCATAGGTGAAGACACCGTTTCCAGCAGCAGGCGCCGTCAAGGGGCCGTTCGTCACATTGGAGGTGAAATAATTGGTGGTGGTGGAATAGTGACCTGTGTTGGTGTGATAGGAAGCTGTATAGGTCACGCCCGGCGTGATCGCGACCGGCGAGGAGAAGGTCGCGATCTGCCATCCGGTGGTCGTCTCGTTGGTGAAGGTGAGGCTCGCCAGCTTCGTGCCGGTACTGGACCACAGCGCACCAGTATGGGTGCCGGTATCCTGGCTGCTCTTGTAATAGCGTAGGCCATTGATCGTGCCCGCCACCGAAGATTGGAACTTGACCCCCAATTCCACCGCGCTCGCATCCGTCGTGTTGACGACTGCCGGCGTGGCCGTCGGTGCAAACAGCGTCGTGTAGACCGTGCCCGAGACGGTCGCCGTGCGTCCCGCGGAGGGCGTCTCGACGTTCACACTGTCGTCCACGGCACGGGAAAGGATCGTGTAGTCGCCCGCGAGCTGTGGTCTCCAGCTGTAGGTCCAGGTCTCGTCGCCGGTCGCGGGATGCCAGCTCGCGCCATTATCCGTCGAGACCTCGACACCTGCGATGACGCCGCCGCCCGCATCGGTGGCCGTTCCGGAAATGGTTACGGCACTTCCGGCAGCGATGGGCCCCAGAGCGTTGATCGTGGAGGTCGGCCTCGTATTGTCGGTCGAAGCCACCCCGGCGACGCGCCCGGACTGGAGCGTCGCCGGCTGAATGCCCATATCGGCGAACAGGTTGATCATCGCCTGCTGCACGCGCGCATCGGTCGGCGTCACCTGCAGGTCGTGATTGTCGCTCAGCCCCCACGCCCAGTAGACGGTCCCCGCTCCGAACACGAGCGCCCCGCTCGGGGCGCGATAGAGCGTCAAATTGTGCGTCGCGGTGGCGGAACCCGTGGTGTTGCCGTAGTCCAGAAGATAGGTGGTGACTGGCAGGGTGGTCGATGAAAGCCGAACAAGACCTGCCGGGTCGAAGCCGTTGTCGGAGGCTTCGTCCCACTCGTAGCCAAGATAGTTCTTGGTCAGCGTGGCAGTCTGGCCGGGTTGGAGATTGGCGACGCTGGTGTTGCGCCAGAAGCGCAGATTGGCGTCGTCGAACGGAATCGTGATGGCGCCCAGATTGTTGCCGACATCGTCGACCTGGAAGATCGTCCCAGTCAGTGCATTTTCAGGGCTGGCGCCGCCGACCGCCGGTGGGCTGAAGCGCGGATCGCGAAACGTGCCGGTCCATTCGTTGGAGGGATCGATCGACGAATTCGCCCATGTCTCCTTGTAGCAGATGAGCGTACGATAAGGCGTGCCATCGGCTGAGAAGGCGGTGCCCCAACGCGTGCGCCAATAGACCTCGTTGCCGCTCCAGAATGAAAGATTCACGCCAGCGTCCCGCGCGGCCTCCACATTGGCGCGCTGCTGTCCCGACCAGTATTCGTCATGCCCGACGTCGAGAAAGAGCTTGTGGTTGAGGAGCAGGCTGCCGTGGCGATCGGTGTCGACGCCGGCCATGTAGGAGACGTCGTAGCCGTTCTCCTCTAGCCAGGAAATCGCCGCATATTCCGCGCCGAAAAGATAATCCTGCGGGCCGGCGAAGGTGCCAACCCCACCGCGCGTTGCGATGGGTCGGTTGTAGCTCACCGCAAACGATCGGCCGGCGCCCTGGCCGGTCGCCGGCCCGTTGCCGCCGTACAAATTCGCGCCACCCCAACCGTTATACGCCTGCCAGGTCGTGTCCGAGGTCTGGAAGATGACGTCGCTCTGGCTGGAATCATCGCGCACAATGAAGGGGATGTGGTTCTCCCCCGCCGTGCCGTCCTGGCGGACCAGCTTCGCAATATAAACGCCCGAGACGGCATCGGCCGGCACCGCCCATGACGCCGAAACTGCCCAATTGCCGGCATCCACGGCGCCGGTGGCGGCGTCGCGCAGCGGATTGGGCTGGTTCTGCACGCCGGTGTGTTGGATGGTCGTGACCTTCCGGGCGCCCAAGCCTCCGTAATAGCCCAGCCGATAGATATCGATCCTGTAATTATTGGAATCCGTGTCGATCTTGAAGTTGACGGTGGAACCGCGATTGACGCTGATGTCGGTGGCGAAACCCTCGATGTTGGCATCGCCGGCGCCGTCAATGCCCCATTCGCTTTCCGGGTTTCCCTGCTTCTGGTTCTCCTCGACGATCGGGTTCATGGCCGTCGCCGTTGCCAGTTGCGCGACGGACTTGGCCTTCGCCTGGGGCTTGGTCACGGTTTTCAGCCGCCCCGAGAGTTCCTTGTTCGCGATGAACTTGGTTCCGGTGCCCGTCTCACCGCCACCCGGCAACTGGTTGATGTTCGCGTCCACCGGCTTGGCATTTTCCCGCCAATCGGCGAAAGGCGCGACCTGATCCCGCGACATCACGGCGTTCGTGGAAGCGCCGAAACGGGCTTGTCCGCTTGGGACATAGTCCCTGCCGTCGGGCAGGCCGCTACCCGGCCTCTGTCCGTTCAGCTGTATTCCGCCGGTGGAGCCCTGCTGAAGCAGACGCGTCGGGCAGTTGATATAGCCACAGCCGCCGCAGCAGAGCAGGATTCCGGGCTGGCCCACGGGGTCCGTGGGCGAGGGCATGTAGCCGATGAGGTCGGCGACGGAAGGGGCCGTCGGCACCTTGCCCATCACCAGGACCGGGCCCGAGCTCGCAAGCTCCGGCGCTCGCGCCTGCAATGGCGGGGTCTGGCCAGACGTGGCCGCTTTGGCCGCGGCATTCGCCCCGATCGGGCCGGCATGCCCGGCGGCAACGCCCTGCCCCGCGCCGACGGCCAGGAATCGCGTTGCCGTTTGGACCGAGGCAACCGCGCCGACCGCGGGAAGGTCGTGCTGGGACGAAATCGGCCAGTCCCGCGCTTTCGGCACCGTGCTGCCGGCGGCAGCATCGCCTCCCGGGGCGATCGTCGCGACAGACACCTGACCACTCTGAGCCGGCGTGCCCAACGATTCTTCCACGAGGCGCTCGTGGCTGGGCGGATTCGCTACGGCACCGTCAGCCAGGATTTCGTGCTCGTTCGCGGGGCCGCCGGCCTGGTCGGACCGGTGTGGCGCACGCGCTGGAATGGCGGCCTGTTTTTTGGGTGCCGGCGACTTCGCCTTGGCAGCGCCGACCAGCCAGTTCGGCACCGTTGCGGCCAGGAGAAGCGACCGAAGACTCCATTGGTGATCATCACGCATGAGATGATCCTTTCGCGACAGCTCCGTCCCGCAACGAACAGGTGAAATTGGCGATTTCTTATATGGTTTCTTATAAGCTGTGCTTCGTTGTATTATTTTGGAACAAATGTAGAAGAACTATTGCGATGTTTACAATAGATACCGCACCAATCGGCCGGTCTAGATCGATCGATGCCCGCCTACCCAATTCGACCTGCCGATCAGGCGCTGACGGATGGACGCGGCGCGGTGCCTATTTCAACGGGGCGTTGGCAGCCCTCCTGCTGGGCGCGGCTCCCGCCGTTGCGGGAAGCAGCTCCATCGGCCTTGAGATCTCCAATGAGCGCGATCCGGATGATTTTGGAAAATCCAAGGACATGAAGTATCAAATCGACGCCGCGCATAACTTCGACAACGGCGTTATCCTTGGTGGCTCGTTCCAGTACACCGACCCGAGGAAAGGAGACAAGGACAGCCAGAACCTGGAAATGACCATCGGATATCGCATGCCTCTCGGCCAGGTTTTCTCGGTGGTCGGGAGTTCCGGGATCGGCGGCCGGTTCAGCGGATCGGATGATGCCTTCGCCTACTATGTCCTGAGAGTGGGTATGGACCTTCGCCTGACGGATTGGGCTACCTGGCACGCGGTCGGTTATCGCTATCGCAACGCCTTCGACACGGACAACGACTACGAAACGCCGCAGCTTTCCACCGGTCTGTCTTTCAAGATCGACCACGCGAACTCGATCTCGACCACGATCTACCGGGATTGGAAAGACAACAGCCCCGACGCAACGGGTCTGTCCCTCGGCTTCAAGCACGAATTCTGAACCTGCGACATGCGGGACGTTCCACCGCAGGTCGGGCAGATCGGCCTGCCATGTCTCCTTCCAAGGCCAGCGCTCAGGCTCCCGGGGCGATGGTTCGTCCCGCAAGGCTCGCGAATGCGGCTGCGGCCGCAACGCCAAGCAGGATGGCGACCGACAGTGCCGACCACGTACCGATCTGGGTCATCAGGAAGGCGAAGATGAACGGAGCCAGGGCCGAGGCCAGGAGACGCGCCGCGGAGATACGCCCCAGCAAGGCGCCGTATCCCTCCGAACCGAACAGATAGAGCGGCAGCGAACCTTGGACGATGCTTGTCAGTCCCGAGCCGAGGCCGAAAAGGATCGCGAATGCGACACCTCCCGCAATCGAGGGAGCGCTCGCCAGCAGTGCCGCCAGCCCCGCCACGAGCAGCGCCGCCGAGATCACGGCCAGGATCAACGGCGACACGCCTTTGGCGAACACCATGTTGACGAGGCGGCTGAGCACCTGGGCAGGCCCGAAGACCGTGCCGACAAGGACGGCGCTCGTCCCCATCCCGACTGTCGTCAAGAGGGGTACCATGTGGATCAGGAGCGCCGAAAGCACGAATCCCTGCAGCGCGAATCCGGTCGCCATCAGGAAGAAGGCTCGCGAACGATTTCCGTTCGAAATGCTGCCGGCGACCACCACCGGGGCGCTGACAACACCGGCGTCCTTCGCCTTTGCCGCCTTCATCAGGGAGGCCAGCCACAGATGGATGGGCAGGCAGACGAGCAGGTTGACACAGGCGAAGACCAGATAGACCTCGCGCCATGTGAGGTGCTCGTGAAGCTGGGATGTGATCGGCCAGAACAGCGTCGAGGCGAAACCGGCGATCAGCGTGAGATGGGTGATGCTTCTCTGCGCGGTTCCGGGCGCGATCTGCACCAACAGGGCGAATGCGGCATTGTAGAGGACAAACGTCGAAGCCATTTCAATCGCCACCAGCCCGGCCATGAAGATCGCGCGGCCGGGCGCGAGCGCACACAGGACCAGAGCAAGCGCCGCCCCCGCGGACCCGAGCGACATCATGCGTCCGGCACTGAAGCGATCCATCCACCGGCCGACAGAGGGCGCGACGAGACCACCGAAAAGCAATGAGGCCGAGAATACGCCGAAGACCCATTCGGTAGACCAGGCGAAGTCCCTCGCCATCGCCGGCGCGAGGATCGAGAAGCTGTAGTACAGTGTCCCGTATCCGATGATCTGCGTCGCGCCGAGCGCCCAGATGACGGCCGCCCGACGACGTTCGAGGGGAACAGCCGGGGTCATTCGGGCAGCCGCAGGTTTGCCCGGAATCTATCGGTCAGGTCGGGCAACGCGATTTCCCGAGACATCGATAACGAGCTCGCCATCCTCCTTTGCGAACGGCCCCTTCTGTGGAAGCGGCAGAATGTCCAGGACCAGCTCCGACGGGCGGCTGAGCCGAACGCCCCACGGTGTCACCACGAAGGGACGATTGATCAGGATCGGATGCTCGAGCATGGCATCGAGCAGCTCCTCGTCGCTCAGTGACGGATCGCCCAGGCCAAGTTCGGCATAGGGCGTTCCCTTCTCCCTGATCGCTTCGCGCACGGCCAGCCCCGCCTTCGCGATAAGGTCCTCGAGAACGATCCGGCTCGGCGGCGTCTTGAGATATTCGACGATCTTCGGCTCGACGCCTGCGTTGCGGATGAGCGCCAGCGTGTTGCGGGACGTCCCGCATTCGGGATTATGGTAGATGGTGACATCCGTCATGCGATCCTCCGAGCCTCTTCAGTACGGACTGCGGGCCCGCTTTGGTACCATTCCTTGCTGTGGTTGACGATCCACACAACCGTCAGCATCACCGGAACTTCGACCAGCACGCCGACGACGGTGGCAAGCGCTGCGCCAGAACTGAAGCCGAACAGGCTGATGGCCGCCGCCACGGCGAGCTCGAAGAAGTTCGACGCGCCGATCAATGCGGAGGGACCGGCGACGCAGTGCTTCTCGCCCGAGACCCGGTTGAGCAGGTAGGCAAGACCCGCGTTGAAATAGACCTGGATCAGGATCGGAACGGCCAGCAGCGCAATGATCACCGGCTGCGAGATGATCTGTCCTCCTTGGAAACCAAACAGCAGGACGAGCGTCGCCAGAAGCGCGACAAGGGATAGGGGCTGCAGCGTTCGCAGAAATCTCTGGAGAGCGGCGTCGCCACCTTTTGCCAAGAGGCTGCGGCGTAGGAGCTGGGCGATAATGACGGGAATGACGATATAGAGGGCGACGGACAGGACGAGCGTATCCCATGGGACCGCGATCGCCGACAGACCAAGCAGCAAGCCGACGATAGGCGCGAAAGCGACCACCATGATGGCATCGTTGAGGGCGACCTGCGACAGGGTGAAATGCGGCTCGCCCTTGGTCAAGTTCGACCAGACGAACACCATGGCCGTGCAAGGTGCGGCCGCCAGGATGATCAGCCCTGCGATGTAGGAGTCGATCTGGTCCGCAGGCAGAGATGGCCGGAACAGCCAGCCGATGAAGAGCCAACCTAGCAGGGCCATCGAGAAAGGCTTGACCGCCCAGTTGATGAAGAGCGTCACGCCGATGCCGCGCCAATGCTGGCCGACTTCACGCAGCGCCGCAAAGTCGATCTTCAGCAGCATGGGAATGACCATGAGCCAGATCAGCCCCGCCACGGGAATGTTGACTTTGGCGATCTCCGCAGCGCCGATGGCGTGGAACAGGCTTGGTAGCATGTGGCCGAGGGCCACGCCCGCGACAATGCACAGCGCGACCCAGAGGGTCAGATAGCGTTCGAAAGTCGACATGGTTCAGACGGCGTCCGTGCTCTTCGACGTCGTTCCGGCCAGGCTGCCGATCACCTTGAGATGGTGCTCTAGCGCCAGGCGATCGATGGAGGCATGCGGAAGGCTGAGGAACGCCATGATCCGGTTCTTCAGGAACCTGGCGGCCGTGCTGAAGGCGCGTTCCTTCTCGATGGCGGTGCCCTCGACATTCGAAGGATCCTCTATGCCCCAATGCGCCGTCATAGGCTGGCCGGGCCAGACCGGGCAGGCTTCCTCGGCTGCGTCGTCGCAGACAGTGAAGACGAAATCCATCTCGGGAGCGCCGGGCACCGCAAATTCGTTCCATGATTTGGACCGAAACCCTTCGGCCGGATAATCGAGTGCTTCCAGCACCTTAAGGGCGAACGGGTTCACCGTTCCCTTGGGTTGGCTGCCGGCCGAATAGGCCTTGAAGCGCCCGGCGCCGTCTTTCTGCAGGATGCTCTCCGCCAGAATTGAACGGGCCGAGTTGCCGGTGCACAGGAACAGGACGTTGTAGACGCGATCGGTCATGGCCGGGGCTCCGAGATGGGTCGTTAGGGGTCTGTATCATTGCCGTCGATGCGGAGCGGCGCGTCGGGCAGGAGAGTATCGACCTGGACGCTCATCGCGCAGCCTCGGCGGGTTCGCAACATGATTGGCTGAGAACAGGCTCGCAGATGGCTGGATTGCGCGCGCAGCAGTCTTCCATCAGGAACCGGATCAAACCGCTCAGCGCTTCGTACTCCGCCGAATAGACGATCGACCTGGCTTCCCGGCGCGCGGTGACGAGACCGCCGCGTTCGAGTTCCTTCAGATGGAACGACACATTGGAGGCCGACACGCCTGCGGCCTCGGCGATGCTGCCCGCGGCCATGCCCTCGGGGCCGGTTTTCACCAGCAACCGAACGATGCGAAGCCTCGTCTCCTGCGACATCGCTCCGAAGGCAATGAGTGCTTGACGTTCATCCATATTTCAACAATCCTAGAATTGTCAAAATGAGGATTAACGCAAATGCTCACGCCTGACAACCGCGAATTTGACACGACGACGAAAACGCTCTCCGACGGCGTCACCATCGGCGAGCTTGTTGCCTTCCTCGACAGCCACAAGGATTTGCCGTTGGTGTTTACCTATGACGGCCACACGATCAGGCCCGGCTATCATGTGACGGAAGTGAAGGCCGGAGACTTTTCCGCTCTGGACTGCGGGGCAAATCCGGAATCCTGGTCTGAAATCTTTGTCCAGCTGTGGGACGTCACCGAGAATGGAAGCACGCACATGGCGTCGGGAAAGTTCTCCGCGATCATCCGCAAGGTAACCGAGCACGTGTCGCTGGACATGGGCGCCAAGCTCACCTTCGAGGTCAGCGACGGCCTTGCCCCCATGCAACTCCACAAGGCTTCGGCACCGGTCGTCGCCGATAGCGCGGTCCTTGTCGAGCTTGCGCCACGCGCGGCAAGCTGCAAGCCGAGAGACCGTTGGCTTGCCGGACAAGCTGCCACTCAGGCAACGTGCTGCGCATCGCTGGCTCAAGGCCGTCAATGCTGCAACTAGCCTCGTTTCCTGATCGCATTTTGGTGATCCCGACAGGAATCGAACCTGTGACCTACAGATTAGGAATCTGTCGCTCTATCCTACTGAGCTACGGGACCACGCGGATGCACTCATAGCCGCTTCGCCGCGCTTCGCCAACCTGTTTTGTGCCATCAAGTGCGCCCCGTCCCAGGCGGCTGCTCACGCCGCGAGCGCGGTCTCGGCGACCTTCACCCAGTAGCTCACGCCATGCGGAATGGCTTCGTCGTTGAAGTCGTAGCCCGGATTATGCAGCGTCGCGGTATTGCCGTTGCCGAGGAAGACGAATGCGCCCGGCCGTGCCTGCAGCATGTAGGAGAAATCCTCGCCGCCCATGGTCGGCGCAACGGCACGCTGGACCTTGGCCTCGCCGGCAACCGAGGCCGCCACGTCGCCGGCGAAGGCCGTCTCGTCGGCATGGTTGAAGGTGACGGGATAGTTGGCGTCGTAATCGATGATCACTTCCGTGCCCGTCGCGGCCGCGATGCCCGCGCAGATCTCGTGGATGCGCTCGCGCGCGATCCCGGCAACTTCGTTCTTGAGCGTGCGCACCGTCCCGGCGATCTGAGCCTGGGCGGGGATGATGTTGTAGGCGTCGCCGGCGTGGAATTTCGTCACGGAAACGACCAGCGATTCGATCGGATCGGCCGAGCGCGAGACAATGGTCTGGAAGGCCATCACGATCTGGCTGGCCGCCACGATCGGGTCGATGTTGCGATGCGGCATGGCGGCATGACCGCCCTTGCCCTTGACCGTGATGGTGAACTCGGCGGTTGCCGCCATGATCGGGCCGGGACGCATGGCGAATTCGCCGATGCCGAGACCGGGCATGTTGTGCATGCCGAACACCTTGTCGATCTCGAAACGCTCCATCATGCCTTCCCTGACCATGACATTGCCGCCGCCGCCGCCCTCTTCCGCCGGCTGGAAGATGACCGCCACAGTGCCTGCGAAATTGCGCGTCTCCGCGAGATATTTGGCCGCACCCAGCAGCATGGCGGTGTGGCCGTCATGGCCGCAGGCATGCATCGCGCCCGGGTGCTTGGAGGCATGGGGTACGCCGCTCGCCTCCGTTATGGGCAAAGCATCCATGTCGGCTCTGAGGCCGATCGTGGCGCCTGCCCCGAGATTGCCGCGGATGAGGCCCACGACCCCGGTTTTGGCGATGCCGGTGACCACCTCGTCGCAACCGAAGGATTTGAGCTTGTCGGCAACGAAGGCGGACGTCTTGAAGAGGTCGAAATTCAGTTCCGGCATCGTGTGAAGCTCGCGTCGCCAGCCGGCGATCTCTTCCTGCATTTCAGCGGCACGGTTCAGGATCGGCATGAATTTCGCCTTCGTCGTTCAGGCGGGCCGAGCGGCCCGCTGTTGAGATCGTGATCTGCCGGACTTTGCCATTTTGGTGTCACATGGTCTAAATAGGCACCGGCAAGGCTCCCACCCCGGAAGCCGATGATAGTTATGACCATAGCCGATCCGTTCCGAACCTCAAGGACCGGAATGCGACGTTGAATTGAGCAGGGATTGTTCTGTAAGTTATGGCAGGATCGACTTTCTTCCGCCGGGTACTGACCGGCCTTCTGCTTGTTGTCGCGGGCCCGGCCGCCGCCGGTCCGTCGCTCCTGTTCGAGCTTTCGACGGGCAAGGTGCTCGCCGACAAGGATGCCTTCATGCGATGGCATCCGGCTTCGCTCACCAAGCTGATGACGGCCTATGTGGCTTTCCGGGCGCTGGACGCCGGCGAGCTTCAACTCGATTCGCCGATCAAGATGACCAAGCACGCCGCTGGCGAGCCGCCGAGCAAGATGGGCTACAAGCCGGGCTCGGTGATCACGCTCGACAATGCGCTCAAGATCGTGTTCGTCAAATCGGCCAATGACGTGGCGATGGCGATCGCCGAGAATGTGGGCGGCTCCGAGCGGGCGTTCGTCGAGCGCATGAATGCCGAAGCTCGCCGTCTCGGCATGACGGACACGCATTTCGTCAATCCCAACGGGCTGCACGATCCGGACCAATATGTTTCGGCGCGCGATCTCGCCCTTCTGGTCAGGGCTATCCGCACCGAATACCCGCAATACGCCTCCTATTTCTCGATCGAGGGCCTGACCGCCGGGGACAAGAGGCTTATGAACTACAACATGCTGGTAGGTCGCTTTCCCGGCGCGGACGGCATGAAGACCGGCTTCATCTGCCCATCCGGCTTCAACCTCATCGGCACCGCCACGCGCGACGGCAGGACGCTCGGCGTGGTCGTGCTCGGACAGACCTCGGCGGTCGGCCGGACCGACATGGCCGCGGCCCTGCTGGAGCGCGGCTTCCAGATGGGCGACGTGCCGGCCAAGACGCTCGCCACCCTTCCCTTTTACGGCCTGCGCGGCGGGCCTCCGGTCGACATGCGCGCGGAAGTCTGCGGCAAGAAGCCCGCTGCCGCCCAATCCGAGGCGGCAGGCGACTACGAGGCCAAGAAGGTCAAGTCGCGCTGGCTGGAAAAGATACCCAATCCGAAGCTGGTCGCCGTCGGTCTCGGCGGCGCCAACGGCCCGGTGCCGCTCGCCCGCCGCAACGATGCCGGCACGGAATATGCCGACGTGCCGATTCCGACGCCGCGGCCCACGGATTACGTGCCCGCCAAGGCCGACGCGGGGGTCAAAGCCGCCGTCGGCGTGAACTGAACACCTGGCGCACCAGGCCGTGCTCAACGAACCCATCCCCGTCTCCGTGCTGACCGGCTTTCTCGGCGCGGGCAAGACCACGCTGCTCAATCGGCTGCTCAAGAATTCGGGCATGGCCGACACGGCCGTCATCATCAACGAATTCGGCGATGTCGCCATCGACCACCTGCTGGTCGAGCAGGCATCGGATGGGGTCATCGAGCTCTCGGACGGATGTCTCTGCTGCACGGTGCGCGGCGAGTTGGTCGACACGCTGGCCGACCTCGTCGATCGGGTCCAGACTGGCCGTATCGCCAGGCTGAGGCGTGTCGTGATCGAGACGACGGGACTGGCCGACCCCGTGCCCGTTCTGCAGTCGATCATGGCCCATCCCGTGCTCCTGCAGGCCTACAGGCTGGACGGCGTGGTGACGCTCGTCGACGCGGTGAACGGCGCGGCCACGCTCGATACTCATGTCGAAGCGGTGAAGCAGGTCGCCGTCGCCGATCGCATCGTGGTCACCAAGACCGACCTCGAACCGGACACCGCCGGCCTGAAGGCGCGCCTTGCCGCCATCAATCCCGGCGCCGCCGTTCTCGATATCGCGACGGCCGACCCGGCCGGCCTTGTCGCATGTGGGCTCTACGATCCCGAGACCAAGACCGCCGACGTCAGGCGCTGGCTCGGGGAAGCGCACGACCATGCCCGCCACCATGACCACGACGGGGATCACGACCATGATCACACGCACGACCATGGTCGCCACGATTCACGGATCCGCTCGCTCTCCCTGGCACATGACGGCCCACTGCCCTTCGCGGCCATCGAGACTTTCCTCGATCTCCTGGCGTCCACCCATGGCGACAGGCTGCTCCGGCTGAAGGGCATTGTCGAACTCGCCGAGGATCGCAGCCGTCCGCTGGTGGTGCATGGCGTGCAAAGGATCCTTCACCCGCCTGCGCGTTTGCCGTCATGGCCGGACGAGAAACGCGGCACACGCCTCGTCGTCATCATGGCCGACATGCCGGAGGAATATGTGCGCCGCCTCTTCGCGGCCGTCACCGACCAACCATCTCCGGACACGCCCGACCGCACCGCGCTCGAGAACAATCCGTTGGCCATCGGCGGATTTCGCGGCTGACCTGACCGCGATGAGCAGCCTTCGACACGCGTCGGGCCGGCGCCTCACCCACCGCGCTCGATCAGGAACCGGTGCCCGCCATCGACTGCCACGGTCTCCATCAGCCGATGGCCGCTTTCGGCGCAGAAGGCCGGAATGTCGATGGCCGCCAGCGGATCGGTCGTTTCCAGCCAGAGCCGAGCGCCGGGGCGCATGCCCGAGAGCTTCTTGCTCGCCTTCAGCACCGGCAAGGGGCAGTTCAGCCCCTTGAGATCGTAGACTTCTATTCGCGCCAAACCTGAATCAGCTTCCAAAGATGTTGCCGATGCGCTTGCGCATGCTACCAAGAAGGCCGGACTTCTCTTCCTCTGGCGCGGGAGCGACCGCCGCCGCATCGATTGGAGCGGCGACCTCGCCCTGCTGCACCGCAGGCGCTGGAGCGGTCGTCGCTTCCTTCTGCGCCTGGGCGGCGGCCAATGCGGCGGCTTTCTCTTCTTCGGCGCGTTTCTTTGCCGCCAGCTTCTCTTCCTCGGCCTTCTTCTTCGCCTCGGCTTGCGCCTCCAGGGCAGCCATGCGCCGGCCGGCCGGCGAATCGATGCGGCCCATGCGCGCGGTGGTCACGACCGTGCCGTCGTCCTGGAGACTGGGCGGCTCTATGGTGATGCGCTCGCCGCGTGCTCTGCGGTGCGTCCAGTCCTGGACGAGCTTGGCCTCCTGGATGCCCTTGATGGAGGGCTTCGGCGCAGGTCCCTTGGCTTCGAGGGCGCTGGCGAAGGCGGCCTCATAGGTCTTCTGGTAGCTCTGAAAGGCCGAGACGAGTGGCTCCGGCTGTGTCGATGCCGGGCAGGCAGCGGTCGGCGAGAAGGTGGCGGATCCCTCGGGAATGCGGTTGAAGACGTAACGCTTCTCGCAGACGTCGACCTTCGGTGGCACCTTGGTGATCTCGAAGTGATCGTAGCCTTCCTTCAGGTTCTTCCAGAACTCGTAATTGGGGTCGTTGCGATAGCGAGCCATGTTGGCCGCGGTCATGCGGAACGGGTAGGCCTGGATCTGGAACTCGGTCTGGCCGCCGAGGAAGGAATCGCGCGCGAAGGCGTAGATCTGCTCGATCTGCTCGTCGGTCATCGAATAGCAGCCCGAGGACGAGCAGCCGCCATGAACCATCAGGTTGGTGCCGGTGCGGCCATGGGCACGGTCATAGGCGTTGGGGTAGCCGATGTTGAACGAGAGATGATAGCTCGAATTCGGGTTCATCTGACCGGGCCGGACCGTATAGAAGCCCTCCGGCGCCTGGCGGTCGCCCTCGATGAATTTCGGCCCGAGCTTTCCCGAATATTTGCAGATGTCGTAGGACGCGATGATGTCGTAGCGACCGTTCGTTTTTTGCTTCCAGACCTCGAGCTTGCCTTCCTCCTTGAAGATTCGGGCAAGCACCGGCGAATTGCGCGACATGCCCTTGGCGCTCATCTCGGCGACGATCTTGGGCGGCAGCGACTTGTTCGCCTTGGGGGCGAAATCGGTGTAGGAGCTTTCGGTACAACCGGCGGCGGCAAGCGCGGCCAGCAGCAATCCGGTGCGTGCGATACGGGCGATCATGACTATTCGTCTGTCTCTTTCGCCGGCACTTGAATGTCCCCGCCGGCGGATGGTCACTTCAGAAAGCGCAACCTAGGTCGGTTAACCCTAAGAAATCCATAATCGCAAGACCCCTCACAGCTTCTTGTCTGGCGACAACGTGCTCCTAATTTTGTGGCGAAAAAGGGGCTTTCCGGCGGCACCGGCACGGCACCCGCCGAATGGTGCCCACCGTCACGGATTGACGTCCGAATCTTACAGGCTGCGCCCGATCGCCAGATATTTCTCGCGGCGCTGCTCGCGAAAGTCGACATTGGCGCCCGCGAATTCGCGCATGGTCTTCTCGATCTGCTCGCCGGTCGACGCGATCGCCTTGTCCGTCGCGCGATGGGCGCCGCCCAACGGCTCCGCGATGATGCCGTCGATGATCTTGAGCTCGAGCAGATCCTGGGCGGTGATCTTCATCGAGGTTGCGGCATCCTTCGCCCGCGTCGAATCGCGCCACAGGATGGAGGCCGCGCCTTCCGGCGAGATCACCGAATAGATGGAATGCTCAAGCATGAAGACGCGGTTCGCGGTAGCGATGGCGATCGCCCCGCCCGAGCCGCCCTCGCCGATGACCACCGACATCGACGGCACCTTGAGGGCCAGGCTCGCCGAGGTCGAGCGCGCGATCGCCTCCGCCTGGCCGCGCTCCTCGGCGCCGATGCCCGGATAGGCGCCGGCCGTGTCGACCAGCGTGATCAGCGGGACGCCATAGCGGTCGGCCAGCTCCATGATGCGCACGGCCTTGCGATAGCCCTCCGGCTTGGCCATGCCGAAATTGTGCTTCAGCCGACTCTTCGTGTCGGCCCCCTTTTCCTGGCCGATGACGGCGACCGGCTCGCCGCGAAACCGAGCAAAGCCGCCGATGATGGCGTGGTCCTCGCCAAAGCTGCGGTCGCCGGCGAGCGGCGTGAAATCGGTGAACAGCTTGCCGAGATAGTCGAGGCAGTGCGGCCGGTCGGGGTGACGGGCGATCTGCGCCTTCTGCCAGGGTGTGAGCTGCTTGTAGATGTCGCGCAAAGCATCGCGGGAGCGCTTCTCCAGCCTTGCGACCTCCTCGGCGACATCCACCGCCTCGCCCGCTTCGGAGAGCTTCTTCAGCTCCATGATCTTGCCATCGAGGTCGGCAACGGGCTTTTCGAAATCGAGGTAATTATACATTCGTGAGCGGACCGGAACGCATGGACATGGATATGGAAACGGCGCCGGAATCCAGCGAAACAAGCCCGCCGGCGCCCTGAATGCTGACCTCACATAGCGACAAGGGGCCTAATCGGCAAGCGGATGATGGTCTTGAACCAGCCGCACCAGCCTTTCCTCGAGCACATGCGTGTAGATCTGGGTCGTGGAAATGTCGGAGTGGCCCAGCAGTTGCTGAACGGCTCTCAGATCGGCGCCGTTCTGCAGGAGGTGGCTCGCGAAGGCGTGCCTGAGCACATGCGGTGAGATCTTGGCTGTCGCGATGCCTGTCCGTGCGGCGAGCCCCTTGAGCTCGCGTGCGAAGACCTGTCGCGGCAGATGACCGCTCTGCGAGGAGGCCGGGAAAAGCCACGGGCTTTCGGCAAGGGCCGGCACGGAACTTCGGACGGCGAGCCAGTTGCGCATCGCACGCCGGGCAGCGTCCGACAGCGGCACCATGCGCTCCTTGCCGCCCTTGCCTCGTACCACGAAAAACCGTTCGTCGCGCAGCGCCACCGTGACCGGCAGCCCGACCAGCTCCGAGACGCGAAGGCCTGTGGCGTAGAGCACCTCGACCAGCGCATGCAGCCGCCTCGCCGCCAGGTTCTCCGGCGCCTCCGCCTCGGCCTCTTCGGCCGCGCGATCCAGCAGCCGGCCGGTCTCGGCTTCGCTCATCGTCTTGGGCAGGGGCCTGCCCTTCTTCGGCGCGTCCAGCGTGCCTGTCGGATCGTCCGGGCGCAGGCCTTCGGCATAGAGGAACTTGAAGAACTGCCGGAGAGCGGAAAGCTTGCGCGCCTGCGAGGTCGCCGCGAACCCGCGCGCGGCGATGTCGTCGAGATAGGCGCGGATGTCCGGCGCACCGGCCGCCGCCAGCCCGCCTTGCCGTCCGGCCAGATAGTCGGCCGCGTCTTCGAGATCGCGACGATACGAAGAGAGCGTGTTGTCGCTCGCGCCGCGTTCGGCGCTCATCATCTCGAGGAAGGCCTCGATCCGGGTGGCGCTCAGCGTCACGAGCGCGGCCGATTGAGCTTTTCAGCGGGAATGCGAACCGTCATCTCGCCCTTGCTCGGCTGCACATAAGTGGCGAGCGCGAACATCGCCCCATAGACGAGGCCGATGAAGACGCCGAGCGTGATGAGCAGCCGCAAGAGGGTCGGCATCGGTCGATTCGCGGGGTTCGTTTGCAGTTCGCTCCCTTATCGGCCGTGCCGCCGGCTATTTCAAGTCAGCGGGATGGTGGGGCGACGCTTGACGCAATCGGCCTTTTCATGTCGATACGCGAGCGAGCGGACCGAGAAAACGATGGTGACCGAGCAAGTTCTGGCAGACAAGCGAGCAACCGAGGTACTGCGGCATCTCGGCCGACGTTCGATCGTCTTTGTGGGACTGATGGGGGCCGGCAAGACGGCGATCGGCCGTAGGGTTGCCGGCGCGCTTGGACTTTCCTTCACCGACAGCGACCACGAGATCGAAGCCGTGTCGCGCATGACCGTGCCTGAGCTGTTCGAGCGCTATGGCGAGGCGGAGTTCCGCGCGCTGGAGCAGCGCGTCATAGCGCGTATCCTGGAAAACGGGCCGCAAGTTCTGTCGACGGGCGGTGGCGCCTACATGAACGATCAGACGCGGCAGGCCATAGCGGACCATGGCATTTGCGTGTGGCTGAAGGCCGACATCGACGTATTGATGGATCGCGTGGTCAAGAGGCAGAACCGGCCGCTCCTCAAGAACCCGGATCCGCGCGCCGTGATGTTGCGGCTGATGAACGAGCGCTATCCGATCTACGCCAAGGCCGACGTGACGGTCGTCACCCGCGACGAGACGAAGGACGTCATCGCTGGGGAAGTGATCGCCGCGCTGGCGGAGGCACTTGGCCGCGGTCGCACGAACATCCCGCAGAAGGACATGCAATGACCGAGACCGTGAGAGTTGGCCTCGGCGCCCGCGCCTATGACATATTGATCGGCACGGGCCTGATCGAGGGCGCCGGCGCCGAGATTTCGAAACGGTTGCCTGGTGTCCGAGCGGCCATCGTCACCGATTCCAACGTCGCTGTCGCCCATCTCGAGCGGCTCGAGGCGAGCCTCGCGCAATCCGGCATCGCATCCGTCGCGATCACGCTCGATCCCGGCGAGAAGACCAAGAATTTCACGGCGCTCCAGGAGGTGGTCGACCGTGTGCTGGCCGCGCGGCTCGAGCGTCGAGACGCGGTGATCGCCTTGGGCGGCGGCGTCATCGGCGATCTGGCCGGCTTCGTCGCCGGCATCGTGCGGCGCGGCATGAGCTTCGTGCAGGTGCCGACGTCGCTGTTGGCGCAGGTCGATTCCTCGGTCGGGGGCAAGACCGGCATCAACAGTGCGCATGGCAAGAACCTTGTCGGCGTGTTCCACCAGCCGCGCCTGGTGTTGGCGGATACGGGTGCGCTCGACACGCTGCCGCCGCGCGAGTTTCGCGCCGGCTACGCCGAGGTCGCCAAATACGGCCTGATCGACCGGCCGGATTTCTTCGCCTGGCTCGAATCGAATTGGCGGGACGTGTTCGCGGGCGGCGCCGCCCGGGCCCGAGCTATCGCCGTTTCCTGCCGGGCCAAGGCCGACGTGGTCGCCCGCGACGAGTTCGAGACCGGCGACCGAGCGCTCCTCAATCTCGGCCACACCTTCGGCCATGCGCTGGAAGCCGCCACCGGCTATGACGGCGCCCGCCTGGTCCATGGCGAGGGTGTGGCGATCGGCATGGCGATGGCCCACCGCTTCTCGACCCGGCTGAACCTTGCGAGCCCCGACGACGCCGAGCGGGTGGAATCGCATCTGAGGGCCGTCGGTTTGCCGTGGCGTCTCGCCGACGTGCCCGGCGGCTTGCCGGATGCCGAAACCCTGCTCGGCTACATCCAGCAGGACAAGAAAGTATCGCGTGGCGCCCTCACCTTCATCCTCACGCGCGGCATCGGCCAGTCCTTTATCGCCAAGGACGTGCCGGCGTCGGAGGTACTCGCCTTCCTCAAGGAGAACCATCCGGGATGACGATGGGAGGCTGGATCGCGCTGGCCGTCCTCTTCGCCGTCCTGGCACTGTCCGGGATTGTCTATCTCGCGCGCGCCGGGCTTTCCGGCGGAACGGCGCAAGCGCCCAGGGACGACGAACGGACGGGTCCGGCCACGACCGGGCCGAAGCCGGACCACCGCAGCTGGCGGGACGAGATCGCCGATCTGGAAGTCTCGGACGTTATGGTCCACCGAACCAACATGCGTTCGGTCAATCTCGACAATCCGCCTGAAACCATCGTGCGCGAGATCCTGCAGAGCCCGCATACCCGCATGCCGCTGTGGCGTGGTTCCCTCGACAACATCGTCGGTGTCGTCCATGCGAAGGACGTCTTGCGGGCGCTGCCCGACGTCGGGAACGACTTCGCCCAGATCGACATCACGAAGGTCGCTTCGAAACCCTGGTTCGTGCCGGACACGACTCCTCTGCCCGACCAGCTCAACGCCTTCCTTCGCCGCAAGGCGCATTTCGCCATCGTGGTCGACGAATATGGCGAGGTGGAGGGCCTCGTCACGCTGGAGGACATCATCGAGGAGATCGTCGGCGAGATCGCCGACGAGCATGACGTCGACATGCAGGGCGTGAAGCAGGAAGCGGATGGCTCCGTGGTCGTCGATGGCTCCGTCTCGATCCGTGACCTCAACCGGGCGCTCGACTGGTCTCTTCCCGACGACGAGGCGACCACGATCGCCGGGCTCGTGATCCATGAAACGCAGACGATCCCGGAGGAGAAGCAGGCCTTCACCTTCCACGGCAAGCGTTTCGTCGTGATGAAGCGGGAAAGGAACAGGATCACGCGGCTCAGGATCAGGCCCGCCGAGCAGCAATAGCGCATGGTCGTGGGATCGACAGGGACGACGCTCAGGCCGTCTTCTGGTATCGAAAAGCTGCCGAGCAAGCGTACGCGCAGGCCGAATGCGATCTCGGCGCGATGTACGAGCAAGGACGGGGCGTGGGAAAGGACGACGCGGAGGCCGCCTTCTGGTACCGCAAAGCCGAGGAGCAGGGGCTGCCCGCGATCGGCGGGGCTCCGCCGTGGCTCAATTGAGTTCCCCTACCACCGTGTCTTTTCGCCCGGCGCGGCCGGCTCCACCGCCAGGGCGTGGAGACCGGCGTCGAACTCCTCCGCAAGCTGTCCATTGACGGCCCGATGGCGGTCGATGCGGCTCATGCCGGAAAAGACGGAAGAGACGATGCGGACGCGGAAATGCGTTTCGCCGGATCCGTCGAAGACAGCCTCGTGTCCGCCGTCGACATGGTGATGCCCGGCATGCAGGTGGCTCTCGTTGATCACGTCCAGCCTTTCCGGACGAAAAGCTTTCGTCAGCTTGGCCTCGATCGTCGCCTGTATGGACATCATCCTATCCCTTCACCATATGTGCCGATGCCGCCCCGGAATTCCATCGAGCCGACGCCTTTTGCACGCGATTCAGCGGTTAGGGTGATCATCGGCGAAATGTCAATTCTTGTTTCGCGGCTGGAATTTCCCGTAAATGGAAACGATGAAGCCCTATTCCAAATATTTCGAGCGGATCCGTGTCCGGCCTGATCCCGAAGCGGAGCTGAAGTCGCATGCTCCGCGCTGCCAATGGGACGGCTGCAACGAGGCCGGAACCCATCGCGCGCCGGTCGGCCGCATGAAGGAGGGCGAGTATTTCCGCTTCTGCTTCGATCACGTGCGCGAATACAATAAAGGTTTCAACTACTTCTCGGGCCTCGCAGATTCCGAGATCGCGCGTTACCAGAAGGAGGCCCTGACGGGCCATCGCCCCACTTGGAAGATGGGCGTCAACAGCGGCGCGCGCTCGGCGCCCGACTTCGCGCAGCAGCGCTCGGGACGAGCTGGCTATTACAACCGTATCCGCGACCCCTACAACCTGTTCGGCGGGGCCGGCGCGCCCCCGCGCGAGCGCAAGGCCAAGCCGCTTGAGGCCAAGGCGCTGGAAACGCTTGGCCTTGATACAAAGGCGACTGGCGCCGATATCAAGTCCCGCTATAAGGAACTCGTGAAACGCCACCATCCCGATACGAATGGCGGCGACCGGGGCTCGGAAGAACGCTTCCGTGATGTGCTCCAGGCCTACCGCGTACTCAAACAAGCGGGTTTGTGTTGAGCGCAGGGTCTGATAAGACCGCCCCCGCGTTTGGGATAGATGTTGCCGGCGAAGCCTAGGGCTTCGGGCGTGGAGATGTGATGAACAAGGTCGACCGCGATATCACGAACCTGCCCGACACCACCGTGTCGGTGAAGGAGGTTTTCGGTTTCGAATCCAACATGGTGGTGCCCGCCTATGCGGTGGCGACCGAGCACGTGCCGGACGTCGACCCCGACTACCTGTTCGACGAGATGACGACGCTCGCGATCCTGTCCGGCTTCGCCTTCAACCGCCGCGTGATGGTGTCGGGATATCACGGCACGGGCAAATCGACCCATATCGAGCAGGTCGCCGCCCGCCTCAACTGGCCCTGCGTGCGCGTCAATCTCGACAGCCATGTCAGCCGCATCGATCTCGTCGGCAAGGATGCGATCGTCGTCAAGGAAGGCATGCAGGTCACCGAGTTCCGTGACGGCATCCTGCCCTGGGCCTACCAGCACAATGTCGCGCTCTGCTTCGACGAATACGACGCCGGCCGCCCCGACGTGATGTTCGTCATCCAGCGCGTCCTGGAATCCTCAGGCCGTCTGACCCTGCTCGACCAGAGCCGCGTCATCCGTCCGCATCCGGCGTTCCGGCTTTTTGCGACGGCCAATACGGTTGGCCTGGGCGACACGACCGGCCTCTATCACGGCACGCAGCAGATCAACCAGGCGCAGATGGACCGTTGGTCGATCGTGACCACGCTCAACTACCTGCCGCATGACAATGAAGTGGCCATTGTGCTGGCCAAGGCCAAGCACTACCGGAACGACAAGGGCAAGGACATCGTCAACAAGATGGTGCGCGTCGCCGACATGACGCGTTCCGCTTTCATGAATGGCGACCTGTCGACGGTGATGAGCCCGCGAACCGTCATCACCTGGGCCGAGAATGCCGAGATCTTCGGCAATGTCGGCTTGGCGTTCCGGCTGACCTTCGTCAACAAATGCGACGAGTTGGAGCGCGCCGTGGTCGCCGAGTTCTACCAGCGCGCCTTCGGCGAGGAATTGCCGGAATCGGCCGCGAATGTGGTGCTCGGCTAAATCGGACCCGAGGATGAAGGCTGGCTTCGGGACGAATTCGATGCCGGAGTGAAGAGATAGATCGGATGGCGGGGCCCGGAGACAACACGCGCAACAAGCCGAAGAGCGGCTCCGACATGGACGCTTTCAAGCGTGCCATGACGGTTTGCGTTCGCGCCATCGCCGGCGACAACGAGATGGAAGTCGCCTTCGCCAAGGACCGGCCCGCTCTCGCCGGGAACAGGGCGCGCCTTCCGGAGCTGCCGAAGAAGCCGTCGCGCGGCGACATTGCCGTCACCCGCGGTCTCGGCGACTCCATGGCGCTGAAGCGCGCGCTCCACGATATGCGCATCCATTCGCGGCTGGCGCCCGCGGGCAAGCAGGCCCGCGCCATCTTCGACGCCGTCGAGCAAGCCCGGTGCGAGGCGGTGGGCAGCCGCGCGATGCAAGGGGTCGCCGACAATATCGGCTCGATGCTCGAGGACAAATACGCCAAGGCCAATCTCGCCAATGTCCATGAGCAAGCCGAAGCGCCGATCGAGGAAGCGATCGCGCTGATGGTGCGCGAGAAGCTGACGGGCCGTCCCATTCCGAAGAGCGGCGAGCGTATGGTCGATCTCTGGCGCTCCTGGGTCGAGGAGAAGGCGGGCGCCAATCTCGAGGGGCTCGCCGAAAAGCTCGACGACCAGCAGGCCTTTGCCCGCGTCGTCCGCGACATGCTGGCCTCGATGGAGATGGCCGAGGAACTGGGCGACGACGAGGAGACCGAGGAATCCTCGGAAGAGAATGACGACCAGCCCCAGGGCGAAGAGAACAGCGAGGAGGGCGGCGAACAGGATTCGGGGGCCGAGGAATCGGAAGCGGACGACGCTGAAGCGTCGGCCGAGGACCAGGAAGCCGGGGAGACCGAGGCGTCCGACGCCACCGCCGACGACATGTCGGACGATGAGGACGCCGACGCCGAGACGCCGGGCGAGACCAAGCGACCCGACAACCCGTTCCTGACCTTGTCGAAGGACATCGACTACAAGGTTTTCACCACCGCCTTCGACGAGACGGTGGGCGCGGAGGAGCTTTGCGACGAGGACGAGCTCGAGCGCCTGCGCGCCTTCCTCGACAAGCAGCTGGCCAATCTGCAGGGCGTGGTGGGACGGCTGGCCAACCGCCTGCAGCGTCGCCTGATGGCCCAACAGAACCGCTCCTGGGATTTCGATCTCGAGGAAGGCTATCTCGATCCGGCCCGTCTCGTGCGCGTGGTGATCGATCCCATGCAGCCGCTCTCCTTCAAGCAGGAGCGCGATACCAAGTTCCGCGACACGGTGGTGACGCTGGTGCTCGACAATTCGGGCTCGATGCGCGGCCGGCCGATCACGGTGGCCGCCACTTGCGCCGACATTCTCGCCCGCACCTTGGAACGCTGCGGGGTGTCCGTCGAAATCCTCGGCTTCACGACCCGCGCCTGGAAGGGCGGCCAAGCCCGCGAGAAATGGTTGAAGGAAGGCAAGCCAGCCAATCCCGGCCGGCTGAACGACCTGCGCCACATCATCTACAAGAGCGCCGACACGCCGCTGCGCCGCGCCCGCCGCAATCTCGGCCTGATGATGCGCGAAGGCCTCCTCAAGGAGAACATCGACGGCGAGGCGCTGCTGTGGGCCCACAATCGCCTGATCGCAAGGCCGGAACAGCGCAAGATCCTGATGATGATCTCGGACGGGGCGCCGGTGGATGATTCCACGCTGTCGGTCAATCCCGGCAACTATCTCGAACGGCATCTGCGCGCCGTGATCGAGCTGATCGAGACGCGCTCGCCGGTCGAGCTCCTCGCCATCGGCATCGGGCATGACGTCACGCGCTACTATCGGCGCGCCGTCACCATCGTCGACGCGGAAGAACTGGCCGGCGCCATGACGGAGCAACTCGCCGCCCTGTTCGAGGAGGAGACGACCCGCAGCGCCCGGCGTGGCTCGCTGCGGCGGGCCGGATGAAGAAGCCCTCGCCGGCCGCTCGACCGTCCCGGCGGATCGTCGGCTGGGCCGCTGCCGCCGCCCTGCTCCTGGCCATTCCTTTGCCGCCCGCGTCCGGGCAGGCGCCCGTCGCGCGGCTGGAGGTCTCCTCCCGGCCCATCACGCAGTTTCATATCGGCCACCAGACGAAGGATTTCGGCCCGCTCGAGTTCATCGGCGGACTGGAGATGGTGTCGCGCGGGCGCCATTTCGGCGCACTGTCGTCCTTCCGCTTCCTCTCGCCCGGCGGCGATTTCGTCGGAGTGGCCGACACCGGCTTCTGGTTCTTCGGCAAGGTGGTCCGTGACGAGGCCCAGCGGCCGGTGGGTATCGCCGATTTCACGATGCAAGCGATGGTCGACGCGAAGGGCAACGCGCTCGACGAGAAGCAGTACGTCGACGCTGAAGGCCTGGAGGTGAAGGACGGGGTCGCGACGGTCGGCTTCGAACGCCAACACCGTGTCGCCCAGTTCCGTATCGAGCCAAAAGACATGAAGGCTCCGATCCGCGAATTGGATTTCGTGATTCCCAGAAGGGAGCTGCGCCAGAACAAGGGATTCGAGACGGTTGTGCAAGCCCCGGCCGGCGGGCCGCTGGAGGGTAGCATCGTCCTTGTTTCCGAGCGCAGCCTCGACGAGGAAGGCAACATCTTCGCCGCGATCCTCGAAGGGCCGGGCAAGGGCATTTTCAAGGTGAAGCGCGACGACGGTTTCGACATCACCGACGGCGCCTTTCTTCCAAATGGCGATCTTCTGCTGCTCGAACGGCGTTTCGCCGTTGCCGACGGCGTTGCGATGCGGCTCCGCCGTATCGACGGCGAGACCATCCGGGCCGGCCGGGTCGCCGACGGTCGGGTGCTGCTTTCCGCCGACATGGGCTACCAGATCGACAATATGGAAGGGCTGGATGTCTGGCGTCGTGCCGATGGAGCGCTGATGGTGTCGGTGATCTCCGACGACAACCACTCGCTGTTCCAGCGCAACCTCTATCTGGAATTCCAACTGCACGAGGATTGAGGAACCCCTCATCCGACCTCGTTCGTGAGGTCGGATAAGGCATTGTCGAGCATTGGATGAAGAGTTTGGATTACGCGGCCAGGTCCCCTCTTTCGCTGCCACCCGGCTGCAGCGCATAGGCGCGGCCGAAGCGGTTGGCGAGGAACGTCTCGAGCGGGATGTCCTCCTGGCGGACGAAGCCCTTGGCCGGCAGCTTGCCGCTCGCCAGCATGTCGAGCACCGCGCAGATGCCGCAAGCCGTGGTGAGTTGGATCGCGCTGCGCACGATATTCCCGGCTCGCTTGCTGTAGATCTTGTTGGCGTAGGTTTCCTGCATCAGGCGCCCGCCTTTCATGCCGCTCACCGTGACGAATATCACCACCACGTCCTGCATGGTCGCGGGAAGTGCGTTCTCCAGAATGTCCTTCAGTACCTCGCGGCGGTGGCGCAGGCCGAGATCGTTGAGCAGCGCCTTCATGATGGCGGCGTGGCCGGGGTAGCGAATGGTGCGATAATTCAGCGTGCGGACCTTGCCCTTCAGCGTCTCGGCGAGCGTGCCCAGCCCTCCTGACGTGTTGAAGGCTTCATACGTGATGCCGTCGACCGAAAATTCCTCGCGCTCCTCAAGGGGTGGCACGACGACCAGCTCGCCTTCCACGATCGCTTCGCAGGGCTCGCAATATTCGTTGATGACCCCATCCGTGCTCCAGGTCAGGTTGTAGTTGAGGGCGTTGGACGGGTATTGCGGCAGCGCGCCTACCCTCATGCGCACGCTTTCCAGACTGTCGAATCGGCTCGCGAGATCGTTGGCCACGATAGAGATGAATCCGGGCGCGAGACCGCATTGGGGGATGAAAGTGCTCCTGGCGGCGCGCGCCAGCTCCTTCACCCGGCGTGTGGAGGCGACGTCCTCCGTCAGGTCGAGATAGTGCGTGCCGGACCTGGCGGCTGCCTCCGCAATTCGCGTGGTGAGATGGAAAGGGGCTGCACTCAGCACCGCGAACTTGCCGGCGAGCACCCTCTCGAGCGCGGCACTGTCCTCGATGTCGAGCCGCTGGACGAGCACTGCGCTGGCGGTTTCGAGAGACTTCAGCTGGTCGGCGGAACGATCCACGACCGTCACCTTGTAGTCCCCTGTGCCGGCCAACATGTCGGCGATCGTCGCACCGATCTTGCCCGCGCCAACGACAACGATTTCTTTTTTCATGTCTGCTTCCCTTCCCACCGCAACCGGCAACGACCGCACAATCGCAGATTGCCCGACGAAAAGAAGCCTGTATAAAGATCCTATGGAGGTGGCTTCTGAGCATTATGCCGAATCAATCATCTAAAATGACGACAGAGGCGGATCGCGCCCTCATCGCGCTCCTGCGCGAGGATGCCCGCATGCCGACCGTGGAGCTGGCACGAAAGCTCGGCGTGTCCCGCACGACTGCCCAGAGCCGCCTCGAAAGGCTGGAACGGCGGGGTATCATCGAAGGCTACGGTGTGCGCCTGTCGCCGGATTACGAGCAGGAACTGGTCAAGGCGCATGTCCTGGTGACCGCCCTCCCCAAGCATTCCGCGTCCGTCGAAGCGGCGCTGCGAGGCATGCCGGCGGTTCGTACGCTCCACTCGGTCAGCGGCAATTTCGACATGATCGTGATCGTCGAATCACCGTCGATCCGAGATCTCGACCGCGTGATCGACGATATCGGCGCGCTGGACGGGGTCGAGCGCACTGCCTCCTCGATCATCCTGTCGACGCGGATCGATCGGTAAGACGTTCCACGATAGCGGACTCGATAGCCCGCGACTGTCGCTGCTTACTCGGCGGGCAGCACGACCGGCTGGCTCCAGCGAGCGGCTATCAGCCGGTAGGGGATGAGCGCGAAGATGGCGATGGCGAATTTGACGCAAAAATCGCCGAGCGCCCAGGATACCCAGCGCGCTGCCTCGGCACTGAAAAGACCGAGCACGGGAGCAGACTCCAGCGCGAATGCATCGCTCGGGCCGACGAACGCGAAGGCCGCCGCAAAGGCAATCGAGAAGAACACGGCCGTGTCGATCACCGAGCCGGTGAGGGAGGCAAAGACCGGCGCGCGCCACCAGCTCTGCCTTCTCAGCCAGTTGAATACCGTCACGTCGAGCAACTGACCGATCAGGAACGCCGAGCCGGAGGCCATTGCGATCCGCACCAGCCGACCCGCGGCAGTCCCGAATTCGATCAACCCGTGCTGATAGAGAAGCGGCGGAACGACGATCGAGCACACGACCGCGATCATGAAACCGACAAAGACGATTCGGCGCGCGATTGCCGGCCCGTGGCGGCGATTGGCGAGGTCGGTCACTAGGAAGGCGAACGGGTAGGTGAAGGCGCCCCAGGTCAGGATATCGGCGAGGGAAAGCGCGCCGAGCTGGCCGTGGACCGGAAACTGGACGAGGACGTTGGAGGCCACGACCACAAGCGCCATGGCGATTACAAATGGCAGATACTTCGAGAGGAACATTTTTTTATCCTGGGTGATGGAACCAGTGAGGCGCCGCCGTCGCCGGCAGCGCCCCGGAAAAGGCGGTCGTCCCCCGCCTGGAAAGCTTAGGCGGCGGGCTGCTCGGCGAGCTTCTTCACGACCTGCTTCTTGAGCAGGCGAGCACGCTGCGACAGTTCCTTTGCGTCCGCCTTCACGAGGAAGGCGTCGAGGCCACCGCGATGCTCGACCGAACGCAGGGCGTTGGCGGAGATACGCAGGCGCACGTTCTGGTTCAGCGCTTCCGAGATCAGCGTCACATTGACGAGATTCGGCAGGAAGCGGCGCCTCGTCTTGTTGTTGGCGTGGCTTACGTTGTTGCCGGTCTGGACAGCCTTGCCGGTCAGTTCACAAGCGCGGGACATTGTCGTACCTTCAGTTCGTACCGGGCCAAGTTTCCAAGCCGCACCAAAAACATCGGCGCGCGGGCTTGTCAGGCGGCCTCATAGGAAAGTTGGGGTTCCCATAGTGGCATTTCGGCGAGGCGTCAAGCGCGAGCTGCCGGTTTCGCCTCTGTGCCATAGCTCTGGCGACTTCACATTGCGGTCGGAATCCGACGCTAGTGCATGTCGCCCAATACTGTGCAGCGGTTTTGGGTAGACGACATGCTTAGGTGCCTGTGCTTGGAAGTTCCGAGTGTCGTGGCGCAGCCGGACCCCTTGGCGCCGCACAGGACTAAACTAAATCAAGATCACCGGTGCGTTGGAAATACGCAAACGCGGGAAAAGGAGCCGTTTGTGCCGTTCTGGAAGCGTCTTAGTCGCCCGTTCGCCTGCGGGCTTGCCGCACTGATCGGCTTCTCGGGTATCGCGCCCGTCGATGCGGCGGTGCGCGACGCGCCCCAGTCCTTCAGCGCGGATTACGCCGTGTCGATCTTCGGCCTCACAGTGGCGCGGTCGCGCTTCACCAGCCATATCTCCGATCGCGACTTCCAGCTCGAGGGCTCGATCTCCAGCGCGGGCATCGCGACGTTCTTCGACGACACCAAGGCGACGACCGCCGCGTCCGGCCGTTTCAGCAAGGGCACGACGGTGCCCGACGCCTATTCGGTGTCCTACACTTACGGCAACAAGGCAAAGAAGACGACGCTCGACTTCAAGGGGGGGAGCGTGGCCAAGGTCACCAACGTCCCGCCCCTCGAAAAGCGTGGCGCCGATTGGGTGCCGGTGTCCGCAAAGGATCTGGTCGCCGTCACCGATCCCATATCGGCGGTGCTGGTGCGCGCCCCTTCTCTCGACAGGGTCTGCCGCCGCACGATCAAGGTATTCGACGGCGAGATGCGCGCCGATCTCAAGCTATCGCCCGTCGGGACCGGCCCGGTCGATCTCGGCGCCTACCGGGGCGAGGCCGCCGTCTGCAGCGGCAGGTTCGTGCCCGTCGCTGGCTATCGGCCGGGCAACAAGTCCATCCGCTATCTGAGGGATCGCAGCCAGATCCGCATCACGTTTGCGCAGCTCGGACAAACCGGGGTATATGCGCCCGTGCACGCAACGGTGAGCACGCGGATCGGCACGGTCACGTTCCTCGCGCGGCGCCTGGAAGCGGCACAATAGCGCGTCCGACGACGCAAACGCATCGCGCGGGGGGAGAATGGGGCGCGCCACTCTGATCGGATTTTCCGCTGTGGCCATGTGGGCGCTGCTGGCGCTGCTTACCGACGCCTCCGGCGAGGTTCCGCCGTTCCTGCTTTCCGCCATCACCTTCGCGATCGGAACGACCGTCGGGCTCGTCGCGAGAGTCGTTTCGCCTCCGGCGGAAAGGGTGAAGATCCCGCCGCAGGTATGGATCATCGGCATTGCCGGCCTGTTCGGTTACCATTTCTTCTACTTCACCGCGCTTCGCAACGCGCCTGCCGTCGAAGCCAGCCTGATCGCCTATCTCTGGCCGCTCTTCATCGTGCTCGGTTCGGCACTGATGCCCGGCGAGCGCCTGCAATGGCACCACGTGGCAGGCGCGGCCCTCGGTCTGGCCGGAACCTTCCTGATCGTCACCAGGGGCGGTGGGCTCTCCTTCGACAGCCGGTATGCCTTCGGTTATGCCATGGCTGGCGCCTGCGCTTTCGTGTGGTCGGCCTATTCGCTCCTGTTGCGCCGTTTCCCCGCCGTGCCGACGAGCGTCGTCACCTGGTTCTGCGCGGCGACGTCACTGCTTTCGCTGGCCTGCCACTTCGTCCTCGAGCAGACCGTCCTGCCTTCGACGGCGGGCGAATGGCTGGCCGTGGTCGGCCTCGGCCTGATGCCGGTGGGACTGGCTTTCTATGCCTGGGACATCGGCGTGAAGCGAGGCAACATCCAGGTGTTGGGGGCCGCGAGCTACGCGGCCCCGCTGCTTTCCACCCTGGTGCTGATCGTCACCGGCTTCGCCGAACCCAGCCCCGCGATCCTCGCCGCTTGCATTCTGATCACCTCCGGCGCGGTGCTGGCGGCAAAGTCGCTGCTCTTCGCCCGCAAGCGCGCCACGGCATCGGCCCGAAAATCGGGATCGATTTTCGGAAAGCACGATGCGTAGATTCAAAAAGATAGAGCGTCCTTTGCGCGTCCGAATGGACGCGCGGCGCTCCAGCCTCCAGACATGATGCCCTTCCCCGGCGGCATCGAGGACACGTCGAACGCGGCGCTCATCCTGTCGGCGGCGGCGGCTCTCCTCACCCTTTACCTCGCCAGCCTGCCTGCAAGCCTGGTGCGCAGCCTCGTGAAGACGCTCGCGGTCGCACTCCTTGCGGTACTCGCCTTTGTCCAGCAGGCGCCGCTCTTGCTCGTCGGTGCCCTCGCCCTCTCCGCGGCGGGCGACGCCTTCCTGTCCCGCCCCGGCGATCGCGCGTTTCTCGCCGGCCTTGCGAGTTTCCTGGCGGCGCATCTGCTCTATATCGCGCTGTTCGCCCTGTCCGGCGGTGGGGTTGACGCGCTGATGTCTTTCCGTGCCGCCCTGGCTGCCGCAATGCTGCTCGGCGTCTTGCTGATCGCAACTCGGCTTCTTCCGCGCCTAGAGGCCGGTCTCAAGCTGCCGGTCGCGCTCTATATCGTTGCCATCCTTGCAATGGGCCTCGCCGCGCTCACCTTGAACAGCCCCGCCGTCATTGCCGGCGCCATCCTGTTCATCATCTCCGACGGCATTCTCGCCTGGGAGAAGTTCCTGCTGACGGCCGGTTCGCCGGTGAGCAAATCCATGCGTCATACCGTGTGGATCACCTACTACGCCGCCCAGCTCCTGATCACGCTCGGTTTCCTGCTGGGCTGACAGCGCAACCATCCTGCGAAGCGGCGGCTGAGGGATACACCCAGGCCCCACTATCAGAACAGATCCTTGCGCTTGCGGATCTCGGCGAAGACCTCGACATCGCTCGCCGTTTCCATGCCGAGATTGCGGCGGATCACCGGATCGTGCCAGCGCAGGAACGGGTTGGTCGCGAGCTCGAGGCCGATTGTTGTGGGCAAGGTCGGCTCGTCCGCCGCCCTCCGCTTGTCGATCTCGCCGGTGCGCTCCCTGAGGGCCGAATTGGTGGGATCGACCGTCAGGGCGAAGCGGGCATTGGCCTGCGTATATTCATGACCGCAATAGACTTGCGTATCGAGCGGCAACGCGGCGAGCTTCTTCAGCGATTCATACATGACCGGCGGCTTTGCCTCGAAAAGCCGGCCGCAACCCAGGGCGAAGAGCGTATCGCCTGTGAAGGCGATCTTGGAATGCGGCAGATGATAGGAGATATGGCCGGCTGTGTGGCCGGGCGTGCCGATCACATGGACGGGTTCGCCGCCGAAACTCAGCGTGTCTCCCTCGCCGACCGCTTCGTCGATGCCGGGAATCTTGGCGGCTTCCGCGGCGGGGCCGACGACCCTCAGTCCGAACCGCTGCTTCAGCGCCAGATTGGCCTCGACATGGTCGCCGTGATGATGCGTCGTCAGGATGATCGTCGGCCGCCAGCCGGTTCTTTCGACCGCCGCCAGGATCGGCCGCTCCTCGGGGGCATCGACAAGTGCCGTCTCGCCGCTCTCGGGATCATGCAGCAGAACGCCGAAATTGTCGCTGCGGCACATGAATTGCTCAATGCGAAGGGCCATGTCCGTCTCTCCTTTTGGGTGGAAATAATAGAACCCGCGTGGCGGGGATCCAACCCTTGGCGCAGTCCCCCAGCACTTGTCCCCTTCCTTGAAACGCGACGCAGGGCCCGCTACCGTCGCTGCCGATGAATTCCGATATCGTCGATCTTCGTTCCTTCTACGCTAGTGCTCTCGGCAAGCTTGCCGAGCGCTCGATCACTGCCGCGCTTTCTTCCGTCTGGGACAACCTGCCGAACGAACGCCTGGTCGGATTGGGCTACACATTGCCCTGGCTGGATCGTTTCGGGGCCGATGCGGAGCGCGTATTCGCCTTCATGCCCGCCACCCAGGGCGCGGTGACGTGGCCGCCCGCTGGCCCGTCGGCGACGGCGCTGGTCTTCGACGAGGAACTGCCCCTGGTGGACTCCTCCATCGACCGCATGCTCCTCGTGCATTCGCTCGAACATGCCGAGAACCCGCGCGAGACGCTCAAGGAGATCTGGCGGGTGTTGTCGCCTGCCGGCCGGGTGGTCATCGTCGTGCCCAACCGGCGGGGCGTCTGGGCCCGCTTCGAGCATACGCCCTTCGGCACGGGCCGTCCCTTCTCACGCACGCAGCTCAAGGATCTCCTGCGCGAGACAAATTTCACGCCCGCGGCCTGGTCCGACGCGCTGCATTTCCCGCCGTCGCTGCGTCGCTTCGTCCTGCGATCGCACAACGTGCTGGAGCGCACCGGGCGCCGCTTCTGGCCGATGTTCTCGGGCGTGATCGTGGTGGAAGCGCAGAAGCGCCTCTACCAGGGCCTGCCGGTCGCCCGGCGCGCGTCACGGCGGGTGTTCGTGCCTGTGCTGAGCCCGCAGGGAGCCGGGCGACTTGCCCGCAACAGCTGCTCCCGCCCTTGAGGAAAGGATCGCCGAGATGGCTCTGACAAGCGACGAAGCCGCAACGAAAGCGGCTGCTCCCGTCGGGCTTCGCCGGCAGCTCGACGTCATGCTGCCCGCATTCCTCACCTCGCCCGTCCGCAACACCATCGTCTATGTCGCGCTCGCCGCGCTTTTCGTGATCGCGGCCATGGCAGCCGGTCAAGTCATCCTGAACCGCTGGTACCAGCCTTTCTACGATGCGATCGAGCGGCGCGACCTGCCCGCCTTCTTCGACCAGCTCATGATCTTTGCCGTGATCGCCAGCGGCCTGCTGGTGCTCAACGTCAGCCAGACCTGGCTCAACCAGCGCATGCGGCTGAAACTGCGCGAAGGATTGACGCTCGACCTGATCGGCGAATGGCTCGAGCCGCGGCGGGCCTTCCGCATCGCCAAGGCCGGCGACATTGGCGTCAATCCGGACCAGCGCATGCAGCAGGATGCCGGACATCTGGCCGACCTCACGACCGATCTCGGCTTCGGTTTGCTGCAATCCTCGGTCCTGCTCGCCTCCTTCGTCGGCGTGCTCTGGTCGCTCTCGTCCGGCTTCGTCTTCAACATCGGTGGCCGGTCGTTCGAAATCCCGGGATACATGGTCTGGGCGGCCCTGATCTACACAGGCACGGCATCCTGGCTGAGCTGGCTGGTCGGCCGGCGGCTGATCGGTCTCAACAGCGAACGCTACGCCCGCGAGGCCGACCTGCGCTTTTCGATGATGCGCGTCAACGAGAACATCGACGCAATCACGCTGGCCGCCGGGGAAGCGGAGGAAAGGCGGCGGCTGCGGCTCGACCTCGCCACGCTGCTCGACGCGGTCCGCGGCATCTTCCGCGCCCAGATCAACCTCGCCTGGGTTACGAGCGGCTACGGCTGGGTCACGGTCGTCGCGCCGATCCTCGTCGCATCGCCCATCTATTTCGCCGGCGACCTGACCTTCGGCGGACTGATGATGGCCGTCGGCGCCTTCAACCAGGTTCACACCTCGCTGCGCTGGTTCATCGACAATATCGGCGTCATCGCCGACTGGCGCGCCACCTTGATGCGCGTTTCGGTGTTCCGCATCGCGCTCGTCGGCACCGACGTGTTGCACGACAAGGAAAAGCGCATCGAGTTCGCCGTGAACGATGCGGAAGCGCTGACCTTCGATCACCTCGAGATCGCTTCGCCGGGCGGCTGTTCGAAGCTCGTGGACCAGCATGTCGAGATCGGAGCCGGCGAGCGTGTCACGGTGACAGGCGATCCCAATGCAGGCAAGACCTTGTTCTTCCGGATGCTGGCCGGGCTTTGGCCCTGGGGGAGCGGACGGGTCGGCATGCCGGCGAGCGGAAGCATGTTCTTCGTGCCGAGGGTTCCCTATTTTCCGCCGGGCCGCCTGCGCGACGTGCTTTCCTATCCGCAGGCCGACAGCACTTTTGCTGATGCCGACCTCGCGGCCGCGCTGACGCGTGTCGGCCTCGACCGGCTCGCCGGCTCGCTCGAGCGCAGCGCGCGTTGGGATCGCGAGCTCAACGAGGACGAACAGCGTCTTCTGGCGCTCGCCCGGGTCCGGCTCCATCGTCCCCGTTGGGTGATTGTCGATGAAGTGTTCGACGCCTTGGGGAGCGAGGCTTCGCGGCGGGCGCTATCGATCTTCCAGGAAGAATTGCGCGGCACTGCCGTCGTCGGGATCGGCCGCGCCGATAGGAGCGGTCACTTCTTCACGCGCGTGATCCACATCGAGAAGGATATGCAGGGCCGCAAACTCAAGCCGATTCGCCTGCCGGACGGAGACCGGCGAATGCCTGTTGCGGCCCAAGGATGACGACAGGTTCTGCGTCTTCCCGGGGCGCGCTTCAACGCCGCAACAAGAACACCGCCTGCTGGCCGAAGAAGTTCCAGAACCACCACGGCAGCGACACGCCGATCTTCTTGCCGTTGCCGTCGAGCGCGGTCGCGCGCTCGACCTTGGCCCCTACCTCTTCGCACAGGTTCACGAAGTCCCGGATCGTACAGAAATGGATATTGGGCGTGTCGTACCAGGAATAGGGCAGATCCTTCGTGACGGGCATGCGCCCGCGCAGAAGCAGCGACAGTCTTACCCGCCAATGCCCGAAATTCGGAAAGGATACGATCGCCCGCTCGCCGATGCGCAGAAGATGCTTCAGCACCTCCCTTGGGTTGCGCGTGGCCTGCAGCGTCTGGGACAGCACGACGAAATCGAAGCCCTTGTCCGGATAGAAGCCGAGGTCCGTGTCGGCGTCCCCCTGGATGACGAACAGGCCGCGGGCCACGCATTCGTTGACCCCGCGCTGCGAGATCTCGACGCCCCGCCCGTCGACCTGCTTGTCGTTCTGCAGAAGCTCCAGCAATTCGCCGTCGCCGCAGCCGACGTCCAGCACCTTGGCGCGCGGGGGGATCAGATCGGCGACGACCTCGAGATCGACGCGTTGGGCGGTATTGACGCTCATGCCGGTTCGAAGCCCCTTGCTCGCGCCGCCGAGGCGATGAAGCCGCGGATGGCGGCAAAAAGTTCCGGTTCGTCCAGCAGGAAGGCGTCGTGGCCGCGATCGGTTTCGATCTCGACGAAGGACACCGGTGCGCCCGCCGCATTGAGGGCATGGACGATGGAACGGCTTTCCTCTGTGGGGAACAGCCAGTCGCTGGTGAAGGACACCACGCAGAATCGTGTCTGAATGCCTCTGAACGCTTCCGCCAGGAGCCCGCCATGATCGGCGGCAAGGTCGAAATAGTCCATCGCCCGGGTCATGTAGAGATAGGAGTTGGCATCGAACCGGTCGACGAAGGTCATACCCTGGTGGCGAAGGTAGGATTCGATCTGGAAGTCGGCATCGAAGCCGAAGGTGAGCGCCTCGCGGTCCTGGAGGTTGCGACCGAATTTTCGGTGGAGCGCGGCCTCGGACAGATATGTGATATGCGCGGCCATGCGCGCCACGGCCAGTCCTTTTTTCGGCCGCACGCCCGCTTCGATGTATTTGCCGCCGCGCCAGTCGGGATCGGCCATGACGGCCTGGCGCCCGACCTCGTGGAAGGCGATGTTCTGCGACGAATGACGAGGCCCTGTCGCGATCGGGAGCGCCGAGAACACGCGTTCGGGATAGCTTGCGGCCCATTCCAGCACCTGCATGCCCCCCATCGAGCCGCCCATGACGCAAAACAGCCGGTCGATGCCAAAATGATCGACGAGCATCACCTGCGCCCGCACCATGTCGCGAATGGTGATGACGGGCAGGTCGAGGCCATAGGGCTTACCCGTCGCCGGATTGATCGAGGCGGGCCCCGTGGAGCCGAGGCAGCCGCCAACGACGTTGGAGCAGATGACGAAGAAGCGGTCGGTGTCGATGATCTTGCCGGGGCCGATCAGCACTTCCCACCACCCCGGCTTGCCGGTCACCGGGTTGGGGTTGGCGACATGCTGGTCGCCGGTGAGGGCGTGACAGACGAGGATGGCGTTCGAGCGAGCCTCGTTCAGCGTGCCGTAGGTCTGATAGGCGATCTGGAAGGGCGAGAGCTGGATGCCGGCGTCGAGACGGAGCGGTTTGTCGGGGCCGAAGCGCAGCACCAGGCTCGACGGATCGTTCGCCTCGTCTCGGTTCTTTGCGGGGCGCAATGCCTCCATGATCGTTCACCTCTTGCGAGCGGCGGCGCTCCGACTGCGTCGCAGCTTCCGCCCCAGTTCCCGCGCGCAACGGTCGATCGACCGATGCTGCCCCGGCCTGCCGACGCAAAAAAACCGGCGTTGCGACAGCAAGGCCGGTTACTCATGCGACGGCCCTTTAGCGAGTTGTTTAACGTGGCTGCAAGCCGACCGGCCAAATCACCACGGAGTAGGTTGCGCTTTTAGGACGCCCCGCCCCCTGCGTCAACGGGAAAGCTTTGCCGGACATTCCCGGGCTGAGAAACAGAACGGTTCAAATCGAGCCCGAAATGGTCTAGACGCGTCTGGCATTTCTCTTACGGAAAGTTCTTTCATGGAAAAGACGCTGCGCCCCGAGCCCCGCAAAGGCGTGATGGACATCGCCGCCTATGTGCCTGGCAAGAGCACGGCAGGCGCTGGCGTGGGGAAAGTCCACAAGCTGTCGTCCAACGAGAACCCGCTCGGCGCCTCGCCTGCCGCCAAGGAGGCCGTGCGCCGGATGACGGAGAAGATGGAATTCTATCCCGATGGCGCCGCCACGAGGCTGCGCGAGGCGATCGCCGAGCGTCACGGGCTCAACCCGGCCAACATCATCTGCTCCAATGGCTCGGACGAGGTGATCGGCCTGCTCACCCAGACCTACCTCAACCCCGGCGACGAAGGCGTTTTCACCGAGCACGGCTTCCTCGTCTACAAGATCTATATCCAGGCGGCGGGCGGCGTCCCCGTCGTCGCCAGGGAAAGTCGGGAAACGGCAGATGTCGACGCCATCCTGGCCGCGGTCACGCCGCGCACGAAGATCGTCTTCGTCGCCAACCCGAACAACCCGACGGGAACCTATCTGCCCTTTGAGGAAATCCGGCGCCTTCATGCCGGCCTTCCCGGCAACGTGCTTCTCGTCATCGACGCGGCCTATGCCGAATATGTACGCAGGAACGACTACGAAGCCGGCATCGAGCTCGTCTCGTCGGCCGAGAACGTCGTGATGACACGCACCTTCTCGAAGATCCACGGCCTCGGCGGCATGCGGATCGGCTGGGCCTACGGCCCCGCCCAAATCATCGACGCGCTGAACCGGGTCCGGGCGCCCTTCAACGTCAATGCCGCCGCCATCGAGGCAGGCGTCGCGGCCATGGGCGACCGCGCCCATGTCGAGCGCACCGTGCTGCATAATGAGAAGTGGCTGAACTGGCTCTCGGAAGAGCTGCCGAAGCTCGGCCTTCGGGTGACGCCCAGCGTCGCCAACTTCCTGCTGATCCATTTCCCGGAGAACGGAAGACATTCGGCCGCCGCTGCCGACGAGTATCTGCTGGCGCGCGGCTATATCCTGCGTCGCGTGGGCGCCTACGGCTTCCCGAACGCGCTGCGCATGACGGTGGGCACCGAGGAGGCAAACCGCGGTGTCGTCGCCGCGCTGACCGAATTCCTGAAAGATTGAAGAAGCAATGTCCGAACCACTGTTCGAAAAGATCACCCTGATCGGCATCGGCCTGATCGGGTCGTCGATCGCCCGCGTCGTCCGGCGCGAGAACCTCGCCCGCCATATCGCCATCGCCACGCGCAGCGCCGATACGCTGGCGCGCGCCGAGGAACTCGAGCTCGGCGATTCCTATACGACCGACCTCGCTTCAGCCGTCACCGACGCCGATCTTGTGATCGTCTCGGTTCCGGTCGGCGCCTCGGGCGTCGTTGCCAAGACGATCGCACCGGCCCTCAAGCCCGGCGCGATCCTCACCGACGTCGGCTCCACCAAAGCCTCCGTGATCGCCCAGATGGAGCCGCATGTGCCGGCGGGCGTTCATTTCATCCCCGGCCATCCACTGGCCGGTACCGAGAAATCGGGTCCGGACGCCGGTTTCGCCGACCTCTTCGACAATCGCTGGTGCATCTTCACGCCGCTTCCCGGCACCGACCCGGAGGCACTGGAGAAGCTCTCGGAATTCTGGCGGCGCTGCGGCTCCAACATCGACACGATGGATCCCACCCATCACGACATGACGCTCGCCATCGTCTCGCACCTGCCCCACATCATCGCGTACAACATCGTCGGCACGGCCGACGACCTCGAGGCCGTGACCAAGACCGAAGTCATCAAATACTCGGCTTCAGGTTTTCGCGACTTCACCCGGCTCGCCGCCTCGGACCCGACCATGTGGCGCGACGTCTGCCTGCACAACCGGGATGCCATTCTGGAAATGCTGGCGCGCTTCTCCGAAGATCTTGCGTCCCTGCAGCGGGCGATCCGCTGGGGCGACGGCGAGAAGCTGTTCGACCTCTTCACCCGCACCCGCGCCGTCCGCCGATCGATCATCGAGGCGGGACAGGACATCGACGCGCCCGATTTCGGCCGTCAGGCTGTCGAGCATCCCTCGACGGGGAAGTGAGGAACGCCCCTTCGGCAAAGCCGCCCTACGTTGCCCCCCCTGGGCCTGGCGGCTATCTCGCCCGCAAAGGGGGAGATGTCCGGCAGGACAGAGGGGGGCTCGTAGAGAGCGGCCCTATGAAAGTGGAATCATCACTCCACCGGCGGGATATCTCCGAGCGGGATGAAGCCCAACATGGCGCGACCCTTGGTGACGACGAGCGGGAGCGCCGGTTCGCTCCCTAACAGGGCAAGTCCGGCGAAGCTGGAATCGATCTGCCGTTTTGCTTCAGGGAAAACGCCGGAAAGCAGTGCGGCCACGGCCGGCGGGTTGCGAAGCTTGATCATCAGCCGCGCATCGAGCAGCCCATCCGCGGCGACCGAAAGGGGGCCGCTCACGATCACGCCGCCTTCGCCGGACGAAAGATCGAGGCTGTGGATTTCGACCGCGCGGCCGCGCAAGCCCTGCTGTCCCGAAAGCAGCGCCTGGACCCCGTCCTTCAGGCTCAGATCACCGGAAGCGTTCATGACCGGCAATGTCTTTCCGGCAACCACGGACGGATCGACTTCCAGTTCCTCGAAGCTCAAAGCCCAGTCGAGATCCGCTCCATTGGGCCTCAAATGCGTTTGCGCCTTGGCCGCGCTGAACAGCGAGACCGGGTCGGCATCCTCGGGATCAGTCATGGCCGACAGGCCCTCGGCCTCGGCCGAAAACCGCTCGGGCAGCGGCTTGGCGAGACGGGCGCTGGCTCGTAGCTTGTCCCAATCGATCCAAAGCGGCAGCAGGCCGGGAACGGCGACCCGCAAAGGGCCGTCGAGCTCGCCGATCGCCTTGGCGGGCTGATAGATCTGCGCGGCCGAGCGGAAGCTTCCTGCCGCGGCAAACACATTGTGCATGTCATCCTCGTAGCCGAGACTGTCGCAGAAGATGCCGAGACGGAACGGGAAGCCCCGAACGGTCAGGTTCGCACATTCGGCCCGAACGCCATCCCTGTTCAGACCGGCGATGGCGACGCTCGCCTGGTTCGTCAGCCGATCCGCTAGATAGAACCAGCCCACCGTATAGCCGCCGAACAGAAGGATGATGAAAGCCGTCAGCCACAGAAAGCGCCGGCTGAAATTCTTTGGCTTTGCGTCGCTTGACGTCATGCTGCGGCTCTCGCTAACCGTGGGGACCCGCGGCCGCTGCTTCTCCAACGGCCGCTTCTTCGATGTGGCTTGGCGATATGGGCGATTTTTGGGTTTTTGGCTATGGCTCGCTGATCTGGCGACCGGGCTTTGCCCACATCGAAACGCGGCGCGCCCGGCTGCACGGGTTTCGCCGCTCCCTCTGCGTCTATTCCTGGGTCCATCGGGGCACGCGCGAGCGCCCCGGCCTGGTGCTCGGCCTCGACCGCGGCGGCTCGTGCATCGGGCTGGCCTTTCGCGTTCCGGGCGAGCTGCGCGACGAGGTGGTGGGTTATCTGCGGGAGCGCGAGCTTGTCACCAACGTCTATCTTGAGCGCATGCTTGCCGTGCGTCTCGAAAACGGAGATACGGTGAATGCCATCTGCTATGTCGTCGACCGCGAGCACGAGCAATATGCCGGCAGTCTCACGACGGCCGACGCCGTGGCGGTGGTGAAGGGAGCGACCGGCCAGTCCGGCATCAACGAGGACTATGTGCTCAGCACCCTCGACCACCTCGAAGCCCTCGGCATCCGCGATCATTGGCTTGAGGAAGTGGGCGGAATGATCGGCTGGCGGCGCAATCCTACGCTGCGACGCCGAGCTCCCGGAGACGCTTGACGGCCGTTTCGGGGAGGGCCGGCGCATTCTTCCCGCGGGCGGCCGCCACCAGCATCTCGTCGCAGGCAGCCTCCGTTTCGCGAATTAGCCGCTCCATGAATTCCTCCTTGCCGAGCCCTGGCGGGATCGGTGGGAGGAAACGTGCCTCGACCGTGCCGGGAAAGCGCAGGAATTTGCGCCGCGGCCAATAGAGCCCGGCGACATGGGCGACCGGCACCACGGGCACGCCCAGGCGGTGGTAGATTTCCGCGATCCCCCATTTATAGGCCGGTTCGGCCCCTGGAGGGCGGCGCGTGCCTTCGGGATAGATGATGAGCTGGCGGTCGTTGCGGGCCAACTCCGCTCGGGTGGCCGCAACAACCGCCTTGAGCGCCTTGGCGCGCGTTCCGCGATTGACCGGGATCATCCGCATCTTGAGGATGTACCAGCCGAAAAAAGGAATCCAGGTGAGCTCGCGCTTCAGGATGTAGAGCGCGTCCGGAATATAGGGCAGGAAGGCGATGGTATCGAGGAAGGACTGGTGCTTGGGCGCAAGGATGTACGAGCCCTGCGGCAGGTTCTCCAGGCCGGTGACCGAAACCCGCGCGCCCGCGAGCTTGTCGTAGAGCCAGAGGCTGCTCTTCACCCAGAATTTCGGCACGAGCCAGGCCCGCCTGCGCTCCGCCAGGAAATAGTAGGGCGTCCAGAAGATCATCTGGACGATCAGATTGAGATAGAAGGCGAAGTTGAACGCCAGGGAACGGAGATAGAGCATCGTCCGCTGGTTACACCAAGCCCGCGAAAAGGAAAACTGTTTGAAGAGCTATTGGCTGACGCTGTCGGAAGGAGCCTTGACGATCGTCAGCGGCGGCGGGGCGCCGCGGATCGGTATGACGCCTCGCGCCAGCGCCGCCAGATACTTGGTGTATTCGGTGAAGAGCACACGCACCGCGTCCGGATTGGTCATCCATCCGCCATCGTCGGGACGGCGGTTGACGACGGGATAGGGCAGCAGGTCTGCCGTGCCGATGTAACGCCGCATCTCCAGCAGGCTGCGCGGAATATGGTAGTTGTTCGTGACCAGGATGACACGGCTATAGGCGTGGCTGGTGACCCATTTGGCGCTTTCCTCGGCATTGCCGACCGTGTCCAGGGCGGCATGATCGATATCGACGCAACAGGAGAAAAGCGCCTTGTCCCCCCCGGTCACCGCCTGCAGATCGCGCAGGCGGGCGGTCGGATGGACACCGCTGATCAGAAGCCTTTTGCCCTTGCCCGATTTCAGCAGATTGACGGCCGCATCGATACGCGACTGCCCTCCGGTCAAGACGATGATCGCGTCGGCCTTGCCGGGATCGTCGGGTGTGGCGAGCCGGCTGACATGGGTTGCGAACCAGCCGAAGCCACCGGCAAAGGCAATCATGGTCAGGAGGACGATCAGGGCTGCGAGCTTGAGAGCGGCGGCAAGTCTTGCCTTGCCCCGGACCGACCTGGTCGGGGCGGACATTCCCTCTCCTCCGGACATGGCCAGTTCGGACACGTCATTCCCCTTCATGCGTTCATCGTTAAACGCGAAATGCGGCTACGGATAGGACGTTTTCCAGAATTCGCCCAAATCGCGTTACAGTCGGTCGTCATTCGTGATTCCCGCACCATGGTCTAGTGGTCCGGATGACGGTTTTCCATCTCCGCCAGATAGGCGACGACGGTGAAGTGCGAGGTCGCGGCCGTGAGAGCCGCAATGACCAGCACGATGAGCACCACCCCGGCATATCCCGCCGAGCCGATGGCGAAGTTGCCGAACAGTGCCGTCGCCTGATCCGCTTCGGGCGTCGCGAGATTCATCGACGACCAGAATGAGAAGGCGATGAAGACCACGACTGCGCCAAAGCCGCCGGCCGCCGCTCCCTTCATCCCCGTGAGCAGGAAATGGCGCCGGAATTCCGTGGCGATGAAGCCCGCTTGGGCGCCCACGAAATGCAGGACCTCGATGATGTGACCGTTGCCGGCCATGGCGCCGCGGGTCGCGAACACCACGCAGAGCACAGTCGCCGACAGCATCAGGACCAGGACCGCGACGCCGATCATGACTGTGGTGCGCGCCATCGCCACCAGCCGGTCGATCCAGGCCCGATGATCGTCGAGGGAAGCGGTCGGCAGCTCCGAGGCCAGCAGCGACCGCATAGCCGCGAAATCGGGCGGGCTGGCGATGTCGATCTCGACGATGACCAAGCGAGGCACCGGCAGTTCGTCGAGGTTGAGATTGGCTCCGAGCCAGGGTTCGAGAAGGCGCGAGGTCGCCGCCCTGTCGACGATCCGGGTGCTCTTGACGCCTTGGAAGCCGGAAGCGATGCGCGCCGCCGAATCGAGCGCGGCCTCCATGTCGAGGCCGTCGGACGGCTTAATCTGGATCGTCGCGCCGCGCGCGATCTGGTTTTCCCAAACGGAGGCCGAATCGCGCACCAGCGTGACCGCGCCGAGCGTCAGGCAGGACAGGAAGGTCATGATGGCGATGACCAGCACGAGCGCCCGCCCCGCAATGTTCTGCTCGGGAACGATGGGCGCCATCTTGCGCCGGGGCGGCGACGGCACGTTGGCCACGGGGCGGGCCTCGGGCGAACGGGGACGCTCGGTCGCATCAGTCATAGATCTCGAGCCTCCCGCCGGAGAGGATCATGCGGCGCGCATCGACCTGCTCCATCAGCCCGACATCGTGGGTGGCGATGACCACGGCCGTGCCCAGCCGGTTGAGCTCCAGGAAAAGGCGAAGCAGTCGCCGCGCCAGCGGCGGATCGACATTTCCGGTCGGCTCGTCCGCAAGCAGGATCTCCGGCTGCTCAATCAGCGCTCTGGCGATCGCGGCGCGCTGCTTCTCGCCGCCCGACAGGACCGGCGGCAGGACATTCATGCGCTCGCCGAGCCCCACCCACTTCAGCAGCTCGATGACATCGTTGCGGTAGCTTGCCTCCTCGCGGCCGCGCACGCGCAGCGGCAAGGCCACGTTCTCGTAAGTGGTCATGTGGTCGAGAAGGCGAAAATCCTGAAAGACGACGCCGATGCGGCGCCGGATCAGCGGCAGTTCGTCCCGCGAAATGCGCGACCGGTCCTTGCCGAAGACTGTGATGAGCCCGCGCGTCGGCCTGAGCGCCAGGAACAGCAGCCTGAGCAGCGTCGTCTTCCCCGCACCCGACGGCCCGCTCAGGAACTGGAACGAGCGATCCGGAATATGGAAGGAGATGTCCCGGAGGATCTCCGGGCCCATGCCATATCTCAGGCCGACATTTTCGAAGCGTATCACGTTTTGGTGGCCTTGGAGTTCTCGTGCGGTGGACGCGAAGTTCCTGTTTTTTTCATGGCGTCGACGTCCGAAACCACACGCGGGTCGCATCCCTGCCTCGTTCCAAGCAAACCGAAACGCGGAGTGGTTCGCTTTCATGGGCTTGCGAGGAACTGGCGGGCTGCGCTCGAAGCGCCCCGCGCTTTCCGACCATCGGCTTACATGGTTAATGATACGTTAAAGCCATGGATCTTCTGCCGTCGCTTCCGCAAGCCGCGGCCGATGGATCGCCTCGCCTTGCACGTCCCCCAGCAGACCCGACGTCGCGGATGTTCAGCTTAGCAGGCGTAACCCCAACGAGGTAGGGATCGCACCACTAATGCAGAACGGAAAACGCTGAACTTAAGGCTTTCAGCCCAATGGCATTGTCAGCCCGTTTTCCGGAGATTTGTGAGGCCAGTTGCGTTTGACAAGCGTCGCGGCACGGTGGCGCGGACGCTGCATCGACGACCGAGGCAGAGAACTGCCATTTGAGCCGCGACTGTTCCGGATTGGGAGACCATGGAGTTTCGGACATTAGGCAAGACGGGCCTGCGCTGCTCGGTCCTGGGGCTCGGCACGGCGAGGCTGACTTCATTGGCCACGAAACTTTCCAGGCGCGATGCGCTGAAGCTGATCGACCTTGCGGCGGCACAAGGGATCAATCTGATCGACACCGCCGACATATACGGTCAAGGTGAGAGCGAAGAGGTTGTCGGACAGGCGCTCAGGGGAAGACGCGATGATTTCGTCATTGCGACCAAAGTCGGCTACAGCTTCTCCGGAAGCGGCCGGCTCCTCGCAATGGCGAAACCGATTCTGAAGCCGATGCTGCGGCCCTTGAAGGCAGCCCGAAGCATCGTTTCCAATGCACGGTCGAATGCTCAGGCGGCAAATATCCTGCGTCAGGATTTTTCGCCGAACCGCCTGGCCGCCGCCGTCGACGCCTCGTTGCGCCGGCTGCGGACCGGCTATGTCGACATCCTCTACCTCCATGACGTGCCGGCGGATGCGGCAGGCTCTCCCGAGGTGATCGAGGCGTTGAAGGCTCTGTGCAGGTCCGGAAAGGTCCGCTATGTGGGGTTGTCTTCCGGCGAGGAGGACGTGCTCGGGTTGGCGGCGGGCCAATCGTTTTTTGCCGCGGTCCAGATGCCACTCGATCCCTCGTCGCTGGCATCGCGGACGGCAGTTCTCCGTAAACTGGCGGATGCGGGAATCGGGGTCGTCGCCAACAGGACCTTCGAGTCCGGTGCAGAGCCCGGACGACAGGACTCCAGGCAGGCAGCGCTCGCCCTTGCCGCGCGGCAGCCAGGCATTTGCAGCGTCCTCACAGGGACGACGAGCGCGGATCACCTGCGTGAGAACGTCGCCGGCACCCTGGCGGCACTTCAAGCGGAACCATCCGGACCTCGACCATGATCTCGGATGCTTCCGGGGTGCCCGACGGCAGTGTCCTCGAATGTGACACCTGCATCGTCGGCGGCGGACCTGCCGGCATCACGGTCGCGTTGGCGTTGGCCGAGTCGTCGGAGAAGGTGCTGCTGATCGAGAGCGGGCAGTGGAAAGAAGATCCCCAGGCGCGCGATCTGCTCCGGGGCCATGTCTGGCCCGACGGCAGCCATGAGGAGCTGGGCGAAAATCGCCGCCGCCAGTTCGGCGGCAGCTCCGTCGCCTGGGGCGGGCGCTGCATACCGTTCGATCCGATCGATTTCGAGTATCGGCCGTGGATCCCCAATAGCGGCTGGCCCCTCTCCGCAGAGGAGGTCTCCTCTCACATGGAGCTGGCCACGCGCATCTGCGAGGTCGGCAGGCCGGTCTTCGACGCGGCCGAGGCTTTCCCGGCTTCCCAGGCCGAGATGATCGCGTCCTTCGACGGCCCGGATGCGCGATCGACCCTGCTGGAGCGATGGAGCCCGCCGACAAATTTCGCCAGGCGATACGGGCCGACATTGCGCAAGGCGCAGAACGTCACGGTGCTTCTCGGGGCCAACGCCATGGCTTTTTCGATTGGCTCGAGCGACCGGAAGGTGGAAAGCGTTCAAGTCGCGGTGGCGCCTTCACACCGTTTTGTCGTGCATGCCGCCCGGTTCGTGCTGGCATGCGGCGGCCTCGAGAACGCGCGCCTTTTGCTCGCATCGAAGGACGTGATCGCCGGGGGGATCGGGAATGAGACCGACAGGGTGGGGCGCTACTACATGTCTCATCTGGCGGGCATCCATGCTTGGGCGCGGCTGAACGATCCCGGCCGGGATTTCATGTACGAATTCGCGCGTGACGGCGACGTCTACGTCAGGCGTCGGATATGGATCACGCCCCAGGCTCAGCACCGGGAGCGGATGGGGAACGCAATCGCCTGTTTCGCAACGCCTTTCCATCACGAGTCCATCAGCGGCTACCCGCTGGCTTCCGCCACCCAGCTTGCCAAGCTGGCCATTGGCTTCCGCCGCAAGGGCAGGCAGGCTCGCCTGACCTATCTGAGAGACAACGGAAGGGAAATTCTGCGGCATATGAACACGGTCGCCCTGGGAGCTCCGAGCCTTGTGCCGCAGGTGGCTGAAATCGTCCGGCAGCGATATCTTTCGAAACGGCGGTTGCCGATCCTTCTCCCCTCGAAGGACATGCTGAAGAACAGGTTCGAACTCTACTACCAGACAGAGCACGTTCCAAATCCGGATAGTCGGGTCATGCTGCATCCGGAGCTCGATGCTTTCGGCATGCCGAGGCTAGAGGTTCGTGTGGCGTTTTCCGAACAGGACGTACGGACGGTCCTGAGGCTTCACGCGGTTATCAAGGAACAATTCCGGAAGACGGCCACGGGGGACCTGGTCTTCGACGAAGAAGAACTCGAGGCAGGTGTGCGGAACAAGCTTCAGAAGTTCAATTCCGCTGCGCACCACCTGGGCACCACGCGCATGGCGGACGACCCTGCCTGCGGGGTCGTGGACAGGAACTGTCGCGTCCATGGCACGGAAAACCTTTTCGTCGCTGGAAGCTCGGTGTTCCCAACGAGCGGCCACGCCAATCCAACACTGACGATCGTCGCCCTGGCCTTGCGATTGGCGCGCCATATCGCTGGTGAACGCGGCCGCCTGGGGCATTCCTCCGCGAGCCCGAGCGAGCGGCTGCCGCAGACGGACGCCGGCGGACTTGGAGTTTTCAGCATCGGTTAGCAAAGGCCACCTTTTGGAAAATCCTGCATCCAACTTGGGTGCTGGCTCTGAAGCTGATTGTGGCTGAACTTCAGATTCCGGCTTTCCCCGTGGCCGTGAAGCCCCTAGAAGCGGGCAAACCCCTCTTTTTCCATTCCAAGGAGAACGGCGATGCCGGTGGTACGAGGCAAGGATATCGAGGTGCTGTTCAGCGCCTCAACGATCGCGCGCCGCAATCTGGAGCTGGCCAAGGAGATCGGCAAGCGCGACTACAAGGATTTGCTGGTGATCGCGATCCTGAAGGGCTCTTTCATCTTCGCGGCGGATCTCATTCGCGCCATGCACGACACCGGCCTCTCCCCTGAAGTCGAGTTCATCTTCATATCCAGCTACGGGACCGGCACGACCAGCGGAGACGTGAAAGTGCTTCGCGACATCGACAACGAAGTGGCGGGGCGCGACGTTCTCTTGATCGACGACATATTGGAGTCCGGCAAGACGCTGAAATTCACCCGCGAGCTCATGCTGCAGCGCGGCGCCAAGAGCGTCTCCATCGCCGTCCTGCTCGATAAGCACAGCCGGCGTCAGACGGCGCTCGATGCGGATTTCACGGGCTTCGACTGCCCCGACGAGTTCGTCGTCGGCTATGGCATGGACGTCGCGCACGCCTTCCGCGAGCTGCCCTTCGTCGGCGTGGTCAAAGGCGACGCAGCGTAGCCTCCCGATCGCGGCCGCCTTCAGGATTCGTCAAGACTTCCCCGGCAATGATCGGGGCATGGCAAACATCCTGATCGTCGAGGACGATGAGTCCGTCCGCTCCTTCACGGCCCGCGCGCTCGCGGCGGCCGGCCATAGCGTCGAAACCGCCGAAGATGGCGAAGATGGGCTGGAGCGGATCGCCGGCCGGTCCGGCGGCTACGATCTCGTGCTTTCCGACATCCGCATGCCGGTCATGGACGGCATCGAGATGGCCAAGAAGGCAGCCGGCGCCTATCCCGGGCTGAAGATCCTGCTGATGACCGGCTATGCCGAGCAGCGCGAACGCGCCGCCGAGCTTTCGGCGATCGTCGTGGACGTCGTCCAGAAGCCGTTCACGCTCGCCCAGATCAGGCAGGGGGTCGCCCGCGCCATCGCGTGAACCTTCCTGACGGTTCGCACGACGTGAAGGCCAGGCATGTCGCCCAAAAGTGTGCAGCGGTTGTGGGTAAACGACATGCTTCAGGCGCTTCACGTCACGTTTAAGTGAAATTTTACCGGCGCCGCACAAGTTGTGCGCTGGATCGGAGCGCGCCGGCCAAGGCAACGCCGGAGCGCAGACATCGACGACGGCGCGGCTGGCCGGCCGCGCGCCATGAGAGCATGCTCGGGGGACAATCTTGCTTATCGCCAATCTTAGAATTTCGAGAAAGCTGATACTTGCGTTTCTCGCCGTCGTCGCCACCATTGTGGTGATGAGCGGCGCCGCCCTTTGGAATTTGATAGGGATCGGCGACGCTCAACGCGCCGCCGAACAATCGAACAGGATCTCCCTCACGGCCTTGCAGGCGCGCATGGCGCTTACCCGGGCCGAGAACTCGTTCCGGGGCTGGCTGCTGTCGAACCACGACTATTATATCGGCCGCATCGACACGCATGAAGGCACGTTCAGGGAACGTCTGGCGGAGTTGCGCGACCTCGAGGCGGGCGACGCGGCAGCGATCGAGCTGATCGACCAGGCCGAGAAGGCGACCGACATATGGCGCAAGAACGTGGTGGAGGAAGGCAGGAAGCTTGCCTCCGACCCGCTTACCCGGGCCTATGCGCTGGCGATGGTCGGGCCGGAGGGGACGGCCGACAAGTTCATCGCGCCGGTCGAGGACGCGCTCGATGCCCTCACCGAGAACCAGAAGACGAAAAGGCGGGCCCAGCTTGCCGCGCTCCAAGAAGACATAGGCGAAGCAACAGT
>DATMFK010000066.1:0-225650 GCA_035556195.1 Rhizobiaceae bacterium
ACGATCGAGCGATGCCGTCGGGCGCTTGCCGGTCTCCTGGATCGGGTGGCACGGAAACTCGAACGCGACACCGCCCGCTGCTTCTATGCCGGAGCGGATGCGCTTGGCCAGTTCGACGTGATGACGGTTGCATGGCGAAAGATCGGAGCCGGTCTGCGCGATGCCGATGATTGGCTTCCCCGATTGCAACTCGGCCCGCGTAAGACCGTAGTTCAGATAGCGCTCAATATAGAGGGCCGTCATCTCGGGGTCGTCCGGATTATCGAACCACTCCTGCGAGCGCAGCTTCTTTTCCTTTTTCAAACCCGACATTGAGCCCTCCACAATTGAGCATCGGACCCGATATCGGGGATTCGTTTCGGAAGATCCGGTGCGAACAGGCGCCGAAGCAACGACCGCTTTGATCGGTGGATTTCGCTGCCCCAGCGCCCGCATGGTTATGACAAGGGATGTCCTTCCGCAAGTCTCCACGAGGCCATTTGTCCGACAATTAGATCCGGACGCCTTACCCGCACTTTGGTGTGATGGACAGCCCTCCGCTTATCGGTTACCCCTTCGGGAATCGAGAGAGGAGAACCGCATGGCGCTCGTGATCGAAGGCGAGGAAAAGATTGCTGCTCCCGCGCAGAAAGTCTGGGAGGCGCTGAACGATCCGGCCGTTCTGAAGGACTGCATCCCCGGCTGCCAAAGCCTGGAGAAGAAGTCCGACACGGAACTGGCTGCCACGGTCGTTCTCAAGATCGGACCGATCAAGGCGACCTTCAATGGCGAGGTGACGCTGACGAATCTCAACCCGCCGCAATCCTACACCATTTCCGGCGAAGGCAAGGGCGGCATAGCGGGCTTCGCGAAGGGCGGCGCCGACGTGACGCTGTCCGCCGACGGAGCCGACAATACGGTCCTGAAATACGCGGCGAAGGCCGAGGTCGGCGGCAAGATCGCGCAGCTCGGCAGCCGGCTGATTACCTCGACGTCCAAGAAACTCGCCGGACAGTTCTTCTCAAGCTTCAACGAGCGCGTGAGCGGCGCCGGCTGACGGCATGTAGGCGGGGCTCCCCGGCCGGAGCGTAGGGATTCCACACATCTCCCGGGGTACCGAGGGATCAGATGGTGGCTGCTTTCACTGCCGTTCGGCCACTTGGTTCTGCACCGTTGGGTGGGTTACCCAAACGGAACGGAATGGATCCTCGGGTCACGGCGCCATCGCTTCGCTCGGCGCCGGCCCGAGGATGACGAAGCTTCCATGTCTGTGCCAATCGCCAGTGTTGGCGATTGGGGGCAGGCCTTCAACGCAGTCGTCATCCTCGGACGGGAGCCCGCGCCAGCGGGCGAGCTGATCCGAGGATCCATTCCGTTAGATGTGAGTATCTACCCAACGGTGCAAGACGAAGTGGCCGAGCCGGACCAGCAACCGTCCAGCGTATCGCGAGATTTCCATGCATTACGCGATGTATCTCGTCATCCAAGGTGTCCTCCCAAGATGGTGAATATCGTAGCCCCAGAGTAACGAGTGGTATGAACGTGCTCGCGCCTCCGGGCCTATTCTCTATTCGAATACGATCGCCGGGCCGGCTGGTGCCGCGCCGCCGCGCTCCTCCCTCAAACGGTCCCAGACGTTCACGGCGATGTCGCGGTAGATCTTGGCCTCCGTTCCGTCGGGTTTGGAGGCAACGACCGGGGTGCCGGAGTCTGACGTTTCACGGATGTCCATGACGAGCGGCACCTCGCCGAGGAAGTGGATGCCGAGGCGCTCGGCTTCCCTGCGCGCGCCCCCATGGCCGAAGATGTCATAGCGCTTTCCCGTATCGGGTGCGATGAAATAGCTCATATTCTCGACGATACCGAGCAGCGGCACGTCGACCTTCTTGAACATGTTGAGCCCCTTGCGCGCGTCGATCAGGGCGAGATCCTGCGGGGTGGAGACAATAATGGCTCCGGCAAGCGGCACCTGCTGGGCCATGGTCAGTTGCGCATCGCCGGTGCCGGGCGGCATGTCGACCACGAGGACGTCGAGTTCGCCCCATTCGACTTCGCGCAGCATCTGGGTCAGCGCCGACATCACCATCGGACCGCGCCAGATCATGGGCGTCTCCTCGTCGACGAGGAACCCCATCGACATCACCTTGAGCCCGAATTTTTCCATCGGCCGCAGCGTCTTGCCGTCGGCCGTCTCCGGCCTGCCATGGATTGCGAGGAGTCGCGGCATCGACGGTCCATAGATGTCCGCGTCGAGAACGCCGACTTTCAGGCCGTTCGCGGAAAGTCCGAGCGCAATGTTCACCGCCGTCGTCGACTTGCCGACGCCGCCCTTGCCCGAAGCAACCGCGATAATGGCAGCGACGCCCGGGACCCCCCGCTTGCCGCGGCTTTCGGACTGAGGAGCATGCGGCGTGGGGCGGGCTGCCGGCGCGGCACGGGGCTGCGGCTGCGGGGCCGGGCGCGGAGGAGCGTTCTCCATGCCCCCGCCCTTCTTTTCGGCGGTCAACGCGACCACGGCGCCGGCGACACCGGGAATCGCCCTCACAACCCTTTCGGCGGCGGCCCGCAGCGGCTCCATCTCCTGCGCTCGCGCGGCCGGCACGGTGATGGAGAAGAACACCTTCCCGTCGGCAATGAAGATTTCCGACACCAGGCCGAGGTCGACGATGTTGCCGGTGAAATCCGGACCATTGATCGTCTTGAGCCTTTCGATGACGGTGTCCTTGGTGACCGACATGATGCCTCGCCTGTTCGTTCCGTGACTCCAGATAGTGCATTGCGGTGCTGGAACCAAGCGCCACGTCTCCTAATCGACGGGCATTCCAAGCGCCTATCTCGACTCTCGATGCTAAAATTTTCGACCTGCCGTCGATTTCGGGCACCATCGATCGTCGTTCTGGGGCGGCTGGAAATCCTGTCCGCATGACCAAGGAGAAAGCTATGAAGTTCGTTCCCTATTTGAGCTTCGACGGCCGCTGCCGGGAGGCCTTCGCGTTCTACGAGAAAGTGTTCAGCGGCAAGATCGTAGCCATGATCAGCCACGGCGAGACGCCGGCCGGCGCCCACGTGCCTGCCGATTGGCACGATAGAATCATCAACGCGCATCTGATCGTGGAAGACCAGGAACTGATGGGGGCCGACTCCCCTCCGAGCCAGGGTGACGTCAAGCCGAGCGGCTTCAGCGTCTCCGTCCAGATCGACGACGAAGATCGTGCCAAGCGCATATTCGACGCGTTGGCCGACGGTGGAAATGTCATCATGCCGTTCGAACCGACGTTCTGGGCCAAGAAATTCGGCATGGTGACCGACAAATTCGGCACGCCCTGGATGATCAACTGCGGCATGATTCCCGCCTGATCGACAATGTCTATCGTGGCTGAGGCGTGCTGCCTCGGCCACGATAGACATCAAGGGTATTGCCTGAATCGGCGGTTTGGCGGACCCTGAATGCCGTCATTCGCAACGGCATCCATGATCGACAAGCTCGAATTCTTCATCGCCCTCGCCAAGGAAGAGCATTTCGGCCGCGCTGCCGAGCAGCTCGGCATTACCCAGCCCACCCTGTCGGCCGCCATCAAGCAATTGGAGGACCAGCTCGGCGTGATGCTGGTGCAACGCGGTTCGCGTTTCCAGGGGTTGACGGCAGAGGGAGAGCAGGTGCTGGCCTGGGCGCGGCGCATCGTCGGCGACACCCGGGCCATGCGCGAGGAAATGCGTGCGGCCCGCAAGGGACTTTCCGGACGCATCCGTATCGCAGCCATACCGACCGCGCTGGCCATGGTCGCGAAGCTCACCACCCCTTTCCGGGAAAAGCATCCAGGCGTGACATTCTCCGTCCTGTCGCGCACCTCGATCGAAGTGCTCTCGTTGCTCGGTAATTTCGACATCGATGTCGGAATCACCTATCTCGACAACGAGCCGCTGGGACGCGTCAGCAGCGTGCCGCTCTATTCGGAGCGCTATCAGCTCATCACGGCGGTCGGCAATCCGCACTCGGAAAGCGCGTCGGTGACTTGGGCGGAGGTCAGCCGACTGCCGCTCTGTCTGTTGACGCCCGACATGCAGAACCGGCGCATCATCGACCAGCATCTGGCCGAAGCCGGAGTCCATGTTCGTCCGACGCTCGAATCCAACTCGATGATCGTGCTGTTCTCGCATATTCGGACCGGCAAATGGTCGTCGATCATGCCGCTCAATCTCGCGGAAACATTTGGGTTTTCCGAGCCGATCCGAGCCATCCCGATCGTCAATCCGGATGCGAGCCATATCGTGGGTCTGGTTGCGGCACGCCGCGAACCGCATACGCCGCTGGTCTCGGCGCTTCTGGAAGAGGCGATGACGCTGGCAGGCGATTTCGGACCGCGGCGCTGAAGTAACGATAGGGCGGGAGGAGCTTGATAGAAATCTTCTATCGATCGACGGAACTGGCTTATTGATCCGGCCTGTTTCCTTTGGTCTGCTAAGCACTTAGGTGTTGATCAGGCAGCACCGTTTCAGGGAGGGCGCTGCGTGGGAATGCAGCTTGCAAGTACCGAGATCGAGGCGCGAACGACGGAGGTCGTCGAGGCGCTCAAAGGACTTGAGGGTCCTCTGCTGCCGATCTTGCACGGAATCCAGGAGGAATTCGGATACGTTCCGGCCGAAAGCCTGCCGGTGATCGCCTCGGCGCTGAATCTCTCCCGGGCGGAGGTGTACGGGGTCGTGAGCTTCTATCACGATTATCGCGGCCATCCCGCCGGCCGTCATGTTCTCAAACTCTGCCGGGCGGAGGCCTGCCAGTCCGTCGGCGCGGAGGCGATCGCTGATCGCGTCACGCAACTGCTCGGTATCGGCTTTCATGAGACGGCGAAGGACGGATCTGTGACGCTGGAGCCTGTCTATTGCCTCGGCCTATGCGCCTGTGCCCCCTCGGCCATGCTCGACGGGAAGGTGATCGGCCAGTTGGACGCGGGCAAGATCGATGACATCGTCGAGGCGGTTCGCGCATGACGGTCACGATCTACATTCCCCGCGATTCCGGCGCAGTCGCGCTCGGCGCCGACGAAGTCGCTCAAGCCGTCGAGCGAGAGCTTGCCGAGCGCGGCAGCAAGGCGCGCATCGTGCGAACGGGCTCGCGCGGACTCTATTGGCTGGAGCCCATGGTCGAGGTGCTGACCGAGAAGGGTCGTGTCGCCTATGGCCCGGTACGGCCTTCGGACGTCAAGTCGCTTTTCGATGCCGGCTTCCTTTCCGGCAGCCAGCACAAGCGCTGGCTCGGCAGGCCGGAAAAGATACCGTTCCTCGCCCGACAGACCCGGTTGACCTTCGCGCGATGCGGGATCGTCGATCCACTCTCCCTTGGCGACTATGCCGCCCATGGCGGCCTTGCCGGGTTGAAAAAGGCGATCGCCATGTCGCCGTCCGAGATCGTGACGACGGTCACGGAATCCGGCCTGCGCGGCCGCGGCGGAGCGGGCTTTCCGACGGGCATCAAATGGAAGACGGTGCTCGATACGGCGGCGGACCGCAAATATATCGTTTGCAACGCCGACGAAGGCGACTCCGGCACTTTCGCCGATCGCATGATCATGGAGGGCGATCCCTTCGTGCTCATCGAGGGCATGGCGATCGCCGGCATCGCCGTCGGGGCGACCAAAGGTTTTGTTTACATCCGCTCGGAATACCCGCACGCGGCCGCAACCATGAATGCCGCCATTCAGGCGGCGCGCAGGGCCGGCATGCTCGGCGAAAAGGTCCTCGGCTCGTCCAGGGCCTTCGACATGGAGGTCCGGGTCGGAGCCGGCGCCTATGTCTGCGGCGAGGAAACGTCCCTTCTCGAAAGCCTGGAAGGCAAGCGTGGACTTGTCCGCGCCAAGCCGCCGCTGCCCGCACATAAGGGCCTCTTCGGAAAACCGACGGTGATCAACAATGTGATCTCGCTGGCTTCCGTACCGATCATCCTGGACAAGGGCGGAGCGTACTACAAGGATTTCGGCATGGGCCGCTCGCGCGGGACCATCCCCATCCAGATAGCCGGCAACGTCAAGCATGGCGGCTTGTTCGAGGCGGCTTTCGGGCTCACTCTCGGCGAGATCGTCGACGACATAGGAGGCGGCACCCGAAGCGGGCGCCCGGTAAGGGCCGTGCAGGTCGGCGGCCCGTTGGGCGCCTATTTTCCGCGCGCCCTGTTCGACACGCCCTTCGACTACGAGGCCTTCGCCGCCAGGGACGGCCTCATCGGCCATGCCGGAATCGTGGTCTTCGACGACACTGTCGACATGCTGAAGCAGGCGCGCTTCGCCATGGAGTTCTGCGCGATCGAGAGCTGCGGCAAGTGCACGCCCTGCCGAATTGGCTCCGTCCGCGGCCTTGAGACGCTAGACAAGATCGCCCGCAACATCGAGCCGGAAAAGCAGCTCGAGCTCGTCGCCGATCTCTGCAACACCATGAAGTTCGGATCCCTTTGCGCGCTGGGAGGTTTTACTCCTTATCCGGTGATGAGCGCGCTGACGCATTTTCCGGAAGATTTTCGCCCCTCGCCCATCGCCGAAGCCGCCGAATAGGAGCGGATGCCATGAACGCCATGTTCGACACCAAGACGCTCGTCGAAGAAACCGACTACGGCACGCCGGCATCGAAGGCCGAGAAGACCGTGACGCTCGACATCGATGGCCGCGCCGTGACGGTCCCGGAAGGGACGTCGATCATGCGGGCTGCCATGGAGGCGGGCGTCGAGATCCCGAAGCTCTGCGCGACCGACATGCTCGACGCGTTCGGCTCCTGCCGCGTCTGTCTCGTCGAGATCGAAGGGCGGGCGGGAACACCGGCGTCCTGCACGACACCGGTGGCGGAGGGGCTGGTGGTCAAGACGCAGACCGAACGGCTGGACAAGATCCGGCGCGGCGTAATGGAGCTCTATATCTCGGATCATCCGCTTGGCCTCGATCAAGGCGCTGTGCGGGAAGGCGGAGAACTCAAGAGGATCGCCAACACGGTTGGCCTGTCCGAAATCCGCTACGGGCTCGACGGTCGCAACCATGTCCGCGACGGCGGGCTCAATGCCGACTATCTGCCGAGGGACGAGTCGAACCCCTATTTCACCTATGACGCCTCCCAATGCATCGTCTGCTCGCGCTGCGTGAGAGCCTGCGAGGAGGTCCAGGGCACCTTCGCATTGACGATCGCCGGACGTGGATTCGAATCCCGCGTCGCGGCCGGCATGTCGGAGAACTTCATCGATTCCGAATGCGTGTCTTGCGGCGCCTGCGTTCAGGCCTGCCCGACGGATGCGCTGCGGGAAAAATCGCTCCTGGAAATGGGGAGCCCGACACATTCAGTCGTGACGACCTGCGGCTATTGCGGCGTCGGCTGCTCGTTCAAGGCAGAGATGCGCGGTGAAGAGGTCGTGCGCATGGTACCCTACAAGGGCAGCAAGGCCAATCGCGGCCATTCCTGTGTCAAGGGCCGGTTCGCGTGGGGCTATACGACGCACAGGGATCGCATCCTCAACCCGATGATCCGCGAGAAGATCAGCGATCCTTGGCGAGAGGTCACCTGGGAAGAGGCATTCCGCCATGTCGCCAACGAGTTCCGGCGGATCCAGTATCAGTATGGCCGAGGGGCGGTCGGCGGCATCACCTCGTCGCGCTGCACGAACGAAGAGACCTACCTCGTGCAGAAGCTGGTCCGCCAGGGCTTCGGCAACAACAACGTCGATACATGCGCCCGGGTCTGCCATTCGCCCACCGGCTATGGGCTGAAGACGACCTTCGGCACCTCGGCAGGCACGCAGGACTTCGATTCGGTCGAAGAGACCGACGTGGTCGTCATTATCGGCGCGAACCCGACCGATGCCCATCCCGTCTTCGCGTCGCGCTTGAAGAAGCGGCTGCGCCAGGGCGCCAAGCTGATCGTTATCGATCCGCGCCGTATCGACATGGTGCGATCCCCACATGTCGAGGCCCAATATCATCTGCCGTTGAAGCCCGGCACCAACGTCGCAGTCCTCACCGCGCTCGCCCATGTCATCGTCACGGAAGGGCTCTTCGACGAGAGGTTCATCCGCGAGCGTTGCGACTGGTCGGAATTCGAGGACTGGGCAGCTTTCGTCGCCGAGCCGCAACACAGCCCGGAAGAGGTGGAGAAGGTGTCCGGCGTGCCGGCCGAGCGGATCCGCGGCGCCGCGCGGCTCTATGCCACCGGCGGCAACGGGGCGATCTATTACGGCCTCGGGGTCACCGAGCACAGCCAGGGCTCGACCACAGTGATGGCCATCGCGAACCTTGCCATGCTGACGGGCAACATCGGCCGCCCGGGCGTCGGCGTGAACCCGTTGCGCGGCCAGAACAATGTGCAGGGATCCTGCGATATGGGCTCCTTCCCGCACGAGTTGCCAGGCTATCGGCATATTTCAGACGACGCGACGCGGGCGATCTATGAGAGCCTCTGGGGGGTGACGCTCGACCCGGAGCCTGGCCTGCGGATCAACAACATGCTGGATGCCGCCGTGGATGGCAGCTTCATGGGCCTCTACGTCCAGGGTGAGGACATCTTGCAGTCCGACCCCAACACGACGCATGTCGCGGCCGGCCTGGCGGCAATGGAATGCGTGGTGGTGCACGATCTCTTCCTGAACGAGACCGCGAACTACGCCCACGTCTTCCTGCCCGGCTCGACCTTCCTGGAAAAGGACGGCACCTTCACCAATGCCGAGCGCCGCATCAACCTCGTGCGCAAGGTGATGGCGCCGAAGAACGGCTATGCCGATTGGGAAGTCACGCAGAAACTCGCCCAGGCCATGGGCGTGTCCTGGAATTACCAGCATCCGTCAGAGATCATGGACGAGATCGCACGGACGACACCCAGCTTCGCGTCCGTTTCGTTCGAGCTTCTGGAGCGCGAAGGTTCGGTTCAGTGGCCCTGCAACGAGAAGGCGCCGCTCGGCACGCCGGTGATGCATATTGGCGGCTTCGTCCGCGGCAAAGGCAAGTTCATCCGCACCGAATACGTCGCAACGGACGAAAGGAGCGGCCCGCGCTTCCCGTTGCTGCTGACCACGGGGCGGATCCTGTCCCAGTACAATGTCGGCGCTCAGACGCGCCGGACCGAGAATGTGGCTTGGCACAAGGAGGACCGGCTGGAGATCCATCCGCACGACGCCGAGAACCGCGGCATCAAGGATGGCGACTGGGTACGTCTCAAGAGCCGGGCCGGCGAGACGACACTCAGGGCGCTCATCACCGAACGCGTCGCGCCGGGCGTGGTGTACACCACGTTCCACCATCCGAACACGCAAGCCAATGTGATCACCACCGAATACTCCGACTGGGCGACCAACTGCCCCGAATACAAGGTGACCGCGGTTCAGGTCAGCCCGTCCAATGGGCCCAGCGAGTGGCAGGAGGAGTATGACGCGCTCGCGCGGCGAAGCCGCCGCATCCAAGGACGGCTCGAGGCAGCGGAGTGACGATGGGTGTGATGGCCGGCTGGCCAGAGGCGGTGCTGACCGGGACAGGGATGCGGCAATGATCTCCCGCCCTGCCCTCACCCGTCTATCCCGCGTTGCGCACCGCATCGGCGGAACCAGCATTGCCGATCGCACGGTGCCGGAGGAAGTCCCGATCGCGCTATCCTATGCCGGCACCACTCATGCCGTGATGATGGCAAGCCCTGCCGATTTCGAGGATTTCGCAGTCGGCTTCTCGCTCACCGAAGGGATCATTTCATCCTCGGAAGAGATCGGCAGCGTCGACATCGAGGATCTCGGGGCGGGCATCGATATCCAGATCCGGCTGAAGGACGCGGCCAATACACGCTTCCAGGCGAGGCGGCGCCGGCTGGCAGGCCCAGTCGGATGCGGGCTTTGCGGGATCGAATCCATCGAAGAGGCAATGCGCTCGGTGGACGTGGTCGGTGGTTCGCGGCTGTCGATCTCGTCCGACAATATCGTCCGTTCGGTCCGCCTGCTCGCCAGGTTGCAGCCGCTCCACGCCGAGACAGGCGCGGTCCATGCGGCGGGTTTCTATGTGCCGGAGACGGGCATTGTCGCGGCGCGCGAGGATGTCGGCCGCCACAATGCGCTGGACAAGCTCGCGGGCGCCTTGGCCAAGGCCGGCATGCATGGAGAGACCGGGGCCGTGGTTGTGACCAGCCGCGTTTCGGTGGAGATGGTCCAGAAGACGGCGGCGATCGGCTCGCCGATCATCATTGCCGTTTCCGCCCCGACCGCGCTCGCCATCCGCGCGGCGGAGGCGGCGGGCATGACGCTTGTCGCCCTGGTGCGTGGCGACGAGTTCGACATCTTCACCCATCCGGATCGTATTTCGCCGAGGACCGCCCGAAATGTCGCATGACGAACACAAGGCAATGAACACGGCGGAGAAACTCGTCTATATGGCGAACCAGATCGCCGCCTTCTTCGAAACCATGCCGCATGACGAGGCTGCAGCGGGCGTTGCCAAGCACATCAACGATTTCTGGGATCCGCGCATGCGCCGCCAATTCTTCGCGATCGTGGAAGCAGGCGACGCAGGGCTGAGGCCGCTTGTGATCGACGCCGTACCCATGATCAAGCGGCCGGCGCCCGCGGAGAAACCGGCGGGCGTCGCTTCGTAACGGTGTTCACATTCCCCACCTCAGCGAAGCCGTGTGGACCGGCGCGTCCCAGAGGCTTGCCGCTTCGTCGTCCAGCATGGACAGCGTGACGGAGCAGCCGGCCATGTCGAGCGAGGTCACGTAGGAGCCGACCAGCGAGCGGGCGACCTCGACTCCATGCTTCTCGAACATCCGGCGCGCGGCGTTGTACATGAGATAGAGCTCCATCGACGGCGTGCCGCCGAAGCCATTGACGAACAGCAGCGCCTTTCCCTTGACCTGTGGGCCGAGGTCGCCAGCGATCGCCGCACAAATTTCCTCGGCGATCTCGTCCGCGGTCTTGAGCCGGTCTCGTCTTCGGCCGGGCTCGCCATGGATGCCGACGCCGAACTCCATCTCATCGTCGCCGATCTCGAAGGTCGGCTTGCCGGCCGCCGGTACGGTACAAGACGTCAAAGCGACGCCCATCGAACGTGTCGCGGCGTTGACCCGATCCCCCAGCGCCTTGAGTTCGGCCAGGCTTCTGCCCTCCTCGGCTGCCGCACCGACGATCTTCTCCACGACAAGCGTCCCCGCCACGCCGCGACGGCCGGTCGTGTAGAGGGAATCCTCGACCGCGACGTCGTCATTGGTGACGACCTGCATCACGCCTTCGGTCATTTCGGCGGCCATGTCGAAATTCATGACATCGCCCTCGTAGTTCTTGACGATGAAAAGGCATCCGGCGCCCGTATCGACGCTCGCCGCCGCCTCCACCATCTGATCGGGCGTGGGCGAGGTGAAGACCTGACCGGGACAGGCGGCGTCGAGCATGCCGTGGCCAACCAAGCCGGCGTGCAGGGGTTCGTGACCAGAACCTCCACCTGATATCAATGCCACTTTGCCCGGCTTCAGGATCCTGCGGCGCACGAATTTGTGCCCCTCCCCGAGGAGCAGAATGTCCGAATGCGCAGCTACGAAACCGTCCAGGCTTTCCGTCAGCACGGTATCGACTGAGTTCAGGAATTTCTTCACGTCGGTCCTCCCGATTGGCACCGATACCCGCCCTTGCCGATTATGCTGACGGTCGCGAATTGCCCCTCACTGTCCTGCCGGACATCTCTCCCCGCACGCGGGGAGAGAGACGACGGCCGCACCGGTTTCGCCAGTCGCCCACGGGGACGATTGGCGAAAGCGAAGACGAAATCGTCAGGCGGATGAGGGGCTTGCTCAAAGATCAATCCTTATTGCCGCTGGTATGAGTGAATTCGTTCATGGTGCCAACGAAACCGCCGCGATCGCCGCTTTGACGGCAGCGAGTTGCGCCGGAGCAGCGGAGAGGTCGCGCAGGCCGGCGGCCAGGAGCCCGGGTATGGCCTGGGGGTCGCCAGCCGCATCTCCGCACAGGCTGACCGGAATGTCGTTGGCGTCGCCATAAGCGACGACACCGGCGATCAGCCGCTGAACGGCCGGATTGGCGAATGCATTCAGCCCAGCCACGGCACCGTTGTCGCGCGCGGCCGCCATCACATATTGGGTCAGATCGTTCGAGCCGATCGAGAAGAAGGCCGCGTCGGAAAATTCTTCGGGCGCAATCGCCGCGGCCGGGACTTCGACCATGACACCGAGCGGCGGAATGCCGTGGCTGATGCCGGCCCGCGTCAACACATCGGCCTCCTCCAAAAACAGCTCCGTCGCCTTGCGATACTCGTCGGCGATGGCAACCATTGGGAACATGACTTTCAAATTGCCGTGGCCCGCGGCGCGCAACAAGGCGCGGATCTGGACACGAAAGACCTCCGGCCGTGACAGGGAAAGGCGAATGCCGCGCAAGCCAAGGAACGGATTGCCTTCCTCGATCGTATAGCCCGCGACCGGCTTGTCGCCGCCGGCGTCGACGGTCCGAATGGTCACGGGCTTCCCCTTCGCCCATTCGAGCACCTTGCGATAAGCGTTAAACTGGCTCTCCTCGTCAGGCAACGTCGCGCCGAACAGGAACTCGGTGCGCATCAACCCGACGCCGTCGCAGTGATCGATGTCGATCGCGTCGACCTCGGCAGGATCGGCGACATTGACATGGACCCGAACAGCTGTCCCATCCGCCGTCACGGCAGGATGAGCGAGGAAATCGCCCGCTTGTGCCTTTGCCGCGATGAACGCGTCCGATGCCCCTCGAAAGTCGCGGAGATCCGCCTCCGCCGGCGCCAGAACGATCTCGCCATGCTCGGCGTCGAGAACCGCGAAGCCGGCAGCACCGACGAGCCTTTCACCGAGCCCGACGACCATCGGCACTCCGCGGGAGCGGGCCAGCATCGCCACATGGCTGGCGGGAGAACCACGGCTCAATGCAATGCCTCCGCCCTTGCTCCAGTCGATCCGCAGGAACAGCGTCGGCGCTATGTCATCGGCGCACAGTATCGCGCCGGCGGGAGCAGCTGTCTCGCCGTGCCCCGAGAGGGCATGCAACACCCGCTGCCTGATGTCCCTGAGGTCGGCGGCCCTTGCCTTGAAGTACTCGTCGTCAGCCGTTGCGTAGCCGGCGATCTCGCCGTCGAGCTCCGCACCCCATGCCTCATAGGCGGTGGCGCCAGCCTGAATAGCCTCCAGCGCGGGATCGACCAGGGCGTCATCCTCCAGCATCGCAACCTGAAATTCCAATATGGCGGCGGCCTCGCCGGGAGACGCTGCGATCAATTCGTCGAGGGCGCGGGAGGCCGCGGCCACCGCCGCCTTGAGCGCTTCAGCTTCCGCTCGAGGCGAGCCCTTGGCGGCGTAGCCGACAACGGCGCGTTCCGGATGGAACAGCGGACCGGCTGCATATCCGCCCGAGGCGGCAACGCCCGTCAGCCTAAGCGGTCCTGGCATGAGCCTCGTTTCCGTCGTCGAAATCACGTTCGACCAGTGCGGCCAGCGCTTCGATCGCTTCCCGAGCCTTCTCTCCGTCGGCGCGAAGATGAAGCAGCGTTCCCTTCGGCGCCCGTGCCGCCATGACCTTGACGATGCTCTTGGCGTCGAGCCATGGCCCAGCCAGATCGGTCGCCAATTCGATGCGCGCCGGAAAGGCCTTGGCGAGCTTGGTGAGCTGGACCGACGGCCGCGCATGCAGACCCGCTTCATGGGTGATCATGACCGAGGCTTGGGCTGTCGACATAACGCTTTCCTTCGTTCACGCCGGCGCAAGCTCGTGCGCCGTCGCCACCACGTCGCGCAAGGACGCCCCGCCGGAGGCCTCGGTCGCCGCCATCACTGCGCCTTCCACGATCGGCGCGTTGCAGATGACGATCTTCTTGCTGCGCGGCTCGCCGATCATTTCGACCGCCATCTCGCTGTTGGTCTCGGCGCCGCCGAGATCGACCAGGATTGCCACGCCGGCATCCGACCAGGCGCGTTCGATGGCATCGATGATCGCTGCCACGCTGGTGCCGAGTCCGCCCTCCGGATTGCCGCCGCACCAGGCAAGGGGCACCTCCTCGCCGACCATCTGCCGCACCATGTCGGCCGTGCCTTCCGCGATCTTGGGCGAATGCGAAACAATGACGATGGCGACATTCTTCATGCCTTGCTCCGGAATTGGGCGGCCAGCACGGCGACGAGCAGTGCCGTCGAACGGGCACCGGGATCCATGTGCCCGATCGACCTGTCGCCGAGGAAGGACGCACGGCCGCGGATCGCCTTCATCGGAACGGTGGCATCGGCCGCCGCATCTGCGACCGATGCGATTTCGTCGGCCGACTTGCCTTCGGCCAATGCCTGCCGCACGGGAAAGAGCACATCGAGCATCGTCTTCTGGCCCGCCTTCGATTTGCCGCGCGCCGCCACCGCATCGACGGCCCGGCAGAGAGCCCCCGCGAAACCCGCACGGTCAACGACTCCCGGCAGTTCCTTGCCGAGTGCCATGAACAAGGTGCCGAACAGCGGGCCGGAGGCCCCGCCGACCGTCATCACCAGCTTGGTGCCGATTGCGTTCAGGGCGTCCGGCAGCGGCTTGGCGGCATATTGTTCCGCCTCGGCGCGGATCGCCTCGAAGCCCCGCTTCATATTGGCGCCGTGATCGCCATCGCCGATCGCCTGGTCGAGCGCGGTCAATTCGTCGGCATGGGCGGCGATCGTGTCAGCCGCCGCGGAAACGAGGGCGCCGATGTCCAGGTCGGTCGTCGTAACACTCATGCGGTCATCGCCTTTCCTGTCGAGAGCCTGGCTTCGGAAATCCTCCTCACCCTTCGGAGTGGAGGTCCGGTGATCCAGTCGACGACACCGGAGGAAGCTACACCTTCGCGCGTGCGATATCGATCTTCGGCGTCGATCAAAAATTGCTAAACAGGCGACCCTCGCGCGCGGACGATATTCGTTGCGCGGGCCGGGACCGCCTATAGATAGCGCAATCGCCAATATTGGCCGGCCCCGCAGAAAAGGGAATGCTCATGGCAGTCCGCCCCATCGTCAGCTTTCCAGACCCTCGTCTCCGACTCCCGGCGGATCCGGTGGATGCCTTCGACGAGGCGCTTAGCCGGCTTGCGGAAGACCTATTGGACACCATGCGCGCAGCGCCCGGCATCGGCATTACGGCTCCGCATATCGGCGTTGCCAGGCGGCTGGTCGTGCTGGAGCTATCGGCGTCTGAACTCCCGCGGACCTATGTCAATCCGGCGATCGTCTGGGCGTCGGACGACATGATCCGGCACCAGGAGGGCAGCGTCTCCATGCCGGGCGTCACCGACGAGGTCGAGCGTCATGCCAAGGTGCGTGTGCAATACAGGGATCTGGACGGCACCGAGCGAATAGAAGATGCGGAAGGCCTGCTCGCCATATGCCATCAGCACGAGATCGATCAACTCGACGGCATCTTCTGGCTCCAGCGGCTCTCGCGGGTCAAGCGCGAGCGGCTGATCAAGCGCTATGAGAAGTTGCGGCGAGGGTCGTGAGGCGCATTCCATGTCGACCTGCCTTCAGCGGCCAGTGCCTCGACACATTAGGGACGGTTTTCCAGATATCATAGGCTATGTTTGCCTCCATCGGCTGGAAGCCAGAATGGCCGACAAGACCTGCGGCCGTCCACGAACAAGGACGCGCGCTCCGTCGACGAGGACCATCTCGCCGATGCTCAGTTCGTCGGGTGGGTAACCAACCAACAGTTGCCCGGCGAACGCCTGTGAGCGCCCTATGCAGGGTGCGGCGATCGGTGAGCCGCTGACGAGGGCTCAGGTGCCGGGGAGCGACATCAAACATTGGAGACCAGCCATGAACGACAAGAAGGGCGGCTCGACGGAAGTGGTAAGCTCCCCCTCCCAACGGATCGATGCGAGAATCGAGGAGCTAGGCGATTGGCGGGGCGAGCTGCTCGCACGGCTGCGGGCTCTCATCAAGCACGCCGACCCCGACGTGGTCGAGGAGTGGAAGTGGAGAGGGGTTCCGGTGTGGTCTCACGGCGGAATAATCTGCACGGGCGAGACCTACAAGAATGTGGTGAAGATGACCTTCGCGAAGGGCGCCTCGTTGAACGACCCGTCAGGCCTCTTCAACTCCAGCCTCGAAGGCAGCACCAGGCGTGCCATCGATTTCCATGAGGGCGACGAGATTGACGAAGAGGCGTTGGCGGCGCTTATTCACGCCGCCGTGGCGCTGAACGTTTCGGCGCGGGCTTCCGCCCGCCCCCGGAAAGGTCCAAGGAGCGCCGGTACCGGCAATAAGGGTTGACCTCGAGCCCCTCCATCCGCTGCCGGCACGAGAGAGGGACAATGTCGCCTCCGGCTCCGGCGCTCTCCGAGGGTCAGGCAGAGCCTCGCTGGCGCTGAACCGTGGTCCTCGACGTCACCCGTTCGCGGCCACCAGCGCCTTTTCGAGCTTCGCGAGCCCTTCTTCAAGCACCTCGTCCTCGATGGTGAGCGGCATCAGGATGCGGATCGTGTTAGCGTGGACGCCGCAGGACAGAAGGACAAGCCCGTCGGCGATCGCCGCCTGGGTGACACGCTTGGTGGCATCGGCATCGGGCTCGTTGGCGCCCCGCCTCTTGACGATGTCGAACGCGACCATCGCCCCCGGTCCACGGACGCCGGAGATCGCGACCGTGTCGTTCCTCTGGGCAGCCTTGGTGACGGCGGACTTCACCTTCTCGCCGAGCCGGTTCGCCTTGTCGAGGAGCTTCTCCTCTTCGATCACGTCGAGCACGGCCAGAGCCGCCGCACAAGCGATCGGGCTGCCGGCATAGGTGCCCCCCAGACCACCGGGCTCGGCCGAGTCCATGATAGCGGCCCGGCCGATGACGCCCGACAGCGGAAATCCGCCGGCGAGAGACTTGGCAACCGTGACGAGATCGGGTTCGACACCGCTCACTTCGATGCCGAACATCTTGCCGGTACGGGCAAAGCCGGTCTGGATCTCGTCCGCGATCAGAACGATCCCGTGATCGTCGCAGACCTTGCGCAATGCTTCCAGCAGTTCGACGGGCGCCGGATGGAAACCGCCCTCGCCCTGCACCGGCTCTATGATGATCGCCGCCACCTGGCCAGGCTCGATATCGGCTCGGAACAAGAACTCCAAGGCGCGCAGGCTTTCGGCAACCGAGACGTCGCCCGTCGGGAAAGGGAGGTGATAGATGCCGGGAATGCCGATGCCGAATTTCTTGCGGTAGGGCGCGACCTTGCCGGTAAGCGACATGCCCATCATCGTACGGCCATGGAAGGCGCCGGTGAAGGCGATAACGCCCGGGCGGCCCGTCGCCGCACGAGCGATCTTGACCGCGTTCTCGACCGCCTCCGCGCCGGTCGAGAAGAAGATAGTCTTGGCGTCGCCCTTGAACGGCGCAAGGGCGTTCAGCCGTTCGGCAAGCTCGACATAGGGCTCGTAAGGCAGGACCTGGAAGCAGGTGTGGGTATACTTGTCGAGTTGCTCGCGCACCGCCGCCACCACTTTCGGATGGCGATGACCGGTGTTCAGCACGGCAATGCCGCCGGCGAAGTCGATGTAGCGCTTGCCCTCGACGTCCCAAACCTCGGCATTCTCGGCTCGCTCGGCGAAAACCGGAAAGGCAGTGCCGACGCCGCGCGGTACGGCAGCGACCCGGCGGGACTGTAGCGAGGCGTTCTCGGTCATGGGTTCATCTCCGAAGTGATTCTGGAAAGGTCGGCGGTGACGCTAGCACGCGGCAAGCCGCTGTATTGGGCCTGCCGGAGGCGACCTCCGAGCCAGCGCGAGCCTACATCAGCCCCAGCTGCTTGTAGAACCCCAACGCGTCGTAATAGTCGCTTTGCGCCGCGATCTTGCCGTCCTTGATCGTGAACATCGACGCGCCGGTGAAGGAGAATTTCTTCCCGGTCGCGGCCGTGCCGTCGGCCCAGGGGCCCGTGTTCGTGCCGGAGAACTCCCATTCGAAAGAAATGCGGTCGCCCTGGACGACAGGCGCACCGCGCATCGTCCATTTGGCGTCGGGCACTGCCTTGAGGAAATTGTCGATCACGCCGGACTTGGCCGCCTCCCTGCCCTCCACGGGCTTTCCCACCGAGGCGTCGTAGTAGACGACATTGTCAGCGAAGTGGCTCGCCGCCTTGGCTGAATCATGCGCATTCCAGGCTGCGAGATAAGCCTCGACGACGGCCTGCGCCGCATCGGCCGCGGCGACAGGCGGCGCAGGCAGGATTGCGACGAAGCTGATGGATACGGCAAGGGCGAGCAATTCGCGGCGTTTCATGGCGATTTCCTCCCATTGAACCTAGCCCCCCCTGCTCATCGAAGCACTCACCCATGCGCCACCATCACGTGGCGGACGGCAGTGTAGTCCTCCAGCGCATAAAGCGACATGTCCTTGCCATAGCCGGACTGTTTCAAGCCGCCATGCGGCATCTCGTTGGTGAGCATGAAATGGGTGTTGATCCAGGTGCAGCCATATTGGAGGCGCGCCGCCGTCGCCATCGCACGGCCGACATCCCTAGTCCAGACCGATGAGGCCAGGCCATAGTCGCTGTCATTGGCCCAGTTCACGGCTTCCTCGACATCGGAGAAGCGCGTGACCGAGACGACCGGCCCGAAGACCTCGCGCCGGACGATCTCGTCCTCCTGAAGCGCACCGGCAACAACCGTGGGCTGGTAGAAGAAGCCATTGCCTTCGCCCGGCCTGCCGCCCGTCGCGATCTCGATATGCTTCTGTTCCTGGGCGCGCTCGACGAAACTCGCCACGCGGTCGCGCTGGCGCCTGGAAATCAGCGGGCCGATCTCGTTCTGCGTATCGTCGGCGTCGCCATATCTGATGGTCGAGACGGCCGAGGAGAGATCCGCGACCAGCTTGTCGTAGATGCCCTTGCCGGCATAGACGCGACACGCGGCGGTGCAATCCTGGCCGGCATTGTAATAGCCGAAGGCGCGCAGGCCGGTGACGACGGCATCGAGATCGGCATCGTCGAAAACGATGACCGGAGCCTTCCCGCCAAGTTCCAAATGGGTGCGCTTGACGCCCTTGGCCGCGGCCTGCAGCACCTTCTTGCCGGTGGCGACATCGCCCGTGATCGAGATCATGTTGACCTTGGGGTGGTTGATCAGCGCGTTGCCGACGCTCTCGCCTCGGCCGAGCACGAGGTTGACGACACCCTCGGGCAGGATATCAGCAAGGATCCTGGCGAGCTTGAGGGCAGTCAAAGGCGTCTGCTCGGACGGCTTGAAGACGACCGTGTTGCCGCCGCCGAGGGCCGGCGCCAGCTTCCAGGCCATCATCATCAGCGGATAGTTCCAAGGCGCGATCGAGGCGACGAGACCGATCGGATCGCGGCGGATCATCGAGGTGAATCCCGGCAGATACTCGCCCGCCACGGCACCGGGTAGCGTGCGCACCGCGCCGGCAAAGAACCGGTAGCAATCGACGATCGCTGGAATCTCGTCATTGAGAACCGCATTGATCGGCTTGCCGCAATTCAGCGCTTCGAGCGCCGCGAATTCCTCGGCCTCGGCCTCGATGCGGTCGGCGATCTTCAGGAGATAGGCGGAGCGCTGCGCTGGCGTCGTGCGAGACCAGGTTTGGAAGGCCTTATCGGCGGCAGCGACGGCCGCGTCGATCTGGGCCTGGCCGGCTTCGGGAAGCATCAGAATGGTCTCGCCCGTCTTCGGATTGAGGATCGGCTCCTCGGTCTCGGTGCCCATCTCGAATTTCGAGCCGATCAGCATTGCGGTTTCCATGGGGATCTCCCTTTCAATCTCACTTACCCATGCCGGCGACCTGGTCGCCGTCGCGGGTCAGGTAGTAGGCGGCCAGGATCGGCAGGAGCGTGACGAGCACGACGACCATAGCCACCACATTGGTGACCGGACGCTGGCGCGGGCGCACCAGTTCCTCGAGCATCCAGATGGGCAAGGTCTGCTGCTGGCCGGCGGTGAAGGTGGTGACGATGACCTCGTCGAAGGACAGCGCGAAGGCGAGCATGCCGCCGGCAAGCAGCGCCGTCCCGATATTGGGCAGGATCACGTAGCGGAAAGTCTGGAATCCGTCGGCGCCAAGATCCATCGACGCTTCGATCAGGGAGCCGGATGTGCGCCGGAAGCGGGCGACTGCATTGTTGTAGACGACCACCACACAAAAGGTCGCGTGCCCGAGCACGATCGTCCAGAAGGAGAACGGAATTTCGGCAAGGCTGAAGGCGGAACGCAAGGCGATGCCCGTGATGATACCGGGAAGCGCGATCGGCAGGATCACGAGCAGGGAGATCGTCTCACGGCCGAAGAATCTGGTGCGGCTGACGGCGGCGGCGCACAACGTGCCGAGCACGAGGGCGAGCGCCGTCGAGACGGCCGCGACCTTCACCGAAAGTGCCAGGGCCTGCCACACGTCCGGCCGGTGCCAGGTGACGCCGAGCCAAGCTGTCGTGAGGCCCGGCGGCGGCCACTGATAGCTCTTCTCCTCCGTAGTGAAGGCATAGACGAAGATGAGCAGGATCGGCAGGTGGAGGAAGGCGAGGCCCGCGGCGGCGGCGATCTTCAGGCCGAGCGGAGCGGACTGGTTGCGGTCAGAGCGCATCGAACGCCCCCATGCGCCTGGCGGCCCACAAATAGAAGCCCATGATGACGATCGGCACGACGGTGAAGGCGGCCGCGAGCGGGATGTTGCCCGCCGTGCCCTGATGGGCATAGACAGCCTGGCCGATGAACAGACGCGACGTGCCGATGATCTGCGGGATGATGTAATCGCCAAGCGTCAGCGAGAAGGTGAAGATCGAACCGGCGACAATGCCCGGCAACGCCAGAGGAAAAATGACATTGGAAAAGGTCTGGCGCGGCGAGGCGCCAAGATCGGCCGAAGCCTCGACCAGATTACCCGGCACGCGCTCCAGGGCCGCCTGGATCGGCAGGATCATGAAGGGCAGCCAAACATAGACGAAGACGATGAAGGTGCCGGTGAAGGAGACGGACAGAGAGTTGCCGCCGACGATCGGCAGGGCGAGCCAGGCATCGAGGAGCCAGGCAAGATGGAGCTTCGCGAAGAACCATGTGAGGATGCCTTCCTTCGCAAGGATAAGCTTCCAGGCGTAGATCTTGACGAGATAGCTCGACCAAAGCGGCAGCATGACCCCGAGATAGAACAGCGCCTTCCATTTGCCGCGCGCATAACGGGCGGCATAGTAGGCGATCGGGAAGGCAACCACCGCCGAGGCGACCGTGACCAGAGCCGCCATCGTTACGGTTCGCAGGATGATGTCGAGATTCGATGGCAGCAGCAGCTCCCCATAGGTCTTGAGCGTGAACTCGCGATTGATCAGGCCGGAGAACTCATCGATCGAGAAAAAGCTCTGAAGCAGCAGCGCGAACAGCGAACCGAGGTATATGATGCCGAGCCAGAGGAGCGGCGGCGTCAGCATCAGCAGGAGCAGCAGGCCGGGACGACCCCAGAAGGTATCGGACAGGGCACCGAGCAAGCCGCGCTTGGCCGGCAGGATGGCCGGGGCGGGGACGGGCAGCACGGCGTCGATGCTCATGCCGGCTCGTCCATGACATGGAGGTGCGCGCGGTCGAAGGTCAATGCCACCGCATCGCCCTGGTTCGGCAGAAAGCCGCCGGCCGGCACCGTGGCATGAAGCCTGAGCCCATCCGCTTCGAGCGCTACGCGCGTCGCCGCACCGAGATAGTGCTTAGATACCACCCGCGCCGAGATGCCGTTACGGGCCTCCTGCACGATGCGGATCGATTCCGGGCGCAGGCTGGCCCACCGGCGCTGACCGGAATGACGCTGGACGAAGTCGGGCGGCAGCACATTCGACGATCCGACGAAATCAGCGACGAAACGCGAGGCCGGCCGCTGGTAGATGTCCTGCGGCGTGCCGACCTGCATGACACGGCCGTCGTTGAAGACCGCGACCCGATCCGCCATCGACAAGGCCTCGCCCTGATCGTGCGTGACGAAGATGAAGGTGATGCCGAGCGCCTTCTGCAATGCCTTCAATTCCTCTTGCATCGCCTCGCGCAGCTTGAGATCGAGAGCGCCGAGCGGCTCGTCGAGCAGCAGCACCTTGGGTTGGTTGACGAGCGCCCTCGCAAGCGCCACGCGCTGCCGCTGCCCGCCTGACAGCTGGCCCGGGCGGCGCGCCCCATAACCAGGCATCTGCACCAGCTTCAGCGCATCTTCCGCCGCGTGGGCGCGCTCGACCCTGCCAACGCCCTTCACCATCAGTCCATAGGCGACGTTGTCGAGCACATTGAGATGCGGAAAGAGAGCATAGTCCTGGAAGACGGTGTTGACGTTCCGCCGATAGGGCGGCACGCCGACCGCGCTTTCCCCGAATATCTCGATACGTCCGCCGGTCGGCTCCTCGAAGCCGGCGATCAGTCGCAAGCAGGTCGTCTTGCCCGAGCCTGAGGGTCCGAGCATCGCGAAGAACTCGCCCGGCCTGATGTCGAGATCGACGGAATCCACTGCCCGGACGGGGCCGAAATGGCGAGAGACGTTACGAAAGCACACGGCTGCAATCATGGGTCCGGTCTCATGCTACGCGGGAAGCCGCTCCCCTGCCGTCTCTTTCGCGAGATCCGCGAATGAAGCTAAGCGGCCGGATAGGGGTCGTTCTTGAAGGCTGCGACACGTGTTTCCACCACATCCGGCCGCTTTGCTCTCCCCTGGCTGCCTTGCAGCCTTCTCCCCCGCAGTGGGGGAGACAAACTTCGTGAGCACAGCGCCGCTTCAGTTCGGCCTAGCGCCCGCCGATCACGCCGATATAGTCCGACACCCAGCGATAATAGGGCACGCACTCGCCTTGGCTGGCGCATTTCGCCACCGGCGTCTTCCAGAACTTGATTTTCTCGAAATCCTCGAAGCCGTTGGTTTTGCAGCCCGCGTCGGTGAGCAGCGCGTTGCCCTTGCAAGCTGCCGGAACCGCCGGGTTCGAGCCGAACCAGGCTGCGAGATCGCCCTGGACTTTCGGAGAAAGCGAATGCTCCATCCACATATAGGCGCAATTCGGATTGGCGGCGTCGACATGCATCATGGTGGTATCCGCCCAACCCGTCGCGCCTTCCTCGGGAATCACCGAAGCGACGGGCTGCTTCTCGGCTGCGAGCAGGTTGACCTGGAAGGGCCAGGAGCCCGAGGCCACCACGCCTTCGTTCTTGAAGTCGTCGATCTGGATGAAGGCATCGTGCCAGTAGCGGCCCACCAGCGTGCGCTGCTGCCGCAGCAATTCGAGCGCAGCCTTGTACTGGTCCTCGTTGAGCTCGTAGGGATCCTTGATGCCGAGTTCGGGCTTGTGGAACATCAGGTAGTTGGCGGCGTCGGCGACGTGAATCGGCCCGTCATAGGCCTGTACACGGCCCTTGTTGGACTTGCCGTCCGCTAGCGTCGTCTCCTCGAAGACGACATTCCAACTCTTCGGCGCCTCCTTGAAGACCTTGGTATTGTACATCAGCACGTTCGGCCCCCATTGATAGGGCACGCCATAATGGACTCCGTCCACTGTGAACCAAGGTGCGTCCTTCAGGCGCTCGTCGACGGTCGACCAGCTCTTGATCAGCTCGACATTGACCGGCTGCACGCGCTTGCCGGCGATGAGCCGCAACGAGGCGTCGCCGGACGCGGTGACCAGATCGAAGCCCCCTTCGTTCATCAGGGCCACCATCTCGTCGGAAGTGGCGGCAGTCTTGACGTTGACCTTGCAGCCCGTGACCTTCTCGAAGTCCGTCACCCAATCGTAGTTCTTGTCGGTTTCGCCGCGCTCGATGTAACCGGCCCAGGCGATGATGTTGAGCTGGCTTTCCCCAGCTCCGATTTCCTTGATCTGAGCCATCGCCTGCCCGCTCAGGCCCAGGGCAAGCGCCAAAGCGGTGCAGGATTTGAGGAAAGATTTCATCTGACGTCTCCCATTGGCAGGGAGCCGCTCTCGGCCGGCGGCTTGATCCCTTTGGGAAAACTGCGCGCTTTCGCCGGCCTTCGCAAATTCATTCGCCAGAAGGTCGATATCGGTAATTCCGATATCAACGATGATGCCGGATCATTCGTTGCGATTGTGCGATGCCGATGAAGTCGCGCGCGGCCTGAGGAAGGCTCGAGCCGCGCCGCCACACCATGCCGACCTGCACAAAAGGGAGCGCACCCGAGACGTCGCGCGATTCGATGCGATCACCTTCGAGCGACCACGGCCGGTAGACGAGGTCGGGGAGTAGCGCCACCCCTGCGCCGGTCGCGACAAGGCTGCGCACGGCCTCGACAGACCGGGTCCGAAAGGCGACGTGCGGCCGCGCGCCGAGCGCGGAGAGCAGCTTTCCGGTGTTTTCCTCGATCTCGTCTATGGTGAGCATGATCAGCGGCTCGGCCACGATATCGTTGATGCCGATGAAGTCTGCGCTTGCCAGCGGGTGACCGAGCGGGAGCCAAAGCCGGTAAGGCGACACTTCAAGGATCTCGGCTTGCAAGGCCATGCGATCGCGCAGATTGGAGATGACCATGACGGCAACGTCGAGCTCGCCCCCGACCAGTAGGTGTTCGAGGTAATCGCCATTGTCCTCGATCGCCGAGACTTCCACGCCCGGGAACCCGCGGCGGTAACGGGCGAGAAGGTCAGACAGCACGTAGCCCGCCACCAAGGACGTGACGCCGAGCTGCAGACTGCCGCCGGAAATCTGCTGGTCGCGGGTGAAGGCCAAGCGCGCGTCGGACACTCCGGCGAGGATCTTCGTCGCATGGCGCAGGAACTGATGCCCCTGGTGCGTGATGGACAGGCCGCGCGGGTGCCGCTCGAACAGTTCGACCCCGAGGTCGCCTTCGAGCTCCTTGATCGCTTCGGTGACCGACGACTGCGAGATGGAGAGGTTCTGGGCGGCGCGTGAGACCGTGCCCTGTTCGGCCACCGCCACGAAATACTGCAACTGTCGGAAGGTGAATGCCATGGAGCGAATAGACACTGCCGCCCACGGCTTGGAAAGAAGTACTTCCGGCCGATGCACCATGATGCTCGCGCCTCCCGCTCTGACGAGGACGAGCCCGTCCCACGTTCCGCGTTGACAAGCCGGTTGACGCTGCGTGACATTGCCTGGTGCAACGACCCGCGCCGCAAAGACGGGACGTCAGGAACAACGATCTCAGAGGGTGAGGAGGAGGTTCCACATGTTTCCGCGTGACCGCAAGAAGAGCACCGCGCTGGGCGCTTTCGCCCTGGCCGCCGCCCTTTCCCTGTCGCCCGCCGGCGCACAGGAATCCACTGATCCGATCAAGCTGACGCTCCACGACTGGACCGGGCAGCTGATCACCACCAACATCATGGGCGAGATCCTGAAGAAGGCCGGCTACAACATCGAGTATGTCCAGGCCGACTATCTCGCCCAGTTCGCGGGGCTGGAGGCCGGGGACCTGCATGTCGCGATGGAGATGTGGGAGACGACGGGGCGCGAGGCCATGGACGCCGCCACGACGACCGGCAAGGTCGAGAATTTCGGCCCGACGGGAATGAAGGCCAAGGAAGAGTGGTGGTTCCCCGAATACATGAAAGAAAAATGCCCCGGCCTACCCAATTGGGAAGCGCTCAAGGACGAGAAATGCGCAGAGGCATTCTCCACGGCGGAAACCGCGCCCAAGGGTCGCTATCTCGGCGGGCCGGTGACATGGGGTGGTTTCGACGACGAGCGCGTCGAGGCGCTGGACCTCCCCTTCGAGGTGATCCACGCCGGCACCGACGCCGCGCTCTTCGCCGAGCTGGAAAGCGCCTATCAGCGCCAGGCTCCGGTGCTGCTATGGATCTACGCACCGCATTGGGCGCCAGCCAAATACAAGGGCGAATGGATCGCTTTCCCCGAATACACGAAGGAGTGCTACACAGACCCGAAATGGGGCTCCAACCCCGACGCGCTCTATGACTGCGGCAAACCGCACGGCGAGATCTGGAAGGTCGGCTGGACCGGCGTGAAGGACAAGTGGCCCGGCGCCTACAAGGCCATCAAGGCCTTCACCATCGACAATGACGAGATGGGCCAGATGATCACGAAGGTCGACCTCGAGGGAAAGAAGGTCGAGGAGGTGGTCGCGGAATGGATGAGGACCAATGAACCGCGCTGGTCGGAGTGGATCGGGAAGTAGGCCGTTCATCAAGGACGCCAGTGCCATGGTCGGCAGCATCCCCCTCTGTCCTTTCGGACATCTGTTTATCCTCGTCGCTTGGCGGGACTCCCTGTCCGTCTCGGCCCACGCAACATCTTCATCCGCAACGATTGGCCACCAGGCAACCGTGCAGCAAAGTGTGAATCCGATAGCCTTGTGGGGGAGATCTCCGGCAGGACAGAGGGGGGTGCCGGACACCGTGGTTACCCACTCATGACCTCCCCGCAGCCGCAACTCGTCTGCCGTAATGTCTGGAAAATCTTCGGCTCCGGCGGTTCCGCGTTCCTGGCGGCACAACCCAACCCGTCGCAAGAGCGGCTGGCGGCGGCCGGCCTCGTCGGGGCGGTGCGCGGCGTCGATCTCGACGTCCTGCCCGGCGAGATCTTCGTCATCATGGGCCTGTCCGGGTCGGGCAAGTCGACGCTGGTGCGCTGTCTTTCCCGTCTCATTGAGCCCACGGCGGGTGAAATCCTCTTCAACGGCGAGAACCTGCTCACCGCAAGCGAAGCCCGAATGATCGAGATCCGCCGGCACCAGATGGGCATGGTGTTCCAGAACTTCGCTCTGCTGCCGCATCTGACGGTGCTGGCCAATGTGGCATTCCCGCTCGAGGTACAAGGCATCGGCCGAGCGGAACGGGAGACGCGGGCCGCCGACATGATCGAGCTCGTGGGGCTCTCCGGCAAGGAGCGCGCTTTCCCACGCGAGCTTTCGGGCGGGCAGCAGCAGCGGGTGGGCATTGCTCGCTCGCTGGCGGTCGAGCCCGAGCTCTGGTTCCTGGACGAGCCGTTCTCGGCGCTCGATCCGCTCATCCGCCGCGAGATGCAGGACGAATTCATTCGCCTGCAGTCCACGCTGAAGAAGACGATCATCTTCATCACCCATGATTTCGACGAGGCGATCCGGCTCGCCGACCGTATCGCGATCATGCGCGACGGCGCCGTCGTGCAGGCCGGCACTCCCGAAGACATCGTGCTTGCCCCGGGAACGCCCTATGTCGCGGAGTTCACCCGGAACGTCGCCAAGGCCAAGGTCGTTCGGGCCGCCTCGCTCATGAAGCCCGCCAACGGTTCGCTTCCCGAAGCAGGAATTGCGGCACGGGCGACCGTCGCGGAAGCGGCTCCGCTCTTTGCAGCAGGGGTGGAGCACCTGCGGGTCGTCGACCCCGCAGGCGCGACAGTCGGTCAACTCGATCGTAAGGACGTGATCGACCTCATGATGCGGGGCTAGAGCATGGCATCTCCCTACATCAACACCCCGGACGCGATCGGGCGGCCACTGCACCATGCCCCCTTCAAGCCGCCGATGGCCTGGACGATTGCGCTCGCAGCCTTCGTCCTGCTGTGGCAGTTCGGTGAAGACCCGCTCGGTTGGGCTTTCGACTATCCGAAGCCGCTCACCATCCCGGCCGCTCGTTGGATCAGCGAGGCCATGAAATGGCTGCTCAACGAAGCGAGTTTCGGTCTCTTCACCTTCACCGAACTCACGCGGTTCATCGCCGCGGCGGTCGACGTACCCTACCGTCTGGCGCTCAGCCTACTGGCGACCGGCTTCCTTTCCGGGCAAGGCTCCAGCGCCGTGCAGGTGCTGCCGCCGCTTTCCTGGATCGCGGTCATCGCCATCGTCGCTCTCGCCGGCCTCCATGCCGGCGGGCGCCGGCTCGCGATGCTCGCGAGCGCCTGCTTCGTTTTCCTTGCCGTGTTCGGCCAATGGAACAGCGCCATGGTGACGCTGGCCTCGGTCGTCGTTGCGGTGCCGCTGGGGGTGGCGGGAGGCCTGCTCCTGGGCATTGCCGGCTATCGCTCGCCACGTTTCGAGATCGCGTCGAGGCCGGTCCTCGACCTCATGCAGACCATTCCGGTCTTCGCCTATCTCGTGCCGATCCTGTTCCTGTTCGGCTTCGGGCCGACCGCGGCGATCGTGGCGACGCTGATCTATGCCATGCCGCCGATGATCCGCATCACGGTGCTCGCGCTGCGCTCGGTTCCGCCGGAAATCCACGATCTCGGGCGGATGATCGGTTGCACGCGCCGCCAGATGACATGGCGGGTGCTGGTTCCCTCCGCGAGGGAAAGCCTGATGGTCGGGGTCAACCAGGTCATCATGCTCTCGCTCAACATGGTCATCATCGCCTCGATGATCGGCGCGGGTGGCCTGGGCTTCGATGTGCTGGCGGCGCTCCGGCGCCTCGACATCGGCGCGGGGCTGGAGGCAGGCCTTGCAATCGTGGCACTGGCGATCGCCCTCGACCGGTTGAGCCAGGCCTTCGCGGATCACGCCGAAGCCGCTCCCCTGCATTCCCGCGGCATCGGCCTCGTCGAGCGTTATCCCTATACGCTGTCAGCCTTGGCAATCATCGTCCTTACCGCGATCGTCGGCCTCGTCGTGCCGGCGGTACAGACCTATCCCGAAAGCCTGCAGGTCTCCACCGGTCCGTTCTGGTCAGATCTCGTTGCCTGGATCAACGTCAACTTCTTCGACGCGCTCGAATCCGCCAAGAACGCGGTGCTGCTCAACATATTGGTGCCCCTCAAACGGCTGCTTTCCGGCCTGCCCTGGATCGGCGTCGCCGGCCTGCTGGCCTTTGCCGGCTATCGTCTCGGCGGCGCCAGGCTGGCGGCGCTGGTTGGTCTCCTCACCTTCCTGATCGCGGCCACCGGTCAATGGGAGAAGGCCATGGTCACGACCTATCTCTGCGGCATTTCCGTGGTGATCGCAGCGTCTCTCGGCATCCCGATCGGCATTGCGGCGGCCGAAAGCGCCAGGCTGTGGCGATGGGTGCAGGCGGTGATCGATACGCTGCAGACCCTACCCTCCTTCGTCTATCTGATGCCGGCCGTGATGCTGTTCCGGGTCGGCGACTTCACCGCCATGATCGCCGTCGTCGCCTTCGCGATCGCTCCAGCCATACGCTACACGGTGCTGGGCATTACGAAGGTCGATCCACGTCTGATCGAGGCCGGCCGGGCGATGGGCTGCACGCCGTGGCAATTGCTCACCAAGATCAAGCTCAAGCTGGCGCTGCCCGAGATCCTGCTCGGCATCAATCAGACCATTATGTTCGCCCTTTCGATGCTGGTCATCACCGCGCTGGTCGGCACGCGCGATCTCGGCCAGGAGGTCTATATCGCACTCACCAAGGCCGACACGGGACGCGGCATCGTCGCCGGGCTTGCGGTGGCCTTCATCGCCATCATCGCGGACCGGCTGATCTCGGCCGGCGCGGCGCGCACGAAAGCACGCCTCGGGCTGGGGAGCACATGATGGACGCGGAGCTCGAGATCCGGTCGCTGCCATGCTGGGTGGGCCCCCTCACGATCGAACCGCTGCGCGGCGGCATCAGCAATGAGAGCTACCTTGTGACGGACGCCGGCGGCAGGCATGTCGTGCGCTTCGGCAAGGACTATCCGTTCCATCACGTCTTCCGCGACCGCGAGATCATGACGGCAAGAGCCGCGCAGAAGGCAGGCTTCGCGCCCGAGCTGCAATACTCCGCGCGGGGGGTGATGGTGTCGGCCTATATCGGGGCGAGAACCTATGACTCGCAGGACGTGCGCGCCGCCCCGGAGCGCATTGGGCACCTGATCAGAGCCTTTCACCGGGAGATGCCCCGGCACGTTTCCGGCCCCGGCTTCATGTTCTGGGTCTTCCACGTCATCCGCGACTATGCGCGCACGCTCGAGCGCGGCGGCAGCAGGATGGCCTCGGAACTAACGGCCTATCTCGCCCTCGCCGACGAGTTGGAGAAAACACAGGCGCCTTTACCCATCGTCTTCGGGCACAACGATCTCCTGCCCGCCAACTTTCTCGACGATGGCGACAGGCTTTGGCTGATCGATTTCGAATATGCCGGCTTCTCAACGGCCATGTTCGATCTTGCAGGAGCGGCGTCGAACGCGGGCATGAACGAGGAGGAGGCGCTCCGGCTGCTTACCGCTTATTTCGAGCGCGAGCCCGAACCCGCCATCCGACGTTCCCATGCCGCCATGCAATGCGCTTCGCTGCTGCGCGAGGCCATGTGGAGCATGGTTTCTGAACTCTACCTCGCCGCGCCGGGCGTCGACTACGTGGCCTACACGGCCGAGAACCTCGCCCGGCTCGACGCTGCGCTCGATCGCTATCGCACCACCTATGGAAAGTCCGCTTCATGACCCTTCCCTCCCATGCAGAGATCGTCGTCATCGGCGGCGGGATCATAGGTTCCTCCACTGCCTACCATCTGGCGCGGGATCACAAAACCGACGTGGTCCTGCTCGAGCAGGGTCGACTGACGTCGGGCTCGACCTGGCATGCGGCCGGGCTGGTCGGGCAGCTTCGCTCCTCCGCCTCCATCACGCGCCTGCTCAAATATTCCGTCGATCTCTACAAGCGGCTCGACGAGGAAACCGGCCTCGCGACGGGCTGGAAGATGACCGGCTGCCTGCGGCTCGCCACTAACAGGGATCGCTGGACGGAATTCCGCCGACTGGCCACCACCGCCAAAAGCTTCGGCATGGAGATGCACCTTCTGTCGCCCGGCGAAGCGAAGGCGATGTGGCCGCTGATGGACGCGGGCGATCTCGTCGGAGCCTCGTGGCTGCCGAGCGACGGCCAGGCAAGCCCGTCCGACATTACGCAATCCCTCGCCAAGGGCGCGCGCATGCACGGGACAAAACTGTTCGAGGGCGTGCGTGTGACCGGTTTCGAGATCGAAGGCGGGCTGATCGCCAAGGTAAAAACCGACAAGGGCGACATCGCCTGTGACAAGGTGGTCAACTGCGCCGGCCAATGGGCTCGGCAGCTCGGCGCCATGGCGGGCGTCAACGTGCCTTTGCAGCCGGTGAAGCATCAGTACATCGTCACCGAAAGGCTCGAAGGGCTCGCCGCCGACGCTCCGACGATCCGCGATCCCGACCGGCGCACCTACTTCAAGGAGGAGGTCGGCGGACTGGTCATGGGCGGCTACGAGCCGAACCCGCAGGCCTGGACCACCGGCGATGTGCCCGCGGATTGGGAGTTCCGGCTGTTCGACGACGATTTCGATCATTTCGAGCAGCACATGACGCAGGCGATCGAACGGGTGCCCGCGCTCGCCCGTGTCGGGGTCAAGCAGATGATCAATGGCCCGGAGAGCTTCACGCCCGACGGTAATTTCATCCTCGGCCGCGCGCCTGAATGCGCCAACATGTTCGTCGGCGCCGGCTTCAACGCATTCGGGATAGCCTCCGGCGGAGGCGCCGGCTGGGCGCTCGCGCAATGGGTCGTCGACGGAGAGGCCCCGCTCGACCTCTGGGCCGTCGACATCACCCGTTTCTCCTGCATTCATCGCGACCGGCAATGGGTCCATGACCGCACGCTCGAAGCCTATGGCAAGCACTACACGATCGGCTTCCCGCACGAGGAATACGAAAGCGCCCGCCCGACCCTCGTCTCGCCACTTTACAAGCGATTGAAGTCGCACCGCGCGGTGTTCGGCTCGAAGCTCGGCTGGGAGCGGCCGAACTGGTTCGCGCCCCAAGGGGTGGAGCCGAAGGATGTCTATTCGATGGGACGGCAGAACTGGTTCGGACCTGTCGGCGAGGAGCATCGGCGTGTTCGCGAGAAAGTCGGGATTTTCGATCAGTCATCCTTCGCCAAATACGAGCTTGCAGGGCCGGATGCGCTGAAGGCGCTCGACTGGATCTGCGCCAACGACATCCAGAAGCCGGTGGGGCGGCTGACCTATACCCAGCTCCTCAATCGTCGCGGTGGCATCGAGGCCGACCTCACGGTGGCCCGCCTGGCCGAGGACAGGTTCTACATCGTCACCGGAACGGGCTTCCGCACTCACGACTTCGCCTGGATCCGCGGCCAGTTGGGGACGGACATGACGTCAGTGCTGACCGACGTCACCGAGGATTTCGGCACCCTGTCGCTGATGGGGCCGAGCGCCAGGCGGGTGCTGGAGAAGGTGACCGAAGCGGACGTTTCCAACGCCGGCTTTCCATTCGGCCATGTCCGTGAGGTCGAGGTCGCCGGACATGCCGTCCGAGCCCTGCGGGTCACCTATGTCGGCGAACTCGGCTGGGAACTCCACGTGCCGATCGCCGCGACCGGCGATGTCTTCGATGCCCTGATGGCGGCCGGCGAGCCGTTCGATATACGGCCGGTGGGCTATCGGGCGCTGGAATCGCTGAGGCTGGAAAAGGGCTACCGCGCATGGGGGGCGGACATCACGCCCAACGACACGCCTCTGGAAGCCGGGCTGGGGTGGGCCGTGAAGCTGCGCAAGAACATCGATTTCCTCGGCAGGCGCGCATTGGAAACGGCGCAGGGCCTTGCTCCCCGAAAGGTTCTGGCCACCTTTACAGTCGAGAACCCCGACGTGGTGCTCGTCGGGCGCGAGACAATCCTGCGCAATGGCGAGCCGGTCGGCTATCTGACCAGCGGCGGCTATGGATATACGATCGGCCGGAACATCGGTTGCGGCTATGTGCGCAATTCCGAAGGCGTGGACGAGACTTATCTCGCTTCCGGTTCCTATGAATTGGTCGTGGCCATGGACCGGGTCCCGGCAAAGCTACATTTGAAGCCGCTCTACGATCCTGCTGGAGAGCGTGTCCGGCGGTAGGTGGCGCGCAGGCGTGTCCTCAGATCTTGCGCAGCACGAGGCCGCGGCTCGGCACGGTACCGACTTCGCCCGGCATCGATACGTAGGGGCGCGTCTCTTCCAGGCGCGAGACGATGTGCCTGGCCTCCAGTTCGGCGATCCGAGCGGAAAAGCCGGCGTCCCACAGAGTGTTCTTGATGGTGAGCACCAGCACCCCGCCCGGCCGGCAGATGCGGATCAGTTCGTCCAGTCCCTCGAGGCCGACGTGACCCGACGTGAAAACACCGGCAGAAACGATGCCGGCATAGGTCGCGTCCGCGAAGGGCAAGGGGTCGCCCATGGCCAGCCGATGAAGCGCGGCATAGGCCCCCTTTCGCGCCGCCTGGGCCAGCATGCCCTCCGAAATGTCGAGCGCCTCGACATGGGGATATCCCATGATGGCGAGCCACTCTCCGATCAGTCCGGTTCCTGCACCCGCATCGAGCAGCGGCGCCGCGCCTCGCGGCAGGTGGCGTGCCATCAAGGCGAGGCAGATCGTCGGATGTCTGTAGCCGGCGACAGCCATTTCGGCGTCATAGGTTTCGGCCCAGCGGTCGTAGAGTTCAGCGACTTCCTCCGGCCGCTTCGCCGCGTAGACTTGGCCGAGCGCTCCGCCGTGCTTCCCTTCGGTCATCTCACTTCCGCTGGTTGGATCTGCGTCAGCGGATGATAGCCAAGCGCGCAAAATTGTGGAACCGTCCGAACACAACGTCGAAGGGGAGATCATGATCGACGAAGAGGATGCACGCGCGGCCCTGTCGGCCATTCCGTCGCTGCTCGGCTACGCCGGACCGCTGGAACGACTGGGCGGCCTGACAAACCGCGTCTACCGCGCCGGCGACGTCTGCCTGCGCATCCCCGGAAAGGGCACCGAGGAATATATCGATCGAGCGAACGAAGCGATCGCCGCGCGACAAGCGGCAGCCGCCGGCGTCAGCCCGGAAGTCCTGTATTTCGACGAAGCCACGGGCGTGATGGCGACGCGCTTCATCGACGCGGCCGAAACCATGTCGCCGGAGAAATTCAAGTCGATCGAGGGCGCCCCCGGACGCGCCGGCGAGATCTTCCGCCGTCTGCACGGTTCGGACGCACGGTTCCCGTTCCGCTTCGAGCTTTTCGCCATGATCGACGACTATCTCAAGATCCTGTCGACGAGGGATGTCGACCTGCCGCGAGGCTATCACGAGGTCGTGGAGGAGGCCGATGGGATACGCTCCGCGCTCGCGGCGCATCCTCTTCCGCTGGCGGCCTGCCATTGCGATCCGCTCTGCGAGAACTTTCTCGATAAGGGGGACCGGATGTGGCTGGTCGACTGGGAATATTCCGGGATGAACGACCCGATGTGGGACCTTGGCGACCTTTCGGTGGAGGCGAAGTTCGACGACAGCCAGGACGAGGAGATGATGCGCGCCTATTTCGGCGGGGAGCCTCGGCCCGCGGAACGGGGTCGCATCGTCATCTATAAAGCCATGTGCGACCTTCTGTGGACTCTCTGGGGTCTCATTCAGCTCGCCAACGCCAATCCGGCCGACGACTTCCGTGCCTATGCGGACGGCCGCTTCGCCCGCTGCCGCGCGCTGATGGAAACCGCCGAGTTCGCTGGCCACGTAGAGGCCGTCCGGCAGGGTTGATCGCCACGACAATGGCGGCGCGTTCGCGGGCGTGCGACAGCCCAAACAATGCCATGATTTCCGAATGAGTTTGCCCCGCACATGGGGGTAAGCCTCGAATCATGCAGCTTACAAAAGTGAAGGACGCCGATCGGCGCTGGCTGATCAAGGCGGGCAGCGCATCGCTGGTGCTGTCATTGACCGCTTGCCAGTCGGTGCTGGACGTCGGAGAGATGGCGGCCGATGCCAACAACGGCGAGACCTATCTCGCCACCATCCGTTCCGAACACGGCCTGCCGCCGCTGCATCCGGATCCGGCGCTGGAGAAGGCTGCCCTTCAGCAGGCCGCCTATATGGCCCGGAGCGGGCGCATGGATCACACAACCGGCTGGGGCAAGGATTTTGCGACCCGAATGAGGGCGAATGGCATAGAAGGCGCCGCTGCCGAGAACATCGCCTATGGCCGGATGGCGCCGGACGAACTGTTTACCCGCTGGATGAATTCTCCGGGCCATCGCCGCAACATGCTCGACCCGCGCTTTTCTCGCTTCGGCCTCGCGTATGCGCGCGAGGCCAGGGATGCCAGCCGCCGCTACTGGGCCTTGGTTCTCGGCAGGTAGCCGGGCCCCCTACCGATCGTGCTCCGCCCTCGGCCGGCGACCCCGGCCGGTTCAGTTCGCGATATCAATAGGGATAGAAGGGCCGGCCCCAATAGTCATACAGCTCGGCTCGTGCGTTGGCGCTGCGGTTGAGATCGATCCGCTGCATGCATTCGGCAAAGGCGTCATTACGCTTCGTGAAGCCGTAGGAGCGGCATTTCGCTTCGTCGGCGGCGCGTTGTTCTTCGGCGGTCACGCACCCGCTGACCGAGATCGCGACGACTCCAAGCAAGAACGCGTTGCGCCACATCATACCGAATCTCCCGGCGATAAACATGAGTACAACTGTAAGGTTTATCGCAGAGAAGAAAAGCCCGCGCGGCGGACGGGCGTCGCTCCGCTGGCCTTTCCGGACATGAACGACCATACCCGTCCATCTCATCCCAGAGTGTCCACCGCAAGGGCCCTCACCCCGAGGTCAGCGTGGCGGTCACCCTTCGCCAGGCACCAGGTGCCGCCGCGCGACGCTCGATGGCCTGCCGTTCAGCGACAGGCGCGTCTTCTGTTTCGTCCTTTCGGCCACGACCTTGCCTTTGGCGACGACGCAGAGCCGTTCCGGGCGGAGCCGAAGCGCCTCGACCGGATTGCCGGCATCGAGGACGACGAGGCTCGCCCCCTTTCCTACCGCCAGTCCATGGTCGTCGAGCCCCATGATGGCGGCGTTGACGTTGGTGACCATGTCGAAGCACTTCTCCATATCCGCCGGGCTCGACATCTGGGCAACGTGCAATCCCATGAAGGCGACATCGAGCATGTCGGCCGTGCCGAGGGAATACCAGGGATCGAGCACGCAATCCTGGCCCCAGCCCACGCGGATGCCGTGACGCAGCATTTCCGGAACGCGGGTCAGCCCGCGCCGCTTCGGGTAGGTGTCATGACGCCCCTGCAGCATGATGTTGATCAGCGGGTTGGAGATCACCGAGACCTGGGCTTCAGCAATCAGCGGAAGGAGCTTCGAGACGTAGTAATTGTCCATGGAATGCATGGAAGTGAGGTGCGAGCCGGCCACCCTGCCCTGCAGTCCGAGACGCTGCGTCTCGTAGGCGAGCTGTTCGATGTGGCGCGAATGCGGATCGTCCGTCTCATCGCAATGCATGTCGACCATGAGCCCGCGCTCCGCGGCGACCTCGCAAAGTTCGGTGACGGAGCGACGGCCGTCCTCCATTGTGCGCTCGAAATGCGGGATGCCGCCGACGACATCGACCCCCATGTCGAGCGCCCGGACCGTATTCTCGCGTGCTGTCGGGAAGCGATAGAGGCCATCCTGGGGGAAAGCGACAAGTTGGAGATCGAGATAGGGCGCGACCTGCTTCTTTACGTCGAGCAGCGCCTCGACCGCGAGGAGCCGGTCGTCGCAGACATCAACATGGGTACGGATGGCGAGCAGGCCCATCGATACGGCCCAGTCGCAATAGTCGAGTGCACGCTGCCGCACCGCCTCATGCGTGAGCAACGGCTTCAATTCTCCCCATAGGGCGATGCCTTCCAACAGGGTGCCCGATTTGTTGATGCGCGGGAGCCCCAGAGAAAGGGTCGCGTCCATGTGGAAATGCGGGTCGACAAAGGGGGGCGACACGAGATCGCCGGCCGCGTCTATCACCCGGCCCGCCTCGGCATCGATCCTGGGCTCGATCGCCGCGATCCTGTCGCCCTTGATGCCGATATCGGCGACACGGCCATCCGGCAGCGTGCCACCTTTGACGAGAATGTCGAAGCTCATCTTTCGCCTTTCTGATAGGGAACCATCAGCGCCTTCGGATAGGTGGCGCGGCGCGCCACCAGGATCAACGCCAGGATCGACAGCGCGTAGGGCATCATCAGGAACACCTGGTAGGGCACGAGGCCGCCGGAAAGCTGCTGGAGCCTGATCTGGTAGGCATCGAAGGCCGCGAACAGAATTGCGCCAAGCAGCGCCTTGCCAGGGCGCCACGAACCGAAAACGACGAGCGCGATGCAGATCCAGCCGCGACCGTTGATCATCTCGAAGAAGAAGGAATTGAAAGCCGACATGGTCAGGAACGCGCCGCCGACGGCCATCAATGCGCTCCCCGCCACGACCGCGCCGATGCGAATGCCGGTGACGCTAATGCCCTGAGCCTCGACGGCCGACGGGTTCTCGCCCACGGCCCGGACCGCCAGGCCAAGTGGAGTACGGTAGAGCGCCCAGGCCACCACGCCGACTGTGATGAAGGCGAGATAGGTGAGCGGCGTCTGCGAGAACAGGGCTTCGCCGAGGACCGGGATTTTCGACAGACCCGGGATGGGCCAAGGCTGGAACGGCTCGATCTTCGGCGGGGATGTGACTTCCGGTAGTGCGAGGCGATAGGTGAAATAGGTGAGGCTCGTCGCGAGCAGCGTGATCCCGATGCCAACAACATGCTGGGACAGGCCAAGCGGCACCGTCAGCACGGCATGGAGAAGGCCGAACATGCCGCCGGCGAGCGCGGACACGAGCACCCCTGTCCACAGGTCGCCGCCCGAATAGACGGTGAACCAGCCGGCGAAGGCGCCCGCCGTCATGATGCCTTCGATGCCAAGATTGAGGACGCCCGCGCGCTCACAGATCAGCTCACCCATCGTGGCGAAGATCAGCGGCGAGGCGATGCGGATCGCGGCGACCCAGAAGGACGCGGTGAAGAGGATTTCCAGCGCGTCCACTAGAGTTGCTCCGCGCTTGCGTCAGGAGACTTCCCTGGATGGCGCCAAGCCCCCAGGATTGCGGAAGGCATCATTTCCACCTCACCCGAAAGCGCGTCAGCAGGATCGCCGTCACCATGGTGAGCAAGGCCGTGGCGGTCATGACATCGGCGATATAGCTCGGCACGCCGGCCGCTCGGCTCATGGCATCGGCGCCGACGAAAATGCCAGCGACGAAGATGGCCGAAACCACGACGCCGAGCGGATTGAGCATGGCGAGCATTGCGACCACGACGCCGGAATAGCCGTAGCCGGGCGACAGATCGAGCGTGAGGTTGCCCTTCAGGCCCGCGACCTCCGAGAAGCCGGCCAAGGCTGCGAGCCCCCCCGAGAGCAGAGCCGTCTTGGCGAGCACGGGATTGACAGGAATGCCTGCAAAGCGCGCCGCTTCACGGTTGTGGCCGACGGCCCTCATCTCGTAGCCGAGCGCAGTCTTCTTCATCACCACCCAGACCGCCAGGGCGGACAAGAGGGCGAGGACGAAACCATAGTGCAAGCGCTTGCCCCGGATGATGCGCGGCAGCTGCGCGTCGGCGATGATCTTTGGCGATTGCGGCCAGCCCAGCCCCATCGGATCCTTAAGCGGCCCCTCGAGCAGCATCGACACGAAGAGCAGCACGATGAAATTGAGGAGCAATGTCGTGACCACCTCGTCGACGCCGAAGCGCGTCTTGAGGACCGCCGGACCGAGCAGGAGCAGCGCCCCGGCCGCCATCGCGGAAATGGCGATCGCCGGCAGGAGCAGGACCGAAGGCAAGGGAAGCGCCCCGGTGCCAAGCACCGCGGTGACGACGGCGCCGATATAAAGCTGCGCTTCGGCGCCGATGTTCCAGAGCTTCGCCCGGAAGGCCACGGCAACGGCGAGGCCCGTGAAAATCAGCGGCGTGGCACGGGTCAAGGTCTCAAGTGCCGCGAATTGCGACCCGGCGGCGCCTTTCAGCACGAGATAGAAGACCGAGAATGGGGACGCGCCCGCGGCGAGCACCAGCAACGCCGTGATGACCAGCGTCGCCGCAATGGCACCGAGCGGGAAGAGCAGGAGGACAGCCAGCGACGGCGCGGGCTTGGGCTCAAGCCGCATGACGAGCCACCTCCGCATGTCCGGCCATCAGTTCTCCCAACTCGCGGATCGATCGCTCGCCGCGCGCCGAGGGTGTAGACAGCCTGCCTTTCGACATCACGACGACGCGGTCGGAAAGGGCCAGGATCTCTTCCAGGTCTTCCGAGATCAACAGTATCGCGGCGCCGCGCTCGCGCGCCTCGAGAAGCTTGCGATGGACATAGGCGACCGCTCCCACATCGAGGCCCCGCGTCGGCTGATTGGCGAGGATGATCGAGGGCTCCGCATCGAGGACCCGTCCAAGGATCAGCTTCTGCATGTTGCCCCCGGAAAGCAGCCGGATACGCGCTTCGGGCGAGGGACATTTTACGTCGTAATCCCGGATGACCGCGGCCGCGAAGTTTCGCGCGGCGCTCCAGTCGAGAAAACCGCGGCGATTGAAGCGGGACGAACGGTATTGCTCCGAGATGACATTCTCGGTGACGCTCATGTCGCCGATCGTGCCGACGGCGTGGCGATCCTCGGGAATGCGGCCGATGCCGCCGCTGAGCGCGATGCGCGGAGACCAGTCGCGCGCCGCCGCTCCGCCCAGCACGATCTCGCCGTCCGACGGCATGACGGTCCCCGAGATCACGCCCGCGAGCGCGGACTGACCGTTGCCGGAAACGCCGGCCAGGCCGGTGATCTCGCCGCCTCGAAGGGCCAGGGACACGGCTTCGAGCCTCGCACCCGTGCCTCCGGATTGCGTGGAAACGTCCCTCAACTCTAGCAAGGGTGGGCCGAGACGCAGCGGGCTGACCGGAGGCGAGACGACTTCCTGGCCGACCATCAAAGCAGCCAGTTCGGCACGGCTGACGCCGGCCGTCGGCCGCTCTCCCGCAAGCTTGCCGCCGCGCAGCACCAGGACGCGGTCGCTCACGGCCATGACCTCGTTCAGCTTGTGAGAAATGAAGATGATCGACAGCCCATTGGCCACAAGGAGCTTGAGCGTGCGAAACAGCGCCTCTGTCTCGCCCGGCGTGAGAACGGCAGTCGGCTCGTCCAGGATGAGGATCCGCGCGTCCCGGTAGAGAGCCTTCAATATTTCGACCCGCTGCCGTTCACCGACGGACAGCGAAGCAATGACCGCCGACGGCTCCACCGCCAGGCCGAAATCGACGGAGAGGTTTCGGATGCGCTCGCGCGCCGCCGCACGATTGAGACGTGGTCGCCATAGGGCCTCGGTCCCGAGCGCGATATTCTCCGTGACGGTCATGTTGTCCGCCAGCGTAAAATGCTGATGGACCATGCCGATGCCGGCCGATAGGGCCGCCTTGGGATCGCCGGGCGGCAAGTGCCTTCCGAATGCCTCGACAGTCCCCTCATCGGCGACATAGTGGCCGAAGAGAATGTTCATCAGGGTTGTCTTGCCTGCGCCATTCTCGCCCAGAAGCGCGATCACCTCGCCCTTGCCCAGTTCGAATGAGATGGCGTCATTGGCAACCAGCGGGCCGAATCGCTTGGTGATCCCGGTCAGGCGCAGGACCGGTTCACTGTTCTGGCTGCTCGAGCTCGGCTGGATCATCAAGGGACTTCCATCGCGGCACATTCCCGGTAGGACAGCCGCGAGACATCGACAAGGGGTGGAATAGCTCCCACCCCTTACTGTGCTCGACGTTGCCCATCAAGACGGTGGGCGATCAACTCGACTTCGGCTCGCCGTCGTTGATCTCGACGACGAAGGAGCCGTCCTTGATGGCCTTTTCCTTCTCGGCAACCTTCGCCTTGATCTCGTCAGGCACCTTGGACTCGAACGTCCCCAGCGGCGCCAGCGAGCAGCCTCCGTTCTTCATGAAGGAATAGACACCGTAGTCGGCGGCCTTGAAGGTGCCGGCATTGACCTCGGCAACCGCCTTGGCAAGGGTCGGTTCGAAATGCCAGAGCGCCGAGGCGACGACCGTGTCGGGGTAGTCGGCCTGAGTGTCGATGACATTGCCGATCGCCAGCACACCCTTTTCCTTGGCTGCGTCAGAGACGCCGAAACGCTCGGCATAGAGCAGGTCTGCGCCGCCGTCGATCTGGGCGAATGCCGTCTCTTTGGCCTTGGGCGGATCGAACCAGGAACCGATGAAGGAGACCTGGAACTTCGCATCGGGTGCGCTCTCCTTCACGCCGGCCATGAAAGCGTTCATGAGGCGGTTGACCTCGGGAATCGGATAGCCGCCGACCATGCCGATGTTCTTCGACTTGGTCATGGCGCCGGCAATGATGCCGGAAAGATAGGAGGCATCCTGTATGTAGTTGTCGAACACCGCGAAATTGGGCAGCGCGTCGTCCGGCTTGAAGCTGGAGCCCGCGAGAAAGGCGATGTCGGGATAATCCTGCGCGACACTGCGTGCAGCATCCTCGACGCCGAACACCTCGCCGATGATCAGCTTGTGGCCGGCCTCGCAATATTCCCGCATCACGCGTTCGTAGTCGTTGTTCGACGTATTCTCCGAATAGACATATTCGATCTCGCCGCGTTCCTTGGCAGCAGTCGCGGCCTTGTGGAGACGGCTCACCCACTGCTGTTCGACGGGAACGGTGTAGACGGCGGCGACCTTTACCGGATCGGCGGCGAGTACCCTCGACGGGAAGGTCCCGAGCGCCGCGAGCGCCGTACCGGCACCAGCCGCCTTGAGCAGGGAGCGGCGAGAAATGAAGGAGGGGGCAAGTTGGAATGCCATGGTGTTCGACCTCTGGTTTACGAGTTCTTCCGAATGATCCCGTCGCTATTATTTGATTCGACGGTAGGCGAAATCCCGAACACCGGCAATTCGTTCGAGGCCACCCGATATCTAGAAGCCGGCCCCCATGCCGAGGAGGATGATATAGGCGACCACCGTCACGATGAGCGATCGGAACGACAAGGCGACCAGCCGGTACTTCGACCGGTTGATCGCCGACAGGTTGTCGACATTGCCGATATACTCGCGGAAAAGGTACTCTGGGTCACCCGTGTCGTGGGCGGCGATGAAGGCCGCGCGGTTGGTCGGCCATCCACCCCAGTAGAGCGATGTGGAAGTGGAGCGATGGCGTGGCAGCACGACCATGATCGATGAGACCATCGATACGATCGCCGAAATGGCCAGCGCTGCCGAGAAAACGATCACGACAGGGTCGCCGGCGAGGTACCGATTGAGCGTGAAGACGCCCCTTCCCTCGGTGGACGACACGAGGAAGGCTATCATGAAGGTGAAGATGTAGGCCGCCTTCTGGTCGGCGATGCGAATCTGGTCGTAGAAGACGTCGTTTATCTTGCGCAAGTGATCGAGATAAAGTTTCGGATCCTTCGGCAAGACCAATGTCGACGCCTCTACCGCTTGCGGCTGATCCTGAACTGCCCTCATTCGAAGTCCCCGCCCCATGTAGTTTTTCACCCATTGTTTGCCGCACAACAGAAACAACCGCAACGAAAACTTGACTCCAAAATTTGTTTGGTTGCATACCTTTTGCGGCAGAGGGAACAAGACAAGAAAACATGCGCGGATTTTGGGCGGGGGTCGCAGTACTCGCGGTCGTAGGGTGTGTCGTTTCGGCGAACGCCGAAGTATTGCCGCGCGCATTGCCTGCCGCGGGCTCGGTCATCGCACGCAAATATGGCGAAGAGGTCCGCTTCATCGATCTGGCGGGCTGGCGCGGCGTGGAGATCGCGCAGAATCTGCTGGCTGGGGACACGCTGCGCACCAATGCGACCGGCCATCTGGCCATTCTATTTTCCGACGATACGCAGGTCCGGATGGGCCGCAACACGACCCTCGTCGTGAAGAAGGTCGGGGAAGCGTCCGACAGCGAGTTTGCGCTGGAGAACGGCACGATCTGGGCGCGAGCCGCCCGTGGCGGGGCGGGGCTGACGGTGGAAACGCCGGCCGCCGTTGCCGCGATCCGCGGCACCGACTGGACGATGACGGTGGAGGGCGACAAGACCTCGCTGATCGTGCTGGAGGGCGTGGTCGAGCTTTCAAACCCGTTCGGATCGGTCAGTGTCGCTCGCGGTGAAGCGGCCGTGGCGCGCATTGGCCAGGCACCCACCAAGGTCGTCATCGTCGATCCCGCGGATCGCGAGCAGATGCTTTTCTATCTGACGCTCCATCAATCCTTTGCGTGGATGCCCGGTTCGTCTTTGTCCAGCCCGGAGATGCGCGCCGAGCGCGCGCGGATCTCGGCCAAGCAGGAAGCCGCGCGCAGCGCCGAGGACTGGCTGGTGCTCGCCGAGGTTTCGTTGAGCTATGACGGCAAGCAGGCTGCCGCGGAGGCAGCCGGCCATGCGCGGGCCTTCCGGCTGACAGCTTCGCAGCAAGCGCGTCTCGACCTGATCGACGCGCTTGCGGCAGGATCCGACCGACGCTACGGCGATGCCGCACTGCTGTTCGATCGGGCAGCGCCTCACCTCGATCCGAAACGTCGCGCGATCGCCGCCTATGGCGGCTACTTCGCAAGAGCCCTCGCAAATCCAGACCATGTCGAGGCGCCGCCGGTCATTCGGAATGGCGGGCCCTATGCGGCCCTTGCGGAAGCCTGGGCCGCCGGTTTCCTGAAGGATATCAAGAGCGCATTGGAAGTGCTCAAACGGGCGGAGGCGCAATATCCCGACGATCCTTCGCTGCCGGCATATCGGGCGCAACTTGCCCTGCTGCTGGACGATCGCGACGAGGTCCTTGCCGGGGTCGAGAGGTCGCTCGCGATGGACCCGGACGATCCCACGGCGCTCGAAGCGCGCGCCCAATACCGGGCCGGGATCAAGAGCGATCTCGATGGGGCACTTGCCGATCTCGAGCGCGCCGCGGCGACGGCTCCCGGCTCCGCCACGGTGTGGAATGCCATCGGCAACGTTCAGGTCGAGCGAGGCGCCGAACGCGAGGCGGAGGCTGCCTTCGAGCGCGCCATCGAGCTCGAGCCGAACGATCCGGTGTCTTACGCCAATCTTGCGATCCTCTACCTCAACCAGGATCGGGTGAAGGAAGCAAAGACGCTGATCGACAAGGCGATGGCGGTAGACCCGTCCTTCGACATCGGCCTCGTGGCGCGTGGCCGCTATCACCTGCAGAGCGGCGAGCTCGACCAGGCGATGCAGGATCTGCTTGCCGGCTCGACGGCCAACCCCGCCTACGCGCAAGCGCTGCTGCTTCTGGCCGGAGGCTATTTCGAACGGGGTGAACGCGAGCCTGGAGAGCAGGCGCTCGAAAACGCCAATCGCCTCGATCCGAACGATCCGGCGAGCTCCAGCCTGGCCACCGCGATCGCCATCGACGACTATGATTCCGATCGCGCCATCGAAAGCGCCCAGGAGACGCTGAGGCGATCGCAGGCACGCGGCGGCGACTACGCGCCGCTCAGCGCCAACAAGGATGCCGGCTCCCTCCTCAACGAAGCCTTCCGGCTCCAGGGCCTCAACGCCTGGGGGCGTTATTATGGCGACGTCACCTTCGATCCTTTCTCCGGTCCGGGCTATGTCGACCAGGCGCTTGCCGGCAGCATCAACCAATTCGTGCTCAACCCCAATTTCGGCGATACGATCGCCGATGCCAGCGTGAACAGGACAGCCTTCTCGTCGTTCTTCCAGGGCCTCATGCTCGACCCGGCGATGCTGTCGGGCCGCTCACGAAGCGCCAACCTGTTCAGGCGACCGTTCGTCGAGGGCTCGCTGGGCGGCGGCTTCGTCAAGAAGGGTGACGATTGGGGATGGACCTCCGAGGCGGAGCTGCAAGGCTATGTCGCGGGCCCCATCCCGTGGAGCTTCTACGGCCGCTTCGACGCCGGCCAGTCCGACGAGTTCCGCGAAAGCACACCGCCCGGATTTCCTGGCCCCAACGCCCAGTTCGACCTGAATTACGAAAACCTCAGCGGCACCGGCTACCTGACTGCGCGCCCGACGCCGAACGACAGGGTGGTGGTCTATGCCGATGTCAGGAATGACGAGGCCGACCTTCTCAATGCCATCGTCGTTCCGCTGGAGCCGATCGTCCTTCCCGGGCTGAACATCGACGCCCTCTCCTACGATCGAACCGTCAACGACAAGACCGGCAATGCTGGTGTCGCCTGGAGCCATACCTTTGGCTATCGGAACGTCGGGAATGTAGCCATGTTCGGATCAGGCTTCCGGCGCGAGAGCGACCAGGCGGCGATCATCTACTCCGATCTTGGCGGCGGCATAGTGCCGATCGGCGCTCGGATCGCCAACACCACCACCGACCAGACCGCTTATGTGGCGGCTGCCAGTCACCTCTACGGTATCGGCGATCTCATTCTGCGCTACGGCCTGGAAGGCGGATCGATCGACCAGAAGACCGATGAAATCTCGCAGACGATCATCGGCACGATCCCCCCCATTATCGACACGACGACCGACAGCTCTGATTTCGCACTGGGCTTCGGCCGCGCCTATCTGGATGCGATCTACGATGTGGCGCCGAACCTCAAGGTCGAGGGTGGCCTCTTCGGCAATTACATCGACGGCGACGGCGGCAGCCTGACACGGATCGACCCGCGCGCGGCGATAGCCTGGGCGCCGGTCGACGATCACTGGCTGCGCGTCGGCTTCATGCGCGAAACCTCCTTGGCCACCTCGACTACGCTGGCGCCTATCGGCGTGCTGGGCCTCCAGTCGGATCAGATCCCCCTTTCGACAGGCGGATACTCCGACACGTTCGCGGCGCGCTGGGATGCCCAGTGGACGGACTGGTTCTTCACCGTGGCCGACTACCAGCACCAGCAGCTTTCGGATCTGTCGATCCTCGTTCCGCTCTCCCTCGACACGATCGACCTGACCGCCGGTCGGATCGACAGGGTGAGCTTCACCGCCAACACCTGGCTCACCCATGGCTTCGGCGCTTTCGCAACATTCTCATATGCGGATTCGGAAAATCGCGACCCGAGCAGCCCTGCTTTCGGCCAATCGCTGCCTTTCGTGCCCGAGACCGCGGCGCGCTTCGGTCTCACCTATGTCAATCCGATAAATCTCAAGGTCACTGCCGCCGCGACCTATGTCGGCCCCCGCTCCGGCAACGCTTTCGGCGACCGGCTCGACAGCTACTGGACAGCCGACGCATTCCTGACCTGGGAGCCATTGGACAAGCGTTTCGAGCTGGAACTGGCGGCCTACAATATCTTCGACACCGATTTCTCCGTGGCCTCGGACACTCCCGGCTGGGGACGCACACTGACCGGGACATTTAAGGTCCGGTTCTGATGTTCTCACGCTTGTCCGCCGACAAGCAGGGCAGCGCTCTGGACAGGAGCCGACGCTGGCGCGGGCTCGCCGCGATCGTGGTCGGGACGCTGGCACTCCTCCTCCCATTGTCGCTCACCGCCCCATGGCGGCTGCTGGAGGCGCGCAGTTTCGACTATTTCTCGACCTCCTGGCCTCCTGAGCGTCCAGCAGACGACCCGATCATCGTCGCGATCGACGAACCGTCCTTTGCCGAGATCGGACAGCAATGGCCGTGGCCGCGGGAGTTGCATGCCCGCCTGATCGCCGCCTTGAGAAGCGCCGGCGCCAGGACGATCGGGCTGGATATCATTTTCGCCGAACCCTCCCGCCCCGAGGCGGACGCGCTCCTTGCCGCAACCCTTGGACCGGATGTCGTGCTGGCGGCCGATCTGACGGATGTCGACACGCCGCAAGCCACACAGACCGTGCGCGTGGAGCCTCTCGCAGAGTTCACGGAAGGCGGAGCGGTGTCCGGCCTTGCCTCGATCGCGCTGGACCGGGACGGCACACTGCGGCACCTGCCCCGTTTTCCCGACAGCTTCGCCGCGAGGCTCATGGAGAGGAATGGCGGCACATCTCCCGAAGTGCCTGCAGGTGCCTTGCTCCAGTCCTTCGGCCCTGCACGGACCTTTCCCACGGTTTCTTACTACCAGGCGCTTGCCCCCGACGAATTCCTGCCGGCAGGGACCTTCTCGGGAAAGGTCGTGATCGTCGGTCTGTCGATGCAGGCGGCGCCCACGAGCGATACCGGGGGAGCCGAAGCATTCGCGACGCCACAGACCGTGCGCACGGGACGGCTCACATCCGGAGCGGAGATCCATGCCACCATCTACGACAATCTGCGTGGAGCGCTTTTCGTCCGTGAGGCGCACCCCGCCCTGCTTGTCCTGGCAGCCGCATTCGCTGCTAGCCTTGCTGGGCTGACCGTGCTGCACGGCACGGGATGGCGGACCATCGCCATCGCGGCAGTCGCGACCGTCCTTTTCGCTGGCGCAAGCTTCCTGCTCCTGCGCTTCGGCCGATTGTTCGTGCCGCCCATCACCCCCTCGCTCGCTTTCCTGACGGTGACGGCTGCGCAGGGCGCACGCGACTATGCAGCGGAGCGACGCCTGCGAAGGACGGTTACGCGCGCCTTCTCGCAATATCTTGCACCGGTCCTCGTTGAACGGTTGGCGCGCGACCCGTCGCAGCTTCGCCTCGGAGGGGACAAGCGCAAGCTGACCATCCTTTTCTCCGACGTGCGTGGTTTCACCACCATCTCGGAGCGGCTGAAGGACGATCCTCAGCGGCTCACCGCCTTGATCAACAGGCTGCTCAATCCCCTGTCCCGGGTCATTCTCGCCTCGGGCGGCACGATCGACAAATATATCGGCGACGCGATCATGGCCTTCTGGAACGCGCCTCTCGAAGATCCCGATCACGCCGCGAACGCGATCGCGGCGTCGCTCGACATGCTGAAAGCCGTGCAGGAGCTGAATACCGAGCTGGCGGCCGAAGCCGCCGCCGACGGAGCGGATCCGCTGCGGCTGGCGATCGGCGTCGGGCTCAACACGGGCGAGTGCGTGGTCGGCAATATGGGGTCGGATATCCGCTTCAACTATTCCGTCCTCGGCGACTCGGTGAATCTCGCGGCACGGCTCGAAGGGGAGACGAAGAGCTATGGCGTGTCCCTTCTGCTGGGCGAGGAGACTGCCCGCCTTGCCGCCGATCGCTATGAGGTCGTCGAGCTGGACCGTGTTTTGGTGAAGGGCAAGACAGAGCCGGCGACGGTCTCGACCGTAGTGCCTGCCTTCGACCCGGAGGCGAGGACAGTGCATGAGCGGTTCCTGGACGATCTCTATTCCGGCCGGCCCGTTCAGGCGCTTGGTCGTCTCGAAGGACTTGCCGAAAGAACGCCGGCCCTGGCCGGGTACTATGCGATCATGCGCGCTCGCCTGGAGGAGAGTATAGGCGGGCTGTGATACGGTACTACATTCGATCCAGTGCCTGGCGGTGCCGGTGCATTTCCAGGAAAATCCGATAGTCGCGATCGAAGCGTGTGCGAGCCTCCGGGGCCGGGCGGCGTTCGACGCCTGTCCGAATCATGGCCGCGCCCGCCGAATGGAGATCGGGATAGAGTCCAGCGGCGGTCGCCGCGAGCATGGCCGTGCCGAGCAGCACCGCGTCCTCGGTCTCCGGCTCGACCGTCACCCATCCCGTTGCGTCGGCATAGAGTTCCATCAGGAGAGGATTTCTGGTGTGGCCACCGGCCACATGCAGCCGGTCCGCCTGATACCCGGCGGCAACAACGGCGTCGAGGATGTGTCGGATGCCGAGCGCGATTGCCACGGCCGTCCGCCAATAGAGCCGGCAAAGGCTGTCGAAAGACGAATCCAGCGTGAGGCCGCTGACCACCCCGAGCGCGTGGGGGTCGGCGTAGGGTGACCGGTTGCCATGGAAATCGGGCACCACATGCAGCCGGCTGGCAAGATCGCGGCCCTCGACCTGCCTTAGCTCCGTAATCCTCCCGACGATTTGTCGATGGGTCTCGGCATCCGGCGTCCTGCCGTGGCCGCACCAACGCACGACATGATCGAGCAGGGCGCCGCTTGCCGACTGGCCCCCTTCGCTCAGCCAGACACCGGGCAGAGCCGCTCCGAAATAGGGGCCCCAGCACCCCGCAAAGTGTCGAGGTTCCCGAGACATCGCCATGACGCAACTCGACGTGCCGGCGATCAGCGCGAGGTGACGCTCGATCGGGGCACTCCTTCCGGCGAGCCCCCCAAGCACGCCTAGCGCGCCGGCATAGGCATCGATCACGCCTGTTCCGACCCGGCATGCCATTGTCAGCCCCAGCTGCTGCGCGGCCCTCGGCGTCAGCGGCCCGAGGTCGGTACCCGGAAGGGCGGCCTTGCGTGGAAGCCCTGTCCGTTCGAACAGGTCTTCGAGTTGCAACGCGGCGAAGAAATCCGGACGCCAGCCCTCCTCTTCGTGGGCCAGATAGGTCCATTTGCAAGCGAGCGTGCACTGGGAGCGCGCCGTCGAACCCGACGCCTTGAATGTCAGGAAATCGGCGAGATCGAAGATATGAGCGGCGCGCGACCAGCTTTCGGGCAGATGCCTCTTCAGCCACATGAGCTTCGGGACCTGCATTTCCGGCGACATTGCCCGCCCGAGAAAATCCACCACCTGGTGGCCGCTCGCCAGACATTCCTCCGCCTCGGCGACCGCCCGATGATCGAACCAGGCGATCGTATCCCAGCGCGCTTCCCTTCCAGCCGAAACGCTGATCGGCTCCCCGGCGCTTCCCCGCACGACCAGCGAGCAGGTGGCGTCGAAGCTGATGCCGGCGACGTCGGATGCGGCGACGCCCGCTCGCTCGCGGGCTGCCCGGACGGCCTCGCAGACAGCCGACCAGATATCCTCGGAATCATGTTCCGCGTGACCCGGCGCCGGCCGGTTCACCGCGATCGGGTGCTCGGCGCGGCCCAACAGCTTTCCTGTGCGATCAACAATCGCGGACCGGGCACTGCCCGTGCCGACATCGACCGCGCAGACCAGATCGCTCATAGAGACGCCCGCAACCTCCCATCCGTCCCCGCGAGCAGGCCCGGAAGTTCGTTCATGTCGTGGAACACCGCATCCGGCCCGAGCGCCGCGATCGCGGCGCGCAGGCCCGGCGTCGCGGCATGCGAGCCGCCAGCGAAGGCAAGAACGCGCATCCCGGCCTTTTGCGCCGCCTCGACGCCCGCGGCGCTGTCTTCGATGACCACGCAGCGGGAAGGCGCCACGCCCATCTCGCGGGCGGCGTGAAGGAAGAGATCCGGCTCGGGCTTGCCGCGCTTCACCATCGTCGAACTGTAGATGTGCGGCTCGAATAGTTCCAGCAGTCCCGTGACGCGCAGCGACAGCCTGATCCTATCAGGCTGGCTTGACGAGGCGACGCAACGCGCGCCGCTCAATTTCGCGATTGCATCGTGAATCCCGGCGATTGGCTTCAGTTCGCGTTCGAAACGCGCGTAAACGGCGCTGCGGACCTCGGCGAGATGATCGTCGGACATGGCCAACCCGAACTCGCTCTCTATCAAGCCCCGAATAGTGGCCATGCTCTTGCCGAGGAAGAGATCATAGGCGGCATTCTCGCTGATACGCACGCCGAGGGCGGCGACGACATCGAGGAGCACGCCGACGGAGATCGGTTCGCTGTCGACCAGCACGCCGTCGCAATCGAAGATGACAAGATCGGGAGGAAGGATATTCATGGGACTGCGCGAAAAGGAGGAAACAGAAGAAAGGCGGAACCGCCCTCCTCCTATACGGATCGGTCAGGAAGCGCCATCCAGATAGAGCTTCAAAGTTTCGGCCGCGCCTTTCGACCACAGGCTTTCCAAGCTCGATCGGAAGGCGGAAGCAAAAACCGCAGAGCGGCCCACCTCGCCATAGATGTCGTCCATGGCGAGCCAAGCCGATGGTTCGGCCTTGGCTTGCCGCGCCGTTTCCTGAAGCCGTTCCCAATTCGGATCGTTCGGGGCGATTTCGGCGCCACTCTCGGTGGTCCCGAAGCAGTATCGGCACCAAAGCGCCGACTCCAGTGCAAGCCCGGCAATGCCCTGTCCGGAGGCGAGCCTGTCGGCGACCGTCGGTATGATGAATTTGGGCTGCCGGTTCGACCCGTCCAGGCAGAGCCGCCGGATCGTGTCGCCGATACTTGGATTGGCGAAGCGCCGTTCAATCAACCGATAATAGTCTTCGAGTTCGACATCCGGGACTGGTGGCACGGTCGGGATGATCTCTTCCCGCTCGAGCTTTGCCAGAAACGCACTCACCAGGCGATCCTGCATCGCCTCATGGACGAAGTGGATGTCGAGGAGGCCTGCGGGATAGGCGATCGCGGCATGACCGCCGTTGAGGATGCGGATCTTCATCAGCTCGTAGGGGCCGACATCGGCGACGAAGGTGACGCCGGCCCTCTCCAACATGGGTCGTCCATTGGGGAACTCGTCCTGCAGGACCCATTGCCGGAACGGCTCGCAAAAAACCGGCCAATTGTCTTCGACGCCGAATTCGTCCGCGAGCAGGCGGCGCTCCCGGTCGGTGGTGGCCGGCGTGATGCGGTCGACCATACTGTTCGGAAAGGCAACGTGATCGCGCACCCAGCGCGCGAGTGGGGGATCGATGAGGGAAGCCAGGCCCCGAACGGCTTCGCAGGTGACACGCCCGTTATGGGGGATGTTGTCGCAGGACATGACGGTGAAGGGTCGTACGCCTGCATCCCGCCGCTGCCTCAGCCCCGCCAGGATCAAGCCGAAGACCGTCTTCGGCTCTGCAGGATTTTTCGAATCCGCGACGATGTCGGGATGTCCCGGATCGAACCGACCGGATGCGGGATCGATGAAATAGCCGCCCTCCGTAATGGTGAGCGAGACGATGCGAATGGCGGGGTCGGCCAGCCGGAACAGGATGGCGCTGGCGTCCCCGGGCACAAGATACTCCATCATCGCTCCCGTCACACGGGCTTGCCGATGGCCGCTGTCCTGCTCGACGACGGTGGTCAGCCAGTTCTGTTCCGCGAGCTTTTCGCGGCCCGCGTTCTCGCTGTCGAACACGCCGGCGCCGATGACGGCCCAGTCGTGATCAAGCCCTTCGTTGAAGAGATCGTCCAGGTACACGGCCTGATGCGAACGATGAAAATTGCCAACGCCGAAATGCAGGATGCCGGCGCGCAGCGTGCTTCGATCATAGCGCGGGACGGCGACACTCGCGGGAAGTCGGTTGAGCGTTGCTGACGAGAGTTTGATGGGCATGGCGTGCCGTCTCCAGTGATCATTCGACTGCGCGAGCAGTGGATTGCGGCTTCAAAAATCCCTTGCCGGCTCGCGAGGCCGCAGGCATGGCAGGACGGAAGCGCTCAGCTCATCCAGTTGCCGCCATCGACATTGTAGGTCTGTGCGACGATGTAGTCGGCCTCGGCGCTTGCCAGGAAGACCGCCATGCCGACCAGATCCTGCGGCGTGCCCATGCGGCCATAGGGCACCGCCGCGCCGACCTGCTTTTTCTTCTCGCCGGGCTGGAGGCCTTCGTATTTGGCGAAAAGAGAATCGACGTGATCCCAATGCTCTCCGTCGACGACACCCGGCGCGATGGCATTGACGTTGATGCGATGCTTGATGAGATCGAGGCCGGCCGACTGGGTGAGGCTGATGGCGGCGGCCTTGGTGGCGCAATAGACCGCGACCAGCGGCTCGCCTCGGCGCCCGGCCTGGCTCGCCATATTGATGATCTTGCCGCCTTCTCCCCGCGCGATCATGGCGCGCGCCGCCGCCTGCATCATGAACAGCGTGCCCTGGACGTTGACGGCGAACAGCCGGTCATAGCTGGCCTTCGAAATCTCGACGATCGGCGCAAGATCGAAAAGCGCAGCGTTGTTGACCAGGATGTCGAGCCGGCCCATTCGCGTGAGGACCGAGCGTACCGCTTGCTCGACCGAGTCTAGCTCCGTCACGTCGAGCGGGATCGCATAGGCCCCCGAGCCGATCGCCGCCGCGGTCCTGTTCGCCGCCTCGGAATCGATGTCGGCAACTGCGACGCTCGCGCCCTCGCGCGCATAGGCTTCGGCGAACGCCCGGCCGATCCCACGCGCGGCGCCCGTGATCAGCGCCGACTTCCCCGCCAGTCTCATAGGGCCCTCCCATCAGCGCCGAAACGGTGCAGCTTGCTCGCGTCGGGGGTCAGCCAGACGGGCTGCCCATGTTCGACGCCGATCTCGCCGGGGGCCCTGACATTGATCGTTCCGAGACCATCCGCGTGGACATGGACAAAGGTATCGGCGCCGAGATGCTCGGCGACGCCCACCGTTCCCTTCCACTCGCCGGACGAGGGGGAGATGGCGAGATGCTCTGGCCGGATGCCGATGGTCTTGGCTCCATGCTTCGCGGCCGGCGCGCCCTCGATGAAGTTCATCCTGGGCGAGCCGATGAAACCGGCCACGAAGAGATTCCTCGGGCTGCGGTAGAGCTCGAGCGGCGAGCCCACCTGCTCGATATTGCCGGCATTCAGCACGACGATCTTGTCGGCCATGGTCATGGCCTCGACCTGATCATGGGTCACGTAGATCATCGTCGTGCCCAGTTGTTGGTGAAGCTCGCTGATCTCTAGCCGCATCGTGCCGCGCAACGCCGCATCGAGGTTGGACAGCGGCTCGTCGAACAGGAAGGCCTTGGGCTGGCGCACGATGGCGCGGCCGATGGCGACGCGTTGCCTCTGGCCGCCGGAGAGTTGCCCGGGGCGCCGTTCCAGATAGTTCGTCAGATTGAGCACACGGGCAGCGTCCCTCACCTTCTTGTCGATCACGGCCTTGTCCTCGCCCGCCATTTTGAGCGGAAAGGCGATGTTGTTGTAGACGCTCATATGCGGATAGAGCGCGTAGGACTGGAACACCATGGCCAAGCCGCGCCTGGCCGGCGCCTCGTTGGTGACGTCGCGCCCGTCGATGAAGATGGCCCCCTCGGTCGTATCCTCCAGCCCGGCGATGAGGCGTAGCAAGGTGGATTTCCCGCAACCGGACGGCCCGACGAAGACCACGAACTCGCCGTCGGCGATGTCGAGGTCGATCCGCGGGATGACGCTTGTCGCCCCGAAGGATTTGGACACACTCTTGAGCGTGATTTTTCCCATGGGTCCACCCTATTTGACGGCGCCGAAGGTCAGGCCGCGGACGAGTTGGCGTTGCGAGAACCAACCCATGATGAGGATCGGCGCGATAGCGAGCGTCGAAGCCGCCGAGAGCTTCGCCCAGAACAGCCCTTGCGGGCTGGAAAAGGAGGCGATGAAGGCGGTCAGCGGCGCCGCGTAGGTGGTGGTGAGGCGGATCGTCCAGAAGGATTCGTTCCAGGCCAGGATGATGTTGAGCAGCATGGTGGAAGCGATGCCGGGCACGGCCATCGGCGTCAGCACATAGACGATCTCTTTCAGGAGCGAGGCGCCGTCCATGCGCGCGGCCTCCAGGATCTCGCCCGGGATCTCGCGGAAATAGGTATAGAGCATCCAGACGACGATCGGCAGGTTGATCAGCATCAGCATGACGGTCAGCCCGATCCTGGTATCGAGCAGACCCGTGTCGCGGAAGATGAGGTAGATCGGGACCAGAACCGCGACGGCGGGCATCATCTTGGTGGACAGCATCCACATCAGCACATCCTTCGTCCGCTTCGTCGGCGAGAACGCCATCGACCATGCGGCGGGTATGGCGACGATCAAGGCGAGGATCGTCGAGCCGACCGCGAGGAAGACCGAGTTCATGAATGGCTTGAAATAGTCCCGCTGCGACTGGACCTCGAAATAGTTCTCGAGGGTCCCGGACGGGATCAGGCTGACGCCGGCGATCGCTTCCGACTCTGTCTTGAAGCTGGTGATGATCGTGTAGAGGATCGGAAAGAAGATGATCAGCGCCACCACCCAGGCCAGAACGGTGAAGGAGATCGCGCTTCTCCTGGATATCCTGCGTGCCATGATCGTCTCCTATCGATCCAGATTTCTGCCGACGGCGCGCATCAGGAAGAACGCGACGATGTTGGCGAGCACGACGGCGATCACACCGCCGGCCGATGCCCCGCCGACGTCGTACCCGAGCAGCGCCGTTCGGTAGATCAGGAAGGGAAGATTGGTGGTCGCGTAGCCCGGTCCGCCATTGGTCGTCACCAGGATTTCGGCATAGACGCCGAGCAGGAAGATGGTCTGGATGAGGATGACCACGGTGATGGCGCGCGCAATATGCGGCAGGGTGAGATACCAGAAGCGGCTTAGGACGCCCGCCCCGTCCATCTCCGCCGCCTCCTTCTGTTCACTGTCCAGCGACTGGAGTGCGGTCAGCAGGATGAGCGTGGCGAAAGGCAGCCACTGCCAGGCCACGATGATGACGATCGAAAGCAGCGGATATTGCGCGAACCAGTCTATCGGCTGGCGACCGACGAATGTGGCGATGTGGGCGAACACGCCATAGCCGGGATGCATGATCATGTTCTTCCACACCAGCGCGGCAACGGGCGGCATGACGAAGAAGGGCGAGATGACGAGAATGCGAACGATACCTTGGCCGAGGATCGCCTGATCCAGGAGCAAGGCAAGGGCGATCCCGCCGATGACGGTGATGAGAAGCACGCCGACGACGATGACCAGAGTGTTCCAGATCGACTGGAAGAACGCAGGGTCGGTGTAGAAATACTGATAGTTGAAGAAGCCGGCGAAGGTGACATTGGCCGGATTGAGCAGATTGTAATTGAGGAAGGAGAACCACAGCGTCATCGCCAGCGGAACGATCATCCAGATAAGGAGCAGGATGACGGAAGGCGCCATCATGAGGCGGGCGAGAGAGCGCGTCTGTCGGCTAGCCATCGGTTTCACACCACCCTTCTCGCGGTGTCACGGTTTCCTGAAAAGGGACCGCCCGGCCCCGGCCGGGCGATCAGTTCGCTGGGAGGACCGCTATTTGATGTACCCGGCGCGGGTCATCTCGCGTAGCGACACCGATTGTGCTTGGGCGAGCGCGTCGTCGACGCTCATCTGGCCGGCAAGCGCCGCCGAAAAGAGCTGCCCTACCGTAGTGCCAAGCCCCTGGAACTCCGGGATCGCCACGAATTGCACGCCGACATAGGGAACGGGCTTGACCGTCGGCTTGGTCGGATCGGCGGAGTTGATCGAGTCCAGCGTCATCTTCGCGAAGGGCGCTGCCTTCTGATATTCCGGATTCTCGTAGAGCGAGGTGCGCGTTCCCGGGGGCACGTTGGCCCAGCCCTCCTTGGAGGCGACGAGCGCTAGATAATCCTTGCTCGTCGCCCAGGCGACGAACTTCTCCGCGGCCTCGGCCTTCTGCGTGCCGGCGGGAATGGCGAGGGACCAGGCCCACAACCAGTTGCCACGTTTGCCAAGTCCGTTGTCAGGGGCAAGCGCGTAGCCGACCTTGTCGGCCACCGTGGAATCCTTCGGGTTCGACACGAACGAAGCCGCCACCGTGGCATCGATCCACATGCCGCATTTGCCCTGCTGGAACAGCGCCAAATTCTCATTGAAGCCGTTGGACGACGCGCCTTGCGGACCGGCGTCGTTCATCAGCTTCACATAGAAATCGATCGTGTTCTTCCATTCGGGCTGGTCGAACTGCGGCTGCCATTTCTCGTCGAACCAGCGCGCTCCGAAGGAATTGGCAGTGGCCGTCAGGAAGGCCATGTTCTCGCCCCATCCCGCCTTGCCGCGCAGGCAGATTCCGTTGATGCCGGCGGCGCGATCGGTGATCTTGCGCGCCGCGTCGGCCACGAACTCCCAGGTCGGGGCATCCGGCATCTTGAGGCCCGCCTTCTCGAAGAGGTCGGTGCGGTACATGATGAAGGAGCTCTCGCCATAGAAGGGCGCGGCGTAGAGCTTGCCATCGACCGAAAGGCCATTGGCGATGGGCGGGATGATATCCTTTGCGTCGTAGTCGGCTCCGAGATTGTCGAGCGGCAGCAGCCATTGCTGCTTGGCCCAGATCGGAACCTCGTAGGTGCCGATCGTCATCACGTCATACTGGCCCCCCTTGGTGGCGATGTCGGTGGTGACGCGCTCGCGCAGCACGTTCTCCTCGAGAGTCACCCACTGCAACTGAATGTCAGGGTTCTTGGCGGTGAAGTCGTCCGTCAGCTTCTGCATCCGGATCATGTCGCCATTGTTGACTGTCGCGATTGTCAGGGTCTCGGCGTGAGCCGCGAATGCGAAGAGGCTCGCGGAGCAAAGACCCAGCACGAACGAATGGAACTTCATGCTACTTCCTCCCAGACAAGTGAGCATTTGCCATTTATGTGGGCAATTACTCACTCGAATGGCATGCGAGTCAAGGCAGATTCCTTGCTGCGATGCAGCAAAAGCAGCCATGGGATTCCAGGCATCGAAGTGGAGCGATCAAATGGCGGCGCCGAGCCAATCCCGGACGGCCGAAAGGATCCAATCGCGGAAGACGCGGATCTTGGGCGAATTGCGGCGCGCCTCCGGATAGGCAAGCCAATAACCATGCCCGTCGTCACAGACCAAATCGAAAGGCTGGACCAGCCGGCCGTTCGCCAATTCCGCGCGGTAGAATGCCGGTGTCAGCAGTGCGACGCCGCGCCCGGCCATGGCGGCCGACGCTGCGAAAGTCTGCGCGCCCAACTCACTCCGCGGGCCTTTCTCAAGCAACTCGGTAGAGACACCCGCTTCTTCCAGCCATTTTGGCCACCAGGGATCGGCTGGGTCGATGAGGGGCAGACGCGTCAGGTCGGACGGCACCCGAACGCCGCCGATCGAGGCGGCGAGCCCCGGGCTAAGCATCGGCGTGAATTCGGCCTTCATCAGGAGATGCGAGGTCAGTCCCGGCCAATTGCCGCCGCCGGCCCTGATGACGAGGTCGACATCGTCACGGGCGAAGTCGACCAGACCGGTCGACGTCTGGAGGCGGACCGCAAGCGCGGGATGGGCCATCTGGAAAGAGCCCATGTGGAGGGCGAGCCAATGCGCCGCGAATGTCTGTACCGAATTTATGACGAGCGTGCCCTGCGCCCCGTGCTTTGCGGTCTGGTAGGCCCCGCTCAAAAGCTCGAAGGCTTCGCTGACGGCCGGTGCGAGCTGGCGCCCTATTTCGGTGAGGGTAATCTGGCGTGGACGACGCAGGAAAAGCGGCGCGCCGACGCGGTCCTCCAGCACCTTGATCTGATAGCTGACGGCCGCCTGCGTCATGCCAAGCTCTGCAGCCGCCTCGGTGAAACTGCCGTGCCGGGCTGCGGCCTCGAAAGCGCGAATTGCCGTGAGTGGCGGAAGCTGAAGAGCCATGGCGCATTAAATGTCCTTATGCATACCGCCAGAGATTCGATTGGAAAACAAGGGGTATTCACCCGAGATTCCATCCGACGCTTCGGGATCGCAGAGAGGAGAAGACAATGCCCACCAGGATCAACAAGCCGACGGTCCTAAGCGCGGGACAGGAGACATGGATCGATCGCGCGACCCTGGGGCTCCTTCGGCCGCGCCAGATGCGGCTCGATCCGAGGACCCTGACGGACCATCTGAAGCGGGACATGGGTTTCCTGGACGGCAGGGGGCCCACCGTCAAGAGATGCTGATCCCTCAGGCGGACGCCAGCAAGGCGGCCGCGGTGCGCTCGTCCGTTATCAAGCCGTTGACCAGCCGTCGGGTCAGCGCGCCGAGGATACCGGGTAGCTTGCGCTCGCCCATCGCCGCGGCCACCACAAGCGACCGCTCGCGCGACGGGATCGGCGCGGATGCCACCCTATCGTTGGTGAGCCCTTCGATCATCCGGCCCTCCCGGTCGAAGGCCCAACCGACGATCTCGCCGACCGCGCCGGCTTTCTGCAGGGCCCTGAGTTCGGCTTCGGAAATGAACCCATCCTCATAAAGCGGTGCCTTCGGGCCCATATCGCCGATGCCGACGAAGGTGACATCCGCTTTCGCCGCCAGCTCGACCGTCGGTCGTATCATCGCCTGCCGGTGCAGCATCTCGCGTTCGGCGGGCGAGGACACAATGACGGGCAGCGGCATGGGGAAGCTGCGGGCTTTCGTCTTGTCCGCCATTGCGAAAATGACGTTGTAATAGGCAGCCGTACCATCCGGCGTGATGTTTCCGGTGAGCGACACCAGCTTATGTTGCGGGCAATCCACGGGCGAAAGCTGCTCGACTGCAGCCTTCAGCGTGCGCCCTGTCCCTATGGCCAGCACCAAAGGCTCAGCCTCACGCAGTCGACGTTCGAGTTCCGCCGCCACGGCTTCCGCTATGCCCAGGGTTGTCGAGGTCGAATCTGGATCGCTCGGCACGACTTCGGCAAGGTCCAAGGCGAAACGGGACTTCAGCCTGGCCGCGAGATCGAGACAGTTGGCGATCGGATGGTCGAGGCGGACCTTGACAAGGCCCTCCGATACGGCAAGCGAAACAAGCCGCTGCGCGGTCTGGCGGGAGACCCCCAGCTTGGTCGCAATCTGGTCCTGGGTATTGCCGGCGACATAATAGAGCCAGCCGGCACGGGCCGCATCGTCGAGACGCGGCTTGCTTCCTTCCTGCCTGCTGTTCACTTGTCTCACCATTGCCCTCGCCGTTGGCATCCTGCCTTTTTCGCTCAGCAGCAGAATAAGAGCAACTGCCATGCGAGACAACAATTGCTCAATGATGTCGAGCCCGCTCCATGGCAGTGGACATCTTCCTTCCGCGCGTCAAACATCCTAGGAACGAGCCCTGACCCTTTGCTTCACGGAATGCGAACACGCTCGATGCCGCCGAAACGGCTCGCCCTCATCACCAGCCAGGCTTTCTCCCTCGCGAATTTCCGGGGAACGCTGATCACGACGCTGCGGTCGCGCGGCGTGGAGGTGCTGGCGCTGGCCCCCGACTATGACGAGACGACGCGTGCCGCGGTCGAGGAGCTTGGCGCAAGAGCCATAGACTACCCCGGCACGCGCACAGGGACCAATCCGCTCCGCGATTTATCGGATACGGTCAGGCTCGCCCTGCTGCTCAGGGGGCTCGAACCGGATGTATCGCTCGGCTATTTCATCAAGCCTGTCACCTTCGGCACCATCGCCGCATGGCTTGCCAGGGTTCCCAGACGTTTCGCGATGATCGAAGGGCTCGGCTACGTTTTCATCGGAGGCGAAGAACGCCAAGGGCTTCGACGCCTCCTGCTGCGCGCGCTGGTCGCGAGGCTCTACCGCTTCGCTCTGGCGCGCACCGAAAAAGTGTTCTTCCTGAACGATGACGACATAGCCGAGTTCGCCGACTCCGGTCTCGTCGACTGGCGCAAGGCCACGAAGCTGGGGGCGATCGGCGTCGACCTCGACGCGTGGCAGCCCGCCGCGCCTGTGGTCAGCCCCCTTACCTTCGTCATGACGGCGCGACTGCTGCGCGAGAAAGGCGTCGTGGAGTATGCCGAGGCAGCCCGTCTGGTAAAGGCGAAGCATCCGGACACGCGGTTCATCCTGCTCGGAGGGCTCGATTCCAATCCCGGCGTGATAGCACGAGCCGAGGTCGACGGCTGGGTACGGGAAGGCCTGCTGGAGTGGCCGGGGCACGTTCCGGTTCGCGCGTGGCTCGCCCAGGCCAGCGTTTACGTGCTTCCGTCCTACCGCGAAGGGGTGCCGCGCAGTACGCAGGAAGCCATGGCGACGGCAAGGCCGGTGATCACCACCGACGTTCCGGGATGTCGGGAAACGGTACGCGACGGCGTGAACGGGTTCCTGGTACCGGCGCGCGACGCGGAGGCGCTTGCCGCCGCGATGCTGCGCTTTGTCGAGAACCCCGAACTGGTCGTCACGATGGGGCGGGCGAGCCGCGCGATGGCCGAGGAGAAATTCGACGCCAGGCGCGCCGACACGCTGGTCGCCGATACGATCGTCGGCCGCGGATCTCTACCTTAAGCCGCGTCTTGCCAACTTCGCAGCGCTGCTTCGAGGCGGCCGCTCTCCTGAGCGTCGGCAGGCAGGCCGACGCGCAGATCATCCGGTCGCTCGGCAAAATTGCGCACCAGTATTCCGCGGCGGCCGAGGGCCTCGAAAAGACTGGCAGCGTCGGGCAGGCGGAAAAAGCGAAAAAGGCTGGTGCCTCCGGCGACCGGCAGGCGAAAGCGGGCAAAAATCTCATCCAGCCTGATTGCCTCCTCAGCGAGGCGGACCCGCATGCCGATTTGCCAGGAACTGTCGGCCAGGGCCCGCAACCCTATTTCGAGCGAGGGCCCGGCGATGGCCCACGGGCCGAGCCTGGCGTCGAGGCGACGAATGTCCTCTTCTCCGGCGAGAGCGAAGCCGAGCCGGACCCCTGCAAGGCCGAAGAACTTGCCAAAGGAGCGCAGCACGACAAGTCCGCCGGGGACGACATCGCCCGCGACGCTCTCACCACGCGGGCCCACGTCCATGAAGGCCTCGTCGACGACAAGACGGCCACCCTTGCGCCGCATGGTTTCGGCCAGCGCGAGCAGCCGGGGCCGCTCCACCACGCGACCGTCGGGATTGTTCGGATTGACGAGAATAGCGAGATCGGCGTCGAACAGTGCCTCGAATTCAGTCACCTCAACAGCTTCGTGCCCGGCGATCCCCGCAGCGCGGCGATGCTCGGCATAGGTCGGCGAGAGAACGAGCGCGCGGCCCGGGGGAACGAGCGCCGCGACGAGCGGCAGCAGGACCTGCGTGCCCGGTGCGGGCAAGACATTCGAAGCCGAAGGCGCGCCATAGGCGGTTGCGGCGACTGCCGCGAGTTGCCTGATGCGGTCGGCCTCCGGCAGTCGCGAGAAGGACGTGGCGGGCAGATCGAAAAGCGGATAGGAGTGCGGGTTGATCCCCGTCGAGAGGTCGACCCAGGGCTCGGGCGCATGTGGAAACAGCGCACGGGCGCGGGCCAGGCTTCCGCCGTGATCGGTCACCGAAGCGGTCAGGTCCATCATGTCACTCCTTCTCGCATTCCTGGCGCTCTTGATCGAACGCGTCTTCGGCTATCCAAGCCGTCTGCTCGCGAGGATCGGCCACCCCGTGATGTGGATCGGCGGGCTCATCGCCGCGCTCGATCGGCGGTTCAACCGCACGAGCGATCCCGATGCGACTCGTCGCACCGCGGGTGTCGCCGCGCTGGTGGTTATCGTGGCTGCCGCAGCCCTGACGGCCCTGGCCGTGCAGAAGATCGCCTTGGCACTGCCCTTCGGCATCCTTGTCGCTGCCCTCCTGGCCAGCAGTCTCATCGCGCAACGCAGCCTGGGCGAACACGTGGCTGCCGTCGCGAAGGCGCTGGAGACCGAAGGGCTCGAAGGTGGCCGGCAAGCGGTTTCCCGGATCGTCGGGCGGGACCCCGAGAAATTGGACGAGGCCGGCGTCTCGCGTGCGGCCATTGAAAGCCTTTCGGAGAATTTCTCCGACGGGATCGTGGCACCGGCCTTCTGGCTGGCCTTGGCAGGGCTGCCGGGTGCGGCGATCTACAAGGCGGTCAACACCGCCGACAGCATGATCGGCCATCGCTCGCCACGGCATGAGGCCTTCGGCTGGGCCTCGGCGCGCTTCGATGACCTCATCAATCTCCCTGCATCGCGGCTGTCTGCCGTATCTATCGTGCTCGCCGCGTTCTTCGTTTCCGGCGCTTCGCCAAAAGCCGCTTGGCAGGCTGTCCAACGCGACGCGCACAAGCACCGCTCGCCCAATGCCGGCTGGCCGGAAGCGGCCATGGCGGGGGCTTTGGGCCTCGCGCTCGCCGGTCCGCGCCACTATGGCGGGGTGCTGGTGGACGACGCCACAATGGGCGCCGGCGGCCGGCGCGAGGCGACGGCAGCCGACATACGGCGCGCACTGCTTCTTTATTGGTGGGCGGATGGGCTGCTGATCGGCTTGATAGGGGCTGCAGCGGTTCTGTGGAACGCGCTCTGAGCAGAGTACCTGGCCTGCCGGCCATCTCGCCCTCAGGGTTATCGGATTCGCACTTTCCTGCGCGGTCGCCTGGCGGCCAATCCGTGCAGATGCACATGGGCCGTATGAAAAATTCCCTCCTCCGTGCCAAGCAATCAGGAAAGACATTTCCAGAGCTGTAAATGTTATGGCCGGCCGGCACGCCAGAGGGGCGCGCGATCGCCCAGCAACCAGAGACGGCATCGCTACGCGAACATCAGAACTCGATGCCTTGCTGCGCCTTCACCCCGGCGGCGAAATGGTGCTTCACCTGCCCCATCTCGGTGACCAGGTCGGCAGCCTCGATCAGTTCCGGTTTTGCGTTTCGCCCGGTGACGACGACGTGCAAGCCCTCGCGCCTGCCCTTGAGTGCCGTCACCACGGACCGCACGTCGAGGTATTCGTAGCGTAGCGCGATGTTGAGCTCGTCGAGGATCACCAGGCTGATCGAAGGATCGGCGAAGAGCTCGAGCGCTTTCGCCCATGCACGCTCGGCCGCGGCGATGTCGCGCTTCAGATCCTGGGTCTCCCAGGTGAAGCCCTCGCCCATCGTGTGCCAGACGATCTTGTCCCCGAAAACGGCGAAAGCATCTTTCTCGCCTGTGTGCCAGGCGCCTTTGACGAACTGCACGACGCCGACCCGCCTGCCGTAGCCCAGCATGCGCAAGGCCAGGCCGAAAGCCGCCGTGGACTTGCCCTTGCCCGGGCCGGTATTGACGATCAGCAATCCCTTCTCGATCGTCTTGCCGGCAACTTCGGCATCCTGGACGGTCTTGCGCTTCTCCATCTTGGCGCGGTGGCGCTCGGCTTCCTTCTCGTCGATGTCTCTCATTCTACTTCACCTGCATCGGCAGCCCGGCAACCATGAACAGGACCCTGTCGGCCCGCGCCGCCACCTTCTGGTTCAGCCGCCCCTGCGCATCCCGAAAACGCCGGCCCAGCGGATTGTCCGGCACAATGCCGAGCCCGACCTCGTTCGAAACAACGAACCATGGTCCGCAAGGCTTGGCGAGAACCTCGGCCAAACGGGAACTCTCCGCCTCGACATCATGGCCCGCCAGCATTTGGTTGCTGAGCCACAGGGTCAGGCAATCGATCAGCAATGGCATGCCATGGGGCATGGCCCGAATCGCCTTGACGAGATCGAGTTGAGCATCGAGCGTGTTCCAGCGGCCATCGCGCCGGTCGCGGTGCAATGCGATCCGGTCCTTCATTTCCGGATCGAAGGCCTGGGCCGTCGCCACATAGGTCCACGGCGGCGGCAGGGCAGTTACCAGGCTCTCGGCGTGCGTGCTCTTGCCGGAGCGAGCGCCGCCGAGAAGGAAGGTCAAGCTGCCTTTCTCAGGCAAGGCGACCGCCTAGCTCCTGTTCGCCGCCGATCCTGGACCGGACCGCGCCGGACACGGCGCCGAGGGCCAGCCAGAAGAGCATGTTGGTGACCGTGGTCGCCACGACGAAGGAACGATGCAGATCGGCCGGGACCGGTGAATCATGGCTGGCCGGCTGCGGCGCCCCGACGACATGCGGTGCGAGGATCAGGGCCACTCCCGCCAGTGCGAACACGGCGGAACGCCGAAAGGCGATCAGAGCGAGCCCGATCGCGGTTGCGGCAACGGTGGCAATCCACCAGACCTGGCGATCGTAGAGATCGGCGGCCGGCATGGCCGGCAGTTCCGGCGGCAGGCCGAGCCCAGGCGCGAGCGTGAAAACCGCGAAGCCGGCAAAGCCCCAGAACAGGCCCTGGCGCCACCCCGCTATGCCGCCGGCGAGCTCCGAGGCGGCGATCAGGATCAGGGCGAAACCTATGCCGCTGACGATATTGGCTCCGACATTGTAGGCGAAGCGCTCGAAGCCGTCTGCCGGCGCCCAAGCCTCCTCGCCATGGTCGTGAGCATGTCCGGCCGCGGAGTTGCCTCCATGGTCATGGCCACCGGCACTGCCTCCGGCGGCCTCATAGGTTTCTGCCTGAAGGATGAGCGGCACGGTGGCATAGGCCTGCAGAGCCGCGAGAAAAATACCCGCGACAAGCCCCGCCAGCGCCGCGACGAACACGACGTTGCGAAATACGGTCATGATGGAATTCCCCTCTCAGTGGCAGGGAAAAGCCATGGAATGGCGATAGTCGTGGGCGGCGTTGTGGACAGCCTCCATGTGGGAGAAGCCCAAAAAGCCGATGACGAAAATGCCGAGCAGACCGGCCAGCGCGAGTTGCATGTAACGCGACTGCGCCGAAACAGATGCTCCGAGCGACGTGGAAACCGTGTTCATTCACAAATCCTTTCGCCCTCCACCCGAGGGCCGCGATTGTCCTTTATGTCGCCGGCAGGTCTCCTGGCTCACGGCTCGGCGCTTCATCCCGCCTTCCCGGGCTCGATGCCCAGTGGCTGTCGGGAGAAGCTCGCCGCTCACAGTTGCGGGGGCAGCCGCGGATTTGGGAAAATCCCTCACCGCATTCCCTCTTGTTCCCCGAAGGGAACCGTCGACAACGTCAGTCTTAACCGAAATCGTCATCTGGGCAAACCATATTTCCGGCGCGTTGACAGCTGGATACGACGCGGCCTACAAACTCCGCGACGGTCTCCTCTGAGCAATGAGAGGAGCTAAGAGGGAATGCGGTGAGGGTTCTGATCCCGAATCCGCAGCTGTCCCCGCAACTGTAAGCGGCGAGCTTTTGGCCGATTGCCACTGGGTCACACCGGGAAGGCGGCGCGGAAGCTGAGACCCGTGAGCCAGGAGACCTGCCGTCCCTGATCAATCCTGAAAGCCTGGCGGGTGTCCCGGGCAAGGAGCGCGGTTTGGAGTTCGATAAAACGATTGCCGTCGGTGATTCGTGCGTCGAGGCAGCGGCCTCGGTGGCGCCGGCTGTGACCATCGTCATATGCAGCTCCTGCCGCGACCCCTCCGGCTCCGATGCCCGTCCCCGTCCCGGCGAATTGCTTGGCGCGGCGACCCGGGAAGCGAACACCCTGCCGGGAGTGCGCGTCGAACAGGTCGAATGCCTGGGCAATTGCAAGAGGCGGCTCTCCGCGGCCTTCATCAAACCCGGAGCATGGAGCTATGTGTTCGGCGATCTTGGCACCGAGGCCGCGCACGACCTGCTCGCCGGCGCGAAGCTCTTCCAGCAGTCGACGGACGGGCTGATGCCTTGGCGCGGACGGCCCGATTGCCTGAAACGCGGGCTCGTCGCCCGCATCCCTCCCCTCGCATTCCTCAAGGACAACTCATGACCGCTTCCGCCGACCGCGTCCCCTGCACGGTCGTCACCGGTTTTCTCGGTGCCGGCAAGACCACACTCATTCGGCATATGCTGGAGAACGCCAACGGCAAACGCATCGCCATAATCGTCAACGAATTCGGCGATGTCGGCATAGACGGCGAGATCCTGAAGAGCTGCGGCATCGAGGCCTGCTCCGAGGAGAATGTGGTCGAGCTCGCGAATGGCTGCATCTGCTGCACCGTGGCGGACGATTTCGTCCCGGCCCTCGATCAGATTCTTTCCCGCTCGCCGAGGGTCGACCACATTCTGATCGAGACGTCGGGCCTCGCTTTGCCGAAGCCGTTGGTACAAGCCTTCCAGTGGCCGGCAATCAAGGGACGCGTCACGGTCGATGGCGTGGTCGCCGTGGTGGATGGACCGGCGCTCGCAGAGGGCCGCGTCGCCTCCGACATGGACGCGCTCCGAGCGCAGCGCGCGGCGGACGAATCGCTCGATCACGACGATCCCGTCGAGGAAGTCTTCGAGGACCAGGTGGCGTGCGCCGATCTGATCATCCTTTCCAAGAGCGACCTGCTGGACAAGCACGCGGCTGCACGGGCAAATGCGTTCGTCGAGGAGCATCTGCCGCGCGCGGTCAAGATCGTGCCCTCGGCGCATGGCAAGGTCGATCCGTCCATCCTGCTCGGTCTCGGCCTCGCGGTCGAAGACGACATCGAAAACCGCAAGACCCATCACGACGGCGAGCTCGACCACGACCATGACGATTTCGACACTTTCGTGATCGAGCTCCCCGCGATCGCCGACCCCGACATGTTGGCCAGGCGCGTCAGTGTTGCGTCGGAAGCCGAGAAGGTGCTGCGTGTGAAGGGATTCGTGGATGTCGCGGGCAAGCCGATGCGGCTGCTTGTCCAGGCGGTCGGACCGCGGGTGTCGCATTATTACGATCGCGCCTGGGCACCCGGCGAAGACCGCAGAAGCCGGCTGGTCGTGATCGGCCTCAAGGGGCTGAACCGGCAGGCGATCGAGAACATCCTGGTGGGATAGGCCGTCGATGCATATCCTCGCCGCCACAACCGCCTCGCTCGACGACCTGATCGAGCCCGTCGATCTCGGGCAGTCGCCGGCCGAGATGGTGGCGCTGTCCTTCACCGACAGTGACCTGGCGGCGCTTGCCGCAGCATGGAAGTCCGAGGGGGACATGCTGCCGTCCATGCGGCTCGCCCGGCTGCGCGACCTTCGCCACCCGATGTCGGTCGATCTCTGGATCGACCGCGTCGCGCGTCATGCCAAGGTCGTCCTGGTGCGTGTTCTCGGCGGGTACGACTGGTGGCGCTACGGTTGCGACCGCTTGGCGGCCGTAGCCCGCGAGCACGGCATCCGCCTCGCTCTGCTGCCCGGAGAATGTCGCGACGAGGACCCGGCGCTGATCGCCCATTCGACCTTACCGCGCTCCGAACTCGACGAGCTCCTGGCCTACTTCCGCGAAGGCGGACCGGTGAACATGCGCGGTCTCATGCGACGTCTCGCCGGGCATGCAGGCAGCGACGTGCTTGCCAAACCGGCCGAACCGCTGGCCAAGGTCGGTTGCTATGATCCGGACGCAGGCGTCGTGCCCGTGGAGACGCTGCTGGCGGACCGGCCGGCGGGAGCGCCGATCGTCCCGGTTCTTTTCTACCGCTCCATGCTTCTCGCCGGTGATATCGCGCCGACCGATGCGCTCTGCGAAGCGTTGCGCGAGCGCGGCATCTTCCCAGCGCCGATCTTTGTCTCGAGCCTGAAGGATCCCGCCGCGAGCACCTTCGTCGAAGAGGCAGCAAAGCTGCTCGCACCGCCGCTGGTCGTGACCGCCACGGCTTTCGCGAGCGGTAGCGAAAGCGGCACAACGCTATTCGATCGGATTGCAGCGCCCGTGTTCCAGGCCGTTGTGGCCACCACCCGCCGGGAGGCCTGGGAAACGGGACAGCGGGGCCTCGCACCGGCCGATCTCGCCATGCATGTCGTGCTCCCAGAGCTCGACGGGCGCGTCATGGCGGGCGCCATCGCCTTCAAGGCCGAAGACGCCCCCGACGATGCGCTTTCGTTCAAGGGCATGGTGAACAGGCCGGAACCGGACCGAATAGAACAGGTCGCAGATCGGATCGCGGCCTTCCTTCGGCTGCAGGCAACACCGCGCGGCGATCGACGCATCGCCATCCTTATGCCGGACTATCCGGGCGCGGCGGGACGCACCGGCTATGCCGTCGGCCTCGACGTGCCGGCGAGCGTGCTCGCCATGCTGCACGACCTCAAGGCGGAAGGCTATGCCGTCGAGGACATTCCAGATACGCCCCGCGGCCTGCTGTCCCGCTTGGAACACACAAGCGAAGGCGCTTCGCGCGATGGCTACCGACGCTTTCTCGCAGCTGTTCCGGCGCAGGCGCGGGTCAAGGTCACAGCTGCGTGGGGCGAGCCGAACGAACTCGACCTGACTTTCCGTGCGGCGCGTTTCGGCAACGTCACCGTAGCGCTTGCGCCCGATCGGGGGCGGAGCGAGGACCGGCGCGCCGACTATCACGACCCGTCGCTGCCGCCGCACCACCGGCTGCTCGCCTTCGGCTTCTGGCTGCGGGAGGAACTAGGCTGCCAGGCGCTCGTCCATGTCGGAGCCCACGGCACGTTGGAGTGGCTGCCCGGCAAGACCGTGGCGCTCGGCAAGGCGTGTTTCCCCGAAATTGTCGCCGGACCGCTGCCCGTGATCTATCCCTTCATCGTCAGCAATCCCGGCGAAGCCGCACAGGCCAAGCGGCGCATCGCCGCCGTCACCGTCGGGCACCTTCCCCCGCCGCTTGCCGGAGCCGGGCTCAACGCGGACCAGCAGGCCCTGGAGCGCCTGGTCGACGAGTATGCACAAGCCGACGGGCTCGACCGGCGCCGCCGTGACCGGCTCGCGAAACTGATCGTCGAGACTGCGGCAAAAACCGGACTGGCGCGCGAAGCCGGCATCAGCGAGACCGACGATCCCGATGCCGCCCTGATGCGCATCGATGCTTGGCTGTGCGACCTGAAGGACCTTGCGGTCAAGGACGGGCTCCACGTCTACGGCCGGCTCGCCGAAGGCGAAGCCGACCCGCTGCGCCGACAAAGCGCCGAAGCGGAAAGGATGGCGTTGCTCGACGCGCTCGACGGGCGGCGCATTGCTGCCGGTCCGGCTGGCGCGCCGGCGCGGGGGCGCACGGACGTGCTGCCGACCGGACGCAACCTCTTCACCGCCGATCCCCGCACGATGCCGACGCCGACCGCCTTCGAGCTCGGCAAAGCCGCCGCCGAAGAGGTGCTGCGGCGCTATCTGCAGGATCATGGCGACTGGCCGCGCTCGCTGGTGATCAACCTCTGGGGCAGCGCGAGCTTGCGCACCGGCGGCGAAGAAATCGCGCAAGGTCTTGCCTTGATGGGCTGCCGGCCGCAATGGGATCCCGCGACCGGTCGCGTCACTGGCGTCGAAGTTCTGCCGCCTGCCGTGCTCGGCCGGCCGCGGATTGACGTGACCTGGCGGATCTCCGGCCTTTTCCGCGATATGTTCCCCACCCAGATCACCCTTATGGATGCGGCGGTCGCGGCGATCGCCGCGCGCGACGAGGCGTCCGGCGACAACCCTTTGGCCGAGTCGGCACGCCGGACCGGCGCCATCCCCGCCCGCATCTTCGGCTCGTCGCCCGGCAGCTATGGCGCCGGCGTCGAGGACCTGCTTGCCACCGGCAAATGGGAAAGACGCGAGGAAATCGGCCAAGCCTATCTTGAAGCCACCTCACATGCTTTTGGCGGTGCCGACGGTGAAGGTCGCGCCCTGCCTGGTGCGTTCGCGGATCGGTTGGCGGAAGCCGAACTGCTGATCCACGCCGGAGATGATCCCGGCCGCGATATCCTCGAAGGTTCGGCCGACGTCGCCTTCATCGGTGGCTTCTCGGCCGCGCTCGCCGCCCTCGGCCGAAATGCCGACCTGATTGCGCTCGATACGACCGACCCCGGCAGGCCGAGAGCCCGTTCCGTTGTGGAAGCGGTTACGCGCGTCGTGCGTGCCCGCGCCATCAATCCGCGTTTCATCGAAGGACAGTTGCGACACGGACCTCGCGGCGCTTCCGAATTCGCCGAAACCGTGGACCGGCTTGTCGGCTTCGCCGAGACGACTGGCGCCATCCCAGGTATGCTGATCGAGGCAGTGCACGACGCCTATCTGGGCGACCAGCGGATACGTGACTTTCTTGTGCGGGAAAATCCCGCCGCTGCCCGCGCAATCGCCGAGCGATTCGCCGCGGCCCGGCGGCGCGGTCTGTGGCACCCCTTGCGCAATTCGATCGACGACGATCTCGCCGCGCTGATCACAGAGGCGCGCTCGCAGGAGGTTGCGGTATGAGCGGGCGCCGCGGCTCCTGCCCCACACTCGCCACGCCGATGGCGACCGGCGACGGTCTGCTTGCGCGGCTGAAGCCGATCTCGGGCGGGATGATACCGGCAACGCTTGCCGGGATCGCCGAGGCGGCACGCCGCTTCGGAAATGGCCTGATCGAGGTCACCGCGCGGGGTAGCCTGCAAATTCGGGGGCTGACGAGGGATTCCGCCCCGCGGTTTGCCGCCGCCGTCGATGCGCTGGACATTCCCGTCCGATCCGGGGTGCCGGTGGAAACCGGTCCGCTTGCGGGGCTGGATCCGGAAGAAATCAAGGATCCGCGGCCCTTTGCTCAAGACATTCGCGAGCGGATTGCCGCCGCGGGCCTTTCCCAACGGCTCGGACCAAAAGTGTCCGTCGTCGTCGATGGTGGCGGCAGGCTGAAACTCGATGCCCTTGTTGCGGATGTGAGACTGGTCGCGACCGGCGGCGCGTGGCGCGTGGCGATCGGAGGAACGGCGACGGCAGGGCTATGGGCTCTAATACCGGAGGCAGACGCCGCAGCAACCGTGGTTGCCATTCTCGAAACAGTCGCCGCCAAAGGTCGGAGGGCGAGGGCAAATGAACTTTCGCTCGAAGAACTGCGCTCTCCGTTGCCCCCCTCCGTCCTGCTGGACATCTCGCCCTCAAGGGGGGAGATCGGCAGGACGGAGGGGGGCAACGGAGAGCGCAGCCCGATCAGCACCTTCCCCCTCTCTGACGCCCGCGTCGCGTTCGGCATCGGCCTCCCCTTCGGCCAGACGACAGCGGAGCGGATCATCAGCTTCGCTGAAGCGGCCGAACGACATGGCGTCGACGAAATCCGTCCGGCGCCCGGGCGGGCTTTGCTCGCCCTGGTGCCGTCGGCCGAAGCCGCCGGTCCGCTGAAGCATATCGCCGGCACTCTCGGATTCATCACGGATGCAACCGACCCCAGGCTTTCCGTCGTCGCTTGCGCCGGTGCTCCGGCCTGCGCATCGGGTCACATCCAGGCGCGTGCGATCGCGTCGGAGATCGCTGCCGACGCAGCCGCAATCCTTGGCGATGGGCAGTTGCTGCACGTCTCCGGCTGCGCCAAGCAATGCGCCAAGCCGGCGGGGGCGGCGTTCACTCTCGTCGGCACGGCAACCGGCGCGGAACTTCATGCCGGCGACGGTGTGGCAGGCGAACCGATCGCCCGCGTCGCCAACAACGCCGCCGCCGCCGCATTCCGGCGCGCGGGAGAACGCCGTCGGCAGGAAAAGAATACAGGCGACAACGTCGCCGGTGCTGCCACCGCTCAGGCTGGCGAGATGACCAGATAGCTTCGGGAATGAACATGTCCGCATACGACTACATCAAGGACGGAACGGCGATCTATGAACGGTCCTTCGACATCATCCGCGCGGAAGCCGATCTGTCGCGCTTTTCCGATGCCGAGGCCGGTGTCGCCATCCGCATGATCCACGCCTGCGGTCAGGTCGAGGCAGCTTCGCAATTCGTCTTTTCTCCTGGGTTCGTCACCGCCGCCCGCGAGGCTCTCGAGGCGGGCGCACCAATCCTCTGCGACGCCGAGATGGTCGCGCATGGCGTCACACGGGCGCGCCTCCCGGTTGGCAACGAGGTGATCTGCACGCTGCGTGATCCGCGAACCGCTGCCCTTGCCGCAAAGATCGGCAACACGCGCTCCGCGGCTGCGCTCGAACTCTGGGGGGAACGGCTCGGCGGCTCGCTCGTGGCGATCGGCAACGCGCCGACGGCCCTCTTTCATCTGCTCGACATGCTACGCGCCGGAGCCCCCAAACCGGCGGCGATCATCGGCATGCCCGTCGGTTTTGTCGGCGCAGCGGAATCCAAGGATGCACTCGCGGAGGATTCGCTCGGCGTACCCTTCGCCATCGTGCGCGGACGCATGGGAGGCAGCGCCATGACCGCGGCGGCAGTCAACGCCATCGCGAGGGCTGGGCTGTGACGATCGGGCGGCTGATCGGCGTTGGGACAGGCCCGGGCGATCCCGAACTTCTGACGCTGAAAGCGATCCGCGCGCTCGGCATGGCAGACGTCGTCGCCCACTTTGCCAAGCACGGCAATGGCGGCAATGCGCGCCGGACGGTTGCCGGCCATCTCAGGCCCGACGTGATCGAGCTCCCTCTTCTTTATCCGGTCACGACTGAAATCGAGAAAGAGCATGACGACTACAAGTCGGCGATCGGTCGTTTCTACGAGGACTCGGCTCGTCTCGTCGAAGGCCATCTCGCGGCCGGTCGAACTGTGGCGGTGCTCAGCGAAGGCGATCCGCTGTTCTACGGCTCCTACATGCATCTCCACGTTCGCCTTGCGGATCGTTTCCCAACGCAGGTCATCCCCGGGGTAACCGCAATGTCCGGCTGCTGGTCGCAGGCCGGCATGCCCATCGTGCAGGGCGACGACGTGCTGACGGTGCTTCCCGGCACGATGGCGCAAACGGAACTGGCGCGGCGGCTCGCCGACACCGAGGCCGCCGTCATCATGAAGGTTGGCCGCAATCTGCCGAAGATCCGCCGCGCGCTCGACGAGGCGGGTCGCCTCGATCAAGCCTTCTATGTCGAGCGCGGCACGATGGAGAACACGCGCTCGGTTCGGCTCGCTGAGAAGCCGGACGATGCGGCGCCCTATTTTTCGCTCGTCCTGGTCCCTGGCTGGGAGAGGCGGCCATGACCGGGAAACTGTTCGTGATCGGCACAGGCCCGGGCAATGTCAGGCAGATGACGCCCGAAGCTCGGGATGCGGCCGCAGAGGCAACCGACTTCTTCGGTTATGGCCCGTATCTCGACCGCCTCGACCTCGCCGAGGGGCAGCGCCACCACGCCTCCGACAACCGCGAGGAGCTGGCGAGAGCCCGCGCGGCACTCGATATGGCCGCTTCGGGTCGGGTGGTGGCGGTCGTCTCGGGAGGCGATCCCGGAGTCTTCGCCATGGCGGCCGCCGTCTGCGAAGCAATGGAAACGGGACCGGCGGATTGGCGCGGAGTCGAACTCGAAATCGTTCCCGGCGTCACCGCCATGCTCGCCGTGGCGGCGCGGGCAGGTGCGCCGCTCGGCCATGATTTCTGCGCGATCTCGCTGTCGGACAATCTCAAGCCCTGGGAATTGATCGTGAAGCGGCTCGAAGCCGCGGCCTCGGCGGGTTTCGTCATTGCGCTCTACAATCCGATCAGCCGCGCGCGCCCGTGGCAACTCGGCAAGGCCTTCGAGCGCCTGCGCGGGATCCTGCCCGAAAAGACGCCGGTGATCTTCGGCCGTGCCGCCGGGCGACCGGATGAGCGCGTCGAGGTCTCCTGCCTGGCCGAGGCCGATCCCGCGACGGCCGACATGGCGACCTGCGTCATCATCGGCTCGCCGGACACCCGGATCATCGAACGACCGGGGCAGCGGCCGCTCGTCTATTCGCCGCGTTTCGCGGAGGCCAGCAGATGATCGAGCATGGCCAGCGCCGCTTCAATGCTTCCCGCTCTGGGAACGTCAGGCTCGTCGGGCCGGCGAAACATGAATACGGGTATGCCGAGACCGCGCGCCGCGACAAGCTTTCCGTAGGTGGCCGCGCCGCCACTGTTCTTGCAGACGATCGCGTCGATGCGATGCGCCTTAAGCAATTCGAGCTCACCGGCTTCGTCGAACGGTCCACGGCCGAGAACGTAGACGGCATCGGGAACGGCGAGCGGCGGCTCGACCGGATCGACGCTGCGGATGAGGTAGAAATGCCGGGGCGCATTCTGGAAGGCGGCGATCTCCTGTCGTCCGAGCGCAAGGAAGACCCGGCGCGGTGCCTCGCCGAGCGCCCGCGTCGCGTCTTCGGCATCCGCTACCGTCAGCCAGCGATCCCCCTTGGCCGGACGCCAGGCCTCGCGATAGAGCCTCAACATAGGCACGCCGGTCATGGCCGCCGCACGGGCGGCATTCGCGGATATCCGCGCGGCGTAGGGATGTGTGGCATCGATGAGCAGGGAGATACGCTGGTCGCGCAGATAGGCCGCGATGCCCTCCGCGCCGCCGAAACCGCCACTGCGGACGGGAACGGGCTGGGCGGCCGGCTCCAGGGTCCGGCCGGCAAGGGAAAGGGTCACTGCAAGATCGTCGCGCATGGCAAGCCTGCCGGCCAGTTTCCTGGCTTCGGCGGTGCCGCCGAGGATCAGAATGCGATGGGTCATCATGCTTTCTAGTGAGAGGGCGCCCGCCGCATCAACCGGAAAATGGCTGGCGATCATCGGCATCGGGGAGGACGGCGTCGCCGGGCTCGGTAACGAGGCAAAGCACCTGATCGCGAACGCCGAGGTGGTGTTCGGCGGCAAGAGGCATCTGGCGCTCGCCGACGACTTGATCAGAGGTGAGGCTCGACCCTGGCCATCGCCTTTCGATAGCGCGATGGCGGAGGTGCGCGCGCTTCGCGGGCGCGCGGTCTGCGTACTTGCATCCGGCGATCCGTTCCTGCACGGCGTGGGCGTCACGCTCACCCGCCACATCCCGATCGCGGAAACGACCGTCGTGCCCGCCCCTTCGTCTTTCAGCCTGGCCGCGTCACGCCTGGGTTGGGCTTTGCAGGACATCGCGACCGTTTCGCTGCACGGCAAGCCGATCGACGTGATTCGTCCCTTGCTCCACCCTGGCCGCAGGATCATGGCGCTCACCTCCGACGGGCACGGTCCGGGGGCCGTTGCCGAACTGCTGCACGGATCGGGGTTCGGCGGTTCCCAGCTCGTCGTGCTGGAAGCGTTGGGCGGCGCGAGGGAGAGGATCACGCGTCAGCATGCCGACGCCTTCACGATGACTGATGTCGACCCTCTCAATGTCGTTGCGATCGAAGTCGCCGCCAGTGATCGAGCGCGCGTCCTTTCCCTGGCGCCGGGCCGCGAGGACGCTCTCTTCGAACATGACGGCCAGATCACGAAGAAAGCGATCCGCGCGGTGACCCTATCTGCCCTGGCGCCTCGGCACGGCGAACTGCTGTGGGACATCGGCGCCGGCTCCGGCTCGATCTCCATCGAATGGATGCTGGCGAACCCGTCGCTGCGCGCTATCGCTATCGAGTCCGATCCGGAACGTGCGGCAAGGATCGGCAGAAACGCCATTGCTTTCGGGGTTCCAAGCCTCGCGGTCGTGACCGGCGCCGCTCCGGCGACCCTTGCCGGCCTTCCCAAACCGGACGCCGTCTTCGTCGGCGGCGGAGGCAGTGACGATGGAGTCATCACAGCGGCCATGGATGCGCTCGAATCCGGTGGGCGGCTGGTCGCCAACGCGGTGACGCTGGAAATGGAAAGCGTGCTGCTCGCCTTGCACGCGCAACATGGCGGCGAGCTGACGCGCCTCACGATCTCCCGTGCTGCTCCCATCGGCACGATGAAAGGCTGGAAGCCGGCCATGCCGATCACCCAATGGTCGTGGGTAAAGCCATGATCGTCGCGGGGATCGGCTGCCGGAAGGACGTCGTGACGGAAGCCGTGCTGGCTGCGATAGAACGTGCCTTGTCCGTGCATCGCCTGACCTTCGCCGATCTCGATAAGCTCGCGACGGCGCCGTTGAAACAAAACGAGCCCGCGATCCATGCTGCAGCGCTTCGGCTCGGCCTAGACCTTGTCGTGGTCACGGTGGGGGCGTTGAAGGGCGCCGAAGCGGAAACGCTCACCTGTTCGCAGGCCTCGCTGGACCATGCCGGCAGCCGCTCGATCTCCGAGGCCGCCGCCATCGCTGCGGCCGGTCCCGGCAGCCGCCTGCTGGGCCCACGCCTGGCAACCGGCCCGGTGACCTGCGCGATCGCTGTCGGAGCCGGCTCCGACCCGACCCCTGGGGAGGCGTCATGACCGTTCATTTCATCGGTGCCGGACCGGGCGCCGCCGATCTGATCACCGTGCGCGGGCGCGACCTCATCACGCGCTGTCCGGTCTGCCTCTATGCCGGCTCGATCGTGCCGAAGGAGCTCCTGGATTTCTGCCCGTCCGACGCCCGCATCGTCGATACGGCGCCGATGTCGCTCGACGAGATCGAGGCGGAGTATGTTGCTGCGCGAGAGGCCGGCCAGGACGTCGCTCGCCTCCATTCGGGCGATCTCTCCGTCTGGAGCGCCGTCGCCGAGCAGATCCGGCGGCTGCGCAAGCACGGCATTCCCTACACGATGACGCCAGGCGTTCCGGCCTTCGCGGCGGCCGCGGCCACGCTCGGCCGGGAACTCACCATTCCGGAAGTCGCCCAAAGCCTGGTGCTTACCCGCGTTTCAGGCCGCGCCTCGCCGATGCCCGCCGGCGAGAGCCTCGCCGCCTTCGGCACAACGGGCACAACGCTTGCCATCCACCTCGCCATTCATGCGCTCGACCGCGTGGTGGCCGACCTCACGCCCCTCTATGGCGCCGAGTGCCCGGTGGCGATCGTCGCCCATGCGTCGCGGCCCGAAGAGAAGGTGGTGACCGGCACGCTCGGGACGATCGAGGAGCTTTTCGCTGCCGACCCGGTGGAGCGCACCGCGATCATCTTTGTCGGGCCTTCCCTCGCCTCGAGCGATTTTCCGGAGAGCTCGCTCTATGACGCCTTCTATCAGCGGCGGTTCCGGGGGCGCGAAACGCCATGACATGCAGCGAAGGGCGCGTGCCCCAGCAACTCACCGGCCCGATCGAAGACCAGTATCTCCAACTCGATACCGACATCCCCGAGCACGGAGGCGGCGGTCTGCCAAGCCTTGGCGGCGATCAAGCCGCCGAGCGGCACACCTTCGGCAACCGCCAACTGGAAGGCTTCGGCGACCATGTTCGCGCCGCGGATTCGCCCCGCGAGTTCAGTCGTCGCACCTGCTTCAACAGCCACCTCGGCGAGCGCATCCAGATCGGCGGTCCCGCGCTTGGAATGGACATCCAGCATCCCCTGGGCAAGCTTCGTCATCTTGGCGGCGCCGCCCGCGATCGTCACGCGCCGCACGGGATGCGCGCGGAGATGCTTCAACATGCCGCCGACGAAATCGCCCATGTCGATGAGGGCGATCTCGGGCAGATCATGGAACTTTTGGACGGCCGCCTCGGACGCGGAGCCGGTCGCACCGGCGACATGATCGAGACCCGCCGCGCGCGCCACATCGATGCCGCTGTAGATCGAATGGATCCAGGCCGAGCAGGAATAGGGAATGACGACGCCGGTCGTGCCGAGGATCGAGATGCCCCCCACGATGCCGAGACGACCGTTCATTGTCCTCTTGGCCATCTCCTCGCCGTTCTCGACGGAGATCTCCACTTCGAAATCGCCGCCCTTCCCCGCCACATCGGCGATCGCCCGGGCGATCATCTTTCGCGGCACGGGGTTGATCGCGGCCTCCCCTGGAGGGATGGGCAGGCCGGCGCGGGTCACGACCCCAACGCCTGGTCCAGCCTTATAGATGATACCTGTCCCTCTGGCGCCGCGTCGAACCCTGCTCAGGACAAGAGCGCCATGGGTCACGTCGGGATCGTCGCCGGCGTCTTTGACAATGCCGGCCATAGCCCAATCGTCACCCTTCTCCCAGCGTGCGAGGGCGAAGGCCGGCTGCTGGCCGCCCGGCAGAGTGACCTCCACCGGGTCCGGAAAATCGCCCGACAAGAGCGCCGCGCAGGCGGCTTTGCTTGCCGCCGCGGCGCAAGTTCCCGTGGTCCATCCACGGCGCAGGGGACGCTCGTTCTCAGTCATCAGCATGGCTATAAGCCGACGAGCCCCGCCCGTCACGAACGAAAGACGACGCCATGAGCCTCCAATCCGCAATCGCACGGCTTGCCGAGGCAATGCCGGCCTTCCAGCCCGGCCACGTGTGGCTGGCCGGCGCCGGTCCGGGCAATGCCGGCTCGCTGACTCTCGATGTCATCTCCGCGATCGCGACGGCCGATGCGATCGTCTATGACGCGTTGGTGGATGTGACGGTGCTCGACATGGCGCGCGACGGCGCCGAACTGCATTTCGCGGGAAAGCGCGGGGGACGTGTCTCGACCGCGCAGGACGACATCACCTCGCTGTTGATTGCTCTCGCCCGCAAGCAGCGGCGGGTGCTGCGCCTGAAGGGAGGAGATCCCTATGTTTTCGGACGAGGCGGGGAGGAGGCTCTGGCGCTTGCCCGTGCCGGCATCCCCTTCCGTATCCTTCCGGGCGTCACCTCGGCTTTCGGCGCGCTCGCCAATGCCGGTATTCCGGCCACAATGCGCGGACTGAACAAGGCAATCATCCTGGCGACCGGCCATGCGGCGGGCGAGGACGACGATCTCGACTGGGCCGCGCTCGCCGCCACCGGCCAGCCAATCGTCGTCTATATGGGCCTGAGAAACCTCCCGAGAATCACCGCGGCCCTCATCGACGGCGGGCTTAGAACTTCGACGCCCGCTGCCGTCATCATGGCGGCGACGACGCCGGACGAGCGCGTGCTGGTCTCGAACCTCGGCGCGATCGCTGGTCAAGCGGAAGCGCAAGGCTACGCCTCGCCGGCTCTGATCGTGGTTGGCGACATCGTATCCATACGCGCCGAATTGATGCAACTGGAGAGGCTTGTGCGTTCGGCATGAGATCTAGAGGAATCGCTACAGGTGCTTCTCCAGGTTCGCGGCGTGGGGCACTTAAGACCTATTGGGATTTGCACGACTTAGCGGCAGGCGGTCTTCTCCCCGTCAAAACGGGGAGAAGATGCCGGCAGGCAGATGAGGGGCATTTCGAGATGCGTGGTCCGGACAAGAGAGCGACAGCGTTCTCCCGACATCTGCGAAAGTCGGACAATGATGCAGAGGCCGCCCTTTGGACTGAACTTCGCAACCGTCGACTGAACGGCTTCAAATTCGTGCGGCAGTTTCCAATCGGGCCATATTTCGCCGACTTCGCTTGCAGAAAATGCCAACTCGTCATCGAAGTAGACGGCAGCCAGCATGCTGAGAGCGAGCATGACCGCGTTCGTGACGACTTCATGCTGTCGAATGATTGGTCATTGCTGCGTATCTGGAACGTAGACGTCCTCACGGCTAAGCAAGCCATTCTGGCAACGATCTTGGCTGCCCTCGAATTCCGGCTGGAACCGGAGATTCTGGCACCTGACTTACGCTTCCTTGCTTCCGCAACGTATCGAGGAAAGATGTAGATGTTGGTGCTGCCCCTCATCTGCCTGCCGGCATCTTCTCCCCGTAGCTACGGGGAGAAGACCGCTTGCAGCAGCGTTGCCTCCTCACCGCAACGATCCCCAGAGACAGGAGCGCAGCATCTTGCGAACAGCTCCATTTCTGCAAGGCCGAAGTCGCGCAATGAAAGCTAGCTCCGGTCTCATTATCGGCGGCGCACGTTCCGGCTCGGGCAAGACGAGCGTGACGATCGGGTTGCTGCGGGCGCTCAAGCGGCACGGCCTGCGCGTGCGCGCTGCGAAGTCCGGACCCGACTATATCGACCCCGGGTTTCACGCGGCGGCGAGCGGTCTCCCCGGCGTCAATCTCGATAGCTGGGCGATGCCCCCGGCCCTGGTGTCACTGCTCCTGAAGCAAAGTGCGTCAGAAGCCGACCTGCTTGTCATCGAGAGCGCGATGGGGCTGTTCGACGGCATTCGCTCCGACCCCGGCCGGTCTGGTGCGGCCTCCGATCTCGCGCGCCGCTACCGCCTTCCGGTTGTCCTCGTGCTCGACGTTTCCGGCCAGTCGCAAACGGCGGCGGCCGTGGCGAAGGGCTTCGCTACCTACGATCCGGAGGTCCGGATCGCCGGCGTCGTGCTCAACCGCGTCGGCAGCGAACGGCACCGGCGACTGGCTGCGGATGCCATCGAGACGCTCGGGCTTCCGGTGGTCGGGGCCATCATGCGCGATCCCAGGATGACAATGCCGGAACGCCATCTCGGCCTTGTCCAGGCCAGCGAATACGAGGCGCTCGAAGAATTTATCGAACGGATGGCAGACGTGATGGAAGCCTCGCTCGATCTCGACCGTATCGCCGCCCTCGCAGCACCGGTGCCGTCAGAGGACGGCGATGATGGCCACATGCTGCAGCCGCCCGGTCAACGCATCGCGCTCGCGCAGGATGCAGCCTTCACCTTCCTCTATCCGCATCTTGCGGACCATTGGCGCGGCGCCGGCGCCGAGATCGTGCCCTTCTCCCCGCTCGCCGGCGAAGGCCCACCCGAGGATTGCGACGTCTGCTGGCTGCCCGGCGGTTATCCGGAACTTCATGCCGGCCGCCTGGCTGCCGCCGTGAATTTCCGTGCAGGCATGGTCCGCTTTGCCGCAAGCCGGCCGATCCACGGGGAATGCGGCGGCTTCATGGTACTTGGCGAAAAGCTCGAGGATGCCGAGGGCAAGACCCATCCCATGTTGGGACTGCTCGGCCATTCCACCAGCTTTGCCCGGCGCAAGATGAATCTGGGCTATCGGCAGGCAAGGCTTCGCTTGGACTGCCCGATAGGAACGAACGGGACACTCATCCGCGGCCATGAATTCCACTATGCGCTGGTCACCGGATCGGGTTCGGACGAGCCGCTCGCCGATATCGCCGATGGGCTGGGAACTCCGATCGGCCCGTCCGGTGCCCGTCGCGGCCACGTCACGGGCACCTTCTTCCACGCGATCGCACGAGGCTGAATATTGAACCGCCGTCCCAGTCCTCTCGCAGACATTGCTCTTTGCCTGACTTTCTATACCCGCCTGCGGCTCGGCTGGCCGCCAGCCCACGGCCGCAGTTTCGCCGAGGCCCAATGGGCCGCTCCGCTGGCGGGCGTGGTCGTCGGGCTCTGCGGAGCCTTCATCTTCTGGCTCGGCTTCACGGTCGGGACTCCGTCGCTCCTCACGGCTGCTTTGACGCTGGCGGCGATCCTCTGCGTGACGGGCTGTCTGCATGAGGACGGCGCGGCCGATGTGGCCGACGGTTTCGGCGGTGGAAGGACGCGCGAGCGCAAGCTCGAGATCATGCGCGACAGCCGGCACGGAACCTATGGCATCGCCACGCTTATCGTCACCTTCCTCATCCGCTGGTCGGCCATGGCCGCGCTGGCTACTCCCGGGATGGCCCTTGCCGGCCTCCTCGCCGCCCATGCCGCATCCCGAGCGCTCATCCCCGCCTTCATGATCACCTTGCCCCCCGCCAGGCGGGACGGCCTGTCCGCCGACGCGGGAACACCGTCCTGGCCGGTGGCCGGCGGCGCATTTGCGATCGGCGTCATGACACTGCTCCCGGCGCTCGGCATTGTCGGCAGCGTGGCGGCGGTCGCCCTGTTGGCAGCCTGGTTCTTCTTTCTGAAGGGACTGAGCTTCCGTCAGGTCGGCGGACAGACGGGAGATGTGCTCGGAGCGCTGCAGCAGGGAGGCGAGATCATCATCCTCGTCGTCGCCGCAATCCTTGCCTCGGAGATCCTATGAACCACTTTTCCTCGATCGACCAGTTGCGTGCGGCCTGCCGCGAGCTCGGCGGGCCAGATGCCCGGGCAGCGGATGCGGCAAGCTCTCGCCAGAGCGTGTTGACCAAGCCGCAGGGCAGCCTCGGCCGCCTGGAGGACATCGCGATCAACCTGGCGGGATGGCAGGGCCGCGCGATCCCGAAGCTCGACCAGGTGTCGGTTGTGGTCTTTGCCGGCTCGCACGGCATCACCGCACAGGGTGTTTCGGCCTACCCCGCCGAGGTGACGGCACAGATGGTCGCCAACTTCGCCGCCGGAGGTGCCGCCATCAACCAGCTTGCCCGCGCGGCAGGGGCTGAACTGAAGGTGGTGCCCCTGGAGGTCGAACGGCCAACAGCGGACTTCACGGGGGGCGCCGCAATGTCGGAGAGCGAATTCCTCCGTGCGGTTTCGACGGGATATGGGAGCGTTTCGCCCGATACCGACCTCCTTTGCCTTGGCGAAATGGGGATCGGCAACACGACGGCCGCCGCAGCGGTCGCCGCAGCGCTTTTCGGCGGGAGAGGGGTCGACTGGGTCGGGCGTGGCACGGGGGTCGACGATACCGGTCTGGCGCGGAAGGCCGCCGTCGTCGACGCCGCGCTGGCCTTCCATGGGGCGCGTCTCGACGATCCTCTTCGCGTCCTTGCCTTGGTAGGCGGCCGCGAACTGGCCGCGATCTTTGGCGCCGTACTGGCTGCGCGGCACCATCGAATCCCCGTCCTGCTCGACGGGTTCGTCTGCACGGCGGCCGCCGCCCCGCTGGCCAAGATCGCGCCGGATGGTCTTGCCCATGCGATCGCGGCCCATGTCTCGGCCGAAGCCGGTCACCGCGCGTTGCTCGCCAGGCTGGCGCTGACGCCGCTCTTCGATTTCAACATGCGGCTTGGCGAAGCCTCAGGCGCCTGCCTTGCTGTCAACATCCTGCGATCGGCGCTGGCCTGCCATTCCGGGATGGCGAGCTTTGCGGAAGCGGGCGTGTCGGAGAAATAGCGGCCCTCTCACACGTCCTCAACCGGTGTATGCCGGAAACTCCACGACGAAAAGCGCGCCGCCTTCCGGTGGCGCTTCATAGCGTACCGACGCGCCATGGTGGCCCGCGATCTGCCGCACCAGCGAAAGGCCTAGCCCCCACCCGCCGGACGACTCGGGTCTTCCTGACGGGCGATAGAAGGGCTCGAACAAACGGGCCCTTTCATCCGGCGGAATCCCTCGCCCATGGTCGTGGACGCTGACCAACACCTTTCCACCGGCTTTCCCCACCTCGATCTCGACTGGCGGCGCGCCATGGCGGAGTGCATTCTGAACGAGATTGCGCACCAGCCGTGCCAGCAGCCGCGGATCGCCCGATACGATCGCCGGCTCGCCGGAAACCGCAACGCCGCTTCTCGCCCCCTCCTCGGCGGCAAGGCCGAGCAGATCCACGGGCTCCGAATGGTCGAGCTGTTCGAGATGGTCGAGCCGCGAAGCCAGCAGGATTTCCTCGACCAGTCCGTCGAGCTCGCCGAGATTACGGATGATCTCGTCCTTTGTGTCCCGATCCGTCGTCTCCTCGTAGAGATCGATCGCCATGCGAAGCCGTGCCAGCGGCGAGCGCAGCTCGTGGCTGGCATTGGCGAGCAGTGAGCGATGAGCGGCAAGAAGGCGTTCGATGTGGTCGGCAGCCTTGTTGAAGCTGCGTGCCACGGCCGCCACCTCGTCGCTCCCCTCGTCGGCGACCCGCGTCGCAAGCGCACCGCTCCCCCAGCTGTCGACTCCGCGCCGCAACCGTTCCAACCGCCGCGTCAGGTGGCGCACGACCGGATAGGCGGCGAGCCCGATCAAGGTCGCGACCAAAGCCAGGTAGGCGATTGGATTGCGCCCCGCCCGCCAGGGCTGGTGCATGCGTGCAGCCACCGTGCGGCCATCGGAAAGCTCCACGACCCTGAAGTCCGGGCCGTGCCGCCGCGGCCGTTCAAGGATATCGGCGGGAAGCGGATCGCCGGCGCTGGCGACAAGCTGCCTGCCAGCGCTGTACACCGCAAGGTCGGCGTCGAGCGCCTGGGCCAGCCGGGTCAATGTCGCTTGGAGCGACGGCGGGTCGGCATCGGCCGGCAGCATCGCGGCGATGAAGCGCTCGCGGCGTGCCCCCCAACCTTCGTCCTCGTCTCGCCCGACATGCATGAAGACGCCGCTCGCCAGAGCCACCAGAGCCAAGCTGGCGAGCAAGGTGAGATAGACTTTGAGGAATAGGCTGCCACGCAGGAAACGCCACGTCATCGCTCGTCATCCTGAAAGCGGGCAAACAAATAGCCGCTGCCGCGCACGGTGACGATGCGGCGAGGATGCCTGGGATCGGCCTCGATCGCCGCCCGGATGCGCGAGATATGGACGTCGATCGAGCGGTCGAACGCGTCGAGCTCCTCGCCCCGTACCATATCCATCAGCTGGTCGCGCGACAGGATGCGTCCGGCATTCTCAGCCAAGGTCACGAGAATGTCGAACTGATAGCTCGTCAGCGCTTGCTCACAACCATCGATGCGGACGATCCGTGAGCCGGCGTCGATTTCGAGGCGGCCGAAGCGGAGGACCCGAGCTGAGGTGCCTGGGGCGCCATAGCGCCTGCGCAGGATGGCGCGCAGGCGGGCGAGCAACTCGCGCGGATTGAACGGCTTGGGCAGGTAATCGTCGGCGCCGATCTCCAAGCCGACGATCCGGTCCGTCTCGTCGCCTTTTGCCGTGAGCATGAGGATCGGCACGTCCGAGATCGCGCGCATGCGCCGGCACGTCTCGAAGCCGTCCATGCCGGGCATCATCACGTCGAGCACGACGATGTCGGGCTGGCGGCGCGAAAGCTCGGCCAGACCGGCGGCGCCGTTCGTCGACCGGCTCACGCAGAAGCCGTTGGCAGAAAGATAGTCCGAAAGCATGGCGGACAGACGCGTGTCGTCATCGACGATCAAAACCTCTTCCGCCATGCGATCCCTTCTCCTTCAGTACCGGCTTTTCGGCCGCGCTCCGATACTGTCAGCTTTCCGTTCGCTTCGGGCACCGCAAGACTTACCACCGATGGAAGGCCCTGCGCTCCTTGAAATGCTGAAGAATCTCGGCGCGCTGTTCCGGCGTCAGCACTTCGGCGGCATCGAGCAGCGCAGCGGTCAGCTTCTTGGAGGCATCGTCCACGGCCTGGATGCGCTCGGCGCGCAGTTTCTCGGCCGCAGCCCTATCGATCGTCGGGGCGCCCAGGATCTCGGCGAATTGGTCGCGGGCATCGATGAAACCCTCGCGGGTGGAGCGCATGTCGTCACGCGTTCTGGCGACGATCGCCCGGAGCTTCTCGGATTGTTCAGGTGTCGCCTTGATGGCGTCCAGAATGTAGCCGAGCCGTCTCTCGGAAAAGCCTCTCTCGCCCGTGCCGGCATGCATCATGTAGGTACGCATGCCGCGACCGAAATCGTCGCTCTGTGCAGCAACAAGCCCAAGGCCGCTCAACCCGACCAAGGTGATCGCGCCGATGGCGACCCACCGTGTCCACCGGGGGCCTCTCGGCGACTTGGCGACGGGAGCTTGGGTTTCTTGGTTGTGATCGGTTTCCATTTGCCGGTCCTTTCGTCCTGTTGGGCTGAAAGGATCCTAGGCGGACCAGGTTTCTCCAGTTCCGGAGGATTGTGAAGATATGTAAAGCCGGTGGAGCGATGCCCTGCCGAGACCGCTCTAGCGAGCTTTTCCCCAGCCGCCACCATTGGCGGTGTCGATCAGGATCTCGTCGCCAGCCTCGACCACCAGGCCGCTGACAAAGGCATGGCGTTCACGCGCCCCGTCGCGACGAACGACCGATAGTCCGTTGGTTCCGCCATGATCTCCGCCGGCAAGTCCCCAGGCCGGATGGCGATTGCGGCTATAGCCGGCCGAGAGGATTGCCTTGCCGCGTGGCCTGTAGCTGACGGAAAGCCCCTTGCCGCCACGATGCAGCCCTCGGCCTTCCTCGCTCTCGTTCAGTCGCTTGTAGCCGACATCGATGCCGTAGCGCGCCTCGCAGATCTCCACGGGGCAATTGAAGGTCTCGCCATGGCTGGCCGAATACATGGCGTCGAGGCCGTCCCGGGCCGCGGTCGCCCCCCAGCCGCCCATCTGCGGCTCGACCATGGTGTAGCGCCGGCCAGTATCGGGATGGTTCCCGGCGATCACCGTGCCGCAGATCGAGGCGAAATGGCCCGCCGGCAGACGGTCCGGCATCGCCTCGGCCATGCAGCGCCAAAGCATATCGTAGAGGCGGATGCGCGTTTCGAAATAGTAGCCGTGGGGAGCTGTACCCTCGGCATGGAAAATGGTGCCCGGCTCGGTGATCACCTCCAGCGCCCGGAATGAGCCGGCATTGGCGAAAAGCGTCGGGTCGGTCAATGCCTTGAAGATCATCTGGCAGGAGATCACCGCGCCGTCGCGGCTGGTGTTGTAGGGAGCGTCGCGCTGCTTCGGATTGCCCGTGAGATCGACCGTGAAGCGATCGGCGGCGACCGTGATGGCAGCGCGCCAGATCGCTCCATCGTCCTGTTCCTCCTCGACCACAAAGGTGCCATGCGGAATGGCCTTGAGGCCCGCATAGCCGCGCTGTGCACCCTCCTCGAAAAGATCGTTCAGCGATGCCTGGTAGGATGGCAAGCCATAGGACTCGACCAGTTGGCGGATGCGCGTCTCGGCCTTGCGGCTGGCCGCGACCTGCGCCCAGAGGTCGCCCCGCACGAAATCCGGGAGACGCGAATTGGCGGCAATGATGTCGAAAACAGAAGCGATGGGCTTGCCCCTCTCGAAGAGCTTCACCGCCGGTAGTCGCAGTCCCTCCTGGAATATCTCCGAAACGTCCACGGCCATCGAGCCCGGCGTCCTGCCACCGACATCGTTCCAATGCGCAATCGATGCAGTCCAGGCGACACATTCGTCGCCGACGAAGACCGGCAGGGCGATGACCACGTCGTTGAGATGGGTGACGCCCCCATAATAGGGGTCGTTGGTGACGAAGCAGTCGCCGTCTCGGATGTTCTCCAGCCCGTGCAGGGCGACGATGCGTTTCACCGCCTTGTCGAGCACTCCGACGAAAGTTGGGATGCCGGCCCCGGAGCTGACAAGTTCGCCATCACGGTCCGTGATGCCCGTACCGACGTCGAGTACTTCGTAGATGATCGGGCTCATCGCGGTCTTCTTCAGCACCGCGAACATCTCGTCAGCGGCTGCGACCAGGCTGGCCTGGATCACCGATGCGGTGATCGCGTCGTCGGCACGATCTGCCATGATTTCTTTCCTTCCGTCGGGACCGGACCTTCGCTTTCGAGCGCTCTGGCCAAAGGGGAAGAGCCGCAGCGGCACGCGTCCGCTGTCAAAGGCCCGTTTCGATCACCACTTTACCATGGGCCGTGCGCGGCTGGCTCAGATAGTCGAAGGCCTCGATGTACTTCTCCATCGGATAGACACGGTCGATCCTGGGGCGGATCCGGCCCTGCTTCAGCATCTCGTAGACAAAGGTCGTGCCCTTGGCCAGCAGCACCGGATCCTCGACATAGTTGAACACCGAATAGGGATGGAACACGGCATTCTTCTGAAACATGTCCACGAAGGGGAGTTCGGGGTGTGTCGTGTCGAGGGTTCCGTAGAAATAGATGCGCGCGTTGCGGGCGAGCGCCGGGCTGTATCTGGCGATGAGGCCTGCGCCGATCGGATCGAACGCCATGTCGACACCTTTGCCGCCCGTGATGTCCAAGATCTGTTCGGCAATATCGCCCTTGCCGGTTACGATCACATGGTTCGCCCCCATCTGCCTGAGATAGTCGGCATTCTCCTCGAAACGCGTCGTGCCGATCATGGTCGCGCCGAGGATGCGGCCGATCTCAAGCGATGCCGATCCCGCGGTACTGGTCGCCGCCGTCACCAGCACGTGGCTGCTCGGCCCCACTTTCGACACTTCGGCGAGGGGGAAATAGGCCGTCAGATACTGCATCCAGATCGACGCGTTCTCCACGGCCGAGAGGTTCGGCGCCGCCCTCGTCACGTAGCGCGCGTCGATTGCGAGCGATTCAGTGCTCGCGCCCCTGTCATAGTAGAAATAGGGGAGCGTGGAGACACGTTCGCCGATCGCAAACCCCTCAGTCTGCGGTCCGATCGCATCGACGATGCCTGCCGCCTCTATCCCCACCCGGGCGGGAAACCGCGGAAAGCTGAAGGAGTAATTGTCCTTCATCAGGTCCATATCGCCCCAGTTCAGGGCGAAGGCCTCGACACGAAGCCGGACCTCGCCCGGACCTGGCTCCTCGAAAGGTACTTCGGCGAGCTCGAGGCTGCGATAGCCGGAGTAGTCATGTATTCGCCAGGCACGTGGCATGAGGTTTCTCGTCCCCCTTCCGTTTCAATGCACGACCATGCTCAGACTGGCGCGACATGGAGGTCGCGGGGCAGCGACGAGAGAATCTCCGGCCCGTCCTCGCGCAGGATGACGATCTCCTCGAGTCGGATGCCGAAACGGCCGGGCAGGTAGATGCCGGGTTCTATCGAAAATACCATGCCCTCCTCCAGCACGGTTTCCGAGGTGGCCGTTATATAAGGCGGCTCATGGCCGTCGATGCCCATGCCGTGCCCGGTGCGATGGACGAAGTACTCGCCATAGCCTGCATCGGCGATCACCTTGCGCGCCGCCGCGTCGACCTCCTTCGCCAGCACACCGGGCCGGGCGGCCATGAGCGCCGCCTGGACGGCCTTTTCGACGATGGTGTGAATCTGGCCGTAACCTTCCGGCGGCCGCCCGACCACTGCCATGCGCGTGATGTCGCTGGGAAAACCTTCCTTGCGGCCGCCGATATCGATCACCACCGCATCACCTTCCTCGAGCCTGCGGTCGCTTGCCTGATGGTGCGGGAAGGCACCATTGCCGGCGGCTCCCACGATCCAGAAGGACGGAACCGCGCCCTCCGAAGCAAAGTGATCCTTCACGACCGCAGCCAGTTCCTGCTCCGTCATGCCTGGCCGGATCGCGCCAAAAGCCTTCTGCATGGCGCGGTCGGCAATGGCCGCGTTCATCTTCAGCTTGGCGAATTCGGCCGCATCCTTGCGCATGCGAAGCCCGCCGAGGGTTTCGGCCGTGAAGCTGTGCCGGGCGCCGGGAATGGCATCCAGCAGCAGCAAGGCGAAATCGGCGCGCATGGTTTCGTCCAGACCCACCTTCTCGACGCCGCGCGCATCGATCTCGTCGAGTGCGGCCCCTAGCGCGGCGTGCGGTCCATCCTCGTCAGCCCAGGTGAAGAAGGAGATGTCGGTGTTCTCGCGCGAACCCTCCGCGTTGAGCACCGGCATCAGGAAGGTCTCCTTCTGGGCCGCCACCAGCAGCAGGCAGGGACGTTCATCCGGATGCGGATGGAAGCCAAGCAGCCAGTCCATATGCGAGCCGGGCGCAATGGCAACGAGGCCGGTGCCCGTGTCCTTCATCCTGGCCCGGAGGGCGGCAAGTCTCTGCCTGGTATCGACTTTCACGATAGTATTCCTTTCAACGAATTCTCAGGCGGTGGCGCCAGGCCACCTTGTCCGCAAGGGGAGAAGGGAAGGTTGGCAGGACCGTTCGCGCCGATCGCCGGTGTTTGCGAATTGCAGAAGCGCCGATGCAAGCTCCTCCCTTCTCCCATTGTTGTGGGAGAAGGTGGCTCCTCGCGAAGCGAGGTCGGATGAGGGGTCGCGGCATGCGGACACAGCCGGCTAGCCCGCCTCGACCACGATCCTGTTGCCGAAGGGCTCGTTTGTGTCGAACTGCCCGAAGCAGGCGATCTCCTCTTCCGGGGGCGCTTCGCTCGACCAGCGGCGGCTCGGCACCCAGCCGCATTGACGCTTCAGTACGGCGCCGTATTCCGCGCGCTTCAGGGCCGCGATGGACGGGTCGATGACCGGGACGCCGAGCTTCTTCTCGACTTCCCTGTAGAAGCCGACCTCCATTGTGCAGCCCAGGATCAACGCCTCGGCATAGTCCTCCTCGACCGCCTTGCGACCCGCTTCGAGGAGCCTGCGCTCGGTTTCGGCATGGTCTTTCTGGAAGTCGTTCACGCCGAGCTCGACATGATAGAAACCGGAAAGCCGGTGCTCGTGGCCGTAGTCGCGCACAGTGTCGTGCATCTGGTGCACCCATTTGCGGCGGCCGACCACAATGCCGAAACGATTGGAAAGCGTCGCCGCGATCTCGCAGGAGGAAAGGCAGGGCGCAGTGACGACCATGCCTTCCGAGATCTCGCGCGCATCATGCAGGGCCGTATCGTAGAAGCAGCCAATGGCCAGGGCGTCGAAGCCCTCGCGTGCCGCGGCGCGAACGGCACGAATGATGCCCTTCGTCACCATTGCCTCGTAGGACCGGTATTCGATGTGGGTGAAGGACCCTTCGCTTGGCGGAAGGGAGGTGATGTGGACCTCGGTTTCCGGCAGCTTGTGGTCGCGCGCCATGTCGGCGAACACGCCGTCATAGTCACTGTTGCCCACGGGGTTCAGATACATGATCTTGATCGGCTCTGCTTCGGCCATCAACGTCTCCTCTTCCTCGATCTACTCCGGGTTGCCATTACCCGCGGATGCCTCCGGGCTTGCTCCCGATCCGGCGAAGCGGGCCGCCGGATCGGCTGCTTCGGCGCGGATCTATGCCACGCCGTACACCTCCCGCGCGCGCTCTCGCGTGATCAGCCCGTTGCGGATGTCCTCCTCGACGGCAGCGCGGTCGCGCTCCTTGGGATCGCCGATACCGCCGCCATTGCCGGTGACGACGCGGATGACGTCGTCCGTATGGGTGGTCAGGCCCGACACGAAGGAGAAGCGCTCGCTCGAACCGTCCTTGCGAATGAACTTCACATAGTTCGGCGAGCCCTCGTGGCCGCCGTCCAGCGACCAGGGCGGGAACTTCGAGCGGGTGTAGCCGGCCGTCAGGAAGCCATTGTCGGCGCGGATGCGATAATCCATGACGATGCCGCGGCCGCCGGTGAACTTACCCTCGCCACCCGGCTCCAGATTGAGCTCCATGCGGTCGACCAGCAGGCCGTTGCGGGCCTCGTTGATCTCGGCCGGGCAATTGTAAGTCTCGCCGTGGAAGCCGCTGAAGATGGCGCTGTTGCCATCGCCGGCCTGGCTGGCACCCCAGCCGCCGAGTTGCGGTTCGATGATGGTGTACTGACGGCCGGTATCAGGATGGATACCGCCGATGAAGGTGCCGCAGACCGACGCGAAATGCCCGGCGGCGAGCCGTTCGGGCATGTGCTGGGCAAGGCAGCGCCATATGATGTCGTATACCCGCAGCTCGATCTCGTAGTAGAAGCCGATCGGCGCCGGCTCCTTGGCGTGGAAGACCGAGCCTTCCCTGGTCAGGAGGCGGATCGGGCGGAACGAACCCTCGTTGGCAGGCGAATATGGGTCCGTCAGCGACTTGAAGATCATCTGGGCGCAGACCATCACGCCGTCCCGGCTGGTGTTGACCGGCCCTACCGACTGATCCGGGTTGTCGCGGAGATCGACGATGAACTCGCTGCTCGTGATCGTGACCTTCACATTGAAGATGCGGCCGTCATCCTGCTCCTCCGACAGCTCGAAAGTGCCGTGCGGCAGCTTCGCCAGTTCTGTCAGCGAGACCTGCTCTCCGAAATCCATGAAGGACGACATGGCGTTCTCGAAGGTCTCGACACCGTATTTCTCGGCGAGGTCGACGAGACGCTTGGCACCGATCCGCGCAGAGGCGATGGCAGCCCAGACGTCGCCTTCCAGCACGTCGGGCATGCGCGAGTTGACCTTGATAATGTCCATCACCGAGCGGATCGTCTCGCCCCTGGAGATGACCTTGACCGCGGGAAGGCGCAGGCCCTCCTGGAAGATCTCGGTCGCCTCGCCGGTCAGCGATCCCGGCGCCATGCCTCCCACATCGGAATTGTGGGCGATATTGGCCGTCCAGGCGATGACGCGCCCGCCGGCGAAGACGGGCATGGCGACAATAATGTCGTTGAGATGGGTGACGCCGCCGTAATAGGGATCGTTGGTGACGAACACGTCCCCTGGCTCGATATCGCCCGGCTTGTCGAACTTCTGCACCAGCACTTTCACGGCCTTGTCGAGCACGCCGATGAAGGCGGGAATACCGGCGCCGGACGACGCCAAGGCGCCCGTGGCATCGGTGATGCCAGTGCCCATGTCGAGCACTTCGTAGATGATCGAGCTCATCGCGGTCTTCTTCATCACCGCGAACATCTCGTCGGCCGTCGCCTGGAGCGAGTTCTGAATGATCTCCAGCGTGATCGGGTCGTGGATCTTGTTGGACATCTTCTCCTCCTAGGCCAGATGGATGTGGATGTTGCCGTAGCCGTCGATCTCCACCCGGTTGCCGGGATGGATGACGACCGTGGTGCCTGGATCCTCGACGATGGCCGGACCGGCAAAGCTCATGCCTGGCTCCAATTTGGTCCCGTCGTAGATCGCGGCCTTGTGGACGCCCTCCAGTGCGTAATCGACGTCGCGATGGCCCTTGAGCGCACTTTCGGCCTTGGCGCCCGTCCCCTCACGCTTGCGCATGGTGAGCTTGCCCACTTCGGCGGAGGCAACGAGATGAATGCCGACCATTTCGACAGGCGCGTCGAGCCGGTAGGTGTATTCACGCTCATAGGTCTCGTGGAAAGCCGCTTCGATCGCCGCGAGCCGGTCGTCGCCGACCTCGCCCTCAATCAGCACTTCGGTCGTGTGTTCCTGGTTCTGGTACCGGAACTTGCCGTAGCGAAGGAAGCGGACCTTCGCCGGGTCGACGCCCTCGGCGGCGAATTGGACGCGCGCCCGCTCCTCCGCTTCGGCGAAGACCTCTTCTATGCCGGCCGCCGCGCCCTTTTTGAGATCGGCGAGCCGCGTGACGAAATAGTCACGGCGGAGATCCGACATCATCATGCCCCAGGCCGAGAATACCGAGGCGCCGGCCGGCACGACGACTTTCTTGACGCCGAGTTCGACGCCGAGCGCCACGCCATGCATGGCACCACCGCCGCCGAACACGACCAGGGTGAAGTCGCGCGGGTCATGGCCGCGGTTGAGCGAAACCAACTTCAACGCGTTGACCATGTTGTTGTTGGCGATGCGGATGATGCCGCGTGCGGCTTCATCGGCGCCGACGCCGAGCTTGTCGCCGACCGCCTTGATGGCCGCTTCCGCCGCCTTCATGTCGGCCACGACTTCGCCGCCGCAGAAATAATCCTTATTGATGCGGCCGAGCCAGAGGTTGGCGTCGGTGGTGGTAGCCTTGTCCCCGCCTCGACCATAGGCGGCCGGCCCCGGCTTGGCGCCGGCCGATTGCGGGCCGACATGCAGCTTTCCGAAGTCGTCGACCCAGGCGATCGAGCCGCCGCCATTGCCGATCTCGACGAGGTCGACCACCGGCACCATGATTGGATAGCCCGCCGAAGTGCGGTCGCGCTCGATCCAGTAATCGGTCTTGATCTTGACTTCGCCGTCCTCGATCAGCGAGCACTTGGCCGTCGTGCCGCCGATATCGAGCGCCAGAACGTTGGGCTCGCCGATCAGCTTGCCGAGCTCCGCGGCGCCCCAGAAGCCGGAAGCCGGGCCGGATTCCACCATGGTGATCGGGATCTTCGAGACGGATTCCAGCGAGTCGACGCCGCAATTCGACTGCATGATGTATAGGCTTTTGGCAAAACCTTTCTCGACCAGCCCATTCTTCAGACGCGACAGGTAACGCTCCGCCGTCGGCTGCACATAGGCCGAAAGCACCGCCGTGTTGGAGCGTTCGTACTCCCGCCATTCCCGCGTGATCTGATGCGAAGAGACCACGGAAACGTCCGGCCACAGCTTCTGCACTTCAGCCAGCGCGGCCTGCTCATGGGCAGTGTTGGCGTATGAATGGAGGAAGCAGATGGCGATCGCCTCCACTCCGTCCTTGCGGAAATCCTCGAGGATCGCCGGCAGTCCGCCGAGGTCGAGCGGCTTCAGCTCCTCGCCCTTGTACGACATGCGGCCGGGAAGCTCCCGGCGCAGGTAACGCGGCACGAAAGGTTTCGGCTTCTCGTAATGGAGGTTGAAGAAATCGGGCCTGTTGCCGCGCGCGATCTCCAGCGTATCGCGAAAACCCTCCGTAGTAATCAGGCCAACCTTGACACCCTTGCGCTCGGTGAGGGCGTTGATGACCACCGTCGTGCCATGGGCCAGGAAGTCGACAGCCTTCGGGTCGACGCCCCCTTTCTCCAGGACATTCAAGACGCCTTGTTCGAAATTCGGAGGCGTGGTGTCGGACTTCGCCGTGATGATGCGCGACTCGCCAGTGCCGTGATCGGTCTCGAAGCACACCAGATCGGTGAAAGTGCCGCCGACGTCGGTAGCGACACGGATCGTCTTGTTCGCCATCAATAGCCTCCCTCGCGTTCACGGAGCAGAAGGCAGACGGTGCCGGGCAGCTTCAGCGCTTCGGCGGCCTCGACCTTCTCTCTTGTGTAGAATCCTGCTTCGTGCAGGCAGTTGATGGTGCCGAGCACCTGCCCGCCCACGATGATCGGCACGTTGATGACCGACTCGCAGCCGAGCGACTTGATCAGCTCGTGATCGCTGAAGACGGCGGCAATGCCCTCGATGTCGTTGGCGACGAAGGTCCGCTTCTCGCCGATCACCTGGCGCGACCAGTCCGTCTCGTTGGCGGGCTTCGTGCCCGAAACCGGGTAAGCCTCCGGCATGTTCGAATAGACCCGGCCCGCCTCGCCCGTCCTGGCGTCGTGAGTCATGACCGTGAACAGCTTCACGCCCACCACCTGCTTTGTGAGTTCGCAAAGCGCGTCGAAAGCGGCTTGCGTATCCGCCTTCTCGGCCGCCACGGATTTCGTGAAAGAGGAATAATCAGGCACTTGCATTGCTCTTCTCCATGAGCCGGTCGCGCAGTTCCACCTCTTCGGCAGTGACGACCGGTACGGCGCCGATGAGCCGGCGCGTATAGGGATGCTCGGGATGGGCGAAGACGGTCTCGGTCGGGTTGAGCTCGACGAGCTTGCCCCTTTCGAAGACCGCGACCCGGTCGGCTATGTTGCGAACCACCGAGAGATCGTGGGTGATGAAGACATAGGTCAGCCCACGTTTCGCGCGCAGCTCGTTGAGCAGCTTCAGCACGCGGGCTTGCACCAGCACGTCGAGCGCCGAGGTCGGCTCGTCGAGCACGACGATCTCCGATTGGCAGGCGAGCGCCCGGGCGATCGCGACGCGCTGCCGCTGGCCACCGGAGAGCGCAGCAGGCGAGCGCTTGCGCAGGTCGGCGGCGAGGCCGACTTCCTCGAGCAACTGTTCTGTGCGTTCGGTGCGGCCAGCCTTGTCGCCAATGCCATGGACATCGAGCGCCAGGCGCAGCGACGCGCCGATCGTCCGCTTCGGGTTGAGCGACGAAAGGGGATTCTGCTGGACGAGCTGGATCGCGCGGCGATGGGCGAGGTCACGCCGGGCAGGAAGCGGGCTCCCTCGGAAGAGGATCTCCCCGGAAGTCTGAGGATAGATGCCGAGGATCATGTTGGCGACAGTCGACTTGCCCGAACCGGACTCGCCGACGATCGCGAGGCATTCGCCTTGGTGCACATCGAAGGAGACGTCGTCGACGGCCCGCACCTCGCGCGAGCCGGAGGTGAAGACCTTCGTTACGGAACGAAGGGAAATCAAGGGACCAGTCATGCCGACCTCCCTGATTCGCCGTAGCCTTCATGAACAACGAGCGGCTCGAAATAGGCTTCCGAAGCATCCTCGATCTCGGGGATGCCGCCTCCTGTGATGCGCGGGACGGCTCTCATCAAGGCCCGGGTGTACGGATGGCGCGGATCCTCGAACAGGCTCGCCGCGGGTCCTTGCTCGACGATGCGGCCCTTGTAGATCACGTAGACCCTGTCGGCGAATTCGCGCACCACGCCGAGATTGTGAGAGATGAAGAGCACCGAGGTGTGGTGTTTCTCGACGAGGTCGCGCATCAGACCGAGCGTCTGTGCCTGCACGGTGACGTCGAGCGCCGTGCCCGGCTCGTCCGCGATCAGCAGCGAAGGTTCGTTGGCGAGCGCCATGGCGATCATGACGCGCTGGTTCATGCCGCCCGAGAGCTGGAACGAATAGGAATCGAGCACGCGTTCCGGCTCGGGGATCGCCACGTCCTTCAGCGCCGCGACCGCCTTGGCACGGGCGTCGACGGGCGAGATCCGGGGAGTGCCTCGCGCCAGAACCTCCCGGAATTGCGCGCCGATCGTATAGACCGGGTTGAGCGACGAGGTCGGATCCTGGAAGATCATCGACATACTGGTGCCGCGCAGATCATGGCGCTCGCGCGCGGACAGCTTCTCCAGATCACGGCCCTCGAACTCCACCAGCCCGGAAAGCCGCGCGCTTTTGAGCGCCTGGAGGAGACCGAGCACGATGCGCGCCGTCACGGACTTGCCTGACCCGCTTTCGCCGACCAGCGCCACCCGCTCGCCCTTGTCGATATGGAGCGAGATCCCATGCAGCACCTCGATCAAGCCGGACCAGCTACGGAAACCGAGCTTCAGGTCGCTTATGCGCAACGTGGGCGTCGTCATTGGTCGCCTCCCAGGATCTCGCGCAAGGCATCGCCGACCAGGTTGAAGCCGAACACCGCAACCAGGATCGCAAGGCCTGGGAACACTGTAAGCCACCAGGAATCCGGCAGATACTTCGCGCCTTCGGCAACCATCGATCCGAGGTCAGGCGTCGGAGGCTGCACGCCAAGGCCTAGGAAGGAAAGCGACGAGGCGATCAGGATCACGAAGCCCAGATCCAACGTCATCTTGGTGAGAATGGAAGGCACGCAGTTCGGCAGGATCTCGCGGAACATCACATGCGACTTCGAGGCGCCGATCACCTCGGCGGCGAGCACATAGCCCTCTTCCTTCTCGGCGCGAGCCAAGTTGTAGACGAGGCGCGTGTACCAGGGCCACCACATGGCGGTGACCGCGATCATCCCGTTGGCGAGGGTCGGCTCCAGCAGCCCCATCACGGACATGGCCAGCACCAGCGGCGGAATCGACAGGAACACGTCTGTCAGGCGCATCAACAGATATTCGGCCCAGCCGCCGAGATAGCCGGCAAGCAGACCGATCGTGACGCCGATCGGCACGGCGACGGCGAGCACCACGATGCCAAGGATCAAGGAGATTCGATAGGCATAGACGACCCGGGTGAACAGATCCCGCCCGACGAGGTCGGTGCCGAAGATATAGGGCCATTCCGGGGGCCGGTTGAAATTCGCGAAATCGACCACCGCGCCGACATGTTCGGGGAACGGCGTGATGAAGTCGGCGAAGATCGCGGACAGCACGACCAGCGCGATCAGCAGAAGGCCGAGCAGCGAGAGTGGATTGCGCAGCAGGATCGAAAAGGTCCTCCTCATCTCAAGCGGCCCTCTGCGAATAGCGGATGCGCGGATTGATGAAGGCGATCAGCAGATCGACGATGACGTTCACGATGAGGAACATGGCCGAGATGATCAGCACGGTTCCGACGATGGCGTTCAGATCCTTGCGCAGGATCACGGCCACGCCGTAGCGCGACAGGCCGGGCCAGGCGAACACGGCCTCGACCAGGAAGGCATTGCCGAGCATGGCGGCGAAATCCAGGCCGATGATTGTGAGCGAAGGGATGAGCGAGGGGCGGAATGCGTAGCGCCGTGCGATGCGCTTCTCGGGGAAGCCGTAAGACTGCGCCATCTCGATGAAAGGGCGCTCGTAGGTTTCCACCATGTTGGAGCGCGTCAGGCGCGCCGCCTGCCCGATGCCGGACAGCGCGAGCGCGAAAGCCGGCAGCACGACATGCCAGGCGGCGTTGCCGAAGGCACTGATATCGCCCGCCAGCAGCGCGTCGATGAGCAGGAAGCCGGTGACGGGGGCGACGTTCATCGTATCGGAGATGCGTCCGGCGATCGGGAAGAGCGGCAGGAAATAGGCGAACACCAACATCAGGATCACCGCCCAGACGAAGGCGGGGGCCGAAACGCCGAGCAGGGTCACAAGGCGAATGGCGCTGTCGACCCAGCTGTCGCGATAGCGCGCCGAAAGCACCCCGAGCGGCAGCCCGAACACCACCATCATCAGGCCCGCCACGATGACCAGCTCCAGCGTCGCAGGCAGGAATTGCGCAATGTCCGCGGTCACCGGGCGATTGGTGTAGAGCGACATGCCGAGATCGCCGCGGAACAGATCGGCGATGAAATAGCCGTATTGCGTGACAAGCGACTGGTCCAGATGCAGCCGCTCGCGCAAGGCCATCACCTGTTCGGCAGTCGCGTTCGGCCCGAGCGCGATACGCGCGGGATCGCCGGGAATCACCCTGGCGATGGCGAAGATCAGCATGGAAACCCCGACCAGAACGATCAAAGAAGTGCCCAGCCGCTTCGCGAGGAGGCGGATGACAGCAGGCATTGCAGGATGCTTCCGTTACTGGGAGCGGCGGCGGCCATTCATTCACGCAATTCCGGAGGGAATGTCTGTTCCGTTCTTCCTGGAATTGCTTTGGCCACCAGCCGCTCGGTTTCAGCCTAGTCGTTCATTTCCATCAGGCGGAACGTGAAGCCCATTCCCGACAGTGCGAAGGCCTTGCTCTTGTCCGACAGCGCAGGCACCGATACCCGTTTGCTCGCGGCGAATACCGCATTCTGATCGTAGGCGAAGATGGTCGGCGCGATCTCGCGCAAGCGCTTACCCGCCTCGGTATAGACGGCCGCGCGCTCGTCGTCGCCCGTGACGGTGCGCCCCTTGTCGAGCAGCTCGTCGACCTTGGCATCGTTCAGATGTTCCGCGGACTGCCACGTTCCGGCCGCCGAGGAATGGTACATGTTATAGAGCAGCGTGTCGGGATCCGCCGTCACCGCATTGTTGAAGATTTGCGAGATGTTCGGCGTATTCTCGGGTTTCGTGACCTGCTCGGAGAACAGCGCCCAAGGTATCTTCTTCACCTCGGATTTGATGCCGACCTCGGCGAAATTCGCCTGCATCAGGAGCGCGAAACGCTCTTCAAGCGGAACCTCGCCGACCCAGGAAAGCTCGACCGTGAACTCGTCCGGCTTGTACTTGCACTTGGCGAGATAGTTCTTCGCCGCTTCCACGTCGCGCTTGAAGGTCTGATCAGCCGGCAGCGAACCGAGCATGCCGAGAGGGAGCGGTCCCGTAGCCGGGCTGCCCAGCGAAACCGTGTCGGTGATCGCGACCATCCTGATGGCGGTATCGTAGTCGAAGGCGTTGGCCACCGCCAGGCGGCAGTTCACGTCGTCGAAAGGCTTCTTGGCCGTGTTGATCTTGATGTAGAAGCCGGTTCCGCCGGACTCCGTCAGGAGCTGGGCGCCCTGCCCGGCAAGCGACTTCAGGACCTCCGGCGGCAGCCATTGCGAGGAGATGTCATGCTCGCCCTGTGCGATGAGGGTGCGCACCGTCGCGGCCTCCAGCCCATAGCGGAAACGAACGGTGTCTGGCGCCTTGGCTGGCACGCCGAGGAAATAGTCGGCATTCTTCGCCATGACCGTCTCTTCTTGCGGATTGTGCGAGACGACCTTGTAGGCGCCCGTGCCGGCCGCATGGGTGGAAAGATAGGCCTGGCCCCAATCCTTCATCTCGCCGTCGCCGGCGCCGAGATTCTCCATCACCAGCTTCTTGTCCACGATGGGAAGACGCAACAGCGCCGAGATGAACGGCGAATACACCTTTGAAAGGGTGAACTTCACCGTAGCCGGGTCGACCGCCTCAGCCTTCTCGACATCTGCGAACAGATGGGAAAGGCCCTGTCCGATCGCCTTCATGCGGTCGAGCGAGAAGACGACATCCTCGGCCGTCAGCGGATTGCCACTCTGGAACTTCACGCCCTGGCGCAGCTTGAACGTATAGGTTTTGCCGTCCGTCTCCCAGCTTTCCGCCAGATGCGGCACGACGCCGGGCCCACCCTGCTTCGACAGCACCAGCGTGTCGTAGACATTGAACATCAGGACGGAGTCGGCATAGTCGCTCGCCTTCCCAGGATCGAGCTCGCCGACGGGCACTTCGTCGAGGCGCAGCACGGTCTCGGCGGCAGCCTGGCTGGACAGGACAGCAAGCGACGCGGTGCCGGCGATCAACGCGGCCGCGAACGGCTTCAACAATCTCTTCATGACGACTTCCCCTTTGTTGTTTTCAGTGGTTTTGGTGCGCTCTTGCGGCCGTTGGCACGCGACAAGGCCATGCTGGTTTCGAGGCGGCCCGTCGGCATGCCATCCCCGAACACGTCCATCGTGCAGGTGTGCAGGAGCGTGGTGGTTTGCGTTGTGTGGTTCCACGTCGCGTGCGTTCTGAGCGACGGGAAGTGCATGGAATCGCCAGTCTCCAGAATGGTCCGATCCCCATCGATCTCGATGGTCAGGGCACCCTCGAGAATGAAGAACATCTCCTCGCCCTCATGCGACATCGGCTCACTGCGAAAGCCTGGCGGCTCATGGATGATCACGCTGCGAAGCACGTTTCCGGGAAATGACGCGGACAGGCGCTCGTAAGTGATGCCGTTGCCGCCGAGAGCATAGGTAGGGCGATTGCGGTGGCGCGTCACCTCGTCTCCGCGGGGCTGCGCAAGGAATTCACCAACCTCGGCCTTGAGCACGCGACATACGGAGATGAGGGAGACGAGGGATGGCGTCGTGATGCCGCGCTCGATCTGCGAGATGAAGCCCACGGAAAGGCCTGCGGCATCGGCGACTTCCTTCAGGGTCAGACCGAGAGACTGACGACGATCCCGCAGGCGCGTTCCCAGCGGATCTGCGAATTCAGACGATGTCTCGGGCCTGCTGCTCAACCGCCGTCCTCCACCGGTTTTAGTATTTCTAAAAAAAGGTAAACGGACGGACGAGCGGGAGTCAACAGGAATTTTAGCGTGACTAAAATCACGCGATCGGGACGGCCTGCCGGCTTCGGCCAACCTCGTCAAGCGATTGAAGAATCGTACCTTTCAGGGTTCCAGTCCTTCAATGGACCGATGCGGCCGGGCGAGTCCACCAACGCCCCGGCCGTCGTCCGTTCCGAGGGCAACCGCAACGGCCGGGCGTCAGATTGCTGCCCGTAAGCCTGCAACATAAGTGGTCGCAGGGCAACTCAGGTGAGTTCGAAGCCCTCATAGAACTCCCGGTAGTCGCAGGTGATTTCCTCGCCCGCGACGATGTCGCGCAATGCGGTGCCCTCGCCCATCCGGGAGAAATCGGTGTTCGGCGTTTCGGAATGGTTCATGAAGCGCCCGTTATCGGTTTCGTAGACCAGATATCCCGGCCTTACAGGGCTCGGATAGGCATAGCGATCGAGAAGTTCCCGCAGGTGCGAAGGTGCGGAAGCGTATTTCTCCAAGGGGACGAGCATGTCGAAATCCGCGTCTGGCCGCCAAATGACTTCCCCTGCAGCGATCGGGCGCGCCGCGAAAACGCCCACTCCTTCGATGCTGCTCGCGGCAACGTAGGTATTTACCAGAAGCACGCCCATCTCCTCGCTTCTCATGCGTTTCCGCCTAAGTATGGGTCCGAAGGGCTAATCCATTGGGACTATGGTTCAGTCAATCCGCTTGCCCGTTTCTAACCCGATCGATGATCTATCATATGCCTCTCGCCGGCCCGAATATGCAGGCACGGCACACGAGGCCGGGTTTCGGGCCGGGCGGCAATGGGCGATCTCGATTTACGTTTCTATCTCTCTATTCTGTGGCGCAGGTCACCCTATGCGATAGCCATCGCCGTGCTGGTTTCCGCGATCGCGGTCGTCGCCGCGATCATGATGCCGGAGGTATACCGCGCAAGCGGCAAGATCCTAGCGGAAGCACCCCAGATTCCCGCCAATCTCGCCCGCTCGACGGTAACCACGGACGTTGCCGGTCAATTGCAGATGCTCCAGCAGCAGGCAATGACAACCGACAATCTGGTCGCCCTCGCCCGAAAGCTCCACGTCTATGGCAATGACGCCGACAAGCTTTCGAATGAAGACATTGCCGAGGACATGCGTGCCCGGACGATCTTCGAGCCTCTCCCCCTGGATGCGTTACAGGGCCCACAAGGAACGACGGTCCTCACTGTTTCCTTCGATGCCGGGAATGCAGCGCTGGCCGCCGACGTCGTCAATGAGCTTGTGGCCTTCATCCTCGGCAGCAGCATGCGGCAGCGTACCGATCGCGCCGGCGACACGCTGCGCTTCTTCACCAACGAAGTCGATCGCCTGAAATCCGAGCTGACGAGAATCGAGGCCAACATACTCAAGTTCAAGAACGACAACAGGGATACCCTCCCTGATACGCTCGACTTCAGGCGCAACCAGCAAGTCAATCTCCAGGAGAAGCTGATGATCCTGGAGCGCGAAGAGGCCGAACTTCGCAGCCGACGGAGCAAGGTCGTCCAAGCATATGAGTCCAACGGGCTCGTGGCCAACGCCACACCCGTGACTCCAGAACAGCAAATGCTTCAGGATCTCAATCGCGCTCTGTCCGATCAACTTGCCATTTTTGCGGAGAACAGCCCGAACATACAAGCTCTTAGAAAGAGGATTGCAGCGATTCAGGCCAGTATGCGCGAGAACAGCAAGCCCACTGTATCAGGAGCGGAGACGCGAAAAACCCTTTCGCCACTCGATCTCCAATTGTCCGATATCGACGATCGCCTCACATATATCGAACAAGTCAAACCGGGCCTGGAACAGAATCTAGCCGACATGGCCAGAACGATTGCGGCGACACCGCAAAATGCGACGACCCTGAACGCATTGGAGCGCAACCGGGACAACATCCTGACGCAATACAATGCCGCGGTGGCAAGCCTTGCCGAGGCGTCGACGGGGCAGCAGATCGAGATGCGTTCGAAAGGTGTCCGCTTCTCGATCCTCGAACCCGCCGTTCCGCCGGAAAGCCGGCTAAGCCCGAATCGCAAGCGTATCGCTGCCCTTGGCGTGCTGGGCGCCGGGGGCCTGGGCCTTGGATTCATCGTATTGCTCGAACTCCTCAACAAGACGATCCGCCGGCCCATCGAGCTTACCCAGGCACTGCAGATCCAGCCATTGGCAACGATCCCCTACATTGCGAGTCCGGACGACAAGCCTCGCGCCAAACTGATCCGGCGCTTCACCGGACGCTTCGGGCCAAGTGCAGCCGCCATACTATTCCTAGCCTCAAATCACTCGGGCATTCTGGATGCGTCCGGTACGTTCTTACGGCTCCTCTGAACGGCACATCGCCGGATCGGGATTGCAAGCAGGAACCATTCAAAGCAACAGGCAACGAAGCAGAGCATAAAGATGGAGCGAATTCAGACGGCCTTGCAGAAGGTGCGCGAACAGCGTGGTTCCGACCAGTTGGCAGAGCAGACTTTCTCGTCCTGCCTGCGTCTTGGCAGCGAGGTTCTTTGGGAGACGCTGCCGAAGCTCAACACAGACCCCAAGCTTCTGGCGCGTAACCGCATCGTCACGCCCTACAGGTCAGACATGGCCTATGTCACCTTCGACATGTTGAGAACCGCCGTGCTGCAGCAAATGCGCCAGAACAACTGGAAGTCGGTCGCGATCACCTCGCCCACGCCCGGCTGCGGGAAATCCGTCGTCAGCCTCAATCTAGCCTTCAGCCTGGCCAACCAGAAGGAATGCCGGACCGCACTGATCGACCTGGATCTCCGGCGGCCACAGATAGCGAAACTGCTGGGGATGAAGGCCCCACCCTCGGCCGAAAGCTTTCTCAAGGGGCATGCGGAAGTCGAGGACGTGTTCGTGCGCTATGGGGACAACCTCGCCATAGCCGGCAACGGCCGGCCTGTACGCTTTGCAGCGGAGTTGCTGCAGAGTTCGGATACTGCAAAGACGGTCAGATTGATGAAGCAGAAGCTTGATCCGGATATCCTGATCGTCGACATGCCACCGATGCTGAGCAGTGACGACGTGCCTGCGTTCCTTCCGAATGTAGATTGCGCAATTCTGGTGGTAGCCGCGGAGATGACGACTGCGCGCGAGACGGATATCTGCGAGCGCAGCTTGGCCGAGAAAACCAATGTGCTCGGTGTCGTGCTCAACAAGTGCCGCTACACGCCGGACAAATACGGGTATTGAGACGGGCTTGTTCCGGGCGCACCGGACCAGTTCACCGGGGATGCTCGGTGTGCGACAGCCATGTGTAAAGCAGGAGGCCCAGTTCGCCGGGGCGGTATTCCTGATCGTTTCTGTTCAGCGGAGAAATGGTTTCCAGCCAGCGCCAAAAGCGCCGGCCATCCGTCTTTCCGGGGAATTCCGAACCAGCCAATGCCACGCTCCTGCCGGCGTTGATTCCCGGGTTTTCCTCGGGAAACTCCAATCCCCTGACAACCGCCCCAAGATTCTCTGATCCGCCACACTTCCAAAGCTGGAGCAAGGCCAAGGGGCCCAGCGCCTGCTGGTAGAAATTACGGCCAGGAGCCGGTGCCCACGCTTTGTCGCCCGTGCCGACTTCGTAATGGGGCCACCACTGGCCTCCTTTGCCTTGCAGAGCACAGATACGGAGCGCGCATCTCTCGGCTGCCGCCATTGCCCGCCGATCGCGGAAGGCCTCCGCAAAACGAGCGAGCGCCAGGATGGCATATGCCTGGTCGGTGAAGCACGCGATCCTTGTGCGCTGGCCGCCTCGCCCTCCCGCAAGGAACAGGCCGGATGGGCTTTGCGCCTCGACCAGCCGCTCAGCCGCCGACCGGGCGAGCGCATCCTCGCCGCAGCCCGCCGCGAGGGCTGCCGTCAGAATCCATGAACAATCCGTGGCGGAGAGCAGACCTCTTCGAAGCAGCATATCGCTCAACCTGCCAAGGAGCCGCGGCACCGGAATCTCCGCCGTCTCCGACGCGGCCCACGCCGCAAGGGCTATCGCCCCTGAGTCATCGCAGAATTCGGCGCGGGTAGCGCAAATCAGGGCGAGGTCTGCAGCAATGCCGCCCGACAGGATTCGTCGCTGCGCTTCGAAGGGAACGTAGCCGAGGCCCAGCGCCAGCATGGCCTGAGTGCGAACACCAGAGCTGTGGAACCAGGCTCCTGAGCCGCCAGCGCCAGGAATCGCGCGTTGGTGCTCATTGGAACATGCTCTGCGACGCACGCGCGCCAACGCGCCCATGGCCAACGCGAGGAGATGCTCAACCCGTTTGCGCATCCCTGGCGAAACCATTTCGATGGCATCCAGAGCCCCCGGCGGAGATGCTGTTTCGACTGTCCACGTCATGCGTAAACCACACGCCGCGGTGTGAGCCCCGATGCCTCTCGTGGGCGCCCACTTCAGGTCAACATAGCGGTCCGAGTGCATGAAAGACCCTGAACAACATCTGGATCCGCTCGGCGGCCGTCCTTACCCGCCGCGGACTAATCAGGCTTCCTGTGGTGCCGGCACCTGCCCGACAATCTCGCCATAGATCTGATCGATCCGATCGAGCTTTGCTGCCCACAATGCGGTCTTCGATACGTGGGCGTGAGCGGCCTTTCCCATCCTCAGCCGCAGCTCGACATCTGTGGCAAGGGTCCGGATGGCCTTGGCGAGATCGTGGGCCAGGGCATCTGGGGTCGTTACCTCCAATCGTATTGCACAGAGATCGGAGGTGGCGCTCCCAGGCCCTCCCCTGTTCACGACGATAAGCGGGAGTGAAAAGCCCATGGCCTCGGGCGCCACATTGCCTCCGGGCTCGCGGTAGCTCGGGAATACGAAGACGTCGGCCTTGCGATAGAACTCCGCGACCTCGGATTTGGCTCGCCAACCGTGCAGCAAAACCCGCTGCTGGAGACCATGCCGCGCGACCAACTCCTCGCAAGGTTCCCTGTCCGGGCCGTCTCCGACAATGTCGAGCGTGACGGAAAGATCCGGCACCAATGACAAGGCGCGGATAATATCGCGGGCACCCTTGGTCCGGACAAGGCGGCCGACATAGAGAAGCCTGACCGGCCCCGTTCTGCCGGCGCGGTCAACGGGCGGCGGAACTTCCTGAAGCCCGGTTTCGCTCATCACCTCGAACCGCCTGAGCGGAATCGCCGAAAGCTGGTCCCTCACATAGGGCGCGATCCCCAGCACGCATTGCGCATTGCTGAAGGTCGCGCGCAGCAGCGGATCCCACTGCCTGCGAAATCCGTCGAGCCCACGCAGGCTCATGAACCAGGGCGCCGAGGCTTCGTCCGCCCCAAACCCCGCCGGTGACGAAAGACCTCCTCCGACAGGGCCTATGACCAGAGGCAGGCCGAGGCCCGCAGCTGGCGAGGGATAGCGCATCGCGACCGGCACAGGCTGGTGCACCAGATCGAAATGGTGGCCACTTGCCAGAGCCTTCCGGATCCAGCGGCGCGCGCGGAAATAGAAGGGTACATAGCCGGGCTTGAGAATGCTGTTCAGTCGTTCGGCCCGGCCAAGGAGCGGTGGCTCGGTCCATTCCACGATTTCGACCCCCGAAAGCTGATCGGAAGCCGGCCGAGAGCCACGTTTGTGATACGTCAACAACGTCACCTGGTGCCGCTCGGAAAGCCGCCGAGCCCATTGATGAGCGACCCAGGCTTCCCCGACGTCTTCCCCATTGCAGGTCGGCGCTATGAGCAGAAGCTTCGCCACTCGATCCCCTTTTTCCCGCAGCCCGCGGCTTCAGGGATTTTTCCGCTGCGGGCCGAAATTGTCGATGCACCACAAGGAAGGATGCAGCTCTCCGAGAGCGGTAGGGAGGGTGCTGCAAGCCCGCGATTCGCTTTCCGCCGCGGCAAGGGCCGTCGTATCGATTAACAATTGTTTATTTTGACCCTGTGGAAAATCGCAATCACCGGGTGTACGTGATGTGATGAAAGAAATAGCAAAGTAACTTCCAGTTGCACAACTTTCGGAATTTTCCAGATAATCAAAGATTCTTCGTGCACCCGCAATAATTGCGGCGAAAGTGCGGCAAGGTAAGTAGTCACACTTCTTCACTTTAGTTGATTTGCGGCTCAGCCGATTGGCGTATTAGCAACACCTACTGTAGCGTTTGCTTACCTAATTACCGCTACGCATCTCACGCAAAAGTAGATGGAAATCAACTGACGGGCGGGCCGGCAAGAAAGGTTTTTTGGAGAGATGGCAACTTATCCTGACGCAACGAATACGGGCGTGCCAAGCGGCACGAATTTGACCGCCTATACTGGTCCGATGACGATCACGCAGGACGGAACCGTGATCGATGGCAAGATCATCAACGGATCGCTTCGCGTCGATGCCGACAATGTCGTCATCAAGAACAGTCAAGTGAACTTCAACGGCATCTGGGGAATCGATGCCGAGGGCTCAAACAACTTCACAATCCAGGATTCGACTATCACTGGTCCCGGCACGGCCGGCAACACCACTTCCGCTATTCTAGGAAGCGGCACGTTCCTTCGGAACAACATCTCCAAGTCCGAGAACGGCATCCAGCTGGTCTCTGGCGCCAGCGTGGTGAAAGGGAACTACATCCACGACTTGCAAGATGGCGATCCCGGAGCCCACTATGACGGCATTTCCGTGCAGGGCAATCAGCACAATGTTCTCATCGAGGGCAACACGATCCTTGCGCGCGACACCTCGGATGTGTTCATCAAGAACGACTTCGGGTCCATCTCCGACGTGACCGTCAGAGGGAATTACCTCGGAGGAAATCCGGGCTACAACATCTACGTCGACGGGCGCGGCCCGGTGGGCCAGATCACCGGCGTCACGATCGAGGACAACTATTTGGTGAAGGGCTTCTACGGCTATTACTCCGTCGATAATAGTTCCCCGACCATTTCCGGCAACACCGAAGCCACCGTTCCGCCACCGGCCGGCGGCAACACCGGAACCGACGCTCCGCCACCGCCCAGCGGATCGGACGGCGGCAACACCGGAACGGACGTTCCCCCACCGCCCAGCGGCTCTGACGATGGCGGCAGCACCGGTGGTGGCAGCAACGGTGGCGATGGGTCTGACGGCGGAACGGTCGGAGGCGTCAAAGTCTTCAACGGAACCAATGGCAACGATTCGCTTCCTGCTGCCGGTCAATCGAATGCTGGAAACGAGAAGTTCTACGGACGCGGCGGGGACGACGTCTTGCGCGGAGGAGCGGGCGCCGATCACCTCGACGGTGGTGCGGGGAACGACACCGCGAGCTATGCGGGTTCGAACTCCACGGTGAACGTCAAGCTCGAGAGCGGAACCGCTTCGGGCGGCCATGCCGCGGGCGACACTCTTGTCGGGATCGAGAACCTGATCGGCTCCAGCCACAATGACTTTCTGCGTGGTGACAAGGGCGCCAATGTGCTGGATGGCGGTACCGGTGCCGACTACATGGAAGGCAAAGGAGGTAACGACACCTACATCGTCGACAATCTGGGCGACACCACGCTCGAGAATTCCGGTACCGGCAGCGGCTACGACACGGTGCGCTCGTCCATCAGCTGGACGCTCCGCTCCAACATCGAGGAACTGGTGCTGACCGGCAAAGGCAACTTGAACGGGACCGGAAATACCAGCAACAACGTGCTGCACGGCAATTCGGGCAACAACGTCTTGAACGGCCACAACGGCAACGATGTCCTCTATGGCGGGCTCGGCAACGATGTGTTGACTGGCGGGTATCAAAAGGACACCTTCGTCTTCGATACCGCTCTCAACGCAGCAACCAATGTGGATAGGATCACCGATTTCTCGGTCGTCGACGACACCATCCAGCTCGATCATACCGTGTTCGCGGCGGTTGGCGCGTCGTTGACTGCCGGCGAGTTCGTGAAGAACACCACAGGGCTGGCGCAGGACAGGGATGATCGCATCATCTACGAAAGCGATACCGGCAAGCTGTTCTACGATAGCAATGGCAGCGCCGCAGGAGGCTCTGTGCATTTCGCAACGCTGCAGAGCAACCTCGCTCTGACTTTCGCGGACTTCCATGTGATCTAGATCAGATCACCGCGTCTGGCCTGGGGCCGGGGTGCGCCATGCGCCCGGCCCCAGGATTCGTATCTCTTTTCATTCCGGCAGAGCCGTCGGACACCGATCGTGCGGTGACGCCAGCCCCTTGCCAAGGCTCGGCGAAAAGCAATCCGGTGGCGCAGGTGTGCAAGGTGCTGACTGCGCAAGAAGGCTGCAGGCTCACCATTCCCCGGCACGATGCCACTTCCAATGGGAATAGCGGGACCGAAATCCTCGAATGATCCGCTCGAGAACGTAACGGGGGTGCCGCCGCGCCCGTTCTGCACCCATTGCCATGCGGCACTCGAGACCAGCCCATCCGGGAACAGCTTCAACGTCGGCGACAAGCGCTCGCGCCACATCGCGCAGCATCTCGATTTCTCTGTCTTGAGGGGCGCCGCGGTCGTACTGAGTGATGGCCAGTCTTATCGCATCGGCCGCCAATGCAGCATTCGCTTTAGCGTGGAATGACCTTGCCTGCGGGATCCGCGCCGCCTTTCCCTGAAACAGCAGGTCAAACGCATCCTTCCGCTCGATCAAGTCGCGAAACGCGGTAACTTCTCGTGCCGACAGGCTTTTGGGGTGTTCCCGGTGCCACGCCTGGTCCGCGCCATGGATATAGGCGATGTCCGAGAATGCGGCGATGCGCAACCACATTTCCATGTCATGCGTGTGCGCAAGGGGCATCTGCCCGCCAACTTCATCGATGACAGATCGGCGCATGAGCACTTCGGGCGAGGTTATTACGTTGAATCCCTTCTTGCAGCACGCCTCAAGCCAGTCGCGGCCGGGCCAGATCGTCCATGAGGTCGCGATGTTTCGATGCGCGGGACGCTCGCCATCGATGAAATGGATGGGGTGCCCGTAGACCAGCCCAACCGTCGGAAACCGCTGCATGACGGCGAGCGCCCGTTTGAACGCACTAGGCGTGAGCAGATCATCGGCATCAAGGCGCACGAGAAACTCACCTCGGGCAAGAGCCAAGCCGTCATTGAATGTCTGAACGGGCCCGGTGTTCGTCTCGTGCGCCAGGACGGTGATGCGTCGGTCGGCGCCAGCTAATCTCCTCGCAACCGCCAGACTGTCATCTGTCGACTTATCGTCGACGATAATAACCTCGACATCGGCACCTTGTTGGGCCAACGCGCTGTCCACGGCGTCGGGCAAATAGCGCGCATAGTTGAAGCATGGGATCACGACGGTAACCGTCGCAGGCGTGGACGACAGGCCTGCCCTAACGTTCAGCTTGCGCGATGGCGACCCTGACGCAACTGGACGGCCAACCCGATCCGAAGATGTCATGATGGATTTCTTGAAAGTGGTATGCATTCGGCACCCGCCGCCACAACGCTGCACCCATCTAACTGCCATCAAGGCTTGCGGGACAGATTGTCATTCGGGCAACCTCAAGTCGCGGTCGTACCACAAAAGGCTATCGGCCTAATTCTTGTCTCGTGCCGATGGTTCTTTAAAATCCGGCTTGGTGACGCGACTTGTTCGGGCAAAGCGGCATGGTGAAGGTCCAGGTTCTCGTACCTTGCTACAACTACGGCCGGTACCTGGAACAGAACGTTCAGAGCGTTCTGGATCAGGAGGGTGTCGATGTCGACATTCTCATCATCGACGACTGCTCGTCGGACAACACCCCCGAAGTGTGCGGCGAACTGATGAAACGGGACCCCCGTGTCCGGGTCATCCGCCATCAAACCAACATGGGACATATCGCGACCTACAACGAGGGTATTTCACAGATACGGGGGGACTATTTCGTCCTGCTTTCGGCGGACGATTTATTGACGCCGGGCGCGCTTAAGCGAGCCACATCGCTGATGGAGGCATATCCGAATGTCGGGATGACGTACGGTCAGCCGATCTCGTTGATCGACGAGCTTCCGAAAGCGCGGACGTCATCCACCGGCACGTCGGTTTGGAATGGCCGGAGATGGATGCGGCATGTCTGTCGATCGGGAAAGAACTTCATCGTGTGCCCGGAGGCCGTTGTTCGCGCCAGTATTCAAAGGCGGATCGGCGGGTACAACCCCGAACTTCCACATTCGGCCGATATGGAGATGTGGCTGCGCATTGCCGCCATCTCCGACATCGGGTTCGTTCGCGGTGCCGATCAGGCCTACTATCGTGTGCATGCACTCAGCATGCAGCGAACCGTCCATGCCGGCTTTCTGTTCGATCTGGTCGGGCGGCACAGAGCTTTCCAATCGGCATTTGAGAAGGAAGGCGCGTCTCTGCCTGAGCGCGAAGAACTTTATAGCCTTGCCAAGCGCGCGCTCGCTTCGACGGCGATTCAGTACGCGCGCAAACTTCGCGATTTTCCGCTGACGGACGACCTGCCACCGAGCAGCTACCGCGATTTCGCCGTTTCGCTCCGGCCCGAAATTGCTGGCACGCCGCGTTTTCGTGCGTTGGAGGCTACCGAGCGGTCCGACCACAGAAGAAGTCCATTTGAAAAGAAAGTTGCGCACTACAGCGCACGGTTCCGCAAATTTGCCGAGCGCGAGATATTCAACAGGGCCGAATGGCACTGGTCGAGATACACGGGCATATATTTCCCGCGCTGTTTCTTCTGATCGCCGGACCCTACGGCTGACCACGATGATCGCCGCTGGCAGCGCCAATGAAATGAGCGGATGCTGCAGACGAAATTGGCGCGTGCTGGCACGTTCTTTCGCCCGGATATCGACAAAGCCAGGCCGCGTCAGTCCGCCCGCGATCCGAGATGGGAAGTGCACGCCATCTCGGCGGCGATGAGTATCGGCCCTCATCCAAATGATTGAGCTCGAAAGACTACAAAGACTAGCCCGACTTCAATTGTCCTCGAAGAGGCCAACCCTGTACGTTGCGGATCGGCGAAACTGCGGGCGCGGATCGATTTTGTCTCGGCTGATTTTCACGCAACGAAGAAGCTTGGGAACCGCCAATCCTTGTCGCCTTGGCTGGGGCGCTTTCGGCGACGCTCGGCCGCGACGCGCGCCGGCCTCGACGGGAACGCACCATGCGTAGCGCGCAGACCGTGGAAGGAGGGCTATCGGCGCAATCGACCTCTGGATATGCGAACGCCAAGGATGCCGAAGCCGCGAGCGGCAGGCTAGCCTGGCCGGTAAAGCTTTTCCTGGCCGGTCTTGTCATCCCGTGGATCATGCCGCTCGGATCGCTCAGCCTGTCCGTTTACCGTATTGTTTTGCTCACAGCGGTTCTGCCCTGCATCTTCTTGCTCCTGCGAGGTAAGGCAGGTCCCGTAAGGGTCCCGGACATCGGTCTGTTCATCTATTCTCTATGGGCCGCGGTGAGCTTCCTCCTCGCCCATGGCGTGGAGGGAGCCATACAACCAGGTGGAATCCTCTTCGTCGAAACCATGGGCGCATATCTGCTGGGCCGTTGCTACATCCGCGACGCGAAGGACTTTCGCGCGCTGGCGATTGCGCTCACCAAGCTGGTTCTCCTGATCGCGCCATTCGCGGTGGTCGAGTGGGCAACCGGGAAGAAACCGATTTTGTTGGCGTTCGGTACCGTTTTCCCCACGGTCGAGGCGACGCTGATGGCTCCGCGCATGGGCTTTTATCGGGTGCAAGGACCCTTCGACCACTCAATCCTGTTCGGTCTGTTGTGCGGTAGCGTTCTCTCGCTCACGCACTTGATCGCCGGCAAGGGACGGTCGTTTTTCGCTCGGCTGCCCTTCTCTCTCGGGGTGGCCTTCACCGCGATCCTCTCGATGTCGTCCGCTCCCATTGCCGGCTTGCTCCTGCAGACAGGACTCATGAGCTGGAATGCAGCGTTGCGGAAGTTCAAGGCGAGATGGCAGCTTCTCTTTGGGATTATATTCGCATGCTATCTGGTCGTTGAATTCGGTTCTAACCAGACCCCTATCCAATTCTACATTTCACATTTCACGTTCGACAAGCAGACAGGTTGGTACCGCATCTGGATCTGGAACTACGGATCGGCCTCGGTACTTGCTCATCCGCTTTTCGGAATTGGGTTTGGACAGTGGGCACGACCGGCGTGGATGTCGGACAGCATTGATAACTTCTGGCTGGTCGTCGCAGTGAGACACGGAATACCCGCGGTGGCCTTCCTGCTCATCTCCATTCTCTCGATCATGGTTAGCGTTGGCTTCAAGAAACTGGACGAAGCCCTCGAAGACTACCGCATCGCTTACCTCATATGCATATTCACTTATCTGTTCGTCGGGACCACCGTCCACTTCTGGACTGCGGCGTATGCCTGGTTCCTTTTCCTGCTCGGAAGCGGTGTCTGGCTGCTCGATGCCAAGTCGGATCGTGGAACAGTTGAAGCGCCGCAAAAGGCTCTCAACAGCCCTGGGTCAAATCGAGGGTCGGAACGGTCAGCGGCAGTTCCGGTTTTTACACGCTTCCAGCCACGCCAGGTAGCCGGTCGTCGGGAAGGAGGGGCGGCGGACGGATCGCCTCCAATGAGACGCCCCCTCGCCCCGCGAAGGTGACTCGGGCACGAGACGATTGCTTTCACGCGTATCGCCTGCGGGGACACGCTGGCTGCCGTCTTGCAAGTTCGATCTGATCGCGAAACAGCCTTTCAGGAGGTCAAGCCAGAGACCATTTCTTCATGGTCATTTGAGCGGTCCGCCTGAGCCTTCTCCAGGCGGGCGTGCGTCCTGACAGAATCCATTCGAGCATGGCGTCGGTCGTTCGATAGCGGATCGAAGTTCTCGGTTTCAGGAAAGCGGATGTCGCCGCGGTGCCGCCTTCGCTCGAATAGACGGAGGTGTAGCCCGCCCTCTTCAGCGCTGTCAGCACACCTGCATTGTATCGCCCGAACGGTATCGAGGCCGATCGGACAGGCTCGCCGCAAACATCCTCGAGTCTTTCCTTCGATCCCCGCAATTCACGCTCGAGTTCCCTCGCCGACAAGACGGACCAATCCTGATGGTCGACCCCGTGGCTGCCTATACGCATCCCCATCTTGCGAAGCGCTCGGATGTTCGTTTCGGTCATCCACTCGGCTTTGCCGATCCGTCCGGTCAGGATGAAGAATTCTGCGGTCAAGCCATGCCGTTCGAGCTCGGGCAGGGCTGTGGTGTAATCCGATATGTTGCCGTCGTCGAAGGTGATCGACATGCGATCGCGATCCGGATGCGCGGCAATGCGCTCGATCACGAAGCGGAAGCGGTCCGCGCTTATCCAATAGTCGTCCTCGCCGGGATCGAGGTCCCGACCCGGCGTCCCGACCCCATGGAAATTCAGCACCCGGACCTTCTTGGCCACGCCCAACATTCTTAGCTCGATGGCTTTGGAATGAACTCAAGGGCAGGCTTCAATGGCGTCAGCGCGCCGCGCAGCGCCGCGCGATGCGTCGATCCGCGCCATGCTCTGACCGCCTGTCCCAGCGCGATTCCCAGCCTGAACAGGGACGTCTGCACCACCCCGTGATGACGGCTGAAGTAGCGGATCTTGTTGACCGTCATCAGCGCAAAGAGCTGGGGATTGCGGCCACCGTCGCCGCATTCGTGCATGACATGTGAGCGCGGCTCGTAGACGACTTCGAACCCGGCTTCGCGCACGCGCCGCTGGTAATCGACTTCCTCGCTGTAGAGGAAGAATGTCTCGTCCCAATCCCCGACGACGCGTCGCGCTTTCGCGGCAATCAGCAGAGCCGATCCGCTCGCCCATTCCACCGATCCGGACCGTTCGTACTGCTCTTCATCGCCAATGATCTCTCCCCAGCCCAGGCGGCCGGCAAGCGGACCCCCGAGTATCGAGTCGGCCCAGGCAGTCGACACCGAAGGCTCCCGCCGAAGCGTCGGGTCGGTTGTTCCATCCGTTCGGAAATTGCGGGGGACGGCCACCCCGACCGACGCTTCTCCAGCGCGCTCCAGCAGCGGTTTGATCGCCCCCGGATAGACCCTCAGATCCGGATTCAAAATCAGGAGATCGGAATCAGCGAATGCCACGGAAGCGGCCGCATTGATCCCTGCAGCATAGCCTGCGTTTCGCCCCATCCTGACAAGCTTTGGCCGCAGCGGATGGGCCTGTGCCAACTCGGCCGAAGCATCACGGGAATCATTGTCGACGACGATCACCTCGAAGTCATCGATACCCTCGAGCCCCGCAGGCAGGGAATCGAGCAAGGGGGGCAGTACCGACGCACTGTTGAACGTGACGATAACGACCGACAAGCTGCGGGCCGAATCCGAAGGGTCATGTCTTCGTCCGCTCGTCAATGGAACCACCGTCAAGACAGCCTCCTTCACCTAGCACGACGTCTGTTATTGTCGGCGATTGCGGTCGACATATCCGGCAAGGGATCCGACTGTTTCAAAGATCTCCGCCGTGAACTCGCTGTCGTCGATCTCGAAGCCGAAGCGAGACTCGAGCGCCATGGCCAGGCTGACGACGGCGAAGGAATCGAGCTCGGGAATGCTGCCGAACAGGGGGGTGGAAGCGCCGGCGATCCGGTCGGGGTCTTCTATGCCGAGAGTCTCGACAATGACGTCCCGCACCTGGTCGATGGTGGATGTTTCTGGGTTCATGGCGCTCTCCCGCCGTTCGGAAATGTAACGTATGACATCGATGTTTCCGCCCTAGACAAGCAACTCGACAGGGGCAGGATGACCAAGAAATGCGGTCGGGCTGGCACTCAAGCCGTAGGCGCCCGCATGGAAGACGGCGATGAGATCACCGATTTCGGCACGCGGCAGCATGATATTGTCGCCGAGCAGATCGAGTGGGGTGCACAGGCAACCGACAACCGAGACGCTTTCCAATTCGGGCTCCTGCATCCGGCCGGCGACGGCGAGCGGATAATTCCTGCGAATGACCTGGCCGAAATTGCCCGACGCAGCCAATTGGTGATGGAGCCCTCCATCGACCACCAGATAGGTTTTGCCGCGCGACACCTTGCGATCGACAATGCGGGTTACATAGACACCGGCCTCGCCGACCAGATATCGGCCGAGTTCGATCACCACACGGGCATCGCCGAGCCGTTGGCGGATCACCCGGTCCATCAGCTCGCCGAGGCGAACTCCGATGCGCGGCAGGTCGAGCGGCTGGTCCTTCTCGAAATAGGGGATGCCGAAGCCGCCGCCCAGATTGATATAGCGGACGGGCCAAGGCGCGCTCTCCGCAAGTTGCAGGAGGAGAGCGACGCTGCTGGCCAGCGCGTCGCACAGGATCTCGGCATGGAGGTTCTGCGAGCCCGCAAAGACATGGAAGCCAAGGAACTCGAGGTCAAGCGTCCTGAGCTTGTCCAGCAGCTGCGGTACCTGCTCGGCATCGATGCCGAATTGCTGGGGGCCTCCACCCATGCGCATGCCGGATCCCTTGACATGGAAATCCGGATTGACCCTCAGCGCCACGCGCGGCCTGATCCCAAGCCTGCCGCCGATTTCGACGATCCGGAGGGCTTCGTTGGCCGATTCCATTTCGATCGTGACGCCAGCTGCTATGGCCTGAGCGAGCTCCGCCGCCGTCTTGCCGGGGCCGGCGAAACTCACATCGCTCGCTCGCATCGGCGTGTCGAGTGCGGTTTTCATCTCGAATGCGGATGCAACGTCAAAGGCGTCGACAAGCCCGGCGAGATGCTGGACCACGGCCGGCATCGGATTGGCCTTGACCGCATAGCTCAACCGTATGCCGGAAGGCAGAACGGAGCGGAGCGTCTCGACTCGCGCGGTGATCAGCTGCCGGTCGTAGACGAAGAACGGCGTCGATCCGGCGCGTTCGGCGAGCTGGCCGACGGGAAGTCCGCCGACCATAAGCTGCGGGCCGTTCAGATCGAACATCGCGATTGTGGGATGCACGGTCACGACGCCACTTGCTCCCTGAGCAGGACACGGTCGAACTTGCCGTTCGGCGTCGTTGGAATCGAGGCCATCTCAACCACAGACGACGGGACCATGTATTGAGGGAGACGCCTCCGAAAGGCATCGAGCAGGGCAGGAATGTCGAGCGCATCGTCGCCGAGCGCGCTGACGATCAGGACAATGCGTTGTCCCAGCGCGGGATCGTCGACCCCCAGCGCCACGGCATCGCGCACCTGTCCGGTTCCATAGGCGACCTCCTCGATCTCGGTTGGGCTTATCCGATAGCCTGAGGTCTTGATCATCTCGTCCCTGCGCCCGACGAAGTAGAGAAATCCGTCTTCGTCCGCGACGACGGTGTCTCCCGAGAAGACGGCAAGCTCCGGCGCGCGCCAGGCAGCCTCGCTGCCGGGGATCGGCCGGAAACGCTCGGCCGTCCGAGCTGGATCGTTCCAGTAGCCGAGCGCCACGAGCGGGCCGCGATGAACGAGCTCGCCATGCTCACCCGGCTCGCAGGGCGAACCATCCGGCCGCAAGACCAGAATTTCGGCGTTCGGGATCGCCTTGCCGATGGAATCCGGTCGGCGGTCTACTTCGGCGGGGTCGAGATAGGTGGAGCGGAAGGCCTCGGTCAGGCCGTACATCAGATAGGGCAAGGCCTGAGGAAACAGCGACCGGAGCCTGTCGAGCGTGGCTTTCGGCATGCGCCCGCCGGTATTGGCGAAGTAACGCACCCTCGCCGCGACGGCTGGCGGCCAGTCCAGATTCGCAACCTGGATCCAGAAGGGCGGCACGCCTGTGATCCCGGTCACGGCGTATTTTTCGCAAAGACGCACCACATCCCCGGGCAGGAGATAATTCATCAGCACGACATGGGCGCCGGTATTGAAGGCGGTGGTGAGCTGGCTGAGGCCGGCGTCGAAGCTCAAAGGCAGGACGGACAGGATCGTATCGTCAGGCGTATTGGCGAGATAATGGCTGACGCTCTCCGCACCGACGATGAGGTTCCTGTGACTGAGGACGACACCCTTGGGCTTGCCTGTGCTCCCGGACGTATAGAGGATCGCGGCCATATCGCAATCAACAGTCTTCACCGACGGTTGCGGTGCATTCTCGTCCGCGAATGCAGGCATCCAGGGATGTATCTTGCAGCCGCCGTCTCCAACGCCATCGCTCCCTTCCGACCGCTCGTCGACAAGGACGACATGCTCGATCGTACTATCGTTCCCGACGGCTTCCCGGAGTTGTGCCCAGCGATCCCTGGAGGTCACGAGCACACGAACGCTGCAATCGCCGAGGATATAGGCGACCTGCTGCGGCCTGAGCAGCGGGTTGATCGGGACACTCACGCCACCGGCGGCCGCCGTGCCGAAGATCGCCACGACCGTCTCGATGCGCTTGTCCAACATCACGGCCACACGCGCGTTACGGCGCAGGCCTGTTGCCGAAAGGCCGGCCGCAAAACCGCAAATTCGACGCCAGAGGTCGGCATAGCTGCAGGTCGTGTTCTTATAGGTCAGCGCCGGCGCCGGGCCATGAAGCTCAGCCGCCTGCCGCGGCAAATGGGACAGGTTGGTCTTGATGGCCGGTCTCATACCCACCCCGTTCATGGTTACCAGGGCACACATGTGAGTTCGCTGTAGAGGTAGTCCACCTGGGCCGGCCGCAGCCGGCTGCTCCGGAACATCTTCGGACGGACAGACCGCAGCGGAATGGACATAGGGGGATGATGCTTCACCACCCGCTTCTCGGCCAGCGTGGCGACGATGCCGAAGCGCATAAGCAAATGGCTGTAGACGTGGCGCTCCGCCGCCCGGAAAAGCTCGGGATCGCCGACATGCAGGATCGACGCAAGGAGCGGAAAGCGTTTGCGCCGATCCCTGCGGAACATCACGTAACAATACCGGTCGCCACGCCGTACGACGACATGATACGCCGCCGCGGCATCGGCGTGATCCAGGAAAATTTCGAGATCCCGCCCTTCAAGGGTCGACCGGATCAACTCGCGGTCCGAACTGACGCGAATGCCGCTTCCCCAGCTCAGCCAGGGAAGGTTCGGCACAAGCGCCGTCGCGGTATCCAAATACTGAAACTTGAGGCGCGCGTTGAGCGGAACCACATTCCCGCTGGGAGAAAGATCGGTGAAGGTGTAGCCGTCCTGCGCAAGAATGGCCCTCAGAAGCCTCAGTCCGTGCGAACGATATTCTTCCGCGACGCACCAGGCCGCGAGATTGCAGAACTTCTCCACCTCGCCGTCGACTTCGCGTTCGGAATAGAAGGCAAGATAGACGCCGAGCACGCGCTCGCCGGATACCAGCATGAAACCGTGGTTCGGACCCGCCATCCGCCATGGAGGCTGGATGACCGCAGACCATTTCGCCGGCGAAAGGCGCCTGTTCAGCTCCTCGTGGAGGAACCGCCCAACGCGATCCACGTCGCCCATCCCGATCGGACGAAGGTCGACGTTTCGATCGACGCTCTTCAAGTCACGATGTGACACTGCCAGCCGGTCCCCGTTGCCGCCCTGCCAAGTTCTTCTGCAGTGGTTTATCCCTGCAAGCCGGGCGTGAGTACCTCAACAAAAGGTGCAAGTACCTATCCGGTTTGCCGACTGGAGAGTTACGAGCCGCGATAAGTATGGTCGAGCCTCGACGTGTTTCTCGTAAGCACGGGAGGCTTCGATTTCACGCAATCATCACATCCTGATCTTGGTGGAGAACCTTCCCGTGCCGTTCGACCGGCGTGTGTGGCAGGAAGCGCAGGCGCTCAACGACGCGGGCTACGAAGTCTCGGTGATCTGCCCGAAGGGCAAAGGACACGACAAATCCTACGAAGTGATTGGCGGCATCCATATCTACCGGCACCCGCTCAAGGAGGCGGAGCGAACCGCAGGCTATCTGCGCGAATACAGCGAGGCACTGTTTCACCAGATCAGGCTATCCCTTCGGGTAAGGCGGCGCCGGCGCATCGACGTCATACAGGCCTGCAATCCACCCGACCTGATGTTCCTGGTCGCTCTGGTTCACAAGGCATTGTTCGGGACCTATTTCGTCTTCGATCATCATGATCTCAGCCCCGAGCTCTACTTCAGCAAGTTCGGGCGCAAGGACTTCTTCTACAAGCTCCTGTGCTTCTTCGAGCGGCAGACATTCCGGTTCGCCGACGCCACCATCGCCACGAACGAAACCTTCCGCGACATCGCCGTTAAGCGCGGCGGCATGGATCCCGACCGCGTTGTCGTCGTCAAGAGCTATCCCGAGGCAGCAAAATTCAAGCCGACTGCCGCGGAGGCATCGCTTCTCGTGCCGGGCAAGCAGCTTATCGGCTATATCGGCATCATGGGCGCGCAGGACGGCGTCGAGACGCTTGTTCGCGCCATGGCCGAAATCCTGCATGTGCGGCGACGCCAGGATGTCAATTGCATCATCATCGGCGACGGCCCGGAACTCGCAAGATTGAAATCAATCGCCGCCGGGCTCGATCTCGGCAATGCGCTTCAGTTTACGGGTTACCTAAGCGGTCCGACATTGATGGCGCATCTTTCGGCACTCAATATCGGGGTCATCCCCGATCCCCCGAACGATTTCAACGACAAGCTCTCTATGAACAAGGTCTTCGAGTACATGATGCTCGGCCTGCCCTTCGTACAATTCAACCTGATTCAAGCCACGCGTGAGGCCGCCGGCGCGGCGCTCGTCGTCCAGGAACATTCGCCGAAAGCGCTTGCCGATGGCATTCTCGCCCTTGTCGACGATCCCGAGAGGCGCGAACGCATGGGACAATCGGGCCGAGCCATTGCCGAGCGCGACTTCCGATGGACGACGGAAGCCCGGCACTATCTCGACGCGTATGGCAGCCTGTTCCGTCCAGGGTTGAGCGTCAATGATCAGCGTCATTATCCCGCATCTTGACCAGCCAGAGGCACTCCGTCGCTGCCTGGAGTCGCTCAGTGCCCAGAAAGGCGTAGGTACGCCGGTCGAGATCATCGTTGTCGACAATGGTTCAACGATGCTGCCTGAGCGTATCTGCTCGGCCTTCCCCAAGGTCACCCTCCTATCGGAGCCGACGCCGGGCCCCGGCCCTGCGCGCAACTTGGGAACGCTACGCGCCCTGGGAGAATTGCTGGCCTTCATCGACGCGGATTGCATCGCCGGGGAAGGCTGGCTCCATGAGATCGAGGTCACCTTCTCCGAGAACCCGGAGATTGCGATCATCGGAGGAGACGTCCGGATCGCCTATGAAAATCCTCAGAAGATGACCCGTCTCGAAGCGTATGAGAGCGTTTTCGCCTATCGAATGAAGGAATACATCGCAAAGCAGGGCTTCACGGGTACCGGCAATCTCGCCGTGCGCGCCAAGGTGTTCGCCGAAGTTGGACCGTTCGGCGGGATCGAAATCGCCGAGGATCGCGACTGGGGTCAGCGCGCGCTGCGGCTCGGATACCGCACTCACTATCGCGCCGCGATGATCATCTATCATCCTGCCCGGCGCAGCTTCGCCGAACTCGCACGAAAATGGGACCGGCACACGGCGCATGATTTCGAGGCGATACGTTCGAAGCATGGCTGGTGGTTTCGTTGGATACTGCGCAGCTTCGCGGTCGCTCTTTCGCCGGCAGCCGAGATCGCCCGCATCGGCCTGTCGGATCGGCTGCAGGGCGTGCGCCCACGCTTGCTCGCTCTACTCGGCGTCGCGCAGATACGGCTTTACAGAGCCAGGATCATGCTTGCTCTGGCGTTCGGCGCCAATTCTTCCGACCTGAGCGGAAACTGGAACAGGACGTCCTTGCCAGTGCCGAGCGACGGCTCCAAACCAGGCTGAGTACGCGCATCGGCGCATCCACTCCTGGCGGGCCTCGGTCAGTCCTTTTGAGCAATGTTGGTGATTGCCATGGACACGCGCTACGCCGCACTGATTACGGCCCTTGGATTTGCAGCCATCCTGGGCACATTCGCGGCCCAATATAGAGCCGAATCGAAGACGCCCGTGCAGGCCCCGGCGCCCACAGGAGTTCCTGCGGGCACTCCGGTCGAAAAACGCTTCACCGGCACCCTGAAGATAACAGCCGACAACACCGTGATCGATGGCTGGGAAATAACCGGCAACATTGTTGTCGAGGCGAAGAACGTCACAATCAAGAACACCAAGCTGCTCGCCAACACTTATCACGGCATCGATATCCTCGACGATTCGACCGGCTTCACCCTCGTGGACAGCGAAGTCGACGGTCAGGGGGTGACCGACAACTGTGTATTGGGCTTTGGCACATTCCTGCGCAACGATGTCCATGGAGCCGATCACGGATTGCAAATCTGGGGGCCGTCCGTGGTGCGCGGCAACTACATTCACGACCTGACAAGCGATAATGCCGATCCTCATTTCGACGGCATATTCATCGGCCGAGGTCACGAGATCGAGATCGTTGGAAACACGATCGTCAACCATCACGACCAGACTGCCGCGATCATGATGCAGAATTCGGCGGGCAGCCTTTCCAGGATTACCATCGACGGAAATGTTCTCGTCGGCGGCGGCTATACGGTTTATCTGGACGCCCGCCACAGCGACAGTCCGATCGACGATGCGAGTGTGCGCATCACGAACAACCGCATGGGCCGAGGCACATTTGGATATGTCTCGTTCGACCTTACAAGACCGCAGTTCTCCGGAAACGTCGACTTCTCTACGGGTGCTGCCTTGGGTGCGCCTTGAAGGCCCCGCGCGGGTTCGGGATCAGACGACGAGCAAGGAGGGCAATCGCAAACTGCTGTTGTCGGAAGGCGCCGCCGACGGCGGACGAACCTCGCCGGACGGTACGATCTCGCCGGACTGTGTCTGCGTCAGGATCTCATTGTAGGTTTTGACGACTTCTCGGCGTTCGCGCGCCATCGAGTACTCTGATCTTATGAAACGGGAAGCAGCGAGCCCGCGGTCACGGCACCAGCCCGGCTGCGCCCGGTTGTTTGAAAGCGCCGCCTCTACGGCGCGGACGAAGCCGAGAACATCTCCATTCTCGATTGGCGCGGAGAACTCCGGCAGGAAGAACTCCTTGCCGCCAAAGCCATGATTCCCGATGACGTAGTTGCCACATGCCATTGCTTCGGCAGCCGGCAGACCGAATCCTTCCTGGTGGGTGAACGCCAGGAAGATCATGGTTGATTTCAGCTGCTCGGCGACTTCGGAGTGCGTCATGCCCTCCATCGGCACCAACTCCCAGCCTTCCAGCATTCCTCGCGCGCGAAGGATCTCAATGACCTGTTTGGCATCACTGCTGCCGCGCCTTGGCATGTAGCCGATGCGACGACCTGACATCTGATCTCCGGGAGAAAACAGGTCAGGGTCCACACCCAAGTGCACGCGATGGACAACTGCGTTGGGAAAGGCGCAGTTGAGCATCTCCTTGTTGTGGTCGGAAACGGTGATCACCGCAGCAAGGTCCTTCGACGCTTGGTAGAGGTCTTTCGCCTCGGCTGCCGCTCTCTTCCAGGTGAGATGGCTGTTCTGATTGAAAATGACATGCCGGACGCCTGCCTTCAGCCGAGCCAGATAGTCAAGATCGGTCTCCGGCACGACCAGGAGATCTCCGCGCTTGATCAGGACCTTTGACAGATCCGTCACTTGCGTGTCGTTCTCGAACCAACTGAGCCGAAAGCCTGGCCGATGATGCAACACGAAAGCGACGATGCCCGCAGCGTTGAGAATGTCGACATGCCGGTAGATGACGCGAATACCTCCGGCGGGAAATTCGTGATCCGGGGTCAGGAAATAAACGGTCGGACTTGCGCCGACATCATCGCTTGTCCTGATCGACAGGGAGCTTCGTCGCTGCTTCTCCCAGGCGTGCGCCACCTTTCGATAAATCGACCGTGCCAGGCTTTTCGTCATAGCCTACCCATCCTTAACGGCCATGCCGATTGCAGATCAACCGCGCAACATATCCCACCTGCCGCACCTTACCCACGATCTTAGCCCAATCGTCCGCGCCACTGACAAGAGGTAAGGACCTCCCCAAAAATAGCTAAGACAGAGCGTCGCGCTTGCGTTTGCAGGTCGCGCCGACACAGCGCTCAAGCGGGAGTCACAGACTCCATGACATATCAGCGATGTAATGCTTCAGCAGTCTGCAAATAGAACGCATACAACTCGTTAGAACGTCCATATGTCGGACGGCTCCGCCATACGCCTTTCGGGCAGCGCCCTACCACGTTTTCCAAGGTTTACTCCGGCAACGAAAAGAAATCTTTTGGACTGCGAAGTCACACGACAGGCGCCGCAGGAGAGGTCTGTCGGAACGGCCGGTTGCGGGGACACGTGCTCAGGCCTCGGCCGGCGTGCCCGCACGGGCAGGCCGAGCCAGCACTATGGAACGGGGCAAATGATATCTTCCTCTGTGGTCCTGGATGAAGGCGTGGTCATTCATCATCCGGATCTGGTCAATCTCTACGGCTGTTCGATCGGTGCCGGCACGCGCATCGGCACTTTCGTCGAAATCCAGAAGAACGCGTTCATCGGCCGCAACTGCAAGATCTCCAGCCACTCGTTCATCTGCGAGGGCGTGACCCTGGAAGACGGCGTCTTCATCGGCCACGGCGTCATGTTCACCAACGATCTCTATCCGCGTGCGGTGAGGCCCGACGGAGCCTTGATGACGGACGACGACTGGAGCGTCGTGCCCACCACCGTCAGGAGCCACGCCTCGATCGGCAGCAATGCGACCATCGTTGCGGGCATCACCATCGGCACCGGCGCTCTCATCGGCGCCGGCGCCGTCGTCACCAAGGATGTTCCCGCCCACGCGATCGTCGCCGGCGTGCCAGCGAAGGTCGTGGGCCAAGTCAACCCCATGCCGTTGAGGCAGGTTCTTCCCGGAGAGTGAGATGATAGGCATTGCTGTCGTCGGCTATGGCTACTGGGGCCCCAATCTCGTCAGGAATTTCGCCGATGCACCGGGCGCCAGACTGGTAGCCGTCTGTGACCTCAAGAAGGACAGGCTGGCTTCCGTCAAAGGCCGTTACCCCTCGGTCAGGATCACCGACGATTTCGACGAGGTGCTGCGCGACCCGGACGTGACGGCGGTCGCCATCGCCACCCCCGTCTCCACGCATTTCCGCCTCGCCATGAGCGCCTTGATGGCCGGCAAGCACGTCTTCGTCGAGAAGCCGATCGCCTCGTCGGCGGAAGAGGCCCAGCGCCTGGTCGAGGAAGCCGCACGACGTAAACTCGTTCTCGCTGTCGATCATACGTTCATTCACACGGGCGCGGTCCGGAAGATGCGGGAACTCGTGGAGGACGGACTGGGCGATGTCTATTATTACGATTCCGTCCGGGTGAATCTCGGCCTGTTTCAGCACGATGTCAGCGTCATCTGGGATCTCGCGGTCCACGATCTCTCGATCATGGACTATGTGCTGCCGGTCCGGCCCGTCGCCGTTTCGGCCACGGGCATGAGCCATGTCGCCGGCGAGCCGGCGAATATCGCCTATCTCAATCTGTTCTTCGAAAACAACCTGATCGCGCATGTCCATGTGAACTGGCTGGCGCCGGTGAAGGTGCGCCGCACGCTGGTCGGCGGCAGCCGCAAGATGATCGTCTATGACGATCTCGAGCCGAGCGAGAAAATCAAAGTCTACGACAAAGGCATCACCCTCAACGGCGATGCGCGGCAGGCTGGCGAGAGGACCTACCAGGCGCTCGTCGGATACCGCACCGGCGACATGTGGGCGCCGCATCTCGACGTCACCGAGGCTCTCGGCAGCGAAATCCGCGAATTTGTCGGCTGCATCGAACGATCCGACACCCCGCTCGCCGACGGTCGCGCCGGCCTGCGCGTCGTGCGCATCCTCGAGGCCGCAACGCAATCGCTCGCGCAACGCGGGCGCGTCATTGAACTAGAAGGCGTGAGGCGCGTGGCATGATCCCTTTCCTCGATCTCAAGGCGCAATATGCCGATCTCAAGGAAGAGCTTGAGCCGGCGGTGCTTAGAGTGCTGGCATCGACCCAGTACATTCTGGGCGAGGAGGTCGCAGCCTTCGAACGCGAATTCGCCAGCTATTGCGGGACAAGGCACGCGATAGCGGTAAATACCGGAACGAGTGCCCTCCACCTGGCGCTGCTCGCGGCCGGCGTCGGGCAGGAAGACGAAGTCATCACCGTTCCCTTCACCTTCGTCGCAACCGTATCCGCGATCTGCTACGCGGGCGCACGGCCGGTCTTCGTCGACGTGGATCCGGTGACGCTGACGATGGATCCCGCCAAGCTCGAAGTGGCGATAACGCCGCGCACCAAGGCGATCATACCGGTCCATCTCTATGGGCAAACGGCGGACATGGCGCCGATCATGGAGGTTGCTGGCAGACACGGCATTCCGGTGATCGAGGACGCGTGCCAGGCCCATGGCGCGGAGTATCGCGGAAAGCGAGCCGGCAGCATCGGACTTTCCGGCTGCTTCAGCTTCTACCCCGGCAAGAATCTCGGAGCCTGCGGCGAAGGCGGCATGGTCGTCACCAATGACGACGAGCAGATGAAGACCGTCCGCATGCTTCGCGACTGGGGCCAGGAGCAGCGCTACCATCATACACTGAAGGGCTTCAACTACCGCATGGACGGCATCCAGGGCGCGATCCTGAGGATCAAACTGCGCCGTCTCGACGACTGGACGGAAGGTCGACGTCAGCGGGCACGCCACTACTCGACCCTGCTCGCCGACCTCGCTCGTATTCGGACACCTGTCGAAGCGCCCGGGCGGCGCCACGTCTATCACGTCTATGCCATCCGCGTCGAAGATCGCGACGGCCTGCAACGTGCCCTGCATGCCGAGGGCATCCAGACAGGCCTGCACTACCCGATCCCCGTGCACATGCAGAAGGCCCATCTCGACCTCGGCTACAAGCCCGGGGATTTCCCTGCCTCGGAAGCAGCGGCACGGGAAGTTCTTTCGCTGCCGATCTACCCCGAAATGACCGCGCGACAGGTCGAACAGGTCGTGGCCGCCCTGGAGCAGGAAGTCTATGTCGGCTGAGGCCATCCCCAGTCGCGTCGTGAAGGCCGTCCACGGGCGGCAGGAGGTTCTGCCCGACCCCGAATTCGAGACCGGGCTGAGCGAGAGCCTGAAGTCCTCCTATGATGCCGTCGGGCTTGTCGAACTTTACGCCCGGTTCGCGAACGGCGACGGCGCGATCGACGTACTGATGCGCCGCGCCATATGGCGTAGCCTTGCGCGCCGATGCGGAGCCAGGCTGCAGGTGGGCAGCGGCGCCGGCTTCAAGCACGCGGAGACCTTCGTGATCGGCAACGGCGTCTTCATCGGCGCTCAAGCCTATATCCAAGGCCGGTACGACGGGACCTGCGTAATCTCAGATAATGTCTGGATCGGGCCGCAAGCCTATTTCGACGCGCGCGACCTCGTGCTGGAGGAGTTCGTGGGCTGGGGACCGGGGGCCAAGGTGCTGGGCTCGACACATACGGCCCTGCCCGTCGACGTTCCCATCGTGCGCACCGATCTGGAGATCAAGCCCGTGCGGGTCCGGGCCTGGGCCGACATCGGCACCAATGCCATCATTCTTCCCGGCGTCACGATCGGCAAGGGTGCCATTGTCGGGGCCGGTGCCGTGGTCGCCGAAGACGTTCCGCCCTTCGCCATCGTTGCCGGCGTGCCGGCGAGATTCCTGCGCTGGCGCACCGGCACCGAGTTGCCGCCTGCGCTCACGTCCAATGGAGAATCCCATGAAGAATAAGCGTGTGCTGATCACCGGCGGCGCCGGCCTCATAGGCTCCCACATCGCCGACCTCGTGGCGCTCGAGCAGCCGCGCGAGATCGTCATCCTCGACAATTTCGTTCGCGGACGCCATGAGAACCTGCGACAGGCTTCTTCACGCTTCCGGCTCAGAATCGTCGAGGGCGATATCCGCGATCAATCATTGCTGGAGCAAGCCTTCGATGGCGTCGACGTGGTTTTCCACCAGGCGGCCATCCGCATCACCCAGTGCGCGGAAGAACCGCGTCTTGCGTTCGACGTTCTGGCCGGGGGCACCTTCAACGTGCTCGAAGCCGCCGTGAAAGCAGGCGTCTCGAAGGTGGTGGCGGCGTCCTCGGCTTCCGTGCTCGGACTGGCCGAGAACTTCCCGACCACGGAGGCGCATCATCCCTACAACAACCGAACGATCTACGGCGCCGCCAAGGCCTTCAACGAAGGTCTGCTCAGGTCGTTCAACGAGATGTACGGGCTCGACTATGTCGCGCTGCGCTATTTCAACGTCTACGGCCCGCGCATGGACGTCCACGGCGTCTACACCGAAGTGCTCATCCGCTGGATGGAGCGCATCGCGGCCGGGGAACCGCCGATCATCCATGGCGACGGCACCCAGACCATGGACTTCGTCCATGTGCACGACATCGCCCGCGCAAACCTTCTCGCCGCGAAGTCGCATGTGAGCGATGAAGTGTTCAACGTGGCGAGCGGGTCCGAGACGAGCCTGCGGGACCTCGCCGACAGGTTGATCCGCATCATGGGAGCCAAGGGCCTGGAGCCGCAGCACGCGCAAGCCCGCAAGGTCAATAGCGTCACGCGGCGTCTGGCGGATACCCAGAAGGCGAAGGAGATGCTCGGTTTCGAAGCCAAGGTCGATCTCGACCAGGGCCTGCGGGACCTCGTCATGTGGTGGCAGCAGGAGCGGCGCGCGACGCCCGTGGCTGCAGAATGAGCGGAACACAACAGATGATACCGGTTGCCAAGCCACTTCTCGACGAGCGGGAAGTCGACGCGGCGCGACGCGCCATCATGTCGGGATGGGTCACACAAGGACCGGAGGTCGCCGCATTCGAACGCGAATTCGCCGGCTTCGTCGGGGCTCCCTATGCCTGCGCCGTTTCGAATTGCACGACGGCACTCCATCTGGCGCTCAAGGCTGTGGGCATCAGGCCCGGCGACGAGGTCATCACCGTCAGCCATTCCTTCATCGCGACCGCGAACGCTATCCGCTACTGCGGCGGAATACCCGTCTTCGTGGACATCGAGCGGGACGGCTACAACATCGATCCCGATCTGATCGCTGCGGCGATCACCAGTTCGACACGGGCCATACTCTGCGTCCACCAACTCGGCATGCCCTGTGATCTGACCCGCATTCTCGAGGTCGCCGGCAGCCACGGCCTTCCGGTCATCGAGGACGCGGCGTGCGCGATCGGCAGCGAGATTCATCTCGGGGGCGACTGGCGCAAGATCGGAACGCCGCGCGCCGATATCGCATGCTTTTCCTTCCACCCACGCAAGGTCGTCACGACCGGCGACGGCGGCATGCTGACGACTGCCGATCCGGATTACGACCGCATGTTCAGGCTATGGCGACAGCATGGGATGAGCGTGAGCGACACCGTCCGGCACGGCGCGCGCGAGGTCATATACGAAAGCTATCCGGAGTTGGGCTACAATTACCGCATGACCGACGTTCAGGCGGCCATCGGTCGGGAACAATTGCGTAGGCTGCCGGTCATCATCGAACGGCGGCGTCAGCTTGCCGAGCAGTACAGGCATGCTCTCGCCGATATCCCGGGGCTCGCCAGCCCCGTCGAGCCTTATTGGGCACGCAGCAACTGGCAGAGCTATTGCGTGCGGCTTCCCGCGGCAGCTGACCAGCGCTCGGTGATGCAGGCGCTGCTCGATCGTGGCATCTCCACGCGACGCGGCGTCATGAACATCCATCTCGAAGCCGCCTATGCCGATCCGAATTCCTTCCGCCGCGCGTCGAGCCTCAAGAACAGCGTCGACGCGCAGTCCGGCTCGATCATCCTGCCGCTGTACACGCAGATGACCTCGGAGGAGTTTTCGGCGGTCATCGACGGGCTGCACGACGTCCTCGGCAGGCGCGCCCTCACGGCCGCACGGGCCTGACGGCTCCACGTCTTGAGCTTGGGCCGCGCCAAGGAAGCGCGGCTCTTTTTTTGCCTGAAACTCTTCCCGGTGCGCTCATATCCACTGCGGCAGCAGATGCCCGAGCGGCAGGCTCTCGCGTGGGACGAGCTTCAGCAGCATGCGGAGTGAATAGAGCCCACTGGCGACCGACACCATGGCGCCGAGAACAACGGCCTCTATCAGGGGAAGAAGATAGAACACCGAGAACACCACGGCGGATGCCGCAAGGAAAGTAACGCCGAGGCCTATATTCGTGGAAGACCATCGGAACCCGCTCATGTACCGCGCGATCAAGTATGTCAGGAGCGTGTGCCACACATAGAGACCGAAGAAAGCGATGCCTGCTCCGGTCAGACCGAGCAGGCTCACCAGGAGCCAGGCCAATCCGACATGGACCACCGTGGCGGCGACCTCGGTCCAGAAGAAGATCTTCTGCGCTCCCTTGGCCACGATGATGAAGCCCATCGGCCAGGACGCAATGCGCAGCATCATGCCCAAGCAAATCCAGCGCAGCAGGTCGGCAGCCGCATGGAACGCCGACGAATAGAAGAGCACCATCAGGAGAGGCGCGGCCGTGAGCGTCGCCAGAAGCCCGGGACCGGCCAGCAGGAGGCTGATCTGGGCTTGCTCGTTTACCAAGCGGTTGCACTCACGATTGTCGTTGCAGACAGCGGTAAGGCGTGGATAGAAGTCAGTGCCCATGGCTTGCAGGATGAAACCTGCATAAAGCCCCCCCAGCGCCCAGGCGGCCTGGTATAGGCCAGCGGCCTCGAAGCCGCCCAACCGGAGGACGATAAGCCGGATTGCATAGGCCGCGCCGGCGGTCAGCACGGCACTCGCCATGAAAGCGAATCCGAGTTTCAGAAGCATCGACGTCTCGCGCCGTGTCTGGCGGAAAGACATCACCGGCTTCGGCATGCGAACCTTGCGGCGATACCACCATGATGTCGCGAGCGTCACGGCCGCAACGGCCACGAGCGACGGCACGATACCCCGCTCGCCGAAGACGTAGATTATCGGGATGCTTATAGCGGTGCTGGCAACTGCCCCGACGACATTGATCCAGGCCAGATCCGAAATCCGCCTGAGGCCCTGGAGCAGTGCGGTTTGCCCGGCTGAAACAAGCTTGAGGAAAACTGCCAGGGAAAGCAGCACGAGGGCGGCGGCATGTCCATGATCGCCGAAGGTGAATTGCGCAACCGGCAAGGAAAGTGCTGCGAGAAGCAGCGCGCCGAGCGCCCCCAGCCCAAGTGATACCCGTCCGAGCACGATCCCAGTCCGCGCGATCCGCTGCTCGTCGCCGCTGCCCACCGCTTCGGCGACCTGGCGCACCCCGCTTGCCTGCACGCCCAGGCCCGCCACCGTCTGCGCGAGATCGGCGATCGTGTTGAACAATCCCATGAGACCGACGCCATCGGGCCCGAGCAGAATGGCGATCGCCTTGTTGCGCACAGCCGCGAAGGCGATATTGACGACCGACGAGCCGCCGATCACCGCCGTCGACTTGAGGATCTGGGCGTAAGACTTCCCGCCTTCGGGCTCTTCGGCGGTCTGTGTCCGGGCATCCATTTCTTTGCTCAGCCGGTGCCGGTCGCCGCCAAACCGCCGAGCCGCTCGCCGGCATAGGTTCCTTGACGGATCGGTTCCCACCACCATCTGTTGGCGAGATACCAGTCGATGGTCTTGGCAAGCCCCGTCTCAAAGCTCTCGCTCGGCGACCAGCGGAGCTCCCGTTCGAGCTTCGAGGCGTCCATCGCATAGCGGCGGTCGTGGCCGGGCCGATCCTGAACGAAAGTGATCAGCTCGCGATGAGACCTCCCGTTGCCCCTTGGCGCCTTCTCGTCGAGCAAGTCGCAGATTGTTTGCACAACGGCGAGATTGGTGCGCTCCGCTCGCCCGCCGATATTGTAGCTTTCGCCCACCGAGCCGTGCTCCGCGATAAGAGCGAGCGCCCGGACATGGTCGTCGACGTAGAGCCAGTCGCGGATATTGTCACCCCTGCCGTAAATGGGCAGGGGCCTTTCATCCAGCGCGTTCAGGATCGACAGGGGAATCAGCTTCTCCGGGAAATGAAACGGACCGTAGTTGTTCGAGCAGTTGGAAAGGACCACCGGTAGGCCGAACGTATGGTTCCAAGCCCGCACGAGATGGTCCGAAGCTGCCTTGGAGGCAGAGTAGGGCGACGAGGGCGCATAGGGGGTTTCCTCGGTGAAGAGGCTGTCGTCGAAGGGGAGATCACCAAAGACCTCGTCTGTCGAAACGTGGTGGAACCGGAAATTCTCCCTGGCCTCGGCATCCAGCCCGCGCCAATAGGCCAGGACTGCCTCGAGAAGCCGAAACGTGCCCACGACATTGGTCTCGATGAAGGTGGCCGGCCCGTCGATCGAGCGATCCACGTGGCTTTCGGCAGCGAGATGGATCACCCGGTCGATCTCCTCGTCGCGCAAGATGGCGAGTATCTGCTGGGCGTCGGCGATATCGGCACGGACGAAGCGATAGTTGGTATGGTTCTCGATAGGACGCAAGGACGCGAGATTGCCGGCATAGGTCAGCTTGTCGAGATTGACGATCCGGTTTCGAGGATCGCCAGCCAGGTAGCGGCAGAGCGCCGATCCGATGAAGCCGGCCCCGCCGGTAACAAGGATCCTCATGACCGACCTCACGCCGTCATACGTTGTGACCGGATGTCGGAGACCGCCTGGAGCGCGGGTGCCAGTTCACCCACTATGCGGCGCAGATAACCCGCGTAGGCGGTATTGCCCATCATTGCTGCGCGCCGTAGTACCTGCTCGCCGTCGAGCCATCCCATGTCCAGGGCGATCTCCTCGGGGCATGCAATCTGGACGCCCTGCCGCCGCTCGACCGTGCGGACGAACGACGCGGCATCGTAGAGGCTGTCATACGTGCCGGTGTCGAGCCATGCGTAACCGCGGCCCAACTGGCAGACGTTGAGCTTGCCGCGCATCAGATAAGCGTTGTTGACGGCAGTGATTTCCAATTCCCCTCGCGCCGACGGCTTCGTGGCGGCGGCGATGTCCACGACGTCGTTGTCGTAGAAATAGAGTCCCGTGACCGCCCAGTTCGACTTGGGCTCGGTCGGCTTCTCTTCGATGGAAACGGCCCTGCCGGTGACCTTGTCGAAGGTGACGACGCCATATCGTTCGGGGTCGTCGACATGATAGGCGAACACGGTCGCCCCGTCGCGGCCTGACGCCTCCTGACACAGTCTCGGCAATCCGTGCCCGAAGAAAATATTGTCGCCGAGCACCATGGCGACACTGTCCGAACCGATGAAGTCGCGGCCGATGATGAAGGCTTCAGCCAAGCCGTTGGGCTGAGGCTGCTTGGCATAGGACAGGTTCAGCCCGAATTCCGAACCGTCCCCGAGAAGGGCCTCGAAGCACGGCAGGTCGCGTGGCGTCGAGATGACGAGAATATCGCGGATACCGGCGAGCATGAGCACGCTCAAAGGATAGTAGATCATCGGCTTGTCGTAGATCGGCAGGATCTGTTTCGACACCGCAATGGTGAGAGGGTAGAGCCGTGTGCCGCTGCCGCCGGCAAGAATGATGCCCTTCATGTCTTTCCTTTGTGCGGTTCGCGAGTTGCGTGGGTGCTTCGCATCCGTCGAGGACCGAGGCGAGCGCTGATCATTGGCCGGCTTCGGAAAGCGCCGTTGTTTTCGTCTTGCTGTCGACGGCCGCGGCAGGTGCGACGGACGATGCGACCGTCACTGCGTCCCCGGGCTGCAGAGGCGTCGTCTCCGAGGCGGAAATCTCGGTCGGTTCGCCGTCCAGCCTGCGCGTGATGGTGAAGGATAGGTCGCCCTTTGTTCCGCCCGACCTTGCGGCGAGCGCTTCCAGCAGGATCTTCTGCGAGGCCTCGCGCTTCAGCTTGAGCGTCGCGAGCTTGGCCTGCTCGTCTTGCAGGGCGGTCGCCACTTCGGTTTTCTGCCGGTCCAGAAGCCCGTCAGCATTCCTCGTCGCCTCGGCGATTGCCTGGCGCGCCCTCATGACGGCAGTAAGCTGATCGAGACGGTCGGTGCGGTAGCCGGCAAGGGAGCGTTCGAGATCCGACTTGCGCGAGGCGACTGCTATGCCCTTCTCGACCAGCGTGGTGACATTGGCAAGCTCGGTCTCGGCCGAGGCGATGCTGGCATCGGCCGCCTTGATCTTCTCCGCCAAAACATCGATCTCGGCCTTCAACAGCTCCCGCAACTCGGCCAGCGACTTCGTCTGCCTGTCGAGCTCGCTTGCCCGGTTCGTGAAGATCACCTTCTCCCGCGCGAAAATCTCCTTCGCCGTCTGATCGTTCGCCGTGGCAACGGGAAACCGGATCTCCGTCGCGCCTTCGCTTTCGGCTGTCAGCCGAGCGATCCTGGCCATGCTCCGGATGATGTCCGCATCCATCGTCTGCAATTCGGCGACGAGTTGGATCTGCTGCTGGGATTGTCCCTCTTCCGCGACCGGCCAGCCGCCGCCGAGGGCCAGCGCCTGTAGCACCGTCATGCCCGCCCGATACTTGTATTCGCCTGGGGCCTTCACCGCGCCGAGCACATAGACCGGAGGATATTCGAGGATCTCGACCGTCGTATCCGGCTTGTCGACAAGGACCAGCTTTTCCTGGAGCCGCTTGGCGATTTCGGCCGCCAATCCTGCACTATCGAGTTCTCCGACCGACACCGGGCCGATCACAGGCAGAACGACCTCGCCCGATTGCGAAACCTCGAACTCGCCGCCGAGGGCGTCCCAGCGCTCATATGTGCCTTTGGTGGGCATCCACTGGATGACGCTCACGCGCAATTTCGTCTGAGGCGCGATCCGATCCGCCAGCGCCGTCGAGGAGGCCCAACTGAAACCGCAGGCGGCCAGCATGCCCGCTGCCATAAGCAGACGAATCCTCAATGCGGTAGTCCTTCCTATCAAGGGCATGTGTCGCTCCCCGGCCTGCCGCCTACTCGATCCTGACAGTCGGGCAAGGGTCCGGCGGTCGGCAAGCACTGTGCGGATTCGCGCGGATGTTGGAAAGTGGAAGGCCGTTATGCTCGCTTCATCAAAATTGGGGAGGCAGGTGAACTGCACCTCCTCCCAGGGTGAACCGGCTTTCGCCATCCGGCATGGACATGCGCCCGTTGCCGGTCGGCTGCACGAGGCACGGGAACAATGCATGCACTAGCCTGCCCATCGGCCGCCGGTTCGTCATGCGGACGGCGGTCCTGCAGATATCCATCGCCATCCGGTCTAGTCCGTTCGGATGAGGTGGCAACGCCGGTACAATCCGATCGGCCGCATGCCATAGTCCCGCATCTCTCCCTATTGGCCCGTCGCGGCACCAGCGGCGCGCCGCTATGCTCCCGACAACGTTACAAAAACGCCTTACGGGGTACGGGCGACATGCCGGCTCCTACGAGACTCAGGTGATCGACATGGCTCCGCTGATGTATAGGGACGAACAGGATCGCGCGGGCATCGGCGACAGCTACGCAAACCCGGAACCGCAATGCGAGCCCCAGCGGGCAATCGTCGTGGCGGCGTCGACCGGAACGATTTCGGAGCGGTTGCTGCACGCGCTTCGGCGGGAGTTCCCCTGGACGATCGTTCAGCAGGTCGCCAATGTCGAAGCTACCTGCACCAGCTTCGCCGTTCCCGTTTCGCTGATACTTCTCGACGCCCCGCTGCTCCGGGCCGCGGAGGAGGCCTCTCAGGTGCTCTCGAGGCTGCATCCGCAGGCAATGACCGCGATCATCGAACTGGATGACCATAAGCCGGTTTGTTCGCTTCCGGAGATTCTGGGGTCTCAACTGATCCGTGGGATCCTGCCGATGAATCTCGGGCTCGACGCCTGGCTTTCCGTGGTCAGGTTGATGCTGTGCGGCGGCGAATACTATCCGCCGCGGATGTTCCGATCCTTTGCCGAGAGGACCGGAGACAACCGTAACATCCTGCCCACCTACGGCGGCAGGTCGACCCATCGTGGCCGCGATACAGATTTAGCCGACTTGACCGCCCGGGAGATTCAGATTCTGGAAATGGTCGCCCGCGGCATGCAGAACAAGACGATCGCCGCCGAATTCCGGCTATCGGAGCATACGGTCAAGATCCATCTGCACAACATCATCAGCAAGCTCGGCGCTCACAACCGGACCGAGGCGGCGGCACGTTTCCGGAACTTCCAAGAGCGCTTGGCGGCATCCACCGATGCCACCCCCCCCAATTCCTAAGCATCCCGTCTACGCTCAACCCCTGTACACTCTTGGGCGACGTGCGTTGATCGGAGCGGCAGCATAGCCAGGTCTCATATCCGGGCGCACTCCATGTTTCCCGATATGGCTGCCTGCATTGCGCGCACCGACCAAAGCATTTCGCAGGCGACCGGATTCGGTCGGCGTCGCCAAAATTCGGCAACAAATCCCTAAAGCGTCTCGCCCGAACCCGATTTGCGGGCGACACGCGGTGGGGCTTGGACCAGGCTCCGCTGCCCAGCAGCACTTCAGCCCCCCCCGCATAGCTCTTCCCGCCTAGGACTAAGTAGCTATCGCGGATTTATTGATCATTACGGTTAATTTTCCGAAAATTTCCCGCAGGTACCACAGCTTTCGGGGCATTTCTCTGACTTATACAAGATCATTTCCGCTTTCGAAATTCGAAACCGCGAGAAGTCAGGAAATATCATCCGATAAAAGCCTTTCAATTTGACAACTAATACCATCGGCGGAGGCATTTATGCTGGATGATTACTCCCGAGCATACCATCACCATCTTTCGGACGATGCGCTCTCATCCGAAAGCGGTGTTCGCTCCAAACCGGCGTATCTCGCGGTCAAACGCGCGATCGACATCCTGGTGACGTTGGCCGCCGCGCCTTTTGTCATTGCGATCGTCGGAGTCCTCGCCCTGCTGGTCCGAATGGACGGCGGCAGCGCCTTCTATCGTCAGCCGAGACTTGGAAAGGACGGCAAGGTCTTCAGCATCTGGAAGCTAAGGACCATGGTTCCGGATGCCGACCAGCGCCTGCAGGAATATCTTATGGAAAATGCCGCCGCGCGCGTGGAGTGGGATCGGGCGCAGAAACTCAAGAACGATCCCCGCATCACCGCGCTGGGCCACTATCTGCGGAAATACTCGGCCGACGAACTGCCGCAGCTACTCAATGTCTTTCTCGGCCAGATGAGCCTTGTCGGCCCGCGACCCATGTGCCCCGAGCAGAGGCCCCAATATCCCGGCAATGCATATTTCGACATGCGACCCGGCCTGACCGGCCTCTGGCAGGTCAGCGAGCGTAACGGCTGCTCCTTCGCCGAACGCGCCATGTACGACACACGTTATGCCGGCTCCATGTCTTTTGCGACAGATATGCGGATCCTGCTCTTGACCCCGCTCACCGTCCTGAGAGGAACGGGCCTGTGAGGAGGTGTCCGTCTCGCCTCCCCGAGGCGACTGCGACTACTTGAAAGAAACAGGGCCGCGGCGGACGTGCCGCGGCCCTGTTCGTTCTTGCCCTGAGGTCCGGGCACCGTTTCCTTGGATAGGGCGCCCGGCAACCGTTCAAGCGGCCGTCCTGGCCCCCGCTGAGGACCCGGAATACTCCATCGGGAATAGGTCGTTGATCTTATATGCCACTTCTGTCCTGTTGGTGGCTTTGACCTTCTTCATGATGTTGCGGATGTGAACCTTAACCGTGCTTTCGCGCAGCTTGAGTTCATATGCGATGATCTTATTCGCCTTTCCGCGACGCAACGCTTCGACCACTTCCGCCTGCCGCGCCGTGAACATGCCCGCCATGGGACGAGCCACGGTGCCACCGGTATCCAGGACTTGACGCATTGCGAAGACGCTGCTGGCCGGCACGAAAATCCCACCCGCGAGCGCCAATCCGATAGCTTCGATACACACTTCAATGCCCACCGACGACGGTATGTAGCCACGAGCGCCGAGTTCCAGCGCCTTCATTATCTGTGGCAGTTCATCCGTATCGGCGAGCACAATCACCGGCGTCGTCTCGAAGTCGGTGGAAAGTTTCCGAATCTCCTCCGCAACACTCGGTTCAGCGACTTTCTTGCCACCGATGTTCAGTAGGATCGCTGCAAGCGGGGGATACTCTTCCCGCTTGACCTTCCATTCGTCGATCGTGCCGAATGCCAGGACCTGCATCCCGACACGATGGGCCGTGATGCTTTGGGCCAGGCACTCGCGGTCGAGCGCACGACCATCAATAATGATCAACGAACGGTTCGAGCGTGACGACGCCTCGGGAACGGCCGCAGGACGCGTGACACCTCCCGCTGCGACCGGCACGGTCAGATTTATTGCTGTATTGCTTCCATTTGCTGCGATTGCTGGATTCATGTTGATTCACCCCTAAGGACCAGTCGAAATCGCGATGTATCGCCCCGATACATCAGACCGGCGTTACTCCCCAACACATCCATCGCCGGAATAGGGTCAATCCCGAGCCCGCGCCGTCATAGTCACACTGCGACCATCATCAGCCAAAAGGATACGGATAGCCCACCCGACACCGCGATTGGGTCGCGGCCATACCGAATATACACGCTCCGGTGCCGAAGAGTTTAACTTGGGTTAACTAATCCATAAATTTAGTTACAAAGGGCCAGTTCCGTCAGAATTCTTATGAGGAACTGCGATGTTCGATGTAAATCACAGGCCGATTCAAACCAATTGCTCATACGATTGAAGGTATGTTGTCAATTTCTCCCTACTCATTCATGACGCCAAGCGCGGGAGGGGCATAGCAAGCCAACGATCCTCTTATTGTATACCCAAATCCCTCACAACAATATCCACTTTCACTTTGGAAAAATCTCCAAATTCACTGAAAGGCATCGCAAGTCGTGACAGCGCGATAGGAAAAAAGACTGATATTCCATCATATATCAAGACGATGATTGAACTCTCATTGAGCCAATCCCAATAGAAGTTTCCTTCCTTGTTACACTCTGTAACATTTTTCCAGATTTCCCGACACCAACAACAATGCAATCCAGCTTGGCGGCGAGAAAATGCGCTCAAAGATATATGGACCGCGAAAACATTCCGTCCATTTCCTTACAGGCCGAGCCGAGCCTATACTTTCTGTCTGTCATGTGTCGACCCACGGGCATGCCCGGCTCCATCGACCTCAGCTGTCCAGGCAATCGTATCCCTCGGCGGGATGAACGAGGATTTCGACGCCCGTACTTCGATATGCCGCTTATGATCCGCTTGGCGGAGAGCCCATCGCAAGGGATGATGGCGCGAGATTGCTTTGAAAAAGCGACCAATAAAGAAAGTTGCAGGGCAAGCAGAATTGGCCATAATTCATTCCACTTTGACGTGAAATACCGGGAAGCCTCTGGAACGTCATACACCAAAATATGTTTTTATAGCGAATACGAATGTCACTACTCGTATCTAAGGGGACAAATTTGGCGGGCATCGGTAGGGACGCATTCTCGAGACGATTCGACCGATTTGCGCCAACCCTGACGGAGAGGGCCATTCTGGCGGAGTTCCGCAGCGCCCGGCATGTTGTCGGTAAGCGCAAGGAATTGGTTCACGAAAGCCATTCCGCGCCCGTTGCCTATATCCTCCACGACGGATGGATGTGTTCATATAAGCGGCTGCCGGATGGGGGACGACAGGTCGTCAATATCCAGCTCCCCGGCGACATCGTCGGACTGAACAGTCTTTTTCTCCAGACTTCGGATCAAAGTATAGAGGCGTTGACGGATAGCATCGTCTCGGAGATCGGCAGGGGGCAATTGCTTTCGGCCATGCGGCAGTCGCCTCGGCTCGCCGAAGCGGTCATGTGGAGCTTCGCTCGCGACGAGGCGATCATTGCACAGCATCTTGCGAACCTCGGCCGGCGCAGCGCGCTTGCCCGTACCGCGCATTTCCTGCTGGAGCTTGGTTTCAGGCTTCAGGAAACCGGAACAGCCACGGCTCTTGGATACGACTGCCCCCTTTCGCAGCAGCTCCTTGCCGACGCGCTCGGCCTGACAAGCATCCATTTCAATCGGATCCTCCGCTATCTTCGCGAGAAGGAGCTGCTGCTCTTCAGCGCCGGTGCGGTCGAGTTCCTTAACCAGCCGGCCCTCACACAGCTGGCCGGCTTTGATCCTTCCTATCTCGAAGTGGCTGGTTCCTAGCCTGACACCCCGTCGAAATTCCCGAAAGCCGCATCTGTCAGCACGCGGCACGCCAAGTGCTCCGCGTGAACGCGCGCGATAAGCCGTGGACTCCACCATGTCTTCGAGTAGGAATTCTCGCATCCGTTCGGCGATTACCTCGCGATCGCCAACGGTCGAGATTCTATTCTGCCGCCGCTCCTTCTTTCGGTTTTCGGTTTCCGCTCAGCAGTTCCCGCGATCTCTGGAAGAAGACGTAAAGCGGTGGAATGAAAATAATGCCGACAAAGGTCGCGGCCAGCATGCCTCCCCACACCGGGGTGCCGAGTGCCCGTCGGCTTCCAGCGCCGGCGCCGGTCGCGATCACGAGCGGAAACACGCCGATGATGAAGGCAAGCGCTGTCATCAAGACCGGTCGGAACCGCTGCTTTGCTCCCGCGATGGCAGCGTCATGGGCAGACAGTCCGGCCTCATGCTGCTCCTTTGCGAACTCCACGATCAGGATGGCATTCTTGGCCGCGAGCCCCACGAGCAGAACGAGGCCGATCTGCGCATAAATATTGTTGTCCAGCCGCGCGATCCAAAGCGAAGCCACTGCGCCTGCGACCGCGAAGAGGACCGAGAAGACTACCGAAAGCGGGATTGTCCAGCTTTCATACTGGGCCACCAGGAACAGATAGGCAAACAACAGGGCCAGCGCATAGACCAGCAAGGCTTCTCCACTCACCAGCTTCTCCTGGAAGGACATGCCGGACCAAGCGATTCCGAAGCCCTCCGGAAGTTCGCTCGCCGCTACACGCTCCATGGCGGCAAGCGCCTGGCCGGAACTGACCCCCGGGGCCGCCGAACCATTCACGGTAGCGGATGGAAACAGATTGAAGCGGTTGACGACCTGGGGCCCGAGCGTCGTCGAAAGGGTGACGAGGGTGCGCAGAGGCACCATCGCGCCAGTGGAACTGCGCACAAACAGCTGGTCGATCCGATCGAGTCTATCACGGAATTGCGCGTCGTCCTGAACCCTCACGCGATAGACGCGGCTATAGAGATTGAAGTCGTTGATGTATTGCGAGCCGAGATGTGCCTGAAGGGTCGCGAAGACGTCGCTGATCGGCACGTTCAACAGTTCGGACCTCGCGCGGTCGACATCGACGCGGATCTGCGGCACGTTCGCCGAGAACGTGCTATATGCGCTGCCGATCTCGGGAGCCTGGTTGGCTGCGTAGACCAGCGCGTTCAAAGCGGCAGCGATCTCCTGCGGGGTCTGCCCCTGCTGGCCTTGAAGCCGCATGTCGAACCCGCCCGCAGCACCCAGGCCGGGGATCGAAGGCGGATTGAATGCTATGACATTGGCGGACGGGATCGCCGCGAAGCGGGGCATGATCCTGGCGAGCATGCCCTGGACGGTCTGTTCAGGGCGCGTGCGCTTTTCCCACGAATCGAGAACGGCTATCGCCATGCCGACATTGGGAGAGGATGCGCCGCTCAGCAGGCTGAATCCAGCCACCGAGATCACGTTCGCGACGCCTTCCGTCTCCTCCAACACGCTCCGGGCCTGATCGATCACTGCTTCGGTTCGATTGAGCGAGGCTGCATCCGGCAACTGGATGTTGACGAAGAAGTATCCTTGATCCTCCTCGGGCAGAAAGCCGCTCGGAAGCCGAGTAAGCCCGAAATAGACAGCTGCGCCCACGACCAGAAACAGTACAGCCAGTAGGGTCAGGCGCGCCCCCAGCCATCCGACCACCAGGCCGTAGCGCGTGCGGGAGGCGTCGAGCAGCCGGTTGAACCACCCGAAAGGCCCACGGCTGTAGTGACGCGGGCGCCGCAGGATCAGCGCGCAGAGCGCCGGGCTCAAGGTCAACGCACATACGCCCGACAGGATCACGGAAAACGCGATGGTAACCGAGAACTGCCTGTAGAGCTGCCCGGTGATCCCCCCCAGGAAAGCGACGGGAACGAAGATCGCCGCCAGGACCAGCGTCGTCGCGATGATCGCGCCGGTGATCTGCTGCATTGCGGTCTTGGTGGCTTCCCGCGCGGATAGCGAGGGATTCTCCTCCATCACGCGCTGCACGTTTTCGACGACGACAATGGAATCGTCGACGACCAGGGTGATGGCAAGCACAATGGCAAAGAGCGAGATCGTATTGGCCGAGTAGCCCATTGCATAAAGAATGGCCATCACGCCGATCAACGAGACGGGTATCGTCAATGTGGGAACCAACGTCGCACGCCAGTCCTGCAGGAACAGGTAGACGACGGCAACCACCAGCAAGAAAGTGATGAGCAGCGTTGCAACGATCTCATCGATCGTGGCGGAGACGAAATCGGTCGTATCGAAGATGATGGCGTGCGCGACGTCGGAGGGAAAGCTCTGCGCCAGCCGGTCAAGTTCGGCGCGCACGGCCTGGGAGACCTGAAGCGCATTGGCGCCCGGGGACTGATAGACGACCACAAAGGCCTGTGGTTTTCCATCGAGCCTGGACTGCGTGTCATAGCTGTCCGCTCCCAGCTCGACCCGAGCGACATCCCGGAGGCGCACGACGGCGCCCTGTTCATTCGTGCGAATGATGATGTTCTCGAATTCGGCGGGGCTCTGAAGACGTCCTCTGGCGATGATCGTGAGCTGCTGTTGCTGGTCCGGGCCGATCGGCGCGCCCCCGATCTGTCCCGCGGGAGCGAGCACGTTCTGCTGGGAGATCGCGGCGGCGATGTCCGAGGCCGTTACGGCCAGCTCGTTCATCCGGGTTGGATTCATCCAAATGCGCATACTGTAGTCGAGCGCGCCCAGGACAGTCGCCTCACCGACGCCGGCCACCCTCGCCAGCGCATCACGGATATTGATGGTGGCGTAGTTGCTGAGGAAGATGGCGTCGCGCGTTCCGTTCGGGGAGAAGAGATTGACGCCGAGCAGGATCGAAGACGATCGCTTCTTGCTCGAGATGCCGAGTTGCGTCACTTCAGAGGGCACGCGCGGAGTGGCAAGAGACGCGCGATTCTGCACGTTGACCGCAGCCAAATCGGGATCCGTCCCCACGGCGAAGCTCACCGACAACGAATAGCTGCCGTTGCCGGAGCTGGTCGATTCCATGTAGAGCATGTTGTCGACGCCGTTGACCTCGGCCTCGATAGGAGCGCCGACTGCATTGGCGACATCTTCAGCGCTCGCGCCGGCGTAGCTGGCAGAAACCTGGACCTGCGGCGGTGTTATGTCCGGGTACTGGGCAACGGGAATGACCCAGAGGGCCAGCAGTCCCGCCAGAGCGATCACGACCGAGATGACGATCGCGAAATTTGGTCTGTCGATGAAGAACTGGGGCGACATGCCGTCACTGTGCGGGTTGAACTGCGGCCACGGTCTGGACTTGAGCGCCGGGTCGTACCTTCTGAAGTCCCTCCACGATCACTCTCTCGCCGGCCTTGAGACCGTCCTCGACAGCCCAGCTCTGGCCAACCTGTTGGGTAGCCTTGATCGGACGCTCCTCCACCTGATTGTCCGAGCCCACGACGAGGACGAACTTGCCATCCCGGCTTTGCTGGACTGCCTGGATCGGGACCAGGGGCATGCGCCTGCTTTCAGCGGGCCTCACGCTGACGCTGAGCGTTCCGCCGGGCAGCAACATCCTGTCGGGATTGGCGAAAGTCGCACGGACCGGAACCGTCCCGGTCGCCGGATCGATCTCGTTGCCGACGAATTCGATCTTGCCCTCTCCCGGATATGCGGTCGCATTGGGCAAGGTCAGCGTCGGCACGAAGCCAGCGTCGATCTGCTGGATCGTCGCGCCGTTCTGCTGTTGGGCGACGGTGATGAAATCCCGCTCGCTCACGGAAAACACGACCCGGATGGGATCGAGCTGAACCACTCTTGCCAGCACATCCGAGCTTGGCCCGACGACATTGCCGACCGTGACGTTGGTTTTGCCGATCCTCCCCGCGATTGGCGAGCTGATGCGCGTATAGCCGAGGTTGAGCTCGGCAGTGCGTACCGCGGCTTTCGCCGACTGCACCGACGCCGCCGCGGCATCGCGATCGGCCGTCGCCTGATCGAGGTCGGCCTTCGTGCCCGTGCGGGTGTTGTAAAGCTGCTGTCTGCGGTCGAGAGTGAGCTGTGCATTGGCCAGATTGGCCTCCGCACTTGCCTGCTGGGCCTTTGCCTGGCTCAGCGAGGCCTCGTACTGATCCGGTTCGATGACGAACAACAGGTCGCCGGCAGCAACATCCTGTCCCTCACGGAAGGCGACTTGATCCAGAAACCCGTCGACCCTGGCGCGTACATCCACCTGCTGGATGGCCTCGACGCGCCCGATGAATTGAACCTTAGGCGCGACATCTTCCACCTGAATGGTCGCGACGGTCACGACGGGAAGCGGCCCCTGCGGTGTTTGAGCGAAGGTTTCTCTGTCAGCGACCGTCACTGAAAGCGCAACCACTGCCAAGGCGGCGGTACGCTGAACAAATTGGCCCCGCAGGATTGCCAAGCCCTGCAATTTCGATCTTGCCGATTGCTTGGAAAGCGACTGCATACACATCGGCATGATCCCCTCGCCTTCTGGGCACCGTCGGGCGTAAACACGGATGAAGGGGCATCGGACGTCTCATCCGCAGATCGACAATATGGGAAGAGTTCACACGACGGCAACTGGATTTCCATCGAATTGGCCCTGGGACAACCAGAGCATCCCTTCAGAAATCCTTGCCAAGACTTTCACCGGCGGGTGAACATCTCTTCTTCGCGAAGGGGGCCAATTTGTAGATTACTTTCGCCATCGTTCCTCCCCAGTACACCATCATGTGATGCATGCCGGCGGGTTGGTCCCGCACGAACTTTCAGGGTTCGCGTATGCTGTCATCGAGGCCACGGATGAGCGGATAGAGGAAGTAGGAGATCACGGTTCGGCGGCCGACTTTGATCTCCGCGGAAACTGTCATGCCGGGAAGGAGCCGCACGGGGCCTCCCCAGCCTGCCAATCTGGTATCACCGAGCCGCACGCGAGCGCGGAAGAAGGGAAGCGGGGCTGCGCCGGCAGCGGCATCCTTGACCTCCGGCGAGAACGCATCGCGACTGATCGTGCGTATCCAGCCCGATGCGGTGCCGTATTTCTGGAAGGGATAGGCGTCGAACTTGATGCGCACCTCATCTTCTTTCTGCACGCGCCCGATGTCTCGCGCAGTGATCGATACTTCCGCCTCAAGGGGGACATCCAGCGGCACGAGCGTCACGATCGGCTCGGCCTCCTTGACGACGGATCCGATGGATCGCTGGGCAAGCTCGAGCACGACGGCATCGGCGGGGGCAGTCAGCGCCACCATGTTGCGGCGCAGCTCCATCTTCTTCAGCTCTTCCCCAACCGTGTCGCGTTGGCTCTTCGCCTCGACGAGTTGCTCGACCGTGGCGCGCCGGAAATCCTCGATGAATGCCTGCCGGTCTGCCTTGAGCTTGGCCAGGGCATGTCCGGCCTCTACTGCCTTTCCCTCCAGCTGCGCCAGATTGGCTTCCACTTCGAGACGAGCGTCGCGCGAGCCGAGCAGTGTCAGCAGCGATCCCGTCTCGTTCTTGTAAAGCGACTCCCGCGCCGCCTCGATCTGGACCAGCCCCTCGCGCCGGCTCTTGAGGATCGACTGCTCTTCCTTGCCGGAAGCGATTGCCGCGGCCTGCCCCGCAATCTGTTCATCGAAATTGGCGAGCTGTGCGAGACGGAAGGCTCGGCGTTGCTCGAACAGCTGCAACTGGAGCTGTTCGTCGCGGGAACCGCCTGCGATCGCGGCATAGTCGGTGCCCGCGAGCTCGGCATCCATTCGTTTGACCTGAGCCTCGAGCGCTGCAAATCTCACGCGCTGCTGCTCGACATCCGACTGGCTGAACGTGGCGTCGAGCGTCGCAAGCGTCTGGCCGGCCTTCACGACGTCGCCCGCCGCGACATCGATCGAGCGTATGATCGAAGTTTCGAGCGGCTGGACGATGATGGTCGGCTGCGTCGTGATAAGCTTGCCCGGCGCCACCACGATCTCGTCGATCGAGGAAAGGGACGCCCATAGCAGCGCTGCTGCGATCAGGGCGGTTACGCCATAAAGGGTGAGCCGGGCAGTCCTCGGTGGGACACGCTCCTCCAGCTCCACTGCATCGGGATGGAACTCCGCGATCACGGGTGGAAGAGGAGCCTTGCGCAGTATCTCGCGTTCGCGCGCGCGTGCCGGCACGGGCAGGTTTTCGTTCGGCACCTCGGTATCGGTCGTCATGCCGCCTGCCTGTTCTGCTGGGCCCAGAGGTGACGATAGGTCATGCACCGCGACACGAGCTGATCGTGGCGGCCGATATCGGCCACCTTGCCTCTGTCGATGACCAGGATCGCGTCGGCATCCACCAGCGTGGAGAGGCGATGCGAAACGATGATGACGGTCCGGCCCCTGGCGATCTGGGCAAGGTTCTGGCGGATGATCGCCTCGCTGTCGGGGTCGAGCGCACTGGTCGCCTCGTCGAAGATCAGCAGGCGCGGATTGGTGATCAGGGCGCGGGCAATGGCCAGGCGTTGCCTCTGTCCGCCGGACAGGTTGGAAGCGTTTTCGTCCAGCATGGTGTCGAAGCCGCGCGGCAGCCGCTCGATGAACTCCTCGGCGCCGGCGACGCGCGCGGCCATGGCGATCTCCTCGAGCGAAGCGTCCGGCTTCGCCGCGGCGATATTCTCGCGCACGGTCCCGCGGAAAAGAAAGCTGTCCTGCAGCACGACGCCGATGCTCTTCCTCAGATGGACAAGATCGACTTCGCGGCTGTCGTGTCCGTCGATGCGGATCAGACCCTGCTGGATAGGATAGAGCCCCTGGACGAGGCGGGTCACGGTGGTCTTGCCTGAACCGCTCTTGCCGACGAGCCCGAAGACGGATCCTGCGGGAACAGTGAAGGAGACATCGTCGAGCGCCGGGGGCACGTCCGGTGCATAGCGGAACGACACCTTGTCGAATTCGATATGGCCCCGGAGTTCCGGCCTGAGGCCACGGGCACGGCCGTGCTGCTCCGGCCGCTCGTTCATGACCTCGCCGAGCATGCGAACAGACAACGCGACCTCCTGATACTCATGCACCATGGTGACGATCTGCACGAGCGGCCCGGACACCCGGCCGGCCAGCATGTTGAAAGCGACGAGCGCGCCGATCGTCATCGCGCCATCGAAGACGTCGAGTGCGCCAAGGCCGACAATGGCGACGCTCATCAGCTTCTCCAGCAACCCTGTCAGCGATTGGGCGAAGGTCGAGATCTTCTCGACCCGGAAACGCACCGAGATCGATTGGGCCGATTGATCGTCCCAGACGCGGCGCTGGCGCGGCTCGAGCGCCAGCGACTTGACCGTCTGCATTCCGTGGATGGTCTCCACAAGAAGCGCCTGGCGCTCGCCTTCCGCCTGATAGAGCGCCTGGAGGCGCCGCTGGAACGGTCCGACCAGGAGCATGACGACAAGCCCGACAAGGGCGGCGAAACCGAGCACCACCAGGGTCAGCTTGACGCTGTAGAGGAGAAGGATCGGTACGAAGACCAGGAGCGACAGGCCGTCGAGCAGCGTCAGGAAAAGCCGACCTGTCAGGAATTCCCGTATGCGGCCGGTCTGCTGCATGTGCTTGACCAGCACGCCGGCCGATGCCTGATCGAAAAGGGCGATCGGCAGATTCAACAGATGCCCGAAGGTTCGGGTCGCCACCCTGATGTCGATCCGGTTCGTGGCATAGAGCAGGAGATACCGCCTCAGGAACGAGAAGGCGGCATCGAAGACGAGGGCGACGGCAATACCGATGGTGAGCACCGTCAGTGTCGCATAGCTCTGGTGTACAAGCACCTTGTCGATGACGAGCTGGAAGAAGATCGGTGTGAGAAGCCCCAATCCGTAAAGCACGAAAGCTGCAAGAGCGACGTCGCCGAAGAGGCCGCGCTGGCGAAAGAGTTCGGGCACGAACCACCGGAAGCCGAACGGCTGGTCATCGTCTGAAAGCCGAAAGCTCCGCTTCAACAGGACCACCGAACCGCCCCAACTGCCGGTGAATTGCTGCTCGCTGAGCAGCAGGATTTCCGCCCTCTCCGCCAGCGGGTCGAGCACCCTGACCATATCCTGTTCGCCGCTGACGAAGCCGGCGATTATCACCCAGTTCCCGTTCTCGAGCTCGGCGAGCACGGGATAGGCATCCCCCAACTGCATCAGCGCCGACCACGCCAGAAAGGTGTGGCGCGCCCGCAGCCCGGCATCCTTGGCCATGCGCAAGAGCTGTCTCGTGGGGACAGGCGCCTCGCCGATCGCGTAGTCGTGCATGAGGCGTTCCGGCGACAGGTCGACTCCGTGGTGACGGGCAACCAGGGCAAGGCATTGAAGATTCGTATGCGGGTTGGGCTGCATCCTTCGCATCTTCCATAAGCAGCGGTACCGGCAGTCCGGTGCGCCGCTCAGTTTGCGGCGGCAGGCGGACGCCTGCTTGTCAGCGCCCGCCCGTCCCGGCTGTCAATTGAAGTTCGGCGACATGTTGGTCTTTGGCGGAACGGCCTGCTGAGCCCGCTCGGGCTGCTCCGCAGCTGTATTTCCACGCGGCATGGCCTGGACGTCGGACACGCGCCGGATAGCGCCTGATTCGACAAGGCCGCCAAGGGCCTTCTGCATAAGCTCGACGGCGTTGGCGAAAGCATCGACCGGCATGATGATGCGCTGCCTGAAGGCGGCCTTCGGATTTCCATTCTCGTCTTTTTCCGTCGCGGACAGGCTCATTAGATCGATCCTGACGATGGCATTGGTGACAGTGATCTCGGTGATCCCGTCGGCATAGAGTTCGCTACCCATCTCAATCTCCCCGGGTTGCTTATGGATCGGGATTTCGATTCTGCTCATGCGGCATGGGCCGGCCGCCATGGCGGAAACGGATCGCGGAGGTCGCGGGCAATCTGGAAATCGTATCCTGCTTCGCTCCCGACCAGGCAGCCGTCAAGCGCCGCCCGGATCGCGTCCCGGGCAAGGCCTGTTCCGATGAAAACCAGTTCCTGGCGGCGATCGCCCCACACCGGGTGCCAATGCCGCTCCAGCAACTGGTGAAATTGGGTATGCCGAGGCCACCGCTCCTTCGGCACGACCGCCCACCAGAAGGCCTTGGGATCGACCCGGCGCTGGACGCCGGCTATCGAAAGAAGTCCTACCCATTCCGGCCGGGTTGCCAGCCAGAAATGGCCCTTGGCACGAATAAGGCCGGGCCATTCCCGTCGCAGGAAATCATGGAAGCGGGCCGGGTCGAACGGACGCCGCGCTCGGTAGACGAAGCTCTCGATTCCGTATTCCTCCGTCTCTGGCACGTGCGCCGCAGAGCCGTAGAGCTCCTTGTGCCACAGCGGGTGACGTGCCGCCCTGACTGCGTCGAAAAGGCCCGTGTCGAGAATGGCCGCGAGCGGCAGATCTCCGAAGTCCGTCTCCCAAATCCGTGCGTCGGGATTCAGTGCCGTCACCACGCGTCGCAACTCGAGACGGGTTTCGTCGTCCACCTCGGAGATCTTGTTGATCACCACCGCGTCGGCGAATTCGATCTGCTCCACGAGAAGATCGGCCAGCGTGCGCTCGTCGTTCCCGTCCCTCGTCTCGCCACGGTCCCTGAGAAGATCCCGGCTCGAGTAGTCGGACAGCAGGTTGGCTGCATCCACGACCGACACCATCGTATCAAGCCTGGCGATGTCGCAAAGCGCGGCACCTGTGGCGTCGCGGAAGGAAAACGTCGCCGCGATGGGCAGCGGCTCCGCTATGCCGGTGCCTTCGATCAGCAGGTAGTCGAAACGTCGCTCGGCCGCCAGCCGACGCACTTCGCCCAGCAGGTCGTCCCTGAGGGTGCAGCAAATGCAGCCATTGGTGAGCTCGACCAGCGTTTCGTTGGTTCGCGAGAGGTCGGCGCCGCCATCCCGAACGAGATCGGCGTCGATATTGACCTCGCTCATATCATTGACGATGACGGCGACGCGCCGACCTTCGCGGTTGCGAAGGACCTGGTTCAGCAGCGTCGTCTTGCCGGCGCCGAGGAACCCTGTGAGCACCGTCACAGGCAACCGGCTATCGCTTTCAGCCCGCGGTTCCATCCTAGCCCACCAGTCCCCGCCTGAACGCCATGTCGGCGTAGTCGTTCGTCACGGCGAGGCTACTCGCAGGGAATGCGTCGCTCGGCTCGTGGGCGAAAACAGCGTTTTCGGCGCTCAGGACGCTCGAAGGCGCCGTGAGTTCCTGCTTCGAGAAATCGGTATTGAAGAAATTGTCGGTCGCTGATGAGAACATGGTGCCCGAGGCAAGGTTCGTCGCACCGGCCTCGCCGTGAGCGATCACATGGATCGCATCGAGCTTTCCCCTGGCACCGAGAGTTCGCCCAATGTGCCTCAGAGGCTTATCGGAGGACGGTCGCGGGTTCGTCGCGGCCGGACCAACGAACACAAGTTCGGGACAGCAAGGACCTCCCCGCATTTGGTCACCCCCGCGATCGCGCGAGCATTGCGCGCACTGCTCGGCACCGTCCGATAGTGGCAGTTTTCAGTGTTCTACAAACGACACCAAAGGGTGGAATGCACCCTCACCCGATGGGATGATAACGTTGCGCCGGTCGTTGTGCCTGGCGAGCCGGCGGCTTCATTTTGTGCTGAAGTCCCGAAGGAAAAGGCACAAGGTTCCCGAGGCGATCAGGCAGGATCACCTCGGAGCCGACAGAACTGCTCACGCGCCTTCGATCTCAGCTGCCTTCGATCGCAATCCGCTTGCTCTTGGTCTGGGCGCGCTCGCTCTTAGGCAAGGTGACCGTCAGGAGGCCGTTCTTGAAGGAAGCCTTCACCTTGTCTTCGGCGATCTCGGCATGAAGCGGTATGCGACGTTCGAAACGGCCATAGGTCCTTTCGGAGAACTGGCGCTCCTTGTCCTCGCTTTCTGAACGCTTTTCGCCTTTCAGGGTGAGCACTCCCTCCTCGAGCAACAGCTCGATGTCTTTTTCCTCCATGCCGGGCACTTCCGCCGTGACGCGGATTTCCTTGTCCGTCTCGGCAACTTCCAGGCTTGGCCAACCTCCACCTTCACCCGAAAACCTGCCGAAGCCGGGGAGACCGGCGCCGCGGAAGGCCTCGTCGAAAAGGCGGTTCATCTCCCGGTGCAAGTTCATGAACGGATCGCGGTAGGTGCCGGGAGACTGGCTGCCCGTGCGCGCCCACGGCATGAGATCACGAACGCTCATCGCATTTCTCCTTCACATTGTCTGCAAGGGCATGTCCCGCGCCCGGACGGAGGCTGGCCATCCCAGGCCGATTGCACGATTTGGGGAAGGACTGCGAATTGCATGGCCATACCCCGACACCGGAGCCGGAACATGAGTAGGGCGGGCTTCTCGCATCGGCGGGAGCGACCGCCGCTATCGATCTGGGGTCGGCATCAGGAGTGTCAAGGGGCCTAATTCCCCATCTCGCTCAGAGCGAGCGCCCCTGCTTGAGAACCAGTGCCACCAGCTCGGATTGCCGGTTGACGCCAGTCTTGACGAACACCGCCCGCAGCTGCGTGCGCGCTGTTTCGTAGGAGATGCCCAATCGGCTTGCGACGTCGAGCAGCCTGCCGCCGTTCGGCAACGCGGCCGCCAAACGTGCCTCGGACTTTGTCAAGCCATAACGGGTCCGGAGACCATCTCCAGATGTGGCTTCGGAGCGGGGCCGCAGAACCACCAGCGCCACCACCTCAGGAAGGAACATCGGCAAAACGCCGCTCAGCGCCATCGACCGCAGATTCTGGGCCACTGGCATGATGGACATGGAGAAGCTGCCTCGCTGAAGCGTCAGCGAGAGATCCTCGATCGAAGCCGGCGTATCCGGCCCAGCGCCGCAGAGGAGACGAACCTTTTCGGCGAAGGCCTTGTCGGTCCTGACGTCGGCGAAACGAAGCAGATCCCGCACGCCAATGTACAGATCACCATCCAAAAACAACTCTTGCGCCTTGGCATTGGCCGCAAGGACCCGGCAGTGCCGATCCACGATGAAGGCCGGATGGAGCAAGGCATGGAGAAGGTCTGCACCGAGCCCCGGGGAAGGCGCCGAACGATAGATCGCCCGGTTGACATCCAGCGCCTGCCGCATGGAACTCGCCAACCCTTGGACCAGCGGCCCAAGAACGGCATGCATGTCCTCTCCCTTGCCCCTGTCATAGTGGACGGCGAACATCGCCAGGCGGCCGTCCTCCTGAACGACCTTGATGCCCGTGGCGCCGTCCGCCTCTCCTTCCGGTCGCAGCATGTCGGCGTAGTATTCCGTCTTCTTCAGCTCGGCATTCGGCAGATAGTCGTCAGCCCAACAGGCACGCATGGGCGGCATTTCGAGCCAGGCCGGCTGCCATGGATTGATCTCACAAAAATAGGCGCTGTAGGCCTGGATCGTGGCGGTGCTCCAGCCGCTCGAGATCAGGGGAAGCGGCGGAGAAAGGCCGTCCCAGACCTGCATGACCACCTTCGTGCCCGGCATGCAGCGGGGCAGACGATCGGCGACCTCCTGCCATTGCGCGGGCTGCAATGCGGCAGTCTGAACCGCCTCGGTCATTTCCGCGATCATGTTACGCAGTTCAAAGTGCCGTGCCACTTTTCCCCACCGATCGAGCCTGCCAAGTGTGTGATACGGAGACGGTCGGTCCGCTTCCAGACGCCCTGGAGCGCCGTATCTTCTCTCCCCACCTTAGCCAAACCTAATGTATCCATGCGCTTCGTCGGAGACCAGAGAAATCTCGCGCCGCAATCAGGCGGCCCTGTCGCCCCGGAAGCGACTTGGCGGCACGTCGTTGAGCCGGTTCCAGGCACGGCGGAACTGGCGCGCCGATGCGAAGCCGGAGCGTTCGGCCACGCTCTCCATGTCGAGGCGCGACTGCGCAACGAGTTCGCGCGCCAGGGCTATGCGCATGCGATTGACATATTCCGTCACGCTCATACCCGCATGCTCGTTGAAGAGTCGCGAAAGGTTGCGCGGGCTGGCGGCAGCCACCCGTGCGAGCGCTCCAACGGACCAGTCGCGTGCCGGATCGGCGGCCACGGCGTCCTGAACCCGATGGATCGCCGGATGTATGTGATTTCGCCCTTCGAGCCAGGGCGAAATCTGTGGGTCGGCGCCGCCTCGGCGAAGATAGACAACGAGATAGCGGGCGACGGCGAGGGCCGTCGCATGGCCAGCCTGCCGGGCGACGACATGCAGCATCAAGTCGATGCCCGCGGTGATGCCGGCGCTTGTCAGCCGTTCGCCATCCTCGACATAGAGCCTGTTCTCGCGGATGCGTGCGGCGGGCGCGAGGCGGGCCAGTTCGGCTATCGTTTCATGGTGCGTGGTGCATTCGAAGCCATCGAGTAGGCCGGCGCGTGCGGCGAGGAGAGCGCCCGAGCAGATCGACGCCAGCCGAATGCCGGGGCATATCGCGCGCTTCAGCCAGGCGACGATCTCGTCCTCGAGAGCCGCATCGTCTTCGCGACACACGGTGCCGCCGAGCGGCAGGTCGGCGGCACCCGAGACAACGATCAGCGCCCCGTCGGGGAGTTCTTCCGGAAGAGGCGCTACGCCGGCGATATCCAGCCCGATCGAACTCCTGGCGCGGGACGATGGGCCCACATAGTTCACGATAAACCGCACGGCGTCCTGTTCGAGATTGGCCTTGCGCAGCACTTCCATGGGACCCGCCACGTCGAGCAGCAGCACGCGCGGCGGCACCACGACATAGACCGGGATCTCGACGGACGGCACCGTCACGCCGCTATTTTCCTGGACGGCCCGGCAAGCGCTTCCTCCACCGTCGCGATCCGAGCGAAGCGGCCGGCCAGCACAAGTTCGGTGCGTGTCCTGATCTCGGCGGCGCTCCAGTCCCGACCGGACGCATCCGTCATCGGGAAGGTCAGGGTAGCCTCGCCGACATAGTCCACCACATAGCCGAGATCTGAGGCGTGACGTGTGGTGGTCTCGCAGCACTGCTCCGTGCGGATGCCTGAAACGATAATACGGCGGATGCCGTTCTCCGTCAGCCAGACATCGAGGCCGGTGCCGACGAGCGCGCTATGGCGGCGTTTCCGGAACACTGCGTCAGGCTCGATCTTCAGGGGCGCGAGCGTCCTCACCAGCCCCGAGGCCTCGGAGAAGGCACCGCTCTCCTCGACATGGAGTATCTGCACGACGGGAATGCCGGCGGCCTTCGCGCCGTCGACAAGCGCCTGCTGACGCTCGATGAACGCGGGCACGCCCTCTTCCCGGTAATATGGGCGGTGCCGAAAGGATTCCTGCACATCCACGACAATCAGCGCGGCTTCATTGGCGGACATTTCCTGATCTCCTTGCATTTGAAATGTAGCCCATCCTAACGCGTCGGAGATAACGAGAAATGCTGTCTCGGGACGAAGTTGGGACAAATCACGCCATCGGGTTCCTACCGAACGGCCAGTCGCTCCGCCCAGAACGGACGGCGGCCAGAAGAAAATCGGACGGCATGTCACATTGGGCGCGACCATCTCGTCTTGTCGTCGTAAGACCAATGAAGGAGACGATCATGACCCCAAGACTGAATGCGTTCGCTGCCGCCCCGGGTCCGATGCAATCCTGGCTCGACTTCGGAAATTCGATTCTGCAAAGCGGCCTTGAAGAGAGCCTTATGGAACTCGTGAAGATCCGCGCCTCGCAGATCAATGGCTGCGCCTTCTGTCTTCACATGCATACCACCGAGGCGAGAAGGAAAGGCGAGACGGAGGAACGCCTCTATCTGCTCGACGCCTGGCGGGAATCGCCCCTCTATAGCCAGCGAGAACGCGCGGCCCTTGCCTGGACCGAAGCCCTCACCCTGGTGTCAGAGACACGCGCACCCGACGACGTCTATGCTGTTCTGAAGGAACAGTTCAGCGAGGAGGAGCAAGTGACGCTCACGCTGCTCATCGTGGCGATCAACGGATGGAATCGCGTACAGGTCGGGTTCCGCGGCGTTCACCCGGTCTCGAAGAGGCAAGCTGCATGACGCCGGCGCCGAGCCAGGACGCCGTGGCGGCGTTCGATCCGCTACGTCCCCGCTTGACCCGCATCGCATACCGGATGCTGGGCTCGGTGGCCGATGCCGAGGACGTGGTCCAGGATGCCTTCATACGGTGGCTCGGCACTGATCGCGAGGCGGTGCGGGAGCCTGAGGCCTTCCTGCGCCGCGTCGTGACGCGCCTGTGCCTCGACCAGTTGAAATCGGCACGGCGCAGGCGTGAGACCTATGTCGGCCCCTGGCTCCCGGAGCCGGTCATCGAGACCGACCAGGATGGCATCGACGACGATATCACCCTGCCGCTGATGATGGCGCTGGAGCGGCTTTCGCCGCTGGAGCGGGCGGCCTTTCTCCTCCACGATGTCTTCGGAGCAGGCTTCGAAGAAGTTGCGGAGACGATCGGGCGCGAACCGGCCGCGTGCCGCCAGTTGGCCAGCCGGGCGAGAGCCCATATTCGCGCCGCGCGGCCACGCTTCCATGTTCCCAGGGAGCAGGGCCTGAAGATCGCTGCCGCGTTCTTTGCGGCATCGCGCGGCGGCGAAATGGGGCAATTGCGCTCGCTTCTCGCGACGGACGTGACCGTCTACGCCGACGGGGGCGGCAAGGCCACGGCGGCTCCAGAGCCCGTCGTCGGCTACGAGAAGGTCATCGAACTTCACGTTCTGCTGTCGCGTGTCTTTGCCAAGAACATGTCACGGATCCTGCGCTACGCCTTCATCGACGGATTGCCGGGCTTCGTCACAATCGAGCCGGGCGGCGTCGTCCAGACGACGGCATTGCAGATCGAGAACGGCAAGATCACCGCGATTTACGTCATGCGCAATCCCGACAAGCTGCGCCACATCGGCACCGTTCACTGACGAGACGCATCGAGGGATTTCAGGCTCAGTTCGTCCGCAAGATATGTTCGCAGCTCCTGCGCAAACGATCGTGCGAGGCCCGAGGCCGGCCAATGCTCGGGCCACACGAGATTGAGGTTGAACGACAATGATTGCCGGAAGGGCCGTAGCTGCTGCACCCCGCCAGGAACGCGCGAGGCGGTCAGCCGATCGACGACCGCAATGCCAACGCCGCGCATGACAAGCTCCATCGCCACCGACGTCCAGAACACCCGGACCCGGTGCCGCGCGTAGACCTTCTCCTGCTCCAGCAGCGCTTCCAGCCAGAACTGGGTGCGGTCGAGGTGATCGTAGGTGATGAGGTCGCGGCCTTGCAGGTCCTGGATTTCGATGATGTCGCGGCTTTCCAGCGGGTCGCCCGGCGGCAGCGCGCAGAACAATTCCAGGTCCACGAGCGGTTCGATCCTGATGCCCGGTGGCTTCGAGAGGCAGAAGCAGACGCCGAGATCGACCTGCCGCGCAGCCACCCACTCCACGATTCGAGCCGAGCTGCGCGTTTGCAACGCGACGGAAACGGATGGCCGCTCGCGCATGAAATTCGCCACGATTTCCGGCATGGCCGTCAGCGACAGCAACGGAAGCGACGCGACAGTCAGATGGCCGTGCCGCTCTCCGCTCAAATCCTTCATGAACTGATCGAGCTGCGACAGGCCGAGAAACAGACGTTCGACCTGATCGTAGAGTGCGGTTCCCTCCGGGGTCGGCGCAAGGCGGCCACCGTTGCGCGCGAATAGCGCCAGATTCAGCCGTCGCTCCAATTGGGCGATGTACTTACTGGCGGCGGGCTGGGAGATCATCAGCCGTTGCGCGGCTCTCGATACCGAACCCTCCGTCATGACAGCCCGGAAGATTTCGATCTCTCGGATGTTCAAGTGCCCCCTCCGTTCCATATCCAAACGGTTATAGTGCACCAAAGAATTGGTATTTGGAAGTTATGGCAGGCGGCGATAATCCTGCACGGATAACTACTAGCTGGAGCTTTTCGTGGCCGACCAATATGCCCGCATGCAGCTGGCCTTTCCCGCCAGCGTCTATCAGGCGAACCTAGCACTTCTCCAGTCGGACATCCGTGCACGCGGCCTGGCTGCGATAGCGCTGTTCGACCCTGAGAGCATCTACTGGCTCACGGGCTATCGTTCGATCGGCTACTTCACCTTCCAATGCACGCTGGTGCTGCCGGAAGGCGGCCCCATCATGGTGTCTCGGCAGGTCAACCATGCCATCGCGCTGGCCAATGACAATATCGTGGAATTCGTGGCGATCGAAGACACGTCCGATCCGATCGATGTCCTGTCCGGCTTTCTCCAGGCACGCGTCCCCGGCAACGGGCCTATCGGCCTGGAGACGGCGTCGACCTATCTCAGCGTGCAATCCTACAAGCGCCTTGAGGCGGCGCTGCCTGGCCGTTTCGCCGATTGGGGCGGCATCATCGAAGAGGCCCGGACGATCAAGTCGCCGGAACAGCTGGCCTTCATGCGTGAGGCCGCGAAGGCCGCAGTCGCAGGACTGGACGCAGCGGTGAAGGCAGTCCGTCCGGGGTGCACGGAGAACGACCTTGCTGCCGCAATGCTTTACGGCGCCACCACCGCAGGCAGCGAATATACCCGTGTTCCGCTTGTCTCCACCGGAAAGGCGACCGGCGTATGCTTCACGACGTGGGAACGCCGTGAGGTCAAACGCGGCGATGTGGTCTTCCTTGAAGCAGCCGCCAACATCAACCGTTACCATGCGATGATCGCCCGTAATTGCATTGTCGGTCCCGCCACGCCAGAGCACAAACATTATGCCCAGGTGGTGATCGATGCGCTGGACAGCGCCATCGAGGCCATTCGCCCTGGCGTCACCTCCGGTGCCGTCGACGCCGCTTGTCGTGGCGTGTTCGACAGAGCGGGACTGGGACGCTATTTCGATCACCGCACCGCCTACGGCATCGGTATCGGCTTTCCTCCCAACTGGGCTGAAGGACGCTTCCTGGCGCTGAAGCCCAACGACCCGACCCGATTGCTGCCGGGGATGACTTTTCATCTCGTTCCCTCGCTCTTCATGCCGCAATTCTGCTTTATGTCGAGCGAGAGCGTCGCCGTCACGGAGGACGGCTGCGAGGTCCTGACCCACTATCCGCGCAAGCTCATCGAGATCGACATCTGATCGTCCCGTGGGGCGGGCCCATCGGCCGCCGCCGAATGCAAGCACCAGCGTTTCGGAATCCGACATGCGAGCAAACTGGATCTATCCCTCGGCAGCAATCCTCTGCTCGATCGTCTTGTGGCAGCTTTCCGTGTCGCTGTTCGCGATCCCGCCGTATTTGCTGCCGCCGCCGCTGGCCGTGCTTGAGCGGCTGGGTGCCGATTTCAGCTTTCTGATCTATCATTCCTGGATCACGACGATAGAGACGCTGGGCGGCTTTCTGCTGAGCATCGTGATCGGCATCCCTCTCGGGATCCTGCTCGTCTGGTCGCGCACGCTCGAGCGCGCGATCATGCCGCTGCTCGTCGTGTCGCAGGCCTTTCCAAAGGTCGCGATTGCACCGCTGATCATCATCTGGTTCGGTCTCGGGCTCTTCCCGAAGGTGCTTATCGCCTTCTCGGTGGCATTCTTTCCGATCGTCGTCAGCACGATCGCCGGGATGCGTTCCGTCGATTCCGACCTCAACGATCTCGCCCGGTCCATGCAGTCTTCCGCGCTCAAGACCTTTCTCAAGATCAGGCTGCCCTTCGCGATGCCGCAGATCTTCTCCGGTCTGAAGGTCGCGATCGCCTTCGCCACAGTGGGTGCCGTCGTCGGCGAATGGGTAGGAGCCGAAAGCGGACTCGGCTACCTGCTCCTGTCGGCCAACGCCAATCTCGACACGGCGCTGCTGTTCGCAGTGCTCGTGGCGCTAATGGTGATCGGGCTGGCGCTCTATTACGCGGTCGAGTTCGCCGAGCGGCTGATGATCCCCTGGCATATCAGCGTACGCAGCGAGGAAGCGCCTGCCTCGAGCTGAGGTCGACCATCTCCATGAAACCAGAAAAGAGGGAACCATGAAACTTCGCATTCTCACGACCGCCGCGGCGCTGGCTGTCTCCGTTGTGGCCGGCACGTCGGCAATCGCGCAGGAAAGGCTGGGGCTGAGGCTCGACTACAGCATCTACGGCACACACGCCCCGTTCTATCTCGGCATTGACAGGGGCTTCTACAAGGACGAAGGCATCGATCTCCAGATCGGCGAAGGGAGCGGTTCCAGCAACACGGCCAAGCTGGTGGCCCAGGGAACGGACCCCATCGGCTTCATGGACTACGGCACGATGGTGAAGGGCATCGCCGGCGGCATGCCCCTCAAAGGCATTTTCGCCGTGCATCAGCGTTCGCCGATGGTCATCATCAGTCATGCGGACGCGCCGGTCAAATCACCACGAGAACTCGAAGGCAAGGTGCTCGGCATGAGCCAATCGGAGTCGACCGCCCAGATGTTCCCGGTGCTTGCAGCTATTGGGGGCTCAGACGCCTCCAAGATCAACGTCATCTCGCCCGCGGTCGGAGCCAAGACGGCCCTGTTCCTGCAGAAGCGGGCAGACGCCATCACCGGCGTCACCTATTTCCACGTGCCGCCGCTCGAAGCGCAAGGCGCCAAGCTCAGCTATTTCTACTATGCGGATTTCGGGGTGAGCGCACTGGAAGGTGGCGTGGCAGCGAACACTGAATGGCTCAAGGCCAATGCCGATCTCGCCCGCCGCTTCGTATCGGCAACACAGAAAGCCTTCGAGATCGCGAAAGCCGAGCCGGCTACGGCGGTCGACGCGCTGATAAAGCTGCGCCCTGAACAGTCTCGCAACCGCGACCTCCTCGTGCGCCAGCTCGAGCTGTCGATGGAAGCGACATCCACCCCCAATACGCAAGGCATGCCATTCGGCAAGATGTCCGAGAAGGACTGGCGGGCCATGGTCGATCAGTTCGTGCAGTCCAAGCAGATGAGCGACCCGATTGCGCTCGACAAGCTCTACACCAACGCGTTGATTCCCGAGTAAGCCATGCCAAGCGCCGACACCATCCCTGCCAAAGCCGTGGATCGGCGCCGGGATCATTCGAAGAACGCCATCGACGTCGAAGGCGTCACGCAACGCTTCGGATCTCTCCAGGCTCTCGAAATGGTCGACCTCATTATCCCGGAGGGAGAGTTCCTGTCGGTGCTCGGCCCGTCCGGCTGCGGCAAAAGCACTTTGATGCGAGCCGTGGCCGGGCTGGTTCCGCCCACCACGGGGGCGGTGAAGATCGCCGGCGAGACCGTCGAGAAGCCGCATCCCGACGTCGGAATCGTCTTTCAAAAAGCCACGCTGCTGCCCTGGCGCAGCGTGGTGGACAACATCGTTCTCCAGCTCGAAATGCGGGGCAAGACGATCGAGGGGTACAGGGGAAGGCTCAAGGAACTGATCGAGCTCACCGGGCTCTCCGGTTTCGAGAAGGCTCTGCCACACCAACTTTCCGGAGGAATGCAGCAACGCGTGGCTCTCTGTCGCGCGCTGATCCACGATCCAAAGATCCTGCTCATGGACGAGCCCTTCGGCGCCCTGGACGCCATGACACGAGAAACGATGAACCTCGAACTGCAGCGCGTCTGGTTGGAAAGCCGCAAGACCGTGATGTTCATCACACATTCGATCTCCGAAGCCGTGTTCCTGTCGGACCGGATCGTCGTGATGAGCAAACGGCCGGGACGCATCGCAACCGTGATCGATGTGGACCTGCCGCGGCCGCGCAGCTATGCGATGGTGGGCGATCCCATCTTCGTCGAGGCTGCGACGAGCATCCGTCAGTGCTTCGATGCCGTTGGTATGACGGAATGACGAGAGTGCCTTTCAGCGCCCGTTTCGATCGGGGGCCCGAGGCGGGCCCGCATCGGCTTCATCTGCATCGCCGGCCTTGCTGACTCACTTGGCGCGAGACGCATTGACCTGGGGACCGCGTACACTGCCGAAATCAACGCCGTTGACGCCGCTAGTTCCGCGGGGTCGGGTTTTCGATGTCGTAAAAATGGCGGGTCAGGATCTGCTGACCGACGCCGACATGAACCACGTTTCGCCCTATTCTCTTGCCGAGCTCGCCAAGTCAGTGAACCGTGCGGATGCGATCCTCATCAGCTGCGGAGCGCTCTGGTGATCGGCCGCGACCAGGCAAGCTGGTGGCATCGCCTTCGTCTCGCAGGTATCAAGGACCGCAGAGGCGGATTCGGACGCCTGCTTCGCGAATACTGCTACGTGAATCCTCCCGACGGACGGCTCTCGATATGTTTGGAATTCCGCTTTTCGACCTCGCCTGGCTGACATTGGCGCTGCTCATTGCCGGCGGCCTGACGGGCCTCCTTGCCGGCGTCTTCGGAGTGGGCGGCGGGGCGCTCGCCGTGCCGGTGCTCTACGAGCTTTTCACCTACCTGGATGTTCCCGAACAGGTGAGAATGCCGCTTTGCGTGGGCACGTCCCTGGCCGTCATCATTCCGACATCCATCCGCTCGTTCCTGGCTCATCGTGCAAAAGGCGCCGTGGATATGTCGATCCTCAAGATTTGGGCTGTGCCGGTGGTGGTCGGCGTGCTCGTCGGCAGCGTCATTGCACGCTATGCTCCCGCGGAGCTGTTCAAGGCCGTCTTCGTGGGCGTCGCCGGCGTGTCGGCCCTGCGGCTACTTCTGGGCAAGGATAGCTGGAACTTCGGCACCAGCATGCCCGGTCGCGCCCTTATGATCTTTTATGGGTGGATCATCGGCATTCTCTCGGCGTTGATGGGCATAGGCGGCGGCCAGCTCTCCAGCCTATTCATGACCTTCTATGGCCGCCCCATCCACCAGGCGGTGGCGACCTCGTCGGGGCTCGGTATCCTGATCTCAGTTCCCGGAACTTTGGGCTATATTTATGCCGGTTGGCCGCGAGCAGCGGAATTCCCGGACGTCTCGGCCCTGCAGCCGCCGCTGGCGCTCGGCTACGTATCGATTCTCGGCCTGGCTGCCTTCATCCCGACCAGCACCCTGGCTGCGCCGCTCGGCGCCAAGCTTGCCCATACTTTGTCGAGGCGGCAGCTCGAAATCGCTTTCGGCATCTTCCTGCTTTTCGTCTGCGCGCGCTTCCTTGTCGATCTTTTCGACTGAGCTCAAACTCCGCAAAGCGGACACAATCCGCCGAAAGGACATGACCATGTTCACGACGCGACCGGAGATCCTCGGCACATTCGGGGTGGTCACCTCCACACACTGGCTGGCCACGGCGGCAGGCATGCGCATGCTCGAGCTCGGCGGCAACGCGTTCGACGCCGCCGTGGCGTCGGGCTTCGTCCTCCAGGTGGTCGAGCCGCATCTTGTCGGGCCCGGCGGCGAGGTTCCGATCGTCTTCCATTCGGCCAGAACAGGGAAAACCGAGGTTCTGTGCGGCCAGGGAACGGCGCCGGCGGGCGCGACCATCGCGCATTATCGCTCCCAAGGTCTCGAGATGATCCCCGGCAACGGGCTTCTGGCAACGGTCATTCCCGGAGCCTTCGACGCATGGATGCTGCTCCTGCGCGACCACGGCACGATGGAGCTTTCCGAAATACTGGCGCCAGCAATCGATTATGCGCTGAACGGCCACCCTCTCCTACCGCGCGTTGCCAACATTATCTCCGGCCTCGCCGATTTCTTCTCGAAGGAATGGCCGACCTCGGCGGCCCTCTTCCTGCCCGGCGGCCAGCCGCCCTCGCCCAACAAGCTTTTCCGCAACCCCCAGCTCGCGGCCACCTGGAAGCGCATAACCAAAGAATCCGAGTCCGTGCGCGGCAACCGAGAAGCCAGGATCGACAAGGCGCGCGAGTGCTTCTATCGAGGCTTTGTCGCCGAGGAGATCGAACGGTTCGTTCGGGGAGCCTATGTGATGGACGAATCCGGACAACGCCATCGCGGTGTCATCACCGGCCAGGATATGGCCGGCTGGTCGGCCACCTACGATGCTGCCCAGACCTATGACTATCACGGCTATCTGGTCCACAAGACCCGACCGTGGGGCCAGGGGCCCGTCTTCCTGCAAACGCTGGCGCTACTGAAGGGAGTCGACATCGACGCGATGGGGCCGTCCAGCGCCGAATTCATCCATGCGCTCACCGAGGCGATGAAGCTCGCCTTCGCCGATCGCGAGTTCTATTACGGCGATCCTGCCTTCGTCGACGTGCCAATCGAGGTGCTGCTGTCCGACGCCTATAACGATCAACGTCGGCAACTGATCGGGGAAAGGGCGTCATTGGAGCTGCGTCCGGGAGCCATTCCCGGCTACGGGGATCAGATCAACCGCATGAAGGACGCGCTGTCCCGCCTGTCGGCTGTGGCCGATCCCGATGCCGCCTCCAACGAACCCACCCTGGCCGACATGCGCTCGGCGCGGCGAGGCGATACCGTCCATGTGGATGCGGTGGACCGGCATGGCAATATGGTCGCCGCAATGCCGTCGGGAGGGTGGCTCCAGTCCTCGCCGGTCATTCCGGAGCTCGGTTTCATGCTGAACAGCCGCGCCCAGATGTACTGGCTGGAACCAGACCTTCCGGCAAGCCTCGCGCCGGGAAAGCTTCCCCGCACCACGCTCACGCCCACCCTCGTGCACAAGGAGGGGCGGCCCTACATGGTGTTCGGCTCGCCTGGCGGCGACCAGCAGGAGCAATGGCAGTTGCAGCTTTTCCTGCGTCATGTGCACCACGGCCTCAACCTTCAGCAGGCGATCGACACGCCGATGTCGCACACGGCCCATTTTCCGAACTCCTTCTACCCACGGCAACAGAAGCCTGGCCATTTGGCCGTCGAGGAGAACTTCGGAGAAGAGGTCATATCCGACCTGCGGGCCCGCGGGCACAGGCTGGAAGTGGCGCCGCGCTGGACGATCGGCCGGCTGGTCGCCGCGAGCCGCGATGCGGAGGGACTGCTCCATGCCGCCGCCACGCCGCGCCTGATGCAGGCCTACGCGGCGGGACGATAGTCTATTCCCTGTCGAGGGTCTTGATCGGCTCGATCGATGGGACTATGTGACGGCGGTCGAAACGATAATGGGAAGGGCCGCAATGGATTTCCACCTTTCAGCAACGCCAACTCGCCTTGCCTGGAAGGAAGTCCCTGCACATGCCCGCTACCCTCTCGCTTTCGAACATCACCTTCGCCACGCCTGACGGCCGAGCCCTTTTCTCCAATCTCGACCTGAGCTTCGACACCATCCGAACCGGGCTGGTGGGGCGAAACGGCGTCGGGAAGACGACACTGCTCAAGCTGATCGCGGGCGACCTGCCGCCTCAGGCCGGCAGGATCTCGGTCAATGGCACGCTGGGCGTCCTTCACCAGACAGTCCGGGGCGCGCCCGGACAGGCAGTCTCCGATCTCCTTGGCGTCACCGGGGCTCTGCAACTGCTCCGGCGGGCGGAAGACGGGCGGGCCAGCATCGAGGAGCTGGCCGCCGCCGACTGGACCCTCGAGGCGCGTATTGCGGCCGCCCTTGCCAGCGTCGGTCTGGACGTACTGCCGGGCGCGCCTTTGGCTGCGCTTTCCGGCGGGCAACGAACGCGTGCCGCACTGGCCGCGCTGGTCCTGGCCGAACCGGATTTCATCCTGCTCGACGAGCCCACGAACAATCTCGATCGGGACGGACGCGCCGCGGTAACCGAGCTGCTCCAGAATTGGCGCCGGGGCGCCGTGGTCGTCAGCCATGATCGCAATCTGCTCGACACGATGGACGCCATCGTCGAGATCACCTCGCTTGGCGCCACCCGATATGGTGGCAACTGGAGCCATTATCGCGAACGCAAATCGATCGAGCTTGAGGCGGCGCGGCACGACCTTTCCCATGCCGAGCGGCGGCTCGAAGAGCTCGAGTTCCGCGCGCAGGCCGCGACCGAGCGCAAGGCGAGGAAGGACGCCGCGGGCCGCCGCAAACGCGCCAAGGGTGATATGCCCCGCATCCTGCTGAATGGCCAGAAGAACCGAAGCGAGGATACGGGCGGTGCCAATGCGAGACTGGCCGAACGTCGGCGGGAACAGGCTCGCAAGGACGCGGCCTCCGCCCGCGAGCGCATCGAAATTCTCCAGCCCTTTACTGTTGTCCTTCCGTCGACTGGCCTGCCGCCCGGCAAGACTATCCTGAAGGCCGATGTGATCCGTGCCGGCTACGAGCCGGGCCGGCCGATCATCGAAAGCTTGTCACTGACGATAACGGGTCCGGAGCGCTTGGCCGTGACCGGACCGAACGGGTCTGGCAAGACGACCCTGCTCGAACTCGTCGCTGGCCGCATGCGCCCTTGGTCGGGCAGCCTCAAGGTCATGACCGATTTCGCAATGCTCGATCAGCAGGTCACGCTGCTCGATCCCCGGCTTTCGATCCGCGACAATTTCCGGCGCATCAATCCCGGTGAGAACGAAAACGCCTGCCGCGCAGCGCTCGCCCATTTCATGTTCCGTGCCGATGCAGCGTTGCAGACCGTCTCCAGTCTGAGCGGCGGCCAGATGTTGAGGGCCGGCCTCGCCTGCGTCCTCGGCGGCGAAAAGCCGCCTTCGCTTCTCATTCTCGACGAGCCGACCAATCATCTCGACATCGATTCCATCGAGACCGTCGAAGCGGGACTAAGGGCCTATGACGGCGCGCTTCTGGTCGTCAGTCACGACGAGACTTTTCTGGAAGCGATTGGAATTCAAAGAAGGCTGGAGATGTAGCCTGTCGTCGGGCCGCGCTAACTAAGCAGCGTCAATCACGGACTAGCAGGCGCCTTTCCGCGCGATCACCACATAGTTCTTCGGAAAGCCGCTCTGCGTGTACTTGCCCTGTTCGTCCAGGGTGTAGAAGAGTCGGGCGAGCACGGCGAATAGCGGTTTGCTGAGCAGAACGACAGGTGCCGCCGACCAGCCCAGCATGCCGGGAACCGTCCGATGCGTTCCTGTTGGAAGATATTTGGCCGCCGTCTCGAGCTGGTACGCGACCGTTCCGAAATAGCCTTCCATCCAGTCGATCGCGAGGATCTCGAAGCCAGCCTCTTCCATCATGAAACGCCATCCGAACTGGGTATAGCGATAGAAATCGTAGGGGCGCTCGTGTTCCTCATAGAACAGCGGCGCAGTGCAGATCATCGTGCCGCCCGGCTTCAACACACGATTTAGTTCCCGCAGGGCGGCGGCCGGTCTCGGAAGATGCTCCATCACCTGGTTGCAGATGACAGCGTCGAAGCGACCGTCCTCGACAGGGATCGCGTCCAGACTGCAGACATAGGTCGACCTGGCATAGGGCTTGTCGATCAGTTCGAAGTCTGCCGACTCGTAATCGCAATGGGCAAAGAGGTCCCGATACGGCTGGTTTCCGGCTCCCGCGTCGAGCACCCTCGAACCGGAAGGGACGGTTGTCGCAAACGCAGCGTTCGCGCGGCGCAACCACGTCCTGGAGGAGTTCCGCATCAAGCTCACCTGGCCGGTTGAGCCCGCCTGCCCCTAAGAGCTGATGTTATGCCAATCGTGGGAGCGCAGCCACTCCATCTTAGAGACAGGGCCGTTTCACCCCTTCCACTCTGCTACGAGTTGCTCGACGGACTGCACAGCAACCTGATATCCGCGTGGGCCGAGGCCGGCGATCACAGCCGTCGCCACCTTCGAAACAAGCGACTTGTGATAGATTTCCTCGCGGCGATGGATGTTGGAGATGTGCAGCTCGACGATCGGGCCCGGGAACATCTTGAGCGCGTCGAGAATGGCGATCGACGTGAAGGAGAAGCCAGCCGGGTTGATGACGATACCCGCGCCCTCGTCAATCGCGTCGTGAATCCAGTTCACGATCTCGCCCTCGAAGTTCGACTGATGGAATCGCAGGGGGCGGGCTCCGGCTGCCTGCACGCACATGGCCTCGATCTCGGACAGCGTCGTCGTGCCGTAGATTGCGGGCTCTCGCGTGCCGAGCCGGTTGAGGTTGGGACCATTGATGACGAAGATCGGCTTCATCGTCCTTGTCTCCTGATCAGCCCTGGTAGCCGAGTAGGCGGGGCAGCCACAGAACGAGTTGTGGGAAGAAGGTGATCAGCGCGAGCGAGCCGATCATTGCCCAGAGGAAGGGCAGCACATCGCGGACGAGATCCCTGAGCGGCACCTCGGCAATGCGCGTCATGATGAAGAGCAGGAGACCGTAGGGGGGCGTGACCAGGCCGAGCATGATGTTCACCACGACCATCACGCCGAAATGGACCATGTCGATGCCGAGCGCCTTTGCTGTCGGTATCAGCACGGGCACGACGACGAGAAGGATGGTCGTTCCCTCCAGCACGCAGCCCAGCAGGAGCAGCAGCACGTTGACGAGGATGAGGAAACCCGTCGGCGACAGGTCCCAGCTCGTGAAAAGAACGCTGAGGGACTGCGGTATGTTCTCCACCGTCACGACATAGTTGAAGACCAGCGCGCCAGCGATCAGCATGCCGATCGAGGCAGTGGTACGCGCGCTCGCCAGCACCGAGCGGTAGAAGTCTCCAAAGCCAACGCTCCGGTAGAGCACCACCGAGATGAAGAGCGCATAGGCCGCGGCCACGGCAGCCGCTTCAGTCGGCGTCGTGACGCCGCTGTATATCCCGCCGAGAAGCACCACCGGCATCATCAAGGACGGGAACGCTTGCCAAGTAATGCGTGGCAGTTTCCTGAGCGGCGTCGGGGGCTCGACGGGGAAGTCCTTTCGGCGCGCGTCGATCGCAACGATAATCATTTGGCACAGCGCCATCAGCAGCCCCGGCACGACCCCACCGAGAAAGAGGTATCCGATAGACGCGTCCGAGACGAGCGCGTAGAGAACCATCGGGATGGACGGGGGAATGATGGGGCCGATGACTGCGGTTACCGCGGTGAGCGCCGCGGCATAGCTGGGCGGATACTTGCCGTCCTTGGTCATCATCTGCTGCATCATCTTGCCGGTACCGGCCGCATCCGCGATGGCCGAACCGGACATGCCGGCGAAGATGATCGACTGCAGGATGTTGACATGCGCCAGGCCGCCCCTGAATCGGCCGACAACCGCATTGCAGAATGCCATGAGCCGGTCGGTCATCGAGCCGATGTTCATCAGCTCCGCCGCGAGGATGAACAGCGGCACGGCGAGTATGATGTAGTTCGTATACATGCCGTTCAGGAACTGCTCGGCGGCTGTTCCCATGTCGAGCCCTGCCAGCAGCAGGTAGAGGATCGAGCCTGCGATCATGGCGTGCCCGATCGGCAGGCCGAGGAAGGCAAGCGCTGTGATTGCGACGATCGAGATCGAAAAGGGGCTTGCGAGATTCATACGCCCGATCCCGCCTTCGTCGGATCGAATTCCTGGGGCGCACGACCGAACATGGCCGACCAGCCCAGCCAGAGATAACGAGCGATGACGGCGATAACGAAGACGAGGTAGATCGAGAAAAGCCAGTCGAAACGGATCTTCAGGTAGGCAGTGCTCTCGACCTTCATGAAGGTGACGTAGTCGAAGATCGCCGGGAAGGAGATTGTATAGAGGATGACCAGAACCGCAGCGGAGATCAGGAACATGACGCGACGCGTCTTGGGACCGGCCGCCGCGTAGAGCAGGTCGAACCTGATCTCTTCCTCCTCTCGGATCACGAACGCCGCACCCCAGAGCACCAGCCAGATCCAAAGGACGACGCTCAGCTCGTTGGTCCAGCCGATCGGGAAATTCAGGAGATACCTGAAGACGATCTGCAGAATGAAGGCGGCGAACATCACGGCAAGCATCGCCGCCAGCACATTCTCTGCGCGGCGGTAAAGCCAGCCGCCTATTCGGCGAAGAGTCGGGGGCACGACGTCCCTTTCCATTCCTGTCCCGGAAAAAACCCCGGCGAGGCAAGCCCGCCGGGGGGCCTAAATCGTCAAAGCGCGTTGATCTTGTCGACCCAACCTGACGGCCAGTCCTTTGCCAGATCGGAGGCCAGGTATTTTTCCTGCGCGAATTTCCGGAAAGCCGCGATATCGGGCTCGTATAGCTTCAGGCCCTTGCTCTTGAAGAGTTCCACCAGTTCCTTCTCGCGAGCCAGATGCTTCTCTGTGCTGAAGTCGATCGCCGCATCGGCTGCAGCCTGGAACTTCTTCTGCTTCTCCTCGCCCATCTCGTCCCACACCTTCTTGGAGACGACGAGCAGGTCGAAGCCGACGAGGTGAGAGGTCAGGACGATCTGCGACATGACCTCGTAGAACTTCATGTTCTCGACATTCGGGAGCGGATTGTCCTGGCCGTCGATCGCGCCTGTCTGGAGGCCGGTATAGACCTCCGCATAAGCCATGGGCGTGGGATTGGCGCCGAGCGCGGTTCCAAGGAACTGCCAGGCATCGCCGCCCGGCATGCGCAGCTTGATGCCAGCCATGTCGGCCGGCGTCTTGATCTCCTTTTCCGGCTTCAATCCTACCTGGCGCGCGCCGAAATAGGTGGGGCCGAGAACACGCACGCCGAGCTGGTCCTCGGCCATCTTCTTCAGTTCGGCTCCCATATCGCTCGCGAAGAACGCCTTCAGATGTGCCGCATCGCGGAAGAGATAGGCAGACGTCACGATCGACCATGCGGGGATCTGCTTCGAGATATCCTGCGGAGCGATGTTGCCCATCTCCAGATTGCCGCGCTGAAGCGCCACGAGTTCGGTGCCCTGCTTGAACAGGTTGCCGCCATAGTAGCCCTCGAAGACGAAGTCGTCCTTTATTGCATCGGCGAATTGCTTCATCATCTCGGCCCGGATGTCCTGCTCCGAGAAGACGGCGGAGAAGCGCAGCTTTGGCTTGTCCTGAGCGAAGGTCGGAAAGGCCGCAGTGGCCGCTATGATCGCCGTACCCGCTAGAAAAGTCCGACGCGTCGTCTTGAGGTCCATGTCTCTTCCTCCCTGTTATCCGTTGCTATGGTCGACAGCGTTCATGTCATCGAAAGTGGCAAAGGCCCGCTTCATGCGGTCCACATCGGGTGAAATACCGGTGAACAGTTCGAATGCTCGCGCCGCCTGATAGACGGCCATGCCCTCCCCGCCGAGAGTGCGACTGCCGCGCCGCCGCGCTTCGCGGAGAAGCTCCGTTTCGAGTGGAAAATAGATGATGTCGGCGACCCATGCCTCCGCCCGCAACAAACTCGGATCGAGCGGGATGCCGGGCAGCTTGGCCATCCCGATCGGAGTGGCGTTGACGATGCCGTCGCCTCGCGCCGCCGCCGCTTCGATGTCCTTGACGGCCGTGGCCCGGGCGCCCCCGAAGCGGGAGGTGAGGCGTTCGGCAAGAGCGGCTGCTTTCGTGTTTTCGACGTCGTAGAGCATCAGGTGTCCGACGCCATTCTCCAGCAGCGCATGAGCCACGGCAGCGCCGGCGCCGCCCGCGCCCAGCAGCAATACGTTGTCGCGAGGCGCGCTCGCCATTTCCCGCCGGAAGCTTTCCCTGAAGCCCCACATATCCGTGTTATGGCCTATGCGCCGGCCGCCGCGCAGCACAATGGTATTGACCGACCCGAGCGCTTCGGCCGCCTCCGACAGCCCGTCGAGAAGCGGGATGACATCCTGCTTATAGGGGAAGGTGACGTTGAGCCCGTCGAAACCGAAATGCTCGGCAAAGGCGAGGATATCGGCAAGACGCGGCGGGGCGGGCCCCATGCGATCCAGGTCGAGCAGCCGATAGACATAGGAGAGCCCCCGGGCGCGACCCTCGGCTTCGTGCATGGCCGGCGTCCGGGACAACTGGATGCCGCGCCCAACGAGCCCCACCAGAATCTGGCGCGGACAGGAACGCGCATCACGGCCTTCCACCATCGCGGCGGTGGGTGACGACACCAGCAAGCCTCCCGATGTCGACCCCGCCCGCGGCAGGAGCCCTCCCGACATCAGAGGAACTTTGTACCAACCGGTTAATTTCGTCAACCCCTTTGTACGAGTCGGTTAATTTGCTATGTCTGCCGCGGGTAAGGTGAGCGTGCAGGTGCAGAGGGATCATGGACGACAAGCCGGCTGGCAGCCGGAGCGGCTGGAAGCAGGACCCGGCAGGTGTGCGCAAGAACATCCTTGCCGTCGCAATGGCAGAATTCGCGGCCAACGGGCTGTCGGGCGCGCGGATCGACGAGATCGCGGCAAAGACCAGCACGTCGAAGCGGATGATCTACTACTATTTCGGCGACAAGCAGGGCCTCTATACCCGCGTGCTCGAGGAAGCCTACCGGCAGGTGCGTGCCGGAGAACAGGAGTTGGAGCTCGACCACCTCCCTCCCCTCGAAGCACTCAAGCTACTTGCCGAGTTCACCTTCGATCATCACAGCCGCCACCCGGACTTCATCCGGATCGTGATGATCGAGAACATCCATCACGGCGCCTATCTCGAGCAGTCCGAACTGATCCGCCTCCTCAACGCCGGCGCGATCCAGAAGCTCGAAGCGATCTGCCGGCGCGGACGGGATTCGGGTCTTTTCCGCGATGACGTCACCCCGCTGGAATTGCATTGGCACATCAGCGCGCTGAGCTTCTTCAACGTATCCAACCGCGCCACCTTCTCGCGCATCTTCGGCGACGCCCTCTTCACCGCCGGCGGCCAGCACTCGCTGCGGGATCACCTTGTGGAAATGGTGATCGGGCTGGCGCTCAAGCCCGATCGGCGCGGCCGGCGTCACCAGACATAGGGAACGAGGCGGTAGCGCACGCGCGCGGCGTAGTCGCGATAGCCCAGGAGTTTCGCAGCCAAGGTTTGCTCCTCATGCACGGCACGCCATGCGATGCCGAGAACGAACGCGCCCGAAAGCAGAAGGCCGATCCAGGAGCCGAGCAACAGCGGAATACCGACAAGCAGCAGCAGCGCGCTGGCATACATCGGATGGCGGACGATCGAATAGGGACCGCTGTCGATCACCCTTTGGCCGGACTGGATCTTGACGACAGGCGCGGCGAAGGCATTCTCGCGAAACGTCCACCAAGCGCCGAGCATGTAAAGCGCGATGGCCACTCCGCCCAGCGCCTGGAGCCAGGCAGGTACCGCGGTGAATCCGGTGCGCGCGGCATCCCAGCTCGTGAATACCAGCCACGCGAAGAACCCTACCGCGAACAGTGCCAGCCAGATGCGGTCCCAGGGCTCTTGATCGCGCTGCAGAGGCGGCGACATGCGCTCGCGAAGCAAGGACGGGCTGTACTTCCCCAGCCAGAGGATCATGGCGAGGCCGCCGACCCCGAACAGGGCAATGAAGGCCCAGGCGCCGGGATAGGCAAGCGTGCCTGCAGGCCACAGGAGCAACACGGCGATGACAGCCGTCCAGGCGACAAGCTGGAGCAGATATACGGCCATGGTTTCCTCCTGCCGGTTTCGGACCAGGCCCAATAGTGGTTGCAATATAGTTCGATCACGCTAGGCATCCGCGCCCGATAGGCCGCCGAATCCCTTCGGGAGGGCGTGCCGCGGCGCGTCAGCAGGGATCACCGGTGAGGCAATGGCCTCCTCACGCGCAATGGGCTCGCAGGATACGATATTCCCAGGCGCGCGACTGCATCTGCACGTAGACGCTCGAACCCGGTACCGCGAGGAAATTGTCGATCATGTTGTCGCGCCCGCCGAAAGCTCCGGCGCGCGCGGCGGAGACGCTGTCGCAGGAGGCCAGCACATTGTCGGTGATGTCGCGATCATCGCCGACAGCAAGGCGCAGTGACGCGAGCAGCATGCGAACCTCGGCCCAGCGCTGCACCGGCAGCAGATCCGTGTATAGGAAAACCCCGCCCGGTCGCAGCACGCGTTTTACCTGGGCAAAGAATGCACGCAGGTTTGGATAAGTGTGCGAGGATTCGATGTTCGTGACCGCATCGAAGGCTTGATCCCCCACCGGCAGGTTCTCGGCGTCACCGACTTCGAAGGCCACGCGCGGATCGCGATGGGCTTGCCGGCAGAAGGCAATCGCTTCAGGCGACAGATCGACGCCGAACGGCTCCGCTTCGAAGCGCTCGGCGAGCAACGCCACGGTGCCGCCCCGCCCGCATCCGACATCGAGGACCTTGCGGTGGCGCAGATCGGTGGCGCCGATCAGTTCGTAAACCAGCCGGATGGAGTTCGGGTTGAAGACCCCGTCCGGGACCGGGAATGCCGCCTCGCCATCGTTGCCGACATAGCCGTAGTTCAGGAAGAACGACGCATCGCCGGTTCCGGAATCCTTCAGCCGGCGCGATATGTCGTCGTAGAACGTGCGGTAGCTCGCTTTGGCCGAATCGGCAGGATTGTCGCCCGCCCCGGGAGACGCCGTCGCCGACGGCCGTGCCTCGGTTCGGGCGGGCGCATCCGCCTGCGGGGCCGGCTGCGCCACCTCGCCGGAAAGAGCCTTGTCGATGAAGGCGCCGAGTTGCGAGATCGTCGGGGCCTGGAACAGCTTGATCACCGGCACCTCGATCTGGAACCGGTCGCGGATTTCCGAAGCGACCTGGACGCCGAGCAAGGAATGTCCGCCGAGATCGAGAAAACGGTCGAAGATTCCGACCGGCGTCACCCCGAGATGCTCGCTCCATATCTCGGCCAGCACGCGTTCGGTTTCGGTTCCCGGTTCCTCGTAAGGGGTCGCGAGATTGGGGCGGGGATGACGATCGCCGCCACCCTTCTTTCCCGCACTATCTCCGCCATGCACCCAAGCCTGGAGCCGCTTTTCGAGATCGTCGACGACCACCAGCGCGCGCGCGCCGACATCCGCGGCGAGCAAGCGCAAAAATGCCTCCTGCCCTTCGGCAGGATGGATCGGCGTCGCCATCTGTTCCATCTTCGACTCGGCGGCATTGTCCCAAGCATCCCAATCGATGCTCAACCACTTCTCGCCGCCGGCGAGCGCGAAGGCGTCAAGGACCGCATTGACGCCGGTATAGGCAGCAAGCCCGAGGCCTCCGAGCACTGTCGAGATCGAGGAGTGAAGGATGAACCGCTGCGGCTCGTGCCCCCGCAACGCCGCCATGAGGTGCAGAAGCCCGGTCAGCTTCGGCGCCATCTGGGCCTCGATCACCGAAGGCCCTGTTTCGGCCACTGACGCGAATGCCGCCGCGTCGATGCGGCCGGCGCCGTGCACGACAACGTCGATGCGCCCGAACCGGGCTATCGCTGCATCGACGGCAGCCTTCACCTCGGTGCCGTCGTTCAGGTCGGCGCGCACGACCAGCACGTCGTCGCGCTCCCCCTGCATGCGCGCGAGGCGCTTGAGCAGGGCGCGCTGCGCGAACGGCGTCTTCGCGTCCGCAGCGCTCGCCGCCCACTCGTCGGCGGGGGGCAGGCCGGAGCGCCCGAGCAGCACAAGGCGGGCACCCGCCCGTTCGAACAAACGCTCCGACAGGTTGATGCCGATATGGCCGAGCCCGCCGGTGACCAGAACGACGGGCCGGTCAGGCAGGTCGAGGGCGGTGTCGGTGCGCGGCAATGGGGCCGGTTCATAGGCCTCGACGAAACGCTGCCCTTGACGCAGCGCGACAGCCGGCTCGCTCGCCCCGGCGGCCAGCTCCGCCAGGACCTGACTGGCCACGGCCGCGTTGTCGTCGATGTCGACATGCGCAAGTCGCAAACCAGGGTGCTCCTGTGGGATCACGCGCGCCGCGCCGATGCCGAGGGCCCGCAGCGGCTCGATCACGTCGTCGATGTCCACCTTCGCCGTCCCGCGGGCCACCACGATCATCGGCAACGGCCGCACTGTCTGGGCCGCGCTCAGCGCATGCGCAAGCCGCATCGGCGTGAGCAGCGCCAGTTCCCCTGCCTGGTGCAGGTCTCCATCCTGAGCCGCGAGCCCCCAGCAGTAGACAACCCCGGCCAGGCGAGGCTCGCTCGCCGTGATGGCGGCGACGAGCGTCGCGAAGTTCTCCGGCTGTGCGCTATCGATCCGATAGCTGCCATCGTCACTGCTCTCGAAAGCGCCGCGGCGAGATACCACGATCGGCTGCGCGGACAACTCCTTCAGTCGCGCCGCCAGCGCCGCACCGACACCGGTCTCGTCGTCGAAGACGAGGATCCGGCTGCCCGCCAGGGACGCCGCGCCAGGCAGGGACTGGGCGGGGCGCCAACGGGCGGAATAGAACCAGTCGGTGACGTCGCGAGGCTGATGCGAGGCGTGCGACCGCGGCAGAGCACCGATCCAGTAGCTGCGCCGGTCGAAGGGATAGGTCGGCAAGGGGACACGTCTGCGCGGCTCATTCCGATGAAAACCGGGCCAGTCCACCGCGATGCCGTTCGCCCACATCCGGCCAAGCGCGGCGAGCATCGCCTCGGTGTCGAGGCGCGGGTCGTCCGGCCCCGGCAGGCTGGCCGAGCCAAGCGCGGCGCCTCCCTTGAGCGCCTGCCCCGCAAAGGTCGTGAGAGCGCGGCCCGGTCCTACTTCGAGGAAAAAAGGCTGCTTGCCGACCGGACCCTTTTCATCGGCCAGTGCGGCCAGCGAGTCGGCGAAGCGCACGGCATGGCGCAGTTGGTCGCTCCAGTAGCAGGGCGTCGCGACTGCCGCATCCGCCCATCGGCCTGTAAGTGTCGAGACGAAGGGCTTTTCCGGAGCGGAGAGGGCGACCGATGCAACGACATCACGAAATTCGCTAAGCATCGGATCCATCATGGCGGAATGGAAAGCGTGCGACGTGTGCAGTCGCCGCGCCGCGATATTTCGCTCGGCAAGCGTGGTTTCCAGACGCTCGATCGCATGATGCGGCCCCGACAGCACAGACAGGCCCGGCGCGTTCACCGCCGCGAGCGATACATCATCACGGATGAATTCCCCGAGGCGCGCGTGGTCTGCCATCACGGCGATCATGGCGCCGCGCGGCATTGCGGCGATGAGCTGTCCCCGGCGCGCGATCAGCAGCAGTGCGTCATCGAGCTTCATGACGCCGGCGATTGTCGCGGCGACATATTCGCCCACGCTGTGGCCGACCATTGCAGCGGGCTCGATTCCCCATGAGCGCCATAGAGCGGCGATCGCATATTCCACGGTGAACAGCGCCGGCTGCGCCCAGGCGGTGTTCATCAATTCGGCCGCCGCCTGCTTGCGTTGCCTCTCGGGCGGGAAAAGAAGCGTGCGCAGGTCACGCCCAACGTGGCTCTTCAATACTTTCGCGCAATGATCGATCGCGTCGCGCACCACGGGCTCGCTTCGATACAGGGCCTCTGCCATCCCCGGATATTGCGATCCTTGGCCGGGGAACATGAACACGACAGGACGCGGGCCAGCGGCTACGCAGGTTTCGAGCGTTTCTGGCTCGCGCAACGCCGCGATCGCGGCAGCGCGGTCGTCAGCGCCAACGACCAGCGCGCGCCGGTGCCGAAAAGCGCGCCGCCCCGTGTGCAATGTAAAAGCCGCGTCCGGCAAGGCGATTTCAGGATGCGCCTGCAGGTGCATGGCGAGCCGGCGACATGCCGTATCGAGGCTTGTCTGGCTGCGCGCCGAAAGCACGAGGAGCTGGTGCTTCCGTTGTTTCGCCTGCTCTTCCCGCACCGGCGCCTCTTCCAGAATCAGATGCGCGTTGGTGCCGCCGACGCCGAAAGAAGAGATGCCGGCCCGCAGTGGCGCGCCGTTCCGCCGCCACGGCTGCAGGTCCGTCGATACGTAGAACGGGCTCGATACGAAGTCGATGGCTGGATTGGGCGCACGATAATGCACGGTCGGCGGTATCGCCTTGTGCTCGAACATCAGCACGGTCTTGATCAGTCCGGCGACACCTGCCGCGCAGGAGAGATGGCCGAAGTTCGACTTGACCGATCCAATGCCGCAAAAGCCGCGCCGGTCCGTATGTTCGCGGAACACGTCGATGAGCGCCGAGAGCTCGATCGGATCGCCGAGAATGGTACCGGTGCCGTGGGCCTCGATATAGCCGATAGTCTCGACACCGACGCCGGCCATTGCCTGTGCGGCCCGGATCGCGCCGGCCTGGCCGCGAAAGCTCGGCGCCGTGTAGCCCGCTTTGTCGCTGCCGTCATTGTTGAGCCCTACGCCGCGGATGACGGCTCGTATGTTATCCCCGTCGGCGAGCGCACGGTCGAGCCGCTTCAGCACAACGAGGCCCACGCCGCTTCCCACGATCGTGCCCTGCGCCTCGGCGTCGAACGGACGGCAATGTCCATCCGGCGAGAGGATTGAGCCAGGCGTGTAGAGATAGCCCCCATATTGCGGCACCCGCACGGTGACACCCCCGGCGAGCGCGATCTCGCAGCGGTCTGCCTGCAGGCTTTCGCAGGCGAGCGAGACGGCAACCAGCGAGGTGGAACAGGTGGTCTGGACCACCACGCTCGGACCGCGCAGGTCCAGCCGATAGGATGCCTGCATGCACAGATGGTCCTTGTCGTTGGTGACCATAAGCTGCATGCCGTCGAGATAGCCGAGGACCTCGCGGTTCAGATAGAGCTGGTAGAGATAGGTGCTCTGCTCGCAGCCGCCGAACAGGCCGATCGCGCCCTCATAAGTCGAGGGATCGTAGCCGGCGTCCTCCAGCGCCTCCCAGGTCGTTTCGAGGAAAAGCCGGTGCTGCGGATCGGTAAGCGCCGCGTCGCGCGCCGAGAAGCCGAAGAATTCGGCATCGAACTGGTCGACCTCGTCGAGCACCGGCGACGCGTGCACGTAACCGGGAAGCTGCGCGACCTCGTCCGGTATGCCGGCGGCCCGCACATCTTCCGGGCCGAGCTGCGTTATCGACTCGACGCCCTTGGCCAGATTGTCCCAGTATTGATCGAGATCATTCGCGCCGGGAAATCGTCCACGCATGCCGATGATGGCGATCGGATCGAACTTTCGCTGTGCACGGAAACCGTCACCGTCCGGCATCGGATGTCCCCTCAAAGTACCGGAGGCGCACCACGCGTCGCCATGATGCGCAGCGGAATCTCGACATGGGGCTCGCCGCCGCTGACGACGTGCAACGCCCCGACATATTGCGCTTCCGGCGCATAGATCGCTTCGTCGAGCGGCAAGGCGAGCGTGACCCGCGCTTCCTGGCCGGGCGCCAGCTCGAACTCGTTGGGCTCGCGCATGATGTTCGGAACGAACGCCGGACCGACGCCGTCGCTGCGGCGCGCATCGGCGACTTCGCACCGGATAACGGCCGGCACGTCGCGCGTGTTCGAGATCGAGAAGGAAGCATTTGCCGTCGAACCGAGCGCAGCGACGAGTTCGATGGCGAAACTGTCCGCCTTGGTCCGGCTCGCGGTCGCGAGCACGCCGGACAGGAACTCCTGCTCGCTCTGGGCTCGCAGGTCATTCAGCCCGTTGAGAAGCTCGAAATAGCTCGCGCCGAGCTGGCTCAGATAGTCTGGAAGGCGGCGTTCCAGATGTTCGGCGGCGGTCTTCTGGATCTGGTCCGAACCGAGCTGGCCGGCCGCCATTCGCTCGCTGAGCGTGCGATAGGACCGAGCGATATGCGCACTGAGCTGAGTCGAATAGTCCGTGATCTGCTGGAACCAGATCGCAGGGTCGGGCGAGGTGAGTTCCGGAGGCGACGGAACCGGCGCTGTCCCGGGTATCAGCACCTGCGTCAGTTCGTTGGAGTAGGCTGTGACGTTGCGCACCAGATCCGCGAAGAATTGCAGGGTGAGCTGGGAAAGCTTCTCATTGAGAGCGTGTCCGCGCTGGCGATAGAAGGCGGTCAGCATGTCCTGCAGAGCATTTGGCTCCAGCTCGCCTCTTGCGATGCGCTCCATCACGCGCTGGTAGAGATCCTGCGTTCTTTCCGCAGCGCCTGCCGTGGCGCGGAGGTATTGGCTATACCAACCGGACCAGTCATTGGCCCAGGCGATCGTACCTGCCGATGCCTGTCGATCAGCAGCAGCCACAGCCGCAACCTATGGTGAATGCGTCGCAGTCGCGCGGCAGTATCGCGATCGCGATGCGGATCGGGCGATGATCGCAGCCGGTGAGAGTGAGATCGGCTGTTGCAACGAGACACCCGTCGACGTCCCGAGTGCCCCGTTCGGCCTCATCGCGGGGTTCATTGCCGGGCGTCGGTTGCCGTTCAGGCGCGCCAATTCTCACGGCGATCAATATCTCGCGTTCGGCGCAGGGCGCGAGAGTAAAGCTCTTCGGCTCGAAGCTAACCGTTTCCACAGGCGCCGCGCCGCCGCCCCTTGTGTGCCAGGCGCCGAGTTCGACGGTGATCGTCTTTTCGCGCCGGCGCTCGTTCTCGACCACCACGGGAATGACCCGCTGCTCGCCGACGCGCGCATAGATCACCATGTCGACGTCGCCGATGCAGCAGAAGCATTCGCAATGATCAGGCCGGCAATGATGGCAATGACAATCGTGGTGATGGTGGTGGTGATAACCTTCGAGATGGTGGTGATGATGATCCTCATGACCATGATGATGGTGTTGCCAGCCATGATGGTGATGCCTGTGGTGCCGGCACTCGTCGCAGCCGCAGTCATGCCGATGCGGGTCCGGGTAGTAGCCGCGCATCGATTGGCCGCCGGGCCGCCCTGCCGGGCTGGCCATGCCGGCATATTGCTCATAGAGGGAGCTCAGCCAGTCGGTCGAAGGACTGCGCATGAGATCGCCATATCTGCGTTCGCGCCATCCGGGATAGAGCCGATCCATCCCTTCCAGCAGCGTCATGTTCATCCAGTCAGGTTGTCGCACGATAGAGTTCATGATCGACCCCTCGTCTTGCGCCGCGGTGTGGTACCCGCCGGCTTCCTGTTACGCTTCTCGGATGGTGTCTCGTCCGGTTGTTCCTGTGGCTGCGTCTCGCCCGATGGAAAGATCACGATGTCGAGTGTCGCGTTCATCAGCGGCACGCGCGCGCGGGCGCGCATGCCTGGTGGAGGCGGCTCGGGCAGGGATATGCCGACCTCGACGCTTCGCGCCTCACCCGGCGCTACCGTCACCTGCCCGTCCGGAACGGAAAGCGAGAGGCTGCCGACACGCGCCCTGCTGCGGCGAGAAGGAAGCACCAGAACGTCGACGACCTCGTCCGCCCTTAGGTCCGGCTTGCCCGCAAGGTCCTGGATGGCTTCGCCAATGTCGATTGCGGGCGCGAGATCGTCGCGCAACGGCACATCGCCAAGATCGGCAATGCGTGCCGGAGCATTGCCTGCATTGGCGACGGTGATGGTCTTTGTCTGCCAGCCATCGCGTCTGTTCTCGACCCAGAGCGTACTCGGCTCCACGCGCAGAGACACCGCCTCCGAGACGTAGAGCTTGGCCCCCCGGGACTCGCCCAATATGTCGAGCTCGACGGCATACTCGCCAGCCGGCGTGGTCAGCGGGAGGGACAGCGCCAGGCGAAGCTCACGTAGCTGGCCCGCGCGCAACACGGTCGTCGTCACGCTTTGGCGCGACGGCAGCCGACCCAGTCGGCCAGAGCGGTCCTTGAGACCGACATCCCGCAGAACCATGCTGTGTTCGCCCGGGTTTGCCAGTGTGATGTCAGCCGCGACGGCTCGTGGCGGCCCGATAAAAAGGATCGGCTTATCCGGCGCTGGTTCTACGACGATACGGGCCGGGTCGATCATCGCGCACCACTCATGACCCGAGGCGAATGCGAAGGCCGTTGCCGGTGCGGGTCGGAGGCTCGGCCTTCGGTGCGTCCCGCGGCGCCTCATGGCGAGGCATCGGCGCCCAGTTCGCGGGCGCGCCTGCTATCGCAACCTGCGGGCGGCGATCCAGCTCCTGCACCACCATCTCCTGCTCGCCCGACAGGGTGAAGCCCCAGACCTCCATGCCGAACAGAGAGAAGGCGACGCGATGCCGGTAGGGCTGGCGGACGCACAGATCGGGAACCTTCCCGATATTCGCGGTCATGCACAGATCGAGCGTGACCGGCCTGAGGTCCACCTTGATGTTGTCGTCAACCTGGAGGGGCCTGATGTCGTAGGTGTAGTCGGATTTCAGCGGCTTGATGTCGAAGCCGTAATCGGACTTGAGAGGCTTGATGTCGTAAGTGTTGGTGCCGTCGGTCTTGAACGTATCCGGCGCGTGTAGCGTGAGATCGGCCTTAAGATTGTCAAGACCGACAATATCGACCGTATTCTGCGATTTTACTTCTACGTCTGCCAAGGTGCCTCACATTTGATCGAGATGCACGACAACGCAAAATTATTGGATTCCTCAATTTGACTTGATACCAATTGTACTGTCAAGGACTCCAAGTAATCTATCCAAACTCGTCCATCAAAGTGGAAAATCAATTCGGATCGGAGCGAGGCTTTGCGTCGGCGACATCCAGGGATTGCGAAGACTGGCGGGCGGACCATGGCTTTGAGGGCGCTTGCCGCGCAAGAAGCGTCCTGGCAGGCCCTCATCGACCGCTTTGTTCGCACCACCACTCCTGCGGAATGCGGCTACGTCGCAGCGTGGGCGCTCGATTGCGGCCCGCATGGCGAGATCGCACCGACAGTGCTGGCGGCGCCGAGCGACATACCCGCACGCCCCCTTGGGAAGCACGAGATCTTCCTCTGGCTCGGGGTACCGTCGGCCGACGAGGCCTCCATCGCGATGGCGACAATCCTGCTCGACACGGCCGAGCGGACACAGGCCAACGCCTTTGCGCATCGTGCCGACCGCGCCAGCTACGTAGCGGCTCATGCGATGGCGCGCAGGCTGCTGGGCCGCGTTATGGGCTACGCCCCGGACGAGATCCGCCTTGCGCGCGATGCTTACGGCAAACCCTATATCCGGCCTGTCGGCTCGGACGCGGCCCCGCACGTCAGCATCAGCCATGGACGGGGTCTTGTCGCTGTCGCCCTGGGGGCGTGCCCGGTCGGCATCGATATCGAGCAGTTGGCTCAGCCACTCCGTCTCGACGCCATCGCGGAACATGTGCTGTCGCCGGACGCGCATGCCAGGCTGCTCGAGGTCGACGCCCAAGCTAGGCCCGCGCTGTTCCTGCGTTTCTGGACGCTCGGCGAGGCCTTCATCAAGGCGACCGGCCTCGGCCTCGCGCAAGATCTTCGAAGTTTCACCTTCACGCCGGCAGGCGAGCCGCGCCTGTTGCATGTCGATCCGCGCTTGGGACCTGCCGCCAGATGGCGGTTCGGCATCATCTGACGCGCAAGGGCGCGTGCTCCCCCTATTGACCTGCGTCAGGCGGCGCGTTGCGGAAATGGACGCACCGTCCGCCGCCTGTCCGATCGCGGGCGCTGAAGGTCAGTTCGCTTCGCCCCGTGCAAGCGCGGCGGATCTTTCCAGGCTGATGCCCGCCGCCAGAGGATCGGCGTGCCGATGAACCAGCCGCCAATCTTGCTCTTCCCGGCGATACACCAAAGTGACGCGCAAAGCCCAATCCTGGGCCGGCAGGCCACCCACCTCAACATGCGCCCGTTCGATCGTTACAAGCACGACGAGGTCGGCGGAGCTGTAGGATTCAACCAGTTCCTGCGCAAAAGTGCCGTTCCTGAAGAACCGACCCATCGCCGCCCACCGCTCGCCTGTGATGTCCGAGCCGCGCGTGACCGTTCCACCGAACGGGGACATCAACGTGAAGTCGTCGGTAAGCTTGACGGAAGCGCGATATTCTTCGACGTCGCCGCGCAGGAGCGCCGCGTTTGCTTCCTTGGATCGCTGAACGAGCGCGACAACTGCCTGATCGGAGGCTGAGCGTCCTCCGGCCTGGGCCGCCGCACTACTCGATCTGGCGACCTGGGGCATTGCGAGGCCGGCTCCTGCCGCGCCAAGAACTGAACGTCGTGAGGCTGGCATGATTTCTCTCCTTCCACGATCTCGACGGTGCGAGGCGATCATATGCGGTTAGCGGGCAGGCCGACGCGTCGTCAGTTCCTCGGCCGGATCACTGTTCCATTCGGGTCAAAAGACTGTGCAGCGGGTGGAACGACAGCTTCGGCCGGACGCCATCCGGCAGTCTCGGTGCTATGTGAGCGGCGAAGAAGCGGGCCGCGTCTTCTCTGGAATCCCACACTTCGACGATCCTCCAGCCGCCATCAAGGGGGTGCGACATATGCATGACGAAGCCGGGTGCCTGCCTCAACGCGTCGCCCACGAGGGCCAGCATGCCGTCGTAACCTTGCGAGGACTGGCCACTTACTTGGGAAATCATCATCACCGACATTTTCTTTCTCCGCGGCGAAGGTCTATGAGATCGCGCATCGACACCGATTTATCCAGTGATATGATTTCAGCGACATGCTGAATGAGATTGACCTTTCGCGCGTCGACCTCAACCTGCTGGTTCTGTTCGAGACCGTGACGGAGGAACGCCACGTCGGCCGGGCAGCGGAGCGATTGAACCTTTCGGCTTCCGCGGTCAGTCACGGTCTCGGCCGGCTCAGGCGGTTGCTCAATGATCCGCTATTTCTCAGGACGCCAAAAGGTGTCGTTCCGACGTCGCGCGCGCTGGAACTCGCCGCACCTGTCGCCGACATCCTTGCCAGGGTGAGAAACGTCGTCTCGACAGCCGCGCCTTTCGACCCGACCACATCGTCGCGCCGGTTCACGGTCGCGGCTCCGGACGGAATATCGGGCGTGGTTCTGCGCCCGCTTCTCGCCGAACTGAACCAGCTTGCGCCGCACATCGACATTGCCGTGCGTCAGATCTTGCCGTCGCCGGCCCGCGTCTGGCACTCGGCGATCGCTGACCTCGAAACCCGCGCGATGGACATCGCGATCATCCCGTCCGACGACATCCCGTCACGTTTCCATCGGCGTTGCATCTACAAGGAGGATTTCCTGGTCGCGGTGCGCGCCGGACATCCGTTTGCGGACAATCCGAATCTCGAACGGTACTGCGAGTCGCGGCATCTGGTGGTCTCGCATGGCGGCGATTCCCATGGCTTCGTCGACGAACTTCTCGCGAAGCAGGGCATTTCGCGGCGGGTCGCGCTGACCGTCCCCAATTTCATGCTGGCTCTTGCCGTCGTCGCCGAAAGCGACTTCATCGCCGCCTTGCCAAGGCGGTTCATCGCCATGCATGCCGCCCGTTTCGGGCTCGTTGGCCTGAAGCCGCCGCTCCCCCTTCCCGGGTTCAGCGTGAATGCCCTGGCGCCGAAGGTCGCGATGATGGACGCTGGCTTGGGCTGGCTTTTCAATCTCATCGCAAGCACGGCTCAACCCGAACCCAACGCTGGTCGGCCGCATAGATGACCAGCCGACCGTTGCATGGCGCGGTGCGTCGAGACGCGTCTCATTTGGTCGTGGGGCGCCAATGCGAATTGAACCGAATTTCAAAGCCGCCAGGGCTGCTACTGCGGCCGTGGATCGCGTGCTTTCGGCTTTCCCGAACGACGCCACGGATCATTACGTGAAGGGGGAAATCCTCCGCGGCGGCGGAAAGGACTTCGAAGCCGCTATCGATGAATTCAAGACGGCGGTCTCGATAAATCCCAGTCTGGCACCCGCCTACGCATCGCTCGGCAATGCGGAAATACGAGCCGGCCGGGCAGAAGAAGCATTCGCTCCTCTTCAAACGGCAATCCGGTTAAGCCCGCGAGATCCTCTGCTGAATATCTGGTATTTCAATGTTTGCCGCGCGTACACGCATCTTGCCCGGGACGCTGAGGCGGTTGAATGGTGTCGCAAGTCCGTCGCAATCATTCCTTTCTGGATTGCCTATGTCGATCTGGCCTCTGCATATGCTTGGCTGGGGCGGGATGCCGAAGCACGCGCCGCCATCGGTGAGCTTCTTAAGCTAACGCCGAACTACACTGTCGACCGGTGGGAGCATGCGGGTTTTTCGAACAATCCAGTTTTCCTGGCCCAATATCATCGGATCGTCGAAGGCCTGCGCAAAGCTGGCTTGCCTGAGAATAGCCAGCCAAGCTGGGATCAATGTGAGCCCACTGAGAGATGGATGTTGTCATAATCGGAGGGCCAGAGCCTCGGTGACGCCCCTGCGAGGCTACGCCACACGGCTTGCGCGTCGATCGACCAGAGCGCAAGCCGATGGCACGTACTCGGAACTATGCGCCGAGCGTCGCCCTGACCCGCGCGCGGGTGTAGGGCAGATCGTAGATCCGCTTGCCCATCGCGTGCTTGGAGGGATGGGCGATGGCCCCGGCGGTCGGCCAATGAGCCGCTTCCGCAACACCGAGATAAGGTGTTCCGGGGTTATCGATCAGGTAAACTTCGACGCTGTCGGGGACCTAGCTGAAACGCAGGATCGGATAGGAAGACCAATCCGCGCTGGTGTTGTCGAATTGCACCGCTTCGTAGAGGGGCCAACTCATCGCTTGCAGGATGCCGCCCTCGGTCTGATTGATGATCCCGTCCGGGGACACGGCCTCGCCGCAATCCACCGCCGAAACCACGTGCGAGATTCGGATGTCGCCGCTGTCCATGTCCACCTGCGCCTCAAGGGCAATGGCCAGAAGGCGGCATGGTTCTTGTACTGGGCGAAGCCGAAGCCGCGTCCGCGCCCGGCGGGGAGCGGGTCGTTGCTCCATCCGAATTTTTCCGCCGCCACCTCGATCACCTTGCGCGCCCGGGGGTTCTTCATATGCCGCAGCCGGTACTCGACCGGATCGGCGCCGGCCTCATTGGCCAGTTCGTCCATGAAGCTCTCGATCGACAACACGTTGCAATAGGCACCCAGGCCACGTAGCGCCGAGACGCGCAAAGGCATGTCCGGGATGAAGTGCCAGTTCACGCGCTGGTTCGGCACGTCGTAGAGCGGAATTGCATTGCGGTCGCCATTACCCGCCGGCACGATTTCCAACTCGCTCGGATCCTTCGGGAAGCGCCTCGATATGAGGCGGCCGGCAAGCAACGAGCCGGCCGAACCCGGCCTTCTCCTGCATAATTTCGTGGAGCCTAACGGCGGGATGCTACAGGTACTGCTCCGTGCCTGCGCAGATGAATGATCTGCAAGGTAAGCCCCACGACGAGCATGACAATGAGGCTTCCAAGTGCCCCGAGCAGGATCGGTGAGCCGGGGGTGCCGACGATAGGATTGCCATCGGGAACGCGGGTCAGGGTTTCGTTGACCGACGGAACCATCAGCAAGAATACGGTCACTGTCAGGAAGATCGTTTCGAGATATGCCGCAGCGCGACCGAGTCTCGGCACGTAACCAACACCGTAGCCGGCTATGAGCAGCGTCAGGGTTGCGAGAGCGACAACATTGCTTCCCGGTTGCTTGGCGACGAGGAACACCGTGAGGCCCCCGATCAGCATGCTTCCGAAGTAGATCGCACCCGCTGCCGAGCGCGGCACTATCCGTCCGTGACGGGCAAGCATGTAGATGGCCAGCGGTATCGCCGGCAGGCTGCCGAGCGTGTGCAGCCAGCCGAGTGGCGAGATTCCAAACATCTTCTTCTTCCTCTATTCTTATCAGAGCGCAGCGATCTGCTGGTCGCCGGAGCCGGCGATCCTCGCGAGTCTTCGGCAGAGCCCTTCCGAAGCCTTGCGACAGATGTTCGAAGGCATTGCTGGTGCGATTCGAGATCCCCTCGCAGACAGCGTCGCAAGGCTTCCCGCGGAGGTTCAGACGATCGTCAGACCGACATCGACATTGTTGCGCAGTGCGTTCGAATAGGGGCAGGTCTGATGCGCCGCATTGACGAGCTTCTGCGCGTCCTCATGCCCGATGCCCGGTAGGTGGATGGCGAGGTCGGCCGTGATGCCGAAACCGCCCTCGGAGCGCGGGCCGATGCCGATGGTCGCGGTGATCGAAGCGTCGCCGGGAACCTCCAGCTTCAACTGCCGCGCAACAACTTTGAGAGCCCCCAGAAAGCACGCCGAGTAGCCAGCCGCAAACAGCTGTTCGGGATTGGTGCCTGCACCGCCATCCCCTCCCAGCTCCTTCGGGGTCGAAAGCGCAACGGTCAATCTCCCGTCGTCGGTATGTGCATTTCCCGCCCGTCCGCCCGTTGCGCTCGCGCGCGTTTGATAAAGGACCTCTACCGTCATGATCTGCTCCATAATCGATTGTCGCGATATTTATTATCGCGATAAATCCACACCTAAACGAAGGTTCCGCCCGAGTCCAGATTTTTATTTGTCGCGATAACGAACTCCTGATAAAAATCCCTATGGCTCACAATCCGCCCCTTGAAGATCAGCTGTGTTTCTCGCTCTATGCGACGTCCATGGCGATCAACCGCGTCTACAAGCCGCTCCTCGACGAGCTGGGGATCACCTATCCGCAATATCTGGTTCTGAGCGTGTTGTGGGAGGAAGACGGGCGCAGCATAGGCGCCATTGCAAACCGTCTCGACCTGGAACCCAGCACGATAACACCCTTGGTCAAACGGCTGGAGGCAGCCGCTCTGGTCAGCCGGACGCGGGCACCCGAAGACGAAAGAAGCGTTCGGGTCTCGTTGACCAAGCGCGGCCGCGCGCTCCGTGAAGAAAGCCGTTGTCTCGGGGAGACGCTATTCGCCCGGTCCGGAATGGAGCCAAAGGAGTTGACCGCGCTCAACCGCGAGGTCAGGCGCCTGCGCGAGGCACTATCGAGAAAGCCGGAAACAGTGGGGTAACGCCTCGGTTCCGCGCCATGGACGCTGACGCCCAACACCGGATAGGGTTCTTCAGCGTCCAACGGTCCTAGAGCGCGTCAATCCAGGTGGTTTCAATGGGGGAACCTAACCTCCAGGGGTGGTCCTGCCGAGCAGCGCCCAAATGTCGGCGACCGGCCCCAGATGACGGAGCTTGTCGGGATTAATGACCGACCTGATCGTCCTAACCGCGACGGCGTCGATCTCGAGCGCAAGGACATTCACCAGCCGCCCCTGACCATCGCGCACAATCGCGCCAGGCTGCCCATTGACCTGACAGGGCTCGAGTTGGAGACCTCGGCTCGCGATCTGCCGCCCGAGACCGGCAAACAAACGGCCCACTGGCACCACACCCGAAACCGGTCTCGACCATTGAGGCGCCTTTCCACCACCGTCGCCATAGGCCACGACGTCATCCGCAAGCAGTTTCACCAAGTTGCAAAGGTCCCCCGATTGGACGCAGTCAAAGAATCGGGCCGCCAAGGCGCCACGCTGCTGCGGCGTCGCGTCATAGCGCGGCCTGTCCGTGCGGACTCGCCGTCGGGCGCGTGCGACAAGCTGGCGACAGTTCGCTTCGCTTTTGCCCAGGATGCGGCTGATCTCGTCATATCCGTAGTCGAACACTTCGTGCAGTAGGAAGGCAGCGCGCTCGGCGGGACCCAGTCGCTCGAGGAGCAGCAGAAAAGCCATGGATAGCGACTCGGCCTCCCAGGTAGCTCCGGCCCCGTCGGATTCGTCGATTTCACCAACGAGCGGCTCCGGCAGCCACATACCGACGTACTGCTCCCGGCGGACGCGTGCGGAACGGAGATGATCAATGGATAATCGAGTCACGGCGGTTGCGAGATAGGCGCGCAATGATCCGATGGTGACGCCCTCGTCCAGCGCGCGCTTGCACCGGACATAGGCGTCCTGGACGATATCTTCGGCATCGCTGGCGCTGCCCAGCATGCGATAGGCGATACCGAAGAGACGGGGACGCAAGCGTTCGAAGGTCTCGGCAGTCAGCGCATCTCCCGCCTCCCCCGCTCCGGTCGGTCGCGGTTCCGAACCGCCGCGGGAATTTTTCGTGCGTCCCATCATCAGGCGGCAGCCTTCAATGGACCATGGCCGAGGCTGCCCTGGAGGTGCCGGAATCCCTCGCGCCACGTCGGCCATACTGGCCGGAAATGCAACTCACGCTTGGCTTTCCCGTTTGAAGCTCCACGGCCTTCGGTCATCCAGCGTGCGGCGACCTCTCCTGCAGCCAGCCTGCCAAGCCATGTCGGCACCCACAGCGGGGGTTTTGCGCCGACAGCCTCCGCCATACATGGCAACCACTGCGCGACCGGCGCAGGCTCATCGTCGACGATATTGTAGACGCCCGCCGAACCAGCTTCCAACGCGGCGACCGCAGCAGCGGCGGCGTCCTCAACGTGAAGCCAGGACCAAATACCTGCTCCGTTTCCTATAATCGGCAACATCCGGTTGCGCAGAAGCGCCACCATCTCGTCCGAAGCGCCGGGGCCATAGAGATTGCCGTAGCGCAGCACGATGCCCGTAAGCGGTGCATCAGTGGCCGCCTTTTCGAGGTAGTGGATCGCTGCCATCGTCTGGCGCTGGCAGGGCACCGGGTCGGCATCGAGGGGATCATCCTCAGTTTTGATCGGGCCTCCGTCGCGCTTGTTGTTCCACCCTGTATAACTCTGGACGATAAACCGCTTGACGCCCAACGAGACCGCGGCCGAAAGGAGATGGTCCACTCCCCTTGTCCTCAACGCGTTGGTCTCGGCGAACCACGCGTCGAAGCGCCTCAGGTTGGGCTTTGCAGACAGAGCCGTCATCTGATGGACGATCACGTCGGGCTCCGCCCTGGCTACGGCCTCCCCCACCGCGCCACCGTCCAGGCCGTCGAGCATGAACGCGGTCACGCCAAAGCGACGAAGCTGTTCGGCCTTATCAGGGCTGCGGGTGGTCGCGGTGACCTCATGGCCGGCGGCCAATAACCGCGTCACCAATGGCCGGCCGACGGCTCCGGTGGCACCCGCAAGAAACACGCGCATCATCTATCTCCTCGTGCGTCGGAAGCGGCGGCGCCACACCATTGTTGCGCCCGCAGATTCCGACAGCAATAGAGACGAGACAGCCCTCGCCCTGTGACAGGCGTAGCGCAAGATTCCTTTAACCTGGCTTCTCGGTGCGCAACGGCCAGCGGCGGCGAGCAAGAGCCCGACAGACATGTACGCGGGTCAGCGCACCACCAGCAGGCGCAAGAGGTTTATGACAATAAGAAGCCAGGTCGATAACCTCATTTGTCGTTCTGCAGCCGGAGGCTTGGCGGCGTTTCGCGCTTTCCATGACGCGAAAGACCGGTCCGTTACCAGAATGACATCCGACATCGACGCCGGTTAGACCAGCACGACTGTCTCAAAAGCAACTTAGTGGCTACAACAAAACCGCCGTCCTCGCCGGCCAGAGGCTCGGAATCAAGGAAGTCGACGACGGCATTTGGCTCGTCAGCTTCATGCACTATGATCTTGGATATACCGACCTGGAACAGAAAACCTTGCAGACTATCGACAACCCGTTCGGCACCAGGTTGTCACCCATGTCTTAGGAACAAACTGTTACCTATGTCTCCGGGTCGTACAGGGGACAGACTGGCGCGCCCGAAAGGATTCGAACCTCTGACCCCCAGATTCGTAGTCTGGTGCTCTATCCAGCTGAGCTACGGGCGCGCAGTGGGCGGTCTGGCGACCGACCCACGGCCTGTTCGAAAGAACCGGCCGCGAATGTTGGTGCTACCTAGCGACTGGCCGCGCGAAAAGCAAGCGGGGCGACGCGAAAACTTTCGAAGACCACAGCACGTTGCGGAAACCACGCCTGGAAAGCCCGAAAAACCAGCGCCGGCAAAGTTCCGGCGCGACCGTCATGCGGGCCGGCGCAAGGCGCTCCGTGCCTCGTCGAGCTGTACCCGTTGGTCGGGAATCATCACGGCAAAGACCGTGTGGCCGCCGACGCTTTCCACAAGTTCGATCGAGCCGCCGTGAGCACGGACCAGCTCGTTCGCAATGGCGAGGCCAAGACCGGTGCCACCGCTGCGCGCCGAACCGCGGAACGCGGCGAAGAGGTTCTCCCGCGCCTTTTGCGGGAGTCCGGGCCCCGTGTCGGCCACAAGGATGCGGCTGATGCTGCCCGTCCGCTCGGCCGAGACGGTCAGCCGCCGCACCACGGACGCTTCCTTGTCGGCGCTCATCGCCTCGACCGCGTTGCGGCACAGATTGGTCAGCACGCGAAAGAGATGCTCCGAATCGGCATCCACCTCGAAGTCGGCCTCGACCAGGTTCTCGAACTCGACGCCTGAACTCGGATCGATCCCGAGCACCCCCTGCACCTCATCGACCAGTTGCCGCAGCCTGAGCTTTCGGCGCATCGGCGGCGGTTCCTGCGTGCGACCGTAGGCCAGCACGCCCTGGGAATAGGCAACGGCCCGGTCGAGAGCGCGCACCAGCTTGGGCGCGAATGCCTGGACGGTCGGATCCTTCACCATGGCAAGTCGATCGGACAGGAGCTGCGCCGAGGCGAGAATATTGCGCATGTCGTGGTTGATCTTGGATACCGCCAGGCCGAGATCGGCGAGATGGCGTTGCTCGGACAGTGTTCGCTGCAATTGCATCTGCAGCTCGGCGAGTTCCTTCTCGGCGATGCCCAGTTCGTCCTGGCGCCCGCTCGGCCGCAACACCCGGGTCGGATCGTCCGGCGCCTCGGCGAAGCGCAGCATCGAAAGGCGCAGCCCGCGGATAGGGCCGATCATCAGGCGGTTGATTGCTGTGAAGACCAGCGTGGCGGTGACGACGGAGATGAACAGCGACAAAAGCGCAATGTTGCGGGCGTATAGCAGCATGGATTTGCGAAGCTTGCCGTCAGGGAAGATCAGCTCGAATTCCTTGTCGCTGTCGCCGACCTTGCCGAACACCCGCACAACGCGGTCGCCCCCGAAGATCACCTCATCGAGCGCATCGAGCACGGCATCGGCCGGGCCGATCTCAGCAAGGTCGATATGCTCGTCGACCCGCGGTGGCATCTCGGCCACAGCCAGCAGCCGGGATACGCCGGCATCCCTCACGGCGATGGCTTTCGCGCCGAGCGCCCTCAGAAGATCGTCCTGAACCGCGCGCGGCAGCGTGGCCGGTTCGCCCTGCATCAGCACGACGCTGACCGAAGCCGCCGTACCCAGCCGCTCCTCCAGCCAACGTACCCGGAAATAGGAGACGGAAGGCACGAGGATCAGCACCTCGGCCACCGCCACGAACAGGATCGTGAGCAGCAACAGCTTGGTCGACAATCGACGCACGATCGGCACCCGTCTGGCGATCGAGGTCGGGTCGTCGGATTGTTCTGGCCCGCCGGCCGGCCGTTCCCTCATGTGCATGAGCCCTCTACCGCGATCCCCTGCCCCACCAGGGAGAAATCGCTGCTCCCCGCTGCGGGACCGCAGCTTTTGCGTTGCAACAAAAATAGGTGTTTGCCACGCATTTGCCAGCTTTGGATTTTGAGACCATCGACGCGTCCTGCCAACCTGATGTCAGGAGGGGGAACATTCGGGCGTTTCCTCGGCCTTCCGGAAAAGCCCGGAATTGACTTCGCGGCACCTTCTCCATATAAGCCCGCTCACGCTCGGGTCCTTGGTCCGGCGCAGTCGTTGTTGCGCGAGATCAGGCGGGCGAACGCTCCTGCTCATCGAGAGACAGAATGAAGAAGGGCCGCACACCGCGGTATTTAAATAAATGAAGCGCACCTACCAACCGTCCAAACTCGTCCGCAAGCGCCGGCACGGCTTCCGTGCCCGTATGGCCACCAAGGGTGGTCGTGGCGTCGTCGCCGCTCGCCGCAACCGCGGTCGCAAGCGGCTGTCCGCCTAGGACGACGGCAGCCTTGCCGGTGACCGGCAAGCCGCCGCGAAGGCTTCGCAAGAGAGCGGAGTTCCTGGCCGTCCGGCGCGGTGAAACGCGTCGCGGGCGGCTTTTCCTGCTGGAAGTGCTCGACCGAGGGGACGGCGGGGAGCCGCGCGTCGGCTTCACGGTCACCAAGAAATCCGGCAACGCCGTCCGGCGCAATCGCATCCGCCGCCGCCTCAAGGAAGCCGTCCGCCGCCATGCCGCAGGTGACATGGCGCCGGGCAATGACTATGTGATCGTCGGGCGCAGCGACATTCTCTCCGCCCCTTTCGGCCAATTGGCGGCCGAGCTGACACGGCGCATCCGCAACAAGCGGTAAGATCCCAGGTCCATCGATGGAAAACAACCGGAACTTCTTCATCACGATCGCGCTTTCGGTGCTGATCCTCGCCCTCTGGCAGTGGTTCTACGTGAGCCCGCGGGTCGAAGCGCAGCGCGAAGCGGCCCGCATCGAGGCCCAGCGCGTCGAGCAGCAGCAGAAGGCAGCTCCCGCCCCCGGCGGCGACGTGCAGCAACACACCGGCATACCGGGAGTTGCTCCAGGCGCGGTTCCTGGGAGCGACGGCGCCATGGCGGCGACGCGCGATTCGGCGCTCGCGGCGACGTCCCGCGTGCGTATCGACACGCCGCGCCTTTCCGGTTCGATCAATCTCACCGGCGCTCGGCTGGATGATATCCGGCTCAAGGACTACCACCTCACGATCGACAAGAGTTCGCCGACGATCGAACTGCTCAATCCGTCGATGCTTCCCAACGGCCAATTCGCCGAGATCGGCTATGTCGGCAGCGACACGACAGGTGCGGTGCCCGGCGCCGATACGGTCTGGTCGGTGGAGGGCAATCCGGTGCTGACGCCCGCCACTCCGGTCGTCCTCACCTACACCAACGACAAGGGCTTGACCTTCAAGCGGACGATCGCCGTCGACGGCAACTATATGTTCACCGTGTCCGACACGGTCACCAACTCCGGTTCGGCGCCGGTGGCGTTGGCGAACTATGGCCGCGTCACGCGTTTCGACAAGCCGACGCACGCCAGCGTCTACGTGCTTCACGAAGGCCTGATCGGCGTCACAGGCGAGGAAGGCCTGCAGGAGATCAAGTATTCGGCAATCGAGAAGGACAAGGAGGTCAAGCCCGGCACGTCCTCCGACGGCTGGCTCGGCATCACCGACAAATATTGGGCGGCGACGCTCGTGCCTTCCGGCAAGCAGCAGTTCCAGCCGAAATTCTCGTATTTCGCCGACGGCCGCCCCCGCTATCAAGCCGACTTCCTGACCGACCCGATCAACGTCGCGGCTGGCCAGTCGACGACGATCGAGACGCTGGTCTTCGCCGGTGCCAAGGAAGTGGCAACAGTCGACGCCTACGAAAAGGACCGCGGCATACGCCAGTTCGAGCTGCTGATCGACTGGGGCTGGTTCTATTTCATCACCAAGCCGATGTTCTGGCTGATCGACACGCTCTACAAGATGCTCGGCAATTTCGGCCTGGCCATTCTGGCCACGACGGTTCTGGTCAAGGCCGTCTTCTTCCCGCTCGCCAACAAGTCCTACAAGTCGATGGCGAACATGAAGAAGGTCCAGCCGGCCATGCTGGAGATCCGCGAGAAATACGCGGACGACAAGATGAAGCAGCAGCAGGCCATGATGGAGCTCTACAAGAAGGAGAAGATCAATCCGGTCGCCGGCTGCTGGCCGGTGCTGATCCAGATCCCGGTGTTCTTCGCCCTCTACAAAGTCCTCTACATCACCATCGAGATGCGGCATGCGCCCTTCTTCGGCTGGATCCAGGACCTTGCCGCTCCCGACCCGACCTCGCTGTTCAACCTGTTCGGGCTCCTGCCCTTCGCCGTCCCTGAATACCTCCATATCGGCGTGTGGCCGTTGATCATGGGCGTCACCATGTTCCTGCAGATGCGCATGAACCCCACGCCGCCCGACCCGACCCAGGCGATGATCTTCAACTGGATGCCGGTGATCTTCACCTTCATGCTGGCGAGTTTCCCGGCGGGTCTCGTCATCTACTGGGCCTGGAACAACTTCCTGTCGATCGTCCAGCAGGGCGTGATCATGAAGCGCCAGGGCGCCAAGATCGAGCTCTGGGACAATCTGGCAAGCCTGTTCCGAAAGAAACCAAGTCCAGCCGAATAGTTCCGAACCAGCGACGCCCCGGCCCTGCCGGGGCTTCGAGCATTCGAAGGTCCCGCCATGATCGGCCCCAACCCGACAGAGCTCGACGGCGCATTGTTCACCCGCCCCTGGGTGTTCATCCGTGGCGTCCCCGCCATGAAGTTCCTGCCGCCGGAGGGCCCTCCCGAAATCGCGCTCGCCGGCCGCTCCAATGTCGGCAAGTCGTCGCTGATCAACGCCCTGATCGGCACGAAGGGCCTCGCCCGCACTTCCAACACCCCAGGCCGCACGCAGGAGCTCAATTATTTCGTGCCCGAGGGCTTTTCCGGCGAAGGCGGCGACCTTCCCCCGCTCGCGTTAGTCGACATGCCCGGCTACGGATATGCCCAGGCGCCCAAGGAACAGGTCGACAAATGGACGAAGCTCGTCTTCGACTATCTGAGGGGGCGCGCCACGCTGAAGCGTGTCTATGTGCTGATCGATGCCCGCCACGGCATCAAGAAGAACGACGAGGAGGTCTTCAGCCTGCTCGACAAGGCGGCTGTTTCCTACCAGCTCGTGCTCACCAAGACCGACAAGATCAAGGCGGCGGCCGTGCCGCGCCTGATTGCCGAAACGTTGGAAAGGATCCGCAAGCGCCCCGCTGCCTTTCCCGCTGTCCTGGCAACGTCATCCGAGAAGGGCCTGGGCCTGGAGGAGCTTCGCGAGGCTATCCTCCTCGCCGCCCGAGCTGGCTGATCATTCGGTAGCGCGGAACGTCAGCGCCACGCCGTTGATGCAATGGCGCAATCCCGTCGGCGGAGGACCGTCATCGAAGATGTGGCCGAGATGTCCGCCACAACGGCGGCAATGGCATTCCGTGCGCGCCATGAAAAGCGAGTAGTCCTGTCGCGTGCCGATCGCTTTGGGCAGGGAATCCCAGAAGCTCGGCCAGCCCGTGCCGGATTCGTATTTGTTGCGTGACGAGTACAGCGCGAGGTCGCAGCCGGCGCAGTGGAACAGGCCCTCGCGCTTTTCGCTGAGCAGCGGGCTCGTGCCCGGACGCTCAGTGCTCTCCTCGCGAAGGACGGCATATTGTTCGGAGGACAGGATGCCGCGCCATTCCGCATCGGTCTTCGTCACTTCGAACGCCTCGGCTTGCGCGGATCCCGTCCCATTCAGGCGCGACAATGCCGCCGCGCCCGCGAGATAGACGACGCTCCTTGCACCTGCCAAAAGAAGATCCCGACGTTTCATCATCGCCGTATTCCTTACGAACCAGCATAGGCTTTCACCGCGGTCCTGCCGAAATCAAATCCTATTGACAGGACATGCTGCCTGCACCGCAAAGCCCCTGGAGCGGGCGCGGGGCTGGCCGCGGCGGCCGGACTGAGACGGCGCGCGCGGCCGATGCTGCTGTCCCCGAGACGGTTCACATCTTCGGCAGCAGCACCTTGTCGATGACGTGGATCACGCCGTTGGACTGATCCACATCGGCAATGGTCACCGTGGCGACGTTGCCATTCTCATCCTTGATCTTGATCTCTTCTCCGTCACGCATTGCCGTCCAGATGCAGCCGCCGACCGTCTTGATCGGATGCTCGCCCTCGTCGTCGTCGATCATCCGGGATATGTCCTTGGAGAAGACTTCGGCCGCTACGACGTGGCAGGTCAGGACCCTGGTGAGCAAGTTCTTGTTCTCGGGCTTGAGCAAGGTTTCGACAGTGCCCTTCGGCAATGCGTCAAAGGCCGCGTTGGTTGGCGCGAAAACCGTGAATGGTCCCTTGCCCTGCAACGTCTCGACCAGACCAGCGGCCTTGACCGCCGCGACGAGAGTCGTGTGATCCTTCGAATTCACGGCGTTCTCGACGATGTTCTTGTCGGCAAACATGGGGGCTCCGCCGACCATGGGATTGGCGGCCAAGGCCAGCGAGGTCAGTGCCGAGAAGGCGATTGTCCCGGCAAGAATCGAAGCGGTGTATTTCGGCATGTTGCGGTCTCCTCTTGAAGGCCCCCGATCCGGAGGGCACGCGAGGAGCTACGAGAGGGCATTCGGCGAAGTTTCAGAGACGGCGCGAATCTTTTCAAATGCTCTTGAGATCGCCGGCGGCGACGACAGGACCCGTGGGCTGGCCGGTCGGAGAGCCTCCGGGCGGCTCAAGGCTGACGGCAAGGATCGCGCCAGCCGCGAGCCGAGCCCGTGCCGCCTCGCGCACGGCCAGATGCGCGGTCGCACCCGTGGGGATGACGCCCAGCGACACCGGCGCATTGCTGCCCTCGATCGTCCAGAGCTCGAAATCCCTGTCCGCGGCCCGCTCGCCGGAGACATGGGAGAGGCTTACCTCCCCGCGGGCTTCGTCATACACGGCAAGGTAACGCACGTCGCTGCCGTCGGCCGAGAGCGAGGCGACCAGCCGTGGAGCCGGAAGCTCGGCCGGCGGCCTGAAGGCCGGCACGGCGACATAGAGGACAAGCGCCGCAAGGGCGGCGGCGGCGAGACCACGCCAGAAGGAGAGGCTCGACCAGATGCCTCGCCCCCCGGGCGCGGTCGTTCCCCCAGCCGGCGCGGCGTCGGCGGATGGATCGAACAACCGTCGATCAATCGCTGCCTTGACGCCGGCCGGCGGCTCGACTGAAGGGTAGGCGGAAGCCAAGGGGCCGAAGTGGGACTCCCAACTTTCGACGAGACGAGCGAAATCCGGCTCGCTGTCGATCCTGGCCCCCACCTGCCGCCGTTCCTCCGACGACAGGGCGCCAAGAACGTATTCGGCGGCGAGGATGTCGTCGCCGGTTGGCTCGCGTCCGTCTTGATCCGTCAGCGTCATCGTTCGAGGCATTCCCGCAATTTCATCAGGCTGCGGCGCAGCCAGGTTCTCATCGTGTTGAGCGGCACGCCGTGGCGCTGCGCCAGGTCGGCATAGCTCTCGCCATTCAGATAGGCGCCGCGCACGGCTGCCGCCCGATCCTTGTCCAACTCCTCAAGGCATTGGTGGATCCTGTCGCTGTCTCCGGCCGCCACGGCCGACGCCTCCGGCCCAGGCGCGGGATCGGCGAGATCCATAGCTTCTTCGATCCCGACCGCCACGCCGCGCCGCGTCCTCACGCGATCGATCGCATGATTGCGCGCCACGGCGACAAGCCAGCTGATCGGGCTCAGATCGGAGATGGCGAAGCGGTCTGCCTTGTTCCAGATCTTCGCATAGACTTCCTGGAGGGCCTCCTCGGCCTCCGCGCGGTTGCCCAAGACACGCAGGCACACGCCGAAGAGTTTCGCACTCGTCTGCCGGTACAGCGCATCGAAGGCTCCCCGATCCTTCATCGAGGCCCGCACGATGAGCTTGCCGATGTCTTGCGGGGTCATCCGGCGAAAGACTACGCCCTTGCCGTCTATTTTCAACGCTGGTGGGACCGAAAGTAAAACGTCCCGCCCGTTCTCGAAAACGACTCCCTCCCCTGGAGGCAATGTTGTAGCTTGCCGCGAAAACGGGTGGGAGAGGCAAATGTCGGTCGAAGGGCTGCTTTGGGAACACGATGCAACCGGGCTCGCCGAGCTGGTGCGTAAGGGTGAGGTCACTGCGATCGAACTCGTCGAGGCGGCAATCGCCCGCGCGGAACGCGTGAACCCGCAGATCAATGCGATTGCGGAGCGTGCCTATGCGGAGGCGCGGGAGCGAGCGAGCCGGACCGACCGCCACGCGCCGCTCGCCGGCGTGCCCTTCGCGATCAAGGATCTCGGCATCGCGTGGAAAGGCGTGCCGGTGCATGGCGGCAGCAAGGCGCCTGCCTTCATCCCGGATTTCAATTCGGTGCTGACCGAGCGCTATCTCGCCGCCGGATTGATCCCGATCGCGACCAGCACCACGCCGGAATACGGGCTGCGCCTTATGACGGAGTCGCTCGCTTTCGGCATCACCCGCAACCCCTGGAACACAGACCATACCACGGGTGGTTCCTCGGGCGGCGCGGCGGCGCTGGTTGCGGCCGGCGTCGTGCCGGTGGCGCACGCATCGGATGGCGGCGGGTCGATCCGCGTTCCCGCGGCAACGACGGGGCTCGTCGGCTTGAAGACTTCGCGCGGCAGGGTCCCGTTCTCGCCGCTCGCGTCGGAATCCTGGTACGGCTTCGTCGTCGATCATGCGCTGACACGTTCAGTGCGTGACAGCGCGCTGCTCCTCGATCTCACGCATGGTCCGGATGCGCTGGCGCCTTATGCGGCGCGCCCACCCAAAGGCACATTCGCGGCCGCCGCAGCGCGCGGCCCCGGCCGGCTGAGGCTCGCCGTGTACCGGCAATCTCCGCTCGGCCTCGAAATCTCGCCCGAAACCCTGGCCGCACTCGACACGGCAGTCGCGCTCGCCCGAGAAGGCGGGCACGCGGTCGAGGAGATCGCGCTGCCGATGATCGACCGCGACTTCATGACCGGGTTCGCCATCTCGGTGAGTTCGGCGGTCGCCGGCACCATCCGCATGGAGACCGCCCGGACAGGCCGACCGACCATAGGCAACGTCGAGCGCGCCACACGTGTGCTTGCCCGGCTCGGCGAGTTGCTGCCAGCCGGCGAGGTCTATGCCACGCTCGAGCGGCTCCATGCGACCGCCCGACAGCTCATCGCCGCGACAGCGCCGTACGATGCCGTGCTGATGCCCATCATCGCGCATCCGCCTCTCCGCTGCGGCGCGATGGACGCCCGGGGCGCGGACGAATTCATCGAAAGCATGCTGGACAAGCTTCGGCTCACACGCCTGCTCAGGGTCAAGCCACTGCTCGGCCAATTGTTGGACAAGAGCTTGTGGTTCACGCACTGGCCGGCCATCCAGAACGTCACCGGGCAACCGTCGATCGCCATGCCGGTCTATATGACCGATGCGGGCCTGCCGCTCGGCATCCAGGCGGCGGGCAGGCCGGGCGACGAGGAAACCCTCCTGTCCCTCGCGGCCCAGATGGAAAAGCTGGCGGGATGGCGGAGCCGCAGGGCGCCGCTGATGATACCGTCGCGACCGGCGGTAAAGACTCGCCTTACCGCCGCTTCGTAGCGCGTCGCTCAATTCGAGCACGCGGCAGTGGTGCATCATTGCCCGTCTGGCGGTTTCCCGCTAAGACGCCGCGATCCTTTTTTCCGCGAGGCCCTCATGACGACGGATACCGCCGAAACCGCCGCAGCGCAGGCGAGCCTGCTTTCGGCCGCTTTGCCCTACATGCAACGCTACGAGAACAAGACGGTCGTGGTGAAATATGGCGGTCACGCCATGGGCGACATCGCGCTTGGCAGGGCTTTCGCCCGCGATATCGCGCTGCTCAAGCAGTCCGGCGTCAACCCGATCGTAGTGCATGGGGGCGGCCCTCAGATCGGCGCGATGCTCGCCAAGATGGGGATCGAATCTAAGTTCGAGGGCGGCCTGCGCGTCACCGACCAAAAGACGGTCGAAATCGTCGAGATGGTGCTTGCCGGCTCGATCAACAAGGAGATCGTCGCCCTGATCAACGCCGAGGGGGAATGGGCGATAGGGCTTTGTGGTAAGGACGGCAACATGGTTTTCGCCGAGAAGGCCAAGAAAACCATGATGGATCCGGACAGCAACATCGAACGCGTCCTCGATCTGGGATTCGTCGGGGAACCGGTCGAGGTCGACCGCAAGCTGCTCGATCTGCTTGCCCGGTCGGAGATGATCCCGGTCATCGCGCCGGTGGCGCCGGGCCGTGACGGCCACACCTACAACATCAATGCCGATACTTTCGCCGGCGCGATCGCCGGGGCGCTCGGCGCCTCCCGCCTGCTGTTCCTGACCGACGTGCCGGGCGTGCTCGACAAGGACAAGAAGCTGATCGACGAACTGACCGTCGCCGAGGCGAAGGCGCTGATCAAGGACGGCACCATCTCGGGCGGCATGATCCCCAAGGTCGAGACCTGCATCGAGGCGATCGAGCGCGGGGTCGAGGGCGTGGTGATCCTCAACGGCAAGACGCCGCACTCGGTGTTGCTGGAACTCTTCACCGAACATGGCGCCGGCACGCTGATCGTGCCGTGACCCGAAGCTGCCTCAGCGCGCAGCGCCCCTTTCCGCAAACGCCCGGATCGCCCCTTCGGCGATCTGGACGAAGCTGGTGCTGGGTCCTTCCGATCCGCTGGCCCTGATATTGGCGCGGGCGCCATCGACAAGCAGGATCAGGGCGTTGGCGAGCAGTTCCGCATCGGCAATGCCCGCCCTCCGACAGAGAGCGGTGAGCCGTTCCCTTTGCAGCCGCTCGAACTCCTGGATCACCGCGCGGGCGGGATGATCCCCGTCGGCCAATTGGAACGCCACGCTGGCCATCTCGCAATTGCAGTCTCGGACTTCCAGCTTGCCTGCCGCCAGCCGCGCCCAGTCCTTGAGCTGCGCCATCGGGTCGCCCGGATAGGCAGCCTCCAGATCCTTCCAGAAACTCTCCGCCTCCTGGGCCGCCTGTTTCAGACAGGCGGCGACCAGATCGTCCTTCGACCCGAAGTGGCGATAGAGCGTCATCTTGTTGCTGTCCGCGGCGTCAACGATCGCATCGACGCCGATGCCGTTGATGCCGTGCTTCCGAAATAGATCGCGCGCCGCGCCAATGATGCGCTCGCGGGGTTTCAAGGTCGTACACGTGTCCGTCATCGCGAGTACCGCAGCCAAAAATTCCCTTCCGAGCCTCTTGACAAATGTTACCGATCGGTAACAGGTATGCGTTACTGACAAGTAACACCCCTGCGCGCCAAGTCAAGCCCGATGCGGCAAACTATCGGTCACGTCACGGCTACGGGCAAGGAAGAACGGGTGCGAATCGAAAGGTTCGCCCGTTTCGAGCGGCAGGCACGGGAAAGCCGGCGGGCAATCGCCTCGTCGAAGAAGGAGAAGAACCATGACGCTGCCGACAGCACATCCGATCGACCGCATTCTCGCCGATCCCTTGATCCGCGCCGTCATGAAGGCCGACGGCGTCGAGGTGATGGAGATGAGGAACCTGCTTTGCACTGTCCGGCGGCGCCTCACCGCGCCAGCCGCCCACGATGACGGCGGGCCTCTCAACAAGACAGGCGCGCAGGACGTCTGCGCAGCCTACCCCGCATTCGCGACGGCCAATGCCGGCCGCCTCGCCCAAGGAACCGGCCTATCATGGTAGACTTCTTCATCCGGCGGCCGATCTTCGCGTCGGCCATCGCCATCATCATGACGCTCGCGGGGGGCATTTGCTATTTCCTCCTCCCTGTGGCGCAATTTCCGGACGTCGCGCCTCCGCAGATCGTGGTGAGCGCAAACTATCCCGGCGCGAGCGCGCAGGTGGTCGCCGATACGGTGACCACCCCGCTCGAGCAGCAGATCAACGGCGTGCCGGGCATGCTCTACATGTCCTCGACGAGTTCGAATGACGGCTCGGCGCGCATCATCGTGTCGTTCGAGGTGGGCTATTCGCTCGAAACCGCCGCCATGGACGTGCAGAACCGCGTCACCCAGGCCGCGCCATCGCTACCGGCCCTGGTCAACCAGACCGGGGTGACCGTCACCAAGCAGAATCCCAATTTCGTGGTGATGGTGAGCCTCGATTCGCCCGACCGCTCCGTCGATCCGGTCACGCTCAGCAACTACGCCTACCTACAAGTGCTCGATCCACTGAAGCGCCTTCCGGGGGTCGGCGACGTGCTCATCTTCGGCGAGCGCCGTTACTCCATGCGCGTCTGGCTCGACCCTGACCGCATGGCCGCGCTCGGCATCACCGCCGTCGATGTGCAGAACGTGATCGCCGAACAAAATATCCAGGTCGCGGCCGGCAAGATCGGTCAGTCGCCCGCGCCGGCCGGAACAGCCTTCGAGATGCAGGTGAACGCACAGGGCCGGCTGAGCGATCCTGCCCAGTTCGGAGACATGGTGCTGCGCGCCGCCAGCGACGATGGCGCCATCGTGCGGCTGCGCGACGTGGCGCGCGTCGAGCTGGGAGCGCTGCAATACGCGTCCTCGGCTGATTTCAACGGCAGTCAGTCGATCGTGCTGGCAGTGCTCCAGTCCCCCGGCTCCAACGCTCTCGAATTGCAGAGCCGGGTTCTTGCCAAAATGGACGAACTCTCCAAGCGCTTTCCCGCGGGCATTGCCTACCACACCTACTACGACACGACCCGTTTCGTCTCGGCCTCCATGCGCGACGTCCTCGTGACCCTGGTCGAAGCGTTGGTCCTGGTCGTCGCGGTCGTCTTCATCTTCCTCCAGAGCTGGCGCACGACCCTCATTCCTGTCGTCGCCATTCCCGTGTCGCTGGTCGCTACGCTTGGCGTCATGTACCTGCTCGGGTTCTCGCTCAATATGCTGAGCCTGCTCGGCATGGTGCTCGCCATCGGCCTCGTCGTCGACGATGCCATCGTCGTGGTCGAGAATGTCGAACGCCAGCTCGAACAAGGCTTGGCGCCGCTGGATGCCGCACGCAAGGCAATGCGGGAAGTGACGGGGCCGATTGTCGCCACGACGGCTGTGCTCATGGCGGTGTTTATTCCGGTCGCCTTCATTCCGGGCGTCGCAGGTCGCCTCTACAATCAGTTCGCGCTGACCGTCGCCATTTCCTTCGGCATTTCGGCTTTCATCTCCCTGACGCTCACTCCGGCGCTGAGCGCGGCCTTCTTGCGCCATCGCGGCCCCCCGACCTCCGCCCCGTTCCGGTGGTTCAACACCGGCTTCAACCGGCTCTCGGACGCCTATGCAGGGGGTGTCGGTGCACTGGTCCGCTGGCGCTGGGCATTGCTCGGCCTGTTCGCGCTGGCGATGGGAGGCACCTGGATGTTGTCGCAGCGCATCCCTTCCACCTTCCTTCCCGTTGAGGACCAGGGCTATTTCTTCGTCGTCATCCAGCTTCCCGATGGCGCCTCCCTTGAACGCACCGAGGCGGTAGCGAGGAAATCGCGTGAGATCCTCCAGAACACCCCCGGCATCGACGTGGTCGGCTCGGTCAACGGCTTCAACTTCCTGACTTCCGCCAACCAATCGAGCGCGGCCGCGCAATTCGCGATCCTCAAGCCATGGGACGAACGAGGCCCCGGGTTGCGCGCGTCGGATATCGTCGCGCTGGTCAGGCCGCAGCTCATGCAAATCCCGGACGCCATGGTGCTCGCCTTCGATCCCCCATCGATCCAGGGCCTCGGCACCACGGGCGGTTTCGAGTTCCAGGTGCAGGATCTTGCCGCGCGGGGCAGCACGGCGCTCGATGAAGCCACGCAGGCATTGATCGCCGAAGCCCGCAAGCAGCCGGAGATCGACCCGATGCAACTGTTCTCGACCTTCAGCACCTCGACGCCGCAATTCGATTACGACCTCGATCGCAACAAGGCCAAGCTGCTCGGGCTCAACCTGCCTGACGTGTTCAGCACATTGCAGATCTTCCTGGGGTCACTTTACGTCAATGACTTCAACCTGTTCGGCCGGACGTTCCGGGTGACGCTGCAGGCCGATCCCGGCGCGCGCGCGTCCGCCACCGACATCTCCCGGCTCTCCGTGCGCAACGCCTCGGGCGAGATGGTGCCGCTGAACACGATTGGCACGCTGAAGCCGGTCGTCGGGCCGGAGACCGTGACCCACTACAACAATTACGGCTCGGCGCTCATCAACGGCGCCGCGGCCTCCGGTTTCAGCTCGGGCCAGGCAGCCGCCGCCATGGAACGTGCAGCCGCCACCGCCCTGCCCCGCGACTTCGGCTTCGAATGGACCGGGATCACCTACCAGGAGATCCGCGCGGGCTCGGTGGCGCTGGCCGTCTTCGCGCTTGCCATCGTGTTCTGTTTCCTGATCCTTGCGGCACAATATGAAAGCTGGTCCATGCCCTTCATGGTCCTGCTTTCCGTGCCGCTGGCCCTGCTCGGCGCGATCATAGCGCTGTGGGTCCGCGGCATGCAGGTCGACGTCTACTCTCAGATTGGCTTCGTGATGCTGATCGGCCTGGCGGCCAAAAACGCCATCCTGCTTGTCGAATTCGCCAAACGACGGCGAGAGGAAGGCCTGAGCATCGTCGAGGCCGCGCAGGAGGCCGCGCGCCTGCGCCTGCGCCCGATCCTGATGACGGCGTTCGCCTTCATTCTCGGCGTGGTGCCGCTGCTCGACGCATCCGGCGCCGGAGCCGCCAGCAGGCAATCGATCGGAACGACAGTGTTCGGCGGCATGCTTGCCGCGACGATCCTGACCCTGATCTTCGTGCCGGTGTTTTACGCGACCATCGAGAATTGGCGCGAACGGAAGCCGCTCCGGGGAACCGGCCACCCCGCCGAAATCAATCCCCAAGCGGCAGAATAACAGGAATTCGACATCATGCGTATCTGGAAGAGCTTTTTGGGCGTTACCACCACCCTGGCCGTGCTTGGCGCCGGTGCCTATCTCGGCCTGCGCGACGGCCCGAGCAAGGCAGGCGCCGCCACCCCGCCCACCGCCCAGGCGATGCCGGTGCCGGTGACCAAGGTCGTCAAGCAGACGGTCCCGATCTACCTGGAATATTCGGCGCGGACAGAAGCGATCCGCAAGGTCACGCTACAGGCCAAAGTCTCAGGCTATCTGCAGGAACAGGGCGCGGCCGATGGGGCAGACGTCAAGGCCGGCGACCTCCTCTATCGCATCGATCCGCGCGACTATGTCGTGGCGCTCAACCATGCCAAGGCACAGCTCGAGCGCGACAGCGCCTCGCTAGAATACCTGCGCAGCAATCGCGACCGCGGTAATGAGCTTGCAACCAGCGGCTATCTCGCCAAGGACAGTTTCGACCAGCGCAACAGCACGGTGCACCAAGCCGAAGCCTCGCTTGCCATGTCGCGGGCAGCCGTTCAAACGGCCGAACTCAATCTCGGCTACACGGAGATACGCGCCCCCTTCGACGGACGGCTCGGCCGCAATCTCGCTCCGCAGGGAACACTTGTCGCCTCCGGCGGCACCATTCTCAACGACCTGGTCCAGCTTTCCCCGATCTATGTGACTTTCAACCCGAGCGAAGCCGAGTTGGCCGACATCATGAAGGCGAGGGCTGCAGGCAAGCTCGAAGCGGAGGTCTTCCTGCCGGGCGAGACCGAAGCCCGTCATCGCGGAGATGTGACGTTTGTGGACAATTCCATCCGGGCTCAGACCGGCACCATCGTTGCCCGCGCGACGATCCAGAATGCCGACCTGTCACTGCTGCCGGGCCAGTATGTCCGTGTCCGCCTGCTTATCCGCGAACAGCCGGACGCGCTGCTCGCACCCGTCGCGGCGATCGGTTCGAGTCAGCTCGGCAAATACGTCTATGTTGTCGGGGAAGGCGATGTCGTCGAGCAGCGCCTCGTCTCCCTCGGCCCCTCCGTCGGCAAATTCGTGGCGCTTTCCTCCGGTGTATCGGAGAACGACAGGGTGATCAGCGGCAATCTGCAGAAGATCTTTCCCGGCGCGCCCATCGCGCCCATCGCCGAGGCCAAGGCGCAGCAATAGCAACGGGTGGATAAGGGGCATGCGCGCCTTGGCTCTCCGGCTCGCATGCTCCATCGGCTATGCTGGGATAGGTCGCCGGTTTGGCCGGCGACCAGACGCCCTATGCGTGCTCAGTAGCAAGGCGGATAGGGGTAATAGCCGCACTGGCCTGAACCATAGTAGTTCGAACGCCAACCATCCCAGGCAAGGGCGCCGAGGCCGACCGCTGGAGCGCCCGCATACCAGGCACCGTGATAGACAGGCGCGTGCCAGTAATTGTAGCGGAATGCGTCGCCTTCCGCTGGACGATAGCCGTACCGGCCGTCGCCGAAGCGAACTTCGCCTCCGGCGCGATCAAGGCTCCCTGAAAACCCGCGAAAATCGGCGGCGCGATCGAAACCGCCCCCGCCGAAATCGCCACCACGAGCAAAACCTCCGCCACCGAAATCCCCGCCACCAAAGCCACCCCCACCAAAGCCGCCGCGGCCGCCACCACCGCCGCCGCGATCGATGAACAGCGCCGCGGGTCCGCTCGCACCGCCAAGGCGGCCCTCCAACACCGAAACTTGGAACGTCAGGTCGCCTGCCTCGAGCTTTGGGGATCGCAACGTTATCACGGCATCCTCTACCTTCGAGCCGTCGCCCTCGAGCACCGAGATGGTGGCGTTGGGCGGATCCTTGATGAAATTGTCCGCGCCTTCGTCCCACTGCTGGATGAACTGCTCCGTGGTGACATGACCTGCCGCGCGTACCGGACGGTCGGCAAATACGATCGAATTCATCGCCACCCCGGTCATGATCAGCTTGTCGCCCTCCAGTTTCGCGCCCGTCGAGTTGACGACGAAGAGCGAGGGGACGGGGCCGGTCGGCGTGACCACACCGATCGTTTTCTGGAGAGGAACATTGGGCTTGGCGTCCGCATCCTGCGCGAATGCGCCATATTGTGCCGAACACAAAGTGCTCGAAAGCAGGGCGAGACATGCGAGGTGCCTGCTAAGCATGACTGTACTCCCTTTTGACGAAGTTTACTGTTGGAGAGGGATTGAGCTCGCCGCCGATCATGGGAACCGGCTGCACTGAATGTCGTCGCGTCTCTTGGAGCTCTCCCTCCCTCTCGCGCGAAACGGGCAGCGCTAGGGAAAAAGCGCTGCCCGGGATGGCAAGCGCTCAGTTGCCCGGCTTGTTTCTGATGGCTGCCTCGATCTGTTTCTTGACTGCGTCCAGATTGAAGGAGGCGGGATCCTGCATCGGCGGATAGTCGATCGCCGTGGCCGCCAGCTTTGCGACCTCGTTCTGAACGCTGACAAACCGCCAGAACTCGCGGGCATAGAAGTCGTTCATGTAACCGCCGCCCAGATCATTGAGGCTTTGCTGGCCTATTGAGGGTGTCCGTTCGAACGGATCCTGGCGGATATTGACCATGGTGGGCATGTCGGTCGTCACCTTCGCGCCAGGCCAGCCCTGCGGCTGCTGATAGAACTGGAACTTGAAGTCGTCGATGCGGACGGCACCCAATTGGGGCCCACCGAAATAGAAGAACTCATGACGCGCGGATGGCCCCTTGCCTTGCAGCAAGTCCATTTGGTTATAGCCGTCGAGATGGTTCTTGTAGGTCGCATCGCCCAGCTTCACTCCATCCAGGAGCTGTTTGGTGATATCGGCGTTGCCAGCCGCCGCGAGCAGCGTGGGGAACCAGTCGAGGGCGGAGAAGACACCATTCTCGACCGTGCCCGCCTTGACCTTACCGGGCCAGCGAATGATTGCGGGCGCACGAAAGCCGCCTTCGAACACGGTACCCTTGGTGCCCTTGAACGGGGTCATGCCGCCATCGGGCCAAGTGAAGACTTCCGCGCCATTGTCAGTCGTGAAGATCACGATCGTGTTGTTCGCGTCGCCTGAATCTTCCACGCATTTCAGAAGGGCGCCCACGCTGTCATCCAGCTGCGCCATGCCGGCTTCCTCGAGGCCATAGTTGCTGGTGCTGTTCATCATTGCCTGGTATTTGGGGCCGAGGAACGTCCAGACGTGCATGCGCGTAGTGTTGTGCCAGACAAAGAACGGCTTCCCGTCAGTCTTAGCCTTGTCCATGAAGTCGCATGAGGACTTGACCAGCACTTCGTCGAAAGTGGTCATGTCATATTTGGCCTTGGGCGTGATGTCGTGCATGTTCGGGACATTCGACATGTCCGGATAGGGAGCCAACGGGCCCTCGTCCACGATCCTCTGCTTGCCGATCTTGCCCCAGCGCGGCTGCACGGTGGTGTCGTCCGTGGCAGTGGCGTAGGTATGCACGAGATTTCGCGGGCCGACCTTGTCTCGATAGGATTGATCGTCGGGGAACGAATACCAGTATGGGTCCGACATCGCATCGAGGTGATAAAGATATCCGAAGAATTCGTCGAACCCGTGCAAGGTGGGCAGATACTTGTTCAGGTCGCCGAGATGGTTCTTGCCGAATTGTCCGGTTGAATAGCCCTGCTCCTTGAGGGCTGCCGCGATGGTAGCCGCCTTGTCGGGCATGCCGACATCCGCACCGGCTTGTCCCACCGTCGTCAGTCCCGTGCGCAAAGGTATCTCGCCGGTGATGAAGCTCGCCCGGCCAGCGGTGCAACTCGCCTCCGCGTAATAGTCCGTGAACATCATGCCTTCGGAGGCAAGCTTGTCGAGATTGGGCGTCTTCCCGGACATCAGGCCGCGATGATAGGCGCCTATGTTGAACCAGCCGACATCGTCACCCATGATGACCAGAATGTTCGGCTTGGCTTGATCTTGAGCATGGATCGTCGAGGTGCTGCAAAGAAGACTGGCGCTGCAGGCGAGGGCCGCGCCAACACACGTTCTGGCGAATGTCTTCATTTCATCCTCCTCAGTTGATATCAGCAATTTCCCATTGAGCGGTCGTCTCGATGGACAGGCTGGTGCGCCTCATCACCGAGAACGATGCAGATCGCCAGCCAAACAGTCCTGTTGGCAAAGGGCCAAGGACAATCAGCCCGAGCTTGCCAGCACGAAGCTTATGATAAATTGTGCTGTCGCGATACTGTTCTTTAGTGAACTTTCATATGCATTGAGGAGCGAAGTTAACGCATACATTCCAATAAAATTGCAAACAATTCTTCATTGAAACAATCCCTCTACTTCGCCAATTTGCGCTCGCATGCAGAAGGAGGCGCCAAAGCCGTCGTTCAGTGCAACGACACGAATCCGTGCATTTGCAAGGCCTCGATCACGCCATCGAAAATGAGGCCGACACCGATCGCCGAGACAAAGAACCCGACAATGCGCGTGGCCGCGTCGATGCCCAGCGGACCGATCCGCCGCGTCAGCATCTCGGCATAGGCAAGACAGAGATAGGTGACGCACATGGTCGCCACGATGGCGGCCGAAATGGCAACAAGCGAACCCATTTCCGCAGAGGAATCCTTGATGGTCGAGGTCATTCCGATGATCGTCGCAATCGCGCCTGGACCGAACATGAGAGGCATCGCGAGCGGAACGAACGCGATGTTGGCGGCATCCGCATGCGCGGCGGACAGCCCGAGATCGTCGCCTGATGGCCTCGGCATGAACAGGTCGAAGCCGATCCTCACCAAGATGATCCCGCCGACGATGCGGACCATGGCTAGCGGAACGCCGAACAAGCGAAGAATGAAGGTCCCGAAAATGAAGAAGAAAAAACAAAGCAGCAGCGAATAGAGGCAGGCCTTCATGGCCACCGCGCGATGTGCCGCCTCGTCCTTGCCGGCCAGCAACTTGAGGTACACCGGCAGAACCTCGAGCGGATTGATGATGGCAAGCAGGGTGCTGAAGGTCCCGGCGAAGAGTGAAAACTCGTGTCCCATCCCCCTGCCCCTCCCTGCCGCGTAATGCGGTCCGACGCAAAGTAGCAAACGGCTGAGCAGCCTCACAAGGCGGTCACGGCCGAGGCGTCGGAAGATCGAGCCGGTAAGCTTGCAGCGTCGCGAGGCCGTTCGGATGGGGAAACGAGGCCCGTCTCTTTGTTTGAACCTGCTTGTGCGCGACGTCGTTCCACTCGGCTGAAAATCCCTCGGTCGCCTTGCTTGCCTACCGGCGCAAATGTGTCAGCGGCGTTCGCCCTGGCCCCTTGATGTTCTGCAGCACGAGCTGCGTGTGGACGTCGCGGACTCCGGGAAAGCGCATCAATCTGTGCATGACGAAGTCGTTGAGATCATCGACCGATCGCACCATGACATGGAGCAGAAAGTCGTATTCACCTGTCATCGTCCAGCAGGACGAGACTTCGTCCATCCGCTCCACGGCCGCAATGAAACGTTCCGGGGATCCGTCGCTGTGGCTGACCAGACGCACCTGTATGAAAACTTCCACCATGAGGCCGACGGCCCGTCGGCTGATCTGAGCCTGGAAGCCCTTGATAATGCCTTTCTCGCGAAGCGCCTCGAAGCGTCGGGCGCAAGGCGTCGCCGACAAGCCGATCTCGTCGGCGAGTTCGGAGACGGGCTTGCGCCCCTCGCCCTGCAGGATCTCTAGCATCCTGATCTCGAATTCATCCAGTTGAGGCATATCGTCTCCAATCTGCTATATACTGAGTAGAATCTACTCCTTTTTGCCGTTCTCGCGTGAAGAAAGGCGGAATCCACCACGCCTCTCGCCCTATTTTGCTCAGATCGGTTTTCCCTGCGAAAGGAGGATTCGCCATGGAGATCAGTGTTCAGGAATATGCTCGCCAATGCGCAGCCCAAGGCCTGCGCGGCGACTATCTGGCTTGCCGTCCCGACTTCACGGTGCGGCAGGAATACGATTACAGCGAAGAGCAGCAGGAGGTCTGGCGACTGCTCTGCGACCGGCAGACACGGCTGACACGGCGTCTTGCCCATCGCTCCTATCTCGATGGTGTCGAGGCACTGGGCCTGCTCGAACGGATACCCGACTTCGACGAAGTCAGCGCCAGCCTGCGCAAGCTGACCGGGTGGGAGATCGTCGCGGTGCCCGGGCTCATCCCGAACGCACCCTTCTTCGATCATCTCGCCCACCGTCGCTTCCCCGTCACCAACTGGCTGCGCAAACGCGAGGAACTCGACTACATCGTCGAGCCGGACATGTTCCATGATTTCTTCGGCCACGTGCCGGCACTCACCCAACCAGCTTTCGCCGACTTCATGCAAATGTATGGCGACAAGGCCGACGATATCGTCGATGTCGGCGGTGAGGAAATGATGGGCAGGCTCTACTGGTACACGGCCGAATTCGCGCTGATGCAGGAGACCGGCCAACCGCTCAAGGCGTTCGGCGCCGGGCTGATGTCGTCCTTCAGCGAATTGCAGTTCGCGGTCGAGAGCCCCGATGCCCATCGCGTGCCATTCGACATCCAGACGGTGATGCGCACGGGCTACGAGATCGACAAGTTCCAGCGCGCCTATTTCGTGCTTCCGTCATTCGAGGCCCTACGCGACGCGTTCCAGACCGCCGATCTCCCAGGCGTCGTCAAGCGCTGGAAAGACAAGCCGGCGCTTGATCCATCGGCCATCTGATCGCAGTTCGCGTCTCACCTTCCGCCATCACGGCCGGACGCGCATGCGCCCTGTGGCAGGAAGCCCGGCACTGCGTGCCGGGCCGCGGCCGACAGCACGCCGGAAGAACGTTTCCGCTCCCGGTAGCGGGGAATTGCAACTTCTTGGTGTGTGCGTATATCTTAGGGCCGCAACGCGGTTCAGGAATGTCGCCGGACGATGGCAAGCGGGGACAACAATCGAAATCCTGCGGCAAAGGGGCCCACGGTGTCCCCCGGGGTTCCGCGTTCCGTTCTGGAGGTCCAGGGCCTCGCCAGGAAGGAGGCGATCGCGCTCTGGCAGGAGAGCATTGGCGTGCTCTATGACGTGCGCCTGCGCAAAACGCTTGACGAGCGGTTTCATTTTCATGCCGACGCGTTTCATTTTGGCGACCTGGTCCTCACCTCATACAAATGCGTCGCGCAGAGCTTCGATCGATCGCGCGCCCGGATCGGAAGGGACGGTCTGGATCATTTCACCCTCCAGATCTGCCTCCAAGGAAGCCACGGCCGACGCGACAGCACCTCGGACGATCAGGCCGGACCGGGCGATCTGCTCGTGGCCGACTTGGCACAGTCACAGGCGACGGGAACTTCCGATTTCGACAGTCTCAATCTCACGGTGCCGCGCCGCCTGCTTGCTCCGCTTCTAAAGGCGCCGGATGAGCAGAACCTGCGTCTCATTACCGGCAAAGCTCCGCTGACTGCCCTGCTTCGCAATCACTTGCAGAGTCTCTACCAGGCAGCGCCAAACATCGGTAGCGGGGATGCAGAGGCCGTGGTGAGGCCGACGCTCGAACTGGCTGCCGCCGCGATCAATGCCGCGGTGAGCGAGGAGAATGCCGCTGCGGTGCGGCTCGCGCTGACAAACGGCATGCGGCACTACGTCGACGATCATCTTGTCGACCAAGACCTGTCCGCGGAGACCGTGGCCGCATATTTCCGCATTTCCACGCGCAAACTCTACTATCTGTTCGAATCCCATGGCGGTTTTTCCTCCTACGTCAGGGAGGCTAGGCTCCGCCGTTGCCGAGCGGAAATCACCGACCCCGAGCATAGGCACGAAAGTATCGCCGATATTGCCGAGCGTTACGGCTTCAACCATCGAAAAAGCTTCATTCGCGCATTCCGGCGATCTTTCGACGTGACGCCCAGGGAGATGCGGGCGCTTGCCGCGGAGGGCCGCCGCTCGTTCTTCGAGCATGGCGAGGGCCGCAACATGTGGCACTGGATTCGAGAATTGCGGTGAGCCGATGACGGAGTCCGCGGCGAGCGCCGATCGCGGTTTGCACCTGCGGCCACATTCGCTGCGCCTGCGGCCACATTTGCGCGGCGTCCCCGAATAGTTCTTGAATTCTGGCCCTCACCCACCCGAAAACCCCGAAAAATTCGGGGGCGGGCTCTCCTTCTCCTGAGATGGGGTTCGTATTGGCGCGGGCAGTCCCCCGCGACCTGGGCAATCGGGGAGAATTCATGACGGCCGACGGTTGCGATCTTCGACGTGCTGGCGCTCGGCGGCTGCGCTGCCCTTTTGACGCAGTGCTCCTCACCACGACGGCCCTCGCCATGGCCTTGCAGGGCATGCCGGCACATGCGCAAACCGCCTGGACCGGCGCGAACTCAACGGACTGGTTTGACCCCGGCAACTGGGATGCCGGAGTGCCGACCAATGCGGCGAATGCCGAAATCGACAGCGTTGCCAACAACCTGACGAGCATCGAGGGCTCGGCGGCACAAGCGCTCAATACCTACACCGGCCTGTCGTCCAACGGCGTTCTGACCATCCAGAACGGCGGCAGCCTGACCAATGAGCGCGGTCTTATCGGCCAGAACCTGAATTCGAGCGGCGCGGTCGCCGTGATCGGCAATGGCGCCTCCTGGACGAATTCCGTCTACCTCATCGTGGGCAATCTAGGCCAAGGCTCGTTGGCGGTGGTCAACGGGGGCATGGTCTCCAGTAGCGATGCCTATCTCGGCGCGGGCCCCGACGCGTTCGGTTCTGCCTTGGTTACCGGAACAGGTTCGGCGTGGACCACGAGCGGTTCCCTAGTCATCGGCAATTCCGGGATCGGCACCATAAATATCGAAAATGGCGGGAAGCTCAGCTCATCGGATGCCGAGATCGGCTACTTCGCCGGATCGTCAGGCGCCGTTCACTTGCAGGGCGACGGTTCCGCCTGGGAAAGTTCGGGCATTCTGACGATCGGCAAGGACGGTGAGGCCACGATAGACATCCAGGACGGCGGCCGGATAAGCAGCCAGCACAGCTTCTTCGCGCAGGGTGCTGACAGTGTCGTCCAAGCCTTTATCGGCGGCGAAGGCTCCGAATGGATGACTGCCGGCAACTTCATGGTCGCGGACAAGGGCGAGGCAGACATCGTTGTCCATGGCGGAGGCACCGTGTCCGCGACCGCCAGCGTCCTCGGCTCGGATGACGGATCATCCGGTCAGATTGTCGTCACCGACCCGGGTTCGACCTTTTCCGTCTCGAACAATATCCATATTGGCGGGAGCGGCACCGGTGCCTTGATCGCGGTGTCCGGAGGGGTCGTGCAAAGCGGTGGCGGCATACTCGCAAACACGCAGAACGCCATCGGCAACGCCCTCGTAAGGGGAACGGGCTCTGCCTGGCTGATCAATGGGTCCCTCTTCGTGGGCAATAGCGGGACGGCCGGGCTCTTCATCGAGGAAGGCGGACAGCTAACCAGCCTCGAGGCGGGGATCGGCCGTTCCAGTGCCTCGGAGGGCGCTGCCTACGTCACAGGCCAGGGCTCGGTCTGGATCAATGCTGGTGACCTCCATATCGGCGGAGAGGGTGATGGCAGCCTGTCCATCACAGACGGCGCAGTCGTCGAAGTAGGCGGCACGACTTCCTTGGCCACGACCGCCGGCTCGACCGGCAGCCTGAACATAGGCGCGGCCGCAGGACTGGCGCCCTTGGCTCCGGGCCAGTTGAAGACGGAGAAGGTCGCGTTCGGCGAAGGGAACGGGACGCTTGTCCTGAACCACGTCGCGGGGGACTATCTCTTTGCGCCGGAGCTGGAAGGGGCCGGGGCGATCACCGTGCTGTCCGGAACCACCACAATGAATTCGGATTCGAGCGACTTTAGCGGACATGCTTCGATCCATGATGGTGCAACGCTCACGGTCAACGGCACACTAGGCGGCACGCTCGACGTGTCCTCCGGAGGACGGCTGGCGGGCTCCGGCACGGTCGGCTCGTTGCATGTCGCCACCGGCGGCACGATCGCACCCGGTAATTCGATAGGAACCTTGAGCGTCGCGGGCGACATTGCTTTCGCTGCAGGCAGCATCTACGAAGTCGAGGTCGACCCGGAAGGGACCGATGCCGACCTGATCCATGCTACGGGGACGGCGACACTCGATGGCGGGGCTGTGACCCATGTCGGGATGGGCGGCACATATCAGCCGTTCAGGACCTACGAGATCGTAACAGCCGATGGCGGCGTTACCGGCACTTTCGCGGGCGTGACTTCGGATTTCGCCTTCCTGGACCCGGTGCTGAGCTATGATCCGAACAGCGTATTCCTGACCCTTGTCCGCAACGAAGTTTCCTTCTGTGGCGTCGGCTTGACGCCGAACCAGTGCGCCACCGGCGACGGCGCTCAGAGCCTCGGCCCAGGCAGCCAGCTCTACGACGCGTTGGTAGTGCTCGATGATGAGACTGCCCGCGGGGCTTTCGACCAGTTATCCGGAGAAATTCACGCGTCGATAAGGGGGAGCATGCTGGAAGACAGCCGCTTCGTGCGCGATGCGGCGACGGGCAGGGTGCGCGCTGCTTTCGACGACGCTGAGCCGTCATCGCCGCCTGTTCTCTCCTACGACAAGGGCGGTCTGGCATCGGCCGTCGCCGACCGAGATCGTCTCGCCGTCTGGGCCTACGCATTTGGCGCCTGGGGCGAATTTGACGGAGACGGCAATGCTGCTGCCCTCGAACGCAATACGGGCGGCTTGCTGTTAGGAGCCGACGTCCTCGCATTCGAGACTTGGCGCGTCGGGATTCTCGCCGGTTATGGTCGCTCCTCCTACGGGGTAAACGACCGTGCATCGTCGGGCGATAGCGATAATCTCCATCTTGGCCTTTACGGCGGTTCGCGCTGGGGCAATGTCGGGCTGCGGCTAGGCGCCGCCTATAGCTGGCAGGATGTCGACACCGACCGTTCGGTGGCATTTGCCGGCTTTGCCGACAGAATGGAGGCGAGCTACGACGCCGACACCGGTCAGATTTTCGGCGAAATCGGCTACCGCATTGAAACCGCCCCGGCGTCCTTCGAACCATTCGCGGCGATGGCCTATGTGAATGTCGATACCGATGGCTTTGCCGAGAGCGGCGGGCCGGCCGCGCTCACGGGGGCGCGGACGGACACGGATGCCACCTTCACCACGCTCGGCGTCAGGGCCGCGACCGAATTCACCTTCGACGGAACGAAGATCACCGCGCTCGGCATGCTCGGCTGGCGTCATGCCTTCGGCGACGCAGCCCCTTGGACCACCTTCGCCTTTGTGGGTGGCGACACCTTTGCCATTGCCGGCACGCCGATCGCCCGGGACAGCGCCATCGTCGAGGCCGGACTCGACTTTCAGGTCGCGCCGCTTGCGAAGCTCGGCCTTGCCTATAACGGCCAATTCGGATCGGGATTGAGCGATCACGGTGCCAAGGCCCATCTCGCGGTGCGGTTCTAGCGCGATGACAGAGCAAAGCTCGGCCTTATCAGCATCGCAAGCAGAGCAGGCCAACCTCGTCGTGAGGCGCGTCGCCACAATAGCACTGCTGGCCATCGTTCTCGGCTTTGTCATGCAAGGGCTGATACTCTGCGCAAAGCTCCTCAGCGGCGGTGGGTTTCCAGGGGCCAGACTGTTCGTTGACCTGACCCAAGGCGTCACGTGGTCGCTGCTGATTTGTGCAGGTGTCGGCATCGGCACATCGATCGCGAAGACGCGCCAGGCGCTCGCAGGCTTGCTATCGGCGCTGTTCGCACCAATTGCCCTTTCCGCCGCAAAGTCCGCCCAGAAGATGGTGGCCGATGCCATAGGTGTGGTCGACCAGCCAGGGGCACTGTCGCTCGTCACCATCAGCACGCTCCGGGCGGTGGAGTATGGCATCCTCGGCTGGTTGCTTGCATCGCTAGTGCAGAAGGATATCCGGCATGCGAGGCCCTACGTGGCCACGGGTACTGCGGTGGGCCTGGTCTTTGGAGGGACGATTGCCGCGCTGAGCTATTATGCGGCGACCGTGAAAGGGATGAGCCCGAGTGCTGCGCAAATCTCGGCCAGCCTGGTCAACGAAATCGTCTCGCCGATCGGATGTGCCGTCGTCATATATCTCGGGCAATTGGTTGGGCGCAATTTGAGTATCCTGAACCAGAACACGCGATAGAGGCGATCGGCCGACACGAAGCCTGCAGGCCGTTGATGCCCGCTTCGAGGCCGCACAAAGACAAAGAACCTGGAATTTCACCTTTCGCCCACCGCTAGAATTTGGCCGATCACGCCTTGCCGCGTTTGCGCGATCGAGCCGACATGCTAGGTCTGCCGCAAGGAGTCCAAACGTCCGCATGCTGCGACATAGCCTTCCGGAGCCGGTCAGACCCATGAACCGCCGCCATCGCGATCTGGCGGCGGCGTAGCGTGATGCCGCCGGCCAGCAAGCAGAGCAGTTTCAGACGCGCCGACCTCTGGTCGGCGCTCGCCTGTCTTCTGTTTCTCCTGGCCAAAGCTGTGGCGATCGTCCCCGCAGCTCCTTCGTTGCCATCGACACAAGGCGTCGTCGCCCTGCGATGGCAGGACCAGGAGCGGGCGCGGGACACCGAAGCAACCGCCGAGAGCCGACGCGTCTATCTAGCCGCCAGTCGGATGCGTGTTCCGGCCGATGCCGGCGGCAGCCAGGACATGGTTCCGCCGAAACCGCCGGCGCTCGTGGTCCCAATCCAGAACGGGGGCCTCCTCCCCGCGGCGCGCTCCTCGGTTCCGCCGCCATCGACCGCGCTCGGCTTCAGCGCTCGGGCGCCGCCAGCGGCCGGCTGACCCCCTTCCTCTCGAAAAAGACAGATCACAGCACCTTCGGCTGAGCCAGGGGTGCCCACGTCGTGCTCGGCCCGCCATGCGGCGCCTGAACGAAAAGGAATGTTTCAATGGACAATATGGGCAGATCGAAAAAACAATCCGATACCGAGCCGGTCGTCGGCTCCGCGACCTGGGGGTGGGTCGTGTTCGTGGTCCTGACCGCGGCCATTCTCGCCGCCGCCTATTTCCTCAAGCCGTAAACCTCTCCAAGGAAACGAGGAAGCCCGCGCCAGGTAAATCGCGGCGCGGGCCGACCAGACAGCACAGTCCAGGGTTCCCTCGCCTTTGTTTCGTGTCATAAGAGCGCCATGACCACGCTTCCGGATCCCGCTCGCTTTGCCCATGTCACGGACTGGGTGTTCGACCTCGACAACACGCTCTATCCCCATCACTCGAATCTGTTCTCACAGATCGACGTGAAGATGACGGCCTATGTGTCGGAACTTCTCCATATGTCGCGCGAGGAAGCCCGCAAGCTTCAGAAGGAGCTCTATCTCGAATACGGCACCACGTTGAACGGGCTGATGGAGCGCCACGGCATCGACCCGGACGACTTTCTCGAGAAGGTCCACGACATCGACTATTCGTGGCTGGTGCCGAACCCGGCGCTGGGCGATGCGATCCAGGCGCTGCCGGGACGCAAGTTCATCTTCACCAATGGCGACCGTGGGCATGCCGAACGCACCGCGCGCCAGCTTGGGATTCTCGATCATTTCGACGATATCTTCGATATCGTAGCAGCGGGCCTGACGCCGAAGCCTGCTCGCGCGACATATGACCGGTTCGTCGATCTCTATCGGGTGGTCGGTCCGAACGCCGTCATGTTCGAGGATCTCGCCCGTAACCTGACTGTGCCCAAGGCACTCGGCATGACGACAGTCCTCATCGTGCCGAACAACTTCGAGCCGACCTTCTCGGAAATCTGGGAACGCGATCCGGGTCACGACGACGACGTGGATTTCGTGACGGACGACCTCTCGGCCTTTCTTCAGCCCCTCGCCACCCTGCGCAGCTCCGGATGAGTAGTAAGAGTCGGCTCACTACTCTAGTGCGCCGCGCCGTGACCCGAATGTTCCGTAGTCTGCGCCGAGCTCGCGCCGGGTTTGCGCACCGGGAGGCTCACATCGACTTTGCCGGCCTTCTCGAATTCCAGGCTGAGTGGCACCACGCTACCATCCTTGAACGGCTCCGATACCTTCATGAACATCAGATGCAGGCCGCCCGGCCTGAGCGCGACAGCGGCGCCGGCCGGGACCTCGAGACCATCTTCGACGGGCCGCATCGTCATGACGTCGTTCACGACCTCCATGTTGTGAACTTCGACCTTGCCGGCCGAAGGCGAGGACGCGCCGACCAGCCGATCGGCCCCGCCGCCCTTGTTGATGATCGTCAGAAAGCCGCCGCCTGAGGGCTGTCCGGGCAGCATGGCCCGCGCCCACCCGTCGGAAATCTCGATATTGCCGACAGTTACGGATGCGGTTTCCTCGGCCCGCGCTTTCCCCCACAATGCCGAATAAATGGCGATAATCGTCAGCAGCACGGCCGCGGCGAAAGGCAGGGAAAGTCGGCGGGTCATCTGTCCTCCTGCATCAGAGTGCATCGTGCAGGTAGAGCTATGGCCCCCTTGTGTCGGTTTCCAGACAATCGGCCTGCGTCATGCGCGCACAGCGACCGATCGAAGCGGCTCCCTAACGAATTGCTATATGCCGTAAAAACGGCTGATGATTCGCCATGCCTCCTCGGCCGTGTCTACGTAGTCGATGATGTCCTGGTCGCCGGGCGAGATGGTACCTTGTTCGGCCAGAAAATCGAGATCCAAGGCCCGCTCCCAGAACTTGCGACCGAAGAGGATCACCGGAACACGCTCCATCCGCCCCGTCTGGATCAGCGTCAATGTTTCGAAGAATTCATCGAGCGTTCCGAAGCCGCCTGGAAAGACAGCCACAGCCTTGGCACGCATGACGAAATGCATCTTGCGGATCGCGAAATAGTGGAAGTTGAAGCAGAGTTCCGGCGTCACATAGGGGTTGGGCGCCTGCTCATGCGGCAACACGATGTTGAGCCCGATCGACGGGGCGCCGACATCGTTCGCCCCGCGATTGCCCGCTTCCATCACCCCCGGCCCGCCACCCGTCACCACGACATATTCGCGATAGTAGGAAGTGGCCGAATGCTCGGAGCAGAGCCGCGCGAACTTCCGCGCCTCTTCGTAGTATTTGCTGTTTTCCTCGAGGTTGCGCTTCTGCGTCTCGGTCTTGGCGGCCCAGGCATTGCCTCCGGGTTCAGGCAGGCGCGCCCCTCCGAACATGACAACGGTCGAGCGTATGCCGCGTTCGGCGAGCACCATTTCCGGTTTCAGCAATTCGAGCTGCAGGCGAACCGCGCGCAGTTCGCGCCGGGTCATGAAATCGTCGTCGCTCCAGGCAAGACGATAGGTCGGCGACAAGGTCTGCGGGGTGCTCGGCGACTTGCGCGCCCGTTCGAGGTCCTCGTCCGAATGCGGGAGCGGGGTCCACCCCGCCTTTTCCATCGGATTCATATCAGCAACGATCCACTTCGGTCTCTCGGCGCCGTTCAGCGGCGCGTCGTGATTGACCGCCAATCAGGCATGACATAGGGTCCGCGCCGATTTGGGGCCAACTCTTTCAGAAACCTATGCCCCAGCCCTTAACACCGCGTCAAATGGAGCCCCTCATGCCGAAGCCGGACCTCGCCAGCCTTGAGAAGACGATCGACAAGGCTTTCGAGGAGCGCGACAGCGTTTCGACATCGACGCGCGGAGAAATCCGCGAGGCGGTAGAGACCGCGCTAGACCTGCTCGACCGTGGCGAGGCCCGCGTCGCAGTGCGGCAGGCCGATGGCCAGTGGCATGTCAATCAGTGGCTGAAGAAAGCGGTGCTGCTGTCGTTCCGGCTGGCGCCGATGGAGGTCATCGCGGGCGGGCCGGGCCAGTCGGTCTGGTGGGACAAGGTGCCCTCGAAATTCGACCGCTGGGGCGCCGTCGATTTCGAGAAAGCTGGCTTCCGCGCAGTGCCCAACTGCGTGGTGCGTCGCTCAGCCTATGTCGCGCCAGGCGCGGTCCTGATGCCGTCCTTCATCAATCTTGGCGCGTATGTCGACGCCGGCACGATGGTGGACACCTGGGCAACGGTCGGCTCCTGCGCCCAAATCGGCAAGAACGTCCATCTGTCGGGGGGTGTCGGCATCGGCGGCGTGCTCGAGCCGATGCAGGCGGGCCCGACCATCATCGAGGACAATTGTTTCATAGGCGCGCGTTCGGAAGTGGTCGAAGGCTGCATCGTTCGTGAAGGATCCGTGCTCGGCATGGGCGTCTTCATCGGCAAGTCGACGAAGATCGTCGACCGCGCGACCGGGGAAGTCTTCTACGGGGAAGTGCCCCCCTATTCGGTGGTCGTTGCCGGAACCATGCCCGGCAAGCCGCTCCCGAATGGCGAGCCCGGACCGAGCCTCTATTGCGCCGTCATCGTCAAGCGTGTCGACGAGAAGACCCGGTCCAAGACCTCGATCAACGAACTCCTCAGGGACTAGGAAAAAGCGAGACCATGGAACGGACCAGTTCGTTTGCCTGATTCATCCCAACTCGTCTGGCTGTTCTTCAGCGTTTCCGGCCGTGTCAGCCGCTCAGCCTATTTCTTGGCTGGATTGCTGCTCGCGATCGTGCCCGCGTTCTTCTTCTACCGCTTCATGCTGGTGGCGGGGGGGACCACCGGGGGCCAAGAAAAGATCTGGGCATTCGCCTTCTGGGCCGCTTCGCTGGTATCGATCTGGTCGAACGTGGCGCTCGGCGTCAAGCGCCTTCACGATTTCGGCCAGCCTGGCATCTTTGCTGCCTCGCTTTTGGTTCCCGTGGTCTCAATCGTCGTCTTCGTCGTACTCTGCTTCTTCCCTGGCGACCCAGGGCCGAACAAATACGGCCCGCGCACAAACGCGCCTGGGTGACATCTGCAGGTCAGGCCGGCTGCCGCAGGACCATATCGGCGGAAAGACCCGGCGAGCCCCTGTTCTCCTTCTCGGCCTCGTGGACCAAGGCCACGATCTGGCGCGACAAAGGAGCGTCGCCGCCAGTCGCCTCGGCAAGGCGGACGATCGCCCCCTGAAACTCGTCGATCTCGGTCCTGCGGCGCCGCTCGAAATCCTCCCACATCGAGGAGCGCGCCGCGGGATCCACCGACAGCATGCGTCGCGCCAGCCATTTGAATATGAAGTCCGGCAAGCGCAGGACAGCCGGCACGAGGCTGGGGCTGGGCCCGCCCGCGCTTGCAGGCCTCACCCCGGCATCGCGCATCACCGAGAGCGCTTCCGCGATCTGGTCGGCAAGGATCCGCCTCCAATGCCGGTCGGCAAGCTGCTCCGCCAGCGGCAGGCCGGAAAGCGCATTGAGCGCGTTGTTCAGATTGAGAAGCAGCTTACCCCAGAGCACCGCCTCCATGTCGCCGCTCTCTCCGAAGGGAGCCCCTTCAACGTCCAGGAAATCGGCCAGGCTGGGCGATCCGGTCTGAACGAGGCATTGACCTGACGTGGCTCGACGAAACGCCGGCGCCTCGCCGCCGAGCACCTGGACCACGTTGAACGGGACCATGCCGGCCAGGACGGTCCGCCCTCAGCCAGCCTGGAGCGCAACGTGCCCGCGTTACGCACTCCATTCTGAAGGCTTACTAGGATTGCGTTCGGCGGGGCATGCGCCGCGATCAATTGCGCCATCTCCTCGGTCGCGCCGCTCTTCACCGTTACCAGGACGATCCCCGCATCGGCGAAGGCCTTGCCGGGTTCATCCGTCACCGCGACATCCTCCGGAGAAAGCAACCGCTCCTTGCCGTCGAGATCCACGATCTTGAGGCCTCCGGCGCGGATCGGATCGGCGATGCGCGCCCGAGCGAGCAGGCTGACCTTTCGGCCGGCCAGCGCCAGGCAACCGCCGACATAGCAGCCGATGCTTCCGGCGCCCGCGATCGCGATGGGCGTATCGATTGGGAACATTCTAGGACCCGCCTGCGCCGGGGCATCACCGCATACGGCGGCGATACCGTCAATACCGCGCCGATGGTCCTGGACCATGGTCTGTGGCGTGACAGGCCCGGCTGATTCGACTATCCATCCCAGCCATGAGTCTGCCCGTCGATCCCGCCGCCAATCTCGCGACATTGATCCGTTGCCCATCGGTCACCCCGGCGGATGGCGGCGCACTCGCCGCGTTGGAAACCATGCTGAAGCCATTGGGCTTCGTCGTCGAACGGCCGGTCTTTTCCGAGGACGGCACACCCGATATTCAGAACCTCTACGCGCGTCTTTCCGGCAGCGGGCCGCATCTCATGTTCGCCGGCCATACCGACGTGGTGCCGGTCGGCGACGAAGCGGCCTGGACGCACCCCCCTTTCGCTGCGGCGGTCGCCCATGGCGAGATGCATGGCCGAGGCGCCGTCGACATGAAAGGGGGCATCGCCTGCTTCCTTGCTGCCGTCGCGCGGCATGTCGAGCGCCATGGGCCGCCGAAGGGGTCGATCTCGTTCCTGATCACCGGCGACGAAGAAGGGCCGGCGATCAACGGCACGACGAAGCTCCTCGACTGGGCCGCGGCGAAAGGCGAGACATGGGACGCGGCGATCGTCGGCGAGCCGACCAATCCGGAGTCCCTTGGCGACATGATCAAGATCGGCCGGCGCGGCTCGATCTCCGGGCAGATCACGGTCCATGGACGCCAGGGCCACGCCGCCTATCCCCACCTCGCCGACAATCCGGTGCGCGGCATGCTCGCCCTGGCCGAGGCACTGCTCGCGCCGTCGTTCGACAGCGGCACCGAGGACTTTCAGCCGAGCAACCTCGAGATCACCTCGATCGACGTCGGCAATCCCGCAACCAACGTCATCCCGGGCAAGGCGACGGCCGCGTTCAACATTCGTTTCAACGACAGCTGGACGCCCGAAACCCTCCAGGCCGAGATCCACAATCGGCTCGACCGTGCGGCGCGGCGCGACAAGTTCCGGCCGGGCCGGACCGAACCGGTCGATTACGACCTCGTCTGGCGCGACCGGCCGAGCCATGTGTTCCTCACCCGCGACGAGAAGCTGATCGCCACTCTGTCGGGATCTGTCGAGGCGGTGGTCGGCCGCAAGCCGGCCCTGTCCACCTCCGGCGGCACGTCCGATGCGCGCTTCATCAAGGATTATTGTCCGGTCGTCGAGTTCGGCCTCGTCGGCAAGACAATGCACATGGTCGACGAGCGGGTGGCGCTCGCCGATCTCGAGCTGCTGACCCAAATCTATCAGCGGTTCCTCGTTGACTGGTTCGAATAGCGATGCTCGCTGCGAATGAAATGCAGAACAGCCTTTTGGGCGCCTGGCGCCTGATGACGGGCAGGGCCGACGGCCTGAGGCTTCTCGACCTCTCGGCGGACGGGTTCTGGAACTCCTTCTTCGCCATGGTGGTGGCGCTTCCGCCTCTCTTCGTCAGTTGGACAAGCTTCGCCAACGAGATCAGCCCTGGTCCCGAGATGTTCGGCGAGCGCCTCGGCCTGATGCCGCGCCTGGCCGTCGTCGATTTCTGCGCCTGGGTCGTGCCGCTGGTCGGCCTGGCCGCGGCCGCGAAGCCGGCGGGCATCGCCGGACGCTTCGTCCATTACGTCGTCGCCAGCAACTGGGCCTCCGCGATCATCGCTTGGATGATGATGCCCCCCGCGCTGCTCAGACTGATCTTCCCGGCGGCCGCCGACGTGGCGTCGCTTATCAGCTTCGCGCTCTTCCTGTTGTCCATGCTTCTCAGCTGGCGGCTGACCAATGCGACGCTGAACAGGGGGCCCGCCGTCGCGACCGCCGTCTTCGCGGCCATGTTCGCCGCCTCGGTGGTCGTGCTGCTTGCCCTCCAGTCAGCGCTCGGCCTCGCAACGGCCGGTCAGATATCAGGGTAATCGACTGCGACGAGGTAAAGGCCCTGAGGTGGTGCAAGTCCGGCGCAGGCAGCACGGTCCCTCGCCTCGAGTGCGGCCTTGACATCGGCCGCCGTCCAAGCCCCCTCGCCGGCTCGCTTCAGCGTTCCTACCATCGAGCGGACCTGGTTGTGGAGAAAGGAGCGGGCCGACGCCCGTATTTCGATCACCTCTCCCGATCGCCCGACATCCAGCCGGTCCAGCGTGCGCAACGGGCTGTTCGCCTGGCAATGCGCCGAGCGGAAGGTGGTGAAGTCGTGCCGGCCGACGAGCGTCTGCGCGGCCTCGTGCATGGCGTCGGGATCGAGCGGCTTCGGAACCCACCAGGCCTTGTTCTTCTCCAGCGCGAGCGGGGCCCGGCGGTTCACGATCCGATAGAGGTAATGGCGGGCGCGCGCGGAAAACCGAGCATCGAAGCTATCCGCGGCCCGGCGCGCCGAAAGTATGGCGACCCGCTCGCCGGCCATCGTCAAATGGGCGTTCACCGCGTCGCGGACCTTGTCCGCCGGCCAATCCCTGGCGAGATCGACATGCGCCACCTGGCCGGTCGCATGGACGCCGGCGTCGGTACGCCCGGCGCCACGCAAGGAAACCTCCTCGCCGCAGAAGCCCTTGATCGCCTGCTCGATCGCGGCCTGCACGGAATGTTGGCCCGCCTGCCTCTGCCAGCCGGCATAGGGCGTGCCATCATATTCGATGTCGAGACGATAACGCGGCATTCAGGGCCTGCCATCCACCAAGGTTGTCTTGCCGGACTTGGCCACGTTTCGCTCTGCGTCGCCCCCTTCTGTCCTGCCGGACATCTGCCCCCTCAAGGCCAAAATAATCTGGTGGGGGCGCCTTGGATGGTGAAATACGTCGCACAATGCATCGAAAGCTCGAAGAGCGGGACGGTTGCCGATGCCGGTTCGGCCGCCTCGTTCGGCACCGACGGGCCGCCGGCCGCTTGGGAACGGAATGGACCCTCGGGTCAGTTCGCCCGCTGGCGCGGGCTCACGCCCGAGGATGACGATTCGCGTTGAAGGCCTGCGCCAAATCGCCAGCGTTTGTGATTGGCATCGACACAGAAGCTTCGTCATCCACGGGCCCGAGCGAGGCGAGGTGACCCGTGGATCCATTCCGTTCCATTGCGGCCGGCCGCCCAACGGTGCAGAACGAAACAGCCAACGGCAGTGACAGCAGCCCACCATCCGCTCCTTCCATGCCGCCCGGGATGTGTGTATCCGAGAGCCGTCCGGGTGGAGATGTCCAACAGGACGGAGGCGGGTGTGAGGCATGTTCCAACCGATAAGAGACATGTGCCTCAAAGCCCGCTGAAGGGAGCGGAATAGACGAGCCTTCCCGCGCGCGGCGCATCGCCCCACGTGGCCGCCTGCAGGGCCTCGCATTGATATTCGCTTCCAAAGTCCTTTGCCCGCTCGTGCCGATATCCGAACCGCCCGTAATAGGAGGGGTCCCCGAGCACCACGGACAAGGTTTCCCCGGCGGCCTGGAGAAGGCGGTGGGCCTCCTCGACCAGGGCGCATCCCACGCCCTTGCCCTGCTCTTCCGGGAGGACGGCGAGCGGCGCGAGAGCCACCCCGGCGAAGCCTGCGCCGCCTCTCTCGATGCGCAGCCGCGAGAACAGGACATGGCCGACGACCTTTCCGTTGCGCTCGGCAACGAGCTCGAGCACCACGTCGCCGGCGGCCACGAGCTTTTCCACCAGATCAGCCTCGTCCGTGCGGCCGAAGGCGCGCTGCTCGACGTCGTGGATCGCCTCGCGATCGGGTTCCTCGGCGCGCCTCAAGGTCAGCCCGCTCATGCCAGCCTCGCCCCGCTGGCAAGCTTGGCGCCCCGCTGGAACTCGGCCGCGCTCGCGGGCTTTCCTCCCGCCCGCTGCACTTCGACCAGTCGAACCGCACCGCTGCCGCATGCGACCGTCAGCCGATCGTCGAGCAGCTCGCCGGCCGCCCCGGCGCCCTCCGCGAGAGTCGAGCGCAACAGCTTCAGCCGCTCCATCCTGCCGGCAATCTCGACCTCGCACCAGGCGCCTGGAGCGGGCGACAGGCCACGGATCCGGTCATGCAAGGTCGCAGCCGGGAGCCTCCAGTCGACGCGGGTTTCGCTCTTGTCGATCTTCCTGGCATAGATTGCGCCTTCCTCCGGCTGGTCCGTCAGCGTCAGCTCTCCCGTCTCGAGCAATCGGAGCGCCTGGACCATCAGCCTCGCCCCGACGAGCATCAGCAGGTCGTGGAGTTCGCCGGCGGTCATATCCTGACCGATCGGGACTCGTTCGGTGAGGGCGACTGGGCCCGTGTCGAGGCCGACATCCATCTTCATGATCATCATGCCTGTCTCGGTGTCGCCCGCCATGA
>DATMFK010000067.1:0-393379 GCA_035556195.1 Rhizobiaceae bacterium
ACGGCGGGCCTCGATCAGGCGGCGCTTGCCAACGCGCTGTCGATCGGCAGCGTGACGAAGGGAGCGAACTCGGTGGTGGGCAGCGTCGGCTGGTCGTTCTCGGCCGCCGACAAGCTGTTCGACTATCTCGGCGCCGGCGAGCGTGTGACGCTCACCTATGAGGTGACGCTCGATGACGGCGAAGGCGCGGCGAACTCGACCGGCACGACCACCGTCACCATCACCATCACCGGCACCAACGACCGCCCGGTGATCTCGCTCGGCGCGGGCGACAGTGCCTTCGCGCATCTTACTGAAACCAATTCCGCTCTGCAGACGGACGGCACGCTGTCCGTTACGGATGTTGACGTTAACGACATTCTCCACGCACAGGTGGTCGGAGTTTCAGGCGGTGGCGCGGGTTACAATCCGGCGGCAGCGCTCGACTTCCTGACGGTCACTGCCGCTCCGGTTTCCGGCGGCAAGCTCGCCTGGAGTTTCGACTCGGGCCTCGAGACCTTCGATTTCCTGCCGCAGGGCTGGCAGACCAAGCTCGACTACACGATCCGAATTTCCGATGGAAAGGGCGGCTTCGCCGAACAGGTCGTCAGCATCCTGATTACCGGCACGAATGACGCGCCGGTGATCTCGATCGGCTCCGGTGACAGTGCCTCGGCAAATCTCACCGAGACCGATGCCGCGCTGCAGGCCGCCGGCACGCTGTCGGTAGCAGACGTGGATTTGGGTGCTGTCCTGACGGCAGAGGTGATCGGCGTGTCGGGGGGCGGCGCAGGCTACGATCCGGCGGCGGCTCTTGGCTTCCTGACGGTCACTCAGAACCCGGCGTCCGGCGGCAAGCTGACCTGGACCTTCAATTCGGGTTCCGAGACTTTCGACTTCCTGCCGCAAGGCTGGCAGACGAAGCTCGACTACACCATCCGGGTTTCGGACGGCCAGGGTGGCTTCGACGAGCAGGTCGTCAGCATCAAGGTCACCGGCACCAATGACGCACCGGTGATCTCGCTCGGCCAAGGCGACAGCGCTTCGGCAAATCTCACCGAGACCAACGCCGCGCTGCAGGCCGCCGGCACCCTGTCGGTTGCGGATGCGGATTTGGGTGCTGTCCTGACGGCAGAGGTGATCGGAGTGTCGGGGGGCGGCGCGGGCTACGATCCGGCGGCAGCTCTTGGCTTCCTGACGGTCACTCAGAACCCGGCGTCCGGGGGCAAGCTGACCTGGACCTTCAATTCGGGTTCCGAGACCTTCGACTTCCTGCCACAGGGCTGGCAGACGAAGCTCGACTATACGATCCGGGTTTCGGACGGCCAGGGTGGCTTCGACGAGCAGGTCGTCAGCATCAAGATCACCGGCACCAATGACGCGCCGGAGCTGACGATCGATCAGTCGGGCGGAGTGACGGAGGATGCGGCGTCCACGCTGAGCGACAGCGGTATGCTGAGCTTCACCGACGTCGATGCCACCGGAACCCACACAGTTGCGGCCGCGTCGAACAACGATGTGTCTTGGTCCGGCGGCAGCCTGAGCGACGTGCAGAAATCAGTCCTGACCGCCGGCTTCGTCGCCACGGCCAGTGGCTGGACTTACAAGGTCGCCAATGCCGACGTCCAGTTCCTCGGCGCGGGCGAGACTGTCACCTTCTCCTATGCTGTCACGGTCGCCGACAATCATGGCGGCTCCGACACCGAAACGGTGGCCATTACCATCACCGGTACGAACGACGCGCCGGTGCTCACGGTCGACCAGGCGGGCGGGGTAACGGAGGATGCGGCGGCGCCGACGCTGAGCGATAGCGGCACGCTGAGCTTCACCGATGTCGACGCCCGCGATACCCACACGGTTACGGCCGCGTCGAACAACGATGTGTCGTGGTCCGGCGGCAGCCTGAGCGACGCTCAGAAATCAGCGCTGACCGCCGGCTTCGTCGCCACCGCCAATGGCTGGACTTACAAGGTCGCCAATGCCGACGTCCAGTTCCTGGGCGCAGGCGAGACGGTCACCTTGTCCTATGCTGTCACGGTCGCCGACAATCACGGCGTCTCCGACAGCGAGACGGTGACGATTACCATCACCGGCACGAATGATGCGCCGGTGCTGACTGGAAGCTTGAATGCGACGGTCGCTGAAGGTGGAACCCACACACTGACCTTCGCGGAACTCGGCTATTCCGATCCCGATGACGTCGCATCCGGTGTGACCTTCTCTGTATCGGATCATGTGGGTGGCAGGGTCTGGGTGGATGGCGTTCTCGCAGACCGCTTTACGGGTGAACAGCTCGCTCAGGGCCGAGTCGCCTTCGTCCATGACGGATCCGAAGGCTCCACGGCCTCGTTCAAAGTCACGGTCGAGGACGGCAACGAGGATGGCAGTGCAGCTGTCCCGCAGACGTTCAACTTCTCGGTGACGCCGGTCAACGACGCTCCGGTCGCGGTGAACGACATTATTATCGTCAACAATTCGTCGTCGCCCGTCGCGGGATCCACCCCCGTGATCCATGAAACGATGGAGAACAACAACAACCGGGAGCACGCACAAGCGATCGATCGCAGTGCGTTCAAGATCGCGAACAATCCGAATCTCGGAGACGACGATCTGCCCTCGGTGACCATCAAAGGCGAGCTGAGAACCGGCGGTGGCGGCGGAGACCCTCAGGATTACTACAAGATCGAACTGAAAGCCGGCGAAACGCTTGTTCTCGACATCGACAATACGAGCGGCTCGCTCGATACTGTCCTCAACCTCTACCGAGCGACTGGATCTTGGATTGCAGGAAATGATGACAGCTCGCCCCATCTGGGGGGCGGTGGATCCCCGACAGACTATTACGAGTTCATCTTCTTCCCGGTTTCGCTCGACTCTCACCTGACATTTACCGCGGTGACTTCCGGCACCTACTACATTGAGGTCAACCGTCTCCACGGAAGCGGCAGCTACGACCTGCAGGTGAGCATCGAGGACTTCCAAGCGCCAGCTCAGCCATATGTCTTCTCGACAAGCGATCTGCTCGCCAACGACTTCGACCCGGATGGAGACAATCTGTCGGTTGTATCCGTCAACGGACAAGGCGTTTCACTGAACGGCACGACGATCACGGTTCAGCCCGGTGTTACGTCGTTCGACTACACGATCAGCGACGGCAAGACGCAATCCACTGCCACAGTGACCCTGCAGCCGGGTCCGTCCGGAATGACGTTCGCCATGGCTCACAATGATGCCGCCGACGTCTCCGGCAGCGACAATCCGATCCTGGGCGGAGATGGTGACGATTTCCTCATTGGAGGAGGCGGCGACGATGTGCTGATCGGCGGTCTGGGCGACAATACACTGACCGGCGGAGAGGGAGCGGACACTTTCGTGATCGATCCGGCGGCACTCACGGGCGGCGCGCAGGACTACATCGCCGATTTCAGCTTCGACCAGGGCGATCAGATCGACCTGACCAACCTGCTCGAAGGGATCGCCGGGACCCCCGCCGATGTGGGCAACATTCTGAGCCTCGACCATGGCGGTGGCGACACGAACCTGGTGTTCAACGATGGCCATGGAGACGTCACCATCGCCACGCTGGAAGGCAACGTCGAGCAGGTCCGCATCCTGTTCGGGGACCAGGACGACACTCCGACTTCGGCTGTCGTCTAGCCGGGCACGTAACCTTTGCACGCCATGGGCGCCTGTCGCGCCCGTGGCGAACCATCCAAAGATTGGCACGGGAAACATGACGGCACGACTGAATCGGGCTGACAGCCAGTGTTGGCAGCCACCCAGGAGCACTCGTTCAGCTTCGGCCAGGCGTTTGTCGGCCGTCGTCTTGCTCATGCTGAGCCTGGCCGCCTGTCAATCAAGCGGAATGGACGGATTGGAAACGGCGTCGACGGGAGACCAGCCTGCGGAGCAGAGCTATGGAGAGGGTGCCACGACCCTGGCCATGCTCGTCCCGCTCTCTGAAGGGACCGGCCAAGGTCGCAAGGCGCGCGATTTCCGTGACGGTGCCGCCCTTGCAATCAGCGAACTCGGCGGCGGCAATGTCCGGCTGATGGTCTATGATACTGCCGCTTCGCCAAGGCAGGTCACGCACCTCGCCGACGAGGCGAGGAAGAGCGGCGCGAGGCTGATCATCGGGCCCACGGATACAGCCGCACTGGCAGCTGTCGCCGCAGTGCCGTCGGCGCAGCGACCTCCCGTTCTTTCCCTTGCCGGGCGAGGAGCATCCGGGGCAGGCGTTTATACGATCGTCTCCGATGCGGTCGACAGCGCCCTTGAGGCAGCCCGGATTGCCATAGGAGCGGGGCGCAAATCCTTCGTGGCGGTCGTTCCGGCCAACGGTGCGGCCGAGGTGGGCGGCCGCCTCGCACAGGGTTTCATCGATTCCAAGGCCGCGTTCGCCGGAGTGGTGCCATATGGCTCGCCGGGTGCTTCGCTGGCCGGCGAAATGGCGGCTCAGAAAGCACTGCTTGCGAAAGCGGATGGCGTGATGATCTTCGGCGAAGGGAGAGCCCCCGCCGCAGTCGCCGCTGCGCTCCGATCGGCGTCCCTCGTCAAGAGCGACGTCACCCTTATAGGCAACCTGGCCTGGACGAGCGACAATTTCTCCAACTCCGCGCTTGACGGGGCGATCGTTGCGATGGCCGATCAGTCAAGCCTCGCACAGATCGCGGAGCGGTATCGCGCCGCTCATGGCCGAGCGGTTACGATGGAAGCTGCCTATGGCTACGACGCCGTCGCGGTCGCCGCTGGGATCGTACGCCAGATGGGCCCGGATGCGCTGACGCCGATGACCCTGACGAAGCCCTCCGGCTTTCGCGGGGCGACAGGAACCTTCAGGCTCCGCGCGGACGGGTCCGTCGAGCGTCCCCTGGCGCTGTATCGCTTCAAGGCTGGAGCGCTGGAACTGGTGGACGAGGCCCCGGCGGCTTTCTAGGGCATGTCGTTACCCGAAACCGCTTCACAGTTTTGGACGACATGCCCCTGGCCTTGTCCCAAGACTCAGTGACCGGGATGCGAATCCTGCGCGCCCGATGTCCGCGGGCCGAGGTGTGACAGCTCCATCCTCCCGGTGCCTTCGACGTTGGACAGGTGCCGGCCGGCGGCGCGGAAGAGGTCGTCGAAACGGGCTTCGTCTTCATAGATGACACCGCCGACGCTGACGACGAGCGGGTTCTTCTGGCCGTCCGGCGCAAAATAGACCTTGGCGACCTCTGCGCGAATCCGCTCGCCGACATCCCGGGCATTCTCTTCGGTCGCACCGGGCAGAAATACGCCGAACTCGCTCGGTCCCAGGCGGCCGATAACGTCCCCGCTCCGCACCGACGACCGGATCGTGGCGGCGACTAGGCGGAGCGCTTCGTTGCCCCAGTCCAGGCCGTATTTCAGATTGATCGATCTGATGTGTTCGGCGTCGATGAGCAGGAACGCTCCATGTCTCGAACCCGGCGCTGCGGTGGATTGCGCACGCCGGTCGATCACCGACGAAAACACCGGTGCGTTCAGGCTCGCCGTGAGACTGTCGTAGGTGGCCGCCCTGTTCATTTCTCGGCGCAGCCGCTTGGCGTCTCGCCGTTTCAGCCCGACAAGGAAGAACAATGGCGCGCCGATGACAATCGGCAGGACGACCGCGCTCGCCAGATATCGCCCAAAAGGCGTCAGGGGCGTCGCAAGCTCCAGCAGATAGTGGAAGACAAGAGAGGCAAGCAGGCACGCAGCCGTTCCCAGGATTGTGAGCTTCGCGATCTCTTTCGAGCCACTGGCGTGCGCGTCCGTTTCGTGATTCATCAGCTATGCCTCCTGCCGGGAGTCAGTCATCTATAGCCCGTGAATGGAGGTTTCGTTTCGGTGAAATATCGAATTTGAGCCATTTGTCGCGCATCGGATTTTTCGCGGAACCGGTCGACCGCTTCCGGGGTTCAAAGCCCAGGGCACAGGCAGACTGAGACAGTCTGGCGATCGGCTTTCTCCTCGGCTAGAAATTCTGTCGCAGCTAACGGGAATCTTGGTATGGCCGGCAGGACGGAATGGATCGCGGTCGATTGGGGCACGTCCAATCTGCGCGCATGGGGCATCGATGCGGGCGGTTCGACGACCTTCGCGGCGTCCTCCGACAAAGGCATGAGCAGGCTGGCGCCTGCCGCCTTTCCCGCGGCACTCGCCGAGGCTCTGACGGGCCACGTGGAAAGGGACGGCGATCCGCTCGACGTGCTGATCTGCGGGATGGCGGGAGCTCGGCAGGGCTGGCGGGAGGCGCCATATCTCGAAACTCCCGCTAATCTCGCCCGGCTCGCGGCGGCGTCCGTGCGACCTGAAATTCAGGGCTCACGCCTTTCGCCACGCATCCTGCCCGGCATCTGCCAGCGCGAGCCCGGCGCCGAGGATGTGATGCGCGGCGAGGAAACCCAACTGCTGGGCCTCTCCGTATTGAGGAAAGGCTTCTCCGGCATCGTCGTCATGCCGGGCACGCATTCCAAATGGGTCGAGCTGGACGGCCGCATTGTCCGACGCTTTGCCACGGCCATGACTGGCGAGATCTACGAGGTGCTCGGGACCCATTCGGTGCTTCGTCATTCCGTAAGCGGTGCGGATGACGACGGCGATCGCAATGAAGGTTTTGAAAGCGGCCTGAATGCCGGCTTGGCGCGGCCCGAGATGCTGGTCTCCGAACTGTTTCGGATACGGCCGCGAGCCCTGCTTTCCGGTGTCGACCCCGCCTGGTGCTCGGGCTTCCTTTCCGGCCTGCTGATCGGCGCCGAGATCGGTGGTTTGCGTCGGACGGCGTCAGGTGGGGAGATACCGTTGATCGGCGGCAAAAGGGTTTGCGCGCTCTATGCCAGGGGCTTTGCCAAGCTGGGCATTCCGACGCGGGTGATCGACGCGACCGATGCCACGCTTGCTGGACTGAAGGCCGCGCGGGAACTCTGATATTCGAGCCGCGATTACGCTATAATCGTTCCGCGGCATCGCATCGGTGAAAGCGACGATGCTGCACGCGGCTCATCGCGGTCTGGGCAGATGACCGATTTCAGGAAAGCGCGCGCAAGGATGGTCGATCGCCAGATCGCCTGGCGCGGGGTGAGCGACGATCGTGTCCTGCGCGCCATGCGTGCGGTGCCGCGGGAAGCATTCGTCCCTGAAAGCCTGCGCTTCTTTGCCTATGACGACGCACCCTTGCCCATCGGCGAGGGACAGACGATTTCCCAACCCTATGTGGTCGCGCTGATGATCGAGGCAGCGGCGCTTCGCCCTACAGAGCGCGCGCTGGAGGTGGGCACCGGCTCCGGTTATGCGGCCGCAGTCATGGCGGAGATCGCCGGGCGGGTGTTCACGATCGACCGTCTTTCCGGACTGGCCGACACGGCTCGCCGCCGGCTGGCCGAACTGGGCTACGCCAATGTCGAGGTTCGCACCGGGGACGGCACGCTCGGCTTGCCGGAGGCGGCTCCGTTCGACGTCATCATCGCGGCGGCAGCGGGCCCGGAGGTCCCGGCGGCCTGGAAGGAGCAACTCGCGACGGGCGGTCGCATCGTCATGCCCGTCGGTGGCATCGACCATCAGGAACTCGTGCGGCTGACGCGCCGCGACGATGGCGGATTCGACATGGAAAGCCTTGGCGACGTCCGTTTCGTGCCGCTGGTCGGCACCCAGGGCTGGCGCGATACGCGCTGACGGCCTGGAACGGGCAGCCCGATCGAGGAAGTGGATCGCCCCTCATCGACCTGCCGGCCCCTTCTCCCCGTGAAGGACGGGGAGGAGACCGATGTCGACTTCGCTTTCGCCAATCGTCCACCGTTGGCGACTGGCGAAACCGATGCGGCCGTCGTTTCTCTCCCCCGGTTATGCGCCTATTCACACATCTCGCGAGGACGCCTTGGATGGTGAAATACGTCGCAATGATGGCAAGCGCGAAGGGCACGATGGTGCTGGTACCGTTGCGGCACTTTGTTCTGCCGCGTTAGGTGTGGGCAACGCGCCCAACGGTGCAGAACGAAGTCGCCGAACGGCACTGACAGCAGCCATCATTCGATCCTACCGTACCGCCCGGTATGTGTGAAGCCGGTAGCTATGGGCGGGAAGAAACGTCCGGCAGGACAGTGAGGGGCGTCTCGCGCGAGTTACATCCCCTTGTCCTTCAAGATTTGGGCGGCGTTTTCCGCGGTCACTTTCTCGGTCGGCAAGGTGATCGTCTTCTCGACCTTTTCGCCTTTGAGATGTTTCAAGGCCTGGCGAAGTCCTTCCGCGCCGGGCGTGGCATAAAGGAAGGTGGCGGTCAGCTCCCCGTTCTTCACCCAGGTCACGCCTTCCGCCGGCAAGGCGTCGATGCCGATAAACTTGATCTCCTTCTCCCGGCCGACATCCTTGGCCGCCAGATAGGCGCCATAAGCCATGGGGTCATTGTGGCCGTAGACGAGATCGATCTTCTCGTGGTTTCGCAGTGCGGTCGCCATGATGTTGTAGGCCTGGTCCTGCTTCCAGTCGCCGGACTGCTGGTCGAGCAGATTCTTGATGCCCGGCTCCTTGTCGGTGAATTCGTGGAAACCGTCGTGGCGGTCATGCGCCGGTTGGGTGCCCATGCCGCCCCAGATCTCGACAACGTTGCCCGCCGCCTTGCCGGGGCCGCCAAGCAGTTCGACGGCATACTCGCCCGCCGCGCGGCCGATCAGCTTGTTGTCGCCGCCGACGAATTGCGTGTACTGGTCGGTGTCGACGTTCCGATCCAACACGAAGACCGGGATCTTGGCGTCGATGGCCTGCTGCACGACACCTGTCAAACCTGCCGATTCCTTCGGCGAGATCAGCAACGCGTCGACTTCCTGGCGGATGAGGTTCTCGACATCGGCCACCTGCTTCTCGGTCTTGTCCTCGCCGTCGGTGATGATCAGCTCGACCTCCGGATGCTTCTCCGCCTCGGCGATGATGTCCTTGTTGAACTGGGCGCGCCAGGGCTCGATCGTGGTCGCCTGGGAGAACCCGATCTTCCATTTCTTGTCCTGGGCAAAGGCATCCTGGCTGGCGACCAGCGATGTGCTGGAAACGAGGATGGCGGAGAAGGCTGCAAGCTTGAACAGGTCACGGCGTTTCATTGGCGTTTCCTCCGATTGTCTTGGCCATTGTTTCTTGCGCCGTCCGTTGTCGTCCGGACGCGTCCTTTTGCGCCGGCCGCGACCCCGGCAGACGCATAAAGTTCAGAAAGTCGGCGACGTTGCGCTCCTGGACGAGCACTGTGCCGATGATGATCAGCCCCTTGAGGACCAGCTGCAGATTCGAGTTGATGTTGTGGAGCTGCAGGATGTTGGAAAGCAGCCCGAAGATCAGCACGCCGCAGAAGGTGCCAGCCATGCTTCCGCGACCGCCCATCAGGCTGGTGCCGCCGATGACCACCGCGGCGATGGCGTCGAGCTCGAGACCGGCGCCCGCATCGGGCTTGCCTTGCCTGTATTGCGCGACATAGAGCACCGCCGCGATGCCCGCGAGCAGGCCGGATGCTGCATAGGTCGCGATCTTCACCTTGCCCGCGTCGATGCCGGAAAGCCGGGCGGCTTCCTCATTGCCGCCGATCGCGTAGACGTAGCGCCCAAAAGGCGTCAAACGCAGCACGGCGGCATAAAGCGCGATCGCGGCGATGAAGAACAGGCCAGGCATCGGAACGATGCCGAACACCAGCGAACGCAGCATGTCGAACTCGGCGACGGCATTGCTGCCGGTATAGACGGGCAGGACGGCGTTGTTCTGGCCTGCCGTCAGCCGCGCGATGCCGAGCGCAGTCACCATCATTGCCAGCGTGACGATGAAGGGTTGCAGCCGGCCGGCGACGATGATGAGGCCGTTCATCGCCCCGAAGCAAAGGCCCACGCAGGGCACAACGATCAGCACGCCCAGCACGCCGAACTTCGCGTCGACCTGTGGCAGCAGGTACCATAGGAGAAGGCCGGCGAGCGCTACGCCGACAAGCAAGGGGATCACGATGCCGCGCATCCTGTCGAGCGACAGGTCTCGGCTTTTGTCGACGCCGCTTCGCGACCGCTCGGCATTGTGGAACACGAAACGCACGACCGCCGCGCCGACCAGCAGGGCGACGAGGGCTGCCATCGGCAGGCCCATTGCCGCGGCCGGCGTGCCGCCGGCGACCGTGAGCAGCATGGCGCAGACGACGCTGCAGATCGCCATCAGCGAGCCGACGGAAAGGTCGATGCCGCCGGTGATGATGACCGCTGTCATGCCGGTGGCGATCAGCCCCGTTATGGAGACCTGCCGCAATACGTCGAGCAGGTTGCCGTAGGAAAGGAAGATGTTCTTGCCCGACGAGGTATCGGGCGAGAACAGGACGCCGATCAGGAAGATGGCGATCAGCCCCCAATAGAGCTTGGTACGGGACAGGAGGCGCAGCGCCGTCATGCCGCTGCCTTTCGTCCGTATGGCGCGGCAAGCTGCATGATGCGCTCCTCGCTGGCTTCGTCCCTGCCGATCACGCCCGCCTGCCAGCCTTCCGACATGACCAGGATGCGATCGGAGAGCAGGAGGAGCTCCGGCATTTCCGAGCTTACCACCACGATCGCCAGGCCATCCTGGCGAGCCAGATGAAAGATGAGATCATAGATTTCGCGTTTGGCGCCCACGTCGATGCCGCGTGTCGGTTCGTCGAGCAGCAAGATACGGGGCCGCGTCGCCAGCCACTTGCCGATCACGACTTTTTGCTGGTTCCCGCCCGACAGCGTGCCGGCGGCCTGTTCGACGCTCTGGCATCGTATGCCGAGTGCCTGGATCGCCTGCCGGGCCAAGCCGGCTTCGCCGGCAAAGGAGCGGATGCCGAAGCGGGCGAGCCGCCCGACAAGCGGCAGCGCGACATTGTCGGTGATCGACGATCTGAGATGCAGCCCCTGGCCCTTGCGGTCCTCCGTCACCATGGCGAGACCGAGCCGTCGGGCGTCACGAGGAGAGCGTATGTCGGCCAATTGCCCCTGGATCCGGATTTCGCCGCCGGAGCGACCGGTCGAGGAGCCAAAGATCGTCTCGAGGATTTCCGTGCGGCCGGATCCCAGCAGTCCACCGATGCCGAGGATCTCTCCCGCACTGAGATCGAAACTGACGCCGCGCAGGACGCTGCGCCATCCGCGACGATGGGGCTTCTCAAGGGTCAGGTCTCGCACGGAGAGAACAGTCGCGCCGCGTTGCGTCATGCCGGCTGCGGTCGCCGCGAGAAGATCACGACCGACCATGGCTGCGATGATGCGGTCTTCCGTCAGGTCGCCCATGGCGCGGGTCAGGACATGGCGGCCATCTCGGAATACCGTCACCCGGTCGGCGAGATGCATGACCTCGTCGATCCGGTGCGAGATATAGACGATCCCGACCCCTTCCCCGGCGAGCTGCCTTACGATCCTGAACAGCCTCTCGCATTCCAATGGCGACAGGGCGGAGGTGGGTTCGTCCATGATCAGGATGCGCGCGGAGATCGACAGCGCCTTGGCGATTTCGACGAGCTGCTGTTCGCCCACGCGAAGATTGCCGACCCGCATGTCCGGATCGAGTTCGATTCCGAGCCTGCCGAGCAGGTCGCGGGCGGCCGTCCTGGCCGCCTTCCGGTCGATGACGAGGCCGGCGACGCGCGGCTCGCGTCCAAGAAAGATGTTGTCGGCGACGGTGAGCACCGGAACCAGGTTGAGCTCCTGGTGGATGATGGCGATGCCTGCGGCTTCGGCCTGACGGACACTGGCGAAACTCACGAGATCGCCGTCGAGGCGCACCTCGCCATCATATTGGGAATAGACCCCGGAGAGGATCTTCATCAGCGTCGATTTGCCGGCGCCGTTTTCGCCCATCAGCGCGTGGATCTCGCCGGGTACGAGGTCGAAATGGACGTCGCTCAGGGCGATGATGCCGCCGAAACGCTTGCCGATGCCGCGAGCGGCAAGGATCGGTGCGCCCTGCCCAGGCCTCCTGTCTCCATCGGATGACGCAACAACGCGGGCGCCTGTCATAACAACGATGGCCTCCCGTCCACGCTGCTACTGTCGGGAACGCTAATCGAAACGTTTCGGCCTTGTCAATCGGTCGGCCGGCCTACATTTGCGGCGCGCGCCTGCACGCTTGCTTTTCGGCGCCGGATTTCCTAGTCATCTTCGAGGTCAGCCACTTAAACGTTTCGGCAGATGGACGAAGTTAGGCGCCGAGGCAGGAAATCGAACGCACCGACGATGATCGACGTGGCGCAGGCGGCGGGCGCGTCCGTTGCCACGGTTTCGGCCTTCATCAACGGCACTTCCAATGTCAGCCCGGAACTGGCGCAGCGCATCGAGACTGCGATCGGTGCGATCGGGTATCAGCGCAACGCTATAGCACGCAGCCTCAAGACCGGTGCGACGCGGACGATCGGCCTGACCGTGGCGGATATACGCAACCCCTTCTTCACCGATGTGGTCGCCACCATTCAGCAGGTGCTGAACAAGGCCGGTTACGCGGTCATGCTGTGCAGCAACGACGAGGACACCGCCAAGCAGGACGACCAGATCAAGCTCTTGCTGGACAGGATGGTGGACGGGCTGATCATCGCTCCGGCGGGCGAGGACGATGTCATGAAGCGCCTGGTCACGGCCGCGCGCAAGCCGGTCGTGCTCATCGACCGGATCTGCGATGGCCTCGATATCGACGCCGTCGTGCTCGACAATCTCAAGGCTCTCTTCGATGTCACGAGCTATCTTGTCGGCCTTGGCCACCGCCGGGTCGGCTATCTTTCCGGCCCGCCCGATACCTCCACCGGCAGGGATCGGCTGGCCGGCTATCGCAAGGCATTGGACGTGGCAGGGGTGGAGTTCGTTACCGACCTCGTTCGGGACGGGAGCTATCGCGAGGCCGATGGCTATCGCGCCGCCATGCAACTGCTGACCATGACCGAGCGGCCCACAGCCATCGTCTCCGCCAATAATCTCATGGTCATCGGCGCCATGCGCGCTATCCGTGACATGGGCCTCTCCTGTCCGGACGATGTTTCCGTCGCATCGATGGACGACTTTCCCTGGGCCGACGTCTTCAGCCCGCGCCTGACCGCGGTCGCGCAGCCGGTCGAGGCGATCGGCGAGCAGGCGGCCAATCTGCTGCTGGAACGTCTGGAAGGCAGGGCGCCGGAGCGCGCACGCAGGATCGTGCTGCACGGCAGCCTGGTGGTTCGCAGTTCTTGCGCGCCGCTTGCGGTCCGCTGAACCGACTATCAGTCCGCATGGAGTTTCCGCGGGATCGGAGGGCCGACGTCTATTCCTCTGAAGCTGGCCTCGAAGCCTGCGCGCTCCGGCGAGCAGGCCATGACGCCGACCCGCGCGTCGGCGTCGGAGAAAGGAGCCAGGCGCGCCATGCGCCAAGGCGTTCCCGCGATGGAATACTGGATCCGAACCGCGTCGCCGTGGCGGGTGAGCCTTATGCCCACTTCATCGTCCGGCCGTGCTTGCGGTAAGGGGATCACCGACCAATCCGATACGTCCCGCGTGACGACGACGCTGAAATGCATCATCCCGTCCGTATATTCGATGCCGGTCTTGATCCAGTTCCGCTCGTCGATCCGCAGCATGAGGCCGGCCTGGTCGTAAAGATGCCGATAGTCTCCGGTGACGACCGCCGAAGCCGTGAAGTCGCCGGAGACGTCGGTCAGATAGGCGTGGCCGTTGTCGCGCAGGAATCCGTAGAACGTATGGCGCCAGAAATCCGTCGAATCCTCGGTCGAGAGCGTGAGGTTCGCGCTGTCGCCTTGCCAGCCGGACGGCGGGTTGAGCCAGGTGAATGCTCGTTTCGTCATCTCTGCCTCCCGTGCTTTGGATTGTCGGTGGTTGAGTCCACAGGGGAGCACATCTCGGCGGTTGACGATAGGGGATCGCCTCGCTAGCTTCCCGCCCGGAATTGGTTCCGCCAAGAGCGGACGAAGAGGGAACACGGTGAGGCCTGTCGGCCGAAGCCGGGACTGCCCCCGCAACTGTAGCCGTTGAGCCATCTTCCACGAAGCCACTGGGAAGCCTCGCGTGACCGGGAAGGCGGAAGAGGGGCGATGACACGGAAGTCAGGAGACCTGCCATTTCCGGTCACCCATGCCTGGACACGGGGTGTGTTCCGGCGCGGTCGTCCGTGGCGGTGACATTGAAAAGTGTTGCCGCATGCCGGAAAGCCGGGGGTGAATCACGCAGATCTTCCCAAGCTGATTCCTGCCTGCGGTTGGGGCCAAACCGCAGGGCGAATCGTTTTGCCCTGCCTGAACAGCTTGGGGCAGAATGAACAGACGACTGATGGGTGCCGGCGCGATCGCGCTGGCGTTGACGATGCGGGCTGAGGCGCAGCAGGCCGGAAGCGACATCGATGAAGGGATCCGGCTCCAGTCGGTCCTGGTGACGGCGGGACTGACGCCGATCGAGCAGGAGAAATCCGGCAGGGCCTTCACGGTCATTTCGGGGAAGGAACTCGAGCAACGCCAGATCCGCTATGTGGCGGACGCGTTGAGGCAGGTGCCTGGTTTCTCGGTCTCGCGGACGGGCTCTTTCGGTGGCCCGACCCAGGTACGGGTCCGTGGCACCGAAGCAAACCACCTGCTGGTGATGATCGATGGGGTCGAGGTGAGCGAGACGTCCACCGGCGAGTTCGACTTCGGCAGCCTGCTGGTGGACGACATCGACAGGATCGAGGTGCTGCGCGGCCCGCAGAGCGCCTTCTGGGGGTCGAACGCCATGGCCGGCGTCGTCAACATCATCACCAGGCGAGGCGAGCGCAATGGCTTCTCCGGCAGCGGCCGGGCCGAAACCGGCACCGACGGCACCTGGCTGGGCGGCGTCTCGCTGAGCGGCGGCGGCGAGACCTACGACATTGCCCTGTCCGGGGCTTTCCAGAATACGGGAGGCTTCAACGTCTCCGATTTCGGAGACGAGCGGGATGGCGATCGCAATGCCACCCTGAACGGCCGCTTCGCCGCAGACCTGTCGGACGCCCTCAGCCTAGACGGGACCTTGCGCTACGTGAATCGCCGCAGCGATCTCGACCCGCAGGACTTCACGTGGGGCAGCCCGACATATGGGCTGGTGATCGATGGTTCCGACGAGACAGCTACCCGCGAGCTGTTCGGCTCGATCGGCATGACCCATACCGCTCTCGACGGCGCGCTGACCCAGAAGGCCCGCTTCACCGGGGGCGATATGTATCGCGAGAACATCGCCGAGATCGGTAACTCCTGGAGCGACGGCAATCGCTATACGGGCGCCTACCAGGCGAGCTATCAATTCGACACGCCGGGCCTGCTCGATGCGAGCCACCAGCTCACCGGCGGATACGAGTGGCAGCGAGAGACCTTCACGCCGTCACATCTCGACCAGACTTTCGACCGCCGCACCAATTCCTTCGTCGGCGAATACCGAGGGGCTTTTTTCGATCGCTTCTTCGTCAACGCCGGCCTGCGGCGGGACCTCAACGACCTCTTCGCCGACGCGACGACCTACAGCCTGAGCGGCGCGTGGAGGTTCACCGATGCCACTCGCCTGCACGCCTCCGTCGGTACGGGCGTCACCGATCCGACCTTCTTCGAACAGTTCGGCTATGTGCCCGATTCCTTCGTCGGCAATCCGAACCTCGTTCCGGAGAAAAGCTTCGGCTGGGACATCGGCATCGAACAACGCTTCTTCGACGGGATGCTCGTCGCCGACATCACCTATTTCAATCAGGATCTCACCAATGAGATCGCGATCATCTATGGCCCTGATGGCACCTCCTCGCCCATCAATCGCGACGGGGTCAGCAAGCGCCAGGGCATCGAGATCGGGGCAACGCTCGACCTGTTGAACGGCTTCTCGGCAACCGCCTCCTACACATACACCAAGGCGACCGAGCAGACAGTCGCGGGTGGCCCTCGGCTCGCCGAGATACGGCGACCCGAACATTCGGGTTCGATCGGCGCCAGCTATCGCTTCTATGAGGGGCGGGCACACGTCTTCGGCGAGGTTTCCTTCAATGGCGAGATGGAGGATCTGGCCTATGTTCCGAGCCTGCCGCCACGCGTGACCCTGGCCTCTTCGACCGTGGTCAATGTCGGCGGCAGCTTCGACGTCACCGAACATCTCCAAGCCTATGGCCGGGTCGATAACCTGCTCGACGCGGACTATGAAGAAGTGTTCGGCTACAACACGCCGGGCCTGACCGCCTTCTTCGGGCTGAAAGGGACGTTTTAGATGCCGAAGCGTTTCAGCGCCTCGAGAATGTTGGGGGCGGCGTTCGCCGTCCTCTTCATCGCCTGCGCCGGCAATGCCGGAGCGGTGGAGGCGCCGAAACGTGTCGTATCGCTCAATGTCTGCACGGACCAGCTCGCCATGCTGATGGCCGGCGAGGGCCAGCTTCTTTCGGTGTCGCATCTCGCGACCGATCCCAACAGTTCCGTTCTCGCCGAACAGGCAAAGGACTACGTGATCAATCATGGTCTGGCCGAAGAGATTTTCCTCATGCATCCCGACCTTGTGCTGGCCGGCACATACACGACGCGGACGACCGTCGGCCTGCTGCGCCGGCTCGGCGTTCGGGTCGAGGAATTCACGTCGGAAAGTTCGATCGAGGATATCCGCGCGAACGTAGCGCGCATGGGAGAGATCCTCGGGCGGCAGCATCGATCGCAGGAATTGATCGCCGAGATCGACCAGGGACTGGCCGATCTCGCGGCGAATCCCCCACCGCGCCTCGCGGTCGCTCTCTACGAACCCAATGGCTACACGTCCGGCGCGGGCACGCTCTCCGACGCGATCGTCAGGGCATCCGGTCTGGAGAACGTCGCCGACCGCCTTGGGCTGGTCGGTACCGTCCACCTGCCTTTGGAATTGCTTGTCCTCGCCGCACCCGACCTTCTGCTCGGCAACGGGGACCGTCACGGGGCTCCCGCGCTCGCCGAACAGATTTTCGCGCACCCCGCCTATCGTGCCCTGCTTGGCCCAGCCCGCAGCGTGGCTGTCCCCGGAGCCTACATGATTTGCGGGGCGCCCTTCACGCTGGAGGTCGCCCGGCGGCTCCAGGCAGCGGCGCGGTCGCAGGGGGAAGCCGAATGAGCTCCGGCGGGAGATATCGGCTCGTCCTCGCGCTCCTCGGCGCCTTGACCGTCGTCCTTTTCCTGCTGTCGCTGACCGTCGGGCCCGCGGCGATCGGCTTTGCCGACAGCATCCGCGCGCTCTTCTCGCCGAATGCGGGTGCGGTCGCCATCGTCATGCAGGAAATCCGGCTACCGCGCGCGATCCTCGGCTTGATGGTTGGCGCAACGCTCGGCCTCGCCGGTGCCGCGCTCCAGGGATATCTGCGCAACCCGCTGGCCGAACCCGGCCTGATCGGCGTTTCCGCATCCGCTTCGCTCGGCGCGGTGATCGCCATCTATTCGGGCTTCACGCTTCTCTTTCCTCTCGGCTTGCCGATCCTGGCCCTGGCGTTCGCGGTTCTCGCGGTGCTCGTGGTTCAGGCGCTGGCGGGCAGGCGAGGCGGCACGCTTGCCGTCATACTCGCCGGGATCGCGGTATCGAGCTTTGCCGGCGCGATGACCTCGCTCGCCCTCAACCTGTCGCCCAACCCCTTTGCCGCGCTGGAGATCATGTTCTGGATGCTGGGCTCGCTGACCGACCGTTCGATGACGCATGTCTGGCTCGCCGCCCCCTTCATGCTGGCCGGCTGGCTGATGCTCGCCGTCCTCGGCCGCGCCCTGGACGCGCTGACGGTCGGCGGCGAGGCGGCGCAGAGCATGGGCGTCGATCTGCGCCGCGTGCAGTTCCTGGCCGTCTTCGGAACGGCGGCGTCCGTCGGGGCGGCCACGGCGGTCGCCGGCGCCATAGGCTTTGTCGGCCTGATCGTTCCGCATGTGTTGCGGCCCCTTGTCGGCGCGCGGCCGTCACGCCTGCTTGCGGCGAGCGCGCTTGGCGGGGCGTCCATGCTGATGGCGGCAGACGTGCTGGTGCGGGTGATCGCGCCCGGCCGGGACGTCAAGCTCGGCGTCCTCACCGCGATCGTCGGGGCGCCTTTCTTCCTGTGGCTGGTCTGGCGGACGCGAAAGGCTGTGGGATGACGCTGCTGTCGGTTTCCTCCCTCGACGTCGCCCTGGGCGGCAAGCAGGTGCTGAAGCATATTTCCTTCGCCGTCCGCGCCGGCGAATTCGTCGGACTGCTCGGACCCAACGGCGCGGGGAAATCGACGCTTCTGCGCGCGATCGTCGGCCTGATCTCCTCCCGCGGAGCAATCGCGGTGAGCGGCCGCCCGAATGCCGCCCTTTCCCCGGTGGAGCGGGCCCGCTTCGTCGCCTACCTGCCGCAGGATCGGGAGATCGCCTGGGGAATGGCGGTGGAGGACCTTGTATCGCTCGGCAGGACGCCACATCGCACGGCCTTCGCCGGCCTGGGCCGGGACGATCGCGCCGCGATCGAGCGGTCCATTCGGCGCATGGAGGTCGAACATCTGCGACATCGACCGGCAACCGAACTCTCCGGCGGCGAGAAGGCGCGCGTGCTGATCGCGCGGGCCCTGGCGCAGGATGCGCCGCTGCTTCTTGCCGACGAGCCCACCGCCGGGCTCGATCCATGGCACCAAATCGCGCTGATGCGCATCTTCGCGGAACTGGCGGGGGAGGGACACGCGGTCGTCACCTCCCTCCACGATCTCGGCCTTGCCGCGCGCTGGTGCTCGCGGCTCGTCCTGGTCGATCGCGGCGTGGTCGTCGCGGACGGTCCGCCGGAGGCGGTGCTTTCGCCGGAGCGCCTCCAGCAGGTCTATGGGGTGGAAGCCTATTTTGGCGAAGCCGCCGGCAAGATGATCCTGCAGCCGTTCGACGTCATGGCCGGGAAGCCGGGAGAACAAGACCGAAAAGAATGAGCGGGCGGGAGCAACGTTTCCGCGGCCAGTCCATGGATTGATCCGAACCCAAGTCCTGCCCAGGGCAGCGATCATGCGCTAGACTGCCGTCTCCGATGGAGGAGATCGCGAATGACCAGGGTGATCGTGACGGGCGGCAGCGGCAAGGTTGGCCGCGCCTGTGTGGAGGACCTGCTGAAGCATGGCTACGATGTCGTCAACATCGACGCCGTGCCGCCGGCCCGGGAGAACTGTCCTTTCGTTCAGGCCGATCTCACTGATTTCGGCCAGGCGCTGGAAGTGTTGTCGGAGGTCGACGACCGGCTGCGCGACGCCGACGCGCTCGTCCATCTGGCGGCGATCCCGGCGCCGGGCAAGAACCCCAACGCGGTGATCTTCAAGGTCAACACGGTCAGCACGTACAATGTCTTCGAGGCCGCGCGTCGCGTCGGTATCCGCAACATCGTCTGGGCATCGAGCGAGACCGTGCTCGGCCTTCCCTTCGATCGGCCGCCTCCATACGCACCCGTCGACGAGGAGTATCCGGGGCGGCCGGAGACCGCCTATTCCCTATCGAAACTGCTCGGCGAGGAGATGGCCAAGCAGTTTTGCCGCTGGGATCCCGAGTTGAAGATCGTCGGCCTGCGCTTCTCCAATGTCATGGAGCCGCAGGATTACGAGCGGTTTCCCTCCTTCGATGGCGACGCGCGGCTGCGCAAATGGAACCTCTGGGGCTACATCGACGCGCGCGACGCCGCCCAGGCGATCCGCAAGGCGCTGGAGGCGCCGATCAAAGGGGCCGAGGTCTTCATCATCGCGAACGCCGATACGGTCATGTCGCGGCCGAATGCGGAGCTGATGGCGGAGATCTATCCGGATATCGCGCTGAAGGAGGGCGTCGGGGAAAACGAGACGCTGCTTTCGATCGACAAGGCGCGTCGGATCCTCGGTTACGAGCCCCAGCATAGCTGGCGGAAAAGCTGATGTTTTTCCGCCGCCGCAGACGATCCCGAGTGCCGGGCATGGCGGCTGAAAGCAATCGGCATGGGAAGATCGAAAAGAAGCGCCGGGAAGTCTTGGCAATTGCCCAGCAATCGACTAGATGAGCCCCGCGCCCTGTTGCTTCGCGGCACTGCGGCGCATGCGGAGAGGTGGCCGAGTGGTTGAAGGCGCACGCCTGGAACGCGTGTATACGGGAAACCGTATCAAGGGTTCGAATCCCTTTCTCTCCGCCAGCTGCTACCCGTACAGCGCGGATAGCCGTATGGGATAGTCCGAGCGGGTCGGGTGCGCTGTTCTTGCGGATCGCAAGGGCTCGGGTGAGCCGGGACCGACACGTCGGAACGCCCTGAAGCCCTTTAGATGTCCTGCGATCCGAAGCGACACGAGATAGGTATTCCCCCTGAAGCGCCCTGTGCGGGCTCGCAGTGGAAGAACGCAGTCTCGCTTTCCTGTTAAGGCTGTTCGTCGGCGTCGCTGTTGCCGCGCTTCTTCGTTTCGAGGATACCGAAATCGCTGGAATGGTTGGCCTCATCCGCTGCGATAAAGCCTTCCGCGGCCAGCCCGCGCCGAAGCAATTCGCGTACCGCTGCGGCTCGGCTCGGCATCCGTTTCTCGAAACGCCAGTCGTCCAGTGCCCTGAGCTCGTCTGGGCTCAACATGACCTGCAGGCGGTCGGGCCTTTCCAGTGCTGCCATAGATGCTGCCTCCGCCAAATGAGTAAGCTACTAACCATGCCTATAGATAGTAAGGCATGAAAATGATGGCAAGGAGCAGCTGACTTATATGGCTGGGGATGAGGATGCTGAAAAGTCTGATGAAGATTACGAAAGTGCTAACTATTTGACTCGAATGGATATTTTTCGATTGTTTGTTGCCATTTCCGGTTAGACGGGGTACGGTGGCTGGTGAAGGGGCTATCCCAGTCCACTGGACCGGAGGAGGCCATGAAATCCAGTAGCGATCAAAGTCTTAGGCAAGACATAATCCACAAGGTTCAACAGGCCTTGTACGAGCAGGGTATCGTCAATATCGCTGCGATTGCCGAGGTTCTGCAGCAGAGATACCCGGCTCAAGAGGCGATAGAGCTTGAGAAGCTCGTGTTGGGTCATGCGAGCCTTATCAGCGCGCCCGTTATATTCGACCGCACGCTCTCACGGCTCGAGAGGACGATCGGCGACGACGATCAAGGCCTCATTATCGAGATTGTCGAAGGCGACCCAGATTCCCTCGCCAACTAATCTTTCTGCGAGCGAAGTGAGGCAAGGTCATTCCAGTGGACAAAACCGCTGAAAGCGCGTGCGTTCTCGTCGAACACTCCAGCGGGAGCTGGTGGGTGACGATCATCGAAAATGGCGAAACGCTCCGGCGGTCATTCGCGCTCCGGCAGTTCGCCGAGAACTTTGCCGCTGGACAGCGCATGAGATTGGGATTGCACGAGCAGCGGCTCCAACCGGAGCACAAGGCGCAAGGCGCTCATTCGTCTTTGAGCAGCATCTGACGTTCATCGACGATCGTGGCCATCGGACCGATGGCATCAGCGCATGGTCGACGATGACCGCGATCGCGACAGCGCCGGTTACCGTCTGCGCGATGGAAGAGTAGTCGCGCTTGCAGAACATGCACCGGTAGCCGCCATGGATGAACATCAGCACGGTCGCCGCGTCAGGGCTACTTCCCTAGGAGGCTCGCCAAGTGGATTGCTTCTGCGGTGGCCTTGTTCCCCAGGTTGCGGACGCTGCTCATATGATTGCTGCCGGGGAACGCGGCTTGCGAAACATGCAGCCCCTGTTTCGCCAGATGCCGCGCAAACGCGTCGGCCTGATTATGGAACGGCGGCGTTTCTTCCGCTCCGACTGCGATCTCCACCGCGACGGCGGGGTCGAAGCGGTGGGTGAGGGGCGTGAACAGGGCGGCCTCTTCGTCCGTGATCCCGATCTCGGCGGCAAGGAAGGAGGTCTGTAGCGGCTTCAGGTCGTAAAGCCCACCGAGCAGCAGCGCGCCCTTGATGTTCGAGGCTCTGCCGTCGTCGTCGAAAAGCATTGTCGCGAGATGGGCGCCGGCGGAGTGGCCGCTGACGGTCAACCGGTTGGGATCACCGCCATGATGCGCGATGTGATCGAGCACCCAGCGTTTTGCGCGACGCACCTGGTCGACGATCGTGGCCATCCGCACCGCGGGCATGAGTGCATAGTCGACGATAACCGCGAGCGCCCCAGCGCCGGTGATCGTCTGCGCGATATAGGAATAGTCGCGCTTGGAGAACATGCGCCAGTAGCCGCCATGGATGAACATGTGCACGGCCAGGCGATCGCGTTTGCCTTCTGGAAAGAAGAGATCGAGGGTCTCGGAGGAATGCGCCCCATAGGCGACATCGGCGGTCATCGGAATGGCCGCCCTGACGTCCGCGCTCCGGCGGACGATCTCGGCAACGATGTCGTCGAACTCGGCGACGTGATCGCGGATGCGGAACGGATCTTTTGGCACGGTGTCCCCTCTCACATGCTCACGGCGATGTACTTTGCCTCCATGAACTCGGCAATGCCGTGCTTCTGTCCGCCTTCCCGGCCGAGCCCGCTCTGCTTCACGCCGCCGAACGGGGCCGCCGGATCGGACATCAAGCCGCGATTGAGCGCGATCATGCCCGATTCGATCCTGGAGCCCACGCGCATCCCCTTGGCGAGGTCGCGGGTATAGATATAGGCGGCAAGGCCGTATTCCGTGTCGTTGGCGCGGGCAATGACCTCGGCCTCGTCCTCGAAACGCGAGATCGGCGCGACGGGGCCGAATATCTCCTCATGCGCCATTTCGGCATCGGCGGGCACGTCGCTCAGGACCGTCGGCGGATAGAAATAGCCTTTCCCGTCGGCCACCGCACCGCCGCACAGGATCCTGGCGCCGCGGCCGACCGCGTCCCTCACCAGCCGATCGATCTTGTCGACCGCCTTGCGGGTGATCATCGGCCCGCATTCGGTGTCGTCATCCGTGCCGGAGCCTACCTTCAGGGCGGCCATGCGATTGCGCAACCCTTCCGCAAATGCGTCGTGGATGCCAGCCTGGACGTAGATGCGGTTGGCGGCCGTGCAGGCCTCGCCGGCGTTGCGCATCTTGGCCACCATCGCGCCGTCGAGCGCAGCCTCCAGATCGGCGTCGTCGAAGACGATGAAGGGAGCGTTGCCGCCGAGTTCCATCGAGCATGAGATCACGTGCTTCGCCGCCTCGGCGAGAAGCACGCGGCCGACGCCGGTCGAACCGGTGAAGGAGAGCTTGCGCACGCGCGGATCGGCCAGCATGGCCGCCGTCAGCGGGCCAGGATTCGAGGTCGTGACCACGTTGACGACGCCGGGCGGGACGCCGGCCTCTTCATAAAGCGCGGCCAACGCATAGGCGGTCAGCGGCGTCTCGCTGGCGGGCTTCAGGATGACGGTGCAGCCGGCGGCGAGCGCCGGCGCGATCTTGCGCGTCGCCATGGCAGCCGGGAAATTCCAGGGCGTGATGAGCACGCAGATCCCGATCGGCTGATAGTCGACGACGATCCGGTTGGCGCCCGACGGCGCGAGGCCGAACTCGCCGCTGATGCGAACCGCTTCCTCGGCGTTCCAGCGGAAGAACTCCGCAGCATAAGCGACCTCGCCGCGCGCGTCGCGCAAGGCCTTCCCGTTCTCCAGGGAAATCAGCGCGGCCAGCGTCTCCGCCCGCTCGGTCATGAGTTCGAAGCAGCGTCTCAGGATTTCCGAACGCTTGCGCGGCGCGGTTTCGCGCCAGCTCGCGGCTGCCTTCGATGCTGCGTCGACGGCGGCGGCGGCGTCGGCGAGAGTGGCATCGGGAACGGCCGCGATCACGGCCTCTGTCGAAGGATCGATCACATCGATGACACGCCCGTCGGACGACGGCCGCCACTGCCCTCCAATGTAGAGCCCGTGCGAGAAGGGTGCGTAGTCGGACATGTCTGGATCCTCGTCGAATGTCTCAGGAGAAATGTTCATCGGAAAGGCCCGGTCGATCACGTCGCGACAGCCGCGATGTCGCCGTCATAGGCCGCCTTGACCAGCCGCCGCATGGCCGCGATGTCGAAGGGACGTGGGTTGTTCTTGATCAGCCGGTCAATGCCGAGCGCCTGCTCGGCGGTCCAGTCCACCTTGTCCTCGGGGAGGCCCAGTTCAGCCAGCGTCGGCGTGATGCCGATCGCGCCAAACAGCCGGGAGACCTCGCCAATGCTTGCACGCGCCATCTGCTCGGATGAACGGCCTGCCTGCGGCAGACCGAGTGCGGTGCCGATTTCCGCGATCTCGGTCGTGGCGGCGGACAGATTGTAGGTCATCACGTAGGGAAGCATTGTCGCCACGCCCAGCCCGTGCGGCGTGTGCGTGAGTGCGCCGACGGGATACTGCACCGCGTGGGCCGCGGCCGTTCCGGCCGTTCCGAAGGCGCAGCCAGCCGCCAGCGCCCCCATCATGACATCGGCGCGAGCATTTTCGTCCGATCCGTCCCGATATGCCTTTTCGAGACCGCGGCCGAGAAGCTTGATCGCCAGCAAGGCGAAGTGATCGGTGAGCGCGCTCTTGCCGATGAAGACGTGCTGCTGCGGCAAGACGGGATCGGTGCCGCGCCTGGCCGCGGTAAACGCCTCGATCGCATGCGTGAGCGCGTCGGCCCCGGCGATCGCCGTCAGCGAGGGCGGGCAGGTGGCGGTCAGCTCCGGGTCGCAGAGCGCAACGGCGGCGATCAGATGAGGGCTGGAGATTCCGACCTTCAGCGTCCGCTCCGGATCCGAGATGACCGCGACGGGAGTGACTTCCGACCCGGTGCCGGCGGTCGTCGGTACGGCGATCACCGGGAGGGTAGGGCCGGGCACCTTGAACTCGCCATAGTAGTCCTGGAGCCTGCCACCGTGACTGATCAGCAGCGCTGCGCATTTGGCCATGTCCAGGCAACTGCCGCCGCCGATCCCGATGATCATGTCCGGCACGAAATCCTTCGCCTCCGCGACGCAGACGGCAACGCTGTCGCGGGGCACGTCGGGCATCGTGCGGTCGTGGACGAGGACGTCGATCGACGCTGCTTTCAAGGCGGCAAGGATTTCGGCGAAGACGGACGTCGCGGCGAAGCGCTCGTCGGTGCAGATGAAGGCGCGCCGGCCATATTTGGCGGCGACGGCAGGCAGCACATGCCGCTGGCCTTTGCCCAATAGGATCTCGCGTGGCAAGCGCGCTGCTGCAAACAAGGTCATGAACTGTGTCCTTCAAAACCGGTTGGTGACCGAGAGAATGAGTCCGCTCCGAAGGCGAGGAGCGTGTTCGAAACGTTCGTGGAGGGCCGCCCCCCGGCATCCCTGCTCATCGCCAAGCCGACGTGGTGGCGATCCACGTCATTTCGGCCGCAAGGGACGCCGTGCCCCGATTTACCTTCAAGTGGTATCTCCTATAAAATCGTATACGATATAGGATTGAATTGCCCGGAGCATCGTGTTAGTGGTCGCTCCTGTCAAGAGGTAAGACGATGCAGAACCCGGACCTGACAGTCGACAACGATACCCGGCCCTCCGGCCGCATCCAGCGCGTGAACAGCCTGTCGGACGAGGTCTACGAGGCGATCTTCGCGCAGTTGATGTCGCTCAAGATCGCACCGGGATCGCGCATCACCGTCGACAACCTCGTGAAGGAGTTCGCCGTCTCCCATACCCCGATCCGCGAGGCCCTCGGCAGGCTCGAAGGAGAGGGGCTGGTGGTGAAGACCCATCTCATCGGCTACAGCGCGGCGCCGCAGATCACCCGACGCCGTTTCGACGAGCTCTACGAATTGCGGCTGCTGCTCGAGCCCGCCGCCGCGGCGAAGGCGACGAAGACCCTGGATGACACGCGTCTCTCAGCGCTTCAGGAAGCCGCGGGAGTCATGGCTCGCCGCGAGGGGAAGGACGACCGTCTGCGCTATTCGAACTTCGCCCGTCAGGACGCGATCTTCCATGACAAGATCATGGAGTTCGCCCAGAACGAGCTCATCCGCCAGACGCTCACCCATCAGCACACCCACTTCCATATCTTCCGCCTGATGTACCACTCGCGCGTCACAGAGGAGGCGCTCGACGAGCATGAGGCCATCCTTGCGGCCTTTGCCGCGGGCGACCCCGACGCCGCTGAAAAGGCGATGCGCGTGCATATCGAGAATTCGCGGGACCGGCTCCTGCCTGCATTCGAGTAGCCGTTCCGATGTTCGTCGCCGCGCGTGTGGAGACCGGTTCTTTGCCGATGGAGTACGAGCAGTCCGTCGCGGCGGTGCTGCGCGCCGAGGGGCTTTGCAAAAAATATGGCCCGGTCACCGTCCTGTCGGACGTCACGCTGGACATCATGCCGGGTGAAATTCACGCCATCATCGGTGAGAACGGTGCCGGCAAGTCGACCTTCATGCGGCTGCTTTCCGGCTATATCGAGCCGACGGAGGGCAGCCTGTCCATGGCGGGGCACCGGGTGCGCTTCACCAAGCCCGATCAGGCGCAGGCGGCCGGCATCGCCCTGGTGCATCAGGAGATCCTGCTCGCCGACGCGCTGACCGTCACCGACAATCTCTTCCTAGGCCGTGAGCGCACAAGGGGCGGCATGGTCGATGATGCCGGCATGCGGCGCATCGCGGCGGCCAAGCTGGCCGAAATCGGATGCGAAGTCTCTCCGACCGCGCTGGTGCGCGACATCTCTCTCGCCGATCGCCAACTCGTGCAAATCGCGCGTGCGCTGCTCGACGATCATCGCGTCGTCATCTTCGACGAACCGACAGCGGTGCTGACCGGCGAGGAAGTGGAACGCCTGCTCGCCATCATCTTCGAGCTCAGGGCGCGCGGCATCGCCGTGCTCTACATCAGTCACCGCCTCGACGAGGTCCAGCGCCTGGCGGACAAAGTCACCGTGCTGCGCGACGGCAGGATGGTCGGCACCTATCCTGGTCACACGCTGAGCCAGATCGACATGGCAAAGCTCATGGTCGGGCGCGAGCTCACGGCGCTTTACCCGCAAAAGCGCGCCGTCCGGACCAGCGAGGCCATGCTGAGCGTCCGCAACGCGACCGTTCCCGGCTACGCCGAGGACGTTTCCTTTACCGTTCACAAGGGTGAGATCCTCGGCTTCGCCGGCATGATCGGAGCAGGGCGGACCGAGCTCTTCGAAGGCATCCTCGGGCTGCGCCCGGCCACCGCGGCGATCGAGCTGAATGCGGCTCCGATCCGGATTCGCTCCCCGCGCGAAGCCATGGATGCGGGCATCGGCTATTTGACGGAAGACCGCAAGGGCAAGGGCCTGCTTTTGCAGGAGCGGCTGGCGCCCAACCTGACCCTCTCGGCGCTCGGCCGCTTCCATCCGGGCGTAGTGCTGCGCCGCCGCCGCGAGGCCGAAGCTCTCTCCAAGGCGGTGTCAAGCTACGACATCCGGCTCAAGAGCCTGAACGTGAAGGCGGGGCAGCTCTCAGGCGGCAACCAGCAGAAGCTTCTGCTGGCCAAGGTGCTGCTCACCGACCCGTCGGTGGTGATCATCGACGAGCCGACGCGCGGCATCGACATCGCCAACAAGGCGCAGATTTACGCCTTCATCCAGGACCTCGTCGGCCAGGGCAAGGCCTGCATCGTCATCTCCTCGGAGATGCAGGAGCTGGTCGGCGTCTGCGACCGCATCCTGGTCATGCGCGAGGGCAGGATCAGCGGGGAGGTCTCGGGCGAGACGATGACCGAGAGCAATATCGCGCTGCTCGCGACAAGCGAGAAGGGCCATCACACGGCTCAGGGAGGAAGACAGTGACCGCGGTAACCGATACCACGCCTGCCCGAAACGAGCGTCAGTACCAGTTCTCGTGGCCCGATGCCGGCCCGTTCCTCGCGCTGGTGGCCCTGTTGGTCGTGGGTTTCCTGATCAACCCGGATTTCCTCTCCGCGACAAATCTTGGCAACGTGATCACGCGCAGCGCCTACATCGCCATCATCGCTGTCGGCGCGACCTTCGTGATTTCGTCGGGCGGTCTCGACCTGTCCGTCGGCTCGATGGTCGCCTTCATCGCCGGAATCACCATCATGTTCATGAACATGATGGCGCCGGATCTCGGCTCTTGGGCCATCCCGGCGGGCATGGTGGTGGCGGTCGTCGCAGGCCTGCTGTGCGGGCTGGCGAACGGGCTGATCGTGACGGTCGGGAAGATTGAACCGTTCATCGCCACGCTCGGCACAATGGGCATTTTCCGGGCGCTGATCACCTACATGACCGACGGCGGCACGATCCCCATCGACCGGTCGTTACGGGAAGCCTACAGGCCGGTCTATTTCGGCACCGTCGCCGGCATTCCGATCCCGATCCTGATCTCGGCCGTCGTGGCCGCGATCGGCGCCTTCATTCTCTACAAGACGAAGTATGGCCGCAAATGCGCGGCGGTGGGCGCCAACGAGGACGTCGCCCGCTATTCCGGCATCTCCGTCATCAAGACGCGCACCCTTGCCTATGTCATTCAGGGCGCCTGCGTGGCCGTCGCCGCCATCTGCTACGTGCCGCGGCTGGGCGCCGCCACCCCGACGACCGGGGTGCTGTGGGAGCTGCAGGTCATCACCGCCGTCGTCATCGGCGGAACGGCGCTGCGTGGCGGCAAGGGCCGTATCTGGGGCACCATTGCCGGTGCGGTGATCCTGGAGTTGATCGCCAACCTCATGGTGCTGTCGGATTTCGTTTCCGAATACCTCGTGGCTGCCGTGCAGGGCTTCATCATCATCATCGCCATGCTTGTGCAGAGGTTTTCGAAATAGCCCGTCTTCGGGACCGGGCGGGTGCCTTGTTGTCTGGTCCATATCTTTTGGGAGGTAGTCATGTTTAGCAGAAAATATATTGCAGCCGCTGCAGCTGGACTTGTCATGATGGGCGGCCACGCGCTGGCCGCCGACAAGAAGGTGGTCGCGGTGTCGATCCCGGCGGCGGACCATGGGTGGACGGCGGGCGTCGTCTATCACGCACAGGCGGCGGCGAAGGAAATCAATGCTGCCTTCCCGGATGTCGAAGTGGTCGTGAAGACGTCGCCGTCGGCGGCGGACCAGGTCAGCGCCCTCGAAGACCTGTCGGCCAGCCGCAAGCTCGACGCGCTGGTGATCCTGCCCTACACCTCGGAAGAGCTGACCCAGCCGGTCAAGGCCGTCAAGGACATGGGCACGTTCATCTCCGTCGTCGATCGGGGCCTGACGGACTCCTCCGTTCAAGACCTCTACCTCGCCGGCGACAACATCGCCGTCGGCGCCAATACGGCGAAGTTCATGATCGACAAGCTGGGCGGCAAGGGCGACATCGTCGTGCTGCGCGGCATTCCGACGGTCATCGACGACGAGCGCATCAAGGGCTTCGAGGACACGATCAAGGGCACCGACATCAAGATCCTCGACATGCAGTATGCGCACTGGAACAGCGACCAGGCGTTCAAGCTCATGCAGGACTACCTCGCCAAATATCCGAAGATCGACGCGGTCTGGGCCAATGACGACGACATGCTCCTGGGCGTGCTCGAGGCCGTCAAGCAGTCCGGCCGCACCGACATCAAGCTGGCGCTCGGCGGCAACGGGATGAAGGACATCGTCAAGAAGGTTATCGACGGCGATCCGATGACGCCGGTCGAGACGCCCTATCCGCCGTCGATGATAAAGACCGCGATCTACATGACGGTCGGCAACCTCGTCGGCCAGGCGCCGATCCGCGGGGCCGTCAAGCTGGACGCGCCGCTGATCACCCAGGCCAACGCCCAGGAATTCTATTTCCCGGACTCCCCTTTCTGAACCAACGCTGACGCCTGAAATGCAAGGCGCGTCATGCGCCTTGCCCAAACCCGAGAGGAAGAGCCATGCCAGGCAAGAAGATCCTGATGCTCACCGGTGAGTTCACCGAAGAATACGAAATCTTTGTGTACCAGCAGGCGATGGAAGCCGTCGGCCATACGGTCCACGTCGTGTGCCCTGATAAGAATGCTGGGGACCTGATCAAGACCTCGCTGCACGACTTCGAGGGTGACCAGACCTACACCGAGAAGCTCGGTCACTCTGCGCTGATCAACAAGACGTTCTCCGAGGCGGAAAAGCAGCTCGACCAGTACGACGCGGTCTACTGCGCCGGCGGCCGCGGTCCGGAATACATCCGCACCGACAAGCGCGTCCAGGCGATGGTGCGTCACTTCCACGAGACCAGGAAGCCGATCTTCACCATCTGCCACGGCGTGCAGATCCTGGTGGCGGTCGATGGTGTCGTCCGCGGCAAGAAGGTCGGCGCGCTGGGCGCCTGCGAGCCGGAAGTCACCCTAGCGGGCGGCACCTATATCGACCTGTCGCCCACCGAGGCCTATGTCGACGGGACGATGGTGTCGGCCAAGGGCTGGACGGCGCTCGCCGCCTTCATCCGCGAGTGCCTCAAAGTTCTGGGGACGGAAATCCGTCACAGCTAGGCTGTAGAGAGAACGGCAGATCTGCCGAAAACACATTCGGAGCGGCAGCATCGGTGCCGCCGCTCCGGTCCAGTCGTCACAGGCGCTTTTTGAACGACTAAAGCATTTCGCAGTCGACCGGGTTCGGTCGGCGTCGCGAGAATGCGGCAAAACAAATACCTAAAGCGTGGCGCCCGAATCCGATTGCGGGCGACACGCTTTAGACTATCGTCTCCAGGCGCTGGTAGCTCGTTTCCATGCCGTCGGCCATTCCGGTGGCGAGCATGGCGGCGCGGGTCTCGGAATCCGGCAGCGTCATACGCATGGTCATCAGCGTGCCCGTTCCGTCCGGCTCGAACCTCGTCTCGATATGGTTGTCGGGCGTCGGATCGGGAAGGTGCATGCGTTCGACATGCACGATGCGGTTTGGCGCCTCGATCTCGATGAACTCGCCGGTCAGGTAGAAACCGTTGCCGGCGCCATCGCTCCATTCGTAGCGGATCTTGCCGCCCGGGCGGGCGTCGTTGATGCAGACCGGCATGGTCCAGCCGTCGGGGCCGAGCACCCACTTCTTGATCAACTCCGGTTCCATATGCGCGCGGAAGACAGCTTCGGGCGGCGCCGCGAAACGCCGGGTGACTACCACATGGGTGTCGCCTTCCAGGGTGAGCGTCAATTTAGTCATCATTCCTCTCCTCGCTTGAATTCGTCATCTCGGCCAGCAGCGCGTCCAACCGGTCGTAATTCCTTCCGAGCGCGTCCCGCAGCATCGCCAGCCATCGATCGATCTCGGACAGCGCCTCGGGCGTCAGCTTGCATGGACGCTTGGTGCCGTCGACGCGTTGCGTGATCAGGCCGGCATCACTCAGCACCCTGATGTGGCGCGAAATTGCGGGCTGCGACATGTCGAACGGGCGAGCGAGTTCCATCACTGTCGCCTCGCCCAATGCCAGCCGCGCCAAAATCGCCCGCCTTGTCGGGTCGGCCAGGGCGGAAAAGGCCAAATCCAGATTCACGTGCTGCACCTCTATATAGCAGATACGTTATATAACGAGCGAGCTATAGTCAAGTGGGAGTGAGCGGGGGCTGCGGAAAGATGCAAGGGCAGGGCATTGGAGTAGACGAGGGAACTCCGTTCTGCACCGTTGGGTGGGTCGCCCACACGTAACGGAACGGATCGGGTCTCGTCACCTCGCTTCGCTCGGCGCCGGCCCGAGGATGACGAAGCTCCATGTCGATGCCAATCGCCAACGTCGGCGATTTGGGACCGGCCTTCAACGCAGTCGTCATCCTCGGGCGTGAGGCCGCGCGAGCGGGCGAGCTGATCCGAGGAATCCCATTCCGTTCCATCGCCGCCGACCGCCTAACGGTGCCAAACGAAGCGGCCGAACCGGTATCACCAGCCTCCCGCTCTGAGCACTGCTACCGCGCCTACACCGAAAGGGTGAAGCATTGGAGGTCGCGCGCCGCGCAAAGAAGGGTTAGGAAAGGGCGATGATCAGAAACATCGCCCGCATCCTCGCCTGGGTCACGCTCCTCGTCATATTGACGGCGACGATATCGCCCCTGGCCGACCGCCCTCAGCTCGGATCCGGCCCGACATTCGAGCGAGCCGCAGCCTTCGCGCTGCTGGGGCTGCTTTTCTGTGTCGGATATCGCCGCTCCTGGCCTATGGCGCTGCTGCTCGTGGTGTTCGTCGCTGGCGGGCTCGAACTTGCACAGGCGCTTACCCCCGACCGCCACGCCAAGCTTGCCGATGCATTGGTCAAGGCCGCTGGCGGCGTAGTCGGCGTCGGCATGGGATTGATCGCGAAGCGTCCGGACGCGCGAGGCTGAAGCGCCCCGAGCACGCGCCTGAAGCACATCGCGCAAACCGTAGATTTGCGCGACCCCGCTTGAACGATCGTTTCTGCACGCCCTTTAGCCCAAAACCGCTGCTCGGTCCTTGGCGGCGTGCATTGGTCAGACCCTCTCGATGGCGAGGGCGATACCCTGCCCGCCGCCGATGCACATCGTGACAAGACCATAGCGGCCGCCCGTGCGCTGCAGATAGTAGAGTGCCTTGACAGTCAGGATCGCGCCCGTGGCGCCAACGGGATGGCCGAGCGCGATCGCGCCGCCGTCCGGATTGACCTTGGCTGGGTCGAGCCCGAGCTCGCGGCCTACCGCCAAAGCCTGTGACGCAAACGCTTCATTCGATTCGATCACGTCGAAATCGGTGACCTTGATGCCGGCGCGGTCGACCAGAGCGCGAACGGCTGGCACGGGACCAATGCCCATGATGCCGGGCTCGACCCCCGAATGCGCATAGGCCACGATCCGGCCGAGCGGCTTGGCGCCACTACGGTCCACATAGCGCTCCGAGGCAAGAACGACAGCGGCTGCGCCGTCATTGACGCCGGATGAATTGCCGGCGGTCACCATGCCGTCTTTCTTGAAGGCCGGCCTGAGCGAGGCCAGCGTCTCGAGGGTGGTGGCCGGTTTCGGATGTTCATCCGTGTCGAACGTCACAGTCTTTCGCCCGCTGGTAACCTCCAGAGGCAGGATCTGCGATTTGAAATGCCCCGCTTCGATAGCCGCCGCCGCGCGACGCTGGCTTTCCAGGGCAAAGGCGTCCTGGTCCTGTCGGGAGATCCGGTATTTCTCGGCGACGTTTTCTGCGGTCACGCCCATGATGCCGTTGCCGAACGGATCGGTCAGCACTCCGGTCAGGCCATCCAGCATCGTCACGTCGCCCATTTTCTGGCCGAAACGGGCAGACTGGACATAATGCGGCGCGCGGCTCATCACCTCCGCGCCCCCTGCAAGCGCGACGTCCGTGTCGCCAAGCATGACGTTCTGGGCGGCCGACACGATAGCCTGCGCGCCGCTTCCACAGAGCCGGTTGAGCGTCATCGCCGGGACTTCTTTTGGAATGCCGGCGTCGATGGCAGCGACCCGCGCGAGATAGGCGTCCTTCGGTCCGGTCGGGATCACGTTCCCGTAGACGACATGTCCGATCTCGCCCGCCTCCACGCCGGCGCGCTGGACTGCCTCGGCCGCGACCCGGGCCCCCAGCGCCGCCGGCAGTTCGTTCGACAAGGTGCCGCCGAAAGTGCCGATTGCCGTACGGACGCCGGAAAGGATGTAGACTGCTTCTGTCATTTCTCTGCCAATCTCGATCGGAATTGTTCAGTTTCTCAATCGGGCTGCCCGGGCCCGGTCTTGGTCGAGCGCCTCCAGGAGGCGCGGATAGGCCGCGCGCATCTCGGTGGCGAACGCGTCATAGGGCATGTCGGTAAACTCGCCAATGAAATCGACATACTCCATGTGCTGGCGACCATCCCGATCATACGGGTGGAAGATGGAATCGGAGCGCCCGTCGAATTCGAGGGGCAGGACGCCGTGTCGCTCGCACAGTCCGATGTCGAAAGCGGGCGTTGCCTTGACCCAGCTGCCATCGAGGAAAAGGGAGGTGTAAGCGTGCCAGCGAAAGATGTCGTCATCCATCAGGGCGGCGAGCCGCGGGGACGTGAGATGGTTCCGGACATTCGCGAAACCGATCTTCGCGGGAATGCCTGCCGCGCGGGCCACTGCCGCAAGAGCAATCGCCTTTGGCACGCAGAAGGCCGAGTTGGCGCCCAGCACATTGGAGGCGATGAATTGCCCTTCATCCAAGCCGAACGTGCGCATGTCATAAGGGACCGCGTCGCGCAACGCGTAGTAGAGGTTCACCGCTTTCGAGCGCGCATCGCCGGCGCCCGCGTGATCGGCGGCAAAATCCGCTACGACCCGGCTATCGGCGTCGATGAACCGTGTGGAGCCGAGCGCGTTTTCCATCGCGTGTCCTCCGTTACCGCGCTTGGCGGACCGGCGATTTCCGCCCGCCGGTATCGATGCGGATACTCGCCACCCGGCTAGCCCTTCTGTCTGGCGAAGAAGGCGGCGATCTTGGCTTTCATCGCCGGTGACCGACCGGCCTCACCCTGAAGGTCACGTTCGAGATCGAGTTGCTCCGCCATGGCAAAATCCGCGGCGTCGGCAATGAGGCGCTTGGTGCTGGCGAGCGCTTGGGGTTCGAGCTGTGCCAGCCTGGCACAAATGGCCGCCGCGGCCGATTCGACTTCTGCATCGTCGACGACTTCCCACAAGAGCCCCCATTGGAGGGCCTTTTCCGCGGAGATGCGGTCCCCGAGCAGCATCATGCCCGAGGCGCGGATTCTTCCGAGCATGCGCGACAGGAAAATCGTGTTGCCGGCATCGGGCACCAAAGCGATCCCTACGAAGGGCTCGTAGAAATAGCTCGACCGCCCGGCCAGCACGATATCCGCAGCCAGCGCGATGCCGACGGCCGCGCCGGCGCAAGGCCCGTTGATGGCCGCCACGATCGGCAGCCGGGAGTGGCGCATGGCGTGAACCAAGGGGTTGAAGTGGCGCTCCAGAACGTCATCCAGCGCGGGGACCTCGTCCGGCCTGACAGTCGAGAGGTCGTAGCCTGAACCGAAAGCCCGGCCCTCACCGGTCATCAGGATGGCGCGAGCCGTACCCTCCGCTTCGGCCAGGGCGATCGCTTCGCGCAACTCGTCAGCAGTCTGATTCCGGTACGCATTCAGCTTGTCCGGGCGGTTCACGGCGATGCGAACGAAGCCGTCTGCAAGCTTGTAGGTGATGTCCTCGAATGTCGTCATCGTCCTCCTCCGCCCAGGAACCAGCGCAATTGCGGAAGCCTGTCTGCTCCGAAAAACCCTTCGCCGTCTACCAGAAAATATGGCGAGCCCACCGCGCCGGCCGAGACCGCCTCCTGGACAGCGCTCTCGAGGAGCGAGCGTCCAAGCGATCCCTTCATGCCGTCCGCTGCGGCGTCCGCCGGAATGCCCAGTTCAGCGGCAAGAGCGGTCACCGTGGCTTCGTCGGAGATGTCCTTTTGTTCCGCGAAGAAAGCGGAAAGAAGCCGGCGAGCCAGCGCGATCGCCAGTCGCGGTTCGCTCTTGGCGGTCGCGTGGAAAAGGCGTGCGGCGAGGTGGGAGGAAAGCGGCAGCTTGGCCGGCTGGCGGTAGGCAAGGCCGAAAAACGCGGCGGAACGCTGCATGTCATTGAGAAAATAGGCTCGCTTGACGGGTGAATCCATCGGCGGCGCGATCCCATGAGCCTTGAGCACGGCCCACAACAGGATCGGGCGCCATTCGATGGCGCGGCCGAACTCCGCGCCGATCTTCTCGACTTCGCCCGCCGCGCAATAGGCGTAGGGCGACGCGAAGTCGAAGTAGAAGTGGATGGGCCCTGCCATCGCCTAAAACCGGAAGACGCCGTAGCCGCTCTCGCCGAGCGGTGCGTTCAGCGAGGCCGAGATGGCGATGCCAAGAGCATTGCGCGTGTCGACCGGGTCGATGATGCCGTCATCCCATATCTGGGAGGTGGAATAGTAAGCCGACAGCTGCTCCTGATAGGCGGCGCGCGTCTGTTCCCAAAGGCGTTGGATCTCGCCCTCGTCGATCGTGCCGCCGTTCCGCTTCATCTGGTTGATCTTTACCTCGGCCAGCGTATTGGCGGCCTGGTCGCCGCCCATGACGCCGATCTGGTGGTTCGGCCAGGTGAACAGGAACCTGCCGTCGAAGGCGCGCCCGCACATACCGTAATTGCCGGCGCCGAAGGAGCCGTTGCACATGACGGTGAACTTCGGCACACGCGAGCAGCTTTGCGCCATGATCATCTTGGCGCCATCCTTGGTGATCCCCCGCCGCTCATATTCGCGGCCGATCATGTAGCCGGTGATGTTCTGCAGGAAGACCAGCGGCGTGTTGTTCTGGTTGCAGAGTTCGATGAAATGCCCGCCCTTGAGCGACGAGTCGTTGAAGAGCACGCCATTGTTGGCGAGGATGCCGACTTTGTAGCCCCAGATATTGGCAAAGCCGCAGATCAGCGTGGTGCCGTAATTCGGCTGGTATTCGTGAAAGCGGCTGCCGTCGACGATGCGGGCGATGACCTCGCGCATATCGAAGGACTTCTTGATGTCGTCGGGAATGATCCCGTAGATCTCCTGCGGATCGTAAGCGGGCTCTTCCGGCGCTTCCCTCTGGCAGTCCCATTTTTTCGGCCGGTCCCATTGCGCGACGATCTCGCGGCCGATGTGGATCGCCTCTTCCTCGCTTGCCGCTGGATAGTCGCAGGTCCCGGAAACGCTGGTGTGCATGTCGGCGCCGCCGAGTTCCTCGACGGTCACCTCCTCGCCGGTCGCGGCCTTGACCAGCGGAGGACCGCCGAGGAAGACGGCGCCCGTGCCGCGCACGATCACACTGTAATCGGAGAGTCCCGGGATGTACGCGCCGCCGGCGGTGCAATGACCGAAGACGAGGGCCAGCTGCTTCACGCCCATCTTCGACAGGATCGACTGGTTCCTGAAGATCCGGCCGGCCATGTATTTGTCGGGGAAGACTTCCGACTGGAGCTGCAGGAACCCGCCCGCGGAATCGCATAGATGGATCACCGGCAGCCGGTTCTCCATCGCGATGTCCAGCGCCCGCACGATCTTCTTCGCGGTCAGTGGGTACCATGCCCCGCCCTTCACCGAGGGGTCGTCCGCGCGAATGATCACCTCCCGCCCGGAGACCACGCCGATGCCGACGATGGCACTGGCCGAAGGAGAATCGCCGTCATACGCCATGTTGGCCGCCAGCGAGGAAAGTTCCAGAAAGGGCGTGCCGGGATCGAGCAGCTTCTCGATGCGCTCGCGGGGACGCATTTTTCCCTGCTTTTCCAAGCGATCGAGGTCCCGCGCGGGGCGCTCATGGCGGGCCGCCTCCTGCTTGGCGCGAAACTCTGCCACGACACGCCGATTATGTGCGTCGTACTTCCGAAAATCCGGAGAAGACGTGCTGACCATCGACTGGATCTTGCGCATGCGATCAGACCTTCTCGCTCTCGGATTCGAGCATCACGATGACTTCGTCCTTTTCGAACGTCTGTCCCTCCAGGCGGAGGACCTTCGCCACTACCCCGTCGCGCGGCGCGGCAAGGGCCGTCTGGAGCTTCATGCTTTCGATAGTGACCAAGGGCTCGCCGCGGATGACCGCCTCGCCGGCCTGCTTGTGAACGAAAACCACGGCTCCCGGCATCGGCGCCTTGACGACGTCCTGGCCGCTGCCGGTCGCGGCGCTTTCGGAAAACGGGTCGATATAGCCTATCTCGAATGTTCGCCCACCCAGCCGCACAGCTTGTCGCTCCCCAAGAAGCGCCCGTGCGAAAACCACGTCGTGGCCGCCGATCGACATCGACTTGCGTCCATCTCCCAGTCCCGGGAGCTTGGAGATCTCATGTTCCTCGCCGTCGATCACGAGCACGAGGTGCGGCCGCCGGCGGGCGATGGTCACCTCATGCACGCTGCCGTCGAGTGCCAGCTTGATGCGCATTCTCAGTTCCTCCACCCGCCGATAGCGGCGTAGGGTTCGGGCGTGCCGACGGCAAGTTCCTGGAAGTCTCGGAAGCCGAGGAAAGCGGCGGCCAGCACCTGTGCCAGGGCCGATGCGGAAAGCGGTGACGCCTCGAGCGCCTGCTTGTGCTCCGATACGAAACCGGTGTGGAGATCGCCGGCCCGAAAGGCGCCGTTGTCCAACACGCGGGCCAGGTAGTCGATGTTCGTCTTCACGCCGAGCAGGGCCAGGCCGTCCAGTGCGGCAATCGAACGGTCGATCGCTTCGTGCCGGTCGCTGCCATGGACGACGAGTTTGGCCAGCATCGGGTCGAAATCGGCCGTGATCTTCTGCCCCTGGTCGAGCGCGTTCTCGAAACGCAGCCAGTTCTCTTCGGGTACGCCGAGATACTGCACCGTGCCGGTCTCCGGCATGAAGTCCCGGTCCGGATCCTCCGCGCACACGCGGCATTCGATCGCGTGGCCGTGCGCCACGACGTCGCTCTGAGCCAGCGGAAGACCTTTGCCGGCGGCGATCTCGATCTGGGCGCGCACGAGATCGAGCCCGGTGATCATCTCGGTGACGGGATGCTCGACCTGAAGGCGGGTGTTCATCTCGAGGAAGAAGAAGCGGCCATCGGCGCCCAGAATGTATTCGACCGTGCCTGCGTTCTTGTATTTCGCGGCCGACGCCAGCCGCACCGCGGAGGCGCAGATCGCTTCGCGCAGTTCCGGGCTCAAGGTCGCGGCGGGCGCTTCCTCCACGATCTTCTGGAAACGCCGCTGCACCGAACATTCGCGTTCGAACAGGTGGATCGCATTGCCTTTCCCGTCGCCCAGCACCTGGACCTCGATGTGGCGCGGCCGTTCGACATAGGTCTCGGCATAGACACGGCCATCGCCGAAATACCGCTTGGCTTCGCTGGAGGCGAGACGGGCGGCCTCGCGCATGTCGGCCGCGTTGCGGACGATGCTCATTCCCTTGCCGCCGCCGCCGGCTGCCGCCTTGATGAGCAGCGGAAAGCCGATCGCTTCGGCCTGCCGCGCAAAGGCATCCATATCGCTGGTGGGCATGACCGAAGGTGCCACGGCCACGCCGTGCTCGGCGGCAAAGTTTCTCGCCGAGATCTTGTCGCCCATGAGCGATATCGTCGCGGCATCCGGTCCTATGAAGACAATCCCCGCTGCCGCGACGGCAGATGCGAAGCCGGCATTCTCCGAGAGGAAGCCGTAACCGGGATGGATTGCGTCGGCACCGACCGAACGCGCCGCCGCGACGATCTGATCGATGTCGAGATGCGCCGCGACGGGCGTATCGCCATGGATTCCCACCGCCTCATCGGCCATGCGCACATGCTTGGCGTGCGCCTCGACACGATGATGGATAGCAACGGATCGAATGCCCAGTTCGTCGAGCGTTCGCATGACGCGGCAAGCAATTTCGCCGCGATTGGCGACCAGAACCTTCCTGAAGAGCGGATCGGTCATGCAGCCATTTCCTTGTTCCAGTTCTCGAGCGGCCCGCCCTTGGCGATCCAGGATGCGGGAACCTCGACGGGGAAATCCATGAAGATCTGCGCAAGCGCCTTGCCTTGCGGGTCGTGGCGCAGCGAGGCTATGCCGCCGCCGCCCAGGCCTTCATGCAAAAGGAAGTTCAGCCCCATCAGGCCGGGCCATTCGAAGCGTTCGACCCGTCCCTTGACGAAATGGCCGAAATAGCGGCCGACGGCTTCGGGTGTTGCGCTGCGGCGTATCCAGGGCAAGAACTCCGGCCGTCTCGCGAGTATCCCGATATTGCCGATATCGCCCTTGTCGCCGCTGCGGCCGTGGGCCAGCGCAACAAGCGGTACGACGGCAATCGCATCGGGAGCAGGCGGCAACTCCGCCTCCGCCTGGCCTCTGCCGGTGGCCGCAGCATTCGGCAGATGGGGAGCAATCGCTTCCGTCTTTCCCTCCAGCTCGAAACTGGCCTCCACATCCGTCTTCGGAACGAGAAATGAAAAGAGCCTCACCACGGGCTGCGGCTCGGGGCGTCCGCCCGCAAAACCCGTGATGCTCTGCGCCATTGCGGTGGCGGCGGGATAGATCTCCCGGGCAAAGATTTGGAGTGCATCCCGGCTGGGATGGCGCACGGCGATCTTGAGCACGACTTCGCGAGCGGCACGCGTTCTTGCATGCGCACCGTAGTTGGACTCGCTGCCGAGGATCTCGATGGAGGTGTCGGCGAAGCCGTCGAATCCTGCGGCGCGCATCAACCGTTCCGCGCGCCTGATGATTGCCTCAGCGGTGGCTTGAGCCCGCGCCGCTGCTTCGTGGCCAACGACCATCATGGTCACGGAGGCGCGATAACCGTCGGCGAAAGTGGCGCTTACCTTGTAGCTGTCGGTCGGAGCGGATCCGCGCGCGCCCGATACCCGGACCCGATCCCGCCCGGCTTGTTCCAGAACGACGCCGCTCCAATCGGCCGTGACATCCGGGAGAAGGTAGCGTGTGGGGTCTCCGACCTCGTAGACGATTTGTTCGGCGATCGTGGATGGCGTCACCAGGCCGCCGGTGCCGGAAGGCTTGGTGACCACGAACGTTCCATCCGCGACACATTCGACAATGGGAAAGCCCATATCGTCCCAACCGGCTACGTCGCGCCAATCGGTGAAGATGCCGCCCGTCGCCTGCGTGCCGCACTCGATCACGTGACCGGCAAGGCTGCCGGCCGAGAGCAGGTCATAGTCGTTCGGCTTCCATCCGAATTCGTGGATCAAAGGCCCGAGCACGATGGCTGAGTCGACCACGCGGCCGGTTATCACGATGTCCGCTCCGGCGCTCAGCGCCGCTGCGATCGGGAAGGCGCCGAGATAGGCATTGATGCTCGCCAGTCGCTCCGGCATGGGGATGCCGGAGAACATTTCGACTGCGCCGGCCGCGCGGTAGCGTTCCGAAGATGCCGACAGATCGTCGCCGTGAACCACCGCCACCTTGAGGTCGAGGCCCGCCTCCTTGAAGACCGCAAGCAACGCATCGCGGCAGGCATCCGGATTGACCCCGCCGGCATTGGTGACGACGCGAATTCTCTTTTCCGCGATTTCGCGGGCGAGTGGCTTCATCACCATCGTCACGAAATCCGTGGCGTAGCCGAGGTCTCCACGTTTCGCCTTCATGCGGGCGAGGATCGACATGGTGATCTCGGCCAGATAATCCATCACCAGGTAATCGATCTGGCCTGATCGCACGAGTTGTGCCGGGCCATCGGGACTGTCTCCCCAGAAACCGGCCCCACAGCCGATGCGTATGATTTTGCCCACGTCCTTCACTCCGCGGTCCAGTTCGGGCTGCGCTTCTCGTTAAAGGCCGTGAAGCCTTCCCGCGCGTCCTTCGTACGGGCCATGTTGGCCAGCATGAACTGGGCGTATTCGAGCGCACTGTCGGTCGACATCTCGCGGATCTTGGCCAGCGCCTGCTTGCCAAGGCGAATGCCGGTCGGCGATTTGTCGGTGACCCGCGCAAGGAGCCAATCGAGTTTTTGGTCGAGTTCGCCGGCAGGCACGGCGTAGTTCACGATGTTGTCGGCGACGGCCTCGCGAGCGGTGATCGGCTCGCCCGTGATGCACAATTCCATCAGGCGCCGGTATGAAACGGTCCTCAGCAGGAACGGCAGGATCATCATGGGGAAAAGCCCGACCTTTACCTCCGTGACCCCCAGAAGCGCGTCTTCGCGCGCGACGACGAGGTCGCAGGCGCTCGCCAGGCCCAATCCGCCCGCAAGCGCGTGGCCATTTATTCTTGCGACCAGCGGAAGCCGGCAGGCATCCATGCGCCTCAGCAGGCGAGCCACGTAATGGCGCGGGTCTGCCGCGTCGATAGTGAACGGAGTTCCGTCCGCCTGCAGCTGAAGATCGCCACCGGCGCAGAACGCCTTGTCACCTGCGCCGGTAATGACGACGGCGCGTACGTTGCGGTCCGCTTCTGCTTCATCCAGGCCAGCCTGGATACCCTGCGCGACCTTTTCGTTGAGGGCGTTGCGCCGTTCCTCGCGATTGATCCTGACCCACAGGACAGAGTCTCGTCTCTCGATGATCACAGGTTCGGTCACTGTCTCCCCCACCTCGTTTCCGATAGGATGCCGAAATAAATGATTTGAGTTCATCAGCATTGTCAACCATGCCTAGCGTGTTTTGTCCTAAAAATCAGAGGGGCGCGTGAAAGCGCCTTTTCCGTGTATGGTAGGTTGACATTGCGCGGCGCTTCGTATGATGAAATGATTTCATTAAGACAGGCGGAGATGGCCTGCCGGCATGACGATTACGGGAGGAGCGAATGAACGATATCGTTGGGCGAAACGACAAGCCGAACCTATTCGACTTGGATGACGATCATCGGATGATCCTCGAGAATGCCGATCGTTTCGCGCGTAACGAGCTCCATGGCCTTTCCGAACGCATGGATAACGAGGAATGGTGGCCGGAGGACGCGTTCCCCAAGATCGGCGACAACGGGCTCTTCGGGATCACGATCCCGGAGGAATATGGAGGCGCTGGCCTCGACCTCGTGGCCGCGGGTCTCGTGCTTCAGGGCCTCGCCCGCTGGAACCACGCGATGGCGCTCGCCTGGGTCGCCCACGACAATCTCTGCGCCAACAACATCTACCGCAACGGCACGGACGAGCAGCGGCGTCGCTATCTCCCCGATCTCTGTTCGGGCCGGAAGATCGGGGCGCTTGGCCTGACCGAGCCCGGGGCTGGCTCCGACGCCTTGGGATCCATGCGCACCACCGCTCGGCGGGAAGGCGATCATTACGTGCTCAACGGCAGCAAGATCTTCATCACGAACGGGCCGGTCGCCGACGTTCTGCTGGTCTACGCCAAGACCGATCGCGAGAAGGGCGCTCACGGCATTTCCGCCTTTATCGTGGAGAAGGGCGCGCCTGGCTTCAAGGTCGCTCAAAAGCTGGTCAAGATGGGCTATCGCGGCAGCCAGACCGGCGAGCTCCTGTTCGAGGATTGCCGCGTGCCGGCGGAGAATCTCGTGGGCGGAGAAAATCGGGGCGTTGCCGTGGTCATGAGCGGCCTCGACCTGGAACGGGCCATGATCTCGCCTCTCTGCCTCGGCATTGCCGAGAGGGCGCTGGAGCTTTCGGTCGACTATGCCAAGACGCGCAAGCAGTTCGGCAAGCCGATCGGCTCCTTCCAGATGGTCCAATCGATGCTCGCCGACATGTATGTCCATGTCGAGACCATCCGCAGCTTTACCTATCGCGTGCTTGCGGCAGCGGCTCCGCTCGAGATCGGCGGCGGCGGTCGCGGCGATATACACACGCTTACGGCGGCGTCTGTGATGTACGCGGCCGAGGCGACGCACAAGGTGCTCGACCTTGCCGTCCAGGTTCATGGCGGCACCGGCTATATATGGGAGTCCGAGATCAACCGTCTGTTCCGCTCGACCAAGCTGATGGAAATCGGCGCAGGCACCACGGAGGTCCGAAAGATGATCATTTCTGGCGAGCTGCTCAAGGGAATGGAACGATGAGCGACGCGGAGGAAAAGATCGGGCTCAGCGATGCCGATCTCGCCGTGCAGCCCACCGTCTATGCGCCCGATTGTCTCGAGGGGCAGGTGGTCGTCGTGTCCGGCGGGGCAGGCGGGATCGGCCGCGCCACGGCATGGCTTTTTGCCCGCCTCGGGGCGCATGTGGTCGTGACCGGCAGGAGCGAAGGCAAGATCGCCGAACTCGTGCGTGCAATCGAGGCGCGCGGGCTAAAGTGCAGCGGCCACACTGTCGACATTCGCGAGCCGGAAGGCGTTGGCGCATTTTTCGATCGCGTCTGGGATGAGCACGGCGGTGCAGGCATTCTCGTCAACAGCGCGGGCGGGCAGTTTCCGCAGCCGGCGATCGACTTCAGCGTGAAGGGCTGGAACGCCGTCATCAACACGAATCTGAACGGCACCTGGCATATGATGCAAGCCGCGGCCCGCAAATGGCGCGACACCGGGCAGGCCGGCAGCATCGTCAACATCGTGGTCGTGACGACGCACGGCCTCTACGGTGTCACTCATACGATAGCGGCCCGTGCAGGCGTGATCGGCCTGTCCCGCAGCGTGGCGGTGGAATGGGCGCCGTTGAACATCCGGGTCAACTGCATCGCGCCCGGCGCAATCGAAACCGAAGGTTGGAAGGTCTATACGCCGGAGGCTCGTGCGGCCTATCCCCGATCGAATCCCATGATGCGCGTGGGCAATGCCTGGGACATCGCGGAGGCCTGCGTCTATCTCGGCGGGCCGTCCGGAAGGTTCGTCACAGGCGAGCTGCTGACCGTCGATGGAGGCGGACAGCTTTGGGGCGAGACCTGGACGACCGGCAAGCCGGACTACTTCAAGACGCCCGGCTAATTCCAGGGTCGATGGATCGACCGCCAAGCGCCCGACCGTGCCATCGAGTTGCCCCTCACCGTCCTGCCGGACATCTCTCCCCGCCCGCGGGAGAGAGACGACGCCAGCTTGGCTTTCGCCAATCGGGAGCGTTGGTGATTTGCAAAAACGGTGACGAGACCGGTCTTCTCTCCGTCCTGCCGGGAGAAGTGGCCGGCAGGCCGACGAGGGGCTTGCCGCAGGCCAAACCTTATTGCCGCGTCTATTGCGCCGCCCGCCCGATGAACTGCATGAACTCGATGACGACACCGTCCGGATCCTCGGCGCAGAAGACCTCGATCTTCGAGCCGCCCAGCGTGATGCGCTTCGGCGCGCTGTAGCAGGAATATCCCGCATCGCTCAGTCGCGCATGGACGGCCGCCGCGTCGAAGGTCCTCAGGCAGATCCGGCCGACGCCCAGCTGGGCGAGGCTGCGCCGCGGTGGTGCAGCCTCACGCGGCGAGCGCCATTCGATCAGATCGAGCCGCAGCCCTCTCTCGTCGCCGCCGAGCATCAGCAAGGCAGCTCTCCCGTCGCAGTCGTCCGGCAGTCTCAGCACGGGGCCCAGCCCGACTTCGCCGAAGGTGGCATTGCTGGACGCCGCGAAATCAAGAACCACCTCGAAGCCGATCAGCCGATAGAAGGCGAGCGAGCGTTCGAAATCGGAGCAGTTCACGTTGATATGGAAGAAGCAGGGGACGTCGCCCTGCGCCTTGTCCCCGGTCGCGCTCACTTGAAGATTTGCCCTTTGAGCAGCTTGATATAAGTATCCGCAACAAAGTTCGATGGGCGGACGAATTGGCCGTCGACATAGCAGAAGCGGCCGCTCAGATACTCGCGGGTGGACAGCAGCATCTGGGTCACGACATCGATCTCGTTCGGGTCGTCGATCCTCAGATTGCCCCGCCTCCTCTCATATTCGAGGGCGCGACGGTAGCTCGCCGTCTGCATCTCGAGATGACGGCGGAAGCCGGTCGGCGCCTGTACCATCCCCTCGCTCAGGATCTTGAACAGATGAGGCGACTTTTCGAGAAACTCGAAGAAGCCGCACAGGCGCGCGCGCTCGCGTTCCAGCGGGTCGTCCGGAGCGGCCATCACCTTGGCCCGGATCATCTCGTGAAGCTGCTCGCTGATCGCCGGAAGAAGCTGGTCCAGCAGGTCCTGCCGTGATTCGAAGTAGTTGTAGAACGTCCCCTGCGCCACCTTCGCCTGGGCGGTTATCAAAGCGACGGACGCGCCCGCATAACCTTGTTCCCCTACGATCTGGACGGCAGCCTCGAACAGCCGCACCCGTGTGGCTTCCGCCTTCTCGGCGCGTGTGAGACGCGTCCTTGTGCCCCCGTCCCGGTTTGAGCGTACTGTTTCTTTGATACTCGAGTCTCTCATGATTGACCTCAGCCTACGGGCGCCGTAGGGCGCTGTCAAATCGAAATGAATTATGACTCATGATTCATTTCTGTTTACAAATCCGGAAATACGCGTAGCATGACTGTCACGAGCGCCCCCTGGAGGAGTGATGCCCAAGGAGGGCATGCAGGAGCGCCGTGAGACCGGTGGAGGCCGGTGTTTCCAATGTCGAGCCGTTCGATCGAGCCCTTGTCTCGAAACGAACTCGGCTGTCTCAAGGGAGGGGACGATGATTGCATATGCACGCAGGTTGCTTGCCGCGACCGCCATGTTTGGCGCAGCGCTCACGGCTACGGCGGGAGCCGCGGAGTTCATCATATCGACGGGCCTGGGCAAGCCACATCTGTGGGTCGGCGCCCATATGGATCCGTTCGCCGACGCCATCGAGCAGGGAAGCAATGGCGAGATAACGTTTACGCGATTCTACGCAGGTGAACTTTCCGCCGTCGGGCGAGAGCTGGACAGCCTGCAGAGCGGAACGATCCAAGTCGCCGCGCCGCTGCTGGCGCCCTATCACGAAGGTCGGTTCCCATTGTCCGACGTTACGCAGCTGCCGACCTACGGCACGGATTCGCCGATGGTGACGCGCGCGTTCCAGAAGCTTCTCGATTCGGACGTGGAACTGAAGGACGGCAAGACGTTCTACGAATACGAGATCGCGGACAAGGGCATTCGCGCATGGGCCCTGGGCGCGACCGCGCCCTATTCGATTTCGACGGTGAAGAAGGTGCTGAGGGAGCCGGAGGACCTTCGCGGCGTGCCGCTCCGCGCCGGCTCTGCGCTTCACACCATCATGCTCGAAAAGCTGGGCGCGACGCCGGTGACGATCCCGGGTTCGCAGGCCTTCGAGGCGGCCTCGCGCGGCACGATCGAAGGCATTGTGATCGCCATCTCCGACTGGCCCTCCTATTCGCTGCAGCAATTGCTGAGACACTCGATCGTCGACGTCTCCATCGGTCACTGGGAAAGCTATCTCGCGGTGAGCAACGAGATGTGGGACCAGCTGACTGACGACCAGAAGAAGCTTTGGGACGAGACCGCGCGCGCCGTCGCCACGAAGAACGCCGAACAGTGGGAAGCGCGGGTCGGCACGGTGAAGGAAGAATCCATCAGCAAGGATGGCGGTTCGTTCGTGTCGATCAACGATCTCTCGCCGGCCATGAAGGCGCATATCGACAAGGCTGCCGCCGATACCTGGGTCGCCTGGATCGAAAAGACCGAGGCGGACGGACATCCGGCGAGGGCGGCGGCGAAGCTTTACGCGGAGCTCATCCAGGCCGAAGGGGCCAAGTTGCCTGCGGGTGTTGCCGAATATCTCGCGAAATGATTGCCGCCGACGCCGCCCGCCGGGCGGCGTCGATCCCTCTCGGAGATCGGAATTCGCATGTCCAAGGACTGGATCATCTGGGCAGTGACGCTCTGGATCGTCGTCTTCTTGATGGCGGGACAGGCGGTCGCGACCTGCCTGCTGGGTGCGGGGCTCATCGGCGTGATGCTGTGGGTGGGGCCGGGCGTCCTCAATGGCATCGTCGGGCAGGACACGTTCTACACGGCATCGGCCTACACGCTGTCGATCATCCCGCTCTACCTCTTGATGGCGCAATTGCTGCTCAAGGGCGGCGTGATCATCGACCTCTTCCGCGTCGGCCACAGGATTGCCGGCTACCGCAGGTTCCCACTCGGCGTGGCTACCCTGGTAACTGGAGGCCTGCTCGGTGCGGTGTCTGGATCCGGAACGGCAAGTGCAGCCGCGCTCGCCACGCTCGCGGGACCTGAGCTTCAAAGGGTCGGCTACACGCGCAGCTTTTCCGTGGCGCTCGCCGCCATCTCGGGTTCGCTCTCGGTCATCATACCGCCGAGCCTCCTGATCATGATCTATGGATCGCTCACGGAGATCCCGATCGGGCACCTTTTCATCGGTTCGATAGGTCCCGGCATCCTGTGCATCGTCGTCTATGTCGGCTGCCTCTATTTTCTGGGGGATGTCGAACCCGGGGCGGTCGACGGCCAGCGTCACCAGGTTATCGAGGATCCGCAGGAGACCCGGCGCTCAGTCGGGGCCTTCACCTTCGTCGTCGTGCTCATGTTCGTCGTGTTCGGCGGCATCTACGGTGGGATTGTGACCGTGGGCGAGGCTGGCGCGCTTGGGGCCTTCGCGGCCTTCGTCGGAATGATCGTCATGCGAAGGGTCGGCCCGAAGGATATTGCTGCCGCACTGATCGACTCCGTCAAAGTGTCGGCCATGCTTTTGATGCTGCTCATCGCGGCGCAGATCTTCTCGCGCTTCATGTCCTTCTCCCGCCTGCCAACGGAACTGCTCGAGTTCGCTCAGCCGCTCGTAGGCAATCCGACGCTCCTCGTCCTCGTCCTCATGTTCGGATTGTTCGCGGCCGGCATGTTCCTGGAGGAGGTGACGACCATCGTCCTTTCCATTCCGATCATCATCCCGATGGTGCAGGCGGCCGGCGTCGACGTGATCTGGTTCGGGGTGATGGCCTGTTTCGTCATTTCGCTGGGACTGCTGACCCCGCCGGTCGGACTTGTCGCCTTCTCGGCCGCCACGGCCGCCCGCACTCCCGTGGGGCCGGTGTTCAGGCCTTGCCTCACATTTTCGTCGATTGCCGCCTTTGTGGTCGTCGCCGCCATGATGATCTTCCCCGGCATCGCCACCTGGCTGCCGAGCCATCTCAACTGAGGTTCGCAATGCGCTTCTGGAGAACCGTCTGGGCCTTCGAATGGGGACTCGCCGCGATTGGAGCGGGTTCCATGCTCTTCCTCATGATGATGGTCACGGTCGTCAGCGTGGCCGGTCGCTACTTTCTGCAGGCCGACCTCATCCCGGGCGCCTACAATATTGTCGAGCGCATCATCTTTCCCCTGCTGGTCTTCTGGGCTTTGCCGATCGCCCATCGGGAAGGCATGTTCCCGCGTCTGGAGACCCTGGCGGATGCACAGCCGCCGAGACGGCGGGCCGTCATCGCCGCCCTGGTGACCGCCGTCGAGATCGCCATCTACGCCGTGTTCATGTGGTTCATTCTGCGCTTCGTCTGGACCAGCATCCAGTCGAACCGCACGATGCAGATCGGTACCGCGTTCTGGCCGCTCTGGCCGATCCTCGTGATGATGCCTCTCGCTTTCGGGCTGATGCTGCTGGAGATGGGGCGGCTGCTCTACAGGGACGTTCGCAGGGTCTTGGGGCTGGAGGCCACCGTCGACGAGCCGGTATTCCAGGGGAGCTCGGCAGTATGACCGCCTCCGCCATGCGCTCGAAACCGTCCGGGGCACCGGCCGGAAACTTCGATCCAACCGATGTCGAAACGATACGCGGCGTGCTGGCCGGCTTCATCCGCGACCAGACCGGTTCGCCGGTCGAGATCGGGCCGCTCAAGCGTTTCACCGTAGGCTTTTCCTGGGTGACCTATGGTTTCCACGCGAGCTGGGTCGAGAATGGTCGGCTCGTGCAGCGTGATCTCATCCTGCGCGTCGGCCCGCCCACGGGGATCTTCGGTCCCTATAGCGCCTATCCGGAATTCGTCACGCTTCGCGAACTCGGAAACAGCACGGTGCCCGTACCGCGTGTCTACTGGTACAGCGACGACACTTCCGTCCTGGGGGCTCCATTCTTCGTCTGCGATCTGGTTCCTGGCGAGGCGCCGATACCCTGGACGCACGATGGCGGACCGGCTTTCGACGAACAACGGCGAATCCAGCTCGGCACGCAGTTCGTGGGCGCCTTGGCCGCGTTGCACCGCTTTGAATGGCAGGACACCCCCGTCGCGACGATCGACGGTACGAAGGATGTGAAACGCACGGCCACCACGCAAGTCGACCATTGGATGGAACTGCTCGAAAAGTGGTCGCCGGACCGTGTCCCCATGCTCGAATTGGCTGCGGCGTGGTTGCGCGAACGCGCACCGGCCGCTGCACGCATCTCGATCACACATGGCGACTTCCGCATCGGCAATTTCCTGGAGGTCGACGGTCGCATCACGGCCATCCTGGATTGGGAACTGGTGCGTCTCGGGGACCCCGTCGAGGACCTGGGCTGGGTCTGTCTTCAGGCCTGGCGTGGACGCTCGCCCTTTATGTGCCACTTCTTCGAGCGCGAGGAATTGCGTGACCGTTATGCCACCCTGACAGGGCACGAGGTCTCGCTCGCCGACATGGCCTATTGGGAAGCATTCGGCACCTTCAAGCTGGCCATCATGCACTACGGAGCGACCGACTGTTTCGCCCGGCGCGGATTCAACGACCTGCGCATGGCCGGGATGGGCGCCCAGATCCCGCGCATGCTCCTTCAAGTGGAATCCGCGATGGAACGCGCATCATGAATGTTCCCCTGTCCAGGATCATCGAAGGCATCATCGCGACGATGCGCAGTGACGTGATCCCGCACGTCTCCGATTCCTACGCAAGGGGTCAGGCCGTCGGCGTCATCGACCTTCTGAACAATATCGCCCCGAGAGTCGAATGGGCGCAGCTGCCGCTTCTCGAACTGGTCGAGGCGAAGCGCCGCCTGCTCGAAGAGATCGCACGAACAGTGCCCGATGTGGCGGCGCAGCCGGTCGTCGAGGAGACACCGGCGACGGCCGAAGGACTGCTCGTCCTCAGGGGCCGGCTCGACGCCGCGATCTGCGACGCCATCGCTTTTCTGTGGCCGCGCCGGCACGAGCCGGACTGTGGCCGTGCGGCCGGGCTGATCCAGGCCCATCTCCACGACGAGATGACGGCCGAAATGAAGATCACCCGCAAGCCGCTTTTTGCCGAGATCGCAAGCGGCGACGGCGCAAAAGCCTGATCAGGAACGGTACCACGGGGAGGTGGACCATGGAACATCATCTCGATCCACGAATGCCCGCGCCCGAGGCATGCGTCCAGCGCTACATGCTCGAGCGCTGGGCCTCGGTTCAGCCGGAAAAAACCTTTGCGATCTTCACCGACGGGTCTGAGTGGACCTATGCCGAAACCCTGCGCGAGGCGGTCACCACCGCAAATGCTCTTCGTGCTCTGGGTGTGCGGCAGGGCGAGCGCGTCTTGTGCTGGCTTCCCAACAGTGCGGATTGCCTGAGGGTCTGGTTCGGTCTCAACTATCTCGGAGCGGTCTTCGTCCCGTTGAACCTCGCCTATCGCGGCAACCTCCTGCGGCATGCGGTCAAGTTGTCGGAAGCTCGTCTCGGCATCGTCCATGCCGACCTTCACCAACGCCTTGGGGAAGTCCAGTTGAGCAGGCTGGAGGAAATCGTCGTCCTGGGCGGTCGCGGAAGCGACGTGCCCGGGTTGAAGGTCCACCAGGCCGACAAGCTTGCCTCGCAAAATATCGCTCCACCCACGTTGGACCGGGCGATCGCCCCGTGGGACATGCAGTCCATCATCTTCACCTCCGGCACGACGGGGCCCTCGAAAGGGGTGATGTCGTCCTACGTCCATCTCTACAGCATGGCCGCGGCCGCGCCGTTCCTCCGGTCCGACGACCGCTACATGATCAACCTGCCGATGTTTCATTCCGGCGGCGTCATGCCGGTCACGGCAATGCTCATCCATGGCGGTTCGATCGTCATGGTCGACGCGTTCGATACCGAAGCGTTCTGGCCGACCGTTCGCCGCACGGGCATCACCACGGCGATCCTGCTGGGCGTCATGGGTGGATTCCTGCTGAAACGCCCGGCAAGCGAGGACGACAGGAATCACACGCTGCGAACCTGCACCTACGTCCCTCTCAACGACACGGCGCCGAAGTTCCACGAACGTTTCGGCACCGAAATTCATACCCATTTCAACATGACCGAGATCAGCATGCCCATCGTGTCGGAACCGAATCCCACTGCGCTGGGCAGCGCCGGGAAGCCACGGACCGGCGTTCAGGTGCGTCTCGTCGACGAAAACGACTGCGAGGTCCCGGTCGGCGCGGTGGGCGAAATGGTGATCCGGACCGATTGCCCCTGGGCGATGAACCATGGCTACGCCGGGAATGCGGAGGCCACTGCCGCGGCCTGGCGAAACGGCTGGTTCCACACCGGCGACGGGTTCCGGCGCGACGAGAAAGGCAACTTCTACTTCGTCGACCGGCTCAAGGATGCGATCCGCCGGCGTGGCGAGAACATCTCGTCTTTCGAGGTCGAGTCGGAAGTCCTGTCGCATCCCGCCGTGCGGGAAGCGGCCGCTGTCGCGGTGAAGAGCGAAATCGCCGAGGACGAGGTCATGGCCGTCGTCGCGCTCAAAGACGAGGCCAGCTTCGATCCGGCCGAGCTCATCGAGTTCCTGCGCCCCCGCATGGCCCACTTCATGATCCCCCGCTATGTCCGCGTCGTCGACGCCTTGCCAAGGACGCCGACGGCCAAGATCGAGAAGATCAAGCTTCGCGAACAAGGGGTGACCGCCGACACCTGGGATCGAGATGCCGCGGGCATCGTCGTGAAGCGCGAGAAGGTCGGGGCCAAGAGCGCCTGACGGAGGGATTTGATGTTTGCCGAACTTTCTCCCCATGCACGTGGGTTGCGCGATCGCCTCGAAGCATTCATGCGCGAGCATATCTACCCCAATGAGCGTGAGCTGCTGGCGCCGCCGGGCGAGGCCGGGAAGTGGGAGCCCCGCCCGCTTGCAATGTCCCTGGCCGAAAAGGCCAGGAGCGAGGGGCTCTGGAACCTCTTCTACAATCACGGCCCCGAGGGACAGGGGCTGACGAACTGGGAGTACTCGCAGCTTTGCGAGGTTCTCGGGCGTTCCCTGGCAGCGCCGGAAATATTCAACTGCAACGCTCCCGACGTCGGCAACATGGAGCTGCTCGCGGCATATGGCACGGAGGCGCAGAAGGAGCGTTGGTTGAAGCCGCTGCTCTCGGGCGAAATCCGCTCCTGTTTCGCGATGACCGAGCCGAAGGTCGCTTCGTCCGACGCGACCAATATCGAAACGCACATCCGCAGGGACGGCGACCACTATGTCGTCAACGGTCGCAAGTGGTGGGTGACCGGCGCCCCTTCGCAACGCTGCAAGGTGGCCATCGTCATGGGCAAAAGCGATCGCGGGGCGGCCAAGCACCTGCAGCAATCGATGATCCTTGTTCCGATGGACACCCCCGGCGTCGTCATGGAGCGGCCGCTCAGCGTCTACGGATACGAGCACGCGCCGCTCGGGCACGGCGAGGTCGTCTTCGACAATGTCCGCGTTCCCCGGGAGAACATGCTTCTCGGCGAGGGGCGCGGCTTCGAAATCGCCCAGGGAAGGCTGGGGCCCGGACGGATACACCACTGCATGCGCTTCATCGGCCTGGCCGAACGCGCTCTGGAGATCATGTGCGCGCGCGCCAGGGAGCGCGTGGCCTTCGGCTCCACTCTTGCCGAGATGGGCGCGGTCCGGCAGGCGATCGGGCAATCGCGCTGCGACATCGAGCAGGCGCGGCTGGTCACCTTGCGAGCCGCCTGGACGATGGACAAGGTCGGAAACAAGGCCGCCCGCAACGAGATCGCGGTCGCCAAGATCGTCGTGCCGACGATCGTCGGGACCGTGATCGATCGTGCCATCCAGGTTCATGGCGGGGCAGGGCTTTCCCAGGATTTCTTCCTCGCCGAAGCATTCGCCGAAACGCGGTTCCTGCGCATCGGCGATGGACCGGACGAGGTTCATCGGGAAGCGCTCGCCCGCGCGGAATTGGCACGACAGCATTGAGAGGAAGATGATGTCACGACTGCAAACAGGCCAGACGGTCATGACGCCAGGCCGGACCATAGGCGAAGGCGATATCGCGCTTTTCGCCGGTCTCGTCGGCGATTTTACGCCCATCCACGTCGACGAGACCTTCGCGCAGGCGTCACCTCACAAGTCCCGCATCGCCCACGGCCCTCATTCGATGGCGACCGCCATCGGCATGGCGACCCACACCGGGCTGTTCGGCGAACGGGTGATCGGGCTTGTCAATCTGAACTGGGATTTCTCCGGCGCGGTGAAGATCGGAGATACGATCCGTTCGAAGGTGACGGTCGAGGAAGTCCGGCCGACGTCCAAGGAAGGACGCAGCCTCGCAACATACGGGTTCGAGGTTCTCAACCAGCGCGACGAGCAGATTCAACGCGGACGGATGATGGTGATCGTTCGCTCCGACGAGGTCCGGGAGGCAGGGGAATGAGCGACAAATTCATCATGAGGCCAGAACACGAAGGGATGCACAGGCCGGACGGGTCGACCAATTTCAATGAAAGCGTCTACACCAATGGCTTCGACGCGGTCTCGCCGGTCGGCGGCTGGATGCGGCTCGGGAACCGGGTGAACGAAGGATACGCCGAACTGTCGGTCTGCCTCTACCTGCCCGACGGGCGGATCGCATGCCAGTTCCAGCGTCCGACGATCGGCAGCAACGACCGCTTCGCCGCGGGGGGCCTGAGCTACACGGTCAATGAGCCGCTGCGCAGCGTGTCGATGACCTATAGCGGAGATCTCATCATTGTCGAGAACCCGGACGACCTGCGCGATCCCGGCGAGTTGTTCGCCAAGGGGCGGCGCCTGCCCGGCCACGTCTCCTGGCAGCATATGGCGAAATCGCCTATCCATGGCGGTGAGCCGGTCGACGATACCGTCCAGACCATGTACGGGCGCGATTTTTCCCTCGGGCACTTCAACCAGCACAGTCGGGTGAAAGGCGAAATTCGCGTCGGCACCGAAAGCTGGACGATCGACGGCCATGGCTGGCGCGACCACTCGTGGGGGCCGCGCTATTGGCAGGCGATCTATTTCTATCGCCTTTTCATCGCGAATTTCGCGAATGGCGATGGGCTGATGCTGCTCAAGATCACCGACAAGGCAGGCAATGCCAGACGCACCGGGGTTCTGCTCGTGAACGGACAGTACGAAGAAATCCTCGATCTCGAAGTGTCCACCGACTGGACCGAGAAACAGGATCCGTCCTTCGTGCGGCTGGGAGTTCTTACCGCCAATCGCAAGGCCCGCATCGACGGCGAGATCCTTACGCTCGCTCCGCTGCGCAATCGCCGGAAGACCGAGGAGGGGGTTCTCGTTTCCCGCATCGCCGAGGGGTTCACACGCTTTCGCTGGGGTGAGCAGGTTGGCTATGGCATGACGGAATACATCGAGCGGATCGAGGACGGGCGGCTCGCCGGGTTTCCGCTCTGACGTAATATCCGACATATTCCAACAAACTATAAATGAGGCGTATTCACTAACGCCTCATGCCGGTCTCATATGTCCGAATATTGCGGTTAGCGCGTCGTGGAGCGAGCGGATTTTGGGGCTGAAAGCATGAATACAGGTTGACACGGCTAGCCGTTAGTGAACATCATTCATTAAACGCTGGCGACCTGATGGGCGCGGTGGGAGGAGACCACACAGATGATGAGAGGCCTTAGCCAGGAACGCATCGTCCTGATGATCGCGATCGGGCTCTTTGTGCTGTTCTCTGTCACTCTGCCGGGTTTCCTGTCGCCCGGGAATCTGCTGTCGCTGGTCCAGAACGTCTCGATCCTTGGAATCCTGGGTGTCGGTATGGCGATCGCGATCATCGGACGCGGGATCGATCTTTCGATCCTGTCGACAATGCCGGTTTCGGTCGCATGGCTGCTCAACCTGATCAACGGAGGGATGCCGATCTGGCTTGCCGTGCTGTGTGCGCTGGGCTTCGTCATGCTGGTCGGGATCATCAATGGCATCCTGATCGCCTATGTGGAGATCCCTGCGATCTTCGCGACGCTCGCCATGGGCATTGTCGTCTATGGTTTCGGCAAGGCATTCATGGCGCCGATCGACGCCGTTTATATCGGCCGCGGCGATTCCTGGTTCTACAGCATTGGCAGCGGCCGTCTTCTTGGCGTCCCGGCCCCCGTTGTCGTATTCGCCCTGGTTGCGGCCGCGGCTTACCTCTTCCTTCGCTACATGAAGCCTGGCCGCTTCATTTACGGCATGGGCGACAACCCGCTCGCCGCCCGCGTCACCGGGATCCCGGTACGGCCGATGGTCGTCGTTCAATATGTGCTGATATCCGTGATCGCGCTGATCGCGGGCATCGTCATGGCGACCGCGCTTGCCGCAATCAACACCAGGCTCGCCTTGTCGACCATGGTCTACGACGTGATCCTCGTCGTGGTGCTGGGCGGCATCGGCCTGTCCGGTGGCAAGGGCGGTATCCGCAACGTCATCGTTGGCACGCTTCTGATCGGCATCCTGCTGAACGGCATGACGATCTTGAATCTCACCTACACCGTCCAGAGCATTCTCAAGAGCGTGATCCTGCTCATGGCGATCGTGGTCGACACTCTGCTCAACCCGCGAGACGAGCAGACTGCCCAGCACGGAGACATCTAGGCAAGTCTGGGAATCAACTGTCACAAAGTGGAGGAGTGACATGAAAGCAATGAAGTTGATGAAGGCGCTGGTCGCCACGGCCGCTCTGGCCGTCGCGACGGGCGTAGCGTTGTCGGAACCATACGACGATGGCCAGTCCAAGACCTATTACGAGGTCTTGAAAGGCAAGAAGGTGGCTTTCGTGCCGCTGTCGATGGGCTTCGACCTGACGGAAGGATGGAATGCCGGCCTTCAGAACCAGGCGAAGGCGCTGGGCTATACGGTCGATGTGCGCGATCCGAACTGGAATGTCGAAGCCGGCGTTCAGGCGGTGAACGGCTTCATCGCCGACAAGCCGGATGTCCTCATCCTGCATCCGCTCGACCAGCAGGCCTACAACCGGCTAGTCCCGAAGGCGATGAAAGAGGGCATCAACGTCGTTCAGGTCAATCTCAAGTCGGTCACCAATGGCGACGCCTATGTGGGCGCCGACTGGTATGAAATGGGATACAAGCAGGCCGAGGCCATCGTGAAGGCCTGCGGCAAGGATTCCGGCAAGAACGGCAAGGTGGCGATCGTCACCGGCCAGGCGGCGACGCCCACGATCGTCATCGGCAACCAGGCCATCGACGACGTGTTCGCCCAGCATCCCGAGATCCAGGTCGTCGCCAAGCAATCGGCGGATTTCGACCCGGCCAAGGCCCAGGCGATCACCTCGACAATCCTCAAGCAGAATCCCGATCTCTGCGGCATCCTCGGGGTCTGGGACGGACAGGATACGGGAACTGCCGCCGCCATTCGCGAGGCCGGAATGCTCGACCAAGTGTACATGGTGAGCTCCGGAGGCGGCAACAAGGCGGCCGCCTGCGACAATGTCGAGAACGGCAGCTTCGACGCCTATTTCAGCTATGACGTTCCGGGCCAGGCCCGCGACCTCAACACCGCGGTGAAGATCCTGCTCCAGACCAAGCCGGAGCCGGGCAGCGCTCCCTTCGCGCTCTACACGCCGCTGAAGCTGATCACCAAGGAAAACCTAAACCCATCCTCCTGCTGGACGCTTGACCAGCTGAAGGAGAGCGGCGGCTGACCACGACCGGCGCTTCCTGGACCGGCGCCTCGAGCGTCGGTCCTCTTTTGTCACGGCATATGGAGAGACTGCAGATGGCGGCGTCAGAGACCTGGACGCGCTTGCGTTACCGGTACATCCCGGACAAGTTCGTCGGCGAGATCCTTTCGAAGAGCTGGATCGACACGCTGATACCGGTCGTCATCCTGGCTGCCGTCTTCACCTTCTTCAGCACCAGCATGCCTGGATTCCTGGGCGGGTCGAACCTGTCGGACATCGCCCAGATCTATGGCGAGTACCTGATCATCATCGTCGGGATCACCTTCGTGATGATGGCCGGCGGCATCGATCTCACGGTCGGTTCGGTCTTTGCCCTGTGCAATCTGGCGGCACTGCTTCTCATCAACTCGATGGAAGTCAATCTCGCCATCGGAATCCCGGCCATCATGCTGCTCGGCGGGCTGATCGGCCTGATCAACGGCTGGCTGATCGGCTATCTCGGCATGCGGGCCTTCCTGACGACCCTCGTCATGCTGATCATCGTTCGAGCCATCGTGGACCAGGGCCTCCTCGACTACGGCCAGGTCATCAGCAGGGGATTCAACGCGTCCGCGGCCTGGGAGTTCATGGCGATAGGCAAGCTCTTCGGCGTGCCGTCCAGCCTCGTCGTGGCCGCGGTGATAGCGCTGATCGGGCACATCGTCCTGACGCGCATGCGCTTCGGCTGGCACGTCATGGCCGTTGGCGGTTCGCGCCGGTCGGCCTACAACGCCGGCATTAAGGTCAAGCGCACGATCTGCCTGACCTATGTCCTCTCCGGCGTGCTCACCGGCCTGGCGGCGACCTTCTATGCCGCGCGGCTTTCCAGCGCCGGCACCGACGTCGGCAAGGGCCTGGAGGTGACGATGCTGACGGCCGCGGTACTCGGCGGCATAAGCCTCGGCGGCGGGCGCGGCTCGATTGTCAAGGCCATGCTCGGCGCGATCATCATCCTGCTCGTCCAGAACAGCCTCATCCGGATGGGGCTTACCAGTGGCACAAGCTCGCTCGTTCTCGGCCTCATCCTTCTGGGCGCGGTGGCGATCGACGTCCGCTGGGTCAAGAACAGGCACAAGGTGCTGGCGCGCGCCTATGTCTCGCCGACCTATTTCCAGCTCCCGCCGCTTCCCGAAACAGCCGCCGGCTCAGGCTCGCCCTATGCCCTTAACGACAAGCTGCGCGGGGTCGAAGCGATCGGTCTTGGCGAACTCGATGGGCCCGAGGACGTCATCTTCGACAAGGACGACAATCTCTATTGCGGCAGCCGTCACGGCGACATCATCCGTTTCTTTGGGCCGGACCACAAACGCTGGGAGATTTTCGCCCATATCGGCGGGCATCCTCTCGGCATGGCTTTCGACGGGGAAGGCAATCTCCACACCTGCGTCGGCGGCATGGGACTCTACCGCATTTCGCCGGACGGCGAGGTTCGCAAGCTCTCGGACGAAACCAATCGCAGCCTGCTTTCCATCGTCGACGACAGCCGGCTGCGCCTGGCCGACGATCTCGACATAGCGCCTGACGGCCGCGTCTTCTTCAGCGAGGCGACGGTCCGCTACGAGATGTACGACTGGATGGTGGATGCTCTCGAAGGCCGCGGCAACGGCCGCATCATCTGCTACGATCCTGCCACCAACAGCTCCCGCACCGTGCTACCCGACCTGCAATTGCCGAACGGCATCTGTGTCGAAAGGAACGGGCAGTCGCTGCTGTTCGCCGAAACATGGGGCTGCCGGATCACTCGTTGGTACTTCGACGGGCCCAAAAAAGGCAAGAAGGAGGTCGTGATCGATAACCTGCCCGGTTATCCCGACAACATCAATCGCGCCTCCGACGGGACCTACTGGTGTGCACTCTGCGGCATGCGGGCTCCGGTCTTCGATCTCGCGCTGCGAATGCCGAACTTCCGACGGCGCATGGTTCAGAAGGTCGGCCGCGACGACTGGCTCTACCCCAACATGAACACAGGTTGCGTCATCAAGTTCGACGCGGAAGGGAACATCCTCGACGTGCTCTGGGATCTCGGCGGCGAGGCGCACCCGATGATTACCTCGATCCGCGAGCACAAGGGTTTTCTCTATCTGGGCGGCATCTACAACAATCGTGTGGGCAAGTACCGTATCCCGAACGCGGACACGACCTGGACGTCGCTCGCGGACTATTGGGAGAAACGCTCGTGATCGGCGCATTAAGACGAGTGTGGGACAATTTCCGCGGCAGCGGCGAAGCAGCGGTCACGGTGCCGCCGATGGACGGTGCGCTCCGGCCCAACCGGCTCCTCGAGGAAGCGCGTCTTGTGCTCCAGGTCGAGGCTCCGGACGACCTCGCGCGAGATGAGGACGGCTTGCTCTTCTCCACCGAGGGCAAGGTCCTCCGTCTGGCGAAAGACGCTTCCACCCACCTCGTGGCCGAATTCGGTTCGAACGTGACCGCGATTGCCGCGTCGCCAAACGGTCGGATCGGGGTGGCGCTCGCGGAAGGCGGTATCGCGATTCTCCACCGGGACGGGTCGCGGATGATGCTGGACAGGGTCGCAGGCACGCCGTGGAGCTGCGTCACCGCGCTTTGCTTTCTCTCCGAGCAGGAGCTCGTCGTCGCCAGGGGATCGGCCAAACGCGCCTGTGCCGAGTGGAAACGCGACCTGATGGAGCGCCGGAGCGACGGGTCGGTGTGGCGCCTCGCCCTCGACAGCGACCGGCAAACGCTCCTGGCGGGCGACCTCGGTTGGCCCCTGGGCCTCGCCCCGGTTGGAGACGGGCGGGTGGTGGTTTCCGAAAGCTGGCGCCATCGCCTTCTCGCCGTGTCCGAAGGCAGATCGCCCGAGCCTGTCCTTGCCGACCTTCCCGGCTATCCGGCCCGCATCCATCGCGATCCCGCCGGAGGATATTGGCTCGCAATATTCGCGCCGCGCAACCAGATTATCGAGTTCATTCAACGTGAGCCGGCTTTCCTTGCCAGGATGACCTCGGAGATCGACGAGGCCTTTTGGGCCGCGCCATCGCTGAAGCCGCCCGCCACGTTCCTGGAGCCGCTGCAGGGTGGCGCCCAGAAGCACCTCGGCATGCTGAAGCCGTGGGCGCCGACCCGCTCCTATGGCCTGGTCGTCAGGCTCAACGACGCATTCCAGCCGGTCACGTCCTATCACAGCCGCGCCGACGGCACGCGCCACGGCGTATTCACCTGTCTTCCGTTCGAAGGAAAGGCGCTGGCGGTCTCCAAGGGTGGCAATGCGATCGTAGAGCTCGACACCGGCCCTGGTGGGCGTTTCTCGCGGGAAGTTGGAGGAGCGTGATGCAGCCGCTTATCGAAATGAGAGGCGTCACCAAGGAGTATCGCGGTGTGCCCGCCGTGACCAATGTCAACTTCCTGCTCCGAAAGGGGGAGATCCACGCGCTGCTGGGCGAGAACGGCGCCGGCAAATCGACGCTCACCAAGATGATGTGCGGTGTCACCCAGCCCACCAGCGGCGAGATGCTGCTCAATGGCAGGCCGGTGCTGTTCCAGACCCCGGCCGAGGCTCTCGAGGATGGCGTCGCCATGGTCTTCCAGGAGACGAGCCTGGTGCCGTCGATGACGGTGGCCCAGAATCTCTATCTCGGAGACGAGAACCTCTTCAACCGCATTCGCGGCCTCAACATCGCTGCCCAGACCTTCCTGCAATCCCTCAACTTCAACGTGAATCCGACCGCGCTGGTGTCCTCGCTGGGCGCCGCGCACAAGCAGATGGTCGAAATTGCGCGCGCTGTGCGGAAGAACGTGCAAGTCATCATCTTCGACGAGCCAACGGCGTCCTTGACCCCGGAAGAGAAGCACCACTTCTTCGCGCTGGTGGAGCGACTGAAGCAGCGCGGCGTCTCGATCATCTTCATTTCGCACGCGCTCGAGGAGGCCCTTGCGATCGCCGATCGCATAACCGTGTTACGCGACGGTGAACTGGTCGTGAGCGACGAAGCGAAGGCGTTCGACCGCGACAAGATCATCCGCGCGATGGTCGGTCGCTCCTTGTCGGCCGCGCTCTATCGGCGCGAATCCGGACAGGAACCGAGGCCGGTCGGGGAGAAGGTGCTGAGCGTACAGAACGTGTCGATGGGCACGATCGTGCGGAACACGTCGTTTTCGGTCTATAGCGGACAGATCACGGGCATGTTCGGGCTAATCGGCTCCGGGCGCACCGAGGTGGCCAAGATCGTCGCCGGCGTCGTCAAAAGGAATTTCTTCAACGGGGGAGAGATACGGCTGCGCGACCGGTCGGTCCGCTATCGCGTCCCCAGACAAGCCGTGCGCGACGGGATCGTCTACGTCACCGAGGACCGCAAGATCGAAGGCTTCTTCGAGACCATGACGATTCCCGAGAACCTCTACATGGGAGCGCTCGCTGCGGGACTGACTAGTGGCGCGGTGGTCAACATGGCGGAGATGCGCTCTCTCGCGGCGGATTGGACGAAAGTCCTGAACATCCGGGCGATCAACAAGAACGCACGCGTGATCGAGCTGTCGGGCGGCAACCAGCAGAAGGTCGTCATCTCGAAATCGCTCGTCCAAAAACCAAAGATCATCATCTTCGACGAACCGACGCGCGGCGTGGACGTCGGTGCGATTGCCGAGATCCATCAGTTCATCAATCAACTCGCCGACGAGGGGCTCGCGGTGATCGTCATCTCGTCCTATTTGCCGGAGATCCTGAACCTCTCCGATCGCATCCTTGTCTGCCGCTCAGGCCGCGTGGTGGAGGAATTCGAACCCTCCGAGGCGACGGAAGAGAAGATCATGTACGCGGCGGTGCACTGACCACCGCAGCTCGGCATTGGTACCACACCGGCGGCAATAAGCATTGACCTCCGGGGCAAGCCCCTCATCCGCCTACCGGCATCTTCTCTCCGTGAAGGACGGGAGAAGATCGCTGCCGTCTCCGCTTTCGCCAATCGCCAACGTTTCCGATTGGCGAAACCGAGCGGCCGGCGTCTCTCGCCCCGCTTGCGGGGAGAGATGTCCGGCAGGACAGTGAGGGGCGACCTGCGACCGGTCAAAGACCAATGCCCATCGTATCAGCCGCCGCGCAACCGCGTTTCCATCTCGTGGCGCAGGATCTTGCCGGTGGTGCTGCGCGGAAAATCCTCGAAGCGAATGAAATGGACCGCTTTCGGCCGCTTGTAGCCGGCAAGCTCCCGTCTGCAGAGTTTTTCGACGTCGTCTTCCGACAGGCTGTCGTCCTTGCGGGAGACGAAAGCCACGGGCACCTCTCCCCAACGGTCGTCCTTCTGCCGGACCACGATCGCGTCGCTGACGCGCGGATCGGAAAGCAGCACCCGCTCGATCTCGGCGGGGTAGATGTTCTCGCCGCCCGACTTGATCATGTATTTCGCGCGGTCGACGAAATCATAGCTGCCGTCGGCGTTGCGCCGGAACAGGTCCCCCATGCGGAACCAGCCGCCTCGGAAATCGCGCGCGTTGGTTTCGTCCGCGTTCCAGTAACCGCTGAACACGGTCGGGCCGCGCACGGCGGCCTCGCCAGCTTCGCCGTCGGGCACATCCGTGCCGTCGGGATCCACAAGCCGCAGGTCGCAAAAGGCGCTCTTGCGCTTCGACAGGCTCGCCGGAACCACGCCGGGAGCAAACAGGCAGGAGGAAGCAGGCGCAAGTCCCGTTTCCGTCGAACCGAAGCTGTTGAGATATGGCGCATTGGTCAGGCGCGAGAGTTCCGCGATCAGGTGCTTCGGCACGAGGTCGGCCATGGCGCCGATGGCGCGGATGCTTTTCGGCCGGCGGCCGGTGCGCTGCAGGATCTCGACGACCGGCTCGATCGAGCCTGGCATCAGAAGCATCCATCCGAGCTCATAGCGCTCCATGATGTCGACGATCATGTCCGGGTCGAAGCCGTCGACGATGTGCGCTGTCGCGCCCGACATGAGCGCGCCCAGCACCTGGTCGGTGGATCCCATATGGAACATCGGGGCCCACGCGACGAAGCCGTCGCTTTCCCTGGCATGCATGTCGACCCGCAGCAGCATGTTGCGGGCGATCTGCGCCCGATGGCTTATCAGCGCACCCTTGGGCAGGCCGGTCGTGCCGCTGGTATAGAGGATCACGATCCCGTCTTCCGGGTCGACTTGCGGAGGAGCATCCAGCGGCGGTGCGTTCCTCAGCAGAGTGTCGTAGTCCTGCTCGATCACGAGAAGGCGTCGACCTCGTAGCTCGAGACCCCGGGCGGTGGACGCGAAGCGTTCCGACGCGACGACGAGCACGGGCTCCACGAGGTCGATGCAGTGCTGCAGTTCGCCGGCCACAAGGCGCCAATTCTGGCATGCCACGATCGCGCCTAGACAGGCGGCGGCCAGTTCGATCTCGGCATATTCCAGGCGGTTCTCCGAAAGGAGTGCAATGCGCGCGCCCTGCGAGACGCCAAGGCTGGAAAGCGCGGAGGCGAGGCGTAGGACGCGCTCGTCCAATTCCCTATAGGTCACCTCCGCGGTTCCGGTGCGTATGGCCACGCCCTCAGGGTTGCGGCGGACGCATGCGCGGAAAAGCCCGTGAACGGTCAATCTACCCGCTGCGGCGATGTCCTCGCGTCGAGCCGTTTCCGATGTCGATGAATGCATCCCAGTCTCCTCCCTGCGGTGCAATCCGGTTGACGATGTGGCGGCCGTTCAGGGACCCGCCCTGGAAGCGGTGCGCTCCAATCTGGCCACTGCCTTCTCGATGCGCTCGGCCAAGTCCGGCTGCATCTCCGTTGGCCGTCGTTTCTGAAGGCCGCTCAGGACGAGGTCGACGATCGCATCGGCGGTGGCATCCGGATCGAAGTCGCCTTCGCCGCGCAGATAGGCCCAGGTGCGGTGCTCGATGCAGCCATAGATCATGTCGCGAACGAGCCGCAGCGGCACGTCCTCGCGGAGTTCGTCAGCGTCGATGCCCTCCTTGATGATATCCAGCGTGCGGCGCGTGTATTGGCGATTGAGCTCATAGACGGCCGTGTGGCTGTAGTCGTTGCCTGTCCGCAGAAACTGAAACATCAGGTTGCACAGCGCCGGCTCCTCATGAATCGTTTTCAGGTGGCGCCAGATCATGAAGCGCAGGCGGTTACGCGTGCCCTGTATGCCTGAAAGTTGCTGGTCGTAGTCGGCAAGCATCGACTCGTACCAGTCCTCGATCACCTTGACGAGCAGATCGCGCTTGTTCTCGAAATAGCGGTAAATGCTGCCTTCGACGACGTTCGCCAGCTCGGCGATGTCGGATAAAGGGGCGTCCTCGTATCCTTTTTCGCGAAAGACCGATCGCGCGGCTTTCATGATGTCGGCGATACGCCTTTCCCTCGACAGGCGAAAGACCTGGCGACGCCCTGTTCCGTTGCTCATCAACCCTCCATCCGAAAGCCCGCGGGCCTCTTTTCGGTGAAGGCCAGCATGCCTTCCCACCACTCCGGCCCCGAGGCGGCAGCAGTAACTGCATCGAGTGCGATCCGGTCCGCTTCCTCCGCCCCAGCCGTCTCGCAGCGATACAGGGCTCGTTTGGTCTCTGCAATGGAAATGGGGCTGCAGAGCAGGAAGCGCCTGGCAAAGGCCGTCGCGGCCGCATCGAGCTCATCGGCAGGATGGACGGCATTCGCCAGCCCCAGGGCTTTGGCATCGGAGGCGCTCAGCTGTTCTCCGAGAAGTGCCACCTCCAATGCCTTGGCGCGACCCAGGACATGGGCAAGCGACTGCACCCCGCCGGCGCCGGCCAAGGCGCCAAGCCGGGTCTCTGTGAGTCCGATCCGGGCGTTCTCCGCCATGAGCCGGAAGTCGCAGGAAAGAGCCAGCTCGCAGCCACCGCCCAGGGCGAAGCCGTTGATTGCGGCTATCGTCACGAAAGGCGCTTCGCGCAACCTGCGGAAGGTGCGGACGATGGGCTGCACATAATCGTCGCGGATTGCACGGGCGTTCCGATAGAGCGGCGATCCGCTGTCCGTGAAATACTTGACATGGGCGCCGCCGCAAAAGGTCTTGCCGGAGCCCGTGATGATGAGCACGCGAGCCTTTTGCGCCCACGCGTCGTCCAGCAGCCGGTTGAGCGTGCCCAGGAGCTCGGTGGTGAGCGTGTTGTGCGAAGAGCCTCGCGTCAGCCTGATGCGGCCGATTCCCACAGCCGGCCAATCGAGCTCAGCGGGTTCGCACATCTCCTGTTCCACCATGATCACCCCTCCGAGGAATTGCGATTTTGTAGATTGACAAACGGCACGGTCGTCCCTCTTAATGAATACAATTCATCATTTCGTCGCTAAGCGCAAGAGCAGATAACGGCGCAAGCGGTAGCACCGGGAGGGGACGCAGTGGCAGCGGAAATGCCGTTATCGCGGAGTTTTTGCCGAGCTTCAACTTTCTCTTATGCGGCTCGTCCGGCCGATTGCGCAGTCTTGCCGGCCTACCATCGAAGCAAAACAATTGCGTTGATAAGCGTCGTTCATTTGGATCGCGGCAATTGGCCATGCTGGCGTTGAACAACGTTCAAATTCTCTACGACCGGGCGATCGAAGCCGTCCGGGACGTTTCCCTCGAGGTTCCCGTCGGCAAGATCGTGGCGTTGCTCGGCTCCAATGGTGCGGGGAAGTCAACGATCCTCAAAGCGATCTCAGGTGTCCTCGGCCAGGAGCATGGCGAGATCGTGAGCGGGTCGATTGAGCTCGAAGGGAAGCAGCTCACCGGCCAGACGCCGCGGGAAATCGTCGAGAAGGGGGTGCTCCAGGTGCCCGAAGGCAGGGCGCTTTTCGCGACGCTGACCGTCGAGGAAAACCTGCTGATGGGAGGCTTCACCCGCAGCCGTGCGGAGTCGTCAGAAGGGCTCGAGCGCGTCTACCAGATGTTCCCTCGGGTGAAGGAGCGCCGCAGCCAGGTCTCCGGCTATCTCTCCGGCGGCGAGCAGCAGATGGTGGCGATCGGCCGGGCGCTGATGGGCAGGCCCAGGCTGATCATGCTGGATGAGCCCTCGCTCGGCCTCGCGCCCCAGATCGTCGACACGATCTTCGAGGCGATCATCGCGCTGAACAAGGACAGTGCGCTGACCGTGCTGCTTGTCGAACAGAACGCGCAGCTCGCTCTTCAGACCGCTTCCTACGGATACATCATCGAGAATGGCCGGATCGTCCTCGACGGTACGGCCGAGAAGTTGCGCGCCAATGACGACGTGCAGGAATTCTACCTCGGCTTCTCGGGCGGCGAGCGCAAGAGCATGCGCGACGTCAAGCACTACAAGCGTCGCAAGAGGTGGCTCTCGTGACCGGCTTTCTCGAATTGCAAGGCGTCACCAAGCGCTTCGGCGGACTGGTGGCGGTCAACGATGTCAGCCTGTCGGTCGAGGAAGGGCAGATTTACAGCCTGATCGGACCCAATGGCGCCGGCAAGACCACGCTTTTCAACCTGATCAGCGCGGTCTTCCGGCCCAGTAGCGGCCGGATCCTGTTCCAGGGAAAAGACCTGACGCGGCTTCCGACCCACGCACTGGCCCGCCTCGGCATTGCCCGGACGTTCCAGAACCTGGCCGTGTTCAAGCACGAGACGGTCGTCAACAACCTCCTCGTCGGAATGCACTCGCATCTGAGGTCGGACCCGATCTCGGCCGCATTCTTCTGGGGACGGACCCGCCGTGAGGAGGTCGCCGCGCGGGACCGTATCGAGCAAATCATCGACTTTCTCGAGATCGAGGACATTCGCGATCATCCGGTCGGCACGCTTTCCTATGGACAGCAGAAGCGCGTCGAATTGGGCCGGGCGCTGGCGGTCGCGCCGAAGCTGCTGCTGCTCGACGAGATGGTGTCGGGCATGAACCAGGAGGAGCGCGAGGACATCGCCCGCTTCATTCTCGACCTCAAGGACGAGCTCGGCATGACCGTGTTCATGGTCGAGCACGACATGGGCATCGTGATGGACATCTCCGACCATGTCTGCGTCGTGAATTATGGGCGCAAGATCGCCGAGGGCGCGCCGGCCGACGTCGCTTCGAACCCGGCCGTCATCGACGCCTATCTCGGCGCAAAGAGGAGCGCCGCATGACCGGGGCACTCGATTTTTCCGATCTCACCATGCCGCAGGTGCTCAAGCATCGCGCCGAAACGCAGGGCGGGGATCTGGCGCTGCGCGAGAAGCAAAGGGGGCTCTGGCGTCGCTTCACCTGGAAGGATTATTTCGAGAACGCGCGTCTGACCGCCATCGGGCTTTACGCCCTCGGATTTTGTCCCGGCGACCGTATCGCGGTCGCCGGCGACGACAGCCCGCAATGGCTCTTCTCCGACCTCGCAGCCCAGATGGCCGGCGGGGCATGCCTCGGGATCTATCCGACCAACCCCTGGCCGGAGCTGCAATACATCGTGCGCCATTCGCGCGCGAAGGTCATCGTGTGCGGGGACCAGGAGCAGACCGACAAGGTTCTCGAGGCGCGTCTGCAGGATGGCGGGCTTCCCGATCTGGCGCATATCGTCTGCGTCGACATGAAAGGCATGCGCCAGTATCGCGAACCCGGCCTCATGTCCTTCGAAGACTTGCTCGAACTCGGCCGCCGCAAGGAGGCGGAGTTCGGACCCATGATCGACGCTCAGCTCGGCAAGGGAAAGGCCGACGACGTCGCGATCGTGGTCTATACGTCCGGGACGACCGGGATGCCGAAGGGAGCGATGCTGACGCATCGCAACATGCTGCACTCGGCCGCGCAGGTCGTGGACATTCACGGGCTCAGTCGCGAGACCTATTCGGTTCTCTGTTACCTGCCTCTCTGCCACGTCGCGGAGCGGAGCTTTTCGACGGTGATGCAGCTGGTGACCGGTTGCACCGTCTCCTTCGCCGAATCCGTGGACACCGTGGTGGTCAATCTGCGCGAGATCGCGCCGAAGGGGTTCCTCGGCGTGCCCCGCATCTGGGAAAAGATGCAGCAGAGCGTGCTCTACCGCGTGAAGGACACAACCCCTTTCCAGCGCCGCGTCTACGAGGCCTGCATGAAGCGCGGCCGGCCGATCGCGGAGCGGCGCTTGGCCAATGGCGGCAGCTTCGCCGGGGTAGGGGACCGCCTGGTCTTCACGCTCCTGTCCCTGATCTGTTTTCGCAGCTTGCGGACCTTCCTCGGCATCGATCGCGTGCGTGCGGGCTTCTGCGGGGGCGCGACCGTGTCGCCTGAGGTGCTGCTCTTCTTCTGGATCCTCGGTGTGCCTGTCTACCAGATCTATGGCATGACCGAGAGCGCTGGAGTTTCACATACCCAGCGTCCGGGGGCGACAACCCTCGGCCGATCAGGGCCGCTGATCGCGGGGGTGGAGCAGAAGCTGGCTCCGGATGGCGAATTGCTTCTGCGCGGTCCGAGCATCTTCAAGGGATATCTCTTCGACGAGGCGGCAACGAGCCGCGCCTTGAGCGACGGCTGGCTTCATACCGGCGACATTGTCGAGATCGAAGCGAATGGGGAGGCGCATGTCCGCGATCGCAAGAAGGACATCCTGATCACCTCGGGCGGCAAGAACATCACGCCCTCCCTGATCGAGAACGCGCTGAAGGACTCCCCCTATATCCGCGAGGCCATCCTTCTCGGAGACGGACGCAACTTCCTGTCGGCCCTTATTCAGATCGATCTCGAGACGACCGGAAAATGGGCCCAGCAACAGAACCTCCAATACACCACCTATCGGACATTGGCCCAGAACGAGAAGGTCCGCGAACTGATCGCCGCAGAAGTCAAGCGCGTGAACGACCGCTTTGCCCGCGTCGAGAACGTGCGCAAGTTCGTGATCCTGAGCAAGGAGCTCGACCACGACGATGGCGAGCTGACAGCGACGATGAAGGTGCGCCGCAGGATCGTCGAGGAAAAATTCCGCGCTGAAATCCAGTCGATCTATGGGGATGCGGCCTGATGGACTTCCTGCTTCTGCTCATCTCGACGGGCCTGGTTTCGGGCGCCGCCTATGGCCTCATAGCAATGGGCTTCGCCATCATTTTCAAGTCGACCGGCGTGGTGAACTTCGCCCAGGGCGAACTGGTGATGCTCACCGCCTACATTTCCTTCACGCTCTACTCGACCTTTGAACTTTCCTTCTTTCCGCTCATCATCGTGACGATCCCGATTTCGATGCTCATCGGCCTTGTGCTCGAGCGGCTCTTCATCCGGCCCATGCTGGGCGAACCCATCTTCGCGATCGTCATGGTCACTGTCGGGCTGGCAGTCATTCTTCGCGGCATCACCATCATGATCTGGGGGCCTGATCCGTTCAACTTCACGGCGGGAATTCCCGCAGATGTCGTCTATATAGGCTCGGTCCCGTTCTATCCCGCCCAGCTCTACCTCATCGGCGCCCTTGCCGCCCTGACGGCCGCGGGCTGGGCATTCCTCCGCTTCAGCCGCATCGGGATCGCGATGCGCGCCGTCGCTGCGAACGAAACCGCCGCCCTTCTCGTGGGGATCAGCGTCAGCCGGATTCATGCCGTGGCATGGATGCTTTCGGCCGCGGTCGCCTCGGTCGCGGGCGTTCTCTTCGCGGCGAACTTCAAGCTTGCGCCGGATCTGTGGTTCCAGGGGTTGAAGTCCTTCCCCGCCGTCATCCTGGGCGGGCTCGATTCGGTGATCGGCTCGGCCATGGCCGGCCTCATCATCGGCATGATCGAGAACCTATTCCAGGGCTATGTCGGTCAGGGTCTGCGCGAGATCTCCGGTTTCATCGTCATCATCATCGTGCTGATGGTCCGCCCCTACGGATTGTTCGGCAGCAAGGACATCGAGCGGGTCTGATGCGTACGGGTCATTTCAAGGAGCGGACGGGCCAGCTCATCGCGCTGAGCGACAGCAAGGTGGTGTGGTCCTTCGTCGGCTTGCTGTTCGCAATCGCGCTGGTGGCGCCGCTGGTGCTCGGCAACTATCAGCTCACGCTGCTCGTATCCGCTCTGATCGCGGTCATCGGCGCGGTCGGGCTCAACATGCTCACGGGCACGACTGGGTTGATCTCGCTCGGGCAGGCGGGTTTTCTGGCGGTCGGCGCCTACACCAACGCCATCCTTATGATGGACTTCGGCTGGCCGGTCTGGCTCTCGCTGCCGGCTGGCGGCGTTGTCGCGGCCCTCGTCAGCATCTTGGTCGGCGTTCCGTCGCTGCGCCTCAAGGGGCTCTATCTCGCCATTACGACGCTGGCTTTCGCCTTCATCATCAACCACGTAATCCTCTACGCCGAGGGGCTGACCCACGGTCCGAACGGCATATTCGTCTCCGGCGCAAAGGTGGCGGGCATCGATCTCCAGCGGGGCAGGCCGCTCTACTACATGACGCTGGGCATCACCGTGATCGTCGTATTCGCGGCCCTGAACATCCAGCGTTCACGCGTCGGACGGGCATGGATGGCGATCCGCGACCATGACATCGCGGCACGCGTCATGGGCATCGATCTCGTTCGCTACAAGCTGCTTGCCTTCATGGTGAGCTCGTTCATCGTAGGCATCGCCGGCGCGTTGATTTCGCTCCAGATCCGCTTCGTCAATATCGATGTCTTCGCGCTGATCCTGTCGATCGAGGCGCTTGCCATCATCATCCTCGGCGGGCTCGGCTCGATCGCCGGGGCGATCCTGGGTGCCATATTCCTGTCGCTGCTGCCCGAGGCCATCCGGCTCTTCTTCGAGGCTTTCGCCGACACCAGCTCGAGCTTCTACACGAGCTATGTCTACGAGATTCGGGGCATCACCTACGGCATCGTCATCATCATATTCCTGCGCCTCCAGCCCGAGGGACTGATCGGGATCTGGCGGGACGTTCGAAAATACTGGAGCAGGTGGCCGCTCGCCTATTAGCCGGCTGAGAACCGGACAGGCAGCCAATTTTGGAGGAGACTATGAAGACCGGACTGCTCGCGCTCAGCGCATTTCTTCTTGCTACGACGGCGTCGCTCGCCGACGATCCCGGCGTCACCGATACCGAGATCAAGATCGGCGACGTCAACATCATGACGGGACCTGCCTCTTTCATCGGTCGGGCCGTGTCGGTCGGGTCGAAAATCGCTGCTGGCGAAATCAACGACGCAGGCGGCATCCACGGTCGCAAGATCACCATCGTCACGGAGGACGACGGCTACATTCCATCCCGGTCGTTCCAGGCATTGACCAAGCTGATCGAGGTCGACGGGATCTTCGCACTCAACGGCACGTCCGGCACGGCCAACGTTCTGGCGATGATGCCGCTGATCGAGGAAAACAACCTGCCGACGGTCGTCACCACCGCTCCGAACGAACTCGTCTACGATCCGGTCAGGCCTTCCGTCTTCACGATCGGGGCTTCCTATTCCGACGCCTTCTATGGACAGCTCAAATACATCCACGAGAAGATGGCGCCGGCCAACCCCGTCTATGGCCTGATCCGGCAGGACGACGATTTCGGAGCCGCGGTCGAGCACGGCTATGACCGCGCGGTCAAGGAATTCGGGGTCAAGGATGCAGCGCGCATCCGCTTCAAGAAGGGAGCGGCGAACTTCGCCGCCGAAGTGGCGCAGATGAAGCAGGCGGGCGTCAACGTGCTCGCCAATGGCGGCATCATCGCAGGCGCAGCCAACATACTGGGCGAAGCGCGCAAGCTCGGGATGGATATGCAGGTGGCCTCCGTCTGGAGCGAAGACATGCCACCCTCGGTCAACCTCACCGCTCCGGCCGGCTACAATTTCCTCGTCGCCGACTATGTCGCGCTCAGCGGACCGGCGATCGAGTCCTTCATGGAAAAAGCCAAGAAATACGCCTCTGCCGAAGAGATAGGGGCGATGAACCGCTACACCTACGTGACCTATATCGGGCTCAAGGCGCTTGCCGAGGCGATGTCCCAATGTGGCCAGGAACTGACGCGCGCATGCACGATCGAGAAGCTGCGCGGCCTGAAGGACTTCGATACCGGCGGGATCAGCGCACCGCTGAGTTTCGACAATGAGCAGCAGCTCTCCGGGACCGCCTTGGCGATCTACCAGCTCAACGCGGCGGACAAGACGTTCAAGGCGCTCACCGATTTCGTCGAATACTGATCGGATACGGAGGCCCGCGGCTTGCGGGCCCCGCTGCTCTAGCGGAGGGATGATGGCGATTCCAGCGAACTGGACGGGCCGGCTGCGCTTGCCGGTCATTTCTGCGCCGATGTTTCTCATTTCGGGAACGGATCTTGTGGTGGAGGCCTGCAACGCCGGTGTTGTAGGCACGTTTCCTGCGCTGAACCAGCGTTCCAGCGATGGCTATCGCGACTGGCTCGACGAGATCGCCGCCCGACAGACGCCCGAAGCGGCGCCTTTCGGCGTCAATCTCGTCGTGCACAGGAGCAATCCGCGACTGGAAGCGGACCTCGCCATCACCGTGGAAAAACGGGTGCCGCTGGTCATCACGTCGCTTGGGCTGAATCGCGACTTGATTTCGGCCGTCCATGGCTATGGCGGTCTGGTGTTCCACGACGTCACCAGCCTCAAATTCGCCGCCAAGGCGGCGGAAGCGGGTGTCGATGGCCTGATAGCCGTATCCTACGGAGCCGGCGGTCACGCCGGCCTCATCAGCCCCTTCGCGGCATTGCATGAAATCCGCCAGATATTCGACGGTGTGCTTGTTCTCGGGGGTGCGATATCGACCGGACGACAGATCGCCGCCGCGCTCCTGATGGGCGCCGATATGGTCTATATGGGCACTCGCTTCATGGCGACGGCCGAAAGCATGGCCGTCGAGCGCCAGCGACAGATGCTGCTCGACGCCAAGGCCGCCGACATCGTCTATACGCCGGCCGTCAGCGGCATCCCAGGCAATTTCCTGCGCGCCAGCTTGGCTGCATGCGGTCGCGACCCCGACGATCTGACGCCGGCGGACAAGCTGGATTTCGGAACGACGGATGTGAAAGCCTGGCGCGATCTCTGGGCCGCAGGACAGGGCGTGGGCGCCATCGACGACCTGCCTGATGTCGCCAGCCTGGTCGATCGGATGGCCGCCGACTATCGATCCGCCGCCACGGTTCTCGCCGCGCGGGAGTGAAGCCCGGCCTGCAGGCGGCACTTGCAGTGCCACGCAAGGAGAGGCTTCCGCCCGCCGAGCGGCGGTCGCTATATCACCGCGTAGGGCAGCACGCCGCGCCTGTTGTGGTCTACCGCGAGCCGCTGCTTCAGCGGCGGAACGGCGCGCTGGGCGCAATTCGGGCGATCACAGATGCGGCAGGAAATACCGATGGGATCGAAGGCCGAGCGGCTCGTAATGTCGAGCCCGTCGGCATAGACGAAGTCCTTCGCATAGGAGATTTCGCAGCCGAGCGCGATGGCGTAACGTCGTGGCGTCGCGTTGAAGCCGCCGCTGCTTTTGACGATCTCCGTCGCAACGCTGAGGTAGCGCACGCCATCCGGCGTTTCCGCAAGCTGTCGAATGATGCGACCCGGCATCTCGAAAGCCTGGTGGGCGTTCCACAACGGACAGGCCGCTCCATAGCGGGCGAATTGGAGCTTGGCCGCGCTGTGCCGCTTGGTGATGTTGCCGGCGCGATCGATGCGGGCGAAGAACACGGGCACGCCTTTCATGCCTGGGCGCTGCAAGGTGGACAGCCGGTGGGCGGTCTGCTCGAGGCTTGCACCGAAGCGTGCGGCGAGCAGTTCCAGATCGTGTCGTAGCTCCCTGGCCGCCGACAGGAACGGCTGGTAGGGAAGGGTGAGCGCGCCGGCGAAATAATTCTGCAGGCCGATGCGGCAGATCTCGATGGCCTCGGCGGTGCGGAACTCGCCGCGTCGCGCGATCGCGTCGATCTCGGCGCCGAACTCCAGCGCTGCCACTTGAAAAGCCATCTGGAAGCTGCGCGTCGCGGCGGGCGCGTAGGGATTGAGGAAAAGAGCGCGGGCTGCCGGATCGAAGCGCCGCAGCGTGTCCTCGCCCTGGTCGATCTTGAGGAGGCGGACTCCGTGCCGGGTCTCCAGCCGGTCCTGCAGCGCGACGCTGGAGTCGCGGTCGGGCAATCCGAGATCGGCGGCCAGCCGCTCGGCCGCCAGATCCAGGTCGTGGACATAATTGTCGACGAAATGGAAGAAATCGCGAACCTCTTCATAGGGCGTCAGCTCGGCAAAGCTGTTGGTTCGAACCATCTGGTCGTCATAGCTGGCGAGCTGTTCGCCATTGCGCCGGTAAGCCTGGTGGCAGGCGATCAGCGCGTGCGCCAAGCCGGGCGCGTTCTGCGTGATCAGCTTCAGTTCGTGAAGGGTCGGCGCATAGGGCTCGAACAGCGGATCGGCCAGGGCCTCCGCCAGCGCTGAAAGCAGTCGGTCGCCATCGCTTCCCGAGAGAGTGGCGATGTCCACCTGGAATTTCTCGGCCAGAGAAAGCAGGACCGCGGCCGAGACCGGCCGCTGATTGTTCTCGATCTGGTTGAGGTAGCTGGTCGAGATGCCCAGCCGCTCGGCGAAGGCCGCCTGCGTGGCCTTGCCCGCTTCGCGCAATTCCCGGACCCGCCGGCCGATATAGAGTTTTCCAGAAGCCATATTCGCAATTTCGCAATTCGCTACTCTCAATTTTCTATATTACGCCTTTGCACCTCTTCCAACATTTTCTGCGCCCGTCTCCCGGCATAGACGGGCCGTGGTCGATTGCGGCCAGGGAGACTGGGATGACGCTATTTCATGCGACCATGGCGGAAGGGCGGATCGATGCGCGCCGTTCTTGAACAGCTCGAGGCACGCCGCGCCGAGGCGCGCCTTGGCGGAGGGCAGAAGCGTATCGACGCGCAGCACGCCAAGGGCAAGCTGACCGCCCGCGAGCGGCTCGAAGTTCTTCTCGACGAGGGATCGTTCGAGGAATTCGACATGTATGTCACGCACCGTGCCGTCGATTTCGGCATGGCGAGCCAGAAGGTGGCGGGCGACGGCGTGGTCACGGGCTGGGGCACGATCAACGGCCGCCTCGTCTACGTCTTCTCCCAGGATTTCACCGTGCTCGGCGGGTCGCTGTCCGAAACCCACGCGCAGAAGATCTGCAAGATCATGGACATGGCCGTGCGCAACGGAGCGCCTGTGATCGGCTTGAACGATTCGGGCGGCGCCCGAATCCAGGAAGGCGTCGCATCGCTCGCCGGCTATGCCGAAGTGTTCAAGCGCAATGTCGACGCATCCGGCGTGGTCCCGCAGATCTCGCTGATCATGGGTCCTTGCGCCGGCGGCGCCGTCTATTCGCCCGCCATGACGGATTTCATCTTCATGGTGCGCGACAGCTCCTACATGTTCGTTACCGGCCCCGACGTCGTAAAGACCGTCACGAACGAGATCGTGACGGCCGAGGAACTGGGCGGAGCGCGCACCCACACGCAGCGTTCGTCCGTCGCCGACGGCGCCTTCGACAATGACGTCGAAGCGCTGGAGGGGGTGCGACGCCTGTTCGATTTCCTGCCGCTGAACAATCGCGAGAAGCCGCCGGTGCGGCCCTTCCATGACGATCCCTCGCGGATCGACATGCGGCTGGACACGCTGATCCCCGACAGCGCCAACAAGCCCTACGACATGAAGGAGCTGATCCTGGCCATCGCCGACGAGGGCGACTTCTTCGAGATCCAGGAAGCCTTCGCGAAAAACATCATCACCGGCTTCATGCGGATCGAGGGGCAGACAGTCGGCGTCGTCGCCAACCAGCCCATGGTGCTGGCCGGCTGCCTCGACATCGATTCCTCGCGCAAGGCGGCACGCTTCGTGCGCTTTTGCGATGCATTCTCCATTCCCATCCTGACCCTGGTCGATGTGCCCGGCTTCCTGCCCGGAACGGCGCAGGAATATGGCGGCGTGATCAAGCACGGCGCGAAGCTTCTCTTCGCCTATAGCCAGGCCAGCGTGCCGATGGTGACGCTGATCACGCGCAAGGCCTATGGCGGTGCGTATGACGTGATGGCTTCGAAGCATATCGGCGCGGACGTGAACTATGCCTGGCCCACGGCGGAGATCGCGGTGATGGGCGCCAAGGGCGCGACTGAGATCCTCTATCGCTCCGAGATCGGCGACGCTGCGAAGATCGCGCAGCGCACTCACGATTATGAGGAGCGCTTCGCCAACCCGTTCGTTGCCGCCGAGCGCGGCTTCATCGACGAGGTGATCATGCCGCATTCCTCTCGCCGCCGTATCGCCCGCGCCTTTGCCGCCCTGCGGAGCAAGAAGGCCGAGGCGCCGTGGAAGAAGCACGACACGATGCCTTTGTGAGCAGGTCGACGATGTTCAGGAAAATTCTTATCGCGAATCGCGGCGAAATCGCCTGCCGAGTCATCAAGACAGCAAGGAAGCTCGGCATTGGAACGGTGGCGGTATATTCGGACGCCGACCGCGACGCCCTCCATGTGAAAATGGCCGACGAAGCCGTGCACATAGGCCCCGCGCCGTCGGCTCAATCCTATATCGTGATCGACAGGATCCTTGATGCGGTGAAGCAGAGCGGCGCCGACGCGGTCCATCCCGGCTACGGCTTCCTGTCGGAAAACGCCCACTTCGCGGAAGCGTTGAAAAGCCAAGGCGCCGCCTTCATCGGCCCGCCGCCGGTCGCCATTGAGGCCATGGGCGACAAGATCACCTCGAAGAGGATTGCCGCTTCCGCGGGCGTGAGCACCGTGCCCGGTCACATGGGGCTGATCGAGGATGCCGACGAAGCGGTGCGGATCGCGTCCTCGATCGGTTATCCCGTGATGATCAAGGCGTCCGCCGGCGGCGGCGGCAAAGGCATGCGCATCGCCTGGAACGAGCAGGAAGCGCGCGAAGGCTTCCAGTCGTCGCGCAACGAGGCGAAAGCCTCCTTCGGCGACGATCGCATCTTCATTGAGAAGTTCGTCACCGAGCCGCGTCACATCGAAATCCAGGTGCTCGGCGACCAGCACGGCAACATCGTCTATCTGGGCGAGCGCGAATGCTCGATCCAGCGTCGGAACCAGAAGGTGATCGAGGAAGCTCCGTCGCCTTTCCTCGACGAGGCGACGCGCAAGGCGATGGGCGAACAGGCTGTGGCGCTGGCCAGGGCGGTCGGCTATTTCTCGGCCGGAACGGTCGAGTTCATCGTCGACGGCGAGCGCAATTTCTATTTCCTCGAGATGAACACCCGCCTGCAGGTCGAGCATCCGGTGACCGAGATGGTCACCGGCCTTGACCTTGTGGAGGAGATGATACGCGTTGCCGCTGGCGAACGGCTCCGCTTCACGCAGACCGACGTTCGACTGGACGGATGGGCCATCGAAAGCCGCCTCTATGCCGAGGACCCCTATCGTAACTTTCTGCCGTCGATCGGCCGGCTGACACGCTACCGCCCTCCGGTCGAAGGCAAACGAGACGACGGCGCAATCGTCCGGAACGACACCGGCGTGTTCGAGGGTGGCGAGATCTCGATGTATTATGACCCAATGATCGCGAAGCTGTGCACCTGGGCCCCCGATCGCCTGGCTGCCATCGAAGCCATGAGCGCCGCGCTCGACGACTTCGAGGTGGAGGGCATCGGCCACAACCTGCCCTTCCTCTCGGCCGTCATGGAGCAGCAGCGGTTCCGCGAAGGCCGGCTGACGACGGCCTATATCGCCGAAGAGTTTCCCGACGGATTTTCGGGAGTGGCCCCGGAAACAGCCGACGCAAGGATGATCGCCGCTGCCGCGGCGCTGATGAACCTGCGCCTGCAGCGGAGGAACGCACGAATTTCAGGTGCGCTCGCCAACCATGCGAGGCCGGTCGGCCTGGACTGGCTCGTCACCTTCGACGACTACCGTTTCCCGGTTCGCTGCCAGGACAACGGCGACGATATCCTTGTGGAATTTGAGGACGGCGCAACGCTCGACGTCTCCGGCGGATGGCAGCCGGGCGCGACGCACGCCGCCTTCGACATCGGCGGGAAGCGGATCGGGATCAAGACGAGCCTGACCGGCTCCGGAATCCGGGTAAGGTGGCGGGGCATCGATACGATCGTCTTCGTGCGGACGCCGCGGATCGCCGAACTCGTGCGCATGATGCCCAAGAAGCTGCCGCCGGATACGTCAAAGCTTCTGCTCTGCCCGATGCCCGGTGTCCTGACCACGATCGCGGTGGCCGAGGGCGACACGGTCGAGGCCGGCCAGGCGCTCGCCACGGTGGAGGCGATGAAGATGGAGAATGTGCTGAGGGCCGAACGGCGCGGTATCGTCAAGTCCGTCGCCGCCAAGGCAGGCGCGAGCCTTGCGGTCGACGAACTCATCATGGAGTTCGCGTGACGATGGCCGCGACAGGCGCCGCCGTCCGGCCTGCCGGCCAGTTTCCCTTCAAAGGGGGAGATTGGCTGCCATTTGACGCTTCGCCCCTTGAGGGTGAGATGGCCGGCATGCCAGAGAGGGGAAAGAAAGCGCTCCAGCTTCCCAGGAGGTTCCCATGACCGATCCCAGGCTCGAAAAATGGCGCGCGGCGGCCGAGAAGGAGATCAAGGCTGATCCCGACACGCTGGTCTGGAACACGCCCGAAGGCATCGAAGTGAAGCCGCTCTATACGGCGGATGACCTTCAAGGGATCGATCATCTCGGCTCGGTACCCGGCCAGGCGCCCTTCGTTCGCGGGCCGCGCGCCACCATGTATGCGGGCCGGCCCTGGACGATCCGTCAATATGCCGGGTTCTCCACGGCGGAGGAATCGAACGCCTTCTATCGAAAGGCGCTTGCCGCCGGACAGCAGGGCGTCTCGGTTGCCTTCGATCTGGCGACGCACCGCGGCTACGACAGCGATCATCCGCGTGTCGTCGGCGACGTCGGCAAGGCCGGCGTGGCGATCGATTCCGTCGAGGACATGAAGATCCTGTTCGACGGCATTCCCCTCGACAAGGTGTCGGTGTCGATGACGATGAACGGCGCCGTCATCCCAATCCTCGCCAATTTCATCGTCGCGGGCGAGGAGCAGGGGGTGTCGCGGGCCCAGCTTTCGGGGACCATCCAGAACGACATCCTCAAGGAGTTCATGGTCCGCAACACCTACATCTACCCGCCGGAACCTTCGATGCGCATCATCGCGGATATCATCGAATACACGGCGCGCGAGATGCCCAAGTTCAATTCGATCTCCATCTCCGGCTATCACATGCAGGAGGCTGGGGCGACGCTTGTGCAGGAACTCGCCTTCACATTGGCCGACGGGCGCGAATATGTTCGTGCCGCCCTCAGGAAGGGGCTTGATGTCGACGATTTCGCCGGACGCCTGTCCTTCTTCTTCGCGATCGGCATGAACTTCTTTATGGAGGCGGCCAAGCTCCGCGCCGCGCGGCTCTTATGGACGCGCATTATGCAAGAGTTCGAGCCGAAGAAGCCGGCGTCGCTGATGCTGCGCACGCATTGCCAGACCTCCGGTGTCTCGCTGCAGGAGCAAGACCCCTACAACAACATCGTGCGAACGGCCTTCGAGGCGATGTCCGCCGTGCTCGGCGGCACGCAGTCGCTGCACACCAATTCCTTCGACGAAGCGATCGCGCTGCCGACGGAGTTCTCCGCGCGCATCGCCCGCAACACCCAGCTCATCCTTCAGCACGAGACGGGTGTCACCAAGGTCGTCGATCCGCTCGCCGGCTCCTATTATGTCGAGGCGCTGACCAACGAACTGGCCGAAAAGGCCTGGGCGTTGATCGAGGACATCGAGCGGCAAGGCGGCATGGCGAAGGCAGTCGAATCCGGCCTGCCCAAGCGGCTGATCGAGGAAGCCGCGACACGCAAGCAAGCCGCGATCGACCGTGGTGAAGAGGTCATCGTCGGCGTCAACAAATATCGCCTCGAGCAGGAAGACCGGATCGACACGCTGGAGATCGACAACACGGCCGTGCGCCAGTCGCAGGTCGCGCGTCTCCAGCGCGTGCGTCGGCAACGCGATCCGAATTCGGTCGAGGCCGCCCTAGCAACGTTGGAAAAGGTGGCGCGCACTGGAAGCGGTAACCTGCTCGAGGCAGCGGTCGAAGCCGCCAGGGCGCGCGCCAGCGTCGGCGAGATTTCCGACGCCCTGCGCCGTGCCTTCGGCGATCATGCCGTCGTCCCCGAAGTCGTCGGCGAAATCTACGGCAAGGCCTATGGCGGGGAGCCGGAGTATCGCACCTTGCTGTCGCGTCTCGACCAGGTCGCGGCCGCGCTCGGCGGAAAGCCGCGCGTCATGGTGGCCAAGCTCGGCCAGGACGGCCATGACCGCGGCGCCAAGGTTATCGCCTCGGCATTCGGGGACATCGGTTTCGAGGTGCTGGCGGGCCCGCTGTTCCAGACGCCGCAGGAGGCCGCCGATCTTGCCGTCAGGTCTAAGGTGCACGTCGTGGGCATGTCGTCGCTGGCGGCCGGCCATAAGACGCTGGCGCCGCAACTCGTCGAGGCCCTCAAGGCGCGGGGTGCCGGGGATATCGTGGTCGTCGTCGGCGGTGTCGTGCCACGCCAGGACTATCAATATCTCTACGATCATGGCGTCGCCGCCGTCTTCGGTCCCGGCACTAATGTGCTCGACGCGGCCAACGCCGTGCTCGACCTCCTCGAGGGCAAGCGCCGGAACCAGTAGCGGAACGAAGTCGCCCTGCAAAATGGGCGGCTACCATGTGACTTTCCGCGTTGCATGCCATGTCCCATTCTCCGTCTCGGCTAAGCCGAGACGGAGAGGGGCCCCGCGCCACGTTGCGGATGAGGTGGAAGCGGAAAAGCTCTATCGACCTGGCTTCGAAATGGCCATGGCAACCATATCCGAAACCGCGCCGATATATTGCTCGATGGTCGTGCCGCGCTTTCGGTATTTGCTGCGCTTCACGTACCAGTCCTGGAGGAGGGGCTTGATCAGCGATGCCGTGAGCTCGATGTCGTCCATCTCGAACGCGCCTTGCTCCACGCCTCGCCTGAGCACATTGGCGAAGATCCCCTCGGTCGCGGCCTCGCTGTCGGTCGCCATGCGCCGCTCGTTGGCCGGGAAGGCCTTGGCTTCCATATAGGCGAACACGAACCAGGGCTGCATTGCTTCGGTGAGGCGTATATGGGCTTCGATCAGCCACCGCAGATGGGCTTGCGGATCGCCGGCGATCTCCGGCGGCGCCGAACCCAGCACTTCCCTGACCGTCGTCGACACTTCGCCCAGGACCATCGACAATAGCGTCGTCTTGTTGTCGAAATAGGAATAGAGCCCACCCATGCTGAGCCCTGATGCCTTGGCGAGGTCCCTTAGGCTGGTCGCCTGAAAACCGTGCCGGTTCGACAGTTTCAACGTCGCCTCGATGATGCGTGCGAGATTGGCGACCGCGAGATGAGGCTTCTGGATTCGAATGGCATCGCGATGCCGTTCGAGGATGCGCGTGCAAAGCGCTTCCGTCGAGAATTCCGTGGTCCAGTATCTACGGTTTGCGACGTTCAAGCCGTTCCCATCCTCTTTGTTTCGGGCACTCTATCGTATCGCAGCCGGCGGTGAAAACCGCATTTGGACCAAATCCGGAGCGAAATCAAAAGGCTATCGACGATCGGTACCCGGTGAAAAGGGTGGTGATCCCCTCTTCTGTCCGACAGGGCGGAGGGGCCGGTGCCCGATGCCAATGCCTTCAGGCATCCTATTGCAAACGAATTTGATTGCGTATAAAAAATCGAGCGCTCGCTCGTTTTTATGGTGATGTCAATGCCTTTCAACGATCTCCGGGGCAAGAGGGCCCTTATCACGGGGGCTTCTGGCGGACTTGGCCTGCATTTCGCGGAGCTGCTTGCGCGCTACGGCGCGGCGGTCACGCTCGCCGCCCGGCGCCGGGAAGCCCTGGAGGAAGCCTGTGCGAGAATCGCCGCCGCCGGCGGCAGTGCCTCGTCCCTCCAGATGGATGTCGCCGACAGCGCCTCCGTGACTGCGGCGCTCGCTGAGGCCGGGCAGGATTTCGATATCCTCGTCAACAATGCCGGGATTTCCGGCGCCGCCCCCGCGCTCCGGCTCGACCCGGACGAATGGGATCGCGTTCTCGACACCAATCTCAAGGGCGTGTTCGTCGTTTCGCAAGCCGTCGCGCGCGGGATGAAGGCTTCCGGTCGCGGCGGCGCGATCGTGAATATCGCCTCGATACTCGGCCACCGCGTCGCCGGCAGCCTCAGCGCCTATGCCGCTTCGAAAGCCGGCGTTATCCAGCTCACCAAGGCGCTGGCGCTCGAATGGGCGCGCGAAGGCATTCGCGTCAACGCGCTTTGTCCCGGCTACATAGAGACCGACATCAACCGCGAATTCTTCGCATCGGAAGCGGGACTCCAGCTTATCAAGCGCATCCCGCAGCGGCGGTTGGGTCGGGCGGAGGAACTCGACGGCCCGCTCCTGTTGCTCGCTTCCGACGCGGGCAGTTACATCACCGGCTCGTCCATCGAGGTCGATGGCGGGCACCTCGTCTCATCCCTGTGAGGATCCAATGAATTTCGAGATTTCAGCCCGCGTAGAAGATTGCAGAGCGCGCATCGCCGATTTCGTCGATCGAGAAATCCTGCCGCTCGAAGCCGATCGGGCGTCATATGATGCTCACGGCAATATCGCGCTGCCACTGCTCGATGAGCTGCGCGCCGAGGCGCGCGCGCAGGGATTGTGGTGCCTGCAGCTCAAGCCCGAGACGGGCGGTCAGGGTCTCGGCAAGATGGGCATGGCCGTCTGCTACGAGGAGATGAACCGCTCGATCTTCGGCCCGGCGGTCTTCAATTCCGCCGCGCCGGATGACGGCAACATGATGGTGCTCGAGGCATTGGCCACGCCGGAGCAGAAGCAGAAATGGCTTGCTCCGATCGTCGAGGGCCGGGTTCGCTCCGCTTTCGCCATGACCGAGCCGCATCCCGGCGGCGGGTCCGACCCGTCGATGATAATGACCCGGGCCGAGCGGCGAGGCGACAAATATGTGGTCACCGGGCACAAGTGGTTCATCACCGGCGCGGAGGAAGCGAGCCACTTCATTCTCGTTGCCCGCACCTCGGACGATCCCCGGAACGGGCTGTCGGCGCTGCTGTTCCACAGGGATCAGCCGGGATGGCGCATCAAGCGCCGCATCGAGATCATGGGGCCGGAGGAGCATGGCGGGCATTGCGAGCTGGAATTCGATGGGCTCGAGATCCCGGTCGAGAACCTGCTGGCCGGCGAAGGCAAGGGCATGAAGGTGACGCAGGTGCGCCTGGGACCGGCGCGGCTTACCCATTGCATGCGCTGGCTCGGCCTCGCCAAGCGCTGCGTCGAGATCGCCCGCGCCTATGCCGCCGAGCGCTACGGCTTCGGCCAACGCTTGGCCGACCGGGAGAGCATCCAGCTCAAGCTCGGGGACCTCGCCATGCGCATCGAGATCGGACGCATCTTGGTGATGAAGGCGGCTTGGGAGCTCGATCGCGGCGGCTTTGCCCGCAAGGAAGTGTCCATGGCCAAGGTGCATGTCGCGAATCTGCTTCACGATGCGGCCGATGTGGGCATCCAGATCAACGGCGCCCGGGGCTATTCGACGGACACCGTACTGGAATGGATCTATCGATACGCCCGCCAGGCTCGGCTGGTCGACGGTGCCGACGAGGTGCACAAGATGGTGCTGAACCGCTTCCTGAACGAGGAGGAGCTTGGCTTCTGGCGCTGGCGCGTCGAAGGCGAGGCCTAGGGACCATGGACGGCGGACAGGCACGCCGCACGCCGAAAGCGGACTTCGATCCCGATGCCCTCGAGACTTTCCTCAGGGAGCACTTCGGCGAAGGCGCGATGGCTCTCGAGAGGATCAGCGGCGGCCAATCCAATCCGGCCTATTTCGTCGGCTTCGGCGATCGCCGCATGGTGCTTCGCAAGAAGCCGGCGGGACCGATACTGCCTGGAGCGCACGCTATCGACCGCGAGTTTCGCGTGCTCCAGGCGCTCGGACCGACGGACGTGCCGGTGCCGCAACCGATCCTGTTTCACGACGGGGACGAACCGCTCGGAACGCCCTTCTATCTGATGGAGCGGCTCGATGGCCGGGTCTTCCACGACTGCTCGCTACCCGGTCTCAGCCGCGAGGAACGGCGGGGCATCTATCTCGGCATGGCAGAGGCCATGGCGAAACTGCATGCCGCGCGGCCAGACGAGATCGGACTCGGCGACTATGGAAAGCCAGGGAACTATTTCGAACGCCAGATAGGACGCTGGACGAAGCAGTTGAAGGCGTCGTCCAGCGAAAGGATCGCCGCGCTCGACGTCGTGGCCGACTGGCTGCCGCGAAACATGCCCGCCGATGACGGACGCGTGTCGATCGCGCATGGCGATTTTCGCCTGGGCAATTTGCTCTTTCATCCTGATCGGCCGGAGGTGATCGGCATCCTCGACTGGGAGCTCTCCACGCTGGGCCACCCTCTCGCCGATCTCGGCTTCTGTTCAATAACGTGGCATTCTTCCCCACGGGAATATGGCGGCATTCTTGGACTGGATCTCGACGCGCTGGGCATTCCGAGCCAGCGCGAGTTCCTCGATCATTATTTCGCTCATGCCGTACCGACAGCGCCGCTCCAGCGCTTTCATCTCGTTTTTTCGCTGTTCCGCTTCGCGGTGATCTTCGTCGGCATCGCCGACCGAGCCCGCGCGGGCAATGCGGCGGGCGCCGACGCCGCCGAAGTCGGACCGCTTGCCGGCCGCTTCGCGGCCCGGGCGGTCGAGATCATCGAGGGTGCTCGCCCCTGGTGATCGCCAGGGCCATGGCGGACGTTGAGATGCACGTCTGCCGCGGGCGCTCTGCAGGATTCCCCCTCTCCGTCTCGGCGAAGCCGCGTCGGAGAGGGGGAGCTGATGCACGCTCTACATCACGCTTGTGCGCGCAGATAGCTGCGCACGAGGCCTTTGCTAATGCACCAGCATACCCGTCGTGTCGAAACCCGGGCGTGCCCGTTTGACGATATCGGCGGTGATACGAGCCGATCCGGCCGACATGGTCCAGCCCATATGGCCGTGGCCGACATTGAAGACCATGTTCGAGAAACGTCCGCCGCGCCCGAAGATCGGGGTTCCCTCGGGCGTCATCGGCCTCAGCCCCGCCCAATATTGCGGCTTGGCGTAGTCGGCGCCCTTCGGGAAGATGTCGCGGATCGCCGAGAGCATGTGCCGGAAATCGTCCGGCTGGTGCGACTTGTCGAAACCGGCGAACTCGGCGGTCGCGGTCACCCGCATTCTGTCGCCGAAGCGGGCATAGGCGACGAGATTGTCCTCGTCGACGCCGCCCACAGTCGGGGGCAGGCTGGAAGCATCGATCGGCATCGTCACCGAATAGCCCTTGATGGGATAAATCGGCAGGGAAACGCCCAGGCGTCGAGCAAAATCCGGCGCGAACACCCCGAGGCAAAGCACGAACTCGTCGGCGGCGACGGCACCCCTGGATGTGACGACGCGGTCGATGCGGCCGCCTGTGGATTCGAAGCCCTTCACCTCCGTGTCGAACCGGAAGCGTACACCGAGCTTTTCCGCGCAGTAGCGGGCAAGGTTCTGGGTGAAGACCCGGGCGTCGCCGCTGCCGTCGGATGGGCAGTAGACCGCGCCGGCGAACTTGTCCTTGACCGCGGCCAGCGCGGGGTCGATGCGGGCGGCTTCGTCAGGTGAGATCGCGCGCAGTTCAAGCCCTTCCTCGGCGAGGATGCGCGTGTTGGCAGAACCGCGCGCGAAGGATTCCGGCTTCCGGTAGAGGTAGAGCAGGCCGCCCTCCAGGCCGTGATATTCGACGCCGGTCTCCGCCACGATGCCCTTGAGCCGGTCCTGGGAATAGAGGCAGAGCCGCACCTTGCGCTTGGTGTTGGTGCTCGCCTTCTCGGCTGTGCAATTCATCAGGAATTTCCACGACCAGGACCAAAGCCTAGGGTCGAGGCTGGGCCGGAAACGTAGCGCCTGGCTGTCGTCGACGAGCGATCGGAGCAGGATGCGCGGCGCCTTGGGCGACGACCATGTATAGGCATGGCCGGGAGCGATGAGCCCCGCGTTGGCGAAGCTGGTCTCCGCCGCTGCTTCCGGCAGCCGTTCGATGACCGTCACCTCGTGCCCGTCGCGGGCGAGCTCATAGGCTGTGGTGACGCCGGCAACACCGGCGCCGAGCACGGCAACGCGCATCCTCGCTTCTCCGTATCTTGTTTTGGATGCCGCTCAGAGAGCCGCGATCACCGCGATCTCTACCGTGAATTGCGGGGCGGCCAGCTTCGATTCGACTGTGGCGCGGGCAGGGGCGCAATCCTTGGCCACCCAGGCATCCCACACCGCGTTCATCTCCGCGAAGTCGGCGATGTCGGAAAGCCAGATCGAGGCGGAGAGCAGCTTGGTCTTGTCGGTGCCGGCCTTCGCGAGCAGCGCATCGATGCGGTCGAGGATGTTCCTGGTCTGCGCGGTGACGCTTTCTCCTCCCGCGTCGAGAGCGACCTGGCCGGAGAGATAGACCGTGTTGCCATGGACCACGGCCTGGCTCATGCGCGGGCCACCGTCGATACGCGTGATGCTGCTCATTCCTGAAACTCCAAATTTTAATCTCAACGGCCAGGCACTATATGTGGACAGAAGTGTATCCACAAGAGGATTGTGAACTGCACTTCACCATGTCATTAGTGCGGCGCGATGCGAGCATGGATCGACTCATAGGCGGGGGTGAGCCGGTCGGAACGGAGTTAAGGTGCAGACGACAGCCAAGCCGAAGAAGACGGGCCGCGCGGCCGACAGCGTCGACAAGGTCTATCAAGCGGTCAAGGAATTGGCGGTCGAATACCGCTTCAAGCCCGGCGAGCGCGTCAACGAGGTGGAACTGGCCACCAGGCTGGGCGTCTCCCGGACTCCGGTCCGCGAAGCCCTCAATCGGCTGGCGCGCGACGGCTTCATGAGCTTCGTCCCCAATCGCGGTTTTTACGCGCGCGACATCACCCCGGAGGGCGTGCAGGAGCTCTATGAGCTGCGCGCCGCGATCGAGCGGGCGGCCTTCCGGCTTGCCTGCCAGCGCGGCAGCGACGCCGATATCGCCAAAGCCGTCGCCATCTGGCAGAACAACAGCGATCTCGGGCCGACGACCGATTGGGCCAAGGTGGCTGAGGCCGACGAGGCCTTCCACACCGCCATCGTCAAGCTCGCCGGCAACGAGCGCATGCTTGTCGCCTTGGAGTCCGTCAATTCCCTGATCCGCTTCTTCCGGCGCATAGACCTAGAAAGCAGCCGCCGCCGCGGCGGCCTCTATGACGAGCATGCGGCCATCATCGACTGCCTCAAACATCGCGACGGGGAAACCGGCGGAGAACTCCTGGAACGCCACATCACGCTGAGCTCGGCCCATGCAGTGGAGGTGACCAAGGAAGGGCTGGCGCGGATCTTCTTCGGGCGGACGGCGTAATGCATGTCGCCAAAAGTGCAGCGGTTTTGGATAAACGAGATGCTTTGGCGTTTCGCCGCACGCTGGGGATGACCCAGGGTCGTAGAGATGCCGGCGGGCAGATCATTCCACTGCGGCGGTGGCCGTGAAAGCATAGCCGACGCCGTAGACAACCTTGATCGGCGCCGCCAATTTTGAATGCTGCTCGATCTTGCGGCGCAGACGGCTGACGACGGCGTCGAGGTGCCGGTTACCGAAATTGGACCGGGGACGCATAAGAACTTCCATCAACTGCTCGCGACCGCATACTTCGCCGCTGCGCTTGCACAACTCGGTCATAAAGGCGAACTCGGTTGCCGTGAGCTTGAGCGCATGCTGATTTGGAGCAATCAGCTGCCAGTTTGTGCTGTCGAGCACCCAACGCTCGTCGCCTTCGACGCCGAGATTGGACGCCTTGCCGGTACGACGCAACAGGCTGCGGACCGCCGCTTCGACCTCGCGCAATGTGGTGTCCTTGACGAGATAGATATCGGCGCCGCTATCGAAGCCTCGGATGCGGTCAAGGCTGTCGCCGAGCGCTGTCAGGATGATGATGCCGCAGGGGTGCGTCCCGCGAACTTCGGCGGCCAGATCGAACCCGTTCCCATCCGGCAATCCGACATCGAGGATGACGATTGCAGGTGCATCGGTCTCGGCCAGGGTCTTGCGCATCTCACGCGCTGTCCCGACTGCCGTGGTCTTGAAGCCGCTCAACGTGAGGAAATCGGCCAAATCCCTGCGCAGCCTGGGTTCGTCCTCAACAATCAGAATGCGCGTCACGCCACCATCTCCTCGGTCAGAATGGCACTGGGCGCCTCGCTCGAGAGAGGCAGGTTCACGACAGCCGTCGTTCCCCCCTCTTCATTGGAAAGCAATCGCAATGTGCCGCCGTGATAGGCCAGAAGCTTGCGCGCGGAGTAAAGGCCAAGTCCCGTGCCCGCGATCGCCTTGGCATTGGAGGCTCGAAAGAAACGGCTTCCGACTTTGCCTCGTTCGGCATCCGGGATGCCCATGCCGCGATCGCGAACTTCGATCACGATGGATCCGAGGCGCTCGCTGGCCTCTATGCGGATCGGGTGGTTTGCCGGCGAATATTTGAGGGCGTTGTCGATCAGATTGATGATGACCGTAGCCAGCATGTCGGGATCGGCGTGGAAGGAGACGGTTTCGTCCGCCACGATGAAACGCAGGCGGTCACCACGTGCCGTCATTTCGAAATGCAGCCGCACGTCCCCCATGAGGGAGCCGAGTTGGATCGGTTCGGGCTGAAAGCCACTCTCCCGATCCTCCGCCATGAAGCGGTCGATGAGGGAGAAGAGGCGCTTGAGGGCCTCGTCGATGCCGGAGAGCCGTTCCCGCATCGCTTCAGGCGACTTGTCGCCGGTGAGGCATATCATCTCCACCGCGTTGCGGATCACAGCAAGGGGCGTACGAAATTCATGGCTGACGACGCGCATGAAGTCGTTCTGCTCCTCTCTCAAGGCGCGCTCCGCGCCCAGGCTTGCTTTCAGCCTTGTTTCCAGCACTCGCCTTTGCTCGACCTCCCGTAGCAGGGCCTCGTTCTTGCCGCGCAGATCGGCTGACAGCCGCGAACTGACCATGAAGAGGAGACAGGCGAAAAGCGCGACCAGAAACAATGTGCCTTGCAGCAGATACCATGCGTTGCGGTCGGCGAGCACGGAGGTGCTCTGGTAGTCCGCGGGCAGGCGGAACTCGATGATGCTTTGCAGGATGCTGGCCGCCATGTACTCGACAAGGATCGCGATCGTGATCCAGCGCAGGAGCGAAGGTTGCGTGCGGTCCCGCATGAGGCCCAGGCACATCACCGACATCATGACGACGGTGAAGAAGGTCGATGTGTGGATACGGATCGCGACGTCGCCCGGATCGATTGCAACGGCGACGCTCCAGATGACGAGCTGGAAAATCAGCAGCGAAACACCGACCCAGCTGTAGCGCGGCTGGCCCAAGAAGCGGGCAAGCCCCTCGGCAAGCAGCACCAGACCGAGCTTGATGATGGTATTGTGGAGCACGATGGCCGACGCAGCAGGCTCTGCACCGCGCAGCAGCATCAGCAACACGCCGACCGCGATCGCGATGAAGCCGGCGGCGAGAAATTTCAACTCGTAAAGATGGCGCCATGCCCGCCAGACAAACGTCCACGCCACGGCCTGCAAGCTCGCGATCGCCAACGTGACCACCAGGACCGTGTTGAGATCAAGCATCCCCGATCAATGGCGCACAGCCCCCTTGCTCCTTCCGCCGCGTCGATCCCGACTCTCGCAGCAGTTGCACGAAGTGGCAAGCCTGGCGAGGCCGTGCAAGAATTTGTCAGAATTGATCAGAATTGATTGGTAGAATCCATCGCGGCCTTCCACTTATGGTGGGCAAGATTGATGCGGCAGTGATGACCCTTCCGTCGTGCCTTCTCATGCACGAAACGGGGGAGAAGGTTGGTGCAGCCGGCGACATGCCATGAACAGGCATCTCGCCGGCGCTAGCGCAAGGTTTTCCCCGCCGCATGAATGGCCGTCATGAGCGGCCGAGCCGCAGGGGTGGGGATTTCATGCCGGTCGTTTCAATTCAAAAATGTCGCCCGGCACCGTATGTGCTTGCGCTCTTGTGCTCGACGGCTCTTGCCGGCGGCTTGTTGTCCTTGGCTACGGCAAGCGCGCAGGCTCAAGTGGTCTGGCAGGGCGATACTGACAATGATTTCAACAACGGCAGTAACTGGGCAGGCGGCGCTGTTCCGACCGGCCCTACCACGATCGGTGTGTTCGACGGCACCAGCACAACTCAGACGCCGCATGTCTCCGGCGACGTCATTCTAGGTGGGTTGGAATTTACCTCCGGGGCGCCCAGCTATATCCTGTCGATCGATGGGGCAAATTTTGGGCTGTACACCGGCATCGTCAACAATTCCGGCCAGTTGCAGACGATCAATGTAAACAGTGGAACACTGCAACTGGGGCTTGGCGCAGCAATAGATCAGGTCGCCGTAAATGTCAGCGGCGCGCTTCAGTTCGATGGCTCTTCAGACGCGAGCGCGGCGACTATCGTCAACAATCGTGCAATTGGTGTGCGAGGCACTTTTGGGGCCGCGACGGTATCGATCGGTTCCCTCAGGGGCACTGGACTTTTCGGGTTTGCCGATGTCGCTGGCCATCATCTCGAACTTGGCGCGCTGGGTCTCGACGATACCGTATCCGGTGTGATTGGAACATTTGACGGCGTCGGCGATGGAAGGATCACCAAGGTCGGAACCGGCACGCTGACACTGTCGGGCAACAACAATTATTCGGGCGGCACGACGATCAGCGCTGGAACGATCGTGGCGGCCAGCGACAATGCCTTGGGTTCGGGGCTGGTGACGCTTGCCGGTGGTGACTTGGCTTTGAGCGGAGCGCCAACGCTGGATAACGACATCGATCTGGCTGCCGCGGCAACGATCCGTTTCGACGCCGATGCCGACGGAGTGCTGAACGGAGACATCGCCACCCAGGCTCGGATGCTGACGCTCAACACGCTCGGCAACGGTACGATCTATGGTGATATCAGCGGCACATCGTCCATCGAGAAGGTCGGATTGGGAACGCTGACGCTGTCGGGTGACAGTTCCGGCTTCACAGGCAATGCCATCGTCTCGGAAGGCAGGTTGGACATTACGGGCCAGTTGGGATCCAACGAGGGGAGAATCGAGTATACCGGAAGTGATCCGGATCAGACCGCAACGGTGAGGGTTGCCGGCCCCGATGCGATCTGGACGGCCGCCCTCGTCGAGGTGGGCCATAATAGCGGCGGGGCGTTGATCATCGAGAACCGTGGGCGGGTTTCCAGCGGTGTGGGAGCGGTGGCCGGCAATATAGACGGCACGGGCTCCGTGGTCGTTTCCGGTACCGGCTCGATCTGGGAAAGCAGCGGAATGATCTCCGTCGGCCATTATGGCCACGGGTCGCTCGTCATCGAGGATGGCGGGAGCGTTGCCAGCCAAGGTCTGGCAGTGATCGGCGGCGCAACCTACGGGACCGGGACTGCGGAAATTTCCGGCGGCGGTTCCCTCTGGACGAGCGACACGCTTAGCATCGGTCTTCAGGGGAATGGCACGCTCACCCTAGCCGAGGGCGGCAAGGTTTCCCTCACTGGTGCCACGCTCGATCTGGCGAGCCAGGCGGGGTCCTTCGGCACGCTCAACATCGGCGCGGCAAGCGGTGAAACGGCACGCGAAGCCGGCACGGTCGATGCAGCGTCCGTGACTTTCGGTCCCGGCACCGGCACGCTCGTCTTCAATCACACGGAAAATCCGGATGGATCGGACCTGGCTTTCGATTCTTCGCTGATTGGCCAGGGAACGATCCTGCATGAAAACGGCACGACGTCGCTGACCGGAGACAATTCCGGCTTCACGGGCACGACGACGGTCTCCGGCGGCACGCTGCTGGTCAACGGCACCCTCGGCTCTGCGGCGGCTGGGCTGGTAGTCGACGCCGGGGGCACGCTCGGCGGTTCAGGCACCATCGGCGGCGACGCCACCGTGGATGGCACTTTGTCGGCCGGCAATTCTCCGGGCACGCTGACGGTCAATGGCGACCTGACCCTGAATGGCGGCTCCACGTCGATCTTCGAACTCAACACGCCCGGGGTCGTCGGCGGCACGGGAGCGGGGGGCAACGATCTCGTCAAGGTCGCCGGCGATCTGACGCTTGGCGGCAATCTCGATGCCCGGGCGGCGGCGGCGGGCTACTACCGGCTGTTCGACTATGACGGTACGCTTTCGGGCACCTTTGCAAGCGGCACTATCACCGGCACCCGTGGTTTCACGCCAATGGCGCCCGGCAATCCGGATATCCGTTACGACGTTCCCGGTCAGGTCAACCTGTCCGTGCTCGGTACCGGGCAGACCATGCAGTTCTGGGACGGCGGGGACACGACCGGCAATGGCACGGTGGACGGGGGCGCCGGAACGTGGGCTGGGTTCGGAGCCAACTGGACCGACAGCGTCGGCAGCGCCAATGGCGGCTGGGGTGGCTCGGTCGGCGTGTTCGCGGGCGCTGCCGGCGGAACGGTGACCGTCGAGAGCAGGCAGATTTTCGACACGCTGCAGTTCAAGACCGACGGCTACACGTTGACGGGCGGTACGCTCGAGCTTTCGCCGGCAAGCGGGACGGCTGGTACGTTCAACATCGACAACGGCGTCTCTACGACAGTCGGTTCGATCATCGCCGACGGGACGGGCAACGTCCTGAAAAAAGTCGGCGGCGGCACACTCACCCTGACAGGCAGCAACACCTACACCGGCGGCACGCAGCTCTTCGGCGGCGTGCTTGCCGTCTCGGCCGACGCCAATCTCGGTGCGGCCTCGGGTGGCCTGACTTTCGACGAGGGCACGTTGCAGAACACGGCTGCCTTTGCCTCGGCTCGCGACATTACGCTGGAGGCCGGGGGCGGCACGTTCCGGACCGACGCCAATCTCACGCTGACGGGCATGGTCTCCGGCTCCGGCGCGCTCACCAAGGACGGCGGCGGCACGCTGACCCTTTCGGGCCCGAATCGATATGAGGGCGGCACGACGATCCGATACGGCAACGTGATCGCTACATCCGACGGAGCGCTAGGCAGCGGCGCGGTCGTCATAGACGGCCGTTCTGGATATACCAGGCTCATATTCGAGGGGGCTAGCGCGGGGAACCTTGCCATGACGGTCAAGGACGGCTTGCTGAACTTCAGGAATGGAGCCAGCGCCGGGGACGCCACCATCCAGAACGACACCAGCTACGACAGTGTCGTCTTCGCCGACGACGCGACGGCCGGAGCGGCAACCATATTCAACGGGAGCGGGGGCGTCGGGTTCTATGGAACCTCCGATGCGGGCAACGCGACAATCGTCAACGGCGCTCAAGGCTACACCTTCTTCACGGGCAGCAGCACGGCGGATCGTGCGACGATCGTCAGCGATGCTGGTGGCTGGGTCGATATTTCCTCCCTCGCAGCCAGCGGCGTCAGCATCGGTTCACTGTCAGGCGACGGAACGGTGTCGCTCGGCGCGAAGGCGCTGACACTCGGCGGCCTTGGAAAGAATGACACGATCGGCGGAGCGATCGAGGATGGCGGCGTCGTCGGAGGCGTCGGCGGTTCGATTATCAAAACCGGCGCCGGCACGCTGACACTGAATGGCGTCAACACATACACGGGACTGACGAGGGTCGAGGGCGGCAAGCTCATTGTCGGCGACGACCGCCATGCCGAAGCGGTGCTCGCCGGCGCGGTGAACGTCAATGCCGGCGGCACGCTGGGCGGCATAGGCACGGTGGGCACGACCACGATTGCGAGCGGCGCCACGGTTGCACCAGGCAATTCCATCGGTACGCTCAGGGTTGACGGCGACATCACCTTTGCAGCCGGCTCGGCCTACGAGGCCGAGATCGCTCCTTCGCTCGACGGCGATCTGATCGATGCCAGTGGCAAGGCGATGATCGATGGCGGCACCGTACACGCGGTCAAGGCAGGCGGCGTCTACACGCCGGGCAGTCGCTGGACGATCATCGGCGCGGATGGTGGGGTTACCGGCACCTTCGACCACCTTACCCAGAACATGCCCTTCGTCGATCTGGCGCTCGCCTACGACGCCAATCATGTCTACATCGACGCGACCCGCAATCCAGTAGCGTTCTGCGACGTCGCAGCGACCTTCAACCAGTGCTCGACCGGCGATGGTCTGGAGACCACCGGTATCGGCAATCCCGTCTATGACGCGGTTGCCGCCCTTCCCGACGAAGCAATCGCGCGCCAGGCCCTGGATGGCGTGTCCGGCGAGATCCACGCCTCGGCCAAATCGGCGCTGATCGAGGACAGCGCGTATATTCGCGATGCCGCCACCAGTCGCATCAGAGCGGCCTTCGAAGGGGTCGGCACGGTGCCGCTCCCTGTCATGGCCTATGGGCCGGATGGGGCGCAAATCGCACCCGCTGCAACCGACCGCTTCGCCGCCTGGGGGCAGGCTTTCGGCAGTTGGGGCTCCTTCGACAGCGACGGCAATGCCGCGGAACTCGATCACGATACCGGCGGCCTGCTGATGGGCATGGACGGGGTTGTGGCAGAGAACTGGCGGCTCGGCCTGATCGCCGGCTATTCCCATTCCAGCTTCGATGCCAGCGACCGGGCATCCTCCGGCTCGAGCGACAACTATCATCTGGGCCTCTATGCCGGCACACGATGGGACAATCTCGGCTTGCGCTCCGGTATTGCCTATAGCTGGCATGATATCGAGACGAGCCGGGCCGTTTCCTTCCCCGGCTTCAGCGATACGCTGGCGGGCGACTATAGTGCGGGCACCTTCCAGGCTTTCGGCGAACTCGGCTATAGGATCGATACGGCTGCCGCCTCCTTCGAACCCTTTGCCGATCTCGCTTATGTCAGCCTGAATGCCGACGATTTCACCGAGAAAGGTGGCCCGGCGGCACTGCGCGGCCAAAGTCAGACCACCGATACCACCTTCACCACCCTCGGTATCAGGGCCGCCGCCGGGTTCGAACTCGGCGCCATGCGGGCTACCGCGCGCGGCATGCTCGGTTGGCGTCATGCGTTCGGCGGCACGACACCGCTTTCCATCCAGGCCTTTGTCGGCTCCGACGCCTTCACGGTAGCCGGCGTGCCCATCGCCGAAGATGCTGCCGTCATCGAGGCCGGGCTCGACCTCAGCCTCACCGACACCGCGAGCTTCGGCCTCGCCTATCAGGGACAGATCGCCAGCGATGCACGCCAGCACGGATTCGACGCGAAGCTCAACGTGAAATTCTAAAACATGTCGCCCAAAAGTGCGCAGCGGTTTTGGGATAACGACACCCGCAAAAGCAAACACTTACAGCGTGTGGCCGAATCCGATTGTCGGCGACACGCTGTAGAGGCGAGTTCTTCCTCATAGGAGGCAAGTCGTCCCGTCATTCTCATGAGCGGCGGATGGGACTCACCCCGATGGTGAGCATGCTGGAGGCCCCCGTACCGCCTAGCGGACACCTCAACCATGTGTGCTCGGAGGGCCTTCCGTGGATTCTTGCCGATCGCAAATCGAGTTACTTGATCGCGATCGGAGCCTACAATTGGCTTAGAAGGCTCATCAATTCAGCCGGCGAGCTTCAAAATGAAATACTAATGCGCTGCTGGAAAATCGTTGCGATCTTGAGTAATCATTTCCTCATCAGCTTGCTTGCCGTGACCAGGCGCTGATCATTCCGGCCAAGGCCGAAGAACGAGGCGACAAAGCCTCATTTGCACCCCTCCCAGAGACACGATCGTGCCTTCGGCAGAAGAAGCTCGCGGCGTTTCACAGCAGGAGGAGAAGATGCCGATCTCAGGTGAAACCAGAACCCAGGCAACCCAGCAGGCAACGAGCACCAACCAGCGCTTCGCGGATCTCACGTCGATCGGATGGCTTTCCCTCATCGATCCAGTCAACGATACGATCATCGGCACCATGGGCAACGACACGCTCAGCGCACAGGCCGAGGGCGACATCGTCTTCGGGCTTGCTGGTGATGATGATTTGAGCAGCGCATTCAACCGAACGGCGCTGATCGGCGGCAGAGGCCATGACACGCTGAGGACCGAGGTCATCGTGCCGCTAACGGGCACCGAACCGGTTCGTGGTCTCGCGATCCAGATCGGCGGCGCGGGCAACGATGCTCTCGATGCGACCGTGACGCTTCAGGGCGGAGACGTGAGCCTCCAGTTCAGGGAGGTGAGCGCCGAGGTCTTGGTCGACGGCGGCGGCGGCAACGACACGATCAACGCCGTGGCGAATGTGATTTTGGCTCTAATCGGAAACGTGACCGCAACAACTCGCGTTCTCGGTGGGCGCGGCAATGACATCATTAATGCCGTCGCGGACACGCGAGGTGCCGTTGCGAGCAGCAACTTTGCCATGAACTCCGTCGACGGCGGTTCCGGTGATGACCACATCCGAGCTCAGGCTCGAACGGAGTTCCAAGGAATCGCAGCAACAGCCATCAACGTTCTCAATGGGGGAGACGGTAACGATGTCTTGGACGCCTCAGCCGTGGGGACGTCCATCCTCACCGACCTGGTGTCGAATTCCCTTCACGGCGGCAGGGGCGATGATGTGCTGCGAGCCTTTAATCGCACGGGTTCCAACATGTCGGCACCGGTCGGCATTAACGAACTGTGCGGTGGTGACGGCAATGATGTCCTGGAGGCAACCCATTCCAGTAGCCAGAATCTCATCACCGATGTCACCAACCGTCTGGATGGTGGCAAAGGAGATGACAGCCTGACGGCGGTCTCTACCGCGTCTGGCCCATCTGTGCTGGCCCTAAACCACCTGGATGGTGGCAAAGGAGATGACCGTCTGACGGCGGACATCACCGCAGATTGTATACGTGTGCAGGCCCTGAACCACCTGGAGGGAGCCGATGGACAGGACGCCTTGACAGCACGTCTCGATGTTGGTCCGGAGTCCTTCCTAACTTCCTACGATGTTTTGAATGTCTTGAACGGAGGATCGGGCAATGATCATCTCGAGGCTTTCCTCTCAGTAGTGTCTAGACCCGATGTTACAGGTACGTTTCCGGCGGAGAACCGTCTGGATGGCGGCTCGGGCAACGATCACCTCACCGTGTTCGGCGGCTCGGGGAACGTCCTCAATGGGGGAGACGGAAACGACATTCTGGTTGGGGGCATCGGCAATGACGATTTCGTTGGGGAAGGCGGTGCCGATCGCTTCGTCTTCGCTCCGCAAAGCGGGCTCGACACGGTCGACTTCCAGCAGGGCTTGGACATCATCGACCTAACCGCCCTTGCCGCAACCATTGGCAGCTTCGCCGATCTGGACATCGACGTGATCGGGCAAGACAGCGTCATTAACTTCGATGCCGATGATCATCTCACCGTCGTCGGCGTGACAAGCTTGAGCGAGAGCGATTTCCTGTTCGCGCTCGGTGGGCCCGCGAGCTTAGTAAAGTGGCGCGAAGGTGATCGTTTGCTACCGAATGACTTCGCGGCCGATGCGGTAGCCTTTCCCGCTGCCTGCTTTCTCTCGTTTCCTCAATGATCAAGGGGGAGTCCGCCAACTCCCTGATCCGCTTCTTGCGGCGCATAGGGTCTCGATCTGACCCCATTGCGGACCTCCTGCCATGTGCCCCCAAGAGGTCCTTGCGTGGGCCTTTTGCCGGTCGCGAAAGCGAGCTACCTATGGTCGCGATCGGGACCCACATTCGACTTAGAAAGCTCATCAATTCAGGCAGCATCGCTTCAAAATGAGACACTAATGCGCTGCTGGAAAACACTGCAATCTTGAGTAATGATCCCTTATCAGCTTGCTTGCCGTGAACAGGCTGATCATCCCGGCCAAGGCCGAAGAGCAAGGCGATCCAAGCCAGTTTGCACCCCTCCTAGAGACACGATGGTGCCTTCGGCAGAACTACTTGCGGCGTTCTACAGCAGGAGGAGAAGATGCCGATCTCAGGTGAAACGAAAAACCAGGCAACGCAGCAGGCCACGAGCGCCAACCAGGGCTTCGCGAATCTCACGTTGATCAGATGGCTTTCCCTCATCGATCCAGTCAACGATGAGATCACCGGCACCGCGGGCAACGACACGCTCAGCGCGCTGGCCGATGGCGATGTCGTGTTCGGGCTCGATGGTGATGATGTCCTGAGCAGCGCGTTCAACCGAACAGGGCTGATCGGCGGCAGGGGCAATGACACGCTGACGACCGAGGTCCTCGTGCCGGTAACGGGCACCGAACCTGTTCAGGGGCTCGCGATCCAGATCGGCGGCTCTGGCAACGATACTCTCGATGCGACCGTTACGCTTCAGGGCGGAGACATTCGGGACAGGGCCGTGACCGCGGAGGTCCTGGTCAGCGGCGGTCCCGGCAACGACACCATCAACGCCGTGGCGAATGTGGTTTTCCCGACATTCGGAAACGTAACCGCAACAACCCGCGTTCTCGGTGGAAGCGGCAATGACGTCATCGATGCCGTGGCGGACCTCCGAGGTGCTGGTGGGGGCGACAACTTTGCCAGTAACTCCGTCGAGGGTGGTTCCGGTGATGACCACATCCGAGCTCAGGCTGAGACCGATCGCCTCGCAAACTTAGCCACAGCCATCAACGTCCTTGATGGAGGAAACGGTAACGACGTCTTGGAGGCCTCAGCCAGTGGGAGGTCGATCGGCACCGAGCTGGTGTCGAATACCCTTGACGGCGGCCGGGGCAATGACGTGCTGCGCGCCTTCAATCTGACGGATTCGAACTTTTCGACACCGGTCGGCGTCAACGAGCTCTCGGGTGGCGATGGCAATGATATCCTGGAGGCGACCCATTCCACCGATGGCGAGAATGGCCTGACCGATGTCACCAACCGCCTGGATGGCGGCAAGGGAGATGACAGTCTGACGGCGACCTCCACCGCGCTTGGCGGAGCCGTGCTGGCGTTGAACCAGCTGGAGGGAGGCGACGGAAGGGACACGTTGACGGCGCGCCTCGATGCCAGAGCTTCCGGCGGGGTTCCACAAGCTGTGAACGACGTTTCGAATGTGTTGAACGGAGGACTAGACGACGATCGCTTGGAGGCTTTCCTCTCAGTAGGAGGATTTAGACCGATCACAGCGGAGAACCGCCTGGAGGGAGGCGCTGGCACAGACACCCTGAGCGCACGCCTGGATGTGGACGCCAGTAACCTCGGTTCGTTCGACGTTTCGAATGTCTTGAGCGGCGGCTCGGGCAACGATCGTCTGGAGGCTTTCCTCTCGGTGACGGGCGGAGCCGCAGAGGGTTCGCGAGCGGAGAACCATCTGGACGGCGGCACCGGCAACGACACCCTTGTGGCCACCGTTGCGCCCGGCTCGGTTCCAGGAAGCAGCTTTCTGAACGGCGGCGCAGGCAACGACCAGCTGACCGTGGTCGGCGGCTCGGGGAACGTCCTCAACGGGGGAGACGGAAACGACACGCTGGTTGGCGGCATCGGCAATGACGATCTCAATGGGGCAGGCGGTGCCGATCGCTTCGTCTTCGCGCCGCAAAGCGGCCTCGACACGATCGATTTCCAGAAGGGGCTGGACATCATCGACCTGACAGCCCTTGCCGCGACCATCAGCAGCTTTGCCGATCTCGACATCGACCTGATCGGGCAAGACAGCGTCATTAACTTCGATGCCGATGATCATCTCACGGTCGCTGGGGTGACGAATTTGAGCGAGAGCGATTTCTTGTTCGCCTGAGGGCGAAGCGCTGCGCGTGCGAATGGACGCGCAGCGGCTTGTGAGCTCGCGAGCTTATATCCTCCCAACGACGCACTTAGGACTTGCAGAATTCTACGAGCGCGCACTGCGATCGAGCGGGCGGCCTTCCGCCTTGCCGGTCAGAGAGAGAGAGAGAACCATTTGACACCCAAAGGTGTATACAGTATTGGATTGACATAGAGTTTCTTGCCTCATCCAGAGCTGCTCGGCCGGCTGACACTGGCGGCCGAGCCCAGGAGATCACGATGGCTTTTCCGGCGGTTTCGCTCGACGACAAGTATCTTCTGGAGGAGGGGCGTATCTACGTTACCGGCACTCAGGCGCTGGTGCGGTTGCCCATGGTGCAGCGCAGGCTAGACCGGGCGGCCGGGCTCGACACCGCCGGTTATGTGACGGGATATCGCGGGTCGCCGCTCGGCGGCATCGATCAGGCCTTTGGCCAGGCCGGCAGGTTCGCCGCGGGTGAGGACATCCGGTTCCAGGCTGGTCTCAATGAGGATATCGCCGCGACCGCCGTTCTCGGCACCCAGCAGATCAATCTGATGGAGCGGGCCAACAAGCAGGGCGTCTTTGCCATGTGGTACGGCAAGGGGCCGGGTGTCGACCGTTCCGGCGACGCCTTCCGCCATGGCAATCTCGCGGGGTCGGCGCCGCATGGCGGCGTGCTGCTGCTTGCGGGCGACGACCATACCTGCAAGTCGTCGACCACATCGCACCAGAGCGAATATGCGCTCATGGACGCGATGATCCCCGTCCTCAATCCGGCCGGCGTGCAGGAGATCCTCGATTTCGGGCTCCATGGCTGGGCGCTGTCGCGATATTCCGGTTGCTGGACGGCGCTGAAGCTGATCGCGGAGACGGTCGATTCCTCGGCTTCCATCATCGTCAGCCGCGATCGCGCCGCCATCCGGACGCCGATGGATTTCGAAATGCCGGCCGGCGGTCTCGGCATCCGCTGGCCGGATACGCCGCAGGAGCAGGAACGCCGCCTGCACAATTTCAAGCTGCCTGCCGCCCTTGCCTTTGCCCGGGCCAACCGCCTCGACCGTGTGGCGCTCGGCGGGCCGCGCCGCCGGCTTGGCATCGTGACGACGGGCAAATCCTATCTCGACGTGCTCCAGGCGCTGGACGAGCTCGGCATCTCGCAAAAGCGGGCGATCGAGCTCGGCCTCTCCATCTACAAGGTCGGCATGGTGTGGCCGCTCGAACCGGAAGGCATCACCGCCTTTGCGGCGGGATTGGAAGAGCTGCTGGTCGTCGAGGAAAAGCGCCCGCTGATCGAGGGGCAGGTCAAGGATATCCTGTACAACATGCCCGCCGATCGGCGGCCGCGCATCTATGGCAAGCGCGACGGCGAGAACCGCATCGTCCTTCCCGCTCATGACGACCTGACGGCCGTGCAGGTCGCGCGGGCGATCGCGGCCCGCATCCTGCCCTGGCTGGACGACAAGGAACTGGTCGAGCGCATCGCCGGCCTGTCGGAGGTCGACGGCGCAAAGCTCGCCAGCCTCGCGCCAGTGCAGCGCACGCCCTATTTCTGCTCGGGCTGCCCGCACAACACCTCGACGCGCGTACCCGAAGGGAGCCGGGCCCTTGCCGGCATCGGCTGCCACTGGATGTCGCAAGCCATGGATCGCAACACCGCCACCTATACCCATATGGGCGGCGAGGGGGCGAACTGGATCGGCCAAGCGCCCTACGTGCCGACGCGCCACGTCTTCCAGAACCTCGGCGACGGCACCTATTTCCACTCGGGCCTGTTGGCGATCCGTGCCGCGGTCGCGGCCCGGATCAACATCACGTACAAGATCCTGTTCAACGACGCGACGGCGATGACCGGCGGCCAGAGGCATGACGGCACGCTCAACCCGCAGCGCATCACCCATCAGCTGCGCGCGGAAGGGGTCGAGCGTATCGCGGTCGTCTCCGACGACATCGAGAAGTACCGGGAGCAGGAAGCCTTCGCCACCAACGTCTCCGTCCACCACCGCGACGAGCTCGACGCGGTGCAGCGTGAGCTGCGCGAGGTCGAGGGCGTTTCGGCGATCGTCTACGACCAGACCTGCGCCGCCGAAAAGCGCCGTCGCCGCAAGCGCGACCCCAAACCGCGGCCAGAGCGTCGCGTCATCATCAACGAGCTGGTATGCGAAGGGTGCGGAGATTGCTCCGCCAAGTCGAACTGCCTGTCGGTGACCCCCATCGACACCGAGTTCGGGCGCAAGCGCCGCATCGATCAATCGTCCTGCAACGAGGACTTTTCCTGCGTGAAGGGCTTCTGCCCGTCCTTCGTTACGGTCGAAGGCGTGAAGCCGCGCCGTTCGAAGGCCTTCGACCTCAAGGACATCGTCGCTCGCCCGATCGAAGAGCCGGTGCTCCCGCACCTTACGAAGCCGTGGAACGTGCTGATCACCGGTGTCGGCGGCACCGGCGTCATCACCATCGGCGCCATCCTGGCAATGGCCGCTCATCTCGAGGGGAAGGGATGCTCGACGCTCGACATGGCCGGCATGGCACAGAAGGGCGGGCCGGTGACGACGCATCTGCGCCTGGCAGGGAAGCCCGAGGGTCTGCACGCCGTGCGCATATCGTCCCGGGCGGCCGATGTCGTCCTCGGCTGCGATCTCGTCGTCGCTGCCGGAAAGGAGGCCTTGGGCGTGATGGCCAGGGACAGGACGCGTGTCGTCCTGAATTCCGAGGAGACGATAACCGGCGCCTTCATCCGTGATCCCAACTTCCGCGTCCAGGGGCTCGGTCTCGCCGGCGTTGTCAGGGATGTCGCCGGCAAGGACCGGGTCGAATCCGTTTCCGCCACCCGGATCGCCACACAGCTCCTTGGCGATTCCATCGGCACGAACCTGTTCATGGTCGGCTACGCCTGGCAGCGTGGGCTCATCCCGCTGTCGCAGTCGAGCATCGAGCAGGCGATCGGGCTGAACGGCGCGGCGATAGAAATGAACCGGGCAGCCTTCAAGCTGGGCCGGCTTGTGGCGGCCGATCCCGCGGCGGTGGATGCGCTGCTGCCCGGGCAGCGCGTCGGCGGGCATCTCGGAAGCCCGGCCGTTCCCCAGGCACTCGACGAAATGGTGTCGCGGCGCGTTGCCTTCCTCACGGCCTATCAGGATGCCCGCTACGCGGGCGACTACCTCGCCTTCGTCGACAGGGTGCGGGCACGGGAGAAGTCGGTGATGGGCAGGGAAGGCAAGCTCTCGGAAGCCGTTGCCCGCTATCTCTTCAAGGTGATGGCCTACAAGGACGAATACGAGGTGGCGCGTCTCTATACGGATGGTGCTTTCCGCCGGCAGCTCGCCGAGACATTCGACGGCCGGGGCAGGCTGACTTTCCACCTGTCGCCGCCCCTCCTGGCCAAGACGGACCCGAACACGGGCGAGCCGGCCAAGATGACGTTCGGGCCGTGGATGCTCGGCGCCTTCGGCCTGTTGGCGAAGTTCAAGCGGCTGCGCGGCTCATGGCTCGATCCGTTCGGCCACAGCGCGGAGCGCCGCGCCGAGCGTGCGCTGATCGGCGAGTACCGCGACCGCATCGAGAGGGTCCTTGCGCGGCTCACTCCAGCAGAGCACGCGACAGCCGTGGCGATCGCCGAAGTGCCCGAACAGATCCGCGGCTATGGCCATGTCAAGGAACGCAGCCTCGCCAAGGCCCGCGCGAAATGGGCCGAGCTCGAACAGGTTTCCGCCGGGGAAGCCTTGGCGATCGCAGCCGAGTAGACGCCGCTAGAGGGCTATCGCAAGCCCGCCCCTCGCTGTCCTGCCGGAGATCTCTCTCAGGCCGCGACATGCCCAAATTTAGTGGGACCCTTGGATCGTGAATTACTTCGCGCATGCACGGCAAGTTCGAGGAGCTGAACGGTTGCCGGCACCCATTCGGCTGCTCCTCCTGCACCGTCGGGCGGTTGGGGGCACGTCACGGAATGGATCCACGGATCACCTCGCTTCGCTCGGGTCCGTGGATGACGGAGCTTCTATGTCAGCGCCAATCACAAAGGCCGGCGATTGCGGTAGGCCCTCAACGCAATCGTCATCCACGGACCCGAAGGCGAGCGAAGCGAAGCCTGATCCGCGGATCCATTTCCGTTACGTATCGGCAACCGGCCCAACGGTGCAGAACGAAGCAGCCGAATGGCGCTGACAGGAGCTCCATCCGATTCTTCCGTACCGTCCGAAGTCCGGTAGCGCGAACATTCGGGAGGAGATGCCGGTCGCTCGATGGGGCGTGCTCTGACGGACAATCCTCGTTGCTGCACTAGCCACCACTATAAAAACCAGAAGTGCATCACAATGTGTATTCACTTATGGCGAGAAGTGTGTCTACATGCCGTCAGCAGAGGGGACCGGAGCGCCTCACGGAGCGGCCGGCCAGAACCAAAACGGAAGGAGATCACCATGCACAAAGCCCTATTGGCTGCCGCGTGTCTTGCGCTTGGCAGTGTGCCCGCATTGGCCCAAGAGGTCGTATTGGGCGCGGTCCTGCCGCTGTCAGGTGCCAGCGCCACGCTCGGCGACGATCAGCGCAGGGGCATCGAACTGGCCGTCGACCAGATCAATGAGAAGGGCGGTGTGCTCGGTGGCCAGAAGCTGCGCGTCATCATCGAGGATTCCGGCGGTCGCGCTCCCTCGGCGCTCGATGCGGCAAAGAAGCTGGTGACAGTCGACAAGGTCCCGGTGGTGATCGGCGAATATTCCTCCGGGATCACAATTCCGGTCGGCCAGTACCTGGTCCAGGAGGGCAAGGTGCATCTCAACATCGGCTCCTCGAGCGGCAAGATCCGGGCGCTGGGCGACGGATCGTTCAGCCTCATCGGTCTTGATAACGTCTCCTCCGGATTTGCGGCCCAGGACGTGGTCGACAATGGCTGGAAGAAGGCTGCGGTGATCGTTCCGAACAACGCCTATGGCCAGGGCGTCGCCGAACAGTTCCAGAAGGCGTTCGCCGAACTCGGCGGCGAGGTCGTGACCACCGTCATGTACACAGAAGGCCAGACCACCTACCGGCGTGAGTTGCAGCAGATCGAACGCGCCGCACCCGACGTCTATGTCTATTCGGCCTATGGCAAGGAGGCCGCAACGATCAATCGCGAAGCCTTCGAGCTCGGCATAAACGCCACCCCCTGGTACGCCATCTACCTGTCGATGTGCACGTCGGACGCGGATCCGAAATTCGTTCAGGGCCAGTATGGGCTCGATCTCAACTATATCGGACCTGACGGCAAGGCCTATGAGGAGGCCTATAAGAAGAAGCATGGCGAAGGCTTCAAGACCAGCTTCAACGGTTATGGCTACGATGCCGTGATGATGGCCGCCGCCGCGATCGAGAAGGCCGGCTCAGCCGAGCCCAAGGCCATCACCGCCGCCCTCAAGGAAGTCGGGAAGGGCTACCAGGGTGCGACGGGCGACATCACCTTCGATGCCGATCGCCAGCGTTCCAAGCAGCCCTACTTGAAGCTCAAGATCGAGGACGGCGTCCAGACCCGCTAGCCTGTTCGAAGCCGGGCTGCTCCGACGCAGCCCGGGGCCTCCGCCTCGCGCCGGGCAACCGGCGCGGCGAATTCCTGGAGAAACGAGCATGGTCCAGTTTATCGTCGACGTCATCATCCGCGCGGTCGATCTGGCCCTGATCGCCATCGGCCTGAGCAGTGTCTATTCGTTGATCCGCTTTCCGAATGTCGCGCTTGTGCAATATGCGACCGCTGGCGCGCTGCTGACGCTCGGTCTGCAAATGACCGGCCTTCCGCTGATCCTGGCGGGCATCGTCGCATGCCTGTCGGTCGGGGCGATCGCCGTCCTGCTCAATGTCGCGATCTTCGAGCGCCTGTTGCGGGCCGGTTCCGCCATCGCCATGATCGGCTCCCTTGCGCTCAGCATGGTCTTTTCCGCGATCTTCCTCGTCACCGCCGGTCCGCGTCCGCAACGCTTCGAGCTGGAGATCAATCCTCCTCTGCGTTTTCTCGGAGCGCGGCTGACAGAGCACCAGCTGATCTCGGTCGGCATCAGCGCGCTCGCCATCGCCGCCTTCGCGCTGATCCTCTTCCGTACGGATCTCGGCCGCTGCATGCGCGCTACCGCCACCAATTCGGTGCTCGCGAGCGCCACCGGCATCGACACCCGCAAGGTCACCAACGTCGTGGTGTTCCTTTCGGGCGTGTTGGCGGCGCTCGGCGGGATCGGTCTTTCGGTGAAGGGCGAGATGAGCGCCCAGCTCGGGCTCGACATGCTGCTGCCCGTATTCGCCGCGGCCATCCTTGGCGGCCTTGGCAATGCTCTCGGCGCAGCCGTCGGCGCGGTCGTCATCGCCGCTGCCGAAACCATCGTCACCAACGTCAATTTCGGACCTTTGGTAGGGGAATCCTTCCTTTTCATCCCGGCCGCCTACGCTACCGCCGCATCCTTCCTGTTGCTGGTCGTCGTCCTTCTGTTCAAGCCGTACGGCCTCTTCGTCTCGGAGGTGAAGCGTGTTTGAGTTCCTGATCCATGTCGCCATCATGGCCTGCCTCTATGGGCTGCTGGCGCTCAGCCTCAACCTGCAGGTCGGCTTCGCCGGGCTCGTCAATTTCGGCCAGATCATCCTGTTCGGCTGCGGCACCTATGGCGCGTCGATCGCCTTTTCCAACCAGTTCGGGCCGTTCGGCGGCATCCTGCTCGGCGTGGTGTTCGCGCTTGTCGTCGCCATGGCCTTCGCCCGTCTTGGCCGAAATCTCGGCGCGGATTACTGGGGCATCGCCACGCTCGCGGTCGCCGAGGTGCTGCGCATCCTCGCCAACAACGAGGCATGGCTGACCGGCGGCGCCCAGGGCGTCGGCGGCATACCGCTGATCTTCGGCAACATGCCGCGCCCGGCCGGCCCGCTGATGACGCTCGGCCTGTGCCTCGCCTTGCTGCTCGTCGCATGGTGGCTGTGCAATCGGGTGACCACCAGCCGTTACGGTCTGGCGCTCAAGCTGATGCGCGAGGAGCCGCAACTGGCTGCGTCGCTCGGCTACGACATCGGAGCTCTGAAGACGCAGACGCTGATGGTCGCCGCGGTCATGGCTGCTGCCTCAGGTTTCGTCTTCGCCCACTATGTCACTTTCGTCGGGCCCGATCAGCTGGTCAGCTCCGAGACATTCCTGATCTGGGCGATGGTGATCATCGGCGGCTCGGGCAATCACCTCGGCGCGATCGTCGGCGCCGTGCTGATGCAGTTCCTCTTCGCTTTCGTGCCTTTCGTGAAGGATGCTTTCGACCTGCCGTCCGAATATGTCGCCGCCATGCGGCTGACTCTGGTCGGCGCCGGCCTGCTTGCCTTCCTGATGTGGCGCACGCAGGGTCTGGTTCCCGAGCGCATTGGGGAGAAGCGCAATGGCTGACGCCCTGTTGAAGGTCGACCGCGTCGCCAAGGCGTTCGGTGCCCATAAGGTCCTGGCCGACGTGCGATTCCAAGTCCAGGCCGGCGAGATCGTCGGCCTGCTCGGACCGAATGGCTCCGGCAAATCGACTTTGCTCAACATCGTCTCAGGCTTTTCCCGGCCGGATGCCGGCGGGATTGTGTTCGTCGGCGAAGAAATTGCCGGCATGCCGTCTTTCCAGATCGCCAGGCACGGCCTGGTGCGTACGTTCCAGTTGCCTTCGATGCCGCACCGCATGACCGTGCGCGAGGTCTTGCGTGCCGGATCGCGCGACGCGGCGTCCCTTCTCGACGCCTTCACGGGCAGATCCGGCAGCGATGCGGAAGTCGAAGAGCTGATCGAACAGTTCGCGTTGGGGCCTGTCGCCCATCAGCCGGCAAGCTCCTTGTCGGGCGGCCAGAAGAAGCTGCTCTCGATCGCGCTCGCCCTTCGAACGCGACCAAGGCTGCTCTGCCTCGACGAACCGACAGCCGGCGTTCATCCTCAACTTCGGAGCCGCATGGTCGGGCTTCTCGAGGACTTCAACCGGCGGGGCGTCGCCATGCTGGTCGTCGAACACGACATGCATTTCATCCGTGAGCTCTGCGGCCGTTGCATCGTGCTCGACCGTGGCGAGATCATTGCCGATTGCGCCCCCGTTGAGCTCACCGAAAACGAGCGGGTGGTCGAAGCCTATCTCGGCAAGTCTGTGGAGAGGCAGAAGGTGTCGGCATGATCCGCGTCGATAATGTGCGCGCCGGCTATGGCGACGGGCCTGACATTCTTCAGGGCATCGATCTCAGCGCCGCGTCAGGCGAGATCGTCACGATCCTCGGGCCCAACGGTTGCGGCAAGTCCACGCTGCTCAAATGCATTGCCGGCTTCGTCAGGCCGCGCGGCGGCACTGTGGAAATGGGAGGGAAGGACGTCAGCATCGTTCCCGTCCATGACAAGGTGATGCACCACCGCATGGGCTTCGTGCCTCAGACCGACAACGTCTTTTCGACGCTGACCGTGAGCGACAACATCCTGCTCGGAGCCCGGCACGTGCCGCCGGCGGAACGGCATTCCCGCTATGCCGAGTTGATGGCGCAATATCCGACGCTTGCCTCGAAGCAGGACCGCAAGGCCTCCGCGCTTTCGGGCGGCGAACGCCAGATCCTCTCGCTAGCGCGCGCCTTGATCTCCAATCCGAAGGTGCTGCTTCTCGACGAGCCTTCCGCGGGCCTGTCGCCGCTGATGATGCATGAGGTCTTTGCCGCCATCGCGGCGATCCGCGATCGCACCGGCATGTGCATCGTCATGGTCGAGCAGAATGCCTTCGAGGCGCTTGGCGTCTCCGACCGCGCCTACGTGCTATCCTTGGGCAAGGTGGCGATCGAAGGCCGTTCGCAGGATCTGCTCGCCGATCCTGCGATGCGCCATCTCTATCTCGGAGGCGAGCCGCCCACCGCCGAACGCGATCCCCGGCTCGCCCTCGTCGGCTGACACCCGCAACCCGCAGACCCCAGACAGAAAGGGCAGATCATGACAATCGCTGTGCAGCCTGCCGGCCAAGCCGGGCTCGTTTCGAACACCGAGAACATCCCCTTCGAAACGGACGATGGCGTCGGCCGCGTCGCCAATCTCGGCCTTCTCGTGCTGCGCACGGATCAGACCATAGAGGACGAGTTCCGCTTCGCCCTGCCTGATGGCGTCGCACTCTACGGAGCCCGGCTGAATTCGCCGGTCGAGATCACGCCGGACAATCTTCGCAAGATGGAGGCGGATATTCCCGGCACCGTCGGGCTCCTGCCTGACGTGCGCTTCGACGTCATCGGTTTCGGCTGCACGTCGGGCGCCCTCGTCATCGGCGAGGATCAGGTCGCCGGGCGGGTGCGGGAAGCGATGCCCGAGGTTAAGGTCACCGATCCGGTGACGGCGGCGCTCGCCGCCTTCAAGTCGCTCGGCGCGAAGCGGGTCGCGCTGCTCACGCCCTATATCGCCACGATAAACCATTCGCTGCGCGACGCCTTCATCGCGCGCGGGCTCGAGATCCCGGTCATGGGGTCGTTCAACGAGCCCGACGACAATCGCGTCGCCCGCATCACCGCCGCTTCGATCGAGAAGGCGATCATCGACGTCGGTTCTTCCGACGCGTGCGATGCAGTCTTCGTGTCTTGCACGAGCCTTCGCGTTGCCCGGATCGCCGAACGGGTCGAGGCCAGGCTTGGCAAGCCCGTGACGTCGAGCAATCATGCCATGGCCTGGCATATGCTTCGCCTCGGCGGATACGACAAGCCTATCGAGGGTCTCGGCGCGCTGTATCGCGGCGGGCTCTGACGTCACTCGATCGACTGGGCGCGGCGCTCGCTCCGCCGTGCCTCGCAGGATGACACCCGCGGCCCGTGCGCCGAGTCTATTGCAGGTCGGCCAGGAGGCGCCGCGCCGCGACGAGGTCTGGGGTCTCGGCGCCTTCGCCAAACCATCGATAGATCGGCGTCAGCATGTCCCTCGCTTTCCGCCAATCGCCGCGCCCAGCGAGCAGCCTTGCTCGAGCGACGGTGGCGCGAAGCTCCGGCAGTTTGGCGCCCTGGGTCGCCGCGATTTCGATTGCCGTCTCGAATTCGGCGTCGGCCTGCTGCTCCGCCTTCGCGGGCCCGGCAAGCAGCAGTTCGCCCCGCTCGCGATGGAGTTCGGCGTTGCACCAGCTTTCATGGCTCGCTTCCGCCGTGGCAAGCGCGTCTTCGATGAGCCTGAGGCCCGTCGCCTCGTCGCCCATCCGGCGATGCATCGCGGCATAGACCCCGAGATAGTGCGGGATTCGCAGGCCCGCGCCGGTATGTCGGAAACTCTCCAGCGCGCGCTGGTAGCCGGTCAGGTTCTCCGGGAGCTCGCGGATTTCGGCGGCAGCCCAGGCACAAACGAGATCGCTCCAGGCTCGATAGTAGTCGAAGCCGAAGGTCGCGCAAATGTCCCGCGCTTCCTCCGCCGGTTCCAGCGCGGCCCCCGGCTCCCCTCGGAACTGACGCAGCATCGCAAGATAGGCCAGCGCAAGCGCGATGGTGAACGGGTGTGCGACCTCTCGCGCTATGGCCAGCCCTTCTTCCGCGCTCCGAAGCGCCCGGACAGGGTAGCCGAGGTGCCAGTCGCAATGCGAGATATAGGCACGGCAGAACACGCCCATGTTCATGCCATAGATCTCGGAATGATAACGGCCGTGATTCTCCCCGGCCTCCATGCTCCGATCCAGCCAGCGCCGGGCGGTCTGGAACCGACCGAGATGAAAGGTGAGGGCGCCTGCCAGGTGATAGCCCTCCGTCAAGAGCCCCGGCTCGCCGCTCTGCTCGGCGAGCGCCACGGTCTCGTCCGCCAGGGCGGTCGCTTCCCGCAGATTGGCCCGTACGTGAAAGACGAAGCCGAGGCCTCGCAGGGCGACGAACAGTTCGCCCGGGCTTTTCAATTCGCGGCTGAGTTCCTGGGCGCGCTGGTACGCCGCCTCGGCGTCGTTCGAGGCGAAACCCTTGGTGGCGAGCAACGGCCCCCCGAGAGCAAGTTGCAGCGCCAGTTCGAGCCGAGAGCGCGATTCGCCGGGAGGCGATGCCTGCAGGCTGTCTATACCGGCATTCAAATGCGCGATCGCCTCGACATTGGCCGAGCGTGCGGCCGCCCGGCGGCCGGCCTGCAACCAGAACGGGGCGGCCTTTTCGAGCAGCCCAGCCTCGCCGAGGTGGCGGGCAACGAGCTCAGGCTGCGCTTCGATAAGCTGGGGGAATTGTTCGAGGAGGGCCGAGGCGACCTGCTCATGCAGCTCCTGGCGCCGGCGCTTGAGCAGGCTTCCGTAGGCGGCATCGCGCACCAGGGCGTGCTTGAAGACATAGCTCGCCGCCGGAGCCGTTCCGCGCCTGAAGATGATCCCCGCATCGGCGAGACGTTCGAGCGCCGCGCCGAGATCGTCCTCGGAGAGGGGCGCTACGGCAGCAAGCACCTGGTGGTCGAACTCGCGGCCGATACAAGCTCCGATCTGGGCGATCTCCTTGACCGGAGCGAGACGGTCGAGACGCGCCATCAACGAATCCTGCAGCGTTGCCGGAATGGCGAGCGAAGGCAGCGGGCCCGAGAGCGCGTAGCGATCGCCGCAGTCGCGGAGCAGGCCGGTTTCGAGAACCGCCCGAGTGAGTTCCTCAGCAAAGAGCGGCACGCCCTCCGTCCTTTCAAGGATCTGGTTTAGAACCACGGGCGGAATGGCCTTGCCTTTCGCGACGCGCTCGACGAGCGACTTGGCCTGGAGTGGCGGCAACCGCTCCAATTCAACGGACGTGACTTGCGGCAGCTCCGCCCAGTTCGGCGAGAAACCTGGCCTGGAAGTAACGACCAGCAGCGCGGGCAGGGACCGCAGGCGCCGGACCATCTGATCGAAGAGCTCGCCGGAGGTCGGGTCCAGCCAGTGCGCATCTTCCAGGACCATGAGGAGCGGACTGCGCCTTGCCATGCCTTCCAACTGCGCAAGCAAGGTCTGGAAGAGCTGCGCCTTTCTCTCTTCCGGCGACATGTCCGGAACGCTGACGCCATTCGAGATGCCGAGAAGATCCGCGAATAATGCGATCTCGTCGCCTGAAACGTCCTCGACGCACTCCCGAAGATACGAAGCGAGGAGCTTGAGGCGCTTCTCCCAGGTGTCGCCGGGCACGAATTGCGCGCTCCGTTCTATTTGCGTTATGAACGGATGAAGAGCGCTGCTGCCGTGCTGAGGCGAGCAGTCGTAGCCTACCCACGTGATCGGTTCGGCCTTGAGCGCCTCGCGAAGCGCGTGGACCAGTCGCGATTTGCCAATGCCGGCCTCGCCGCGGATCAGGACGATTTGCCCTTCTCCCTGCTTGGCTTGCCCCCATGCCGACAGGACCAGTTCGAGTTCCTCGCTGCGTCCAACAAGGGGCGACAGTTCCGCGCCGTGAAGAGCTTCAAACCGATTGTCCGCACCGCCTTCGCCGACGACGAGCCATGCGTTCACAGGCTCGCTGAACCCCTTGAGGTTGTAAGCATCGGGTCCGGCAAGCTCGAACAGGCTGCCGACCAGGCGGCGGGTGCTTTCCGCGATGACGACGCTATTGGGATGGGCCACCTGTTGCAGGCGGGCTGCAAGGTTGGGTGTGTCTCCCGCTACCTCCTCCCGGATCGCGCCCGCACCGATGAGGTCGCCGACGACGACGAGCCCGGTTGCTATTCCAACGCGGGCGGAAAGACGCTCGCCCGACCGCCCAGCCGTTTCGGCGAGAGCTTTCGTGATCGCCAGGCCGGCGCGTATGGCCCGTTCAGCTGCGTTTTCGCTGGCGCGAGGCCAGCCGAAATAGGCAAGAACGCCGTCTCCCAGGAATTTGGCGACATGCCCCTCGAAGCGGACGATTTCCCTGGCCACGAGATCCCGGAAGGAATGCAGGGTTTCCCCGAGTTCCTCCGGATCGAGTCGGGCGCTCAACTCGGTCGATCCGACGAGGTCGACGAAGACGAGGGTGAGTTGACGGCGCTCGGCCGAACCGCGGGGGGCATGTTCCCCCGCTCCCCCCTGCAGGAGCTTTATCGCATCGAGAATCCTGCGCCGGTCGCCGACGGCCGCGACGCCGATCTCCCTTAGATCGTCGACGGTCAGGAGCGGCAGCACGTCCATGTCGACGGCATGGCTGCGAAACGCCTGCTCATAGGATGGCAGGCCGAGACCGCGTAGCCAGTCGCCGATGTCCACCTCCGGCTCACCCGCTCAAGTTCGGAGCGCAATAGCCGTCAGGATAACGCACCGGGTGTCCATAGGAAAGGATTCGACATCACCCCTTCGGCGTATCAACCATCCGTTAATCGTGTCCGTACATGCTGATGACGTCGGGCAGCGTTGCGTATCTCCCGACGGCGACGGCAAGTGGCGGTTTTCCCAATGGCCGCCTCAGGCAACACTTGCCGGCGCGTCCGATGCGCAACGGCTTAGCAGTGCGGAAAAGCCGGCGAGCTGACAGGTCCTCACGGCACATCGTCGTTGCGGACGATACCGCCTTCCCCCTCGAGGATCCCGAGGCGCCGCGTCACGGAGCTGTTGAACTTCAGTCGAACGCCAGCGCCCCCGCCATTTTCGGCGATGAACACGACGCCTGCCTCTTCCAGTGCATTTTGCAGCCTGGCCACTGTCTGCCCATCCGGTTCGTCGATCTTGCGCTCGAAGCGTTCGATCGCATCTTCGTCGATGCCGGCCATGCGGGAGAGGGCGCCGCGTGTAAGCTCGGCCAGCGCTCGGGCGGCTCGACATTGGGCGGGCGTGATCATTGGGCTGTCTCCTTCCGGTGTCCCATCACGCATTCGCGATACCACACCGTGAAAGATTTTCGGAATCGGGACCCCGGCAACGCTTTAGCTTTGACTATCGTCTCGAGCTCGAAATCCGCCTAGAACGTCAGCCCGAGATCTTACGAACGTGAAATGAAGGCCCCCGGATCGCTCACTAGGGCATGTAAGCGCCGCCGTTTATCCAGAGCACCTGACCGGTCATGTAGCCGCTATCGGGGCCGAGGAGAAAACGAATGGGCCCCACGATATCCTCCGGCTCGGCGAGGCGCCTCAACGGGATGGCGCTCAGATAGGGCCCGAGATTCACGACGCTTTCGCCCGCCTCGTCGGAACGACCGGTGCCGCCGCGCAGGAAGGCGGTGTCGACCAACCCCGGAGCCACCGTGTTGACCCGAACCTTCGGCGCGAATTCGAGCGCCAACGTATTGGCGAGAGCTATGACCCCGGCCTTGGCGGCGGCATAGGAGCCGTAGCCCGGTCTGATGAAGCGGGCGAGGCCGGACGCCACCATGACGACGCTGCCGTCCTGCGACATCAGCGGCATGATCGCCCTGGTGGACAGGAACGCGCCGCGCAGGTTGCCAGCGATCACATCGTCGAAATACTCAGTCGTCGTTTCCGACAGGGGCTGGATGCTCGCGTTGAAGCCGGCGAGGTTGACGAAGCCATCGAGCGCCGGCCGCTCACGTCGCAGCCGAGCGACCGCCGCATCGATGGCGGCTTCGGACAGAACATCGATAGGGATGCACGGCACATCCAGGCGATGACGCTCCAGGGATGCCGACAGGTCCAGGACGATCACGTCGTCGCCGGTTTCCTTCAGCGCAGCGACCACGGCACGACCGATACCGCCTGCGCCTCCCAGAATAGCGACGCTGCGCGTCATTTGTCGTTCCGCCCCCGCAGGGATTGGAGGAAGGCCAGGACTTCCTCCTCGGAGACCACGTCGGCGTATTTCGCGTTCATGTCGAACAGGTTTGCTTCATGGGGAGCAGGGTGACGGTCTCCGCAGGCTTCGCGCACGACACTGGTGCGGAAACCGTAGGACATGGAGTCGACGCAGCTTGCGCGCACGCAGCCTGAGGTAGTGAGCCCGGTCAGGATAACGCTGTCGACGCCTCCCGCTGTCAGCGTCGCGGCAAGAGAGGTGCCGAAAAAAGCGCTGGGATATTGCTTGGTTACAATGATCTCGTCGGGCCTCGGCACGAGACCGTCGGCGAATTCGGCGGTGCGCTTACCCTTCACGAACGCCTTCAGCGGTTTGGCCTTCTCGAAGAAGCGGCCGCCATTGATACCGCCGGGCTGGTAACTCACCTCGGTCAGGATGACCGGGATGCCGGCTTCGTGAGCCGCCTTGCGCACCCTGAGCGCCGAGGCGAGCGCGTCTTCGACGCCGGCGTAGAGATCGCAGTCCCTGTCGAAATAGGCATGGGCGAAATCGATGAGCACCAGCGCGGGGTTTTTCCCGAAGCCCACCTTGTTGGAGTAAGCGCGCTTGTAGTTCTCGGCGAGATCGTCGGTCATGTCGGCCTCCGGTCAGACTTGTGCGAACTTCTTCTCAAACGCCCAGACGTCCTCAAAGCCGAGAAGCTCGTTGAACTCCGCGAAGGAGTAAAGCTCGATGGCGGCCGAGGTCTCGCCATTCGCGACGAGATCGGCATAGGCTCGCTGGAGAGCGGCTCCCGCCGAAAGAAAGCCGATCGCCGGATGAATCGCGATGGAGTAGCCCATCTCGTGCAGTTTCTCGGCTGAAAGGAGCGGCGTGCGGCCCCCATTGACCATGTTGGCAAAGAGCGGCGCGTCGATCTCAGCCGCCACCTTCAGCATCTCGTCTTCCGACTCGGGCGACTCGATGAAAACGACGTCGGCGCCGGCCTCGGCAAAGGCCTTGCCGCGGCGGATGGCCTCGTCAATGCCAAGCGAAGTCCGCGAATCCGTCCTGGCGATGATGAGGAAGTCGTCGCTGCGGCGGCTATCGACGGCGACCGCGATCTTGCGCACCATGTCCTCCAGCGGCACGACGCGACGGTTCGGCGTGTGACCGCATTTTTTTGGAAATTCCTGATCCTCGAGCTGGATCGCGGACACGCCGGCATCCTCATAGCCGCGGACCGTGTGGCGAACGTTGAGCAGCCCGCCATAGCCCGTGTCGCCGTCCGCGATGATCGGTTTCGACGTCATCTTCACCATCTGCGCGATGCGTTCGATCATGTCGCGATAGGTTGCGATTCCGGCGTCCGGCAGGCCGAGATAGGAGGCGACGGTGCCATAGCCCGTGACATATAGCGCCTTGAAACCCTGGCGATCGGCAATCAGCGCCGAAATCAGGTCGAAGATGCCCGGGGCGAGAATGAACTCATTGTTCCTGAGGGCTTTCTTGAGGGCGGGGTCGGCCATGCTCTCGTTTCTTTCGTTGTCTGTCAGTGGTTGGCGAGCAGGCGTCCGAACTGCTCGAAGCGATCCTCGATGCCGGTTGCGCGCAACATCGCCCAGAAGGTCGCCTGGTTGGATGTGACCACCGGGACGCCCAGTTCGGATTCGAGTCCGGCAACGAGCGGCAGGGTGGGAAAATCGGTGCAGGTGATCAGCAGCGCGTCCGAGCCCCGTACGAAGGCGGCACGAGCGTGGTCGGCGACCTTGTCGAGCGGCGTCTCGGCGATGCGGACGTATTCAGCAGGCCCATTGGCGCCGATCCCGAGGCCGATTGTCTGCTCGACCCTGAACCCGTTCTCCTCGAGGAAATGGGTCTCGTGCTCGTTCACACGGTCCGCATAGGGAGTGGCGACCGAGAGCCGCTTTGCCCCAAGCGCCTTCAACGCGGCCACGATCGCCGCTGAACTCGTCACCGCTTTAACGCCCGTTCGCGCGCTCAGGCTATCGGGCAGCGACTGCACCGGGTTGATCATCGAGCCGGCCGTGCACGCATATGCGATCGCGTCGACCCGAGACTGCCTGAGCATGCCGAAGGCGTTGTCGAGGTCGTCCATCAGCGCCTTCTTGCCGGCTTCGCTGGTCGTGTCGGCGTGCAGCGGCATTCGATGGGTGTGGAAGGTGACACCCTGCGGCATCATGCGCGACCACTCCGCTTCATTGACCGTGTTGGTGGGCGGTACGATCAGACCCAGCTTGGCGCGGGGCGCATAGGTGGAATGATGCCGGGCGGTCACTGGCGTTTCGTTCCTTTAATGGGGCGCCGTCGAGCGGGCCATTGTCGACATTTCTGTGCACAATTGCTGCACTTTGTCCAGACATTTGATCGGAGCCGTGACCCTGCCCGGATGCCACCGTGAACGGCGCGATCTTTTGCCCGACTTGCGCGGCAGGTTGCAGTGCAGGAAAATCGCCGATCAGGTCCGTACGGACGGACGCGATTCGATGGAAAAGGCGGGCAATGCCAGAGGAGAAATCCACAATCGAGACGGACGCCGACGGTCCGCGATACGCCCGTATCCAGAAGATCCTCGAGGAGCGGGTGATCGATGGTGTCTACCCGCTTGGCAGCCTGATCCCGACCGAGATCGAACTCGCAGCCGAGTTCGTAACCAGTCGCTTCACCATCCGGGAGGCGCTGCGCTATCTCCGTGAGCACGGCTATATCGAGCGTCGGCAAGGCGTCGGCACGAGGGTCGTTTCCAACAAGCCGCAAACCACCTTCCAGCAATCCTTCGGTTCTCTGGAGGAATTGTTCCAGGTCGCTGTCGAGACATGGTTCGTTATTCTCGACACCAAGCGCATCACTCTCTCGCCCGAACTGGCCGAGCTCGTCGGCGGTCTCGCCGGCGAGGAGTGGTTCGAAGTCAGCGGCGTCCGTTGGACGGCTCCGGGTGGCAAGCCGATCTGCTTCGTGCAGAGCTACATTCCCGGGCGCTTCGAGCACGTCATACCGCTCCTCGAAGGCCATCAGGGGCCATTCTTCTCGCTCCTGGAGCGGCACTCCGAGGGGCTGATCGAGGAGGCCGTGCAGGAAATCCGCGCTCTTCCGATGCCGCCGGAAGTTGGCCGTCATCTGGGGCTTTTGCCCGGCTCTTGGTCGCTGCAGCTCCTGCGTCGCTACCTGACGGAAAGTGGCGTGCTGATCGCGTCGTTCAATTGGCACCCGGCCGAGCAGATGACCTACGTCATGCATATTCGCCGAGCCAAGCCGACGCTGGAGTGAACGCCGCCGGGTGAGTGCGATCATGAAATGAACTCGGGGCGATAGCCGCCGGCCTCGTGGGTGACCCGCATGGCGAGGGCACCGCGCAGATGCGCCGGAATGATCAGCGAATCTGTCTCCAACGCCAGCTCGAAGAGCTCGGTGCGTGTGCGCGAAGCGAGCGCGGGGTCGAAACAAAACCGGCTCGACCAGTCGGGCCGCAGCACCTGCACCGGCGTCTGCACCACGTCTCCGCAGAAGAACGCCCGGCTGCTGCGCCCACAGTCGAGGCAAAGGCCGACTTGTCCGGGTGAATGCCCGGGCAGGCAGAGCAGCCGGGCCCCGCGCCCGATTTCAAACCCGTCCTCGACCTTTTCCAAGAGCCCGGCCTCGAGGATGGGAAGCACGCTGTCCGTGAAAGCGCCGTGATTGTGACTTCCTGGGCTGCGCTCGTCCTCGGCCTGCCAATGGTCGATCTCGGCCTTGCCGACCAGATAGCGCGCATTGGGAAAAGTCGGGATCCAGCGCCCGTTCTCCAGCCGCGTGTTCCAGCCGACATGATCTGCGTGCAGATGAGTGCACAGGACGATATCGACGTCTTCAGGCGCCACGCCGGCTTTTGCCAGCCGCAGCAGATATCCCGTGTCGGCGCGTTCGTGCCAGTCGACCCGGCGCGGACGCGCCTTGTGCTCGCCGACACATGTGTCGATGAGGATGGTCAATCCGCCGGCGCGCAGCAGCAGGCTGTGAAGACCGAGCAGGGCCTCTCCCGTCTCGAAGTCGAGATGGTGCTGCTCGAGAAGCGAGCGATGCGGTCGCAGCGCCTCGATATCGGCCGACGGGATCAGGAAGTCGAGCGGCAGGCGGAAGGGGTCGAGGTCGATGATCTTTTCGAGTGTCGTGCCGCCCAGATCGAACATCGCATGCCTCACATGATGACGGGTTTGGCGACCGAGGCGACGCGCGCGCCTGCGGCCGCTTCCGCGACCGGGAGCGCTTCGTCCCAGAGCCGCGCGATGAAGCGGGCCCCGGTCGTGCCGTTCGACTCGTCTGCGCAGAGCCACAGGATGCCGCGCCGCATGATCGAAGCCGGGAGGAGATTGCCGTCCGCCCCCTTCTTGCCCTCACCGGGCGGCAGGAGATCGGTATCGGCCGCGCCTCCCGGCAGGTAGACATTGACATCGACGCCGGTGCCGTTGAGGTCCTGCGCCCAGACACGCGAGGCGGCCTCGAGAGCGGCCTTCGAAGGCCCATAGGGCGAATAACCGCGGCGAACCATCGTCTGGTCGCTGGTCGAGATGTTGATGACTTTGCCGAAGCCCCGCGCGACCATGCCCGGAACCACGGCGCGCGCCATGTTGAATGCGCCGATGACGTTGGTCTCGACGATACGCCGCCAGCTCTGTGGAGAGGCTTCCCAGAATTTGGTCGGCTCGGTGTTGAAACGTTCCGAGATGAGCCGCATGCCCAGGCCGGCATTGTTGATCAGTACGTCGACCCGGCCGAATACAGCAATGGCGCGCGCCACGGCGGCCTCGCAGGCTGCATAATCCGCGACGTCGGCGGCGATAGCGATCGCACGACCCCGCGAGAGACGGTGGGCTTCCTCTCTAACCTCCTCGAGGGCCGCGCTTTCGCCTGCTCCAAAGAGACCAACGCACATTCCGGCAGCTGCCAACTCCAGCGCCATTTCGCGGCCAAGCCCACGCGACGCGCCCGTGACGATCGCGACTCGGCCGTCGAGTGAGGGGAAGGTCTGGCTCATTCTGCCCTGCCGCCGCTCCCCTGCAATTCGTCCCCGACCGGCGCAGCGCAACGCCCCGGTGTGATCCGTTTGGGATCGTCGATCATTGCTCCCCGTCCGGTCCTCACTTGCACCTCGTCCTAAAAATAGCTTTGCCCCGCACAGGCGTTGCCGACGTCTGCGCCCGTCCTTCACCCGGACGGTTGGGCACTCCGTGGCCTGGGCTTGGTCGAAAGGATGTGCGCCGCCATCGCGGTCGCGGCCCATTCGGCGTTGCGCTGGCTGAGGGCAGCCAGGATGTCGCGGTGTTGTGCGTTCGAGCGCGCGATGTTGATGCTCTGGTCCCAGACGAATTGCTTGATGAGCACCAGCGGCAGCGAGATCGCCTGGGCCGTCATCAGCTTCAACTGGCGCGAGCGCGTCGACTGGACGATCGTTCCGTGGAAATCCGAGTTGAGGGTTATGAAGCGATGAACCGCGTCGACGCCGCCGGCAGGATCGATCTGGTCGATGTGATGGATGATGCGCTCCAGCCGCTTCAATTCCTCGTCCGTGATCTTTGCCGCCGCCACGCCCGCGGCGTAGCTCTCCACCTTGGCGCGCAGTTCGAAGACGATGACCACTTCCTCGTACGAGAAGTCGGTCACGAAGCGGTGCCGGTTTTCTGCCGTTGCCAGGCCCTCGGCGACGAGACGACGCAGCGCCTCGCGCACCGGAGTTCGGCTGGTCCCGGTCATCGTCGCGAGTTGCTCCTCGCGCAAATGCTCGCCGGGCTTCAATACGCCCGTCAGGATCGCCTCGCGAATCCCGTCATAGGCTCGGTCGGCCGGGCGCTCGTTCTCGGTGCGGCGCAGCCGCGCGACCAACTCCGGATTGATCCGGATCTCCAGCGATTCGCCCATGCTCGACCCGTCGGATGAACTCATGTCCGGTTCGGCCCGATGTGATCCTGATGGTTCTGAAGATACCATTCTGCGATCTCCTCCCTGGTCGCGAACCAGACCCCTTCGAACTGCTTTGCGTAGCGGATAAAGTCGCGCAGCGCACGGATGCGGAACGGCTGGCCTATGACATGGGGGTGGAGTCCGATGTTCATGAAGCGACCTGACGTTGCACTTTCATCATAGAGCCAATCGAATTGCTCCTTGAACATCATGAAGCCGGTCTCGACCGTGAGACCTTGACGCAAGAACGAGAAATCGTTGACCTCCGACGTGTAGGAGATCGATACCATCGGTTTGCCGCTGCGGGTCCGCACCAAATAGGGCTGGTCGTCGTTGAGCAGGTCGGTGATGAAGATCAGGCCCTCCTCGGCAAGGATGTCGATCGTGTTCAGCGTGGAGCGCAGCGACGACGACAGCCATCCCTTGGCGGGCTTGCCGACCGCCTGCCGATAGATGTCGAGCGTGCGGCGGATGACCTCGCGCTCGGCGCTCTCGTCGAACATGTGGTCGGTCAGGAGTTCATCCTGCACGTAGTTGTGGGCGACGACCTCCCACCCGCGCGAGAGCGCGGCCTCGATCACTTCCTTACGCTCGACCGCCATCTTGGCGTTCATCGTGCAGCTCGACGGCACGCCTTCGGCGTCGAAAACATCGAACATGCGCCACACCCCGACGCGCTGGCCATATTCGCGCCAAGTGAAATTGGGATTGTCGTAGACGTTGCCGGGGAGGTCGCCGCCCACGATGCCGGGGCCGCCCGGATAGTATTTCTTGTCCGTTTTCTGGACCTTGTCCCAATACTCGAAATTCGTCGTCAGGATTATGGCCAGGCGCTTGCCGTCGGGCCATTTCAGCGGCTTTCTGCGCGGCAGCGGAACAAAATCGTAGTCCATGGCGGCCTCGGGCTAGTGATGCGACAGGAGAGAGCCGAAGCCCTGCACCTTGTCGTCGATGCCGTTCATGCGCAGGGCGTGCCAGTAGGTCGCCGTGTTGATGGCGATCACCGGCTTGTCGAGCCAGAACTCGGCGATGGCGCCGACGCGGGCCATGGCCAGATTGGTGCCGGCTTGCACGATGGCCTCGACGGACGGATCGTTGACCTCGACGATGGCGTCGCGCAGTGTCTGCTCGGTCTCGTGCGCGATAAGCATGGGGCTTTTGCATTTCAGCCCCTTCACCGTGACCACCTCGTAGCCGCAGTCGGTGAAGAAACGGCGCACCTGCTCGTCTCCGATCGGCATGTAAGGCGTCACGACCGCGATCCTCTTGATGTCGCCGAATCTGGTGAGCGCCGCCTGGCACGCATCCGAGCCCATTGCGACATTCATGCCGGCACGCTCCTCGACCTGGGCCTTGAGCGTGTCTGCACGATCCTTGCCATCCCAGAAGGTCTCGGCAGACATGCCCATGATCAGGGCGCCCGGCGAACAGGTCTTGACCGCATCGATGGCGTCCATGGTCGCGGCACGAATGCGCAAGACGAGCTCGTTGAAATCCTCATCGGAATTCACTGGATCATCGGGAATGACGATGCGCGAGAAGTGATTGGTGACGCCGACCGGCCGCATCGAATCGAATTCGGGCTGAACCGAGGTATTGGTGGATGGCGCGATGACGCCGAATTTCATGCGGTAACCAAGACTATCGACCATCAGACTTCCCCGAACTGTTTGTGAAAGAATGGCGGGCCGTCACGCCACGGCCTCGAGATCGCGCAACGACTGGATCATCGACGAGCGCAGGAGATAGGCGCGGTGTGCTTCCGCGTTCGCGACGGTCGCCCGCAACTCGTCGTGGTAGGCTCTGCGCGCCTCAGGATCGCGCTCCGCCATCATGCGACGGTTGCGCAAGGTCTGGGCCTGAACCGTCTCCAGCGCCACCTTGCGGCGCTGACGCTCGTAGCGCGCCATCGTGTCGAGCGGCGCGCCCTTCCAGACCTCGGCCAGCTTGTCCGTCAGGTTGATGGCGTCATGGATACCGCCGTTCATGCCCATGCCGCCGAGGGGATTGTTCACATGGGCCGCATCTCCCGCCAGGAAGATACGGCCGGCGACGTAATTCGCGGCGACGCGCTCGTGCACGCGGTAGGCGGTCGCGTGGACGATGTCATATGCGCCGTTCTGCGGGCACAGTGCCTGCAAGCGCTTCTCCATCGTCTTGGGATCCTTGATTTCGGCCTCGCTCTGGTTCGGATCCGTGGGCAAAAGCACGCGCCACAAGGCGGGCGTGCGCAACAGCACCGCCCATTCATTCGGGTCGGTCAGGTAGGCGATCGGCGCGAGATCGGGGATCGCTTCGTCGAACAGGAAATGCGTCGACATCGAGAGGAAGATCTCCGGGATCGTCTGCCCCTCGAAGGCGATATCGAGCGCCTTGCGGATCGCGCTGCGCGCGCCATCCGCCGCGATCAAGTATCGGCCCGACAGATGGTCGAGCGAGCCATCCGGCCGCCGGACCGTCAAAGTGACTCCCTCGTCGTCCTGCCGCGCCGAAACGGCTTCGGCTTCGTAGACGATTTCCACCATATCCGACGCTTCCAGCCGGGCGCGCAGCAGTTCCGTCAGCTTCCATTGTTCGCATTGCAAGCGATACGGGTGGTTCGTGTCCTGGGCGAGGAGGCCCAGATCGAAGGTCGCAACAATCCCTTCGCCACGGTCGCGGAACTGCCATTGCGGACAGACGAGACCCTGCTCGACGAGCCGCGCACTGACGTCGAAACGCTCAAGCATGTCCAGCGTTGGGGGATGAAAGGTCGAGGCACGGAGATCCCTTGGCAACTCACGGCTCACCTCCACGATCGTGACCGGAATTCCCGCTTCTGCGAGGGCGCACGCCGCAACCAGCCCAACCGGGCCAGCGCCCGCGATCAGCACCCTCTCATTGTATGCACTCATTCCCCTTGGCCTTTCGAACGTCCCGCTTGACAACATCAAATAGCGATTTCATTGTGTACATATTGTCAGGACATATCAATAGAATTTTGGATCGAATGTCTTGATGAGAAACCGAGCGATGAGGCGCATGGCGATCCATTTCGTTAAGCGCGTTCGCGTGCGGAAAAGCTTGGCAGAAGAGGCTGAAAACGGCCCACGCCTGTAAGAAATCCAAGCGATCCAAGGCATCTTGGGTCGTGGCGAGCGGGAACGAGAACGGTGTATTCAACGCTGCGAGGGCGGGTCGCGCTCGCGCAGGGCTATTGGCCGGGGCCGCTCTGCAAGGCGGCACTCGCGTGCGAATGGCCAGTTCTAGCCCGCAATTTGTATCCAAACGGCGGCTATGACGCGGAGCATTGATGTATACATCGACGTCAGTTTGTAGGGGAGCACGACCGTGTTGTTGATCCAGCAGATCATCAACAGCGTCATGCTGGGCAGTGTCTATGTCACGGTGGCAGTGGCGTTCACGCTGACGATCGGCGTTCTCAATTTTCTCAATTTCACCATCCCCACCCTGTTCATGCTTGCCGGCATGCTGGGGTGGGCTCTTGCCTATTGGGGAGTTCCGTTTGGATTGTCCGGACCCTTGCCGTGGCCGTTGGCACTGGCTTGCGGCATCGGCGTCGCGATCCTGGCTTCGCTGGTCGTGGAGCGATTCACCTTCCGCTATCTGAAGACCAAATATGGCGACTCGACCGAACACGCCATCCCGCTGGTTTCCTCGCTTGGCTTTCTGCTGGTGCTCGAGAATCTCGTTCGTATCGGCTATGGCACCGACGCGCAGCGCTTTCCCGGGCCGAGTGCCGATCTGACGATGACGATCGGCGGCCTCTTTTTCCGCATTCCGCAAGTCGTTAGCCTGGTCATCGTCGTCGGTATCGTGTTTGGCCTCACCGCCCTGCTGCGCAGGAGCCGCATCGGCCGTGGCCTGCGCGCCATCGCGGAGAACCCGGATGCGGCCAACATCCTCGGCGTCGACACCAATCGCGTGGTGCCGATCGTTTTCATGCTGACAGGCCTGTTGTGCGGCCTGGCCGGCGTGTTGTTCGCCGTCAACTACGGTGAGGTCTCGCCGCAGATGGGCGAAGACATCGGAACCAAGGCCATTGCCGGCATGGTGGTCGGTGGACTGGGCTCGATCTGGGGCGCTGTTCTCGGCGGTCTCATCGTGGGTCTGACCGAGACGATGACCATCCATTTCTTTGGTGCCGATACTGTTCAGGTGGCCGTATGGGGGCTGTTGCTGGTGACGCTGCTCATACGTCCGCAGGGCCTCTTCGGCCATCATTCGATCGGCAAGGGGAAGCTGTGAGCATGAGTGGCTATTGGGCAGGCATTCTTTCGATCCTCTCGATCAACATCATCTTCGCCTATGGCATCTTCCTTCCAGTCGCGACCGGCCAGCTCAATCTGGGCGGCGCCGGCTTCCAGGCGCTGGGCGCCTACACGGCCGCGTTTCTTTCGGCGAGCTACGATCTGCCCGTGCCGGTGACCATCGGCGTGGGAATGCTCGTGGCCGGGGCGATCGGCTTCCTGATCGCGTTCCCCATCCTGCGCACGCGGGGCGTCTATCTGGTTCTGGCGACCTTTGCTTTCGCCGAGGTGGTGGCCGGCCTCATCCTGAACTCGGAGACGCTGGGCGGAGCGACGGGCATGTCTGTGCCGGCCTTCATCGACTGGCAGGTGCCTGTGATCGTGGCGGCCGGGGTCATAGTTTTCGTCTTCTACCTGATGTCGACGCGTCTGGGCCTGACGATGCGCGCGACCCATGACGACGAGGTGGTGACCGATCTGATGGGCGTGAACGTCCGTGGGGTGCAGGTGACCGCTTTCGCGGTCGGCGCCGCGCTGGCGGGGCTGGCCGGCGGCCTTTACGCCCACACCTTCAGCTTCGTCGAAATTCAGGGTTTCAATGCCCTGGTGTCGATCTACGTCTTGCTCTACGTGCTGCTCGGCGGCACGCAGACCGCATGGGGCCCGCTTGCCGGCGCCACCTTCTTCACTCTTCTGCCCGAGGTCCTACGCTCGGCGCTTCCGGCCCTCAAGCAACTCCTGGCCAATCTGTTCGGCATCGAAGGACAGATATCGGCGCCGGACGATTCATGGCGTTTCATCACTCTCGGCGCGATCACCATAGCGATGATGGTCCTGCGTCCGGAAGGACTGGTGACGCGCACGATGGTGGAGCGGCTGCGTTTCCGCCGCATCGCCCGCTCCCCGCGCGAGGCGACGGCATGAGTCAGCCGCTTCTGTCCCTCGCCAGCATCTCAAAGAACTTCGGCGGTCTCGCCGTCATTACCGATGTGTCGTTCGAGGTGCCGCAGGGTGCCCGCATGGCTCTGATCGGGCCGAACGGCGCTGGAAAGACGACGATCTTCAACCTCATCTCGGGCGTATACAAACCGTCCTCCGGGGAGATCAGGCTCGACGGCCAGGATATCTCCGTCCTTCCATCTCGGTCCCGGATCGGCCTCGGCATCGCGCGCAGTTTTCAGAACATCCGCCTGATGCCGCATCTGTCGGTCGTCGAAAACGTGATGCTCGGGCAGCACGCCAGGGCAGGCGGGGCGCGGGACATGCTCACGCCCTTGTCGCTTTTCGGAAAATCCAAGTGGCGACGCGAGGCAGAGGCATTCCTCGCATCGATGGGGCTCCACACCTATCCCGGCGAGGTGGTCGCGACACTACCCTACGGTATCCGCAAGAAGATCGAAGTGGCTCGGGCGCTGGTCTCGCGTCCGAAGATACTTCTGCTCGACGAGCCGGCGGCGGGACTCAACCACACCGAAACGGCCAACCTGCGTGATTTCCTCATGGAGGTCGCGAGAACAGGCGTGACACTGCTGGTGGTCGAACACGACATGAGCCTTGTGCGCAGCCTGTGCGACCACGCGGTGGTGCTGAACTTCGGCAAAAGGATCTATGACGGCCCCACCGCGGGGGTGCAGGACGACCCGGCGGTGCTGGAGGCCTATTTGGGCAGCGGTCGTGCTGCAAGGGGGGCCGAGCATGCTGCTTGACGTCTCGGCTCTCGACGTACGCTACGGACGCACCCATGCGGTCAAGAGCGTCAGTCTCGCCGTCGGCGAGGGTGAGATTGTCACCGTGCTAGGCGCCAACGGCGCGGGCAAGACATCGCTGCTGCGCGCATTGCAGGGCGCGGTGCGTCCGAGTGGCGGACGCATCGTGTACGACGGCATGGATCTGACTCTTTCGAGCCCGGCGGCCCGCGTTCGCTCGGGTATGATGCTCGTGCCCGAGGGCCGGCAGATATTCGTTTCCATGACCGTGCACGAGAACCTCCAGATGGGCGTCTATCTGCGCTCGGACCGCGAAGTCGCCCGCGACCTCGACGCCATCTACGACCGCTTCCCCAACCTTGCGCAGCGCCGCGACATGAAGGCGAGCGTGCTATCGGGCGGTGAACAGCAGATGCTCGCCATCGGCCGCGCCCTGGTCGGCCGGCCGCGCCTCATCATGCTCGACGAGCCGTCGCTCGGCCTGTCGCCCCTGTTCGTGTCGCGCCTTTTCGACCTGATCGTCGAGCTCAACAACAGCGGCATCGGCATTCTGCTGGTCGAGCAGAACACCACGATGGCGCTGGAAGTCGCGGCGCGGGGCTATGTGCTCGAGCTTGGCTCGGTGGTGCTTGCCGATAGTGCCCGAGCGCTCGGCGAAAACACGGCTCTGACCGAAGCCTATCTCGGCGGCGGTCACGGTAACTCTCCCCTCACGGGAACTGTCCATGCGTGAGGGCTCAAATCCAAAATGGAGAACGGCAATGAGACTGAAGTCACTGCTCGGTGTTGCGGCATTGTCGATGCTCGCAAGCACGGCCTGGTCGCAGGAGACCATCAAGATCGGAAACATCGTGGTCACGGCCGGTCCCCTGAAGGTGACGGGCGAAACCGCGGTCGCGGCCGCGGATATCGCCGTCAAGGAGATCAACGATGCGGGCGGCATCAACGGCAAGAAGATCGAACTCGTTCGTTTCGACACAGGCGGCGACCCCAAGCAGGCATCGGTCGGGGCGCGCAAGCTTGCCCAGGATGACCAGGTTCTGGCTATCGTCGGGCCGTTGTCATCCGGCGAAACGTCCGTCGCTTTCAACGATGCCGAGCGGCTCAAGATCCTCATGATGCCAACGTCGGCCTCCGCGCCCGGCTTGACGGAAGGCAAGACCTATGCCTGGCGCTTGACTGAGGACGAACGAAAGCAGTTCGGTCGGCTTTTGAAGTCGATCAAGGACAAGGGGATAAAGGCCGACACCGCCGAGATCGTCTACATCTCCGACGAGGTCGTCTCGAACAATGCCGGCACGAAGCTTTTCCCGGTTCTGCTGGAGGAGAGCGGCATCAAGCACGGCGCCCCGATCGCAGTGCAGTACAAGAGCTTCGACATGTCGGCGCAGGCCGCGCAGATCCTGCAGTCGAACCCTGACATCGTCGCTATCGCCGCGCTGCCGGACTCGGCCTCGAAGGTCATCAAGGAATTGCGCCGACAGGGATACAAGGGCCGGATCATCGGCTCGCAAATCTTCGCCGATCCGAATGTCGCAGAGCTGTTTGGACCGGAGGGCGAAGGCACGATGGTCGTCGCGGGCTTCTGGAAAGGGCGCAACGAGGCGGCACAAAAATTCGATGAGGCCTTCGTGGCCGAGGCCGAACGGCGCGGCATCCATAAATTGGGCGCGCATCATTCCGACGCCCAGGCTTACGACACCTTCTTCCTGATGAAGCAGATCATGGAGAAAGCCGGCGTGACCGGCGATCCGGCCAAGCTCGAGGAGGAGCGCGCTGCGATCGTCGCCGCGATGGATGGCGTCAAGTTCACCGGCGTTCTGGGCGACGACATCTGCTTTGCTGGCCACGACGCGGAACTGCCCGGCTACATCATCGAGATCAAGGACGGGAAGTGGACCAAATTCGACGAAGCGCCGGCGGACAAGTGCGACTGAGGCGGAATTGGGCGGGCGACCGCTGCAATGCAGCCGCGGCCTGTCAGAAAGGTGAATGGAGAAGGACATGTTCAGAAAACTAGCAATCGCCGCGTTGGCATCCGTCGGGCTCACCAGCGCTGCCCTCGCTCAGACGATCGGCCTCGCGACGACCCAGGGGGGCGCCACCGAACAGATTGCAACCGCGATCGCCAAGACGGTGGCCCAGTCGACGAACCTGCAGGTCAGGCCCCAGATGCTGGCCAACACCTCGCAATATATCCCGCTGGTCAATGACGGCCGTATCGAATTCGGAATCGCGAACTATCCCCAGACCTTCTATGCCATCAAGGGCACCGGTATGTCGGAGGGGCGGTCCGCTCCGAACCTGAAGCTGGTGGCAACTCTGATTCCGTTCAATGCCGGCATGATGGTGCCGAGTTCGCTCGGCATCAAGACGCTCGACGGACTGAAGGGCAAACGGGTACCTCGTTTCCCTGCGAATTCGCTGGGGGACTACATCATACGGGCGTCGCTCGCGACGGCTGGCCTGACCTATGACGACGTCACCAGCGTGCCGACGGCCAACTTCCCGGCCCAGTTTCAGGCATTCAAGGATGGCGCGACCGACCTGACCATCGCGACGGCGGGCGCGCAGTACACCTATGAGTTCGATACCATTCTCGGCGGCGTGACGTTTCTCAACTATAAGGAAGGCGACGAAAAGGTCTTGGGCGGGGAGCTGCCGGGAACGTTCCTCAAGCCCGTCGGTGAATACAAGGTCCCGGGAGTGAGCGAAGACACGGTGATCTTCGCCTACGACTACACGCTGTTCGCCAACGCGGACGTGCCCGACGAGCTTGTCGCCAAAGTGACCAAGGCGCTCTATGAGGGGCAAAAATCGCTCCAGGAGACAGGGCCGATCTGGCAGGAATACGTTCCCGACGAGATGGGCAAGCCCGGCACCCTCGAATACCACCCGGGCGCCATAGCGTTCTACAAAAGCGTCGGCATCTGGAAGGGCGGGCAGGACTGATGGCTGTGCTGACCGCCGAGCGTGGCATTCTTCGCGTGGCGGCGGACATCCTGTCCGCCGCGGTTCCGATCCTCTCGATCGTCTGGATCTTGTCCATACCGCAACGATTGGCTCTCCTCGTCTATCCCGAGCAGGTCGCCGCAGTCATGCTGGGCGCAGCCCTCGCCGTGGTGTTCTACAGGAACATCCGGCCCGAACGGCCCGCGCAAGGACTGCTTGACCTCGTCTTGGGAACCTTGTCGGCCGGCATCGGGCTCTACGTCTACATTCGCTTTCCGGTGTTGTCCGAAGGCGCCTCCATGTACCCGACGGAGGCCATGATGATCGGCATTCTCGCCACTTTGCTCATCATGGAAGGCATGCGCCGGGTGATCGGTTGGTCGCTCATCATCATCTTCGCCGCGATGTTCCTCTACGCCCTGTTTGGCGATTATGTGCCAGGGCCGCTGGTCGGCCGGCCGCAACCGCTCGGCGACGTCCTGCGCTTCCTGGGTACGGATTCGACCGCGATCTGGGGGCAATCCCTCCAGATCGCCGCCTTCGTGGTGATCGTATTCGTCCTGTTCGGCGGTCTTCTCATCGCTGTTGGCGGCGGCGAGTTCTTCACCCAACTGTCGATGCGCGTGGCCGGCAAGGGACCCGGAAACACCGCCAAGGTCGCCGTCACGGCGTCGGCGTTGTTCGGCACCGTCTCCGGCAGCGCCGTCTCCAACGTCATGTCGACGGGCGTCATGACCATCCCGCTGATGAAGCGGGCTGGCTTCAAGCCGGAGACGGCCGGAGCTGTCGAGGCCGTCGCCTCTACAGGTGGCCAGCTGATGCCGCCCATCATGGGCGCTGCGGCCTTCCTGATGGCCGAGCTGCTTCAGGTCCCCTATCGCGAGATCATGCTGGCGGCCTTGCTGCCGGCCATTCTCTATTATCTGTCCGTATACGTGCAGATTCACTTCATCGCACACCGGGACGACATACCATCGCTCAATACGCTGGAACGCGTGCCCATCTTCAGGGTCCTGATCGATGGCTGGCTGCCGCTGCTTTCGATCGTCGTGCTCGTTTTCGCGCTCTTCAGCCTCAACACCAGCGCGGAGAGGGCAGCGGTCTACGCTATCGGCGCCATCATCGCCGTCGGGCTGGCCGCTTCGCTGTTCACCAAGAGCGGGAACCGGCTAACGCCCCGCGGGATCGTGGAGGCGATCGTCGAAACCGGCCGCACGACCTGCGATATCATGCTGATCACGGCAGGCGCCGGCATGATCATTGGCCTCCTCACCACGACCGGGCTCGGCTTCGCGCTCTCTCTCTATCTCCTCAATTTCGGCGGTGAGACACTGTTCGGTCTGCTGTTGGTGACAGCCGCGGTGGGCATTGTGCTTGGTGCCGGTCTGCCGACGACCGGCGTCTACCTGCTGATGGCGTCGCTTGCGGCGCCGGCGCTGACCCAGCTCGGCATCGAACCGATCGCGGCGCACATGTTCGTCTTCTACTTCGGCATGCTGTCGATGATCTCGCCGCCGATCGCGATGGCGTCCTTCGCTGCCGCAAGTCTGGCCGGCAGCGACCAGATGAAGACGAGCGTCGACGCCTTCAAGCTGGGCTGGATCGCCTATGTTCTGCCCTTCCTGTTCATCTACAAGCCGGGGTTGCTGCTGATGGGCAGCTGGCTCGACATCGCCTATGTTTTCGTCAGTTCAGTTGTTGCGCTGGTCCTGGTGACCGGCGGCATCGTCGGCCACGCACGCGCACCGCTCGGCGGGGCTGCCCGGCTCCTCTGGACCGTTCTTGGCCTGGCAATGATCGCGCCCCTCGACCAGGTCTGGAACTATGGCTTCGAGCTGGCGGTCTCCGCGTTGGGCTTTGTGGTCCTGCTCGCCTCCCTGCTTATGTCGCCGCCTGCTCCGGCGCCCGTCGCTGGCGAACGGCGGACATAAGCGCGCGAGGGGCGACGGCCTGTGCCGCCGCCCCAAAGCCCCGGTTTTGTCGTTCCCGGCCGGTTCAAAGCAGCTCACGGGAGGATCTGCGCAGGGTAAGGACGCCATCCCCGAAGCGATCCTGAAGGCATGTCGACCAAAAAGCGCATAGCGGGTTGGGATAATGACAAGCGCAAGAGCGAAGACTTGAAGTGTGTCGCCGAATGCGATTGTCGGCGACATGCTTCAAGCCACTCGGCGCCGGCGCCCTTTGGGATCCCTGGTTGCGCGACGTTCGGCTGGCCATCCGACACCGCCACCTGTGGTGAGCTCAGGCGGCAGATAGCGCTCCACAGGTGCACGGGTGCCCGTGGAATATCGGAGCTGTCACCCGATGTCGCTCGCCTCACGTCCGCGGGTGAGCTGCGAAATCGTCACCGCAAGGATCAGCGCACCGCCGTTGAACACATTCGTCACCCATAGCGGGATGCCGAGCATTGTCAGGCCGGTTATGCCAGTCGCCAGGAAGTAGACGGCGACGATCGCGCCCCAGGGATTGAAGCGTCCGGGGAGGATGGTGGTCGCGCCGAGGAACGCGGCTGCGAAGGCCGGCAGAAGGAAGTTCAGCCCTGAATAGGGATCGGCCGATCCGAGCACGCCGGCATAGAGTACGCCAGCGGCCGCTGCGAGAACACCGGAGGTCACCAGTGCGCCTAGCCTTACCCGATCGACGGCGATGCCGTTGAGCCGCGCGACCTCGCGGCCACGTCCGACAAACAGCAGACGGCGTCCGAGCGGTGTGAAGTCGAAGACGTAGGACATCAGGATCGCGGCGACGATCGCGTAGTAGAAGGCATAGGGCACGCCGAGCAAGCGACCGCCGACGACCGCCATGACGAGGCCATTGTCGATGCCGCCGATCGTCGAGGAATTCGTCATCCACTGCACGATACCAGTCATCAGAGAGGTCGTGCCGAGCGTCACGACGAGCGAGGGGATGCGCACGTAGATGATGAAGAACGCGTTCACCAGGCCCACGATCACGCCGCTGCCGAGCGCAAGGGCGATGACGAGCGAGATGGGCAGGCCGTGCCACACATTGAGGACGCCGATAATGCAGGAGGAGAGCGTGAGCGCCGCCCCGACGGAGAGATCATAGTCGCCCGCCGTCAGAGGCACGATGATGGCCAGCGCAAGGAGCGCTGCCGGCGCATAGGAGGCAAAGAGGATCGCGAAATTTCCCCAGTTGAGAAATGAATTGGGCATCGCTAGACCGAAACCGGCGATGAGCAGTAGCCAGACTGCGATCAAGGCGACGCGCTCGAACAGCCTTGCATAATTGATGCCGGCGCCGGCGGTTGTGGTCTGGGTAACATCGGTCATGGCTGAGTTCCGTTGACTGGCGAAGGCGCAGTGCGATCCAGCGAGGCATAGCAGGCTTCCGCGATGGTATCCTTTGATATCCCCTGACCGACCAGTTCCTTGCAGATGGCGCCGCGCGCGAAGATGAGCACCCGGTCGCAGATATCCGCCAACTGCTCGGCATCGGAACTTGCGCAGATCACCGACATTCCCTGGGCCGCCGCCGCTCGCAACGCTGCGAAGATGTGCTGGCGCGTCCCGACGTCGACTCCCTGCGTCGGTTCATCGAGCAAGAGCAGTTTGGGCCTGCGGTTCATCCAGCGCGCGATAAGCACCTTCTGGGCGTTGCCCCCCGACAGCGCCGAGAGCTTCAGAAGGGGATCGTTGGGTCGAACCTCGAAAGCTTCGCCCAAAGTCCGGGCGTCGCGCTTCATACGGTTGTTGTTCAGAAAGAAGCCGGTGAAGAAGCGTTCGAGATCCGGCAGGAACATATTGTCGACGATGGGCAAGGAATCGACGCCGCTCGCGCCCTGCCGGTCACCGGGGAGCATTGCCAGGCCGCGTTCGATCGCCTTGCGGGGGGTGAGCGATTTCAGTTCGATCGTCGTGCTCTCGTCCAGCGAGAGCGTCCCGGAAGTGGTCGGTCGGGCGCCGAAGGCAAGGTAGGGCAGTTCCTCGTAGCCGGAACCGATGAGGCCGGTCAGGCCAAGGATTTCGCCCTCGCCAACGATGATGGTGGATGCTTTCAGCTTGGCGCTGGCGACGTTTTCAAGCCGCGCGCGCGGCTTGCGGCTGACCGCCTGAGCGCACCGCAATGGGACGGTGCGGGCGAGCTTGCGACCAACGATCATCTCCACCAGCTGCTCGTGCGTCGCCTGGGACGTCACGAAGCTGCCCGCCACGTCGCCGTCCCTCAGCACGGTCGCGCGGTCGGTGATCGTCATCACCTCGTCGATATCGTGCGAGATGAACACGACGCTCGATCCATGGTTGGCGATGCTGCGCATGAGCGTGAAGAGTTTCTCCACGCCCTCGCGCGGCAGGAAGGGCGTCGGCTCGTCGAGGAGAACGAGTCCGGGCCGGCCTGTGGCTGCGCGCGCGACGCGGATCTCCTCGACCGCACGCACGATGGCGAGCAGTGCGCGATCGACGGCGGACAGCCGATCGATGCGCTGCTCCGGATCAAGCTGCACATCGAACCGGGCAAGCGCTTCGCGCGTGGCGCGGCGCTCGGCCTGCCAGTTGATGTAGCCGCGCCCAGCGGCCGTCAGATTGGAAAGGCGAAGGTTCTCCAAGACGGTGAGCGAGGGCACAAGGCCGAGATTCTGATGGACGAAGCTCATGCCGAGGCGGCGGAAGTCCCCGGGCTTCAGCGGCAGGGAAACGGCTTTGCCGTCGAATTCCATCACGCCGCCAGGGTCGGGAGCATGGAAGCCCGCGAGGATCTTGACCAGCGTCGACTTGCCCGACCCGTTCTTGCCGAGCAATCCGTGGACTTCGCCGGCCGCGACCTCGAAGGACACGCCCTTCAGCGCACGAGCGCCGCCGAACGTCTTGGCAATCCCATCGAGACGCAGAACCGACGGCGCTGGTTGCGCCGCCGGATGTGCCGTGCCGGACATGCCCGGCCTTTTGTCCGGCGCGACGCTCACTTCGGATCGAGACCCCAAAGCTTGCGGAAGCCATCGACATAAGCGTCGCCATAGCCTGTGTCGAACTTGGCCGGCGTGCCCGCATCCGCGATGTTGTTCTTGTCGAAGATGTAGAACGGCACGTTCAGCGCAGTCGGGCTCTTCATTCCGCAGGCATCGCGCAGGTGGCCATCGACAGTCGCGTATGCGATCCAGTCGAGGCTCTCGCCGATGTTCATGTCGACCACGCCCTGGGCGATATAGTCGAGCACGAAGGGCGTGCCGTTGAATGTCGCGACCTTGACCTGGCCGGCCTTGCCCGTGAGGCGCATCGCCGGGACCACGAATTGCGACATCGAATCGTATATCGGTATCACCACGTTGATTTCGGGATTGGCCTGGAGGGCGGCTTGCACGGCCGGCTGGATCTTTGTGGCCCATTCCGTCACGCCGACATTGATTTCCTGAACGATCTTGCAATCGGGACAGTTCGCCGCGAGAACGTCGTCGATGCCGGCCGTCAGCGGGATGGTTGGCGGGACCTCGCGCGAAACGATGGTCAGGATGTTCGCCTTGCCGTCGGTGTTGGCGATAGCCCAGTTGGCGAGTATCTTCCCGACCTCGTTGAAGCCGATCGTCAGCGAGGAAGACACGTCGGGTGCCTGCTCGAAGGACGGGTCATAGAAGTGTGATGTCATGACCTTCACACCCGCGTCCTTGGCCGCCTTGACCTGAGGCGCCACTGTGCCGGGGTCGATGCCGGAGATCAGGTCGACGACGTCAAACTTGTCGCGGATGGCGAATTCGAAACCCTGAACCCACTGACTTGGCTGGCCCTGGTTTTCCCACTCGACGACTTCGAGGCCGAGCTCGCTGCCGACCGCCTTCATGCGGTCGATGATACCTTTCAGGAAGGGATTGGTGCTGCTGTTGGGGATGGACAGCATCTTCTTCCCTGCCGCGCATGCGCGTGCATCGAACGCTTCCCCGGGCGCCTTGAACACGGGTTTCGCAAGGTATGGTTCGAGAAATTTCTTGGCATTCTCGACACCGGCGGCCTCCTGCGTCAAAGCCGGAACGGCGGCCAACACCAGCGTGGACAGCGCCATGGCGCCGGCCGCAACGACCCTGTTGATCATTTTCCTCTCCCATTATCGCGGGTCGCCGTGCCCCCCTAGAGCACGGCTTGTTTCATTCTGAATGCGTATGCAATCATGGTTCAGGTCGAGGCAACAGTCAATTCGTTCCGAGGCTGGATTTTTGCCGGTCATTCGACTAATCGGAACCAAAGGCCGCCGCGGCCACGGGCGAGGCTTGGATTGCAATGAAGAGATCACAGACCCGCTTCACGTCGTTCGACGTGGCTGCTCTTGCGGGTGTTTCCCAGTCGGCGGTGTCGCGCGCATTTACACCCGGATCCAGCATCGCCGAAGCAAAACGCCAGAAGATCCTGGAAGCTGCGCGCAAGCTCAACTATGTTCCCAATTCGATCGCCTCGAGCCTGACCACGAAGCGCTCGAACATCGTTGCCGTCGTCATTGGCAATCTCGCCAACCCTTTTTACGTGACCGTGTTGAGCACGCTCGTGCGTCGCCTGCAGGCAGAAGGACGCCAGGTGCTGACCTTCACTGTTGAAAACGGGGCCGAGGCCGACGAGGCGTTGATGCGCGTGCTTCGCTATCAGGTCGACGGCGTGATCCTGACCGCTGCACAGCTCTCCACGCGCATGACGGGCATCTGCCACGAACGCGGTATCCCGATCGTGCTTTTCAACCGCTACATTCCTGGCTCCGACGCGGCCGGCGTCCGTTGCGACAATGTTGGGGGAGGGCGCTTGATCGCGGGTTCGTTCCTTGCGGCAGGAGCCAGGAGCTTTGCGCTCATCCTCGGCGACCCGCGCGGAACCACCAGCGCCGACCGTGCGCGCGGCTTCTCCGACGTATTGGTCGAAGCCGGAATCGCCCGCAGCGAGATCCGCGTCATCGAGGGCCAGTCGGCCTATGAAGGCGCCCAGGCGGCGGTGCTCCGTGCGTTTCGCGACGGCGACCTTCCCGACGCGATCTTCGCGGTCAATGACATCATGGCGATGGCGGCCATGGATGTGTTGCGCCAGCGGCGCTCGGTGCGCATTCCCGAGGATGTGATGGTGGCGGGCTTCGACGACATTCCCGACGCGCGGCGGTGGCCCTATCGGCTGACAACCGTCCGCCAGCCGGTCGAGGAAATGGTGGAGGAAACGCTCGCAATCCTCCATCTGGACGATCCGGAAATCCCGATCGAGAGGGCGATCGACAAGGTTGTTCCCGGCCGGCTGATCTGGCGTGAAACCGTCCGCCAGCCCGTGAGCCGCTCGGGGACGAAGGGACCCGCCACGCCCGCTTGAAGCATCTTGCGCGAATGTGGTTCGCGCGACGGGCTTCAACGCTCCTGGAGCTTTCTCGTCTCCAGGATGCGCCCATCGCGCCAGGCCTGGCGTTCGGCGATGCTGTCGACCGGGATGCGTGCACAAAGTTCGGCATGGATGGCCTCGACCATCTCGCCGGTCCACGGATAGTCCGTGCGCGCGTCCTCGCCCATGCGCCGCATCATCGGGCCAAGTTGTTCGACGAAGGCACGGAAGCCGCCCGCCGCGTTGAGATGCGCCACGGCGAAGGGACCAAGGGATGCCCAGCGCAGCGCAAGCCCATCGGTCATGACGCGGTCGATATCCGACGCGCTGCAATATCCCTCGCCCACGAGATGAAGCGCCTCGGCCACGAGAGTGTACTGCAACCGGTTGAGGATGAAGCCGTCAATCTCCTTGTTCAGCACGATCGGCCGCATCCCGATCTGTTCGAAAAAGGCGCGCGCCCCGGCAATTTCTGTATCTCCCGTCAGACCGCTGCCACAGATCTCGACCAGCGGGATGTGAGAGGGCGGATTGACGGGATGCGCGACCATCGCCCGCTCCGGGCCGGGAATGTGGGTCAGGAACTCGGAACCCCTCAGCGCCGACGTGGAGGAACACAGCCGAGCCTCCCGAGGCGCGTGCGCGCCGATCTCGGCAAAGACTTCGCGCTTGATCGACAGGTTCTCGCGCACGCTTTCCTGGACATGGACGGCGCCATCGACCGCCTCGGCGATCGAACCGGCCGTAGTGATCCGCCCTTTTATCTCGCCCGGATTGTCGGCGAGCATGCCTGCTGCCTCCAGTCCCCCCAGCATTCGCGCGATGGTGGGAAGTGCGTGCTCACTGACTTGCTCCGCCACCTGATCGTAAAGTGCTACCTCAAAGCCCGCCCTGGAGAACACCACTGCCCAGGCTCGACCGACCTGTCCTGCTCCAATGCAAGCAACTTTTGCCATGGTCATCCCCCAGACGCGTCGTCTCGCGCCCACTTCTTTTCGAACTCCCAGACTTCGGAGAAGCCGATCAGCTGGTTGAACTCACCAAAGTCGAACAGCGGCACGTCCGGCGTGTCGGAGGTGCCATGGATTTTCAACGTGCGCAGTGCGTGTTCGGCCGCCTGCGCCGCCGCCAATCCAGTGAGGGCCGGAAATATCGCCATGGCATATCCGATCTCGGACAGTTGCTTCACCGGGCGAATGGGAGTCTTGCCGCCATCGGCCATGTTGGCAAGCATCGGTTTGGCGATCCGCCGGCAAGCGTCCCGCATTTCGTCCTCGCTTTCGAGTGCCTCGAGGAAGACGATGTCGGCGCCTGCCTCGCCATAGGCAATTCCGCGCCGAACCGCTTCTTCATAGCCGCCTGTCTGTCGCGAATCGGTGCGGGCGATGACCAGCATCTCCGGATTGCGCCGGGCTTCGCAGGCGACCTTGATCTTCTCCACCATGTCGATGAGCGGCGTCACCCGTTTGAACGGCGTGTGGCCGCATTTCTTCGGAAAGACCTGATCCTCGATCTGGATCGCTACGACGCCGGCCTCCTCGTAGCCTCGCACGGTGTGGTGCACGTTGAGCAGGCCCCCATAGCCCGTGTCGGCGTCCGCGATGACGCTGGCGTTGGAGGAGCGCACGAGGGTCGCGACGCGATCGAGCATCTGGGTGTAGGTGGCGATGCCGGCATCCGGGATGCCGTGAGCTGAAGCCGTCATCCAGTATCCGGAGGCATAGACGAAGTCGAAGCCGACCTTGTTCGCGACGACTGCGGTGATCATGTCGTGGATACCCGGTGCGGCAACGAACTTGCCGCGCTCGAGTGCTGCTCGAAGGCTCGGTTTGCTCATGGGGCTGTCATCCTCGTCGTTCGGCTTCGCGGCCGGTTGAGATTGAATGCCAAGGCCCCGGGAACCGGGGCTGGCCGGGGCTAGCCGGTTTCCTCGGCGGCGTCGTCGAAATAGGCGAGCTGGTCCTTGTTCAGGAACAGCCAAGGCCTGTCGCTGCGATGACGGTCTTCGAATGCGGCAATGGCCGTCTCATCGTCGGCAAGGATCGCGCCGATCTCGTCGAGGCCGAGCAGGAGCGATCGCTTGCGATGCGGCTCGATCTCGAACGCGACGCCGCGGCCGTCGGCCAGGACGACGCTCTGCGCCTCAAGATCGATCGTGATGTCGCGCCCGGCCTCCGCCTCGCTCATGATCGCGGCATGATCCGTCCCGCGCGCGACGATCGGCAACATTCCGTTCTTGAAGCAATTGGCGAAGAAGATCTCGCCGAAGCTTTCCGCGATCACGCAGCGAATGCCGAAATCCGTCAGCGACCAGACTGCATGCTCGCGGCTGGAGCCGGTACCGAAATTGCTCTGGGCAACGAGAATCTTGGCCTGCGTCCATGGCGGAGTGTCCAGGACGAACGGTACCCCGTCCTTGCGATGGCGCCGTTCATGGAAGGCGTGTTTGCCAAGGCCCTTGCGATCAAGCAGGAGCAGGAAGCGCGCGGGAAAAATGATGTCCGTATCGATGTCGGATTCCGGCAGCGGCGCCGCAATGCTCGTCAACGTCGTGAATGGTTCCATGGTTCAACGCATCTCCCGGACATCGGCGAGGCGGCCGGCGATCGCTGCGGCGGCAGCCATTTCTGGACTCATGAGATGAGTTCGGCCGCCAATGCCCTGGCGCCCTTCAAAGTTGCGGTTGGAGGTAGAGGCGCAACGCTCGCCCTCCGAGAGGCGGTCTTCGTTCATTGCCACGCACATCGAACAGCCGGAATCCCGCCACTCGAAGCCGGCCTCGCGAAAGACGCGATCGAGCCCTTCTGCCTCGGCGCGGATCCGAACGGCTGCGGAGCCGGGCACGACGATCGCGGTGACCCGCTCCGAAACCTTGCGGCCCCGCAAGATCGCGGCAGCCCGGCGCAGGTCTTCGATGCGGCCGTTGGTGCACGAGCCGATGAATACGCGGTCGATGGGGATTTGCGTCAACGGCGTTCCGGGCGTAAGACCCATATAGGCTATGCTGCGCTCCATGCGCTTGCGTTTCGCCGGGTCCGCTTCCTCTGCCGGATCGGGAACCTTGGCGGAGACCGGCAAGGTCTCTTCCGGCGTGGTGCCCCACGATACGTGGGGAGCGAGCGCTGCGACGTCGATGACCACCTCTCTGTCGAAGACGGCGTCCTCGTCGGATGCCAGCGTGCGCCACTCGGCGAGAGCGCGGTCCCAGACTTCGCCGGCGGGCGCCAGCGGCCGACCGCGAACATAGGCGAATGTCGTTTCGTCCGGCGCGACCATGCCGACACGGCTGCCCGCCTCGATCGACATGTTGCAGAGGGTCATCCGGGCTTCCTGCGACAAGTGCCCGATCGTGGACCCGGCATATTCTATCGCGTGGCCCACGCCTCCGCCCGTGCCGATCCGGGAAATCAGCGCAAGGATAATGTCCTTGACGGTGACGCCGTCGGGCATTTCGCCCTCCAGTCTCACGCGCATGCGCTTTTGCTTGCGCAGGCGCAGGGTCTGGGTTGCGAAGACGCTTTCGCACTCGCTCGATCCGATCCCGAAAGCGAGCGCGCCGAAAGCGCCATGCGTGCAGGTGTGACTGTCGCCGCAGACCAGGGTCGCGCCCGGCAAGGTGAAACCCAATTCCGGTCCTATGACATGGACGATCCCGTGGCGCGGGTCGCGCATCGGAATGTACGAGATGCCGTGAAGCGCCGAGTTTTCCCGCAACCGCTGCACCTGGCTGGCAGCCAAACCCGGCGGCAACGGACGATCGCGATTGAGTGTCGGCACGGCGTGATCGGCGACGGAAATGTGCGCCTGCGGCCGCCGCAGGGAACGGCCCGTGTCCCTCAGGCCCTCGAACGCCTGCGGGCTGGAAACCTCCTGGACCAGATGCCGGTCGATGTAGAGCAAGCTCGTCCCGTCGTCATACTGGCGCACCACATGCGTGTCCCAAACCTTGTCGTAAAGCGTTCGGCCATTCATTCGCGTTCCCCTTCCAGCTCCGCCGAGACAGGAGCAATCTCCAGGAGGCCGCCCCGAAAATCCCCCTTGCGAAGCGCGCCAATCCTAAATTATGGTCCAATGCATACGCATTCAAGCGCAATCCCGCAAGCCGTATGGGATCCGCCTGGAAACGAATAAGAGGGGTAGAAGATGAGACTGGGCGTGGACGTTGGGGGGACCTTTACCGATCTGCTGCTTCACGACGAGAAGTCGCAACGAACCTTTCAGGCGAAGACGCCATCGACCCCCGAGGACCAGTCCATCGGCGTCGCCGCCGGCGTCAGGCTGATCTGCGAGAAGGCTGGCATCACGCCGAAGGACATCTCTCTCGTGCTGCACGGGACGACTGTTGCCACCAACGCTGTCCTGGAAGGCAAGGGCGCGCGCGTAGGCCTGCTCGTCACCGAGGGATTCGAATACACGCTCCATCTCGCGAAGTCTTGGACGCCAGGTCCGCTGTTCGGCTGGATCGTGATGGACAAGCCCGATCCGCTCGCCTCGCTGGCGGACACGCGCGGCATCCCCGAGCGAATGAATGCCCGCGGCGAAGTGGTCCGCGAACTCGATGTCGGGCGCGCGACCGAGCTTATCGACGACCTCTGCCGATCGGGCATCGAGGCGCTGACGATCTCACTGATGCATTCCTATGCAAATCCGGATCACGAACGACGATTGCGCGACATCGTTGCCGAACGCTATCCCGACATCCCGGTCTCGCTCTCGTCGGACATCCTGCCGGAGTTCCGTGAATATGACCGCGCGATCACCACCGTGATGAACGATTACGTGCGGCCCATCATGAGGCGCTACCTGTCACGCATCGAAGAACGGCTTGCCAGGGAAGACGTCTCGGCGAAGCTGCAGATCGTCCGCTCCGACGGTGGCCTGATGAGCGCGGCCGCGGCCTCCGAACGCCCGGTTCACACCGTCCTGTCAGGTCCCGCGGGGGGCGTGACCTCCACGGTGATGGTCGCTCGCCGTACAGGCCTCAAGAAGCTGCTCGCCTTCGACATGGGCGGCACCTCCACCGACGTGTCCGTCATCGTCGATGGCCAGCCGACCATCTCGCGCTCGACCGAGGTGGGCCTCTTCCCTGCAAAGGTGCCGACGCTCGACGTGCGCTCGGTCGGCGCGGGAGGAGGTTCCATCGCCGAGGTGTCCGAACTGACCAAGTCGCTGCGGGTCGGTCCGCGCTCGGCCGGCGCCAGACCTGGACCGGTAGCCTATGGGCGTGGCGGCTCGGAGCCGACCGTCAGCGACGCCAATCTCGTGCTGGGATATCTCCCGTCGGTCCTGCTCGGCGGGGAGATGACGCTCGATCTCGAAGCCGCGCGCAGCGCGATCGCCCGGATCGGGGACACGATCGGACTGTCGACCGAGAAAGCCGCGCAAGGCATTCTCGACATTGCCAATGAGGTCATGCTCGGAGCGCTGCGCGTCATCACCGTGCAGCGTGGCCTGGATCCGCGCGAGTTCGGCATTGTTGCTTTCGGCGGGGCAGGCCCCCTGCACGCCAACGCGATGGCCGAACTCCTGGGCTGCTATCCGGTCGTGGTGCCGGCCAATCCGGGCGTGCTGTCGGCGCTCGGGTTTCTCGAGGCAGAGTTCAAGAACGAGTTCGTGCAGACATTCATCCGTTCGACCAGCGGCATCGATGCGGCCGAAGTCTGGTCGCGTTTCCACGAGTTGCGGACGAAAGCAATCGATTGGCTCGACGAACAGGAAATCGCTGAATCCGATCGCGGCGTCTCCTATTCGCTCGACCTTCGCTACGAGCAGCAGGGTTTCGAGGTCACCGTCGATGTCGACGCAAAGACGGTCGAGACGGGCGGCAAGCTCGATACCGTGCTCGACCGCTTCCATGCGCTGCACGAGCGACTTTATGGCGTGCGCTTTCACGTTCCCGTCGAATTGGTGGCGCTGCGCGTGGTTGCGACAGGCGCCACGCCCCCGGTCGACGAGCAGCACGTCCTGAGCTCCGACACGACGGCCGACGCGCTGATCGAGATCGGAAAGGCCTATTTCCATGGCCGTTGGATCGACACGCCTCACTACGATCGCAACCTGCTCGAACTGGGCCGACGTGTCGAAGGGCCCGCGATCATTCGACAGTACGACACCACTACGGTCCTTCTGCCCGACCACTATGCAGAGGTCGACAGCCACGGCAATCTGATGATCTGGCCCGTCAGCAAGGGGAACTGAGACAATGGCCCAAAAAGTCGATCCCATTACCCTCGACATCATCGAGAACGCGCTGAAGAACGCTCGTTTCGAGATGGATGGCGTCGTCGTGCGCATCGCGCTCTCGCCGGTCATCCGGGAACAGCACGATGAGTTCCCGATGATCTGCAATGAGCGTGGCCAGATGGTCGTGGGCCAGTTCGGCTCTTACATCCCGGCGATCGTCGATCAGTTCAAAGGCGACATCAACGACGGCGACATCTTCGTCTGGAACGATCCCTATGCATGCAAGGGCTCGATCTCGCACAACAACGACTGGTGCGTGATGCTGCCGATCTTCCATGAAGGCGTGCTCGTCGGCTTCTCGTCGATCTTCGGCCACATGGTCGATACCGGCGGTACCGTGCCCGGTTCAATGCCGGCCAATGCGCGCACCATCTGGGAAGAAGGCCTGCGCGTGCCGCCGGTGCGCATCTACGACAAGGGCGTGCTCAACAAGGGCGTGCTCGACATCATGCTCAACAACACGCGCACCCCGGACATGAACCGGGCCGACCTCATGGCCCTGATCGCCGGTTGCCGTACGGCGGCGACCCGCGTGCGCGAGCTCTGCGACCGCTTCGGCCGTGACACCTATATGTCTGCCTGCGACCTGCTTCTGGACCGCACGCGCGAAGCCATGAAGGTGCTGATCGAAAAGTACATCTCGATCGAGCCCGTCGAATTCACGGACTATGTCGATGACGATGGCCTCGGCAACGGCCCTTTCAAGATGAAGCTGTCGATCTATCGCAAGGGCGAAAAGGCGGTGTTCGACTGGACCGGCACGGACCCCCAGGCCGAAGGACCGATCAACTTCCACATCCACGAAGGCCTCTGCAAACTTTTCTTCGGCGTGTACATGATCATGGCCTTCGATCCTTCGGTGTTGTTCAACGAAGGATTCTACGACCTGTTCGAGGTCATTTTGCCGGAAGGGAGCTTGCTCAACCCGCGCTTTCCCGCGGCTCTGTCGAACCGGCTCAACACCCATACCCGGTTCTTCGACTGCCAGGCGGGCGCGCTCGGTCAACGTGCGCCGCACCTGTCGATGGCCGCCGGTTACGGGACGAGCCCTCATTTCATCTTCACCGGCCACGACGAGAACGACAGGTATTTCCAGCTGATGGAACTGCTGTTCGGGGGGGTGCCCGGTCGCCCGCGCGGCGATGGCCTCGACGGCCATGCGTGGTGGCCGCTGTTCTCGGCGACGCCGATCGAATACATCGAGAACTACTATCCGGTTCTCGTCGAGAGCTACCGCCCGGTCAAGGATTCCGGCGGCGCCGGCCTGCACCGTGGCGGAGCGGGCATCGAGAAGGTCTATCGCCTGCTCGAGCCCGGCAGCGTCTCCATCCATGACGACCGCGAGATCGTTCCCCCGTGGGGCATCAATGGAGGTCTCTTCGGCGGTACGTCGAGCAAATGGATAGTGCGGGCGGGCTCGGCCGAGCGCGAACGCATTCCTTCGAAAATCGACAACCTGCCGGTCGGCCCGGGCGACAAGATCCACTTCATAACCGCCGGCTCCGGCGGCTGGGGCGATCCGCTCGACCGCGACGCGGGGCTCGTGGCGCGTGACGTCGCCTACGACCTCGTCTCACGCGCAAAGGCCAGGGAAGATTATGGCGTCCTGGTGAAAGAAGACGGTTCCGTCGACATGGCGGCAACAGAGAAGTTGCGTGCCGACAAGCGGGTCGAGCGCGGCGAACCTGAGCCGTTCAACTTCGGCTATTTCCCGCAAGCCGCCGAATAGTCGCGTGGACCCTTGCGCGCCAGGCGAACGCAACAGGAGAAATCGGAGTGGCGATTGAATATCTGAAGCGCGGCAAGACAGCCGCCGAACGCGCCGAAGACGACACCAGGATCCGCGCCAGCGTCGAGATGATCCTCAAGGATATCGAAACGCGCGGCGATGCCGCCGTGCGGGAGCTGTCGCTGAAATTCGACAACTATTCGCCGGCCTCTTTCCGGCTCACGCAGTCCGAGATCGAGGCTGCGGTGAGCCGTGTTTCCGCTCGCGACATGGAGGACATCCGCTTCGCGCAGGCCCAGATCAGGCGGTTCGCCGAAGCACAGCGCGCCTCGATGACCGATATCGAGATCGAGACGCTGCCTGGGGTCATTCTCGGCCATCGGAACATCCCGGTGCAGTCGGTAGGCTGCTACGTGCCGGGCGGCAAGTTTCCGATGGTGGCGTCGGCCCATATGTCCGTGCTTACCGCTTCGGTCGCCAAGGTCCCTCGCATCGTCGCATCGGCGCCTCCGGTCAAGGGCGAGCCGCATCCGGCAATCGTGGCGGCCATGCACATGGGCGGCGCCCACGAAATCTATGTGCTCGGCGGCATTCAGGCCGTCGGCGCGATGGCGCTCGGCACCGAGACGATCGAACCGGTGCACATGCTGGTCGGCCCGGGCAACGCTTTCGTGGCAGAAGCGAAGCGCCAGCTCTATGGCCGGGTTGGCATCGACCTGTTCGCCGGGCCGACCGAGACGATGGTGATTGCCGACGAGACAGTGGACGCCGAGCTCTGCGCGACCGACCTGCTCGGCCAGGCCGAGCATGGCTACAATTCACCGGCCGTGCTGGTTACGAACTCGCGCCGCCTGGCGGACGCGACATTGGCCGAGATCGACAGGTTGCTGACGATTCTCGCGACCGCCGAGACCGCTTCCAAGAGCTGGGACGACTACGGCGAGGTGATCCTGTGCGATACTTACGACGAGATGCTCAAGGTCGCCAACGACATCGCCTCGGAGCATGTCCAGGTGATGACCGATCGCGACGATTGGTTCCTAGAAAACATGACGTGCTATGGGGCGCTTTTCCTTGGCGCACGTACCAACGTAGCCAATGGCGACAAGGTCATCGGCACGAACCACACTTTGCCGACCAAGAAGGCGGGGCGCTATACGGGCGGCCTTTGGGTCGGCAAGTTTCTCAAGACCCACAGCTACCAGAAGGTGCTGACGGACAAGGCGGCCGCCGAGATCGGCGAATATTGCTCGCGCCTCTGCATGCTCGAGGGCTTCGTCGGTCATGCCGAGCAGGCAAACATACGGGTGCGCCGCTATGGAGGTCGCAACATCGGCTACGGTGAAGCCGCGCTCAGCCCCGACGATGCGGCATGACGATCGCGCTGCCGAGTGCACCTTCGTTCCGGCTCGACGGAAGGCGGGCTCTCGTGGCGGGCGCATCCTCCGGGATCGGTCTCGGTTGCGCGTGCGCGCTTGCCGAAGCCGGCGCGGAAGTGACCATTCTGGCGCGGCGCAAGGACAGGCTCGCCGAGATCGCAGCCGCGATGCAGGCGCGGGGGTGGAGGGTCGAAGCACTTGCACTCGACCTGGTCGACGTCGCGGCGACGGAAGCGGCGATCGAGAACGCCGAGCCATTCGACATCCTCGTCAACAGCGCAGGCTTGGCGCGGCACGGGCCGGCGCTCGAGACGACGATCGAGGATTTCGACGCCGTGGTGTCAGTAAACCTGCGGTCTGCGTACTTTCTCACACGATCGGTCGCAAAGACACTTATTGAGGCCGGCAAGCCTGGCTCTCTCATCAATATCTCGTCGCAAATGGGCCATGTTGGAGGCATCGACCGGGCGGTCTACTGCGCTACCAAGTTTGCAGTCGAAGGTTTCACGAAGGCGATGGCAATCGAATGGGGCAGGGCAGGCATTCGCGTGAACACGATCAGTCCAACCTTCATCCGCACGCCCCTTACCGAACAGACCTTTGCCCGGCCTGAGCGCCTCGCCTGGCTCCAGGAAAAGATCAAACTTGGCCGTCCCGGCACTGTTGCAGATTTGATGGGCGCTGTCGTCTATCTCGCATCGGATGCTTCGTTGCTTGTCACCGGCAGTTCCCTTCTCGTCGATGGCGGCTGGACGGCGGAGTAGCGCCCGACCCGAACATTCGCGCGGTAACCGCAAGCGTGAAGGCCGCGCTTCCGAGTTTCCAGTCCATTTCCGCAGCCCACGGCGAGATGTTGTTCGTCGGGGGAGCGGACACCTTTGCTTGAGTCGCTCGCCTCAGTCGGTTGTGTATGCAAAATTGTGCATACTGTCCTTGCAGTGATCTGCCTGTGTGTTAGTTTTCGCTCGGGGGACAGCTGATCGGAGACGCCGTGATGCTCGACGGACTTGACGCCATCTTGCTTGCCCGTCTTCAGTTCGCCTTCACCGTCACCTTCCACTTCATATTTCCGGCATTCACGATCGGCCTGGCCAGCTATCTGGCTGTCCTGGAGGCGCTTTGGCTTTGGACCGGCAAGGCGGTCTATCTCAATCTCTTCAAATACTGGCTCAAGATCTTTGCCCTGAGCTTCGCGATGGGCGTCGTCTCCGGCATCGTGCTCGCCTATCAGTTTGGCACCAACTGGTCGGTCTTGTCCGACAAGGCGGGCTCGATCATCGGCCCGCTCATGGCCTACGAGGTTCTGACGGCCTTCTTTCTCGAGGCCGGGTTTCTGGGCGTCATGCTGTTCGGGATGAGCCGGGTGGGGCGTGGCCTGCACTTCGTGGCGACACTGGCGGTGGCCGTGGGAACCTTGTTCTCCGCCTTCTGGATCCTGTCGGCCAATTCCTGGATGCAGACGCCCGCCGGCCATCTCGTCAACGATGCAGGACAGTTCGTCCCGGGCGACTGGTGGGAGATCATATTCACGGCCTCCTTTCCCTATCGCCTCGTGCACACCGTGCTTGGCGCTTACTTGACGACAGCGCTGGTCGTCGGCGCGGTGGGCGCCTTCCACCTCCTGCGCAACCGCACCAATGAAGGCGCCCGCGTGATGTTTGCCATGGCAATGGGCATGATCGTGGTGACGGCGCCGGTGCAGATCATCGCCGGCGATCTGCACGGGCTGAACACGCTCGAGCACCAGCCGGCCAAGATCATGGGCGTGGAAGGTCACTTCGAGAGCCATCCCGACGGTGCGCCGTTCTATGTTTTCGGTCTCCCCGACCAGGAAAGCGCGACCATGCGCTATTCCTTAGCCATCCCCAGGGCCGGGTCGCTGATCCTCAGGCATAGCCTCACAGCCCCGATCGAAGGCCTCGACACGGTGCCGCGCGAGGACTGGCCGCCGGTCGCGATCATCTTCTGGTCGTTCCGCATCATGGTCGGCCTCGGCGTCCTCATGTTCCTGCTCGGCGGCCTTGCGTTGATCGCCCGGCTGCGCGGCACACTTTACAGCTGGACGGGCCTGCATCGTTTCGCGCTGGCGATGGGGCCGGCGGGTTTCGTCGCGGTCACCGCGGGCTGGGTGACCACCGAAGTCGGCAGGCAGCCCTACACGGTCTATGGATTGCTGCGTACGGCCGAATCCGCCTCGCCGCTCGGCGCGCCGGCCGTCGCTGTGTCGCTCGTGGCTTTCGTCATCATCTACTTCGCCGTGTTCTCTGTCGGTGTCTGGTACATGCTGAGGCTGATGCGGCATACGCCGGTCGTCGAGGAGCCGGGCATGGAGGAGGAGGCCGGGCCGATCCGCAGCGCCGGGATCACGCCCGCGACATCGGTCGATCCGGACCGTGCGCTTGGCGCGACGGCGGAAAGGCATTGATCATGGCCGGGCTCGATCTTCCCACCATCTGGGCCTTCATCCTGGCCTTCGGCGTCCTGGCCTATGTCGTGCTCGACGGGTTCGATCTCGGCATTGGTATCTTGTTCCCCTTCTTCGAGAGAGGAGGCGAGCGCGACACTGCCATGAATTCGGTTGCCCCTGTCTGGGACGGCAACGAAACTTGGTTGGTCCTCGGCGGCGGCGGGCTTCTGGCGGCCTTTCCGCTCGCCTACGCCGTCGTGATGCCGGCCGTGTACGCGCCGATCATCGCCATGCTTCTTGCCTTGGTGTTCCGTGGCGTCGCGTTCGAATTCCGTTGGCGTGATCCCGGCCATGAGAAGTTCTGGGACTTTGCCTTCACAGGAGGCTCGCTCGTGGCCGCGCTCGCCCAGGGTATCACGCTCGGCGCGATCCTTCAGGGGATCACCGTTTCTGGCCGGCAATATGCCGGGGGCTGGTGGGAATGGCTGTCGCCCTTCAGCCTTCTCACGGGTGTCAGCCTCGTCATCGGCTATGCCCTGCTCGGCGCGACATGGCTGATCATGAAGGCGGAAGGGCGGCTCCAGGACCATGCTTTCCGGCTGGCGCGACTGTCCGGCGTCGGCGTCATCGTCTGCGTGGCGCTGGTCAGCGCCTTCACTCCGTTTCTCGAACAAGCCTACTACGAGCGCTGGTTCGCCTGGCCGAACGTGCTCTTCACGGCACAGGTGCCGCTGCTGGTGGCTATTACCGCCATCGCCTTCTTCGTCTGCATCACTCGCCGCTACGAGCGGCTGCCGTTCCTGCTGGCCCTCGGGCTCTTCCTGTTGAGCATGATCGGATTGGGGATCAGCATGTTTCCCGACATCGTGCCGGGAGCGATCACGATCCACGACGCCGCCGCGCCCGATGCGAGCCTGATTTTCATGCTGGTTGGAGCGGTGATCCTGGTCCCGATAATCCTCGCCTATACGGCCTATTCCTACTGGATCTTTCGAGGCAAGGTCGGCCAGGAAGGCTACCATTGAGCAGCCCGGCGTGAGCTGTGCGCAGCAGCATTGTCGCGCACACGCTTTGCCGCCGCGCTCTCGAGTCGAGCTATCTGCTTGTATTTCTTTGGTTTTCGCGCTGACCGGCGGGAAGGGCGATCGGCTTCCTTTGTGTGCAGCGCAATAAACACTTTGTGAGGGCACTTTTTCACCCTTGATTTCGGCGGTTTTCCGGACGATTTACGAATGGTTGTTCGGAAAAGGGGTCGTAGGGTTGGGCCGCCACCGCAAGATCGATCGTGATGCGCTTCTCGATGCCGCCCAGGATGTCCTTCTGCGTGAAGGCGCCGCGAATCTGACGATCGAGGCGGTGGCCGCGAATGCCGGGATCAGCAAGGCCAGCGTGCTTTACGACTATAAGACGAAGCAGGCGCTGGTCCGCGCCATGATCGAACGGCGTTTCGAGACGGAGTGGGAGAGGGTCCGTAGCATCACGAGCGAGCTGGATTCCTCGGCCGACGCCGGAATCCAGGGCTGGATCAAGGCGAGCCGGCGCGAGCTTTCGGACGAGGATCGCATGCTCGCCATGGGAATGATTGTCGCCCTGGCCGGAGATCCCGAATTCAAGCAGTTGAATCAGCGGTTCTTCGAGCGGATGCTGGCCACCACGATCGCCACGGCGACCCAGCCGCGCGGCGCCCGGCTCGCCCTGCTGGCCGTCGAAGGTCTCAAACTGCTTGACTTCCTTGGCCTGCATCACTGGCCGCAGGACGAATGCGAGGAGATCCTGCGCGACATCGCCTGGCTTGCCGGACAAGAACCCGATACAAAAGAAACAACAAATCTATCTTCTTCTCTTTCGAACGAGTCTTCTTCATGCGTTTCTCGCTGAAATACTCCCATTTTGCGATTTTGCTTCTTCCTGTCCTTGCGGCTTGCACCCCGAGTGAAGCCGACAACAAGACGGCTGCCGCGGCGCCTCCACCTGCCGCAGTGAGTGTGGTGACGGTCGTGCCGGAAACTCTGCCGATCACCAACGAGCTGCCGGGGCGGATCGCTCCGACCCGGATCGCGGAGGTGCGTCCGCGTGTTTCCGGCATCGTCGTGGAGCGCGTCTTCGAGCAGGGCAGCATGGTCAAGGCGGGTGACGTGCTTTATCGCATCGATCCCGAGCCTTTCCGCGTGCAGGTGGCGAGCGCCGAGGCCACGTTGCAGCGCGCCAAAGCCGTACAGCTCCAGGCGCGCCAGCAAGCCGATCGCCAGAAAGAGCTCAAGGAGCGCAGCATCGCCTCGAGCCAGCAGCTCGATAATGCCGTGGCCACGCTGGCGCAGGCCGACGCGGACGTCGCGCTGGCCGAGGCAGGCCTCGCCGAAGCGAAGCTCAATCTGAACTATTCAGAAGTGCGGGCGCCGATCGATGGAAGGATTGGCCGCGCCATCGTCACCGAGGGTGCGCTGGTCAGCGCAAGCAGTGCGGAAAGCCTCGCCACGATCCAGCAGCTCGATCCCGTCTATGCCGACTTCACCCAGTCGGCCAACGAGCTTCTCCGACTGCGTCACGCGTACAAGGCTGGATCGCTCGCCAGCCAGGCGTCGGCACCGGTGAAGATGAAGCTCGATGACGGCAGCGACTACGCCCATCCCGGCCGGCTCCTTTTCTCCGAGGCCGCCGTCGACGAGACGACGGGCCAGGTCACCTTGCGTGGCGAGTTTCCCAATCCGGACGGAGACCTGCTGCCGGGAATGTATGTCCGGGTATTGGTCGAGCAGGGGATCCAGCAGAATGCCGTCGCCGTGCCGCAGCAGGCCGTCCAGCGTGACGCGAGCGGCAAGGCGCTGGTCTATGTCGTCGACGCGAAGAATGTGGCTGTGTCGCGCGAGGTGCAGGTGGACCGCAGCCTCGGCAATCGTTTCGTCATTCGCGGCGGTCTCGCCTCCGGCGACCGGGTGATCGTGGAAGGCTTCCAGAAGATCAAGCCCGGCGCGGAAGTGGCGCCGGCGGAATGGAAGACGGCAGCGCGTCAGAACGACGAGACGGCCACCCGATAGATGCCAGCCTCGGGGGAGACGAAGCTGTTCCATCTGGTTTGAGCGCCGCGCTCGGAAAGTCGTCCCGTCCAAGCAGGCCGCATTCGTAACCTCGCCGTGGGCATTCGGCGAGGTCGTCGAAAAGGACTTTGTTCATGCCGCATTTCTTCATCGACCGTCCGGTTTTCGCCTGGGTGGTCGCGATCTTCATCATTCTGGCGGGTGTCATCGCGATACCCATGCTGCCGGTCGCGCAATATCCGAACGTCGCGCCGCCTCAGGTTTCGATCAGCACCAACTACACCGGGGCGTCGCCGGAAGAAATCTACCAGAGCGTGACGCGCCCGATCGAAGACGAGCTCAACGGGGCGCCGGGCCTCATCTATTTCGAATCGACGTCCGATGCTTCCGGCCGTGTCGCGATCACGGTCACTTTCGCGCCCGGCACCAATATCGGCGATGCGGCCGTCGAGGTCCAGAACAGGGTTCGCCGCGTCGAGCCGCGCCTGCCGCAATCGGTCACGCAGCAGGGCATCCGCATCGACCGGTCCAGTTCCGGCTTCCTCTTGATGATCGCGGTGCGCTCGCCGGACGGCTCGGTCGATGCGGTGGGCCTCGGCGATTACCTCAACCGGAACGTGCTCAGCGAGATCCGGCGTGTGGAAGGCGTCGGCCAGGCACAGCTCTTCGCGTCACCTCGCTCACTGCGGATCTGGATGGACCCCGACAAGATGCTGGGTCTGAAGCTGACGGCAAGCGACGTGCTCGCGGCGGTTCGCGCTCAGAACGCGCAGGTGGCCGCCGGCCGCATCGGCGCCGAGCCCAGCCCTGAGGAAAACCAGATCAGCGCCACCGTGCTCGTTCGGGGACAGCTGCGTTCGCCCGAAGAGTTCGGCGCGATCGTGCTGCGCGCCAATCCGGACGGCTCGCTCGTTCGGCTGCGCGACGTGGCGCGGGTCGAGATCGGCGGCGAGAGCTACAATTTCGCGAGCCGGCTCGATGGCCAGCCGAGCGCGGCGATCGGCGTCCAGCTGACGCCCACGGCCAACGCCATGGCGACGTCGACGGCGGTCCGGGCCAAGATGGCCGAGCTCGCCCAGTTCCTCCCGCCGGGAATCGAGTACCAGATCCCCTACGACACCTCGCCTTTCGTGAAGGTCTCGATCGAGAAGGTGTTCCATACACTGCTCGAGGCGATGGTGCTCGTATTCGCCGTGATGTTCCTGTTCCTGCAGAACTTCCGCTATACGGTCATCCCGACGCTTGTCGTTCCCGTCGCCCTGTTCGGCACCTGCGCGGTGATGTTCGCATCGGGCTTCTCCATCAATGTGCTCACCATGTTCGCGATGGTGCTGGCGATCGGCATCCTCGTGGACGATGCCATCGTCGTGGTGGAGAATGTCGAGCGCATCATGGCCGAGGAAGGCCTGGGGCCACGCGAAGCGACCCGCAAGGCGATGGACCAGATCACCGGCGCGATCATCGGCATAACGCTGGTGCTGACGGCGGTTTTCGTGCCGATGGCCTTCTTCCCGGGCGCGGTGGGCGTGATCTACAGGCAGTTCAGTCTGACGATGGTCGTGTCGATCCTTTTCTCCGGATTTCTCGCGCTCACGCTGACGCCGGCGCTCTGCGCAAGCTTCCTGAGGCCGATCAAGCAGGGTCATCAGGAAAAGAAAGGGTTCTTCGGCTGGTTCAATCGCGGCTTCAATAGCACGACGCGCGGCTACAGCGGCATGGTCGGCGGTATCGCGCGGCGCGCCGGACGGTTCATGATCGTCTATCTGGCGCTGGTCGCCGGGCTCGGCTGGGCCTATCTGCGGTTGCCCTCCTCCTTCCTTCCGAACGAGGACCAGGGGTTCGTCCTCGTGGATATCCAGGCCCCGGCCGAGGCCAGCGCCAACCGCACGACTGAAGTCATCAAACAGATGGAGGCGATCCTCGCGGAAGAGCCTGCCGTGGAGAACGTGGTCGCGCTGAGGGGCTTCAGCTTTTCCGGATCCGGCCAGAACGCAGGCCTGGCTTTCATCACGCTCAAGGACTGGTCGGAGCGTGGGCCGGAAGATTCCGCGCAAGCCCTTGCGGCGCGTCTCACCGGGAAGTTCAGCCAGATCGAGGATGCTCAGATGTTCGCCCTGTCGCCTCCGCCCATCTCGGGCCTCGGCACGGCGACCGGCTTCGAGTTCCGGCTGCAGGACCGGTCCGGTCGCGGGCAGGCCGCACTCGCTGCCGCCAAGGACCAGCTCTTCGCGGAGGCCGCCAAGTCGCCCATCCTGGTGGGCATGCGCGTCGCGGGACTTCCCGATGCCGCGCAGGTCAACCTCGTCATCGATCGCGAGAAGGCCAATACCTTCGGCGTCGCCTTTGCCGACATCAACGCGACGATCACCGCCAATCTCGGTTCCGCCTATGCGAACGACTTCCCGAATGCAGGGCGGATGCAGCGCGTGACCATCCAGGCCGACAGCGCTTCGCGTATGAGCACAGAGAATCTGCTCGAGCTCAGGGTCCGCAACGCCAGCGGCGGCATGGTCCCGATGTCGGCTTTCGCCAGCATCGAGTGGATCAAGGGGCCGACCCAGGTGACCGGCTACAATGGCTACCCCGCGCTACGCATCAGCGGCGAGGCGGCTCCGGGCTTCTCGACCGGCGACGCCATCCTCGAAATGGAGCGCATCGCCAGGACCTTGCCGGCCGGGTTCGGCTTCGAATGGACGGGGCAGTCGCTGCAGGAGATCCAGTCGGGGTCGCAGGCGCCGCTGCTCTTCGCGCTCAGCATCCTGTTCGTGTTCCTGCTGCTCGCGGCTCTTTATGAGAGCTGGTCGATCCCGCTGTCGGTCATGTTGGTGGTGCCGCTGGGCGTCATCGGCGCGGTCCTTGCGGTGATGATCCGGGAGATGCCGGACGACGTCTACTTCAAGGTCGGCCTGATCGCCATTGTCGGTCTGTCCGCCAAGAACGCGATCCTCATCATCGAGTTTGCGAAGGATCTCAGGGCGCAAGGCCATTCGTTGTTCGATGCCACGGTCCAGGCGGCGCGGATGCGATTCCGTCCGATCATCATGACTTCCCTCGCCTTTACCTTGGGCGTGGTGCCGCTGGCGATCGCGACCGGGGCCAGCGCCGCCAGCCAGAACGCCATTGGCACGGGCGTGCTGGGAGGCATGATCTCGGCGACGATCCTCGCCGTGTTCTTCGTGCCCGCCTTTTTCGTCTTCGTGATGGACCCGTTCGGGCGGCGAAGGGGCGAGGAGACGAAGCACGCCGCCGGCGAAGCGCGTCCGCTTCCCGCGGAATAGGCGGGGACGGTGGCTCGGGCGGGTGTGGTTCACTTCCCGCCCGAGCCTGGACACCCTTGAGCCTCTACTCCTTCACCGCACCGGTGAGGGAAGAAACGTAGTACTCGACGAAGAACGAGTATAGTATCACCACCGGCAGCGAGCCGATCAGCGCTCCGGCCATCAACGCTCCCCATTCATAGACATCCGAACGGACGAGTTCGGTCAGCACACCGACGGGCACCGTCTTGTTCTCCGACGACTGGATGAAGGTCAGCGCGTAGATGAATTCGTTCCAGGACAGTGTGAAGGCGAAGATGCCGGCCGAGATGAGCCCGGGTACCGAAAGCGGCAGCACGATCCTGGTCAGGATCTGCCAGCGCGTGGCGCCGTCGATCAGCGCGCATTCCTCGAGCTCGAAGGGGATCGAGCGGAAATAGCCCATCAGCAGCCAGGTGCAGAAGGGAACGAGGAAAGTCGGATAGGTAAGGATCAGTGCGAAACGCGTGTCGTAGAGTCCGAGATTGAACACCATCACGGCGAGCGGGATGAAAAGGATCGACGGTGGCACGAGATAGGCGAGGAAGATCGCCAATCCGATCGATCGCGACCCGTTGAAGCGCAGACGTTCGATCGCATAGGCCGCCAATACCGAGGTGATGAGCGACAGGAAGGTCGCGGCGACCGAGATGATGATCGTGTTGAGGAGCCAGCCCGGATAGGACGTCTCGAACAAGAGATACCGGATATGCTGCAGCGTCGGCCGGGCCACCCATAGAGGGCTGTAATTGTCGTAGTCCGTCATCTCCTCGTTCGGTTTCACCGCCGTGATCGTCATCCAATAGAAGGGGAAGAGGAGCACGATGACGAAGATGACGAGCGGTATGTAGATGGTTACGACACGTTGCGGCAGGCTCTGCAGATAGCTCATGCCGCCTTCGTCGGCGGGCTTGGTGCGCTTCGTCACGGCCATGGGGAAGTCCTTCGTTCCGACATTCTCATCAATCCCGTCCCCCCTGCTGCCAGCGCCGGCGCTGCAGGCCGAAATAGCTGAACAGGATGGCAGCGAGCAGGAACGGGATCATCGCGACAGCGATGGCCGCGCCTTCGCCGAGCTGGCCACCGGAAATGCCGCGCTGGAAGGAGAGCGTCGCCATCAGGTGCGTGGCGTTCACCGGCCCGCCGCGCGTCAGCACGTAGATGAGCTGGAAGTCGGTGAAGGTGAACAGCACCGAGAACGTCATGACGATGGCGATGATCGGCGTGAGCAGGGGCAGCGTGACATGCCTGAACAATTGCCAGCGGTTCGCTCCATCCAGCGTCGCAGCCTCGTAGAGCGAGGGCGAGATGGTCTGCAGCCCTGCAAGCAGCGTAATCGCGACGAAGGGTATGCCACGCCAGACATTGGCGGCGATCACCGAGGCGCGCGCATTGGTGGGATCTCCGAGGAAGTTGATGGGTCTTTCGATGAGGCCGAGTTCCTGAAGCCCCCATGAGATGATCGAGAATTGGGCGTCGTAGATCCACCAGAAGGCGATGGCCGAGAGGACGGTCGGCACGACCCAGGGCAGCAGCACGACGGCGCGGAAGAAGGATTTGATCGGAAGGTTCTGGTTGAGGATGAGCGCGAGCCAGAGGCCCAGCCCGAATTTCAGCACCGAGGCCACGCTCGTATAGAGCAGCGTGTTGAAGACCGAGAGCCAGAACACGCTGTCCTGCCAAAGGAGCTCGTAGTTCTCCAGGCCGATATAGATGCCGGGGCGCCCGATGCGTTCGTCGGTGAAGCCGAGCCACACGCCGAGGCCGAGCGGATAGGTGAGGAAGAGCAGAAGCAGCACGGCCGCCGGGAGCATGAACCAGAAGCCAAGCCAATTGTGGCTGTTGGCCATCCGCCACAGGAGTGTGGCGCGCGGATTGGCACCCGTCAGTTCAGGGGAGGTGGAGACCATCGAGCCATCCCGTTTCGTTTGTGATCTCTGGGGATGCCTGGCGGCGCGTCGCGCGCGCCGCCAGGGTCGATGTCAAACCCGATAGTAGCGGTTCGCCCGTTTCTCCGCTTCCGCGATAGCGTCTTCCGGGGAGGCCTGGCCGGTCACGGCCTTCGCGAACATGTCGACCAGCACGTAGTCGGCCATGGTGGCAGCGGAGGCATAGCCGAGCGGGCCGGCATAGCCGTTGGGGCGCAAGGTCTCGGATGCCTTTGCGTAGGGTGCGTTGTTGGGATCGGCGCTCCACACCGGATTGTCGGCATAGGCCTTCAGCGTCTGACAGCAATAGCCAGCAGAGGAAGTGATCCATTCCGCCATCTGGGGCTGTTCGAACATGAACTGCAGATAGGCCTGCGCCGCATTCGGATATTTCGTGTATTTGAAGATGACCGCGCTGGTCACCTGATAGAGTTCCACGGGCTTGCCCACGGGACCCACCGGCAGGCTGGCGGTGCGGATGTCCTTGGCCATCTCGGCGAGCTTCGGATCGTTCTTTGCCGAATAATAGGCCGAGATGCCGTTGGCGATGACGGAGAGTTCGCCGGCCAGGAAGGCGCGGTTGTTGTTGACGTCGAGCCAGCTTTCCGTGCCCGGGATGAAGGTCTTGTAGAGCTCCATCGCGTAGTTGACCGCGGCGAGCGTCTCGGGGCTGTTGATCGCGACCTTGCCGTTCTCGTCGACCATCTTGCCGCCATGGCTCCACAGCAGCCAGTGGGCGTAGTTGTTGCCGTCGCCGACGCCGTGGCCGTGGGTGAAGCCGGCCGGATGGCCGTTCTTCTGCAAGGCCTTGCAGAGCTCGAGGAAGCTCGCCGTGTCCTTCGGGAATTCCGAAAAACCGGCTTCCTTCACCCAGCTGTCGCGGTAGACGATGGCGTTGCCGATGGTGGCAAGCGGCAGGCCGACCATGCGGCCTTGATTGCTGGCGTAGTCCTTGGGCCCGTCATACCAGCCGCCATATTTGCCGGCGAGATAATCGCCGAGTTCCGTCACGTCGAGCAGCTTGTCGGGATATTGATGCGGGTCGTCGAACCAGACGAACATGATATCCGGGCCCGATCCGACATTGGCCGCCACGGCCGCCTTGGGTCGGATGTCCTCCCAGCTCTCCTTGTCGACGCGAACCTCGACGCCGGTCGCCTCGGTGAAACGTTTGGTATTGGCGAGCCACTGATCTTCGTCGCCCTTCACGAAGGGCGACCAGCGCAGCAGGCGCAGCGTGGCGCCCTCCTCGGGTTTGTACTTGAGTTCCTGGGCTGCTGCCGGGCCCGTCGCGAAGCGGCCGCCTATGGCGCCGGCGGCGGCCAAGCCGGCCGCAGTCTGGAGAACGTCACGCCTTGAGAACTTCATGCTCTACTTCCTCCTTCGGTTTGATTATCGTTTTATCTTTGGATATGCCCCCGCGCGGCCCGGTGCTGGCCGCGTGTACTGTCGGAATTCTGGGAAGTGCGGCCGGCGGTCATGTCGGCCAGGCTTGATGTGCCCGGATCGTGGCGCCCGCGATTGAAGACCATGTAAACGCGCGCGCCTGATAGGCGGCTCGCGCCTCGGCCGCGCCACATGAAATCCAGGCGGTCTCATTCGTCACTGGCGCCAAAACTCCTCCTTTCCGGAGGATCGCTCCGGAAGTTTCGGCGGGGCATCGAACGGGAACATGGCACGGCCGACTGGCGATTCCAAGTTGAGCTTTGGAATCGGTGCTTGAACCGCGAGCGTCATGGACGTCTCGACCGAAGAAATTTCGTCAAGAAGGATCCCATTGAACCAAGCGTCGGGACCATCGTTCCATGCGGAGCAGCCCGCAAGGCCGCGGCGCGCCGTCAACCGCGGGTGGAACAGGTATCTGGGGAATAGGGCTGCTTCCGCATTGACATGCCCGGACGAGTGGTGATTACGGTTCGCCCCGTTTGTGCCGCCGAGGGTAGGCGGACAGTGTGGGAGAGTTATCGGGTGCTCAAGCGGTTCGCTAAATGCGTCGTGATGTCAGGCATCATGTCGCTGTCGGTCCTCGCGTCGCCTTCCGTGGCGCAGGAAAATGTGCTTGTCGAGGCGATCGGCAACAATCCACCGCACCTGAACCGGCTGCTTACGACTGATATTGGCGCAAGTATCGTCTCGTATCCGATCTTCGACACCTTGGTCGTTCAGGATGCCAGTTACGCCCCCCAGCCGCACCTGGCGCTTTCCTGGCAATCCAATGTCGATGCGACGGAATATCGTTTCAAGCTGCGCGACGATGTCGTCTTTCACAACGGCGACAAGATGACCGCCGATGACGTGGCTTTTACTCTTAAGACCTATATTCCATTGGCGCCGCAGGCTTCATTTCTGAAGGACTACCTTCAATCCGTGGAGGCGGAGGATGCCACTACCGTCGTGGTGAAGCTCAACAAGTCCTTCGCTCCCTTCGTTGAAATGCTTGCGGGCATACCGATTGTTCCGAAGAGCGTATACGGCGACGGCCAGGATGTCGCCACGCATCCCGCGAACATCGCTCCGGTGGGATCGGGCCCGTTCCGTCTGGCGTCCTACGATATGGGCGAGCGGGTGACGCTCGAGCGTTTCAATGAATATTGGGGCCAGAAGCCTGAGATCGATCAGATCGTTCTGCCGATCATCCCCGACCAGAATTCGCGCCTGCTCGCCTTCGAAGGCGGGGACATCGACTTCATGGATGGGTCGCTGGTCGACAAGTCGAGCTATTCGCGGTTGCTCGCCAATGACCAGATCATAGCTCTGCCGCGGGGGGGTGGCGTCAACACGCTGACCGTCCATTTGAACGCCCGTTCCGGCCCCCTCGAAAAATTCGAGGTGCGCAAGGCACTCTATCAGGCGATCAACAAGGCGATGCTGACCGAGCGTGCCTACTATGGCTTCGGCGCGCCGAGCCGCGGCGCAATTCCTGCCGCGATAAGCTGGGCCGCTAGCCCGCAGGTCGATTTCAACAAGAGTCTGCCTTTTGACCCGAAGGCGGCGGGTGCCGCGCTGGACGCCGCCGGCTTCCCGGTCGGGGCCGACGGCAAGCGCTTCAGCCTTCGGCTGGCCTACATTTCCGAATACGGTGTCCTGCAGGCTGCCAGTGGCATCATCAAATCGAATCTCGCGGATATCGGTGTCGACGTGCAGTTGATTGGCGAAGAATTCAACGTCTGGGCCAAGCGCAGCTACGAAACGCATGACTTTGACATGACGATCGTCTTCTATACGTCTTATCAGGATCCGAGTGTCGGCGTTGCGCGTGTCTATCTCTGCAATCCGACGGATGTTTTTTTCCGGAACAGTTCAGGCATATGCGACCCTGAACTGGATGCGGCTTTCGCGGAAGCCGGCGCCACCCCGGATCGCGCCAAGCGCCAGGCTGCGTTTGCGACGGCCGAGCAGCGCATCGAAGGTATCTTGAATTCCTATCCGCTCGTCGATGATCCAGCCAGCGATTTCGGTCGCAAAGACCGGTGGGACTTCACGGAGGCGTTTGCGACTATGCCGCCGGATTGGTCTCTGGTGAAGAAGGTTGCCAATTGAGAGTCCGGGCAATTCCAGGAAAAGCGTGAAGGCGTTTCCGTCGGAATTGCCGCAAATCAGCGAAGCAGAACGGTCACTCTGCATTCGATCTTCCAGGGAATACGATGACGAAGAAACGTACCGACCGGATGGTCCTCAGCGCATTCCTCATGCCTGCGGGATACGATCGCCACGCCTGGCAGATCGAGGGCAGCAGGGCTGAGGAATTCGGCCAGCTCGGCATATTGGTCGATCTGGCGAAGCGGTTCGAGGGCGCCAAATTCGATTCCGTTTTCATAGCCGACACGCTCGGATCGGATTTCATCCGAGAAAACGACCTGTCGATGGGGAACCCCTACGAGCCGGTGGCTTCGCTTGCCGCATTGATCTCGCAGACCAAACACATCGGCCTTATCGGCACCATCTCGACGACGTTCACCCATCCTTACAATACGGCGCGTCAACTTGCGGCGCTGGATATGCTGAGCGGTGGCCGCACGGGATGGAACATCGTGACGTCCAGTTGGGGCGCGCCGGCTTTCGGGATGCCCGGATTGCCCCCGCGCGAGGACCGGTACCGCCGCGCCGCCGAATTCGTCAAGGTCGCGACCGAACTCTGGGCGGCTTGGAGCGACGAGGCGATCGTGGCCGACCGGAAAAGCGGCAAGTGGGTAGACCCGGACCTCATCCGGCCGGTCAAGCACGAGGGCGAGTTCTTCAAGGTAGAGGGCTATATGAACATCCCTCGCTCGCCTCAAGGGCACACGGTCCTTGTGCAGGCGGGTCAATCCGCGGGCGGGCTGGCGCTCGGCGCTGAATATGCGGAGATCATTTACACCGTCCAGCCGGAGATCGGTCCTGCCATTGCTTACTACGAAGCGCAGAAGGCCCGTATCGGCACCGCCGGGCGCAATCCGGATCAAGTCAAGATTCTGCCTGGCATCATTCCCTATGTCGGCAGGACCGAGGCAGAGGCCCAGGCGCTTTTCGATGCGGTCGTGTCGAAGATGGATCTGGAAATGCTGCGCGACGTCGTCACGAAGAAACTCGACATCGATCTTTCGGGTCTGAGCTTCGACGAACGGATCCCTGTCGAGCGCTTTGAAGCTGCTCTCGCGAAAGTCGGCGGCTCACGCCTCGTCGCCTACCGCGACTACGCGCAGCAGGAGGGCAGGACCCTGCGCGATCTTCTGGTCAACCACAGCAGCGCCATGGGCCATATCCTTTCCATCGGCACCGTGGAGCAGGTCGCCGACCAGATGGTCGACTGGTTCGAAAGTCGGGCCTGCGACGGCTTCAGCGTCAATGCGCCGAGCTATCCGGGTTCTGTGGACACGATCTGCGACCTGCTGATTCCGGAGCTTCAACGTCGAGGCTATTTCCGGACCGAGTATGAGGCCACCACCTTGCGCGGAAATCTTGGCCTGCCTCATCCCCCGGCCTGGGACAAGAGGAAGACCGATTCCTAGGGTGACCCATTCAATCGATCATGCGCCCGACTTAGAGCGGCCTGGACTATGAATTCGAAACTGCTCTATCGCATGGCTCGATGGGTGGGATCGGCGGCGGCGCTGATCCTCGTCGTCGTGACAATCATGTTCGTCTTGCTGGAATTGACCCCCGGCGAGCCTATCCAGGCCCTGGTCGGAAACATGCCGGTCTCGGACGATCTGCGGGCCCAGTTGACGCAGCAGTTCGGCCTGGATCGTCCGGTGACGGAACGATACCTCGCCTATGTGGGCAATATGCTCACCGGCGATCTCGGCTATTCCTACGCCAGCCGGCAGGAGGTGCTGCCGCTGGTGCTGGGCCGGCTCGGCAACTCGCTGTTGATCACGATCCCCGCGCTGATCATCACCACGGTGCTCGGCATCCTGCTGGGAACGCTGGCGGCGACGACCCGCAATCGCGTGCTCGACGAAATTTTGTCGATGGCGTCGATCGCGCTCTTTTCCGTGCCGGGCTTCTGGCTCGGGCTGGTGCTGATCATCGTCTTCGCCGTCGAGCTGCATTGGCTGCCGGCGCAGGGCATGCGGTCCTTCACGTCGAAAGGCATTTCCATCCCGCATCTCGTATTGCCGGTGGTGACGATGGCGATAACGGAATTCGCCTTCAAGATGCGGCTCATGCGCGCAGCCATGATCGACGTCCTGGGCCAGGACTACATCGACACCGCCCGCTCCAAGGGCCTGACCCGTGCCCAGATCATCTGGCGGCATGCCCTCCCCAATTCGTTGCTGCCGATGATTACCGTTGTCGGCACCAGCATAGGCTACACGATCGCCGGCACCGTCCTCGTCGAGAAGGTGTTCGGATGGCCCGGCATGGGCATGTTGATGTACGATTCGATCCAACGCAGCGAAAACATGGTCGTGATGGCGATCCTTTTTGTCACCGCCATCATCATCATCTTCGTCAACCTGATTACCGATGTGTTGCTCGGCTTTGTCGATCCCCGGATCCGGCAGCGGCTGAAAAGCGGCGGAGCCGGTTAAGTGGACGCCAGAGCTTCCTCCGCTCCCATCGCCGGGCGTTCCGTCGGCCTGTTTGGTATGCTGACCTTTGCCGGCATACGCCGCCGCGGGCTGGCGCTGTTCTGCGCGGGCCTTCTCGTCCTGATCGCCATCGCCTGCTTCTTCGGGCCGATGATCAGCCATTCCGCCACCTCCACCGGCTTCAGCCCCCTGCTGCCACCCAATGCCACCAACCCGATGGGGACGGACGCGCTTGGGCGTGACCTTTTGGTGCGGGTGCTGGAAGGAGGGCAGATCTCGCTGATAGCGGGATTGTCGGTGGCCTTGCTTTGCCTGTCGATCGCGGTCGCCTTCGGCGCGATCGCCGGCTTCTTTGGCGGCTGGACGGACATTGTCCTGATGCGGATCGCCGAGATTTTCCAGGTCGTTCCCGCCGTCATCCTTGCCCTGGTCTCGGCGGCGCTGATGGGCAGCAGCCTGACCATCGTCATCTTGATCCTCGCAATGACCATGTGGCCGCAGGTGGCGCGCATCGCGCGGGCCGAAACGCTGCGCATCCGCGAGCTTGGCTATGTGGAATCCGCCCGGGCTGTCGGCTTCGGACCTTGGCGCATCCTCTGGTCGGACGTTCTGCCGAACGCCTTTCCGCCGCTGCTGGTCGCTACGACCATGATGGCGGGCCGCGCTATCCTGCTCGAATCCGGCCTGGCTTTCCTTGGGCTCGGCGACGCAAATCGCCCGAGCTGGGGCGCGCTCCTCAACGAGGCGCAACCACATATCCAGACCGCATGGTGGCTCACATTGTATCCCGGCCTGGCGATATTTCTCGTGGTGTGGGCGATAAACCTGCTGGGGGACATCTGGAATGACAACCTCAACCCTACGCTGGAACGGGTGAAGGGACTATGAGCGGCGTTGCTGACCGATCGCCGGCGCCGAGCGCAACCGAGATCGTACGCGTTCATGATCTGTCGGTCGAACTTCCCACCGGAATCTCCACCTCGGTGAAGGCCGTGCGCAACGCCCACCTTGTGGTGCGTAAAGGGCAGCGTGTCGGCATCGTCGGCGAGTCTGGATCCGGTAAGAGCGTCACGGGCCGAACGATCGCAGGGCTTTTGCCGGAATCGCGGCGGGTCGCCGTCAACGGTTCCGTTCAAATCCTCGGGAAGGAAATGATCGGGGCGACGAACCGCGAATGGCTGAAAGTTCGCCGCGAAATCGTCTCGATGATCTTTCAGGATCCGCTCAGCTTTCTCAACCCGACAATGACCGTCGGGCGGCAGGTGGCCGAAGCCGTTGCGGCCGGTGGGGCGCAGGCTGCCAATAAGCATGAGGCTGCGATCGAATTTCTCCGCCTGGCCGGCCTTTCCGATCCCGAGAAATACGCGCGTTCCTACCCGTTCGAGCTCAGCGGCGGCATGCGCCAGAGGGTGCTGATCGCCATCGCCCTTGCCAAGCGTCCGGCCCTGATCATCGCCGATGAGCCCACAACTGCGCTGGACGTCACGGTCCAGGCGCGCGTGCTTGCCACTCTGGATGAGAGCGTCTCGAAACTGCAGACGGCGCTGATCTTGATTTCGCACGACTTGGCCGTCGTCGCGAAACTATGTGACTATATCTATGTGATGTATCGGGGCGAGGTCGTGGAGGCCGGCCCGACGCTCGACATATTCACCCGTCCCAACCATGCCTATACCCGCGATCTGCTGGCCGGGGTCAGAAGCCTGACCTCGCCCGATCATCAACTTTCCGGATTCCGGCCGATGGTTGAGGGGTGAGGATCTTGCGATGACGCTTGTAGCAACGAATCTCACCAAGACTTTCATATCCGGACATGGAAGCGATCGGGTGCACAAGCTCGCGGTCGACAACGTGTCGATCAAGGTCGATCCCGGCGACTTCGTCGCGGTGGTCGGCGAAAGCGGCAGCGGCAAGAGCACAAGCGCCAGAATGATGCTGGATCTGATCCGGCCGGATTCGGGAACGGTTGCCCTGGACGGGGCCGACGTCGCATCCATGAGCCGTGCGGACAAGAAGCGCTTCAGGTCGACAGTGCAGGCCATCTTCCAGGATCCGTCCGGATCGCTGAATCCGCGCAAGCGCATCCGCACCATCCTGGGCGAGGTGATCCGGTTCTACGGCCTTGCCAGCACCGCGCAGGACGTCGAGCGGACCGCCCTCAAGAGCCTGGAACTGGTCGGCCTTGATCCGCCCGAGACCTATATGGAACGGTTTCCGCACGAGCTCAGCGGCGGACAGCGCCAGCGCGTCCTGATCGCGCGCTCGATGATTCCCGATCCAAAGATCATTATCGCGGATGAAGCCGTTTCCGCCCTCGACGTCTCGGTCAAGGCGGGCGTCTTGCGGCTGATGGAGGATCTGCGCCGCGACAAAGGCGTCGGCTATCTGCTGATCACGCATGACCTTCCGGTCGTTCGAAAGGTCGCCAGCTATGTCTATGTGATGCGCAACGGAGCGGTCGTTGAAGAAGGCCCGACTGAGCGGATCTTCCTGCAGCCTCAGGCGGAGTATACGCGCAACCTCTTGGGCGCCGGACTTGATCTCGACACCGTGCTGGCACATCGCCGCCAAACCGCCGACTACGGCGGGACGGTGTCGACGAGTGAAACCCGCGAATTTTGAAGCGAGCAGCCCCGAATTCCCCGTCGGGCGCCCTTGGCGGGCACTAACCTAAACTGGAGCAAGCCATGTCGTCCGGAAAGACGGATACTGAGCAATCGCAGCCCTTCGATGTTCGAGAGTTCCGAGCGGCGCTGGGGGGCTTCGTCACGGGAGTCACGGTCGTGACGACCAATACCCGCAACGGGCCGGCTGGCTTCACGGCCAACTCGTTCACATCCGTCTCGCTCGATCCTCCGATGGTCCTGGTCTGTATCGGCAAGACCTCGTCCAATTTCGACAATTTTCTCAACAGCGACAGATTCTGCGTCAACATTCTGGGCGAGCACCAGCGCCATGTCTCGAAGCAATTCTCGGCCAAGGTCACAGATCGTTTCGAAGGGATATCCTGGACCCGTGGCGTGCTGGACAATCCGATCATTGACGACTCGATTGCCTGGTTCGACTGCACGCTGGAACAGCGGATCGACGCCGGCGACCATCATGTCCTGATCGGACGGGTGCGCGATTTCTCCCATAGCATCGGGAGCCCATTGGCCTATTGCCGTGGAAACTACGTGATGTTCGATCTCGATCAGCAAATCTTGAGCTCCCGTCATCACAGGGCGCGTTTCGGGGCCATATTGGAGACGCCGGAAGGCATCGTGTTCGTCCATGGCGACAGGACCGGCAGCTTCGCGCTGCCGACATCGCCGCGGCTTGGAACGCGCAAGATCAACGATGGCTTGTTTGGAACCTTGTCATCGCTCGGGATCGAGTTCGACCTGGAATTCCTGTTTTCCGTTTGGGAAGAGGACAATGCGGATCGGATGAACGTGTTCTACAGGGGTTCGGCGATCGGCTCCCTGCGAGCTGACCAAGGCCGGATATTTCCGGTCCATGATCTGCCTTTCGACAAGCTGGAGCGCGACGACCGGCGGCTGCTCACGCGCTACAAGGAAGAACGGGAAAACTTCCGCTTCTCGGTTTACAGCGGCACATCGTCGGATGGAAACTTCTGGGAAGTCAAACAGGGCCCGAAAGTAGCGTAGGTCGGGCGAAGGGCTTTGCCCTAAATCCCGCAATTTCAGCGACGCCACTTCAAGAAGGCCCGCCGCTGCCGAAACAATGCGCGAACCATGGCACAGCGAGCTCCCGCGAGCGGGGAAGCCGGCGAAATAGAGCGGCTTCGTGTTTGCGGATTACCTCCTTGAAAGGACGTTACCCGTCTAGAACCGGGCGCCGACTGTCAAACCGATGGCATGGTCCGTGCGGCCGCTGCCCAGGGCAGTCCTGTATTCAAGCCCAAGGGCCCAGTAGTTGAACAGGGCAGCGTCAAGCGACAAGCCGATCGTGGCATAGTCCTCGCCTGCCGCTTCGGCTTCGACTAGGTAGGGTAGGGTTCCAATATCGGTGTAGCCCAACCTGGCGCGGCTCGAGCCAGCGAAGTCATGCGTGAATTCCGTGCGCAGGCCGGGCGTCAAAGTTCCCCAGGCCAGGTCGAAAGCGTAGCTGGCCCGAACGCCAAGCACGCCCGCCGCCGTGTCGACGACCTGATCTCCATAGGTCAACCCGTAGGTGCCGCCGCCTTTCTCCGCGAATCCATCGAGCCACGACCGTGAGAGTTCAAACCGTCCATAGGGCGAGATCAGCCACTTCCTGTCGCGGAATTCGTAAGCGGCGGTGAGCGAGCCAAAGAGCTGACGACCGCCGCGGCCGCCTGCTGCGAAATCCCCGGTGGCTGCCACGAAGCGCTCGGAGTTGAAATCGAGCCAGCTTCCGCCGATCAGTCCGTCTATGAATAGCTTGGAGGCCGGCTTGTAGGAGCCATAGATCGCGGCGCTGTAAGCGCTGGCACGGCTTTCGGTGCCATTGCCGGCGACGTCGCTGCTGTCATGTCCGTAGCCGACGCCGAAGCCCCCGATGAAGCCCTCGGAGAAGCGGTAATCGACGCCGGCGCTCATACCGACTGCCGTCGAGCCTATGTCCAGCCCGCCCTTGTCGCGCTCCGTGAAATCTACGAAGCCACCGGCCCAGATGGCATATGAGCCGACGTAGGATCCCTGAGAGTCCGGCGCCTGGGTAGCGGCTTCCGGATCTGTTCCGGGCGCGCCCTTCGGGGCATAGCCAAGCAAGCTCGGCGCCGTGGGATCCGTGTTGAGGCCTTTCATCTGCTCGAGCCGGCGCTGCGCAGCGTTACGGTCGCCATTGGCGCTGGCCTGGCGATAGCCGAGACGAATGTCCAGAGAGCTCCGCCGCCTGTCGCCTTCGTCATGGAGTTGCTCGAGCCGGTTGTTGAAGTTGCGCGTCTGATACTGCGCAAAACGCTTTGCCGTATCCGCCTGGGCTCGAAGAAGACCAATCACTTCGGGGTCCTTCGATGGATCAGGGCGGGCGATGACGGCAAAGGTGATCGTAGCCGGCATTGACGTGCCGGCCGCGTTGGAGAGCGTGAAACCCACTCCGACGGATCCGACAAAGGTCGGGCTGGCATCGAAGGTCAGCCGCTTCTGCTGGGCGTCAAGATGGACGACCCCGGCACCGCGATCGGGGCGTGACGTGAGGGCGGCTGCAGTGTAGGGCGCACCCGATGCCCCCTCGGTTAGGTCGACCGAGACCGTGGTGCCGGCAACCACCTGAATTATGCGGGAAGCCGCTGTCGGCACCGGGTTGGAGCGGATCACGTCCACCGTATAGCTTCGAGTGGCCGCTCCGTCCTTGGCCACCACGACAATCGAGAGCCGGTTGGGGCCTTCCGAGAGCGGCAGGGGCGCACTCGTGTTTCCCGACGCGACGACGCTCCCGTTGATGGTGATCGTTGCCGCTGCATCGGCGGCGGTCGGGGTGAGCGCGATGCTGTCGACCGTATGGGCCACGGAAAGAGTGTAGGAATATGTCGTCGGATCGAATGCGGGGTTGAGGTTTCCCGTGCTCGGAACGAGCCCGGTGAGATCGGCACTGGATGCCGGGGCTCGTGTGACGTTCACGCGATAAGTCCTCGTGGTCGTCCCGTCCTGCGCCGTGACGACGACATCGATCGTGGTGGAGCCGACGGCAAGGGTGAATGGTGCGCTTGCGGCTCCCGAAGAGACAGCAGCGCCATTCACCCTGATGCGCGCGTTAGCCTCCGAGGCAGTCGGAGTGAGCGTGATTTCGGTGGCATCATTTGCGAGGAAGATCGAATAACTCAGAACGCCGCGATCGAAGGCAGGGGTGAGCGTTCCCTTGCTTGGCAGCAACCCTGTCAACTCGGCGTCGGATGACAGACCAACGGTCCAAGGCGTTCCGCTCGTATAAGCAGGGTTGCCGCGTCCACCACCAACGACTGAATTTGCCGGGACGTCGAGACGCAGCGTGCCCCGCCCCGATATGCCGCTTGCGGTAACTCTGTATGTAATGTTGTCGGAGGTCCGGAGATCGGACAATGTGGCAACGGCTGTGTCCGTCGTCGTCAGCACCAACTCGTTCAACAACAAGCCAGTCACCGCTTCCGAAAACACGATCTCGAAGGTGACGTCACTGGCATTGGGCGGGGGATTGCCGATTACGCTGGTCGAAAGCACGACCGGCGCACCGGCACGGACGAAGACATTGCTCGTATCCCCGATATTGTTGAGCGTGAGATCGGCCGGATCGCCCGCTATGCTTTCGATATTTCCACCATTCGGTTCGATCGGGCCACCGAGTTGGATTCCGTCGAGATCGACGTCTCCCGACAACAGGGTGTATGCGAAGTCGAGTTCAGTCGTTCCACTGCCGCCGACATACGCGGCCTGGCGAATTGTGCCGCCGATGGCCAGAGGCAAAGATGGTGTGCCTTCCACTACAACGATTTCACTGAAATCGACGGTGAAACTCAGGACGTCGCCCGCCTCATAGTAGCCGCTAGCCGGAACCGATACTGACTCGACGACCGCGCCTGCTGCTTGAGCATGCACCGCGGCCGGCGACAGGATTTGCGAGATCAGTGTGATCAGCAGTACCAAGGCGATGAACCCAGTCCGCCCAGACGGGATCTCCCCGCAATGGTGCCGCCATCCCCTCATATTGTTGCCCTCGCATGCGCTCGAATTCACCGGAACGCATAGAGAAGGACCCCGATTTTTACAATTCCTGATTGCGCAAAATCATGTTGGCCTTCTGGACGTGCTGGGGCTTGCCGGGGTGCCCCGTCCGTCGGTTCAGCTGGAGGCCGACACAGCTTTTGCGATCCACATTCCGACCAGCATCGCCGGCACGAAGGCGAGCGTGCCAGCCTGGGCCAGCCCGAGCGCGCTCAAGGCCGGGCCGGGACAGAAGCCGCCGAGCCCCCAACCCACGCCGAAGAGGGCCGGGCCGACGATGACGCGTTTATCGATCTCGATTTTGGATGGCAGGTGAAACTTGTCGCCGGCGAGGGGCTTGTCGCGCCGCAGCACCAGGCGATAGCCGGCGAAGGTCACGAGCACTGCGCCGCCCATGACGAAGGCCAGCGATGGATCCCACGTGCCGAAGAGATCCAGGAAATTCTGGACCTTGGCGGGATCGGCCATTCCGGAAACGATGAGGCCGATCCCGAAGAGAAGGCCAAGCAGCAGGTTGACCAGGAACGACATGGCTCAAGCTCCGATGAAGTCGCGAACGAGCAACACGGTGGCGAAACCCGTGGACATGAAGACGAGGGTTGCGACAAGCGATCGCTTCGAGAGGCGCGAGAGCCCGCAGACGCCGTGCCCACTCGTGCAGCCATTGCCGTAGACGGCGCCGAAACCGACGAGGAGGCCGGCCACGGCCATTAGAGGGATATTCGAGGAAACGGTCTGCGCAATCTCACGGCCGGTGACCGCCACGACCAGCACCGGCGCGGCCGCCAGGCCGACGACAAAGCCGAGCCGGGAGGCAAACGCGCCGTCGCGATAGGGCGGGAGGAGCCGCGCGACGATACCGCTGATCCCGGCTATGCGGCCTTCCCAAGCCATGAGCAGCACGGCCGACAAGCCGATCAGCGCGCCCCCGACAAGGGACGCAAGCGGTGTGAATTGGGTCAATTTCAGATTTCCTGTCTCGAATGGCGCTAGCGCCTTGCTGTCGTTTCGTCGCTATCGCCAGGCGCACAGAACATGCGGTACATCACGTCTATGAAGCCGGCGATGCGATCGTCGGCCAGACGATAGAAGACGGATTTCGATTCCTTGCGGCCCTCGATGAAGCCAGCTTCCCTCAGCTCCGCGAGTTGCTGCGACAGGCCGGGCTGGCGAATGTGAAGCGTGTCCTCCAGATCGCGGACTGAACGTTCGCCATCGATCAACGCGCAGACGATCATCAACCGTGTCGGGTTCGCCAGCTTCTTCAGGAATTCCGCGGCGTCGACGGCGTTGTCGAGCATCTCGGAAACCTGGGCGGTCGGGGCAATTCTCATTGTCTACTCCCAGGCGGCTCCGTCCAGCGCGTCCAGCGGAAACTTCAAATAGCGCCTGCCGTTGCCCTCCGGATCGGGCAGGCGGCCGCCATTGATGTTGACCTGCAACGCGTGCAAAATCAGTTTCGGCATGGGCAGCGTCTTGTCGCGGGCTTCGCGCAGCGCCACGTACTCCGCCTCGGTCCGGCATTTCGACACATGCGCGTTGGTAGCTCTCTGCTCGGCGACGGTGCTTTCCCAGCGCGCCTCGCGCCCGTCCGGGCGATAGTCATGGCCGGTAAAGACGCGCGTCTCATCGGGCAGCGCCAGAATGTCCTGGATAGAGTTCCAGAGCCTGCTCGCGCTGCCACCGGGAAAATCCGCCCGTGCCGTTCCGCTGTCGGGCATGAACAGCGTGTCGTGAACGAAGGCGGCGTCGCCGATCACATAGGTGATCGAGGCAAGCGTATGGCCGGGAGAAAACATGATCCTAGCCGGAAGAGATCCCACGGAAAAGCTCTCGCCATCCGCGAACAGCCTGTCCCATTGCGAGCCGTCGGCCGGGAAGTCGGGCCAGTTGTAGATATTCTTCCACAATTTCTGGACATCGACGACCTTTTCGCCAATCGCGGTCGGCGCGCCTGTCCTGCCCTTGAGATAGTGGGCCGCGGAGAAATGGTCGGCGTGCGGATGTGTGTCGAGGATCCATTGCACCGTAAGATCGTTCGCCTTGACGAAATCGAGGATCGCGTCGGCGCTTCGCGTTGCGGTGCTGCCGGACTTTTCGTCGAAGTCGAGCACAGGGTCGATGATCGCGCATTGGCGGGTCGCCGGATCGGTCACGACATACTGGATCGACCCGGAGCGCTTCTCGTAGAAACCTCTCACCCGCGGTGCTTCGGCGGCGAGCGTCGTATCGCCCGTCTGTTTCGGATCCGCGCGATCAACGCAATCGCCTGCATCGCGCGCGGCTTGGGGATCAGCCGGAGACGGCTGAGGCGAGTTCCAGAGCTTGTTTGTGATCTTCTTCATTCTATCTACCCTCCCTGCATCTGCCTGTAGCGAGTGGTAGCATCGATTGCGAAAAAATGCAATCGAAATTGTGAAATTGTTCTCCAGCTTGCCGTCGGTTTCGCAATTGCTTACGAAATTGAAGGAACCTCGATAACGGAGCACCTCCATGCGTTGTCTCTTGCCGGTGGTATTCGGGCTTGCGCTTGTCCCCCCGGCCTTCGGCCAAGCCGTTGATGCCGATGGCGCGGCGCGTCTTTCGCAGGATCTGTCGCGCTACATCGGGACCGACGCCATCGCCAACAGGCTGGTGACCGTCGCCCCGGAAGGGGACGCGTACAGGATCAAGCTGGATATCAACGCGCTCGTCGGCCTGATCCCGCCGGAAGCGAAGGCCAAGGTCGACGTGGCGCCCTTGTCAGTGCTTGCCAAACCCCTTGCGGACGGAAAATGGGATGTGAGCGGCGACGGCTTCCCTTCGGGCTCATTCGAGGCGGACGGACCGGAAGGCCGTCACTCCATGCGTTGGGCGATCGCAGAGGGAAAGTTCTCCGGCATTTACGATTCTGCGCTTGCCGCCTTTCTAGGACTGGAGGGGAGCCAGGCCGGGACGACCATGTCGTCGAAGGATCCTGAGCGGCAGATGCAGGCGAGCGCCGGGCGCGGCGCGTTCAATCTGACGGGCGCAGCCTCGACCGGAGGGGGCGTCGATGTCACCTTCAACCAGACGGCCGCGGATTTTATGCAGACCGTGCAGATCACCGACGAGTCCGGCGGGCCAAGTGTCCCCGTGACGGTGACGTCGGACAATCTGCAGATGGACGGCAATGCCCAGGGCTATCGCACGCGGGCATTGCTTGACCTCCTTGCCTTTGGCGTCGCTCACCCCGACAAGGCGAAGCTTGCCGCGAACCAGGCAGAGTTCAAGGAGACGCTGCTCGCCGCGCTGCCGTTGTGGACCAGGCTGGACAGCACCTATCGTTTCAACAATCTCAAGGTGGACACGCCGCTCGGCGCCTTCCTCGCACAATCCATGACCGGTGGGTTCGGAATGGATGGGCTCGTGCAGGACGCCAAGATCACATACAAGCTCGGCATGGGCGGCATGACGATACCCGCAGATGCGGTTCCGGCCTGGACGAGCCCTCTGCTGCCTACCGATATCGATCTCAATCTCAGCAGCGTGGGCTTCAACCTCGAAGCCGCGGCGCGCAAGATCATCGATGGTCTCGATCTCAACCGTGACCCGATCCTGCCGGACTCCGTCGCCAACGCTATCGCGGCGGATTTCAAGACGAACCCTCCGAAGGTCCTCATCTCCCGCAGCACTGCACGGAACGCCGACACGGAACTTGCGGTGGAGGGCGAGGTGACGTTTCCTGAGGCAAAGCCGGAGGCGAACATCACGGTCGAGATCGCCGGTTTCGACAAGATGGTCGAGAAGCTGCATGAAGCTTCGAAAAGCGAGCCGAAGGTGGCTCAGTACGTCCCGATGGCCCTGGTAGCCAAGGGATTTGGCAAGGCCTTGCCTGACGGCCGCACGCAATGGGTCGTGGAGGCAAAAGCAGACGGATCGGTGAGCGTCAACGGCGTGAGGCTGAAGGGTCCCGACTCTGGATCCCAGGGTGATGCACAGTAGGTTTGTTTCCATCTGTGACCGTTTTTGATCGGGCCACGACAATCAAGGGTTGTCATAAAGCGCGCGCGAGCTAGACCCAGGGCAGACTGGGAGGATCGCTCGTGGAGCGCGTCACGTTCGCTTCATTGCGCAAGCGCGCCGTCACCCTCGCCATCACCGGAGCCGGCGCTGCCTTGGCTGGCCTGGTGACGTTGTCCTGGGCCCTTTATCAAGCTGCAAACCCTGCGAAATTGCCGCAGCTGACCGCAGGTCAGCCGATCGATACGGGCAAGTGGACGGTGGTGCTGCGCCATGCCAGCTTCCACAAGGCGGCACCCGACGGATCAACGACGAACAGGCTCGCGGTAGATGTCGAGCTTACCAATCGCTCGGCAACGGCGAGCCTTAACTTCATGAATCTGTTCGCCCTGGAGCAGCCGCCGACCGGGCTCGGTGATCCTACATTCTATCTCTGGCGCGACAAGGCGATCGCCTCCGACCTGCAGCCCGACATGCCGGAGCGGGTGGTGGTGATCTGGGATTGGCCGGAAACGGCTCCTCCGCCTGCGGCGGTCCGGATCGACATTGCCAGCCAGATCTACAAGCGACGCGACAATCTTTATGGCGCGCCGGGTTGGTTCGACCGTCCGCCCGTCGCCTTTGTCGAGCTTCCGGTTTCGACCGGTGAGATTGGAGAGGGCCGGCAATGATCCGGACCGGCGCAAGGCTTTTGGGCATCCTGGCGGCCGTGCTGATCCTCTACGGTCTCCAAAGGACAATGCCTGGCTATGCCGATATCACCAGCCCCATCGCTGTGGCCGGCCGGGTCGGTGAAAAGCTCTCGGCGCGCAACTTCGCGCTGACCATAGACAGGGTGTCGCTCGCCCGCGAAATCTCGGTCGAAGCCTTCGGGCGTGACCGGACCTACACCACTTCGGGCCTATGGGCGCTCGTCGAAGGGCGGGCTGAGGCCGGTCGGGAGAGCGTTACGGTCATGGCGGCACAGTGGCTCGCGCCGAACGGCGCGCGTTATGCCATGAGCGGGCGGGTTTCCAACGCGCCCGGGCAGCTTGAGGCGGCCCGGCTCGAGCCGGGCCTGCCTCCACGCAAAGTGCTTCTTCTGTTCGAATTCCCGGAAGAGGAGGCGAGCAGTACGACGCTGCACGTGGCGCAAAACCCTTACGTGCCGCTCGACAGCGAGCTTCGCATCGCGATCGGATTCGACCAGCCGCCTTTCGTCGCGAAATCCGCCCGGATTTCCAGGGACGGGACCGATTGGCGGGTGACGATGCAATGAGGGCCTTCGCACAAATGACATCGCGCGAGCGGCGGACAAGATGGTTGTGCATTGGCGCGCTTGTCCTGGTGCTTCCGACTGCGGTCCTCGTCCGGTCCTACCAAGGCGCGCTGGAATGGAGGAGGACGCTCGAACTGGAGCCGGTCATCGCACCCGACGGCGGCAGGGCGACGTATGCCGGCGCCGAGTGGCGCCTCTCGGGTCTTTACAAGCTTGCGGCGCCCGGCGAACCCGCCGCCACGGTGCTCGCCGAAATCGAAGCGACGGTCGTCGATCCCGCTGTCTTTGCCGCCGGCGGTCCATGCGAAGTCGCCTTGACGGACAGCGAGGGCCATCGCTGGAAGTCGTTGTTTCTGACGCCGCGCGCCATTCGGGAGGCGCGGCCACAGGTCTCCGACATGCCGAGTTGCGGCGCCGCTCTCTCGGGGGCGCCAAAACAGGGCGACAGGATCGTGATCGCCGAGACCTTCACGATCCCTGCAGAGCCCCGGAGCCTGGATGTGGTGATCACGGTCGCCGGCCAGCGCCCGGCCTATCTGCGGCTGGAGTAGCTGCTGCCGCTGCCCAGGGCGTGATCCAATACCGCGGCAAGCAGGCAGATGCGAAGAACGTCAAGGACGATGCCGCCGTCGAGGTCGCTGGGGCTGCCGATGAAAAGCGCGATCGGATCGGCGAGGAATTGCCACGTGGCGAGGTCGTGAGCGCCGATCAGCCGTGTCGCGCCGACCCAGGCCCAGGCGCCGAGCCAGGTGATCGCCTGATAGGCGATGACGAAGGTGAGCAAGGTCGCAATGCTGGCGCCCAGCGTCAGTCGAACGCATTTCCACACAGGAGTGTAGCGCGAGCGATAACCCGCGATGAAATGGCCGATGAAATCGCCGACCCATTTACGCCAGTGCGACGTGGCCGCATGATCGCGCCTGGCGGGCTTGGTGGACACTTCGTACCCGTTGATGATCGCTGCCATCACCAGCCAGACCAGCGGCAGCAGCGCGAAGAAAAAGAGGTTTTGCGCCTGGAGCCAGAAGCTTGGCTCGATCAACTCGACTGGCGTGAAGTCGGCGGCGGCCGAAGCGGGGGACACCAGAGCGAACCACGATACCTTGTCGCCCGTCATGAAACGGCCTGAGCCGAAATATTCGATGAGCTGATCCTTGAACGTGGTGAGGGCGTAGAGGCCGATGAACACCCAACTGGCGTCGCAGGCGACGACCAGGAAGCGCCAATAAGGCACCTTGGCGCGATCGTTCATGCCCTTGGCGAGCCAGCGGATCATCCAGATTCCGGCAATGGAGAAGAAAACCCATCGAGACTGCGCCAGATCAAGGAAACTGGCTCGCTCGCCGAATGGGGTTCGCGCCAGGGCTTCCCGCGAATATTCGCGGACCGTGTCGCCGAGGAAACCCCAGGCTGCATAATAGACGAAGAAGGGCAGGATCGCCGCCGCCGTCACGGCGAGAAGCCGTCCGTCCGCCTTCGGCTCGCTCTCCGGAGGTGCCCCGGGCCCGCCTCCCAGCCCTGTGATACCGGGCAGCGCGGGCCTTAGCACCGAAAACATCGCGACGATCACGGCGAGCTTGACGAGCACGACAAGGGACAGGATCACCATGCCGGCAAGCGCATTTCGCAAACCGGCAGCCACCGCGGCCTCCAGCAGGAGATCGTGCGCGATGTAGCCGAACGCGCCGAGAAGCAGCAGTTGCGGCCAGTAACGCTCGGCGAGGCGGGCCGTGAGGCCCAACGGCCGCGAGACGTCCCCGATCATCGTCATATCCATTTGATACGCTGGGAGACCGCAAGGCACAACCCTGAATAGGTCGCCCGACGCTCGAACCCCCCGCCGATGGAGTGGCGCAACAAACGGCTTGACAGGGCGGCGTTTTCGTCGCGTACTGGTAAAGCGCTTTACTAAAGCAGTTTACTAAACCAATTTACTAAAGCGCTTTACCGGGTGGAGCGATGGACCGACGGGAGATACGGGAGAAGGCCACGGGCCTGAAGGATGTCGCCAGCGCGGCCGGCGTTTCCGTGACGACCGTGTCGCGCCTGCTGAACGGTTCCTTGACCCTGCCCGAGGAAACCCGCAAGCGCATCGAGGACGCGATACGCGATCTCAACTATCGTCCGAATCCCCATGCCCGCCGTCTCAGCCGCGGCCGCTCGGACACGATCGGCCTCGTCGTGCCCGATATCGCCAATCCGTTCTTTGCCGCCTTCGTCGCGGCGGTCGAGGAAGAGGCCGATGGACGCGGCCTGGCGCTGTCGCTCTTCGCCACATTGAATCGCGCGGGCCGCGAGGTCGCCTATCTCGAGCTTCTTGAGCGCAAGCATGTCGACGGGCTCATCTTCGTCACCAACCATCCCGACGACGGCAAGCTGGCCAAGCTCATCAACCAGGTCGGCAAGGTGGTCGTGGTCGATGAGGACGTGCCGGACGCCGATGCGCCGAAGCTGTTCTGCGACAATGTCGAGGGAGGCTATCTCGCCGGCCGCCACCTGGCGGAGAACGGTCATCGCGACGTGCTGTTCGTCGGGACGCCCGAGGAGATGTTGAGCGGCAGTCGGCGCTTTGAAGGCCTGCGCCGAGCCCTGGCAGGCTATTGGGGCGGGGATGCAGCCGTGACAAGCTATCGCGGCGCCTATACGATCGAATTCGGCCGGGAGGCGGCGCAGCGTTTCCTCGCCGAGGGCATGCCCGCGACCGCGATCTTTGCCTCGTCCGACGAGATCACCATCGGAATGATCGAGGTCTTCCGGGCCAGCGGCGTTTCCATTCCCGGCGATGTCTCGATCATAGGCTTCGACGACGTGGCGCCGTTCCACCTTTTCGCGCCGCCGATTACCGCCATCCGCCAGCCCGTGCGTGCCATAGGAAAGCGTTCGCTGGGGCTGCTGGTGGAAACGAACTGGCAGGAACTGGCGTCTCCGGCGCCTGAGGAATTGATGCCGGTCGAGATCGTCGTGCGGGAATCCGTTGCCCCGCCCGCGAGAAGATAATGCGCAATGGAACAACCTTTCAGAGGACTATCGACATGACCTGGACAACGACACGCAGGATCTTCACCGCCGCCCTCGGCATGACGGCACTCGGCATGTTCGGCGGGGCTCTATCGTCCGCGATCGCGCAGGACCAGAAGACCTATGCGCTGGTGCAGATCAACCAGCAGGCGCTTTTCTTCAACCAGATCAATGAGGGCGCGCAGAAGGCGGCGGATGCCGTCGGCGCCAAGCTGGTGATCTTCAACGCCAACAACGAGCCGGCCGCGCAGAACAGCGCCATCGAGACCTATATCCAGCAGAAGGTCGATGGGCTGATCGTCGTCGCCATCGACGTCAACGGCATCATGCCCGCCGTCAAGCAGGCGGCGGACGCCAGCATCCCGGTGGTCGCCATCGACGCCATTCTGCCCGAGGGGCCGCAAAAGGCGCAGGTCGGCGTCGACAATGCCAAGGCCGGCGCCGACATGGGCGCGCATTTCCTCGACTATGTGAAGACCAACATGGATGGCAAGGCCAAGATCGGCATTGTCGGCGCTCTGAACTCCTATATCCAGAACGTGCGCCAAAAGGGCTTCGAGGATGCCATCAAGGGCAAGGAGGGGATCGAGACGGTCGCCGTCGTCGACGGTCAGAACGTGCAGGATACCGCTCTTGCCGCCGCCGAGAACCTGATCACGGGCAATCCCGACATGAACGCCATCTATGCTACCGGAGAGCCGGCGCTCCTGGGCGCGGTCGCGGCCGTCGAAAGCCAGGGCAAGCAGGACCAGATCAAGATCTTCGGGTGGGACCTGACCGCCCAGGCCATCTCCGGCATCGACAAGGGTTTTGTCGCCGCGGTCGTCCAGCAGGATCCGGCGGGAATGGGCGAGGCGGCCGTGAAGGCGCTCGACACCATCACTGGGGGTGGTACCGTGGAAGCCAACATCGCCGTGCCGGTGACCATCGTCACCAAGGACAACGTCGAACCGTTCCGGACCGTCTTCAAATGATCGAAGGCAAGGCAGCCATGCCTGTCGCGGCCGGGGGAGCTACCGCTCCCCAGCCTGCCGGACGGCCTGGCGAGGGCGTTATGCCGCGCGTGTCCTTGCGCGGCATCGTCAAGTCGTTCGGTTCGCATCAGGCGCTACGCGGCGTCGATCTCGACATCTTTCCCGGCGAATGCCTCGGCCTGGTCGGGGATAATGCCGCCGGCAAGTCGACGCTGACCAAAATCATCTCCGGCACCTACATCCCCGACGGCGGCACGATCAGCATAGAAGGCCAGCCGGTCGTATTGTCCGGCCCTGCCGACGCGCGCGCCCGCAACATCGAGATGGTGTTCCAGGATCTCAGCCTCTGCGACCACATCGACGTGGTGGGCAACCTCTTCCTGGGGCGCGAGCGTACCAAGGGCCTGTTCCTGGACAGTCAGAGCATGATGGACGAGGCGCGTTCCATGCTCGACGCGCTGGAGATCCGCATTCCCCGGCTCACCGCCAAGGTGGAGAAGCTGTCGGGAGGCCAGCGCCAGGCCATTGCCATCGCGCGCGCGGCGGCCTTCGATCCCAAGGTCCTCATCATGGACGAGCCAACTTCGGCGCTCGCCGTGGCGGAGGTGGAGGCCGTTCTGGCGCTGATCAATCGCGTCAAGGCGCGCGGCGTCTCTGTTATCCTCATCACCCATAGGCTCCAGGATCTCTTCCGGGTCTGCGACCGCATCGCCGTCATGTACGAGGGCACCAAGGTCGCCGAACGCAATATCGCCGAGACGAACCTCGAGGACATCGTGAAGCTCATCGTCGGGGAGGGCGCCCACTGATGACCGTCTATACCGAACGGGCGAAGGGCTCGCCTTTTTCCGATTTCCTGGCGGAGAACGCCCAGATCCTGTCCATCGCGATCTTCTTCCTGGCCTGCATCGTCTTCTTTTCCATTGGGACGAGCACCTTCCTGACGCTGGGCAACATCCTCAACATATTGCGCCAGGCTGCGCCCATCCTGATCGTCGCGGTGGCCATGACGCTGGTCATCATAACGGCCGGCATCGACCTGTCCGTCGGGTCACAGGTGGCGCTGGTCAATGCGCTCGCCGCGATCCTCATGGCCGCGGGGCTCCCATGGCCGGTGGCGGTGCTTGCCATGCTCGCCCTCGGCGCGCTGATGGGGCTCGGCCAGGGCTGGTTCGTCGCCTATCAGGGCGTCCCCGCCTTCATCGTCACACTGGCCGGACTGTCGATCCTGCGCGGCCTCGCCCTCTATCTGACCCAAGGCTACTCGATCCCGATCGACAACGTGCCGGGCTTCTTCGTCCTGGGTCGCGGCGAGATCCTGGGCATTCCCGTTCCGGCCTTGATTGCCGTGGCGATCGCCATCATCGGCTATGTGGCGCTGCGCTCCACGCTTTACGGCCGCAGGGTCGTCGCGGTCGGCTCCAACATGGAGGCGGCGCGTCGGGTCGGCATGCCGGCACGCTGGATCATCGCCTCCGTCTATATGGTCTCGGGTATCTCCTGCGCCATCGCTGGCCTGCTGATCGCGGCCCGTCTCGGTTCGGGCTCGTCCAACGCGGCGGTGGGCTTCGAACTGCAGGTCATCGCGGCGGTCGTTCTCGGCGGCACGTCGCTGATGGGCGGGCGCGGTACGATCCTCGGCACAGTGCTCGGCACTCTCACCATCGCGGTGATCGGCAATGGCCTCATCCTCATGCACATCTCGCCCTTCTTCACCCAGATCGTGACGGGCGTGATCATCCTCGTCGCCATATGGCTGAACACGCGCATCTTCAACGCCAAGTTCCGGATCCCGGGCAGGGCGGGAGGCAAGGCGAAATGAGCGCCGCCCCGCTTTCGCCGGCGCATGTCCGTTCCGGCATGGTCATGACGGTGGCCGGCCCCGTGCCAGCTGCCGATCTCGGCATGACGCTGATGCACGAACACATCCTGAACGATTGCCGGTGCTGGTGGCACAAGCCGAAAGAGCCGGAGCGGCAATATCTGGCCGGCGGCTTCGTCTGCATGGAGATCCTTTCGGAGCTCCGCCAGGACCCCTTCGTCAACAGGCACAACATCACTCTGGACGACGAAGCGTTGGCAGTGAAGGAACTCGGGCAGTTCGCCGCAGTCGGCGGCCGGACCATCGTCGAGCCGACCTGCCAGGGCATTGGCCGCGATCCGGTGGCGCTGCGCCGGATTTCCGCGGCATCGGGCCTCAACATCGTAATGGGTGCCGGCTATTACCTCGCGTCCTCCCAACCCGCGAAGGTGGCGGCGATGTCGTCCGACGACATCGCCGCCGAAATCGTGCGAGAGTCGGTCGAGGGGGTCGACGGCACGGATGTCAAGATCGGGCTGATCGGCGAGATCGGCGTCTCTTCCGACTTTACGGCGAGCGAACAGAAATCCCTCCGCGGCGCTGCCCGCGCACAGAAGCTGACCGGCCTGCCGCTGATGATCCATCTGCCGGGGTGGTTCCGTTTCGGTCACCGGGTGCTCGATATTGTCGAAGAGGAAGGGGCGGAGCTGCGCCACACCGTCCTATGCCATATGAACCCGTCGCATGACGATTTCGCCTATCAGTCGTCGCTGGCGGCGCGCGGAGCCTTCATCGAATACGACATGATCGGCATGGACTTCTTCTATGCCGATCAGCAGGTGCAATGCCCGAGCGACGACGAGGCCGCGCGTGGCATCGTGCGCCTCATCGACGCCGGCTATCTGGACCGTATCCTGCTGTCGCACGACGTCTTCCTGAAGATGATGCTGACCCATTACGGCGGCAACGGATACGCCTTCGTTCCCAAGCACTTCCTGCCGCGGCTGAAGCGCCACGGCGTGGCGGACGCCGCGCTTGACCGGCTCATGCACGACAATCCGCGCTCGGTTTTCGACGCGACATCAGGCTCCGCCTGAACCAAGAACAGAAAGTGAGAAATCATATGACCAGGAAAAAGGTTCTTCTCGTCGGCGAGAGCTGGATCAGCTCGGCCACCCATTACAAGGGCTTCGACCAGTTCGGCAGCGTCACCTTTCACCTCGGTGCGGAGCCGCTGGTCAAGGCGCTGAAGGACACCGAATACGAGCTCACCTACATGCCGGCGCATGAGGCCGTGGAGAAGCTGCCCTTCGACATGGCAGGGCTGGATGCTTACGATGCTATCATCCTGTCCGATATCGGCGCGAATTCCCTGCTGCTTCCGCCCGAAGTATGGCTGCATTCGCGTACCGTCCCGAACCGCTTGAAACTCCTCAAGGCCTGGGTCGAGAAGGGCGGCGGCCTGTTGATGGTCGGTGGCTACTTCTCGTTCCAGGGTATCGACGGCAAGGCACGCTGGCGCCGCACGCCCGTGGAGGACACGCTTCCCGTCACCTGCCTGCCCTATGACGACCGCGTGGAGATGCCGGAGGGTACTGTGGCGGAGATCGTCGCGGCAGACCACCCGGTGATGGCGGGTCTCACCGGCGAAGCCTGGCCGCCGTTGCTCGGCGTAAACGAAGTCGAGCTGCGTCAGGACCCGGATGTGCAACTGATCGCGCGCCTGCCCCAGGAACAAGGCGGGTTTCCGCTTCTGGTGCTCGGCAGCCACGGCAAGGGACGCACCGCCGCGTGGACGTCTGATATCGGCCCGCACTGGCTCTCCCCCGCCTTCTGCGCCTGGCAGGGCTATGGCCGGCTCTGGACGAACATTCTCGGCTGGCTGACCGAAGAGCGATAGGCCGGGTCAGCGTTGCGCCAGGATCGCGCTCATCTCCTCGCTGCTCGGAAAGGCGCTCGTCGTGCCCTTCCGCGAGACGGTGAGCGCACTCGCTTGCGCCGCATGGACGAGCGCCAACTCGTCGAGCCGGGTGGCACGCAGCATGGCCGACGCCAATGCGGCGCCCATGAACGTGTCGCCCGCACCGGTCGTATCGATAGTGGAGGCGGAGACGGCGGGGACCCGGATCGGGGCATCTCCGCTCCTGCTCAGCAGGGCGCCGCCCTGGCCAAGCGTCAGCACCACCTGGCCGACGCCCTGAGCGTGAAGGACGGCAGCGGCCCCTTCGCCTTCCGCGCCGGTCAAGGCCCGCCCTTCGCCTGCATTGAGGAATGCGATGTCGACAAGCGGCCACAGGGCAGGAAAAGAGGGTCGCAGCGGCGAGGGGTTGAACGCTGTCACCATGCTTCGGGCGCGCGCTTCGCGCAGCAGCGCCTCGGTGGTCGCCTCGCGCAGGTTGCCCTGGAGGACGACCATGTCTGCGGCCTCGGCCTGCGCCAGTGCCGCGAGCGCATCCTCAGCGCGAAGATTCTCCGCCGATTCCGTGGTGGTGACAATGGCGTTTTCTCCGTCCGGCGTCGTGAATATGATGGAGAAATCGGTAGCCCGGCCCGCCAGCCGCACCAACCGGCTTTGGACCGGTTCGGTGGCGAGCCGTTCGGCGATAGTCACGGCGCGCGAGTCGTCGCCGACGGGCGCGACGAGGCTCGTCGGCAGGCCACAGCGCGCCATGACGATCGCCTGGTTCGCCCCCTTGCCGCCGAGATCGCTGGATCCTTGCCGGCCAAAGATGGAGGCTCCGGCCGCAGGCCATCCATCGACCAGAATGGTCTCGTCGATCGCGACATTGCCGATGACATAAGCGTGCATGAACAACTTTCCGAAGGACTTTGAAATGCAGGAAATCTCGGACAACAACGCCGGCGCCATAAGGGAAATATTCGGGCGCGACAAGGCGCTCATCGGGATGATCCATTGCCCGGCTTTTCCTGGCGCGCCACGTTACCGCGGCGCCGACATGGCTTCCATCTATGACGCTTGCATGCGCGACGCGGAAGCCTTGGTGGAGGGCGGCTTTCACGGCCTGATGATCGAGAATCACGGCGACATTCCCTTTTCCAAGCCCGAGGACATCGGCTGCGAGACGGCAGCCTTCATGTCGGTCGTCACCGACCGCATCGCGCGCGCCACAGGCGTTCCGCTGGGCGTCAACGTGCTCGCCAATGCGCCGATCCCGGCCTTCGCCATTGCCATGGCGGGAGGGGCCAGCTTCATCCGCGTGAACCAATGGGCGAACGCCTATGTTGCGAATGAGGGCTTCATGGAGGGCCGCGCCGCGGAAGCCATGCGCTATCGCTCGCTGTTGCGCGCCGAGCATGTCAAGGTCTTCGCGGACAGCCACGTCAAGCATGGCAGTCACGCCATCGTCGCCGACCGCACGATAGCCGAGCTTACGCGAGACCTCGCCTTCTTCGACGCGGACGCCGTGATCGCCACCGGCCAGCGCACCGGCAATGCCGCGACGATCGAGGAGATCGAGGAGATCGCCGCTGCCACCCATTTGCCGCTCCTCGTCGGCTCCGGCGTCGACAAGGCGAATGTGGTGGAGATCCTGAAGCGGACGAACGGGGTGATCGTCGCCTCGTCGCTGAAGGTGGGCGGGGTCTGGTGGAACCCGGTCGATATCGAACGCGTGCGGGCCTTCCGCGCGGCGGCCGAGCCGGCACTCGGGGCCTGACCACGTGGCGACCGAGGCTCGCATCGATGCCGAACGCTTTCTCGGCCGTCTCCGGGACTTCGCCGCGATCGGGGCCACGCCGGCGGGCGGCGTCAATCGGCAGGCCTTCTCGCCAGAGGATCGCCGCGCGCGCCGCCTCCTGGCCGAGCTGGCCGGGTCACGAGGCTTCGCAGTCAACCAGGACGCGATCGCCAACCTGTTCATACGCCGCGAAGGCCGTGATCCCAAGCGGCCGCCCTTCCTGATCGGCAGCCACCTCGACAGCCAGCTGACGGGCGGCCGTTTCGATGGCGCGCTTGGCACGCTCGCAGCGTTTGAAGTGTTGGAAGCACTGGAGGACGCCAAGGTCGAGACCACCATCCCGATCGAGGTCGTCGCCTGGTCCAACGAGGAAGGAAGTCATTATCAGCCCGGCTGCATGGGCTCGATGGCCTTCGCCTCCGGCGCCATTCCCGACGGGTGGGCTGCCCTGCGCGGCCATGACGGCAGCCCGTTCGCCGAGGAGCTGAAGGCGACGCTGGAGGCGCTGCCGGAGGCCGCGATGCGGCCCCTCGGCTTTCCGATCGCCGGCTATCTCGAGCTCCATATCGAGCAAGGGCCCTCGCTGGAGCGCGAAGAGATCCCGATCGGGATCGTCGAGGGCATCCAGGGGACACGCTGGCTGGAAGTCACGATGGCGGGACAGGCCGCGCATGCCGGCACCACCGCGCTCGCCTTCCGCCGCGATGCCATGGCCGCGACGGTCGGTGCTCTCGACCGGCTTTACACCGGAATAATGCCGCGAGACGAGCGCGCCCGTTTCACGGTCGGCAAGCTGGCGATCGCCCCGGGTGCCGTGAACGCAATTCCCGAACGCGTCGTTTTCACCATCGACCTGCGCCATCCGGAGGCCGCGGAGCTGGACAGGCTGGAAGCCCTGATCGAGACTGCCTTCGCCGAGGCCGCGACACGGCACGGATGCGTTTCGGCGCAATGCCGCATCTTCGACATGCCGCCGGCCACCTTTCCCCAAGCCTTGCTCGGACGTCTACGGGAAGCGGCCGATGGTCTCGACCTTCGGTCGAAGCCGATGCTTTCCGGTGCCTTCCACGACGCTCTCTTTGTCGCTCGCGTTGCGCCGGCGGCGATGATCTTCGTGCCCTGCCGGGATGGGCTCAGCCACAACGAAGCCGAGTATGTAGAGCCTCACCATGCGGTCGACGGCGCCCGGATGCTGCTCGCCTCGACGCTGAAGGCGATCGAGGCGTAACGGCCCCCCTCATCGGCGCGTCGAGGACCTAAACCGCATCCATTACACGGTCCGGCACGACCACCAGCTTGCCGACGAAATCCTTGGCCACGAAATCGGCCTGAGCCCGATGGAAATCGGAGAGCCGGTAGACGCCACCGACCAGCGGACGCAGCTTTTTCTCCTCGATGTAGCGCACGATACGGCGAAAGTCGCCACGCGTGCCTTGTGAGGAGCCGTGCAACTGGAGCTGCTTGAGATACATGGTCCTGAGATCGAGCTGGACCACCGGTCCGGCTATGGCTCCCGCGGTGGTGTAGCGCCCTTCGGGCCGGAGGATGCGCAGGAGAGCGTTGAACATGGCGCCGCCGACGAGATCGGCCACGACATCGATCGGCTCGCCCTTCGTCGCCTCATGGACCGCTACCGGCAGATCGGCCGTCCCGCGCGTGACGACCGCTTCGGCGCCGATGTCGAGCACGGCCTTTTCCTTGCCCTTGCCGACGATGGCGTAAGGGATCGCGCCGCGCGCCCGGGCCAGTTGGACGATGCCGGAGCCGACTCCGCCGGAGGCGCCGGTGACGAGCACCCGTTCTCCGGCCTTGAGGGCGGCGCGCTCCAGCATCTGCTCGCCAGTCAGATAGGCGCAGCAGAAGGTCGCGAGCTCGACGTCCGTGAGCTCGGTCGCCACGACATGGGCGTTCTCGGCCGGCAGCGCCATGTACTCGGCATAGCCGCCGTCCCGGCCGTGCCCCATATAGTCGATGTCGGCGAGGCTATCGTCGTCGCGGTTGTAGATGGAGAAGTCGACCATCACGCGCTCGCCGATCCGTGAGGCCGGCACGCCTTCGCCCACGGCGACGATGCGGCCAACCGTGTCGGTGCCCTGGATGCGCGGGAAGGTGAGGGTGTTGCCCTGCCGCCGCCAGGTCGAGACCGCGCCAGGGTCTTCTTCGGTGCCATAGGCGCCTTCACGCACCCAGACATCCGTATTGTTCATGCCACAGGCGGCGACCTCGATCAGCACCTCGCCCGCCGCGGGCGAGGGCACCGGAACGTCTCGGCGATAGACCAGCTTTTCCGGCCCGCCATGCCCGGTAAGCAGCACGGCGGCCATCACGGATGGAACAGAAGATGGGGTGGTCATGATCGTCACAGCCCCGCGAAGACGGTCTTTACGGCATCCGCCGTCTTGTCGACGATGATGTCGGCTTCAGCGCGCGTCAGGCAGAGCGGTGGCGCAAAGCCGAGGATGTCGCCCTGCGGCATGGCGCGTCCGATGACGCCACGTTCCGCAAGTGCTGCCGCAACTTTCGGCCCGATCTTGTCGGCTGCGTCGAAGAAGACGCGGTCTGTCTTGTCGGCGACGAATTCCACCGCCGCCAGCAGCCCCTCGCCGCGAACCTCGCCGACGTGGGTGTGAGCGGCAAGGGCTGCCGCAAGCGCGTTCCGGAAATAGGCGCCGGTCTCGCCGGCATTGCGCACGAGGTCGAGCTCGTCGATGAGCTCGAGATTTGCGATGCCGGCAGCGGCACAGATCGGATGGGCCGAATAGGTCCAGCCATGGCCGAGCGAGCCGAGCTTGTCGGAACCTTCGACCAGCACCCGCCAGACCTTGTCCGAGACGATGACGCCGGAGAGCGGGGCATAGGCCGAGGTGAGGCCCTTGGCGATGGTGATGAGGTCGGATTCCATGCCGTAATGGTCGGAGCCGAACATCGTGCCCAGGCGACCGAAGCCTGTCACCACCTCGTCGGCGACCAGCAGCACGTCGTATTTCCTGAGCACCGCCTGGATCTTCTGCCAGTAGCCGGCCGGAGGCGGCACGATTCCGCCGGTGCCGAGCACAGGTTCTCCGATGAAGGCGGCCACCGTCTCCGGTCCTTCTGCCAGGATGAGTTCCTCGAGCTTGTCCGCGCAGTGTTGCGAGAACTGTTCCTCGCTCATGGAAAGGTCTGTGCGGCGGTAGTAGTAGGGAGCCTCCGTGTGGAGGATCGGCGCGCGCGGCAGATCGAACGCGTTGTGGAAGAGTTCCAGTCCGGTGAGCGAGCCGGTCATGACGCCGGAGCCGTGATAGCCGCGCCAACGCGAGATGATCTTCTTCTTTTCGGGACGGCCCAGGACGTTGTTGTAATACCAGATCAGCTTGATGTTGGTTTCGTTCGCGTCGGAACCGGAGAGCCCGAAATAGACGCGGCTCATGTTCTTCGGCGCGCGATCGATGATCATCTTGGCGAGCCGGATCGACGCTTCCGTGCCGTGGCCGACATAGGCGTGATAGTAGGCGAGCTGGCTCGCCTGGGCGGCGATCGCGTCGGCGATCTTCTTGCGGCCGTAGCCCACATTCACGCAATAGAGACCGGCAAAGGCATCGAGACTGGTGCGGCCGTCCGTGTCGGTGACATAGACGCCCTCGCCTGCGGCCATGACGCGATTGGGTGCCTCTCCGCGAGCGTGCATGCCCATATGGGTCGAGGGATGGAAGAAGTGGTCGCGATCCCAGGCGGCGAGTTCGTTCGAACGGTCGGGCATTTCTCTAACTCCAAATGGTATGTTTCAGGCTGCGTCCAGGCAGAGATATTTGAGCTCGGTGAAGGCCTCGAGCCCATGGCGGGAGCCTTCCCGGCCGAGGCCGGATTGCTTGACGCCGCCGAAGGGGATGGGAGCGCCGGTGATCTTCACGCGGTTGATGGCCACCATGCCGTAGTCCAGTGCCCGCCCCATGCGGAGCTGCCGCGCTCCGTTTTCGGTCACGACATAGGCGACGAGACCATATTCCGTGTCGTTGGCGCGCGCGATCGCTTCGTCCTCGCTGTCGAAGGGCGTGACGGCGGCGACGGGGCCGAACGTCTCCTCGCGCATGATCAGCGCGGCCGGAGGAACGTCGGCAAGCAGAGTGGGTTCGAAGAACAGCGGGCCGGCGGGATGGCGCGTTCCGCCGGCGAGAAGACGTGCGCCACGGGCGATGGCGTCGGCGACATGCTCCTCCACCTTCCGAACCGCGCGCTCATGCATCAGGGGGCCGATCTGGGAATCCTCCGCCAGGCCGGGGGCGACCTTCAACTTCGCTATGCGGGCGGCGAATTCGTGGCAGAATTTCTCGTAGGCCGGCCGCTCGACATAGATGCGATTGGCGGCAAGGCAATCCTGGCCCGAGGTGGCGAATTTGGCATCGACCGCTATTCGCGCCGCCTTTTCGATGTCGGCGTCGGCGAAAACGATGAGCGGCGCGTGACCGCCGAGTTCCATGACGAGCCGTTTCATGGTGGGCGCGCATTTGCCCGCGATCAATCGGCCGATCTCGGTGGATCCGGTAAAGCTCATGGCGCGCACGCGCGGGTCCTCGCATAGCCGGCTGACGATCGCTTCCGCCTGACCCGTAACGACGTTGAAGACGCCGGAGGGCAGGCCGGCGCGCTCGCCGAGTTCGGCCAGCGCCAGCGCCGAGAGCGGCGTCTCGGAGGAGGGGTGGGCGACCACGGCGCAGCCAGCCGCCAAGGCGGCTGCCGCCTTGCGGGTCAGCATGGCCGAGGGGAAGTTCCAAGGTGTGACGAGGCCGACGACACCCAGCGGCTCGCGGCGCACGATCATCTCAGCGCCCGGCAGATGGCTGGTGACGCTCTCGGCGTTCACCCGTTTCGTTTCCTCGGCGTACCACTCGACGAAGGACGCGGCATAGTCGATCTCGCCGAGCGCTTCCGCGAGCGGCTTGCCCTGTTCCAGCGTCATCAGCAGTGCCAAGTCATCCCTGGCGGCGACGATCAGCTCATACCATCTTCGCAGGATGGCAGCGCGTTCCTGGGGGAGCGAGGCACGCCATTTCGGGAATGCGCGGGCAGCTGCATCGATGGCCCGCCCGGTGTCATCCTCCCCAAGCGCGGCCACCCAGGCGACGCTTTGGTCGTTGGCAGGATCGCGTACTTCGAAGGTTCGCCCGGTGTCGCTCGCCGTCCAGTGCCCGTCGACATAGGCGAGTTCCCGCAACAGGCGGCGGTCGGCCAGCCTGTCGAGGCCATCGTCACGATGCGGCCTGGCGAAATGTGCGGACATGAAAACCTCCCATTGGCTTCATCGGGAAGTTTAGGAACGCCGCCGCGAGAAAGAGACTGTTTCGTCCTGGGCCCATGGATGGATTGGCTGAAGAGCCCTGCCTGCATAGAGAGATTCTCTAGGCCGCCACGCGCAGCGCCTAGCTGGACGCGCCAATCAGTTCCGTCACCGGCAGGACGTGATCTTCCTTGACCGCCTTGGTGACGATGTAGGTGAAATAGCGGTCGATGCCGATCTCGCGTTCGAGCAGCGAATCGACGAGACGCTGATAGGTGTCGATGTCTGGCGTCATCACCTTGAGGATGTAGTCGACGCCGCCCCCGAGCGCCCAGCAGGCGACGATCTCGGGTATGTCGCGCACGGCCTTCTCGAACCGGTCGAAGTCGGCCTGGCGGTGGTTGCCGAGCGTCACCTCCATCAACACCGTGGCCGCGGGCGCGATCTGCCGGATCGCGACGCGTGCGTGATAGCCGGTGATGATGCCTGCCTTTTCGAGCTTTCTGAGGCGCAGCCAGCAGGGCGTCGGGGACAGGCCGACCTTGTCGGCGAGCGCGAGCTTGGTGATGCGTCCGTCACGCTGGATCGCGTCGAGGATCCTGAGGTCGATCGAATCCAGTCTGATCGCCATCTGTCTTTCCATGATTGCGGTGCAATTCACCATGGCGCGGCAAGATTCCCATTGTCAATTGCACTGATTTTGATCTCAAATGAAATCATGACATTGTGGCGTCCCGATCCGAGTCTCATCCGGCGTCCGGCCTATCTTTCGCTGGCCGACCAGTTCGCGCGCGCCATTCATGACGGGCGACTGCCCAACGGGACGCGGCTGCCGACGCATCGGCGCCTCGCCGACGACCTGTCGCTATCGGTGCAGACGGTGAGCCGAGCCTATGAGGAACTGATCCGTCGCGGCCTGATATCGGGCGAGATCGGCCGAGGCAGTTTCGTCCAGACGAGGCAACGCGAGCCGGAGCCGCCCTATCTTCCGGAACGCCCCGGCGAGGTGATCGATCTGTCGATCCTGAAGCCGGTTTGTGAGCCGATGCATCATGAGCGCATGAAGCAGGCGCTCGCCTGGCTGGCCGAAGCGCTGCCCTCGAGCGCCGCGCTTTCCTTTCGGCCGAACGTCGTCTTTCCCCGTCATCGGTCGGTCGGGGTGGAGTGGCTCAGGGAATGCGGTCTGTCCGTCGCGCCCCAGAACATCAGCCTCACCAATGGCGCGACGGCGGGCATGACGGTGGCTTTGATGAGCGTCGCCCCGCCCGGATCGACCGTCGCGACCGAAGCGATCGGGCACCATACGCTGGTGCCGCTCGCCACCTATCTCGGTTTCAATCTCGAAGGATTGCCCATCGACGAGAACGGCATCGTGCCAGAGGCTTTGGACGAGGCTTGCCATCGCGCGGACATCCGGGCCGTCTTCGTCCAGCCGTCGGTGATCAACCCCACGGCGACTTTGATGAGCGCCGAACGCCGCGAGGCGCTTGCCGAAGTCGCGCGCCGGCACGACATCGCCATCATCGAGAACGACGTGCTCGGCCCGCTGGTCGAGGGCAGGGCCCCGCCGGTCGCGGCCTATGCGCCGGAGCGGACGCTCTACGTGACGAGCTTCACCAAGATCACCGTGCCGGGCCTGCGCATCGGCTACCTCGTCGCGCCCGACCGTTACGTCGCGGCCGTCGCCAACCGGCACCTAGTCTCGAACTGGATGGCGACGCCGATGGTCGCCGAAATCGCCACGCGCTGGGTCGTCGACGGCACCGCCATGGATCTGGTGCGCTGGCAGCGCGAAGCCCTGTTTCGGCGGCACGACATCGCGGCCGAGATGCTGAAGGGGCTGCCTTACCTCGCCCACCGCAGCGGCCTGCACGTCTGGCTGCCGCTTCCCGACGACCGCACGGAGGAAGCGTTTGTCGCCCAGGCCCGGCTGCAGGGCGTGGCGATCGCGCCGGGCATTTCGTTTCGGACGGGACAGATGCCGTGGCGCCCCGCTGTCCGTATTTCGCTTGGCTCGACCACCGAGGGCGAATTGCGCAGCGGCCTTGGCACCGTCGCCCGGCTGTTGCAGGGGGATCCGGAGCCGCTGCTGCTCGCGATTTGACCTCTGCCTGCCTCGAAAATATGCGACATCGGAAAAATTGTCATGATATTATTTTATCAATTGACATGATTTTCTGACTTCCCCATCGTCAGGGGCATGGCAGCACCCATCATCGAGATCGACGGCATCACCAAAAGCTTCGGCACCTTCAAGGTGCTCGACGGGTTGTCGTTGCAGGTCATGCCGGGCGAGAAGCTCGCGCTGATCGGCCCATCCGGTTCGGGCAAGACCACCATCCTGCGCATCCTGATGACGCTCGAGCGCATCGATGGCGGGCATATCCGCATCGAGGGCGATCAGCTTTATCACGTGGAGCGCGAAGGCAGGCTCGTCCCCGCCGACGAAGCGCATCTGACGCGCATGCGCCGCAAGATCGGCATGGTGTTTCAGCTCTTCAACCTGTTCCCCCACAAATGCGTGCTCGACAACGTCACGCTGGCGCCGATGCTGACCAAGGGCGTCGGGCGCGCCGACGCCGAGAAGCGTGCGATGGAGCTTCTCGACATGGTTGGCATGGCAGACAAGGCCAAGGCCATGCCGGCCCAGCTTTCCGGAGGCCAGAAGCAGCGCGTCGCGATCGCCCGCGCGCTGGCGCTTTCGCCGAAGATCATGCTGTTCGACGAGGTGACCTCCGCGCTCGATCCCGAACTGGTCGAGGAAGTGCTGAACGTCATGCGCAAGCTCGCGGCCGAGACCGACATGACGATGCTGTTGGTCACACATGAGATGGGGTTTGCTCACGATTTCGCCGATCGCGTGCTGTTCTTCGATCGCGGCCGCATCGTCGAGGAAGGCAAGCCCGACGACATTTTCCGCCATCCCAAGCAGGAACGGACACAGGCTTTCCTGCGCAAGATCATAGCGGCCGGACATCGTGTTTGACCGCCATGCAGCGGCCTGAGCGCCGCCAAAAGACAAGCTGGAAGACATAAGAGGAGTTGGGAACATGAGGAAGCTATTGGGAGTTCTTGCCGGCGGCGCCGGTGCGGTTGCGGTTGTCGCTGCCTTTCTTGCATCGGGACCGAGCTCGGCCGACAGCGACAAGCTCGAGCAGTTGAAGGCGCAGGGCTTTGCCCGCGTAGCCATCGCCAATGAGCCGCCCTTCACCGCCGTCGCTGCGGACGGCAAGGTCTCGGGCGCGGCCCCGGACGTGGCGCGCGAGATCTTCAAGCGGCTCGGCGTGCCCGAGATCGTCGCTTCGATCTCCGAATACGGGGCGATGATCCCCGGCCTCCAGGCGCGCCGTCACGACGTCGTCACCGCCGGCCTGTTCATGAAGCCGGAGCGTTGCGCTGCGGTCGCCTATTCCGAGCCGGTACTGTGCGACGCCGAAGCATTCCTGCTGAAGAAGGGCAATCCGAAGGGCTTCAAGAGCTATGCCGATATCGCCAAGGATCCATCCGCTACGATCGGCGCGCCGGGTGGCGGCACCGAGGAGAAGCTTGCTCTCAATGCCGGCGTCCCGCGCGAACGCGTGATCGTCGTTCCCGACGGCCAGAGCGGCCTGAAGATGGTTCAGGACGGGCGCATAGACGTCTATTCGCTGCCGGTCCTGTCGATCAACGATCTCGTCAAGAAGGCGAGCGATCCCAATCTCGAAGTGGTCGCTCCGGTGGTGGGCGCGCCGGTCTATTGCGACGGCGCCGCTTTCCGGAAAGGAGACGAGGCGCTGCGCGACGCCTTCGATGTGGAACTCGCCAAGCTGAAGGAATCCGGCGAGTTCGCGAAGATCATCGAGCCCTATGGCTTCTCCGCTGCGGCGGCGATGTCGACCACCCGCGAGAAGCTCTGCGCGGCGCAGTAATTCTTCGTATCAGGGCTCACCCGTCCCGCGATGGGTGAGCCCACCCGCCGGTTGGCGGCCAAGGCCAATCCTGTAAGCGGAAGGCATTTGACTTGATGACCCAATGGTCCGGCTATCTCGGCCTGATCCTGGACGGCGCGATTGTGACGATCCAGCTCACGCTGATGGGCTGCGCGCTGGCCCTCGTCATGGCGTTCATCGCCGGCCTCGGCAGGCTGTCGCGGTTCTTCGTCGTGCGCTCACTCGCGACCGCCTATATCGAATTCTTCCGCGGCACCTCGATCTTCGTTCAGCTCTTCTGGGCCTATTTCGTGCTGCCCTTTGCCGGCTTCGAACTCACGCCGTTGCAGGCCGGTGTGCTGGCGCTCGGGCTGAATGTCGGGGCCTACGGCGCCGAGGTGGTGCGCGGCGCGGTCCAGTCGATCGGGAAAGAACAATACGAAGCCTGCGTGGCGCTCAATCTCGGGCGCTGGCAGTCGATGCGCCATATCATCCTGCCGCAGGCGCTCCTGCTGATGATGCCAACCTTCGGCAACAACGCGATCGAGCTTTTGAAGGCCACGGCAGTGGTCTCGCTGATCTCGCTCACCGACATGACCTTTCAGGCCCAGGTCGTGCGCGCCCAGACGGGCAGCACGCTGGTGCCCTTTGCCACCATCCTGGTGCTCTATTTCCTGATGGCGCTCGCCATCTCCACGGTCATGCGCTGGCTCGAGCGCCGTATGGCGCGCGGTCTCGACGGGATGAGGGTCTGACCGTGGAGTGGGATTGGCAATTCGTCTGGCAGATCATGCCGACCCTGCTGCAAGGCGTGAAGATCACGATCCTCGCGACGCTGCTCGGCGCGGCTCTCGCCGCCGTCGTCGGCCTGGCCATCGCGCTCGCGCGCCGTTCGTCGAACAAGCTGGTCTCGCGTAGCGTCGGCTTCTTCGCGGAGTTCATCCGCGGCACGCCGCTCCTCGTGCAGCTCTACTTCATTTTCTTCGTGTTGCCCGATATCGGCATCCTCCTGCCGCCCTTGGTGGCGGGCGTTATCGGCCTTGGGCTGCATTACGGGACCTATACGGCCGAGGTTTATCGTGCGGGTATCGACAATGTGCCGCGCGGGCAATGGGAGGCTGCCAAAGCCTGCAACCTGAGCACAAACCAGACCTGGACACGCATCATCCTGCCCCAGGCCATACCGCCGATGATCCCGGCTCTCGCCAACTATCTGGTGGCCATGTTCAAGGAGACGCCGCTGCTCTCGGCCATCACCGTGCTCGAACTGATGAATCAGGCCAAGAGCGTCGCCAATACCTACTATCGCTATGTCGAGCCGATGACCCTGGTCGGCGTGTTCTTCCTCGTCATCAGCCTTTTCTCCGTGGTCCTGCTGCGCTGGCTGGAGCACCGCTACGGAAAGATCGAACGGTAAACGTCATGACAGAGATACGTCTTCACACGGCACGGCCGGGGCTCGATGCGCGCCCACTTCAGAAGAGGGTCGGACTGATCATACTTGCGACCGATCACACGACCGAGCCCGACTTCCATCGCATGGTGGCGAGCGAGCGGATAGGCGTCTATGTCGCGCGGATCTTCTACGCCAATCCGACAACGCCGGAGAACCTGCGCCGGATGCAACCCGCGCTGACCGAAGGGGCCCGGCTGATCCTGCCCGGCGAGGATCTCGATGCCATCTGCTATTCCTGCAGCTCGGCTTCCGTCGTCATCGGAGACGGAGAGATCGCCGCGGCGATCGGTCAGGCCAAGCCAGGCGTGCCTGTGGTGACGCCGACACTCGCGGCAACCGCCGGACTGAAGGCATGCGGCGCGAACAGGATCAGCGTCCTGACGCCCTACTCGGTTGAGACCAGCCGCCCGATGGCGGACTATCTCTCCAGGCAGGGTTTCCAGATCGCGAGCTTCACCAGCCTCGGTTTCGAGGACGATCGCGAAATGGCGCGGATCGCGCCGGCTTCCTTCGTCGAGCTCGCTCGCGCCGCCACGGCGCCCGATGCCGAAGCCCTGTTCATTTCATGCACGGCTCTGCGATCGGCATCCGTTGCTGCGGCCATCGAGGAGGCGACCGGCCGACCGGTGGTCACCAGCAACCAGGCGACGGCGTGGAACTGCCTGCGCCTTTGCGACGACAAATCCTCATATCCGGAATTCGGTCGTCTGATGACGTTGCCGCTTGAGCCGAAATCGTCATGAGCGCCGTCACGCTCCATGAGATCGAAACTGCCGCGACACGAATCGCGGGCAAGATCGTCGCCACGCAGATGGCGATGTCGCCTTCCCTGTCGGAGCGGCTCGGCTTTCCCGTCCATCTCAAGATGGAGCACCGCCAGGCCACCGGCAGCTTCAAGCTGCGCGGCGCTTCCAATGCGATCGCCTTGCTGTCCTCGGCCGACAAGCAACGGGGCGTGGTCGCAGCGTCTACGGGCAATCATGGCCGGGCTCTCGCGCATGCCGCCCGCCTCGAAGGTCTCCGCGCTGTGATCTGCATGTCGCGGCTCGTGCCGGAGAACAAGGTCGAGGAGATCCGACGCCTCGGCGCCGAGATCCGCATCGTCGGCAACAGCCAGGATGACGCCCAGGCGGAAGTGGATCGACTGGTCGCGGAGGAGGGGCTCGCCATGGTGCCGCCCTTCGATCATCCGGCCGTCATTGCCGGCCAAGGCACGCTCGGGCTGGAAATGCTGGAGGCAGTGCCCGATGTCGACATGGTCGTCGTGCCCGTGTCGGGTGGGGGGCTTGCCGCCGGCATTGCCACGGCAGTGAAAGCGAGGCGGCCGCAGGCGAAGGTTGTCGGGGTCTCCATGGAACGCGGCGCGGCGATGAAGACGAGCTTCGACGCGGGAAAGCCCGTGCTGGTCGAAGAGGTGCCGACGCTTGCGGATTCGCTCGGCGGCGGGATCGGTCTCGACAACAGGCTGACCTTCTCCACGTGCCGCGACCTTCTCGACGATCTCGTGCTGCTCTCGGAAGGCGAGATCGCAGCCGGGATCCGCCACGCCTACCAGGCCGAGCGCGAGGTGGTCGAAGGAGCGGGAGCGGTCGGCATCGGCGCGTTGCTTGCGGAGAAGCTTCACCCGGCCGGCCCGGTTGTGGTCCTGCTCTCCGGCCGCAACATCGACATGGACTTGCACCGCAAGGTCGTCATGGGGGCGAATTCGGTAGAGGAGGAGCCGAGATCATGGGCGGGATGACGGTCATCACGCAAGCCGAGTTGCGCGAGATTGTGAAGCTCGATCACGACGCCATTGCCTGCGTCGAGAACGCCTTCCGCGCCCTGGCGACGCTGCCCGTTTCCATGCCGCCGATCATGCGGCTCGACATCCCCGAGCACCGCGGCGAGGTTGACGTTAAGACGGCCTATGTGCCGGGCCTCGATGGCTTCGCGGTGAAGATCAGTTCCGGCTTCTTCGACAATCCGAAGCTGGGCCTTCCCAGCGGCAACGGCATGATGATGCTCCTCTCATCCAGAACCGGCGTCGTCGAGGCGATCCTGCTCGACAATGGCTACCTGACCGACGTGCGAACGGCGGCTGCCGGGGCGGTCGCTGCAAAATACCTGTCGCGCGAGAATTCGTCCGTTGCCGGGATCCTCGGCGCCGGCCTTCAGGCGCGGCTTCAGCTCGAGGCGCTGACGCTTGTGCGACCGATCGAGCAGGCGCGCATCTGGGCGCGCGATCTGAAGAAGGCCGAGATCGCGGCTGGAGAATTGCGCGAGAAGCTGGGCATTCCCGTCGAGGCCGCGTCCGATATCGATCGCGCCGCCACCGGTGCGGACATCGTGGTGACGACGACCCCCTCGGAAACGCCGCTGCTCCATGCCGTGGAAGCCGGTCAGCACGTAACGGCCATGGGCTCGGATGCCGAACACAAGAACGAGATTGCTCCGGCCATCGTGAAGCGCGCCGACCTCTACGTGGCCGACAGCGCCAAACAGACCCGCCGGCTCGGCGAACTGCATCATGCGATCGCGGCGGGGTTGATGCCGGCCGAAGCCGAGGTCGCCGAACTCGGCCAGGTCATCGTCGGGCTGCGGCCGGGCCGTCTCGCCGCCAACGAAGTAACGCTGGCCGACCTCACCGGGACCGGCGTGCAGGACACCGCGATCGCCACGCTGGCGCGCGATCGCGCGAAAGCCGCCGGCGCCGGCACGACTTTCCAGAACTAGCCGCTTCAAGGCGGGAAACGAGGACCTCCGAAATGACCATGCCCAATCTCAGATTCTCGCGTGAGGAATACGCCGAGCGCCTCGCCAAGACCCGGCGCGCCATGGCGGCGAAAGGTATCGAGCTGCTGATCGTCAGCGACCCGTCGAACATGGCGTGGCTGACCGGTTATGACGGCTGGTCCTTCTATGTCCATCAGGCCGTCATCGTGCCCCCGGATGGGGAGCCGGTCTGGTTCGGCCGTGGCCAGGACGCGGCCGGCGCGAAGCGGACGGCCTATCTCGCCCATGACAACATCATTGGATACGCCGATCACTACGTGCAGTCGACCGAGCGGCATCCAATGGACTATCTGTCCGAGGTGCTCTCCAATCGCGGCTGGAGCAAGCTGTCCATCGGCGTCGAGATGGACAATTATTGGTTCTCGGCGGCAGCATTCGCCGCTCTTCAGAAGCACCTGCCCAACGCCCATTTCAGCGATGCCACCGCGCTGGTCAACTGGCAGCGCGCCGTGAAGAGCCCGACAGAGATCGACTATATGCGCAAGGCGGCGCGGATCGTCGAAGCCATGCATGCGCGCATTGTCGACAAGGTCGAGGTCGGCATGCGCAAATGCGACCTTGTCGCCGAGATCTACGATGCCGGCACACGCGGCGTGGACGGGATCGGCGGCGACTATCCGGCCATCGTGCCGCTCCTGCCGTCGGGAGCAGACGCTTCCGCCCCGCACCTTACCTGGGACGACAAGCCGATGCGGGCGAACGAGGGCACCTTCTTCGAGATCGCCGGCTGCTACAATCGCTACCATTGCCCGCTGTCGCGCACGGTCTTTCTCGGCAAGCCGACGCAGGCCTTCCTCGATGCGGAGAAGGCGACTTTGGAAGGCATGGAAGCAGGTTTGGCCGCAGCGAAGCCAGGCAACACCTGTGAGGACATTGCCAACGCCTTCTTCGCGGTCTTGAAGAAATACGGGATCGTCAAGGACAACCGTACCGGCTATCCGATCGGTATGTCCTACCCGCCGGATTGGGGCGAGCGGACCATGAGCCTGCGCCCCGGCGACCGCACGGAATTGAAGCCCGGCATGACCTTCCATTTCATGACGGGCCTATGGCTCGAGACGATGGGGCTCGAGATCACCGAAAGCATCCTGATCACCGAGACCGGCGTCGAATGCCTGGCCAATGTGCCGCGCCAGCTCTTCGTCAAGAACTGAGGCGACGATGTCGAAAAAGACGCTCCGCCCGTCGCCGGTCGCGCCGACCATCGACCTTGACCGGGAAGGCAAGCAGCATGGCTTTTTGCGGCTTCCCTATAGCCGCGACGATTCCGCCTGGGGCTCCGTCATGATCCCGATCGCGGTCGTCAGGAACGGCAACGGTCCCGTTGCACTGCTCACCGGCGGAAACCACGGCGACGAGTATGAGGGTCCGCTCGCGCTCTTCGACCTCGCCCAGACGCTGGACCCCCGGGAGGTCTCCGGTACGGTGATCATCGTGCCGGCTATGAACTATCCGGCGTTCCGGGCAGGCACCCGGACGTCGCCGATCGACAAGGGCAATATGAACCGCACCTTCCCGGGCCGGCCCGATGGAACCGTCACCGAGAAGATCGCGGACTATTTCCAGCGGGAGCTCCTGCCACGCGCCGACATCGTGCTCGATTTCCATTCCGGCGGCAGGACCCTCGATTTCGTGCCGTTCTGCGCCGCCCACATCCTTCCCGACAAGGCGCAGGAGGCGAAGGCCTTCGCAGCGGTCGAGGCCTTCTCCGCGCCCTACTCCGTGTCGATGCTGGAGATCGACGCGGTTGGCATGTACGACACGGCGGCCGAGGAGATGGGAAAGGTGTTCGTGACCACCGAACTCGGCGGCGGCGGGACATCCCGCGCCGACACGGTGCGGATCGCGCGGCGCGGCGCCATCAACCTGCTGCGCCACGCAGGGATCGTGGCAGGCGAGGTCGATAAGACGCCGACCCGCTGGCTCGACATGCCTTCCGGCGATTGTTTCTCCTTTGCTGAATTCGACGGCATGGTCGAACCCATGGTGGATCTCGGCGGCTCGGTCGAGGAGGGGCAGATCATCGCCCGCATCCACGACATCACCCGGACGGGTGCCTCGCCGCACGAGATCCGTGCCAAGCTCTCCGGGATGCTCGCCGCACGCCATTTCCCCGGCTTGGTCAAGGCCGGGGATTGCGCGGCAGTGGTCGCGGTGATGCTTGATTGAGACCGGCCGCCGCTTTTGGGTGCTCGCTGCCAAGGGACCCCCTCATCTGGCCTCACGAAGCGAGGTCGGACGAGGGGCCCCATAATCGGAGCCGGCTTAACAGGATCGTCTCTGGCGTGACGAAAGACCGTCCGTGGCGCTGCCGCTGGCGCGGCGGCTGGTCGACAGTGCCCGGGTGAGGAGACGCAGTCGATGAACGCCCCGCCTCGTATGCCCGTTTCCACCGACATTGACGGATCCTATGCTTGGTTTCGCCTGGCTGTCTCGGTGCTGCTGGCCACGATCGGCGGCGCCGGCATGTGGGCGGTCGTCGTCGTCCTGCCAGCGGTGCAGGCGGAATTCGGCGTCGACCGGGCCGATGCGACACTGCCCTATACGGCGACCATGGTGGGCTTCGCGTTCGGCAATGTCCTTATGGGCCGCGGCGTCGACCGTTATGGCTACTGGATCCCGGCGCTTGTGTCCTCGACAATGCTGGCGGCTGGCTTCCTGCTCGCCGCACGGGCTTCGTCGATAACGGAGTTCGGTATTCTGCAGGGTGCGCTGATCGGCACGGGCTGCTCGGCGATATTCGGGCCGCTGATCGCCGACATCTCGCACTGGTTCGACCGTCGCCGTGGCCTCGCCGTGTCGTTGGCGGCATCCGGCAACTATCTCGCGGGAGCGGTGTGGCCGGCCATCATGCCTTTCATCATGGCGGGCGGCGGCTGGCGCTTCACCTATGTGGTCATAGGCATCATATGCCTCGTGGCCATGGTGCCGCTGGTGCTGCTGCTGCGCCGTGCCGCGCCTGTCGGCAAATCGTCGGAAGCGGGCATCCACCGGGCGCCGCGCATCATGCCCTTCTCGCCGTCAGCCTTGCAGGGGCTGCTGATCGTCGCCGGCTTGAGCTGCTGCGTGGCCATGTCGATGCCGCAGGTTCATATCGTGGCTTATTGCATGGATCTCGGCTACGGCGTCGCGCGCGGCTCGGAGATGCTGTCGATCATGCTGGCCGGCGGCGTGGTGAGCCGCATCGCCTCGGGCTTCATCGCCGACAGGATCGGTGCCGTGAAGACGCTGCTGATCGGTTCGGCGCTGCAGGGCGTGTCGCTGTTCTTCTATATTCCCTTCGACGGACTCGCCTCCCTCTACGTCGTGTCTCTCGTGTTCGGCCTGTCGCAGGGCGGCATCGTACCGTGCTACGCGATCATCGTTCGCCAGTACATGCCGGCCGCGGAAGCGGGCCAGCGCATCGGCCTGGTGATGATGGCGACGATCGTCGGAATGGCGTTGGGAGGCTGGATGTCGGGCTGGATCTACGATGTGACCGGTTCCTATGCGATAGCCTTCCTGAACGGCGTCGCCTGGAACGTTCTCAACCTCGCCGCGATCCTGCTTCTGTTCTGGCGGTCTCGTTCGGGTCGGCCGGCCTTTGCATAGGATCACCTGCGGTTCGCTTCGCTCGCCTATGAGGCCGGGGGTGACGATTGCGTCGGAGCGCTACGCCAATCGCCGACGTTTTCGGCAGCAGTCCTCCAGGCTAGCGCGTATTCCTGCCAGTCGCGATCTCGAATCACGATCCGACGGTCGTGACCTCCTATGGAAAGGCTCCCCTCCCTCGCCAGAAGCGCCGTGCCGAGGCTCGTTCCGGTGCCGTCACCGCCGGCAATGACCGGGCGGCCGCTGGCAGCGCTCAGCATGGAGAGGAAGAGCGGATTGGCGGCGCAAGGGCCCTCGACGATCGTCGGCCCTTCGGCCTTCACGAGATCGAGGCAGGTGGCCGCCATCAGGGCGAGATAGAAGGCGGCGGCGACGCGTATCTGCTGTGGAGACGGCTGTCCTATCCATTTCGCCTCGCATGAGGGGAAGGGGCCGGACCCCGGTAGGACCGAGGGCAGAAGCTTGATTCCCCGGGCGAGCACGCTCTTCACGTCGCCATCGCCCCAGCCATCCGGAAGGCCGTCCGTTATGACGGAATACTCTCGACCACCCATGAAACGCGCCGAGGGGACAGGCCTGCCGAGCGCATCGACATTGATGAGGGTGTCCCGTCGGGGATCGAGCGCATGCATCTCGCCGCCGGGCGCCAGGACCACGACCCAGGTGCCGGTCGAGACGACGGCGAACGGCAGCGGTCGCGAAAGAAGATGCGGCAGCAGCGAGGCATTGGAATCGTGGATGCCGCACAGAATGGCGACATCCGGCGCGAGGCCGGTCCGCGCAGCAAGTTCGGGCAGGATCGGCCCGAGCCGATCCCCGGCACGGCGGACCGGCGCCATCACTTCACGCCATCCCACGCGATCGACGAGGGAGGAGAAGTCGCCGGTGGCCGGGTTCCAGAGATCCGTATGACAGCCGAGCGAGGTGGCTTCCGTCGCCTGGATGCCGCTCAACCGAAAAGCCCAGTATTGCGGATACGTGAGGATGCGCCGCACGCGCGCGAAGCTTTCGGGGAAGGCGTGTTGCTGCCAGTAGATCTGGGCTGCGAGATTGAGCCCGAGCGGAAGGGGCGGCGAGCCTGTTTCGGAAAAGCCGGGGCGGACGGCCGCATAGTCGGCCCTCGAAATGTCGGGGCCGGCATGTTCGTAGTCGAGCACGGGCAGCGCGAGCTGGCCAGTCTTGTCGACCAGCGCCGCCGTTGCGCCATGGGTGGTGACCGAAATCGCTTCGATCCTCGTGTCGCGATTGAGCTCGGCAAGACTCTGCAGGATGAAATCCCACAGCCTTTCGACGTCGTGATGCGGATACGGGCCGTTAGCGCGGATCGGGTTGGACGTCTTTCGCACGGCCCGCTCGGCCATTTCCGCCAGGTCGACGAGCGCGACCTTGGCATTGGACTTGCCGATGTCGACCACGGCGACATGCCGGATTTCTGTCGGCGTGGTGCCCTCCCTCATGCGTGGCGCCGGCCGAGGAAGCGGGCCCACACGATCGGCAGGGCGATGACCGCAATAAGAAGCAGCCCGATGAAGATGGACATGACGATGCCCGGCACGTTGAGCAGCCCGAAGCCGAACGTGACCATGCCCATGATGAAGGCTGCGATGACCACGCCCGTTATGGTGCCGGAGCCGCCCAATATGCTGACCCCGCCGAGCACCACCATGGTCACGATCTCCAACTCCCAGCCTAGAGCGATCGATGGCCGCGTGGAACCGAGCCGGGATGTGAGGCACACGGCGGCAACACCCGACATCAGGCCGGTGAGCAGGAACAGGACGAATTTCACCCGTTCGATGCGGATGCCGGAGAACAGGGCGGCCGTCTGGTTGTTGCCGATCGCGTAGACGCTGCGCCCGAAGTTTGTCTTGTGGAGAAGCGCGCCGAAGACCAGCGCGAGCGCAAGGAAGAGGACGAACTCGAAGGAGAACACCCACCAGACATAGCCTTGCCCGAAGAACGCGAACGAGGCCGGATAGCCGTTATAGGCCTTGTCACCGAGAACGATGAAGGAGACGCCGCGGAAGAGGCTCATCGTGCCGATCGTGACCACGATGGAGGGGAGGCCCAGCCGGGTCACCAGGAACCCGTTGAAGGCGCCGCAGGCGAGACCGACGCCGATGCCGATAGCGACGAGTTCCGAGGTGTCCGCGCCGAACTGGAGGGCATACCCCATGGTCGTGGAGGCGAGAGCGATGATTGCGGCCACGGAAAGGTCGATCTCGCCGGCGATGATGAGCATCGCCATGGGCAGCGCGATCATGGCCTTCTCCGTGAAATTGAAGGTCGCGTCGGAGAGATTCCACGGATTGAGGAAATAGGGGGAGGCAAGGGCGTTCACGACGAAGACCGCGACCGCAACGCAGATGAGGAGACTTTCCCAGCTCTTCACGAGCGTCGCGGTTCGGCTTTCCAGGCGATCGGGAACGATATGGATGTTCGGCTGGCTCTGGCTCATGCCTTCACCTCTGCCTTGCGAAGGATGATCCGTCCCTTCTTCTTCTCCGCCCGCGCGTTGACTGCCACGGCGAGGATGATGGCGCTGCCCGAAATGGCGAGCTGCCAGAATGGCGAGATATTGACCACTGGCAGGGCGTTCTTGATGACGCCGAGGAACAGCGCCCCAAGCACCGCGCCGGCGGCGGAGCCGATGCCGCCGGCAATGGAGACGCCGCCGATGACACAGGCCGCGATCACGTCGAGCTCGAAGCCGCCCGCTATGTCGACATAGGCCACGGCATAGCGAGAGACCCAGAGGTAGCCGGAGAGGCCGGCGATCGCGCCGGCAAGCGTGAAGGCCAGGAATCGGGTCCGGCCGACATCGATGCCGGCATAGACCGCTGCCGTCGGATTGCCGCCCACTGCATAGAGCGCGCGGCCAAAGCCCGTGCGCTTCAGCATGACGCCCATGGCGATGATCACCGCGATGGCGACCCAGGAAAGCACGGGCAGGCCGAGCACGGGCGCGCGCGGCAACGCCTTGAACGCATCGCTCATCTCATGCGCGTTGATCCATTTGCCGTTCGACAGCACGAAGATGATGCCGCGGTAGATGGTGAGCGTTCCCAGAGTGACCACGATCGGCGGGATGTCGAGTCTCCAGACGAGCAGGCCGTTGAGCGCGCCGAGGGCGGAACCGATGATGATGGCCAGGACGATCAGAGCGGGAATCGGGATGCCGGGCATGGCCGCGTTCAGCATTGCGGCGATCATGCCGGACAGGGCGAGGTTCGCCGCGATCGACAGGTCGATGCATCGGGTGAGGATCACTGCCATCTGGGCGAGCGCCAGGATGATGAGGATCGCCGTGTCGTTGAAGACGTTGCCGAGGTTGCGCGGCGCCACGAAGCCCGGAAAACGCGAGGCGATCATGAGGAGAAGGCCGATGATCGCGACGGCGAGCAGGAATTCGCGGGAACGCAGCGACGCGGCGGCCATCAGGCTGGTCCTCCGATGCCGGCCGCGGCGCGCACCAGTTTCTCGGCGTGGAGGCTTTGGCGGTCGAAAGTCGCGACCATGCGACCTTCGCGCATGACGATCACGCGATCGGACATGCCGAGGATCTCCGGGATTTCCGACGAGACCATGATGATGCTGAGCCCGCCCGCGACGAGCTCGCTCATGAATTCGTGGACCGCCGCCTTCGAGCCGATGTCGATTCCCTTGGTCGGCTCGTCCAGGATGATGACTTTCGGCTTGGTCGCCAGCCATTTGGCGATCACCACCTTCTGCTGATTGCCGCCAGAGAGAGTGCCGACATCGCGGTCGAGGGCCGCGGCCCGGAGGTCGAGACGCTGCGTATAGTGGCGGGCGAGACGGAATTCCTCCGCCAGCCGCAGGAAGCCCGCTCGCGACGTTCGGTTCAGCGACGGCAGCGTCACGTTCTGAAAGATGGGCAGGCCGATGATCGCGCCCTGGCGCCCACGTTCCTCCGGCACATAGACGATGCCGCGTGCGATTGCTTGCGCCGGACTGCGGATCACGGCGACCTTACGGTCAATGGAGATCGCGCCCTTGGCAGGTTTCGTGATCCCGAAGAGCGCCTGCATGAACTCGCTGCGGCCCGCTCCCACCAGCCCGTAGAAGCCGAGGATCTCGCCGCGCTTCAGCTCGAAATTGATGTCCTCGAATTCCGTCGGATGGCAATATCCGGCGACCTTGAGCACGGTCTCGCCGATATCCGGCGATCTCGGGGGAAAGATGCGGTCGACCGAACGTCCGACCATGAGCCGCACCAGCGCATCTTCCGTCACCTCGGCGATGCGGCCGGCTCCCACCATCGACCCGTCGCGGAACACCGTGTAGCGGTCGGCGATCCGGAAGATCTCGTCGAACTTGTGCGAGATGAAGAGTATCGCCTTGCCCTCGGCTTTCAGCCTTTCGATCAGCGCGTAGAGCTCTTCTATTTCCTTGTGGGAGAGGGCCGCAGTCGGCTCATCCATGATGACGACGCGGGCATCGACCGACAGCGCCCGGGCGATCGCCACCAGATGGCGGCTGGCGATGGCGAGGTCGCGCAGCCGCACCTGAGGGTTGATCCTGGCTCCGATACGGTCCAGCAGAGCGGCAGCGTTCTTGTTGAGGGTCTTCCAGTCGATCATGCCGAAGCGCTGGCGCGGGGCGTGGCCGAGGAAGATGTTCTCCGCGACCGTCAACTCGTCGAACAGCACGGTTTCCTGGTGGATCGCCGTGATGCCTGCCTTCGACGCTTCATGCGCCGTCTGCAATGCGACCGTCTGGCCAGCCATGCTGATCTGGCCCTCGTCCGGCTGGTAGATGCCGGTCAGGATCTTGACCAATGTCGATTTTCCGGCGCCGTTCTCGCCGACCAGCGCAGTGACCTCGCCGGCGTAGAGCTCGAGCGAGACGTTGGTGAGCGCATGGACGCCCGGAAAGCTTTTCGACACGCCCGAGAGCGCAAGCATCGGCACTGCCGGTACGGCGGTCTCTCCTAGCGGACGAAGCGCGGAATTGAGCATCGCTGCGGCTCGACCTTCCTGGATCTCAAACAATATAGCATCCCGCCGATCAAGATTGCCGACGGCCATGGTGCTTGACCGTCGGTGCGGACCCCTCACCCGACCTCGCGGAGCCTGTCCTCGTGCTTGCCGGAGGCAAGACCCGTGGGCGAGGCCGGATAAGGGGTCCGCACCGGCAGTCATTCAGGATCAGAAGATCTTGGCGAATTCCTCGACGTTTTTGGCGTCATAGACGAACGGGTCGGCCATGGCGCCCTCGTTGTTCGCGTCGAGCTTGACGTTGCCCATGCGGCCCATCGGGATCTCGCCCTCGGGCTTCGCTTCCGCCTTCTTGGTCGCGAGATTGTAGGCGATCATGGTCGCGGAATAGCCGAGGTCGATCGGATTCCAGATGGCGAAGGACTTGGACGATCCCGCCTTCACGTGGCCGGCCATCTCCGAGGGCAGGCCGAGGCCGGTGACGTTGATCTGACCGACCTTGCCGGCGTCTTCGACAGCCTGTGCAGCGGCGACGATGCCGACGGAGGTCGGCGCGATGATCGCCTTGAGATCGGGATGCGATTGGATGAGGCCCTGTGTCTCGCGATAGGACTTGTCGGCGAGGTCGTCGCCATAGACCGTGGCGACGATGTTGACGCCCGGATAGTTTGGCAGGACCTTCTTCATCTCCTCGATCCAGGTGTTCTGATTGGTCGCGGTCGCCGAGGCCGACAGGATCGCCACATCGCCCTTGCCTTCAGGCAGATTGTCGGCCGCCATCTTCACGCACATATTGCCGATCAGCGCGTTGGAGGAAGGGTTGAGGTGCATCGCCCGGCCCTCGGGCGCGACGCCGGAATCCCACGAGATGACGGTGATGCCGCGATCCATCGCTTTTTTGAGCGCCGGAACCAGCGCATCCTTGTCGTTGGCAGACACTGCGATGGCGTTGACGTTCTGGGCGATCAGCGAGTTGATGACTTCGATCTGCCCTTCGGCGGTTGTGTCCGTGGGCCCGGTATAGATCACCTCGACATCGCCGAGTTCCTTGGCGGCTTCCTGCGCGCCCTTGTTGGCCGCCTCGAAGAAGCCGATGCCGAGCGCCTTGACGACGAGCGCGATCTTGACGGGTTCGGCATGGGCGACATTGACGGACATGGCGGCTGCGATCGCCGCTGTCACCAGCAATTTCCTGAACATCGACATTGAAACTTTCCTCCCTTGAATGTTGCAATGATCATGCTTTCGCATCGGCTTCCTCCCGAACCTTTCGGGCCGATGCTATGCCTGCAGCGAAGATTCCTCCTGTTTCGATCCGTTGCGGCCCGCCACGATCAGCGTCACGCCGGCTGTCTCGAGCATGCGGGCGTCGCTGTCCTCCAGATCCTCGTCTGTGATCACCGTCGAGATGCGCGACAGGCCGCACAGGATCAGGCTCGAACGCTGCTTGAATTTCGAGGAATCGGCCAGCACGACCAACTCGTCGGCCTGATCGATCAGCTTCTGCTCGGCCTGGATGAGCAGCGGATCGCCCTCCATCAGGCCGAGTGGGCCGAGCCCCTGGGCTCCCATGAACATGCGCCGCGCATAGAAATTGCGTGTGACGTCGTTGTCGAAAGGCGACAGGATGATATTCTGCTCGCGGTAGATCGTGCCGCCCGACAGCATCACAGTGTTCTTGGAATGCTTGAGCAGGTGCTCGGCGATCGGGAAGGAGTTGGTGAAGATCGGCATGCGCCGGTTGCTGAGGAAATGCACCATCTGGAAGGTGGTTGTGCCGCCATTGACGATGATCGGCTCGCCGTCCTTGCAGAGTGCCACCGCCTCGCGCGCGATCGCCCGCTTCTTGCCCGTGTTGAGGGTCTCGTTGACGCTGTAGGGTCTGCCGGCCAGGCCGACGAATTGGGGCGGATTGATCGCCTCGGCGCCGCCGCGCACGCGGCGCAGGCGCTTCTGCACGTGAAGGGCGGCGATATCGCGCCGGATGGTGGCTTCGGACGAGGACGTAAGCTCGACAAGTTCCGGGACCGTCGCGACAGGTCTTTCCTGGACGGCGGAGAGGATGATCCGGTGGCGTTCCTTCTCGTGCATCAGGTCCCTCCTGGGCAGCATTTAGCGCAGTCAAATCATTCAATGTCAATCAACAGCAATCATTATTTTTCAGTGTGCGGTGCAATATGATAGATTATGATTGTTGTTGATTGACACACTCGGCACCGCATGGGAGTTTGACACGCTCGCCGGCTTGCCGGCGGCGTGCTGGGAGGAATGGCGATATGCTTGAATCGCGCCGCGCAACGCGCCTCGTCGATCTTTGGGACGACGCCAAAGCAGCCTCGATGACCGAAGCGGAACGCCTGCTCTATCGGTCCAATCTGCTCGGATCCGACAAGCGAATAACCAATTATGGTGGCGGCAACACCTCGGCCAAGATCGTCGAGACCGATCCCCTGACGGGCCATCCGGCGGAGGTGCTCTGGGTCAAGGGGTCCGGCGGCGACGTCGGAACGATCAGGCTCGACGGATTTGCGACCCTTTACATGGAAAAGCTGGAAGCGCTGAAGGGGCTCTATCGCGGTGCGGCCTACGAAGACGAGATGGTCGGCTATCTCCCGCACTGCACCTTCAACCTCAACCCACGCGCGGCCTCCATTGACACGCCGCTCCATGCCTATGTGCCGCGCGGGCATGTCGACCACATGCATCCCGACGCCGTCATCGCGATCGCCGCGGCGAAAGATGGCGAGAGACTGACCGCCGAGATCTTCGGCGGCGAGATCGGCTGGCTGCCGTGGAAGCGGCCGGGCTTCGAGCTTGGCCTGTGGCTGGAGAAATTCGCCCGGGAAAATCCAGGGGCTTCCGGCGTGATCCTTGGAGGCCATGGGCTTTTCACCTGGGGCGATACGGCCGAGGATTGCTACCGGACGACGATCCGCATCATCAATCGCGCCATAGGATGGTTCGAGGAGCAATCGAAGGACAAGCCGGCCTTCGGCGGCTCGGTACGCCAATCCTTGTCCGACTCCGAACGCCAGGCCATCGCTGCGAGGCTGATGCCGGCGATCCGTGGGATGATCTCGGCGACGGAGCGCAAGGTGGGACATTTCGACGATCAGCCTGCCGTGCTTGAATTCGTCAACTCACGCGACGTCGAAGCATTGGCCGCGATCGGCACAAGCTGTCCGGACCACTTCCTGCGCACCAAAAGGTCGCCCCTGGTCGTCGACTTCGATCCCGCCAGGCCGGATCTCGACCGAACTTTGGAGGGTCTTGCGGATGCCGTCGAGGCCTATCGTCGGGACCACGCGGCCTATTACGAACGGTGCAGGCGGCCAGACAGCCCACCGATGCGCGACCCCAATGCGGCGGTCTATCTCGTGCCGGGCGTCGGGATGATCACCTTCGCCAAGGACAAGGCGACCGCGCGCGTCTCGGCCGAGTTCTACGTCAACGCCATCAATGTCATGCGTGGCGCTTCGAGCGTGTCCTCCTATCAGGGCCTGTCCGAGCAGGAGGCCTTCGACATCGAATATTGGGTGCTGGAGGAGGCCAAGCTCCAGCGCCTGCCGAAGCCGCGCCCGCTGGCCGGCAAGGTGGCGCTGGTGACAGGCGGTGCCGGCGGCATCGGCAAGGCGTCGGCTGAACGGTTGTTGCGCGAAGGCGCCTGCGTGGTGCTCGCCGATATCGATGAGGCCGCGCTGGAAGATGCACGGGGCGAGCTGGCCGGACGCCATTCCGCTGATGTCGTACGCAGCACGAGGCTCGACGTGACCAGGGAAGAGGATGCAGCCGAAGCTTTCGCCTTCGCCGCGCGGGAGTTCGGCGGCATCGACATCCTGGTTTCGAACGCAGGCATCTCCTCGGCGGCCCCCTTCGACGAGACGTCGCTTACCCTGTGGAACCGCAACATGGAGATCCTGTCGACAGGCTATTTTCTGGTGGCCCGGGAGGCGTTCAGGTTGATGAAAACGCAGAAGACCGGCGGGGCAATCGTCTTCGTGGCTTCCAAGAACGGGCTCGCCGCGTCGCCCAACGCGGCCGCCTATTGCACGGCCAAGGCCGCCGAGATCCATCTCGCGCGCTGCCTGGCGCTGGAGGGGGCCGAATTCGGAATCCGCGTCAACACGGTCAATCCCGACGCCGTACTGCGCGGCTCACGGATCTGGACGGGCGAATGGCGCGAGCAGCGCGCCGCGGCCTATAACATGAAGCCCGACGAACTCGAGGAGCACTATCGGAAGCGCTCGCTGCTGAAACTCAGCGTCTATCCGCAGGATGTAGCGGAGGCCGTATTCTTCCTCGCTTCCGATATGTCAGCCAAGTCTACGGGCAACATCGTCAACGTCGACGCGGGTAACGCGCAAAGCTTCACACGCTAGAGACGCAAGCTGGGAGGCAGGCCATGGCTGAACAATTGATCGCCCGCGACTTCCTTGAAAAAAGCAATGCTGAGCGCTTCGACCATCTCTCCCGCGACTACGAGAGCCTCGCCGAGCAGCTCGACAGGCGCGGGATCGCCATCGATGCGATACGCGACAAGGTCGCATCGTTCCATGTCGCCACGCCCTCATGGGGTGTCGGCACGGGCGGGACGCGTTTCGCGCGATTTCCCGGGCCGGGCGAGCCGCGCGACATCTTCGACAAGATCGAGGATTGCGCGGTCATTCAGCAACTGACCCGCGCGACGCCGACGGTTTCGTTGCATATCCCTTGGGATCGGGCGGACCCTCAGCGGCTGAAGCAGGCCGCCAGCCGCTTCGGCCTCGGTTTCGATGCGATCAATTCGAATACTTTCTCCGACGCCGTGGATCAGCGCCTTTCCTACAAGTTCGGATCGCTCAGCCACGCCGACGCCGCCACCCGCAGGCAGGCCGTCGAGCACAATCTCGAATGCATTGAGATCGGAAAGGAGGTCGGCTCGAAAGCCCTGACTGTCTGGATCGGCGACGGGTCAAATTTCCCCGGCCAGGCCGATTTCACCAGGCAGTTCGAACGCTATCTCGACTCGATGCGCCAGATTTACGCCGCGCTGCCCTCGGACTGGCGTCTATTCACCGAGCACAAGATGTACGAGCCGGCCTTCTACGCGACGGTCGTGCAGGATTGGGGAACGAACTACATCATCGCCAGCGAACTCGGCGCCAGGGCCTTTTGTCTCGTCGATCTGGGCCACCATGCGCCCAACGTGAATATCGAGATGATCGTCGCGCGCCTGATCCAGTTCGGCAAGCTCGGCGGCTTCCACTTCAACGATTCCAAATATGGGGACGACGATCTCGATGCGGGTTCCATCGATCCCTATCGTCTGTTCCTGGTGTTCAACGAACTGGTGAATGCAGAGTTGGGTGGCGCTGAAGGCTTCGATCCCGCTCACATGCTCGATCAGAGTCACAATGTGACGGATCCAATCGAGAGCCTGATGACGTCGGCGATCGAACTCCAGCGCGCTTACGCGACTGCTCTGCTGGTCGACCGCGAAGCGCTTCGGAACTATCAGGACGCGAACGATGCCCTGATGGCCAGGGAGACCTTGAAATCTGCCTTCCTGACCGATGTCGGTCCGATACTGGCCATGGCGAGGCTGCGCGCCGGCGGCGCGATCGATCCCGTGGCGGCCTATCGGGCAACCGGTTATCGTGCGAAAATCGCGAGGGAAAGACCAGCCGTCGCCGCGGCCGGGGGCGGGATCGTCTGATCCCGTTACCGGCTGGGCGACCCGGGCTCCGAGGCTCGGCCATGCGATCCCCCCTTTCGACCTCGTCGAGGAACGCCAGCGCTTCGGGCGGGACTGTTGGTGACACCTGCCGGATCGTGAGCGAAACGATTGCCAAGTTTTGGTAGCCGCCATATGTGATGTGACGCCGACAAGGGCCATCATCGAAATGGCGATTTCCGCAGGACGAGAATGTTGCGTTTTCTGTTCCGCCTTCTGGCCACGATTGCGCTGGCGATAGCCGTCGTCATGGCGGTGCTCGACGCGACACGCACGGTCGCGGCCTCGGCGCTCGTCATGACGCCGCTGGGCGAAAGCTGGGTCTCAGTGTCGCCTGACACATTGGCGGCCGCGCGGCAGTTCACGGAGGCGAGGCTGCATCCGCTCCTGTGGGATCCCGTGATGACCGGCATAGTCCGTGTGCCGGGCTTTGCCGTGTTCGGGGCGCTCGCATTGATCCTCTATGTGATCGGCCATCGGCCAGCGCGACGGGCCGGACGTTTCGCGCCCGAAAGCTGAGGGACGGGCGGGCCGAAAGGTTACGATGATACGGAGGGAGACTGCGCGATGTTTTTCCTGAGTGACATGCTGAACAGGAAGCTGCAGCTTCCCAAGCCCGAGGAAGCGCTACCCGGGCGCGACCATCCGCTCCCGACGGCGTCGACGCACTATGTCTCGAACCGGCCGCTGAAGGGGCCCTATCCAGACGGGCTCGAGATGGCGATGTTCGGCATGGGGTGCTTCTGGGGAGCGGAACGCCTGTTCTGGCAGACCGAGGGCGTCTGGGTCACCGCGGTCGGATTTGCCGGCGGCTTCACGCGTAACCCGACCTATCAGGAGACCTGCACGGGCCTTACCGGTCACGCCGAGGTGGTCCTCGTGGTCTACGATCCGAAGATCGTGTCCTATGCCCGCCTCCTGAAGATATTCTGGGAAAGCCATGATCCGACCCAGGGCATGCGCCAGGGCAACGATGTCGGCACGACCTATCGATCGGCGATCTACACTTTCGGGGAGGCCCAGCGCCGGGCGGCGCTCGCTTCGCGAGAAGCCTACGAGGCCGAACTCCTCAGCGCGGGCCGTGGCCGGATCACCACGGAGATCGAGCCGTCGCCCACCTTTTACTTCGCCGAGGAAGATCACCAGCAGTATCTGGCCAAGAACCCCCATGGTTATTGCGGCCTGAAGGGCACCGGCGTCTCTTGCGCGATGCCGAGTTCGGCACCGGCATGAACAAGCGCGAGCGTCGGATCCAAAGCCCGACGGGAATGACTTTGCCGTGACGGCACAATGTCGACCCATGTCTTTCCAAGAGGTCAAAATTCCGCGTGAATTTTGTTCGGCGGCATGCAACATTGCCGCATGAGCAGGAGGAAAACCCTGCCATGGCTGCCGGGCTAGCTGGGGATCGAGGCGGGCGCGGACGGCGTCCAACGGAAGACAACCGACAGGGTGTGGATCACATGAAGCGTTTCGTACTCGGCCTTTTGGCCGCAACCGCAATGTCCGTCTCGGCATACGCCGCGGACGTCAAGCCGGCGATCATCTACGATCTCGGCGGCAAATTCGACAAATCGTTCAACGAAGCCGCCTTCAATGGAGCCGAGAAATTCAAGACCGAGACGGGCATCGAATATCGCGACTTCGAAATCCAGAACGATGCCCAGCGCGAGCAGGCGCTGCGCAAATTCGCCGAGGATGGCAACAATCCGATCGTCGTCGTCGGCTTCTCTTGGGCTCCGGCATTGCAGAAGACGGCGCCCGAGTTCCCGGACACCAAGTTTGCCATCATCGACACCAGCGTCGAGGGTCCGAACATCCGCTCCATCGAGTTCAAGGAACACGAAGGCTCCTACCTCGTAGGTGTCCTGGGGGCGATGGCTTCGACCTCGAAAAAGGTCGGCTTCGTGGGCGGCATGGATATTCCGCTGATCCGAAAGTTCGGCTGCGGCTATGTCGGCGGCGCGAAGGCGGCGGGTGCGACCGACGTCATCCAGAACATGACCGGTGACACGCCGGCAGCCTGGAACGATCCGACCAAGGGTGGCGAGATCGCCAAGTCGCAGATCGACCAAGGCGCTGATATCATCTACGCCGCCGCCGGCGGCACCGGTGTCGGCGTGCTCCAGGCGGCGGCCGACGCAGGAAAGCTCGGGATCGGCGTCGATTCCAACCAGAACGGTCTTCAGCCCGGCAAGGTGCTGACGTCGATGCTGAAACGTGTGGATGTCGCCGTCTACAACGCCTTCAATGACGCCAAGAACGACAAGTTCGAGGCCGGCAGCAGCCATCTCGGGCTCGCCGAGGGTGGCGTGGACTATGCGATGGACGATAACAACAAGTCGCTCATAACGGACGAGATGAAGGCCGCGGCGGAGAAGACCAAGGCCGACATCATCGCGGGAACGATCAAGGTCCACGACTACATGTCGGACAATTCCTGTCCCTATTGATACCAGTCACCTTACGCATGGAACCGCCGGCCTTCGTGCCGGCGGTTTTGTTTGGGTCGGAACATTGTACAGCGGTGATATTGCCCGGCGGATAAATTGCGGCTCGGATGGGCAAAGCCTTACGGGCTTCACCAAAACCGGGCGGTCGCCAGCCCTGCCGCGTAGCTGGCGAGGCATGCGATGGCCAGCAGCAGGGCGAGCTTCGGTTTGGTGAAGCCAGCGACCTTCGTTTCGGGCGGTGTCATAGCCGAACTGATGGGTCTGGCAGTGCGCATTTGCGGCAGTTCCCCTATGCGCGCCGCCACCGCCCTCCAGAATCCTGGCTCCACCGCTTGCGCCGGATTGAGGTCGAGCAGATGCATTCGCTCCGCCACCCGCAATACGGCTTCGCGGAAGGCGGGATCGATCTCGAGGTCGCGCTCCGCCCGTTGGCGGTCACTCTCCTCCATCAGGCCGAGCACGTAGTTGCCGGCCCGCGCCATGAGGTCTGCCTCGCGCGTCATGCCCCCCTTTCGCATCGGATCCCGATCCGATGCCGCGTCTCGCCGCGACAACTACCAGTGCGGCGGCTTCGTCGCTTCATGAGCAGGAGTGCTCTGTTCCTCCAGGGCCAGGAACCTGTCGGTGAGCGCATCGAGCTTCTTCTGCAGCCTTTCGACCACCTTCCATTGCTCCGCGATCTCTCCGGACAATTCCTCGATGATCCTCTCCTGTTCGGTCGTGCGGATTTCCAAAGTCGTGAGGCGGTCCGCGGACGAACTCATGGCAGTATCTCCCAAGGGCAGCCGAACATCATGGCTGTCTTGCGTCCGAAATTGACAAGCAGGAAGGGTTTTGTCGAGAGTGACGGGAGGGGCCGCGCCAATTGGCAAGGCAAAGGTGGCGTGCTACTCACTTGACCAAACGATAAAAAATGGGAGCGGGGCCGACGCATGGCTGAGGCTGCGATCGAGCTTATCGGCATCAACAAAAGCTTCGGAGCGGTGCATGCCAACCGGGACATCCATCTGGAGATTCCGCGCGGCACGATCCACGGCATCATCGGCGAGAACGGCGCTGGCAAATCGACGCTGATGTCGATCCTCTACGGCTTCTACCAGGCCGACAGTGGCGAGATAAAGGTCGGCGGCGCGCCGACGACGATCAAGGTGCCCAATGACGCGATAGCGGTCGGCATCGGCATGGTGCACCAGCATTTCATGCTGGTCGAGAACTTCACCGTGCTGGAGAACGTCATCCTGGGCGCCGAGGGCGAGGCCCTTTTGAAGAGCTCCATCGCCAAGGCTCGCTCGGAGCTCCAGCGCCTGGAACGCGAATACGGTCTCGAGGTCGATCCGGACGCCGTCATCGAGGAGCTTCCCGTCGGCTTGCAACAGCGAGTCGAAATCCTCAAGGCGCTCTATCGTGGCGCCGAAATCCTCATCCTCGACGAGCCGACGGGTGTGCTGACGCCGGCCGAGGCCGACCATCTGTTCCGCATCCTTCGGCAGTTGAAGGAGCAGGGCAAGACAGTGGTGCTGATCACTCACAAGCTGCGCGAGATCATGGCCATTACGGACAACGTGTCGGTCATGCGCCAGGGAGCAGTGGTGGCGACGCGCCAGACCGCAAAGACCACGGTCGAGGAACTCGCCGAACTCATGGTCGGCCGCAGGGTCCTGCTGCGCGTGGAAAAGGGCGAGGCGCGCCCCGGTCCCGTCAAGCTCGCCGTCGAGGGCCTTACGGTCAAGGATTCGCGCGGCGTCACCATGGTGAAAGACGTGTCCTTCGACGTCAGGGGCGGCGAGATCGTCGGCATTGCCGGTGTGGCAGGCAATGGCCAGTCCGAGCTGATAGAGGCGATTTCCGGCGTCCGCAAGGCGGCGTCCGGCACTGTCCTGCTCGATGGAATGCCGATAGAGGTCACGGGTCAGGCCGATCCGGGCGAGTTGCGCGATCGCGGCCTCGCCCATGTGCCGGAAGACCGCCATCATGTCGGGCTGGTCCTGGCCTTCGAGGAGCGCGAGAATTCGATCCTCGGCTATCACGACGACTCGAAATACCTGAACGGACCGTTCCTCAACGCTGAGGCGATCCTCGCCGACGCCAAGGAGAAGATCGAGAAATACGATATCCGCCCCGGCAGCCCACGCCTCAAGACGGCCAATTTCTCGGGCGGCAACCAGCAGAAGATCGTGCTGGCGCGCGAGATGGAAAGGGATCCTGGCGTCCTCATCGTCGGACAACCGACGCGCGGTGTCGACGTCGGCGCCATCGAATTCATCCACAAGCGGCTGATCGCCATGCGCGACCAGGGCAAAGCGGTGCTGCTGGTGTCGGTCGAACTCGACGAGATCCGCTCGCTCTCCGACCGCATCCTGGTGATGTTTGACGGGCGCATTGTGGGCGAGCGCGGCGCGGATGCGACCGAGGGCGATCTGGGGCTGCTGATGGCCGGAGTGGAACATCAGGAGGCCGCCGAATGAGCACGCCTTACGCCAAGCTTCCGGCCTGGGCAGATTATGGCCTGATCCCGCTGATCAACCTGGCCGTCGCCTTCATCGTCGCGGGCCTTGTGGTGCTACTGGTCGGCGAGAACCCGCTGCGCGCCGCCGTCATCCTGTTCGAAGGCGCTTTCGGCAGCGGCCAGAACATTGCCTATACTCTGTTCTACGCGACCAATTTCATCTTCACCGGCCTGGCCGTGGCGGTCGCTTTTCATGCCGGCCTCTTCAACATAGGCGGCGAAGGGCAGGCCTATATCAGCGGGCTCGGCGTAGCGCTGGTGGCGCTGAGTTTCGATACCGTTTTCCCATGGTGGCTGACCTTCCCGATCGCCATTGTCGGCGCGGCCGCGAGCGGGGCGCTATGGGCGCTGATTCCGGCCTATCTCCAGGCCAAGCGGGGCTCGCACATCGTCATCACAACCATCATGTTCAACTTCATCGCTGCCAGCACCATGGTCTACATGCTGGTCGACGTTCTGAAGCCGGCCGGCTCGCAGGCGCCGCAGACGCGCGACTTCTTCGCCGGCGCGCAACTGCCAAAGCTCAACTGGGTGCTCGAGGCGCTCGGCATGTCGGTTCGTTCGGCGCCGCTCAACATCGCCTTCCTGCTGGCGCTCGTCATGGCGCTGCTCGTATGGGCGCTGATCTGGCGCACCAAGCTCGGCTACGAGATCCGAACCTTCGGCTTCAGCCCCAAGGCGGCGCGCTATGCCGGCATCAGCGAGACGAAGATCATCATCGTCACCATGGTGATCTCGGGGGCTCTCGCAGGCATGATGGCGCTGAACCCGATCCTGGGCGACCAGCATCGCGTCGCCCTCGACTTCGTGTCGGGCGCCGGCTTCGTGGGAATCGCGGTGGCGTTGATGGGGCGCTCCCATCCGGCCGGCATCGTGCCGGCTGCGATCCTCTTCGGCATGCTCTACCAAGGCGGCGCCGAACTCGCCTTCGAGATGCCCAACATCAGCCGCGACATGATCGTCATCATACAGGGGCTGGTCATCCTGTTCGCCGGGGCGCTGGAGAACATGTTCCGGCCGGCGGTCCAGACCGCTTTCGCTTCCCTGAACCCGCGATCCCTGGGCCTTCCGGCCGCGAAGGGAAGGGGGGCCTGACATGGATGTCCTCGTCCAACTCCTCGACGCCACGATCCGGGTATCGGTGCCGCTGTTGCTCGCCTGCCTTGCCGGGCTCTACTCCGAGCGCGCCGGCATTTTCGACATAGGCCTCGAAGGCAAGATGCTTGCCGGTGCCTTCATCGGCGCGTCGACGGCCGCCGTCACCGGGTCGGCCTGGATGGGACTCCTTGCGGCCATCCTCATCGCCACCTTCTTCGCGCTAGTCCACGGCTTCGCCTCGATCACCCATCGCGGCAACCAGATCGTCTCCGGGGTCGCCATCAACTTCATCGCGGCAGGGGCGACCATCATCCTCGGGCAGGCCTGGTTCAGGCAGGGCGGCCGCACGCCCCCCCTGAGCGGCTCCGCACGCTTCGAGGCGATAACACTGCCCGGCGCCGAGGCGCTGCGGGGCGTGCCTGTCATCGGCACGATCTATTCCGAGCTGATCTCCGGCCATTCGCTTCTGGTCTATATCGCCTTCCTGATGGTGCCCTTCACCTGGTGGGTGCTGTTTCGCACCCGCTTCGGTCTCAGGCTCAGAGCCGTCGGCGAAAATCCGGCGGCCGTCGATACGGCCGGGATCTCGGTGGCGTGGCTGCGCTACCGGGCCGTGATCTGCACCGGCGTCCTGACCGGTGTCGCAGGCGCCTACCTGGCGGTCGCGCAGAATGCCGGCTTCGTGAAGGACATGACGGCCGGCAAGGGCTTCATCGCGCTTGCCGCGCTCATCTTCTCCAAATGGCGGCCAGTCCCCGCCATGTTCTCCTGTCTGCTCTTCGGCTTCCTCGAGGCCGCGTCCATTCGTTTCCAGGGCATGCCCTGGCCAGTCATCGGCAAGGTGCCGGTGCAGCTCATCAATGCGCTGCCCTTCATCCTCACGGTCGTCCTGCTTGCCGGCTTCATCGGCAAGGCGATCCCGCCGCGCGCCGGCGGCGTGCCCTATGTGAAGGAGCGCTGAGATATGTCCCGGGAGCTCTTCGAGGCGGCCCGCGCCGCCATGGCCAAGGCCCATGCGCCCTATTCCAAATTCCCCGTCGGTGCCGCGCTGCGAACGGCGGACGGCCGCGTCTATTCCGGCTGCAACATCGAAGTCGCTTCCTATCCCGAAGGCTGGTGCGCCGAGACCACGGCTCTTGGTCATTACATCATGGGCGGCGGGGGCAGGATCACGGAAATCGCGGTCGTGGCGGAAAGGATGGCGCGCATCACCCCCTGCGGCGGCTGCCGCCAACGGCTGGCGGAGTTCGCCGGCGCCGACGCCAAACTCTACCTCTGCGACGAAACCGGAGTGGTCGAGACGGTCACCATGGGCTCCATGTTGCCATACGGTTTCGAAGGCGAGGTCCTGAAATGAAGGAAGCCATCGACAAGCTCCTCGAAAGGTTGGAGGGGCTGGCTCCAAAGACGGCGCTGGTCCTCGGCTCCGGCCTGGGAGGCCTCGTCGACGAGATCGAGGGGGCCGTGCGCATTCCCTATTCGGAATTGCCCGGCTTTCCCCTTAGCGGGGTTACAGGCCATGCGGGCGCAGTCGTCGCGGGCCGCTTCGGCGGCGCGCCGGTCCTGATGCTCGCCGGTCGCGCGCATTATTACGAGCATGGAAACGCCGCGGCCATGCGTCCGGCGCTCGAGGCGCTGGCGGGCATCGGTATCGAAAGGCTGCTCCTGACCAACGCCGCAGGCTCCCTGGATCCTGACATGCCGCCGGGGTCCGTCATGCTGCTGACCGACCATATCAATTTCTCCGGCTCGAACCCGCTTTTCGGCGAGCCCACCGACCGGCGCTTCGTCGGGCTGACCGAAGCCTATGATCTGGCCATCCGGGCCGCCTTCGAGCGCGCGGCCGAAGCCACGGGAACGGAGCTCCACAAGGGGGTCTATATGTGGTTTTCCGGCCCGTCCTTCGAAACGCCGGCGGAAATCCGCATGGCGCGGCTTTTCGGCGCGAACGCAGTCGGCATGTCGACCGTTCCGGAGGTGATCCTGGCCCGTTTTCTCGGCCTGCGGGTTGCCGCCTGCTCGGTCATCACCAATCTGGCGGCCGGCATGACCGGGGCGGAACTGTCGCACGAGGAGACGAAGGACATGGCTCCGCTCGGCGGCGCCCGCCTCGCCACGATTCTGCGCAAGATCTTCGCCGACCGCATGCTGGACTAGGCCCTTCGCCATGCTCCCCCAGGAAACCATCCGCAGGAAGCGCGACGGCGTGCATCTCACGGCCGCGGAGATCGCGGATTTCGTCGCCGGCATCGCCCCGGGGCACATCACCGAAGGCCAGGTGGCCGCGCTTGCCATGGCGGTCGTCTTCAACGGCATGGACCGGGACGAGGCCGTGGCGCTGACGCTTGCCATGCGCGATTCCGGCCACGTGCTCGACTGGTCGGACCTGCCCGGACCGGTGACGGACAAGCATTCGACCGGCGGCGTTGGCGACAACGTCTCCCTGATGCTTGCTCCGATCGTTGCGGCTTGCGGGGCCTATGTTCCGATGATCTCCGGCCGCGGCCTCGGTCATACCGGCGGCACGCTGGACAAGATGGATGCCATTCCTGGCTATGTCAGCCAGCCGGACAATGACCTGTTCCGGAAGACGGTTCGAAGCGTGGGTTGTGCAATCATCGGCCAGACAGCCGATCTGGCCCCGGCCGACAAGCGCTTCTATGCAATCCGAGACGTGACCGCGACGGTGGAATCCGTGCCGCTCATCACTGCGTCCATCCTGTCGAAGAAACTGGCGGCCGGTCTCCAGTCCCTCGTGCTCGACGTGAAGCTCGGCAACGGCGCCTTCATGGCCAGGTCCCGCGACGCCGCGCAGCTGGCGACCAGCCTGGTCGAGGTGGCGAACGGAGCGGGCCTGAGGACGACGGCATTGATCACCGGCATGAACGAACCGCTGGCATCCGCCGCCGGCAATGCCGTCGAGGTCCGCAATGCGGTCGATTTCTTGACCGGACGCGCCCGGGATCGCCGCCTGTTCGACGTCACGATGGCGCTCGCGGCCGAGATGCTCGCCTCCGCCGGGCTGGCAGGATCCAACAGGGAGGCGACCAGGCGCGTGGTGGCCGCGCTAGACAGCGGCAAGGCGGCGGAGACATTCGGCCGGATGGTGTCCGCGCTCGGCGGGCCCGCGGATTTTGTCGAACGCACGGACAAGTACCTTGGCAAGGCGAAGGTGCAACATGACGTCATTGCGAAACGGGATGGCTTCGTGACGGGCATCTCTACCCGAGACCTCGGCCTTGCGGTCGTGGCGTTGGGTGGCGGCCGCACGCGGCCTGAGGATGCGGTCGATCCGACGGTCGGCCTCGTGGGTCTGCTTCCGGTGGGCGCCGAGGTTCGTAAAGGCGACGCGCTGGGGATCGTCCACGCCCGCTCTCAGGCTGATGCCGATTCGGCTGCGGCCGTGGTCAGTGGTGCCTACGCGCTTGGCGAAGCGAAGCCGCCGTTGCAGAAAGCCGTGATCCGCCGCGTCGCGCTACGCTGACTCGAGCAGGCAGCATTGACAGAATCGAAGAACCGAGGTCGCGTCACTGCAGCATCACGAGCGTGCCGTTCTTGACTTCGAACTTCCCCAAGCGGTTGAGGAAGCTCATGCCAATGAGCGTTCCGCTGAGCGCTCTGTCGTCGAGCACGACGGCCTGAACCTTGTCGACCACGATGCGACCGATCTGCAGATTGTCGATCGTCGTAGCTGCTGCCTTTGTCGGTCCGTTCGCGGTCTCGACCTTGTATCTGAATTCGTCGGGACGCAGCGCGATCCCGATCCTTCGGGCGGTCGATGCATTGATCGCCACCAATGTCGCGCCCGTATCGATCATGGCCGCGACCGGCCGCCCGTTCAGGCGGAAGTCGGCAGTGAAGTGGCCGCGCGGGTCCGCCGTGATCTCGATCTTCCGGCCGAGCGGCGCATGGGTGACCGGCGCGCGCGGCGATGCGATCGCCGAGACCGGCTGGCGGTCCGGCTCGGGTTCGCCGATCACCGCGCTCAGCATCGTCTCGAATGCTTCCGGATTGCGCTCATAGAGGGTGGGGACCGCCGCGGAAACACCCGCTGAGATACCGACGATGAGAAACTTGCGCAGCATGGTCCGCCTCGAATTGCGGCTATGACGCTACGCATATCCGGGTATGCGTCTGCTTAACGCAGACCACCATGAAACGGTATCCGGCCGGAAAACCGAAGGTTGCGTTAATCGTCGGTAAACAGGCTCAGTAGCCTCGCGACGCGGGCGGACATCACAATAGGGGCCCTCGCCGAACCCAGCCGTTACTTCGTGCCGTACATGCGGTCGCCCGCATCGCCCAGGCCGGGTATGATGTAACCCTTCTCGTTCAGACGATCGTCGATCGCGGCGGTGAAGACGGGAACGTCCGGATGCGCCTTGGTGAACCGCTCGATGCCTTCCGGAGCGGCGAGGAGGCAGAGATAGCGCATATTGGTCGCGCCGCGCGCCTTGAGAAGATCGATCGCGGCTATGGCCGAATTGGCGGTTGCCAGCATGGGATCGACCACGATGACCAGCCGGTCGCCAAGGTCGCTCGGAGCCTTGAAGAAATACTCCACCGCCTCCAGCGTTTCATGGTCGCGATAGAGACCGATATGGGCCACGCGCGCCGCCGGCACGAGATCGAGCAGTCCCTCCAGCAGGCCGTTTCCGGCGCGCAGCACCGAGGCGAAGACCAGCTTCTTGCCCTCCAGGGTCGGCGCCTCCATCTCCTGCATCGGCGTTTCGATCCTGGTGGTGGTGAGCTCCAGGTCGCGGGTCACCTCGTAGCCGAGCAGGAGGGAGATCTCGCGCAGAAGCCTCCGGAATCCCGCCGTGGACGTTTCCTTGTTCCGCATGATCGTCAGCTTGTGCTGGACAAGCGGATGGTCGACAACGGTAACGCCCTTCATGGGTCTTCTCCTGGAAATGTGGCTGAGGCGCGATCCTAGCGGCTCGAGACTGTCCGAGAAACGGCCCACCTCCTCCAATCACAATTTTGTCGCCAAAGTCCAGAGTGCGACGCGTCCATCCGGACGCGCCAAAGACTTTATGCCGGTTGATCGACGTTTCGACCGAAGGTCGCTTCGGTTCCCGGTGGATTCGGGGTGGCCGCGGCGTTGCCGCGACGTTCAGCGGGTCCGGGCGGGCTCCGCCAGGCGAGCGAGAAGAGCCGCCCTGGTCTTACGGTCGACGAAGGCCGCCTCGATCGCGGTGCGCGTGATTGAACCCAGCATCCGGTCGTCCAGACCGAAATGCTCTTTCGCGATGTCGTATTCGCGTTTCAGCGTGGTCCAGAAATAGGGCGGGTCGTCGGAATTGAGCGTGACCTTGCAGCCGGCCTCCCTGAGCTTGGCGAGGGGATGGTTCGCGTAGCTGTCGAACACCCCGAGCTCGATATTGGAGACCGGGCAGCATTCGAGCACGACGCCTTCGTCGGCGATTCGTTTCACCAGGTCCGGGTTCTCGATCGCCCGCACGCCATGGCCGATCCGCGACGGCCTGATATGGTCGAGCGCGCCCGCCACACTCTCCCATCCGCCGAACTCGCCAGCATGAATGGTGATGCCCAGGCCAGCTTCCCGCGCGATTTCGAACGCTCGAACATAGTCTTCGATATCGCCCTGGCGCTCGTCCCCGGCAACGCCGAACCCCGTCACAAGCGGGTGACCGCAGCGCGCCGCGAAACGTGCCGCAGCCTCGACCGATTCTACGCCGAAGTGACGCACGCCGGTCACGATCATGCGCGCCTCGATCCCGGTCTTGGCCTTCGCCCGCTCGATGCCTTCCCCCAGGGCGGCCGTGTACGCAGCCGGAGAAAGTCCGGCCTTGCGGGCGTGGTCGGGGGAGGTGAAGAATTCCGAGTAGATCGCGCCGTCGCGGGCCAGGCTGCTGAGGTAATGCTCGGCAAGCAGCACATAATCCTCTTCGCTGCGGAACAGGTCGGCCGCGAAGTCGTAGGCAGCGAGGAAGCTGGAGAAATCGTGCCAGACGAAGGAGCCGTCATGGATGAAGGGCGTGGGATCGGCATTGTATTTGCGCGCCTGCCTGACGACGAGCTCGGGGTCTGCCGCACCTTCGATGTGGCAGTGCAATTCCGCTTTCAATGTCATGCCTGCCCCCGTAATACCTCTCAGCGCGGTCGTTCGCCGCGCCTTAAACGATAGCGCCGGCCAGCCTGATCGGCTATGGTCCCGGCGAACCTGCCTGGAACACGAAAATGTCAGAACAAAGGACCACCGCCGCGGGCGGCATGGAAACATCCTACGGTTTCAGGGATGTCGGCATCGGCGAAAAGCAGTCATTGGTGAACGAGGTTTTCCATCGTGTCGCCGGCCGCTACGATCTTATGAACGACCTGATGTCAGGCGGGCTGCACCGGCTGTGGAAGGACGCGATGGTGGCCTGGCTCAATCCCCCCAAGCGCCAGGGCTGGAAGGTGTTGGATGTGGCCGGTGGCACCGGCGACATTGCTTTGCGCATCATCGACGCGTCCCATGGCCATGCTCATGCCACGGTACTAGACATCAACAGCTCGATGCTCGCGGTCGGCCGCGAACGCGCCGCGCGGCGGCGCCTCGAGGCGAACATGGATTTCGTCGAGGCCAATGCCGAGGACCTACCCTTCGCCGACGACACGTTCGATGCGTATACGATCGCATTCGGCATCCGCAATGTCCCGCGGATCGAAGTGGCGCTGGCCGAAGCCTATCGGGTGCTCAGGCCGGGCGGTCGTTTCCTCTGCCTGGAATTCTCCGAGGTGGACATGCCGATGCTCGATAGGGTTTACGAGGCATGGTCCTTCGAGGCCATCCCGCGCATCGGCAGGCTGATCGCCGGAGACGGCGAACCTTATTCCTATCTGGTGGAATCGATCCGCAAATTCCCCAATCAGCACAATTTCGCCTCGATGCTGTCGGGCGTCGGCTTCCACCGCGTCACTTTCCGCAACTATTCCGGAGGCATTGCCGCGCTCCATTCCGGCTGGAAGCTTTGACGGGCCGTATTGGATGAGCACTCCAGGGGCTTATTTCAGGCTCGTCCGAGCCGGCTGGATCATGGTGCGCGAAGGCGTGGTGGCGGCCCTTCCCGGCGACCAACTCGTGGGCTTTCCGAAATTCGCGTGGCGCGTGGCGCGCCTCCTCGCCCGCCGTCGCGCCATGGGCAAGGACCGCTCGGAGCGCCTTTCCAGGGCGGTTGCGCGGCTCGGACCCTCCTACGTCAAGCTCGGCCAGTTCCTCGCCACCCGGCCGGATGTGGTCGGCACCGAGATCGCAGCCGATCTGGCGCTGCTGCAGGATCGGATGGAGACGTTTCCCAAGGCGCAGTCGATCGCCGCGATCGAGGGATCGCTCGGGCGTCCTGTCGGGGAACTCTATCTGAGCCTTGGCGATCCCGTGGCTGCCGCATCGATCGCCCAGGTCCATGAGGCGGAGGTGGAGCGCGACGGCGTTGTCTCGACCGTGGCGGTCAAGGTCATACGGCCGGGCGTGCGGCGGCGCTTCTTCCAGGATCTGGAAAGCTATTTCCTGGCGGCGCGGCTCCAGGAAAGATACATCCCCTCCGCTCGCCGGCTGCGCCCGGTACGGGTCACCGAGACGCTCGCCCAGACAACGAAGATCGAGATGGATCTTCGTCTTGAGGCCGCGGCCCTCTCGGAACTCGCCGAGAACACGAAAGGCGATCCCGGTTTCCGTGTGCCAGCCGTCGACTGGGAACGTACCGGCCGGGACGTGCTCACCATCGAGTGGATCGACGGCGTAAAGCTCAACGACATAGAGGCCCTGCGCGCCTCGACTCACGACCTCAAGGCGATCGCGGCGAATCTTGTCCAGTCGTTTCTGAGGCATACGCTGCGCGACGGTTTTTTTCATGCCGACATGCATCCCGGCAACATGTTCGTGGATGCGGCCGGCACGATCGTCGCGGTCGATCTCGGCATTTCCGGCCGCCTCACGAAGAAGGAAAGGCGCTTCCTGGCCGAAATCCTCTATGGGTTCATCAGACGCGACTACAGGCGGGTCGCCGAAGTGCATTTCGAGGCGGGTTATGTGCCTGCAAAGCACGATATCTCGGCTTTCGCCCAGGCCATTCGCGCGATCGGCGAGCCGATTCATGGCCAGCCCGCCGAAACCATCTCCATGGCCAAGCTGCTTACTCTGCTCTTCGAGGTGACGGAATTGTTCGACATGGAGACGCGGCCGGAACTGGTGCTGCTCCAGAAAACGATGGTCGTTGTCGAGGGCGTCGCCCGCACCCTCGATCCGGCCTTCAACATGTGGAAGACGTCGGAGCCGGTGGTCGGCCATTGGATTGCCGAGAATCTGGGACCCCGCGGCCTGTTTGCCGATGCACGTGAAGGTGTTTCGGCCCTCGTGTCGCTGGCCCGCCAGGCGCCGGAGCTTGCCGCCCGAACCGAAAAGCTCACGCGCGAGATCGATGCCATGGCCGAGCACGGCCTGCGCTTCGACGAGGGCACGGCCAAGGCGATCGGCAAGGCCGAAGCACGGCAGACGCGCTCGGGACGGGTGGCGCTCTGGGTAATCGCCTTGACGCTTTTGTTCATCGCCTGGAAACTGGCCTGACCGCGGCCGCTCTTGGCGATTTCGAAGATTGCGGCGTAGAACGTGCCAGTCCATGGATACAGATCATCGCATGACCCTTTCCGGCAAGCGCATCCTCCTGATCGTCGGCGGCGGCATAGCGGCCTATAAGAGCCTCGACCTGATCCGTCGCCTGCGCGAGCGAGGGGCTTCAGTACGCTGCGTCATGACGGCGGCGGCCCAGCAATTCGTGACACCCCTCGCGGCGGGCGCGCTGTCCGCGGATCACGTGTTCACCGAGCTTTTCGACCGGCATGACGAGCAGGATGTCGGCCATATCCGCCTGTCGCGGGAGGCCGACCTCCTTGTCGTGGCGCCGGCCACGGCCGATTTGATGGCCAAGGCCGCGAACGGCCTCGCTGACGATCTCGCGTCGGCGGTCCTGCTTGCGACCGACAAGAAGGTGTTGATGGCGCCGGCCATGAACCCGCGCATGTGGGCGCATCCCGCCACGCGCCGCAACCGGGCGATGCTCCAAGCGGACGGCATCGCTTTTGTCGGGCCGGGCACGGGCGAGATGGCGGAAGCCAGGGAAGCAGGCGAGGGGCGGATGTCAGAGCCGCTCGAGATCGTCGCCGCGGCGGAAGCCCTGCTCGATGCGGGGCAGAAACTTCTGGCCGGCAGGAAGATCATCGTCACCTCCGGCCCGACCCATGAACCGATCGATCCCGTCCGCTACATCGCCAACCGTTCCTCCGGCAAGCAGGGGCACGCAATCGCGACCGCTCTTGCCAGGCTGGGCGCCGATGTGCGGCTGGTTTCCGGGCCCGTCGCTCTCTCCGACCCTGCCGGGGTGAAGACGAGCCATGTCGAAACCGCGCGCGAGATGCATGATGCCGTCGAGGCCCTGCTCCCGGCCGACGCAGCGGTGTTCGTAGCGGCGGTCGCCGACTGGCGCACCGAGAATTCGGCCGCTGAGAAGATCAAGAAGGTGGCCGGCGAGGGGCCGCCCTCGCTCAGGATGGTCGAGAATCCGGACATTCTGGCAGCCGTCGGCCATCACGCACGGCGCCCGGATCTGGTCGTGGGCTTTGCGGCGGAAACGCAGGATGTCCTCAAGAACGCGGAAGCCAAGCTGAAGAAGAAGGGCGCGGATTTCATCGTGGCGAACGATGTATCGCCGACCGGTGGCGCCATGGGAGGCGATCGCAATCGTGTCAAGATTGTCACGAAGGGAGGGGTGGACGAATGGCCGGAAATGACCAAGGACGAGGTTGCAAAACGGCTTGCGGCGTTGATCGCCGAGAAGCTGAAGGCCGCCACGGCCTGATACTTTGGTTCCTGCAGTGAGGCCGAAGGGAATGCCAGTCACCATTCCGGTTCTGGAAACCCAAAGACTCGTGCTGCGTGGGCATCGGCCTGAGGATTTCGAAGCCCATTCGGCCATGTGGGTCGATCCCCTCGTGACCCGTTTCATCGGTGGCCAGCCCTTCCCGCGTGACCAGGCATGGGTTCGCTTCCTGCGACATGCCGGAATGTGGCAGGTCATGGGGTTCGGGTTTTGGGCGATCGAGGAGCAGGCGACTGGCAGGCTAATCGGCGAGGCCGGTTTCCACGAATTGCGGCGCGTCATCGAACCCAGCATCGAAGGCACGCTGGAGACGGGCTGGGCGCTCCGGCCGGAAGCTCATGGGAAGGGGTTCGCCACCGAGGCGGTCCGCGCCTTGCTTGCATGGGGCATGGAGAGGTTTCCTGGCAAGCGCGTAACTTGCCTTATCGAGCCGGACAATTTCGCGTCGCTGCGGGTTGCGGCAAAGACCGGTTTCAGTGAGTTCGCCCGCACCTGCTTCCAGGGCAAGCCGGTCATATTGCTCGAGAGGTGAGAGCACGGGCGTTGAGGTTTTGCCGGACGCCAATCGCCCCCTCCTGTCCTGCCGAAGGTCTCTTCCACGGGGGGAAAAGGCGACGGCCGCCTGGATTTCGCCAATCACCAACGGCGGGCGATTGGCGAAAGCGAAGGCAACATCGTCCTTCTCCCCTTCCTGGACGGAAAGAAGGTGCCGGCAGCGGATAAGGGGCTTGCTCAAAGCCAATCCTCATTGCCGCCGGTAAGAGCCGCCCCATCCTGGCTTTTTCCAGGCGGGTGTTCCTTCATGCCGTCGGCTGCTTGGTCTTGCGCAGATAGGGCAGGACCGTCTCGAAAGCGCCGAAACGCTTGACCGCGTCTTCATTGGAGACGGCGGCGGTTATGATCACGTCTTCACCCTGCTGCCAGTTGGCCGGCGTGGCGACCTGGTGTTTCGCCGTAAGCTGGATCGAATCGATCGCCCGCAGGATCTCGTTGAAGTTGCGGCCGGTCGTCATCGGATAGGTCAGCACCAGCTTGATCTTCTTGTCCGGTCCTATGACGTAGACCGAGCGCACGGTGGCATTGTCAGCCGGAGTGCGGCCGGCCGCGCTGTCGCCGGCGTCCGCCGGCAGCATGTCGTAGAGCTTCGCCACCTTCAGGTCGCGATCCCCGATCAGCGGGTATTCGACGGATTGGCCAGTCGCTTTCTTGATGTCGTCCTTCCAGCGATCGTGATCCTCGACTGGATCGACCGAGATGCCGATGATCTTGGCGTTGCGTTTCCTGAATTCGCCTTCCAGGCCGGCCATGGTGCCGAGCTCCGTAGTGCAGACCGGCGTGAAGTTCTTCGGATGGGAGAACAGCACGGCCCATCCGTCGCCGATCCAGTCATGGAAATGGATCGTGCCATGCGTGGTTTCGGCGGTGAAGTCGGGCGCGGTATCGTTGATGCGAAGGCCCATCGATGTCTCCTCTCTTTTTTGCGTGAAATTCTGCCAATCATAGCGCAATCCGGGCGGGTTTCGAGAACGAACAAGGCGATTTTCGTCGTTCCTTGGAATGGCCGTGGCTCATCGGTTTCGGGGGCAGAAAAAATATCCCCTCGCTTGTGCCCTTCGGGGGGCGATGCCATCAAGGGAAAGGCGCCGAAGGATTGGTTCGCCCTGATCCCGCCACAGCTTGCCCTTACGGCCGCCCGATGTCCTTGCGCCTTTTCGCCATTCTGCCGGTTCTCGTTCTTTGTGCCTGCGCCTCCAGCCGGCCAGGCTTGCCAAGGGCAGACGTGTCGGCGGCTGTGGACCCCCTGCCACCCGAAATCAAGCCGCTGACGATGGAACAGGAGGAGCAGGCAAACGCGATGGGCGCGATCTGAAGCACACGTCATGCGGGAACAATCCTGCGGGAGGAGGCGTTAAAGGAAACGCCATGCGCAGAATACTTCTTGCCTCCGTGGCCATCTCGGGCTTGACCCTGGGTGCCATTGCACAGGAAGCTGCCGTTCAACCTCCGAACGCGCCCGCCGCCGACCGCGCGACGAATACCGACCCGGCGACGACCAGCAGCACCAACCGGAATGTCGACGCCGGCGTCGCTGTCGGCGGGACGGCGGGGGCTGTCACTGGTGCCGTTGTCGGCGGACCCGTGGGCGCCGTGATCGGTGGATTTGCCGGCGCCATGCTGGGTTCGGCCGCGGCCGTCCCCGACCCGGCTGTCGACTATGTCGTTGCGCACCCCACCGAACAGGTCGTCTTGGAAGGCGGCGTGTCGGAAGGTGCACACGTTCCTGACTCGGTTACGTTGACGCCGATCCCCGATTACCCCGACTACGCCTATATCTATACGGATGGTCGACCCGTGATCGTCGAGCGCGAAAAGCGCAGGGTCGTCTATTCGCCGGGTTATGTCGTCCCTGAACGCACTGTGACATATGTTCGGGAAAACCGGCGTGATCCCGTTCGGATTCGCGAGCGGGTCACAGTGGGAAGCGTTATGCCGTCGGATGTCGAGCTCGCTCCGATACCCGACGATCCCGCCTATGCCTATGTCTACACTGACGACGGGCCGGTGCTCGTCAACCGTGGCAGCCGCAGGATCGTCTGGGTGCAGGGCGGCTGACGATCGCCGCGCGCTACCGCGCTCGAGCAACATTCGTATTCTTCGCAAAGGCCGGCTTGGCACAACGCAGCCGGCCTTTTCCGTGCGTCGAAGCTGGGCTATGGCCTCTTCGACCGACCATGCTGGAACCGCCCCCGATGGATACAGCTTCCTCCACCGCGCTTTTCCTGGGTATTGACACAGGCGGGACCTATACGGACGCCGTGCTGTGGTCGGAATTGTCAGGCGTCCTTGCCAAGGCCAAGGCACTCACCACGCGCCACGATCTCGCGGTGGGCATTTCTGAGGCCGTCGACAGCGTGCTGGAAACGGCCGTTGTGGATCCTGCTGCCATCAAACTGGTTTCCATGTCGACCACGCTCGCCACCAATGCGCTTGTGGAAGGGCAGGGAGGGCGCGTCGCGCTCGTCATGATCGGCTTTTCACCGGCCGATCTCGCTCGTGACGGCTTGCAGCAGGCGCTCGGCGGCGACCCCGTTATTTTCTGCGCCGGCGGACATGATGTTCATGGCAACGCCCAGCCGCTGCTACTGGAGCCGCTGGAAGAAGTGTTGCCGGCGCTGTCGGCCGGTGTTTCGGGTTTTGCCGTTTGCGCCTATTTCGCTACGCGAAACCCGGCCCACGAGATCGCGGCGCGCGATCTGATCCGCGAGCGGACCGGACTGCCGGTCACTGCCAGCCACGAATTGTCGGCCAAGCTGGGTGGCCCGAGACGAGCGCTGACAACGCTCCTCAATGCTCGCCTCATCTCGATGATCGACCGCCTCGCCGCGGCCACGGAAGGCTTCCTGGCGGCGCGCGGCATAGCGGCGCCACTGATGGTCGTTCGCGGCGACGGCGCGTTGGTTTCTGCGGCTTTCGCTCGCCAACGCCCGATCGAGACGATCCTCTCCGGCCCAGCTGCAAGCCTCGTCGGTGCCCGGCATTTGACTGGCGTCGAGGATGCCGTCGTATCGGACATCGGCGGCACCACGACAGATGTCGCGGTACTGGAAGGCGGCCGTCCGCGCATCGATCCCGAAGGTGCCACGGTCGGCGGTTTCAGAACCATGGTCGAGGCCGTCGCGATGCGAACTTTCGGGCTTGGCGGGGATTCGGAAGTCTCGCTGGGGGATGGCGGGCCGGGGGCAAGGCTGCTGCTCGGTCCGCGTCGGCTCGTGCCGCTGTCACTCCTCGCCATGGTGCATGGGGAAACGGTGACCGGCGAGCTCGAGCGGCAATTGCTCGCGCCCAGTCCCGGACGGATGGATGGCCGTTTCGCGCTGCGCACAGGCGTTCCCGACCGCCTGGCCGCAGGGCTCGCCGGGTCCGAGGCTAGGCTTTACGACCAGATCAGGACGGTGCCTCGACCGTTGGACCGGCTGCTTGCCTCGACGGCGCAGAACGCCACGCTCGCGCGGCTTGTGGCGCGGGGGCTGGTGCATGTCTCGGGGTTCACGCCCTCCGATGCGGCTCACGTGCTCGGCTTGCAGACGAACTGGGACCCGGCCGCGGCACGCCTTGGAGCCCAGCTCTTCGCCCGCCGCCGCGACGGCCGCGGGCAGCCGGTCGACACGACTGCCGAAGCGATCGCCGCGCGCGTGCTCGCCGCTCTCACCCGCCTCTCCGCCGAGGCGATCCTGGAGACCGCTTTCGCCGAAGATGGGCTCGACGGCGCCGCGACGGTCGCTCACGCGCTTGTCCAGCGAGCGGTGGACGGCCATGGCGGCATCGCGCGGCTTGCGGTTGCGCTCGATCGGCCGGTGATCGGACTCGGCGCTTCGGCCTCCCTTCACTACGCCGCGTTGCCGCAACTCGTCGGCAACAAGTGCCTGGTGCCGGCCGACGCCGACGTGGCCAACGCTGTGGGAGCAGTGGTCGGCCAAGTGCGGATTTCCGTGGAGGCCCGGGTGAGCCAGCCGGAGGAAGGGATGTTCCGCATCAGCGCCGGTGATGTCATGCGCGATTTCACGGACGAGCGTGACGCGATGGCAGCCGCAGAAGCGGAAATCCGCACCCTTGCGGCCGACAGGGCGCTGGCTGCAGGCGCTGGAACCGCCGAGATCATCGTGTCGCGTGACATCAAGTGCGCTATGGTGGAGGGCCGGCGCACTTTCGTGGAGGCGATCCTCGTCGCCACGGCGAGCGGTCGGCCACGCATCGCGGCTTGAACGCATCCGAGTACGTCGGAAATCGTCTCGCGATTGCCGATCAGAGCGTGCGGCGGGACAGGCGGCGAGGCAGTTGAAGCACAGGCGAGGCCGGGCGAACCTGCGCAGGACGAATTGACCCGCCTCCTTGAGCATGTAAAAGGCCGGCTGACCAAGAATTCCGCCAATGACCTTGGAGATACATTTATGACCGAACGCGCCGAAATCGCCGGCCTCAGGATTGCGCGCCAGTTGCGCGACTTTGTCGAGGCCGAGGCCCTGCCCGGCACCGGGGTCGACGCGGATGCGTTCTGGCAGGATTTCTCGGCGATCGTCCATGATCTGGCGCCGAGGAACCGGGAGTTGCTGGCAAAGCGGGACGCCCTGCAGCAGAAGATTGACGATTGGTATCGGAGCAACGGCGCGCCCACGGACATGGGCGCCTACAAGGCTTTTCTCTCCGAGATCGGCTATCTCCTGCCCGAGGGGCCGGCTTTCAGCGTTACGACAGCCGATGTCGATCCGGAGATCGCCGTGCTGGCCGGCCCGCAGCTCGTCGTGCCGGTGATGAATGCCCGGTACGCCCTCAACGCGGCGAATGCCCGCTGGGGTTCGCTCTATGATGCGCTCTACGGAACCGACGCCATTCCGGAAAGCGACGGCGCTGAAAAGGGTAAGGGCTACAATCCCAAGCGAGGCGCCATGGTGATTGCCTGGGCCCGCGATTTCCTGGACCGCGCCACGCCTCTCGACGGAGCCTCATGGCACGATGCTCGCGGGTTTTCGATCAAGAACGCTGCCTTGCTGGTGAAGCTCGACGGCGACCGGGCGGTCGGTCTCAAGGATACGGCCCAGTTCGCCGGCTATCGCGACGATCCGGCCGTCGAAGGCCAGTTCTTGCTCCGCAACAATGGCATTCTCATTGAGGTGCTGGTCGATCCTAACTCGACGATCGGCAAGGACGATCGCGCGCATATCTCCGATGTCTGGCTGGAATCGGCCCTGACCACCATCATGGACTGCGAGGATTCGGTTGCCGCAGTCGATGCCGACGACAAGGTCGTCGCCTATCGCAACTGGCTCGGCCTGATGAAGGGCGATCTCCAGGAGGAGGTCGCCAAGGGCGGCAAGAGCTTCATCCGCAAGCTTAACCCCGACCTCGATTACCGAGCGCCGGACGGCTCCACCTTCCAGTTGCGCTGCCGTTCGCTGATGCTGGTCAGGAATGTCGGCCACCTCATGACCAACCCCGCGATCCTCGATCGCGACGGCAACGAAGTGCCTGAAGGTATCATGGATGCCATGATCACCAGTCTGATCGCGCTGCACGACGTCGGCCCGAAGGGCCGGCGCATGAACTCGCCCGCCGGTTCGGTCTACATCGTCAAGCCGAAAATGCATGGCCCCGAGGAAGTGGCCTTCGCGGTGGAGATCTTCGGCCGCGTGGAGCAGGCCCTGGGGATGAAGCCGAACACGCTGAAGATGGGCATCATGGACGAGGAGCGGCGCACCACCGTCAATCTCAAGGAATGCATACGCGCCGCGAAGGAGCGCGTGGTCTTCATCAATACCGGTTTCCTCGACCGGACCGGGGACGAGATCCATACGTCCATGGAAGCCGGGCCGATGATCCGCAAGGGCGACATGAAAAAGGCGGCCTGGATCGGCGCCTATGAGAACTGGAACGTCGACACCGGCCTGGAATGCGGGCTGTCCGGCCACGCCCAGATCGGCAAGGGCATGTGGGCGATGCCTGATATGATGGCTGCGATGCTCTCCGAGAAGGTCGCACATCCCAAGGCCGGCGCCAACACGGCCTGGGTGCCATCGCCCACGGCAGCCACGCTCCACGCGACCCACTATCATGAAGTCGATGTCAGGGCCGTGCAGGCATCGCTCAAAGGTCGCGCCAAAGCCAAGCTCGACGACATCCTGTCGGTACCCGTGGCTGTACGCCCCAACTGGACGCCCGAGGTCATCCAGAAGGAACTCGACAACAACGCGCAGGGAATCCTGGGCTATGTCGTTCGCTGGATCGACCAGGGCGTCGGCTGCTCGAAAGTGCCCGACATAAACGACGTCGGGCTGATGGAGGACCGCGCGACGCTGCGCATCTCCTCCCAGCACATCGCCAACTGGCTCTACCATGGCGTGTGCAGCGAAGCCCAGGTGATGGAGACGATGAAGCGGATGGCGGCCATAGTCGACCGCCAGAACGCCGGTGACCCGCTTTATCGCCCGATGGCTCCGGACTTCGACAATTCGATCGCTTTCCAGGCGGCTTGCGACCTGGTCTTCCACGGCCGCGCGCAGCCCAACGGCTATACCGAGCCGGTGCTGCACAGGCGCCGGTTGGAGCTGAAGGCAAAATCGCCGAGATGAAGGCATTCTACGTTGCCCCCCTCTGTCCTGTCGGACACCTCCCCCACAAGGGGGGAGATCAACCTTCATTTGGCGTTTCGCCAGCCGGCAGCGTTGCAAGACGAGAGCCATCATCGATGACAGCCAATCTCCCCCCGTGGGGGGGAGATGTCCGGCAGGACAGAGGGGGGCAACGTAGCGCTCGCCCTGTCGAGGGGCGCCCATGAAGCTGCTTGCCGTCGACAGTGCCGCGAGCCTGTGCGCTGCCTGCGTCTGGGACACGGCGGCGGGCCACGAGCTGGGCCGCTCCGTGACCGACATCGGCAAAGGACACGCCGAGCGCTTGATGGCAACGATCGCCGAGGCGTTGCACGCGGCTGGCGCGGAATATTCGGATCTGGGGGGCTTGGCCGTCTCGACCGGGCCGGGGTCGTTCACCGGCGTTCGGGTGGGCGTGTCGACGATCCGGGGTTTGGCGCTGGCTCTCAAGATACCGGCGATCGGCATCACCACGCTTGAGGCCGTCGCGGCGGAAGGCCGTATTGCATTTCCTGGCCGGGACGTCCTGGTGGCGATCGACGCCGGCCGTGGCGATCTCTATGTCGCCCTCTACGATGCTTCGGGCACCACGAGCTATGATGCCTGCGTGTTGAACTTCGCGGATGCTGTTTCCCTTGCAGTCGAAACCGCTCCGGTCCTGTGTGGAACCGCGGCGGCGAAGATCGCGCAAGCGGCAAGCCCGCTGGCGTTGGACACCGGTCCCCAAGCCGCGACCGCCGACATCGCGACCTTTGCGCGGCTTGCGGCCCAGCGAGGCGCATCGCCGGAGAGGCCGGCACCCGTCTACCTGCGCGAACCCGACGCCAAGCCGCAGGCCGGCTTCATCTTGCCGAGATCGCGCTCATGATCCGATTTCCTTTCCTGCGGCCCAAGCGGGACTATTCGGTCGCGAGGCTGACCAGCGGTGATACGGGCGCGGTTGCCCTCCTGCATCGCGAGGACTTCGTGCGGCCCTGGAGCGAAGACGAGTTCGCGTCGCTGCTCGCCCAAGACACCGTCTTTGGATTCACCGTCGTCGAGACCGGCCGGGCCAGCGCCGGGCCGGTCGGCTTTGTGCTGGCGAGACTGGCCGCCGGCGAGGGTGAGATCCTGACGGTTGCCGTGGCTCGGGCCCACCGCCGCCAGGGTCTCGGCTGGCAACTGATGGACGCGGTGCTGCGGGAGTTGCATGCCCAGCGCGCCGAGGCGCTGTTCCTCGAGGTGGACGAAACCAACGTGGCAGCTCTCCATCTCTATAAGCGGCTGGGTTTCAGCGAGGTCGGCAAGCGGCCAGGCTACTATCAGACGACGGGCAATGGCCGGTCGGGCGCTCTTGTCATGCGCCGCGACCTTCGCTAGCGCGCCGCGCTTCTTGGTCGTGAGCGGGGCACCCTACGCGTTTGTAACTTGCTTTTGCGCGAAGCCAGGCATTTTCACTTGCCATGAATTCTGGAGCCGAAGGCCTTTGGGTGGGAAACGGTTGGCGACATGATCGGAACGATCCGCACGATATTGGGATTGCTGGGCATCGTCGCGATCACCGTCTGGGTGATCGTGGCCCAGACCTTCGCCATGAAAACCGGCCTGATCGACGAGCATCGCTGGCCGCGTTGGTGGCACACCAACATGCTGCGCATGCTGGGCATCCGCGTTCATGCGCATGGCGAGATGGCTCGGGAGCGGCCGCTGCTGATCGCGGCGAACCATATCTCCTGGACCGACATCATGGCGCTGGGATCGCTTGGCAATGTCACGTTCATCGCCAAGTCGGATATGGCGCGCTGGCCATTGATAGGCTTTCTGTGCGGGCTTCAACGCACCATCTTCGTCGAGCGGGAGCGTAGGCGCAAGTCCGGCGACCAGGCGTCGGAAGTCGGCCAGCGGCTCGCCGGCAATGCAGCTGTCGTGCTGTTCGCCGAGGGCACCACTTCCGACGGTAATTTCCTGTCGCCCTTCAAGAGCACTCTTTTTGCCGCTGCCGATATCGCGCTCGCCCAAGGCAAGGTGGAGAGGATGCACATCCAGCCGGTGGCGATCGCCTATACGCGGCTGCATGGACTGCCCATGGGCCGCCGCCATCGCATGATCGCATCGTGGATCGGCGATGCCGATCTGGTGCCGCACATCTTCCGCCTGTTGCGCGAGGGCGCCATCGACGTCCATGTAAGCTTCGGCGCCCCGGTGGAATATACGCCAGAAAGCAACCGCAAGATCGCGGCGCGCCAAGCCCAGGAAGAGGTGCGCGCCATGATGATCGAGCGGCTGCGCCTTTCCTGACGTGCCGTTGGGCAAGAACGCAATTGTGGCGCCTGGCGCGAAAGCATCTGTTTTTTGCCGTGGAGAAGCGCTAAAAGCCGCCGAATGGAAATGAGCGATATTGGCGAGCGCGACGCCGCCCTTCCTCTCGAGACGCAGCCGACGGCGACCAGGAAGGTCTTTGTCAAGACCTATGGCTGCCAGATGAACGTCTACGATTCCCAGCGCATGGCGGACGCGCTGGCGGCCGATGGCTATGCCGCGACCGACGCGATCGAGGATGCCGATCTCGTCCTCCTCAATACCTGCCATATCCGCGAGAAGGCTGCGGAGAAGGTCTATTCGGAGCTTGGCCGCATCCGCAAGCTGAAGGCGGAGCGCGAGCAGTCCGGCCGGGAGATGATGATCGGCGTCGCCGGCTGCGTCGCGCAAGCCGAAGGACAGGAGATCATCCGCCGGTCGTCGGTCGTCGATCTCGTCATAGGCCCTCAGACCTACCATCGGCTGCCCGAGGTGGTGCGCAAGGCGCGGAAGGGCGAGAAGGTCGTCGAGACCGACTACGCGATCGAGGACAAGTTCGAGCACCTGCCTCAGCCCGGGCGGGCTGAAGTGATCAAGCGCGGCGTCACCGCTTTCCTGACCGTGCAGGAAGGCTGTGACAAGTTCTGCACCTTCTGCGTGGTTCCCTATACGCGCGGCTCGGAAGTGTCGCGGCCTGTCTCCCAGATCCTGGCCGAGGCGGAGCGACTGGCGGAAGCCGGCGTGCGCGAAGTCACGCTGCTCGGCCAGAATGTCAACGCGTGGCACGGCGAAGGCCCCGACGGCAATCCGTGGGGGCTCGGCCGGTTGCTGCACCGGCTGGCCGAGATCCCGGGTATTGCGCGCCTGCGTTACACGACCAGCCACCCCCGCGACATGGACGATGAGTTGATTTCGGCCCATCGCGATCTCGATGCGCTGATGCCATACCTGCATCTGCCGGTCCAGGCCGGATCAGACCGCATCCTCAAGGCGATGAACCGCCGCCATACAGGCGCGGACTATCTCAAGCTCATCGAGCGCATCCGCGCCGCCCGACCCGACATCGCTATGTCGGGTGATTTCATCGTCGGCTTTCCCGGCGAGACCGACGCTGATTTCGAAGCCACGCTCGCGATCGTTCGCGAAGTGCGCTACGCGCAGGCCTTTTCCTTCAAATATTCGCCGAGGCCGGGTACGCCGGGTGCCGACATGCGAGACCATGTCGCGGAGGAGGTAAAGGACGAAAGGCTGCAGCGGCTGCAGGCGCTGCTCAACGAGCAGCAGCGCGAGTTCACCGAAAGCCTCGTCGGCAAGACCATGTCGACGCTGATCGAGAAACCGGGCCGTCATGCCGGCCAGCGCGTTGGCCGCTCGCCATGGCTGCAGCCGGTGATTGTTGATGAAAAGGCGGGTGGAATCGGTGACATTGTCACTGTCCGAATCGCGGGCGTCGGCGCCAACAGCCTGTTCGCCGAAGCGGTCTAGGCAGGCTTGGGAAAAGTGTCCCAAGGTTTACGGTCAAAAGCCTACGGCAAGTGAAGAGAACCCGGCTTCAAAAAGGAGAGATGGTTGAGCGCTAGCGGACTGAAGAACGTGCCCTCCGGGGCATCGGACATGGCGCATATCGTTCTGACCTTCGATAACAACAAGCTTGCCAGCGCCCTCTACGGTCCGTTCGACGAGAACCTCGCTCGGCTGGAACAGAAGCTTGGGGTCGATATCCGTTCGCGCGGCAACCAGCTCACGATCAAGGGCAGTCCGACGGCCGCCGAACAGGCGCGCCGCGCGCTCGACCATCTCTATGGAATCCTTCAGAAAGGCGCCGACCTTGCGCAGTCGGATGTCGATGGCGCGGTCCGTATGGCTATCGCCGCCGATGACCAACTGACGCTTCCGACGCTGGAGCGCAAGGGCAGGGTGGCGGCGGCGCAGATCGCGACGCGCAAGAAGACCATCCATGCACGCTCGCTCAACCAGGACGCCTACATGCGGGCGCTGGAACGATCCGAGATGGTTTTCGGCATCGGACCGGCCGGTACCGGTAAGACCTACCTCGCGGTCGCGCATGCGGCCATGCTCCTGGAGCGTGGTCTCGTCGAGCGGATCATTCTATCGCGCCCGGCAGTCGAGGCGGGCGAACGTCTGGGATTCCTGCCCGGCGACATGAAGGAGAAGGTCGATCCCTATCTGCGCCCGCTCTATGACGCTCTCTACGACATGATGCCGGGCGACAAGGTGGAGCGGGCGATCACGGCGGGCGTGATCGAGATCGCGCCGCTCGCCTTCATGCGCGGGCGCACGCTGGCTCACGCCGCCGTCATTCTCGACGAAGCGCAAAACACCACGCCGATGCAGATGAAGATGTTCCTGACCCGCCTCGGCGAGAATTCCCGAATGATCGTGACGGGCGATCCTACTCAGATCGACCTGCCGCCCAATACGAAGTCCGGCCTGGTCGAGGCGCTGCGAATCCTCGACGCCGTGCCGGGCATCGTCACCGTTCGCTTCAATGAGAAGGACGTGGTGCGCCATCCGCTCGTGGCCGAGATCGTGGCGGCCTACGACCGCGATGCGAAGATGGCGCGCGGCCTGGGGGCCGGCGACACCTGAAATGGCCGGGAAGCTCAATTCCAGGGCCGGTGTCGCGAGCGTCCCGCAGGTCGAGATCGACCTTCTGGTCGAATCCGACGGCTGGCTGCCGCCGGACGAACTCGAGGCGCTCGCCCGCAAGGCGGTCGACGCCGCGCTCGCGGAACTCGGTGCCCGCGGCGAGATGCCGAGCGAACTTAGCCTCGTATTCTCGAGCGATGCCGCCATCAAGGAGCTGAATGCCGGCTGGCGCGGCAAGGACAAGCCCACCAACGTCCTGTCGTTCCCGGCCTTTGCCGTCGCGCCGGGTGATTTCCTTCCGCCGATGCTGGGCGACATCGTACTTGCGATCGAAACGATTTCGCGCGAGGCTTCTCTCGAAAAGAAGCCGTTCGAACACCATCTCATTCATCTCATCGTCCACGGCTTCCTGCATCTTCTCGGCTACGATCACGAGACCGATGAAGAAGCGGAAGTCATGGAGACGATGGAGCGACGGGTTCTGGCGAGGCTTGCCATACCCGATCCGTATGCTTAACACGAAAGGGCTGATCAAGCCGGAAGATGATGAACGATAATCTGAAGACCGCCGCGGGCCCCGAGACGGGCGAGACCAAGGGGTCGAACCAGAAGGAAGAGGGCCCGAGTACCGTCGGGCAGCAGGTCGATCGGCCTTCGCTGCTCGAACGCTTCACAAGCCTCTTCCGTCACCGGAACGGTTCGAACCTGCGCGAGGATCTGGCCGACGCCCTTGCCGAAAGCACTTCCGACCAGGCGGATTTCTCCGCCGGCGAACGGGCAATGCTCAACAATATCCTGCGCCTTCGGGAGGTGCGGGTGGAAGACGTGATGATCCCACGCGCCGATGTCGAGGCGGTGGAGATATCCACCACGCTGGGCGAACTCCTCAACGTTTTCGAACAGTCCGGCCATTCGCGCATGCCGGTCTATGCCGAGACGCTCGACGATCCCCGCGGGATGATCCACATCCGCGACGTGCTGGCCCACATCACCAAGCAGGCGCGGGTGAGAAAGGGGCGCACGAGCAGGAAGGCGGATGCCATCCGCGCGCTCGATCTTGCCAATGTCGATCTGACCAAGACGATTGGCGAGCTCAACCTCATTCGCACCGTGTTGTTCGTGCCGCCGTCCATGCTTGCCTCCGATCTCATGGCCCGGATGCAGGCGGCGCGAATCCAGATGGCGCTGGTGATCGACGAATATGGCGGCACCGACGGCCTGGTCTCGCTCGAGGACATCGTGGAGATGGTCGTCGGCGACATCGAGGACGAGCATGACGAGGACGAGCCGCTGATCACGCAATCCGCTGATGGCGTGTTCATCGTCGACGGCAAGGCCGAGATCGAAGACGTCGCCAAGATGATCGGCGACACCTTCAAGCCCGGCGAGCATGGCGAAACCGTCGATACGATCGGTGGCATGATTTTCAATACGTTGGGTCGCGTGCCAGCGCGTGGTGAGGTCGTGCACGCTATTCCTGGATTCGAGTTCCACGTCCTCGACGCCGACCCGCGACGTGTGAAGAGGGTTCGCATCGTCAGCGACCAGAAGGCGGAGCGAAGGCGCCGCGCCGCACAGCCGGCGGCCAGCGAAGGGTGACGGGGCTGGCGCACGCTCCGTGGCGCGTTGGATCGCGCCTCATCTGCTGGTAGCCTCCGAACGTGATTCTCGTTTCGGATATCGGCGGCCGCCCTGAGAGCCGCATGGAGCGCCTCGCCGGCAGGCTGATCCTGCTTTCCGGCTGGCGCCGCGCTGTCGCGGCCTTTGCAGCGGGGAGCTTTGCCGTCCTTTCGGTGGCGCCTTACGATTTCTTCGCCGCCTGCTTCGTCTCCTTCCCGGTTCTGGTCTGGCTCCTGGATGGAGCGACGGCCGAGCCTTCCGCCCGCTTCCTGCGCCGGCTGCTCCCTGCCTTCTCAATCGGCTGGTGGTTCGGCTTCGGCTATTTCGCCTTCAGCCTTTGGTGGGTCGGCATGGCGATGCTGGTCGAGGCTGAGAGTTTCGCCTGGGCGCTTCCTTTCGCCGTCCTGGTGCTGCCGGCGATCATGGCGCTGTTCTATGGTTTGGCCACGGCCTTGGCTCGCGCGTTCTGGACCGACGACATCGGCCGCATTGCCGCCCTGGCCGCCGCCTTCGGCTTCGCGGAATGGCTGCGGACTTTCGTGTTCACCGGCTTTCCGTGGAACCCGATCGGCTACGCGGCCATGCCCGTGCCCATCCTCATGCAGTCGGCGGCGGTGATCGGCTCGCCGGGCATGAATTCGCTGTCGGTCCTTGTCTTCGCTATGCCTGCGCTGCTTGCCGGAAGGCGCCATCGCCGCATCGGTGCCGCAATCGTGGCCGTCCTCGTCCTTGCCCATCTCGGCTTCGGATTCCACCGGATCGCCGCCACGGGCGACGGCGAGGGGCGCGCTCTGTCCGTTCGGATCGTCCAACCTTCCATCGACCAGGCGATGAAGCTCGACGGACGCAACCGGGACGACGTTTTCCGAACGCTGCTGATGCTTTCCGCAGCGCCGCCGCCGGCAGGCGCCGAGCCGCCGCAACTCATCCTCTGGCCGGAGACGTCGGTTCCCTTCCTCTTTACCGAGCGCCCCGACGCACTGACTGCGCTGGGGGAACTCCTCGGGGACGGGCAGATGCTGATGGCCGGCGCAGTCCGCGCCGAAGGGGAGGCAGGGGCCGGTCAGGCGCGCTATTACAACTCGGTTGTTGCGATCAACGACGCCGGCGAGATCGTCGACGCCGTCGACAAGATGCATCTTGTCCCTGGCGGCGAGTACCTGCCCCTGGAAGGCCTTTTCCAGTTCCTTGGGATCGACCGCATCGTGCCGATGCCTCTCAGCTTCTCGGCCGGCACCGAGCGGCATGCGATCGCGCTGCCCGGCGGCCTCGGGGGGGCACCTTTCGTCTGCTATGAGATCATCTTTCCGGAGCTCGTCAAAAAGGGGGTGGCGGACGCTGACCTCGTCATCAATCTGACCAATGACGGGTGGTTCGGGGACACGCCGGGCCCATATCAGCATTTCCGTCAGGCGCAGATTCGGGCTGTCGAGACAGGCCGTCCTCTCATCCGGGCGGCCAATACGGGAATATCCGGCGTCATCGACGGCAAAGGCCGCGTTATCGATGCGCTCGCCATCAATGTTCGTGACGTCTTGGACCTTTCCGTGATTGTCGGCCCGCCGCCTGCAGGGCCATGGGGGAGCCCCACGGTGAACGGTCTCGTTGTCACGGCCCTGCTCGCGGCAATTGCCTGTGGGTTGAAACTACGCCAAAGGATGGGGGTCGATTGACACAGCGTATATTAGAAATTCATATTATATGCGCTCCATGTCTTGCCGATCTGATTGCCGTGATTTGGGGCCATGGATTTAGATGATCGGCGGGTAGGGGCATTATACATAGACAAGCCGGAAAAACGGCGAGGAAAAAATGATAGAAAATAAGAAAAAGCCTAACCCGATAGACGTCCATGTTGGAGGCCGCATACGGCTTCGGCGCAATATGCTGGGAATGAGCCAGGAAAAACTTGGCGAAAATCTTGGTATCACGTTCCAGCAAATACAAAAGTATGAGAAGGGCACAAACCGGGTAGGCGCGAGCAGGTTGCAGGCGATTGCCTCCATCCTCAATGTCCCGGTCTCGTTCTTCTTTGAGGATGCGCCTGGACGTGAAGGGGCCGAAGCAACCGGTCTGGCGGAGGATTCGACGAGCTACGTGGTGGATTTCCTGAACAGTGCCGAGGGCATCCAGTTGAACCGCGCCTTTGCTCGCATCTCTGAGCCGAAGGTCCGCCGCAAGATCATCGACCTCGTCAAAGCCCTGGCGCAAGAGGCCGACGAATAGCTGCTTCCGATCCGGAATCCGGGTCGGCATTGCTGGAACGGCAAAGCTTGCGGCGTCTCCGCAAGAGTGGTTGTTTCTTGTTTCTCCAGCCCCACATAGTGCTTCAGTTTTTGACCCGTCTTGACGGGATCGATCGGCATTGGGTACAGCTCCAGCGCCACAGATCGGCGCTTCCGCCGATTTTCTTCAAGAGGGGACACCCGTGTCACGGCAAGACTATCTTTTCACCAGCGAATCCGTTTCGGAAGGCCATCCCGACAAGGTCTGCGACCGCATCTCCGACGAGGTCGTCGATCTGGTCTACCGGGAAGCCAAGAAGACAGGCATGAATCCGTGGGATGTGCGCGTGGCGTGCGAGACGCTTGCCACAACGAACCGGGTCGTCATCGCCGGTGAGGTGCGTGTGCCACACACCTTGCTCAAGAAGGACAAGGACGGGAACGTCCTCCATGACGCAAAGGGTAACCCCGTCATCAATCCCTCCAAGTTCCGGTCGGCCGCGCGCCGGGCTATCCGCGACATCGGATACGAGCAGGATGGCTTCCACTGGAAGAACGCTAAGATCGACGTTCTGCTCCACGCCCAGTCCGCGGATATTGCCCAGGGGGTCGACAAGGCTCAGGATGCCAACGCCGAAGGCGCTGGCGATCAAGGCATCATGTTCGGCTACGCCTGCCGCGAGACGCCCGACCTCATGCCGGCGCCGATCTACTACAGTCACAAGGTGCTGGAGCTTCTTTCCGCCGCCCGCCGCTCCGGTCAGGGCGAGGTCGCGAAGCTCGGGCCCGACGCCAAGAGCCAGGTGACGGTCCGCTATGTCGGCGGCAACCCGGCCGAGGTCACCCAGATCGTGCTTTCGACGCAGCATCTGGATCCGAGCTGGGATTCCAAGAAGGTCCGAAGCGTCGTCGAGCCTTACATTCGCGAGGCGCTCGGCGATCTGAAAATCGCGGCCAATTGCGCCTGGTACATCAATCCGACGGGCAAGTTCGTGATCGGTGGCCCCGATGGCGATGCCGGCCTGACCGGTCGCAAGATCATCGTCGACACCTATGGCGGTGCCGCTCCCCATGGCGGTGGTGCCTTCTCGGGCAAGGACACCACCAAGGTCGACCGTTCGGCCGCTTACGCCGCGCGTTACCTCGCGAAGAACGTAGTTGCCGCCAAGCTCGCCGATCGCTGCACGATCCAGCTTTCCTATGCCATCGGCGTGGCGCAGCCCCTGTCGATCTATGTGGACCTGCATGGCACCGGCAAGGTCGACGAGGCGACGCTGGAAACGGCGCTTCGCGAGGTGATGGATCTTTCGCCTTCCGGAATTCGCCGGCACCTCGACCTGAACAAGCCGATCTACGCCAAGACGACGGCCTACGGTCATTTCGGACGCAAGCCCGGCCGTGACGGCTCGTTCGCCTGGGAGCGGACGGATCTGGCCAAAGCGCTCAAGGAAGCTGTGGCCAAGGAGGCCGTGGCGGCCTGATCGGGACTTGCCGGTCGATGAGCGCTGAACGGCGCAGCCGCGCCACGGAGGCTTTCTTTGGGCGCCGCCGTGGCAAGGGGCTCCGGCCCCTCCAGGCTACGGTTCTCCAGGCCTCGCTTCCCCGTTACAGGATCGAACTGGGCGCATCTGCGCCGGCACGCCTCGAGACGCTTTTCGAGGCGCCGGTTCAGTCCGTGAGGCTCGAGATCGGCTTTGGCGGGGGAGAGCATCTGCTCTCCGAGGCCCGTCGCGATCCCTCCATCGGCTTCATTGGCGTCGAGCCTTTCGTGAATGGCATGGCCAAGCTGATGCTGGCGCTGTCGGACGACCCGATGGACAACGTCCGCGTGCATGACGATGACGCGACACAACTGCTGGACTGGCTGCCGGTTGACAGCCTGTCGGGGATCGATCTGCTCTACCCTGACCCGTGGCCGAAAAAGCGCCACTGGAAACGTCGGTTCGTCAGTCGGGTCAATCTCGACCGATTTGCGCGCGTGTTGAAGCCTGGCGGCCTCTTCCGTTTCGCATCCGACATCGATACCTATGTCAACTGGACGCTCCTGCACTGCCGCGCGCACGAGGCTTTCGCGTGGCAGGCGCGCTGCTCGGGCGACTGGCGCCAGCCTTACGAGGGCTGGCCCGGCACCCGGTACGAGGCCAAAGCGATCCGTGAAGGAAGGCCTCCGGCCTATCTGACCTTTATCCGCAAGTAGCGCCTTCTCGACGGGTAGCGGAAAGCTCTGTCCAATGCAGGTCCTGTTGGAGGATGAACAGGATCATCCTCCAGGCAATCTCATCGCGTCGTTGATCAGTAGCGATCGATCCGACCGAACTGCTCGGGGTCGATGCCGAGGCCCAGGAGGTTGCGCGCCCTTGGCTGCCGGCCCTGCCGCACGGCAGCTGCCACCGCAAGCGCATCGCCCATGACGGACATGATCTCGACCACCGCGGAACGTATTTGTCTCTTGGACATCGTCGTTTTCCCACTATGCTGCACTGCACAATAAATAGACCTTGCCGTGTTTGGCGGGCAGGGTGTTCCGCGCAGGGCTCCCATGCGGCCGGCGCAAGACTGGCGAATATCGCTCTATGGCGCGCCGGACTTGAAAAGCCGGCCTCCATGGTCTATCTAGCTGGTAAATTCTTGGTCGTTATGACGAAGAGTGGGTCCGACCGGTCCCGCTCTTTTTTGTTTCATGGCGACCTTGAGAGCATCGATGGCGAAGTGCATCGGCTGGCTTGGCGGCGAGTTGAAGCAATGGAGCGCCGGTGTTTGCAGGGCGCGCTTGGAGAAAGCATGACGGAAGGCGTAACGGACGAACATTCGAGCGACGAGCGCATCATACGCGAAACCGGTATCGATGCGCGTGTGGCGCTGATCGTCGAACCCGTGCTCGCGGGCATGGGATTTCGTCTCGTGCGGGTGCGCCTGTTTGGCCAGAACGGCCTGACCCTCCAGATCATGGCCGAGCGCGAGGACGGCACGATGACCGTGGAGGACTGCGAAGAGGTCAGCCGGGCGCTTTCGCCGGCGCTCGACGTGGAAGATCCGATCGAGAAGGCGTATCATCTCGAAGTGTCGTCGCCCGGCATTGACCGGCCGCTGGTCCGCAAGTCGGATTTCTCGACGTGGCGCGGCCATCTGGTCAAAATCGAGACGTCGATCGTTGTCGCCGATCGCAAGCGTTTTCGCGGCAGGATCGCCGAGGCAGACAGCGAAGGCGTGCTGATCGAGCGGGATCAGGCCAGCTACGGTGACGCGCCGACCGTGCGCATTCCGTTCGAGGCGATCTCCGAAGCCAGGCTCGTGCTCACAGAGGATCTGATCCGCGATGCGCTGAAGAAGGACAAGAAGGCGCGTCAGGAAGCCAAGAGACGCCGCGGTGAACCCGCGGAAGACGAAACCGACGCAGACGAAACCGAAACGGATAATTGACGCAGCGCCCGCAGCCGGGAAAGGCGCGGGATTGCAAGGGAGATCAAAATGGCAGTCAGTGCAAACAGGCTGGAGCTTCTGCAGATCGCCGACGCGGTGGCGCGGGAGAAGGCGATCGACAAGCAGATCGTCATCGCCGCAATGGCCGACGCTATCCAGAAGGCCGCGCGCTCCCGCTACGGACAAGAGACCAACATCCGCGCCGACATCAATCCGAACACCGGCGAGATGAAGCTGCAGCGGCTGATGGAAGTCGTCGACAATGTCGAGGAATATGCCCGAGAAATCTCGCTGACGGACGCGCGCCTGCGCAATCCGGACGCCCAGCTTGGCGATTTCATCGCCGAGCAGCTGCCACCCATGGACTTCGGCCGCATCGCCGCGCAATCGGCGAAGCAGGTCATCGTCCAGAAGGTGCGCGAGGCCGAGCGTGACCGCCAGTACGAGGAGTACAAGGACCGCATCGGCGAGATCGTCAATGGCACGGTCAAGCGGGTCGAGTACGGCAATGTGATCGTCGATCTCGGCAGGGGCGAGGCGATCATCCGCCGCGACGAGCTGATTCCGCGCGAGAACTTCAAATATGGCGATCGCGTGCGCGCCTATGTCTATGACGTGCGGCGCGAGCAGCGCGGCCCCCAGATCTTCCTGTCGCGCACCCATCCCCAGTTCATGGCGAAGCTGTTCACCATGGAAGTGCCGGAAATCTATGACGGCATCATCGAGATCAAGTCGGTGGCCCGTGATCCCGGCTCCCGCGCCAAGATCGCGGTAGTCTCGCGCGATTCCTCGATTGATCCGGTCGGTGCCTGCGTCGGCATGCGCGGTTCGAGGGTTCAAGCCGTCGTCGGCGAGCTTCAGGGCGAGAAGATCGACATCATTCCCTGGTCCCCGCAGGCGGCGTCTTTCATCGTCAACGCGCTGCAACCGGCCGAGGTCGCCAAGGTCGTGCTCGACGAGGATGCCGAGCGGATCGAGGTGGTGGTTCCCGACGACCAGCTGTCCCTCGCGATCGGCCGCCGCGGCCAGAACGTACGTCTTGCCTCTCAACTTACCGGCTGGGATATCGACATCCTCACCGAGCAGGAGGAGAGCGAGCGGCGCCAGAAGGAGTTCGCCGAGCGTTCGAAGCTGTTCATGGAAGCGCTGAACGTCGACGAGATGGTGGGCCAGGTGCTCGCATCGGAAGGCTTCACCAGCGTCGAGGAAGTCGCCTACGTCGATTCCGACGAAATCTCCTCGATCGACGGCTTCGATGAGGATACGGCAAGCGAGATCCAATCGCGCGCCCGGGAATATCTGGAGCGTATCGAGGCCGAGCAGGACGCCAGGCGCAAGGAACTCGGCGTCGAGGACGAGCTTCGCGAGATCCCTGGAATTACCACGGCCATGATGGTGGCGCTGGGCGAAGACGGCGTGAAGTCGATCGAAGACTTCGCCGGCTACGCGGTCGACGATCTCGTCGGCTGGAAAGAACGCAAGGACGGAGAGACCAAGCTCTATCCGGGCGTGCTCGCCGATCACGGCGTCACCCGCGCGGATGCCGAGCAGATGGTCGTGGCCGCGCGTCTCAAGGCCGGATGGATTTCCGAGGACGAGGCCGCTGAGCCGGAAGAAGAAGCCCAAGTGGCTGGTGAGTGACGTGAGCGCGAGGCGGATCGGAGACGCTCTTGGACGAAATGAACGAGCGCACCTGCATCGTCAGGCGCAAGAGCGCCGAGCCCGATGAGCTGATCCGCTTCGTCGCGGGGCCGGATTCATCGGTCGTTCCGGACCTGAAGCGCAATCTGCCCGGCAGGGGTTGCTGGGTCACGGCCGATCGAAAGCATGTGGAGCTTGCCGTCGCCAGGAAGCTCTTTGCGCGGGCGCTCAAGGCCGAGGTCACGGTTTCGCCGCAACTTGCCGAGACGGTCGATGCCCTCATGGCGAAGTTCGCCCTCGGGGCGCTAGGACTGGCCCGAAAGGCAGGCGCTCTCGCGCTTGGCGCCGCCAAGGTGGAGGCCAGCGTGCGCTCGGGTGCGGCCGCCGCTGTCATCCATGCCGAGGAGGCCGCGGAGGACGGCGTTCGCAAGATCACCCAGGCGCGACGCGCCGTCGTCCATCTCGGTGGCCCGGCGATCCCCGCATACAAACTTTTTTCGGAACACGAATTGGGTTTGGCATTAGGGGGTACAAATGTGATACATGCTGCCGTTCTCGCGGGAGACGCGGGAAAGGCGGCCTTGAAGCGCATGGCTGCGCTCGACCGCTACCGGGGCGGCCCCCCGGATGAAGTGGCAATGCTTGCGGCAGTTGCCGAAAACGAGAACGCCGCAGAGGACACGGAATGAGCGATACGAAATCGGGTGATGACAAGACGTTGAGCGTCAACACCAAGAAGACCTTGACGCTGAAGCGCCCGGGCATGGAACAGGGTACCGTGCGCCAGAACTTCTCGCATGGCCGTACCAAGTCGGTCGTGGTGGAGACCAAGAAGCGCAAGTTCTCTCTGCCGGGCGACCGGCCGGAGCCTGTTGTCGTGCAGCCGCTGAAGCCGAAGCCTGCCGTGACGGTCGCGCCGCCGGTCAACGAAGCGCCGCGTCCCGCGCCGGTCGAGCGTTCCGGCATGGTCCTGAACGACCTCTCCAACAGCGAGATGGAGGCGCGTCGGCGTGCGCTCGAGGACTCCAAGGCCCGCGAGGCCGAGGAACGTCAGCGTGCCGCCGAGGAAGCCCGCCGTCGCGCGGAGGAAGAGGATCGCCGGCGCCGCGAGCGCGAGGAGTCGGCCCGCCGTCAGGCGGAGGAGGAAGCCAGGCTCAAGGCCGAGGCGGAGTCGCGCCGCCGCGCCGAGGAAGAGGCCCGCCGCAGGGTGCCGGCCCCCACCGAGGTCGTGGAAGAAGAGGAAGAGGTCAAGCCGAAGCGGGCCCCTGCCACCCCGGCCGCCCCGGTCCGGCGTATCGCCACGCCCGAGGTCGCGCGTCCGGCCCGCACCAAGGGCGACGACGATCGCCGCCGCGGCAAGCTGACGCTCAACAGTGCGCTGTCCTCGGAGGACGGAGATTCGCGGTCGCGCTCGCTTTCGGCGATGCGCCGCCGCCAGGAGAAGTTCAAGCGCGCGCTCCATCAGGAGCCGCGGGAGAAGATCGTGCGTGAAGTAACCTTGCCCGAGACCATCACCATCCAGGATCTCGCGAGCCGTATGTCGGAGCGCGCCGTGGACGTGGTCAAGTTCTTTATGAAGCAGGGCCAGATCATGAAGCCCGGCGACGTCATCGATGCCGACACGGCTGAACTGGTCGCTTCGGAGTTCGGTCACACGGTTCGCCGCGTCGCCGAATCCGACATCGAGGAAGGCCTGTTCGACATCGCCGATCGTCCTGAGGACCTGAAGCCGCGTCCGCCGGTGGTGACCATCATGGGCCATGTCGATCACGGCAAGACGTCGCTGCTCGACGCCATCCGCAACGCGAATGTCGTGGCCGGCGAGGCGGGTGGCATCACCCAGCATATCGGCGCCTATCAGGTCGAGAAGAACGGTCAGAAGATCACCTTCATCGACACGCCCGGCCACGCCGCCTTCACGGCGATGCGAGCCCGCGGCGCCCAGTCGACCGACATCGCGATCCTGGTGGTCGCGGCGGACGACAGCGTGATGCCGCAGACGATCGAGTCGATCAACCACGCGAAAGCCGCGGGTGTGCCGATCATCGTGGCGATCAACAAGATCGACAAGCCGACGGCCAATCCGCAGAAGGTGCGCACCGAACTGCTGCGCTACGAGGTGGTTGTGGAGTCCATGGGTGGCGAGACCCTCGAAGTCGAGGTTTCGGCCACGAAGGGGACGAACCTCGACAAGCTGCTCGAGGCCATCCTGCTGCAGTCCGAGATTCTCGACCTGAAGGCCAATCCCGACCGCACGGCGGAAGGCGTCGTCATCGAGGCGAAGCTCGACAAGGGCCGTGGCCCGGTGGCGACCGTGTTGATCCAGACGGGCACCCTCATGCCCGGCGATATCATCGTCGCTGGCAACGAGTGGGGCCGCGTCCGCGCGCTGGTCAACGACAGGGGCGAGCACATTGCGGAGGCCCCGCCGTCCATGCCTGTGGAGGTCCTCGGTCTCCAGGGTACGCCGATGGCGGGCGACCGGTTCGCCGTCGTCAACAACGAGGCGCGCGCCCGTGAGATCACGGAATATCGTCAGCGCAAGGCACGCGACAAGGCCGTGGCCAAGCATGCCACCCAGCGCGGTTCGCTCGAGCAGATGATGTCGCAGCTCCAGGCGAGCGGGGTGAAGGAATTCCCGCTGGTCATCAAGGGCGACGTGCAGGGCTCGATCGAGGCCATCTCGGCAGCGCTGGACAAGCTCGGTACGGACGAGGTCCGCGCGCGGATCGTCCATGCTGGTGCCGGCGGAATCACCGAAAGCGACGTCTCGCTGGCGGAGACGTCGAACGCGGCCATCATCGGCTTCAACGTGCGTGCCAATGCCCAGGCGCGCCAGGCTGCCGAGCAGGCAGGCATCGAGATCCGCTACTACAACATCATCTACAGCCTCGTGGATGACGTGAAGGCGGCGATGTCGGGGCTTCTTTCGCCGGAACGCCGCGAGACCTTCCTCGGCAACGCCGAGATCCTGGAGGTCTTCTCGATCACCAAGGTCGGCAAGGTCGCCGGCTGCCGCGTGACGGAAGGCAAGGTCGAGCGTGGCGCAGGCGTTCGCCTGATCCGCGACAACGTTGTCATCCACGAGGGCAAGTTGAAGACGCTCAAGCGCTTCAAGGACGAGGTCTCGGAAGTCCCCGCCGGTCAGGAATGCGGCATGGCTTTCGAGAATTACGAAGACATCCGCCAGGGCGACATCATCGAGTGCTTCCGCGTTGAGCATGTGAGCAGGACGCTGTAGCCCAAGGACGTAGTCGTCACAGGACGCCGGCGTGAAGAACTTCGGCGTCCTCATGCGGGTTCTGGAGATCCATGGCCGACCCGCAATTGGGCGGCTCTTTGGCCCAGGCGCGGCGTGAGCATGGCCCGCCCCAGGAAAAATGATCGGCTTGGTGGCAGCCTGTGATATTCTGCGTGCTTTCGAAGCTCCGCGCCAATCCGGGATAGGAAGGTGGCTGCTGCCGCTTTCGCAGCTTGGCGGATCCTTCGGACGCATGGCCGCGGAGAGGGCTCCGCCGACGCGTGTCGAGCGATTCCGACGCGGCTCCGATCAACACCGGCACAGCAGGGAATATTTGGCGCGGTCGGCCATTAATGCATCAGGCCAGCATCGGAGCGGGCGCACCGAGCGATCGAAAGGGCAAGAGAAATGAAGATGGCCAGCCAGGGAGGCGTATCGCAGCGGCAGCTTCGCGTAGGCGAGCAGGTGCGTCACGCGCTGTCGGACTTGTTGCGAAGGGGGGAAGTCCGCGACGATCTCATCGAGACGACGGTCATCTCCGTCTCGGAAGTCCGGATGTCGCCAGACCTCAAGATCGCAACTGCCTTCATTTCGCCGCTCGGCGCCAAGGACGATGCGGCGGTCGTGGCGGCGTTGAACCGCAATGCGCGATTCATCCGCGGGCGCATCTCACCCGCCCTGCGCCAGATGAAATACATGCCGGAATTCCGGTTCCGGCTCGACACCAGCTACGACAATTTCGCCAGGATCGATGAGCTTCTGCGTTCGCCCGAAGTGGCACGCGACCTCGACGGCGAAGACAAGGAGAAAGAATAGTGTCCCGCCGAGGCAAGAAGAAAGGCAGGCCGATTTCCGGCTGGGTGGTGCTCGACAAGCCGGTCGGCATGGGCTCGACAGAAGCCGTCTCGAAGGTCAAGTGGCTGTTTCAGGCCGAGAAGGCCGGCCATGCCGGAACTCTCGATCCGCTTGCTTCCGGCATGTTGCCGATTGCTCTCGGCGAGGCGACAAAGACGGTCCCCTACGTGATGGATGGCGCCAAGGTCTATCGCTTCAAGGTCGCCTGGGGCGAGGAACGCACGACCGACGATCTCGAAGGTGCCGTCTCCAGGTCCTGTGACAAGCGTCCGTCGGAAGCCGAAGTGCGGGAACTTCTGCCCAGATATACAGGGATCATTCAGCAGACGCCGCCGCAATTCTCCGCCATCAAGATCGCCGGCGAACGTGCCTATGACCTCGCCCGGGAGGGAGAGATCGTCGACATCCCGGCCCGCGAAGTCGAGATTGGCCGGCTGGATATCATCGAGATGGATAGCGATTCCACGACCTTCGAGGTGGAATGCGGCAAGGGAACCTACGTTCGTTCTCTGGCCCGCGACATGGGGCGCGATCTGGGCTGTTACGGTCATATTGCGCAATTGCGGCGCGTCGAGGTCGAGCCTTTCACGGAGGAGGACTTCGTCACTGTCGCGGAACTCGAGGCCGCTGCCGCAGAAGGTCGGCCGCCCGAGGGCGACACGCAGTCGCCCCGCTCCTTCGAGGCCATCGATGCGCTGGTGGTCGAGACGGGGGCCGCGCTCGATTGCCTCCCTCAGGTCGCCGTGGGGGACGATGCGGCCGCCAGGCTGCGGCTTGGCAATCCGGTGATCGTCCGTGGGCGCGACGCGCCGGTCGAGGCCGAAGAGGCCTGCGCCATGGCACGCGGCAAGCTCGTCGCGATCGGTGCCATCGAAGCCGGCATGTTCAAGCCGCGGCGGGTATTCGTCGGTTGACTATGAGATCGGCAGGTTTCGGAAGCACTCCAAGGTATTCCGGCAAGGACCTGCCGCAAGAATCTGCCTGGTAAGTTGCGGTTCTCAGGAAAGCGCTGGCTTTTCGCCGGGAATTGAACTATACGCGCCGCAACATTGCGCTGGAAGCGCTGTGTCCGTGGGCCCCCGCTGGACGACATCCCGGCCGTGGGCGTCTTGTTTCCTCCAGATGAAAGGAAAAGAATCCGATGTCGATTACTGCCGAACGCAAGCAGGCTCTGATGACCGAATTCGCAACCGCCAAGGGCGACACGGGTTCCCCGGAAGTTCAGGTTGCCATTCTTTCTGAGCGCATCAAGAACCTCACCGAGCATTTCAAGGGTCACGTCAAGGACAATCACTCCCGCCGCGGCCTGCTGAAGCTCGTGTCTCAGCGTCGTAGCCTTCTCGACTACCTCAAGCGGAAGGACGAGGCACGTTACCAGACGCTGATCGAGAAGCTCGGGCTGCGTCGCTAAGATAAACCGACCGGCGGGCTTTCCTTGGAAGGCCCGCCGGTTGCGCATTCGGGCCCGTCGCGCTGCGCAGGCCTGACCGGAGCCGGATGTTCAGGGGAGCTTCCGGAGCCGCCCATGGACCGGTCATGGGGCAGGATTGCAGGAAGCCCGGGGCGTTCACGCGACGCCGATCGTCCGGACCTCCCGTTGTCTTGCCCGTGGCTTGTCCGAAGCAACCGGCCAGGCGGCAACGCCGCGCCGAATTGCTTCACCAGAACAGGCGCAACCTTCGGGGACGGCGCCCAATGAAGTCTGGGACAGGGGGAACCGCACGGGAATCCGCGCGGCCCTTCCCGCATATGAAGGACAGGACATGTTCAATCAACATAAGGTCGAAATCGAATGGGGCGGCCGTCCGCTCATCCTCGAGACCGGCAAGATCGCGCGCCAAGCTGACGGCGCGGTGCTCGCCACCTACGGCGAAACGGTCGTGCTTGCCACCGTCGTTTCGGCAAAAGAGCCGAAGCCTGGCCAGGATTTCTTTCCGCTGACCGTCAACTACCAGGAAAAGACCTATGCCGCCGGCAAGATCCCCGGCGGCTATTTCAAGCGCGAGGGTCGTCCTTCGGAGAACGAGACCCTGGTGTCGCGCCTGATCGACCGGCCGATCCGCCCGCTCTTCGCCGAAGGGTACAAGAACGACACCCAGGTCATCATCACCGTCATGCAGCATGACCTGGAAAACGATCCGGACATCGTCTCCATGGTCGCCGCGTCCGCAGCGCTCACCCTTTCCGGCGTGCCTTTCATGGGACCGATCGGCGGCGCCCGCGTCGGCTATATCGGCGGCCAGTACATCCTCAATCCGCATCTCGACGAGATGCCGGAATCCAAGTTGGATCTGGTCGTCGCCGGCACGAGCGAAGCCGTGCTGATGGTGGAGTCGGAGGCGCAGGAACTCCCCGAGGATGTGATGCTCGGCGCTGTCATGTTCGGCCATCGCGGCTTCCAGCCGGTCATCGAGGCCATCATCAAGCTTGCCGAGGTTGCCGCGAAGGAACCGCGTGAGCACAATCCAGAGAGCCTCGCCGAGCTCGAGGCCGAGATGCTGGCAGTGGTCGAGGCAGACCTGCGCGCCGCCTACAAGCTTACCGTAAAGCAGGACCGCTACGCGGCGGTCGACGAGGCGAAGGCCAAGGTTAAGGCCGCCTTCGCCGGAGACGGCGAGACTGCCCCGAAGTGGTCGGCCGAACAGGTCGCGACGGTGTTCAAGGAATTGCAGGCGAAGATCGTCCGCTGGAACATCCTCGATACGGGATCGCGCATCGACGGCCGTGACCTGAAGACGGTCCGCCCGATCACTGCCGAGGTCGGTATCCTGCCGCGCACCCACGGCTCCGCCCTGTTCACCCGCGGCGAGACGCAGGCGATCGTTGTCGCCACGCTGGGAACGGGCGAGGACGAGCAGTTCATCGACGCCCTTACCGGCATGTACAAGGAGACCTTCCTCCTCCATTACAATTTCCCGCCTTACTCGGTCGGCGAAACCGGCCGCATGGGCTCGCCCGGCCGCCGCGAGATCGGTCACGGCAAGCTCGCCTGGCGCGCCGTCCACCCGATGCTGCCGTCGCCGGAGCAGTTCCCCTACACGATCCGCGCCGTCTCCGAGATCACTGAGTCCAACGGCTCATCGTCGATGGCGACGGTCTGCGGTACCTCGCTCGCCCTGATGGACGCAGGCGTGCCGCTTGCCAAGCCGGTCGCCGGCATTGCCATGGGCCTGATCAAGGAAGACGAACGTTTCGCGGTGCTGTCCGACATTCTCGGCGACGAGGATCACCTCGGCGACATGGACTTCAAGGTTGCCGGAACCTCGAATGGCATCACGTCCCTGCAGATGGACATCAAGATCGACGGCATCACCGAGGAGATCATGAAGGTCGCCCTCGATCAGGCCAAGGATGGCCGGCTGCATATTCTCGGTGAGATGGCCAAGGCCATCAGCGAGGGCCGCAAGGAGCTCGGCGAGTTCGCGCCGCGCATCGAGGTCATGCATATCCCGACCGACAAGATCCGCGACGTGATCGGTTCCGGCGGCAAGGTCATCCGCGAGATCGTGGAAAAGACCGGCGCCAAGATCAACATCGAGGACGACGGCACGGTGAAGATCGCCTCGTCGAACGCCCGCGAGATCGAGGCGGCCCGCAAGTGGATCCACACCATCGTGGCCGAGCCGGAAGTCGGCGAGATCTACGAGGGCACGGTGGTCAAGACTGCCGATTTCGGCGCCTTCGTGAACTTCTTCGGTCCGCGCGACGGTCTGGTCCATATCTCCCAGCTCGCCAATGAGCGCGTCCAGAAGACAACGGATGTCGTCAAGGAAGGCGACAAGGTCTATGTGAAGCTGATGGGCTTCGACGAGCGCGGCAAGGTTCGCCTGTCCATGAAGGTCGTCGATCAGCAGACCGGCAAGGAAATCGTGAAGGAGAAGAAGGAAGAAGGCGAGGAAAGCGCCGCCTGATCTCTTCTGCGATCGATGTTACCGACGGGCGCGGCGTCAAGCCGCGCCCGTTTTCACGAGAGGAGGATGCGGCGACACCATGAGCCGAGACGCGCAGAAGACGCTCTTCCATCCGTTCGAGACCGGGGAATTGATGGCGCCGGGCGCCGGTTCCGAGGTGCTTTTCCTCGGCGCCGAGCCCGGCTTCCGCTTGCCCGAGGGCTTTGCCGCGAGGCTCTCGCTGGTGCAGGGCTTTCGACCCTTCTTCCGTTCCCTGCGGGCTTCCGGCCATCAGGTCGGGCCGATCGCGGGGGAGGGGCGGTACAGCCAGGCCCTGGTGCTTGCGGGCAGGCACCGCGGCCGCAACGAGGCGCAGCTTGCTGATGCGATCGAGCGTACGGTCGCCGGCGGGCTCGTGCTCGTCGCCGGAAGCAAGGACGACGGGATCGGCAGCCTTCGCAAGCGCGTCGCCGGCTTGGTCGAGATCGACGGAATGTCGCCGAAATATCACGGCCTGGCTTTCTGGTTCCTGCGTCCGGCCGAGGCGGGTAGCCTGATCTCCGCTTTGCGCGAAGGCAATCTGGGAGGTCTGGTCGACGAGCGTTTCTTCGCCGCGCCGGGCATGTTCTCGCATGACAGGATCGACGCCGGTTCGCGGCTGCTTGCACGATGCCTGCCCGGCGATATGACAGGCAGGGTCGCCGATTTTTGCGCCGGCTGGGGTTACCTCGCCGCGGAACTTGCCGATCGCGCTCGCGGCATCAAGGGGCTCGATCTCTACGAGGCGGACTACGAATCCTTGGAGGCGGCCCGACGCAACCTAGGCGCGTCCACGCTGCCGGCCCGTTTCTACTGGCACGACCTCCTGGAGGAGCCCGTCACGGAGCGTTACGACCTCATCGTCATGAACCCCCCTTTCCATCAGGGGAGGGCTGCGGAGCCGGGCATCGGCCAAAGGTTGATCGGCGTGGCCGCCAAGAGCCTCCGCAAGGGCGGCCGCCTGCTCCTGGTCGCGAACCGGCAGCTTCCCTACGAGCAAATCCTTCGCGGCGAGTTCGAAGGATTCGAGGAAACGGCGCGTGACGAAAGCTTCAAGGTGCTGATGGCCCGGCGGTGAGGCGAAGCGGGGACCGGTCGCGCGTTGTCCCTCTCACTGTCCTGCCGGACATCGCTCGCCGCTCGCGGCTACGCCGTTGGCGCTCCCAGAAGGCACTGTTGGGAATCTCTTAGACTAAGGGTCGCCGCGGAAGGACGACGACCGCTTGGCTTTCGCCAACCGCCGCAGTGTTCCTAGGCGAAAAGATGCCGGCAGACAGATGAGGGGCTTGCTCTAAGTCTAACGTGTCATCGCCGCTTGTATCAGTCGCGCGCATCGTCCGTCTTCTTAAGTTCCTCGAGCGTCGGCATCGAGACGATGTGATAGCCGGAATCGACATAATGGATTTCGCCGGTCACACCGGAAGACAGGTCGGACAGAAGGTAGAGCGCCGAGCCGCCGATCTCTTCGATGCCCACTGTCCGGCGCAGCGGCGAATTGCGCTGCTGATAGGAGAACATGTGCCTGGCATCGGAAATGCCGGCGCCCGCCAGGGTGCGCACGGGTCCCGCCGAGATGGCGTTCACGCGGATGCCGCGCGGTCCGAAGTCGTTTGCGAGATACCGCACGCTGGCCTCGAGGCCTGCCTTGGCGACGCCCATGACATTGTAGTTCGGCATGACGCGGACGGACCCTGCATAGGTGAGGGTGACCATCGACCCGCCCCGGGGCATCAGCGCTGCGGCCTTGCGCGCCACCTCCGTGAACGAAAAGCAGGAAATGACCATCGTCCGGACGAAGTTCTCGCGGGTCGTATCCGCGTAGAGCCCCTTGAGCTCGTTCTTGTCCGAGAAGCCGATGGCGTGCACGACGAAATCGACGCTGCCCCATTCCTGTCCCAGCCGGTCGAAGACACTGTCGATCGAGGCGCTGTCCTCGACATCGCAAGGCAATACCAGCGTGGTGCCGAGCTTCTCGGCCAGCGGACGCACGCGCCGGCCGAAAGCATCGCCCTGGTAGGTGAAGGCCATGGTCGCGCCTTGCTCCGCAAGTCGCTGCGCGATCCCCCAGGCGATCGAATGGTCATTGGCGACACCCATGACGAGGCCGCGCTTGCCCTTCATCAATGCTTCCATGTGGGATGCCTCAGGCGTCGTAGCGCTGGAACACCAGCGTGGCGTTGGTCCCGCCGAAACCGAACGAGTTGGACAGGACGGTGTCGATTTTCGCTTCGTCGATCCGCTTGCGCACGATCGGCATGCCTTCGAATTCGGGATCGAGCGTCTCGATATGGGCGCTCTCGCCAATGAACCGGCCCTGCATCATCAGGATGGAATAGATCGATTCCTGGACACCGGCAGCACCGAGGGAATGGCCGGTCAGCGACTTGGTCGAGGTGATGTTGGGGATGTTGGCCCCGAATACCTCCCGGATAGCATTCATTTCCTTGGAATCGCCGACCGGCGTCGACGTGCCGTGCGTGTTGATGTAGTCGACTGGCCCGGAGACCCTGGCAAGCGCCTGGCGCATGCAGCGCACCGCGCCTTCGCCGGAGGGAGCGACCATGTCGTACCCGTCGGACGTCGCCCCGTAGCCGACGATTTCGGCGTAGATCTTGGCGCCACGAGCCTTGGCGTGCTCCAGCTCCTCGAGCACCAGCACGCCAGCCCCACCGGCGATGACGAAGCCGTCGCGGTTGAGATCATAGGCGCGCGAGGCTGTCGTGGCGCTATCGTTGTATTTGCTCGACATGGCACCCATGGCGTCGAACAGGTCCGACATGGTCCAGTCGAGATCCTCGTGGCCGCCTGCGAACATCATGTCCTGCTTGCCCCATTGGATGAGCTCGTAGGCATTGCCTATGCAATGCGCGGAGGTCGAGCAGGCGGAGGAGATCGAATAATTGACGCCGTGGATCTTGAACCAGGTGGCAAGCGTCGCCGAAGCGGTGGACGACATCGCCTTCGGGACAGCGAAGGGGCCGATGCGCTTCGGGCTGCCCTTCTCACGGGTGATGTCGGCTGCCTCCACGATAACGCGCGTCGAGGGTCCACCGGACCCCATGACGATGCCGGTGCGCTCGTTGGTGATCTCAGCCTCGGTCAGTCCGGCGTCTGCGATGGCCTGATCCATGGCGACATGATTCCACGCACCGCCCTTCGACAGGAAACGCATGGCCCTGCGGTCGACGAGTTCCGTCGGATCGAGAGTCGGCGCACCCCAGACCTGACAGCGGAAACCATGGCTGGCGAACTCCTCGGAGAAGCTGATTCCGGATTTCGCGTCTCGTAACGAGGCCTGGACCTCGGTGGCATTGCTGCCGATGGAAGACACGATACCGAGGCCGGTGACTACTACCCGTCTCATCTAGCACTCCATGGTTCTGCGATCCGCGCCGGTTACTCCGGCAGTGCTCAGGCTGCCGCCTGCTTGAAGAGGCCGACCCTGAGATCGCTTGCCTTGTATATGGTCTCGCCATCTGCCTGCAGCCAGCCATCGCCGATCGACAGGACGAGCCGGCCGCGCATGACGCGCTTGAAGTCCACGCCATAGACGACCTTGCGCACGGAAGGCGTCACCATGCCGGTGAACTTCACCTCGCCCGTCGAGATCGCGCGGCCCTTGCCGGGCTCTCCGAGCCATCCGAGGAAGAAACCGCTCATCTGCCAAAGGGCATCGAGGCCGAGACAGCCCGGCATCACCGGGTCGCCAAGGAAATGGCAAGCGAAGAACCAGAGGTCCGGCTTGATGTCGAGCTCGGCGCGGACATAGCCCTTGCCGAATTCGCCGCCTTCTTCCTGGATATCCGTGATCCTGTCGAACATCAACATCGGCGGCGCCGGCAATTGTGCGTTGCCGGGGCCGAACAGCTCCCCACGTCCGCACGCCAGCAAATCTTCGTAGCCGAAGGCATTCTTCCGTTCCGGCATGAATCCATCCCCGTCTCGATGGGCGGCTCAACGCCCTTGGTGGTTTTGTTCCCTATCACAGTCCGTTTCAGACGGGAAACTGCCGCATGCGCTTATATTGCCTGACAGCGACGGTCAACTTGCCCCGCTTGATCGCCCGACCGCGACCGAATATATGTCAGGAGCAATACGGAGTGTTCCGCTCCGGATTTTACGCTCTGATGTTGGTCCAATCGCCGAGGAACTGCATCGCATTCATGCGTGCTCTTGAAGGAAACGAAGTGGTGCCTGTGGAAAAACGCGTGCGCGATGCCGGCCTTCGGCCGACAAGGCAGCGTATTGCGCTCGCCGATCTTCTGTTTGCGAAAGGCGACCGGCATCTTTCCGCGGAGGAACTCCACGAGGAGGCGCTTGCGGCTGGCGTCCCTGTTTCCCTGGCGACCGTCTACAACGCGCTCCACCAGTTCACCGAGGCCGGCCTGCTTCGCATCCTGGCAGTCGAAGGATCGAAGACCTACTTCGACACCAATACGTCCGATCACCATCACTTCTACGTCGAGGGCGAGAACAAGATTTTCGACATCGCGGAGGGTCCGGTGCGCGTGGTCAATCTGCCGCAACCGCCGGAAGGCATGGAAATCGCGAATGTCGATATCGTGGTGAGACTTCGGCCTAAGAAGTAGGCTCGGCGCCACCGACACCTAAAGCGCGTCGATCCTAAGATTCGCTCACGCCCTTCGCTCGTCAAGCGAGCCTCGCAGGTCAATCGGTGATCGTTTCGCCGGGATAGGCGCCCCAGACCAGCGACTGGGAAAGCCAGCCCACATGTCCCTGGAAACTCATCTCGCACCAATTGCCGTTGCAGGACTTGATCGTGCCGATCACGCCGGGCTCGATCACCGCAACCGTCGACGCGCCCTTCTCTGGCCTGGCCAACAGCGGAATCTGCGCGTCCTTCCCGCGCTGCCACGGGGCGGCGATGCCCGTGCGCTTGCCTGAAAGCAGGGACTGGTTGATCCACCCTTCGGCACCGTCGGCGTCGCGCACGCGCCGCCAATTGTCATATTCCTGGATGATCTCCATCGGCAGTCCGGGTTTCATATACATCCAGTCGACGGCGTAGTTGAGGCCGGGTCCGATGCGCGAATTGACCTTGCCCGATTTCAGGCTGACGAATCGCGGCAAGGGCAAGCCGCTGGGGCCGCGCGCCACGCTTTGCATGGGCGCCGGCTGTTCACTGGGGGCGGCGTGCGCAGGGGTGATGAACGCGGTGCCGAGCAGCATCGCGCTGGCAAACACGCGCAGTGACACGGAACCAGACACTTCGTACCTCACATGTCGGCGCTGACCCGTTGCGGGGTTGGGCGCCCCCTTTTCCTTTGTCTTCGGCCCGGCCGCTTGTTACACAGGCTGGCACGTCGAGGCCGGTTCCAAGTTTCGCCGGACTTGGTTAAAGAGGTCTGAACGGGATCCTGAACAGAGGAAACTATGGCCGGCAGGAAAAAGCCCCTGGTCGTCATCACGCGCAAGCTGCCCGACCAGGTGGAAACGCGCATGCGCGAGCTTTTCGATGCCAGGCTGAACATAGACGACCGGCCGATGACCCAGCCTGACCTGGTGGCTGCCGTCAAGGAAGCCGACGTCCTCGTTCCGACCATCACCGACCGAATCGACGCTGCTCTGCTCGCCCAAGCCGGGCCGAACCTGAAACTCATCGCGAATTTCGGCAACGGGGTCGACAATATCGACGTGCCGGCGGCGGCCAAGGCCGGAATCACCGTCACCAATACGCCGAATGTCCTGACCGAAGACACGGCGGACATGACCATGGCCCTGATGCTCACGGTGCCGCGCCGTCTCACCGAAGGCGCCAACGTGCTGAGGGACGATGGCAAATGGGCGGGCTGGTCGCCCACTTGGATGCTTGGACGGCGCATCTGGGGCAAGCGCCTGGGCATCGTCGGGATGGGCCGCATCGGCACCGCGGTCGCCCGCCGCGCGAAGGCCTTCGGCCTGTCGATCCACTATCACAACCGCCACCATGTGGCCCCGGCGATCGAGGACGAACTCGAGGCAACCTACTGGGAAAGCCTCGACCAGATGCTTGCTCGCATGGACATCATTTCTGTCAATTGCCCTTCGACGCCGGCGACCTTCCATCTTCTGTCGGCCAGACGTTTGGCACTGATGCAGCCCTCCGCCTATATCGTGAACACGGCCCGCGGCGACATCATCGACGAGAATGCGCTCATTCAGATGCTCTGGGACGGCAAGCTGGCGGGGGCAGGTCTCGACGTCTTCGAACACGAGCCCGCAGTAAATCCAAGACTCTTGAAGCTCGCCACCAAGGGCAAGGTCGTGATCCTGCCCCATATGGGGTCGGCCACGATGGAGGGCCGCGTCGACATGGGCGAGAAGGTGATCATCAACATCAGGACGTTCTTCGACGGTCACCGGCCGCCGGACCGGGTGCTCCCCAACCGGGTCTGATTCCTCACGCGGCTGCGAGGAGGCCATCGGCAGTCACCGACAGGCGGCGGCCGGTGAAATGGCGATGCTCGGCGCGGTCCAGGCGGAGTGCGATCGGAGCTTTCCATCCCATCTCGCGAGCGACGATCAGGCCGAGCAGCAGGATCGCGTCGGCTTGATGGAGCACGAGCCCAGCAGGCGCGCGCCCTGCATGGATCAGTTCGAGAAGCACGGCCGAGGCCGAGGACGAACCGATCGTGCCCGGCAGAAAGACCACACGGCCGGCTATTTCCAACCCGTGCTGGGGGTGACGCACGTCCATGATGCGGCCGGTCCGAGGATCGATACCGCCCCAGAAACTTATAGGCGCCGAAAGCACGAGGCTGTCGCCTGTCGCAGCCGGGCCGGGAACAAGGATATGCCCCTGGATTGCGGTCATTGCAGGCGGTCCGTGACCACCGGCCTGCCCGCTACGGCGCTCTCCACGCAATCGGCCAGCGAAGCATAGAGCACCTCGTAACCGGTATTGCCCGGGCCGTAATGGGCGAATTTGCCGGAGTTCGTCATCAGCACGCCGCCTTGCCTGTCCGGCAGGATCGGCGTCACCACCACGCAGGTGTCGACGACAATGACCACTCCGGCGTGCTCCAGCCGTTGGCGCCGGCCGTCGCTCTCGATCGCGGATAGGGCGTGCCGGCCTGTACAGGCATGGATCGGAACGGCAAGCTTGCGGCCGGCGATCAGATGTTCCAGGCGGTCGAACTCTGCGGGCGAGAGATGTGGGCTGCCGATTGCGACTGCGTCGATTCGATCCGGCCTGATGGACGTCGATAGAAGCAACCGGGCCGCGCGGACCATTTCAGGCGTGACCGCGATGGCCGCCTCGGCAGGCTGCCCGGCGAGCGCGGCAGCGACGTCGGGCGCCTCGGGTGTGATCCCGGCGATATGGAAGAGCCCCACTGCCCCCGAAGAGGCGCCGCCGCCCCGAAAGCCTTCAAAGCGTCTTCTCCGGGATCATACGGAACCCCTTTCACGACGCCTATCGCGTCTCCAACGGTGCGACCATAGAGGCTGCCGAGGATAGGCCAAGCGAAGTCCGATTCGAGAAAATCCCGGGCGAGGGCGCCCACATCGAAGATCAGAGTGGCCCAGCGGTTCTCCGGGCGGTGAAGGCCGTAGTCGGGCGCTCGGCCGGCGATAGCACATGCGATATCGAGGAAATCCCCATATCGGTTCGTCCGCGCGCCGAGCACGGAGTTGCAGAAGACGACGGCATTGGATTCGCCCCAGGCCACGTCGGTTCCCAATGCCGGTCGATGGCCGGCCTGATAGGGCGCGCAGGTCCAGCTCGCTTCACATCCGAGAGCCAGGTAGGCTTCCATCATCCGGCGCGCCATGCTCCTTTCCGGCTCCTCGAGACGAACCTTCGAGCAGCCGGTGAGATCGAGCGAGCCGACATTCAGCGTTGCGGGCACGCTGACCGCGGCGCCGCCTTCGACGAGCCGCTCGGCGAAAAGGGTTCCGGAATCGCCATGATAGAGCGCCCCGTCAATATGCGCCGAGGAGATCGGGACAAGGCGCGAGGCCCCGAGCAGGGCTGCGCTTTCGGCAACGATGCGCATGGCGAGGGCCGCGCCCTCGCCGTCGCGGCCGGCGGCGATCGCCTGTTCCTCGGCAGTCAGGGCGAGGCTCATGCCAAAACCTTGCGCATGGTGATGGAGGTCGGTCTCTCGAAGCCCGGATGTGCCGTACGCGCCACTTCGGTGAAACCCAGCCTTGCGAAAACGGCGTGGTTGCCATGGAGTTCGATGCGGGTCTCGAGCTCCAGCGCCTTCTTTCCCGCCGAACGGGCAAGCCTTTCGGCCGCCTCGACGAACCGGCGCCCCAGGCCCAGTCCCTGCAGAGCCGGCTCGATTGCGAGCTTGCCGAGATAGACATGGTCGCCGCGATCGGCAAGGAACAGACATCCCGCGAGCTGCTCGCCCTGGTACGCCAGCAGCAGCGTTTCCTGCCGCGCCCTGGCTTCGAGTGCCTGCGGAGTGAGCCGATTGGCGGAGGACGGAGGATCGATCACCCCGTCCATATAGGCGAAAGACCTGAGAATGAGATCAAGCAACGCCTGCCAGTCCTCGAATCGCTCGGGCCGGCCAATGATGCGCGGGTCCTCGCCTCGCATCCTCAGCCCGCGTGCCTGTAACGAACGATATCGAAACGGGCCGCAAGTCCGTCGTAAAGGAGAAGACGCCCGACGAGAGGTTCGCCGATCCCGGTGATCAACTTTATCGCCTCCATAGCCTGGAGCGTACCCATCACGCCCGTCAATGCACCGACCACGCCCGCCTCTGCGCAGGAGGGCACGAGGCCTGCCGGCGGCGGCTCCGGGAAGAGGTCGCGGTAAGACGGATTCGGCCGTCCCGTGGGATCCTGGTCGTATGGCTTGAGGACGGTGAGCGATCCATCGAACCGTCCGACCGCGGCATGGACGAGCGGTCGCTCTGCGGCGGCGCAGGCGTCGGCGACGGCATAGCGCGTCTCGAAATTGTCGGATCCGTCGATCACCAGGTCGTAGGCTACGACGAGCGTGCCCGCATTGTCGTCATTGAGCCGCAAATCGTGCCTTTCGACATTCGTATAGGGGTTGATGCGTGAAATCGCAGCCGCGGCGCTCTCCGTCTTGCGCATGCCGACGGCGGCGGCATCGTGGATGACCTGACGCTGTAGATTGGACACAGACACCGTGTCGTCGTCGACGATCCCTAGAGTTCCGACGCCGGCGGCTGCCAGATATTGCAGAACCGGGGCGCCGAGGCCGCCGGCGCCGACCACCAGCACCCTTGCGCGCTTCAGCCTTTGCTGACCGGGCCCGCCGATTTCCGGCAGCACGATATGACGTGCGTAGCGTTCGAGTTCTTCGGGAGAGAGAATTGGCCGGTTCATCCCCTCCAACATAGGATGACCTTGCCGGAATGTCAGCGTGTTTCGCGGGCCGTTCCGCCGGCTACCGTCAGGAACTGTGCCTTGTCCTGGAGCGCAGAGAAAAGCACTGGGTCGGTGCCCGTCATGAAGGCCTGGCAATTCAGGTCTTCGAGGATCTGGAAGAGCCCGGAGCGGCGGCCGGCGTCGAGATGGGCCGCGACTTCGTCCAAGAGGAGGATCGGCACGGCGCCGAAGACCTCTCCGCAGAGGCGCGCATGGGAGAGCACGATACCCACCAGCAAAGCCTTCTGTTCGCCCGTCGAGCAGAGTTCCGCCGGCATGTCCTTGGGGGTGTGCCGCACGAGGAGGTCCGAGCGATGCGGACCGTCGAGAGTGCGGCCGGCCGCGCGGTCGCGCCAGCGGTTTTCGGCAAGAAGCGCGCGGAAGGCCTCCTCGACCTCGATGGCGGGGCTCATGCCCAGGCGGTCCTCCAGAGTACCTGTGACGGTCACTGTCGCCCGTGGGAACGGGCCTGTGTCTGGCAGGCGCTCGATCATCGCCGAAAGGAGACGGATGGTTTCGACGCGCGCCGCGGCGATCGCCGACCCTGTTTCGGCCATCTGCGCCTCGATCGCGTCGAACCAGCCTCCGTCGCGTGATTCTTCCAATAGCAGGCGGTTGCGACCCCGCATGGCCTTCTCATAGTCGAGCGCGCGCTGGCCATGGCCGGGATCGGTCGCCAGTACCAACCGGTCGAGGAAGCGGCGCCGGTCGCCGGGCGGGCCGCTGAACAATTGATCCATCGCCGGGGTGAGCCAGGTCACCCGCAGCCAATCGAGCATCTCGTCCGCGGATCTGGCGGTCGCGCCATTGATACGTATCTTGCGGCCGGTTTCGCCTCCGGCTCCGCCCGCGGTGCCGGTGCCGATCTCGCAGTCGCCGAGAGGCCCCTCGACATGCGCATGCACCGCGAAACCGGCGCTGCCGTTGCGCGCGATCTCGCCATAACCGGCGCGACGCAAGCCTCGTCCAGGCGTCAGCAGCGAGATTGCTTCGAGCAGGTTCGTCTTTCCCGCGCCGTTGTCGCCGGTGAAGACGACCGATCCCGGTCTCAAGGCAAGCGTGACGCCGGAATAGTTCCGGAAATCGGTAAGCGACAGCTTACTTATATGCGTCTGCATTTCAGCATGGGCCGGATCGTCGCTTCGTTCGACCGCCCACCTCGGCTAGACGCGCATCGGCATGAGCACGTAGAGCGCGTCGTCGTCCGTCATGTCGTGGATGAGGGTCGGCGATCCGGCATCCGCCAGGAGGAACTTGGCTTCGCTGCCCGAAAGCTGCGCGGCAACATCGAGCAGATATTTGGCGTTGAAACCGATCTCGATGGGATCCGAGGTATAATCGGCCGCCAGTTCCTCGGTCGCGCTGCCGGAGTCCGGATTGTTGACCGCGAGTGTCACCTGACCGTCGGCGATCGACAGCTTCACCGCCCGGCCGCGTTCGGAAGATATGGTGGAGACGCGGTCGACGGCCGCCGCGAAGCTCTGTCGATCGATGACAAGCGTCTTGTCGTTGCCGGTCGGGATCACGCGCTGGTAATCGGGGAAGGTGCCGTCGATCAGCTTGGAGGTAAGAATGACGCTGCCGATGGTGAAGCGGATCTTGCTATCCGAAAGCTCGACGGTCACGGCGACGTCGGGAGTGTCGACGAGCTTCTGCAGTTCGCTGACCGTCTTGCGAGGGATGATGATGCCGGGCATGCCTTCGGAGCCGGCTGGCGCGTCGATCTCCGCCCGGGCGAGGCGGTGGCCGTCGGTCGCCACGGAGCGCAGTTTCAGCTTTCCGCCGGTTTCATGCGTGTGAAGGTAAATGCCGTTGAGATAATAGCGCGTCTCCTCGGTCGAGATGGCGAACTGGGTCTTCTCGATAAGACCCTTGAGGGCCAGCGCATCCAGACGGAAGGTGTGCGAGAAGGAACCGGCGGATAGTTCCGGGAAATCCGATTGGGGCAAGCATTGCAAGCGGAAGCTCGACCGCCCGGAGACGACGGACATGGCGTTGCCGTCCTCATCGGTCTTGAGCATCACCTCGGTGCCATCGGGAAGCTTGCGCACGATCTCGTAAAGAAGATGGGCGGGCACGGTCGTCGCCCCCGCCTGCTCCACCATCGCAGGGGTTGCCTCTGTGATTTCGAGGTCGAGGTCGGTGGCCTTCATTTCGAGGCTGGCGCCGGTCGCAGTGAGCAACACGTTCGACAGGATCGGGATCGTGTTCCGCCGCTCCACAACACGGTGAACATGGTTCAGGGACTTGAGGAGGTTCGAACGTTCAAGGACCACACGCATGACGGGCCGATCTCGCTTCAGACTGACATTTCGATTTCCGGACAAAGGCTACGCCGCGAAAGGCCGCAAATGGCACAGAATCGGAGCAAAGTGACAGCAAATCGCCCGGAAAGGCAAGCCCGCCCCGGGTCTTCGCGGTACATCTTCCGCCTTTCTGGGGATAATGGAAGGGCCTAGGCCACCCGGCGCATTGCACCCGGCGGGACGCGGTCTTGTCGGGCGGTGGAAAGACCTGCGTCGTGCACGCGCGGGCGAGGCTGAAGCGCTGCGCGTCCCAGTGGGGCGGCGCTTCAGCTCTTCCGGCGAGGCGTCAGGCCTGATCGGTGATCAGTCGGCGCAGCAGCTCGAGTTCCTGCGCCAATGTGTTGTCGGCCCCGGATAGATCCTCGATCTTGCGAACGGCGTGGAGCACGGTCGTATGGTCGCGCCCTCCGAACCGGCGCCCGATCTCGGGCAGCGAACGGGGGGTCATCACCTTGGACAGGTACATGGCGACCTGCCGCGGCTTGACGATGGTGCGCGTGCGTCGGTTGGAGAGGAGTTCCGTCTTGGACACGTTGTAGTGGCGCGCCACGATGCGCTGAATGTCTTCGATGCGGACCCGCTTGGGCTCGCCCGAGCGATAGATGTGCCCAAGGATCTCGTCGATGCGGTCGATCGTGAGCTGAGGCTCGAAGGACTGGCGGAACAGCAGCTGGTTGAACGCCCCCTCCAGTTCGCGTCCGCTGCCCGTCACCGTGCGGGCGACATGGGCCAGAATGTCCTCAGAGATCGACAGCGTCGAATCCTCCGACTGTGCGCATGCCAATCGTTGCCGCAGCATTGCGAGGCGCATGGCGAAATCCGGGGCTGCCATTTCAAGCGAGACGCCGCCATTGAGGCGCGAACGGACTCTGGGTTCGAGGGACTCGAGTTCCGCCGGCGGCCTGTCCGCGGCCACGACGACCTGCTTGGCGCTGTCGAGCAGCATGTTGATCAGGTGGCAGAACTCGTGCTGGATCGACTTGCCCTGCAGGAACTGCATGTCGTCGATGATCAGGAGATCGATGTCGCGCAGTTGCTCCTTCAACGTCAGGGCGTTGTTGTCGCGGATCGCGGTGGCGAAGCGCCACATGAAATATTCGGCGGTCAGATAAACGACGCGCGATTGCGGGTTGCGCTTCAGCGACTCGGCCGCGATCGCCTGCAGCAGGTGCGTTTTGCCGAGGCCTACGGTCGCGTGGAGAAACAGCGGGTTGAAACGTACGGCGTTGGGCGCCTGTTCGGCTACCGCACGGGCCGCGGCGAAGGCGACCCTGTTCGAGGCGCCCTCGACGAAGGATTGGAAGGTGTAGCGAGCGTCCAGCGGGGAACCGAGCAGGCGCTGCCGTGCATCCGCCTCCATTGCCGGACGGGGACCGGCGGAGCGTTCGGGGCGCACGTTGGCAAGCGTTCCGGATCCGAGCGCGGTCTGCGGCTTGGCGCTTCTGCGGACCGATGTATCGTGGGGTTCCGGCGAAGGGCGACCGTTGCGCGTCGCGGACCGCACGACGAATTCGACCTTGAGGACGTCGGGGCGTTCTTGCTTCCAGATTTCAGTGACGAGGTCGAGATAGTGGCCGTTGATCCACGATTTCAGGAAGGCGGTAGGAACAGAGATGCGTACCAGGCCCTTCGAAGTTTCAGCGAGCTTCATGCGCGCAAACCAGCTCGAATACACCTCGGCGCCGAGCCGCGCCCTCAACTGCGTCTTCACACGCTCGAAGATCTTCTCGGCCGTGTCGGATTCCTTCGTCGCTCCGAAATCGTCGACAATATCCCCTTCAAAAGGAAAGGCTGACTTGACTTCCCTTTCAATGCCGCTCTGCATCTCGCAATCCCCGTTGTTGGCATTCATTTTGACCGATCGGCCGCGTGCGCTGCGTCCTTCGGCTTATACTCGTAGTGTTTCCACCCCCGTTTCAGGTGGCCGAGATCCTTTCCTTCGTTTCTCCGGCGCGCTGCCCGGCCGGAACCGACCCGCTACGGCTCGAAAGTGAGCCTTCGCAAGGCAAACAAAACCGATCTCTGGCCAAACGCCGGAGCCCAATCTGTGCCTTACCTGCAGGTCGTCCCACACGCATCGAAAGGCACGGCTTCGCCCTCCGCGGTTTTTGCCGCGTCCCATCCCATCCGCCATTTTGGCTAGTTCGCCGAGCCCGAGGCTCGTCCTTTCGATGGACAGACACTACAAAAATCGCTGTGGAAAGGGCAAGGGCGTGGCTAATGGTTTTTTTACGATTTCGGGCATGGCGGCGGCCGAATTTTCGGCGCATGCCGGCCCGAAACTGGAGAAATCGTTCTGATTCAAAACCTTCGCGCGCAGGCGGGAAGACCGCCCCTGCGGGAGAAATATTTTCAAAAAAAGCGCTTGACAGAGGGTTGCTTGGGAGCACTCCCGCAAGGCGTGGACAAGCTGTGGATAATTGTTGACAAGGCACTGAATACATTACGCAAAACACAATGACACAATTTAGGCGCCGCGGAATTCGCGGCGGCCATTCTCACCGGGGCCGGAGGCTACGCCGGCAAAGCAAGCGGAGATCCCGAAAGACAAAATCGGGCGCGGTTTGCCAAGTCTTTGCTCGGCAAACAAAAAAACCCGGCGGCGCGGCCACCGGGCCAGACTATCTGAAGCTTATCTGAAGATCAGCTTGCGAGTGTCTTGAGGCGATGCGCGAGGCGAGACACCTTCCGCGACGCTGTATTCTTGTGGAGAACGCCCTTGGTGGCGGCCCGCATCAATTCCGGCTGAGCTGCCTGGAAGGCGGCCGTTGCTGCAGCCTTGTCGCCCGCGGCCAATGCTTCCTCGACCTTGCGGACGAAGGAGCGCACGCGAGAGCGGCGATTCTTGTTGATCGCCGCGCGGCGAGCGATCTTACGCGTAGCCTTTTTGGCCGAGGAGGTATTGGCCATGATGCCTCTCTATGATCTCGAATGGCGCCCGAACCGCATATCGCGTGGGCGCAAAAAACAGGCGGGACAGCCAAGGCCGTCCCGGTTGAGGGGGCTTATAGTGTAGGTTTCGCGAGGCGTCAACGCCGCAATTCCCCTCAAGATCGACGCTGCCACGCGTCAGCGATTTCGGAAATTGGCCGTCCGTTTTTCCGAAAACGCCGCCATGCCTTCTTTCTGGTCGTCGAGCGCGAACATCGAGTGGAACACGCGGCGCTCGAAACGCAGCCCTTCCGCCAAGGTCGTTTCGTAAGAACGGTTAACAGCTTCTTTCGTCATCATGACCGCCGGCTGCGAGAAGTCGGCGATCTTGGCCGCCGCCTTCAGTGCCTCTTCCACGACCTCGCCCGCCGGGACCACACGCGAGACGAGCCCGCTGCGCTCGGCTTCCGCCGCGTCCATCATGCGGCCGGTCAGGCACATGTCCATGGCCTTCGACTTGCCAACGAAACGTGTGAGTCGCTGCGAGCCGCCCATGCCGGGCATGACACCGAGCGTGATCTCCGGTTGGCCGAACTTCGCGTTGTCGCCGGCGATGATGAAGTCGCACATCATGGCGAGCTCGCAGCCGCCACCCAGTGCATAGCCCGACACGGCGGCGATGATCGGTTTGCGGATGCGGGTCATCGCCTCCCAGCCAGCGAAGAAATCCTCCATGTAGACGTCGATATAGGACTTGGCCTGCATTTCCTTGATATCGGCGCCAGCAGCGAAGGCCTTTTCGGAACCCGTCAGCACGATGGCGCCGACATTCGGGTCGGCTTCGAATGCCTGGAGAGCGGCAATGACGTCCTGGAGCACCTGGGAATTGAGCGCGTTGAGCGCCTTCGGGCGGTTGAGCGTGATGAGCCCAATCTTGCCACGCGTTTCTACCAGGATCGTTTCGTAGGCCATGGGATGTTTCCTCTCAAGTTATCGCTGACAAGTCGGGCAGTAAAACGTGGAGCGGCCGCTTTGGACCAGGCGCTGCACGATGCCGGAGCAGCCCGGACGTTTGCAGGCCTGGCCTTCGCGGTCATAGACGCTGAAGCTGTGCTGGAAATAGCCGAGCGACCCGTCGGCCTGAACATAGTCGCGCAGGGAGGAGCCACCCGCCGCGATCGCGTCGGCGATGACGTCGCGCACCGCCTGCGCAAGACGGTCGGATCGCGCAGAGCGCCCCCCGGGCTTGGCTGAGATCGTGCCGGCCGCGCGACGTGGCGACAGGCCGGCCCGCCATAGCGCCTCGCACACATAGATGTTGCCCAGCCCTGCGATGAGGCGTTGGTCGAGCAGCGCGGCTTTCAGAGGTGCTGTGCGCCCCCGGAAGAGATCGCTGAGGAGATCGCCATCCAGTGTGTTGCCGGTAGGTTCGACGCCGAGCCCGGCCAGCATCGGGTGTTCGCGCCAAGTCGCTTCCTCGCTCAGGAGCATGAAGCCGAATCGGCGGGGATCGTTGAAGATCACCTGCGCTTTTTCGCCATCCTGCGTGGCAACATGGAAAACGACATGGTCGTGCGCAGTGTCCTTGGAGCGCGGATGATGGAACTCGCCGGGCGTCCTATCCCCAGCGCTCGCTTCCACGCGGAAGGAGCCGGACATGCCGAGATGGCAGATCAGCACCGGGCCACCGTCGAGATGCGCCGTGAGGTATTTCGCCCGGCGCCCCAGGGAAGCGATGCGACGGCCGGAAATCCTGTCGACGAATTTTTCGGGAAACGGGTAGCGCAGGTCCGGCCGCCTGGTCTCGACATGCTCGATAATCGAGCCTTCGAGAACCGGCTGCAGCCCACGCCGCACCGTTTCGACTTCAGGAAGTTCAGGCATAGCCGGCGATGGTCCGACGGAAGGAGGCCCCATGCGGACCCGCGGCAAGACCGAGATGCTCCGCCACTGTCTCGCCGATGTCGGCGTAGGTCGGCCTGAGGCCGACCTCGCCTCCGAGGAGGCCCGGCGCGAGGCCGAAGATCGGCACGCGCTCGCGCGTATGGTCGCTCCCCTTCCATGTCGGGTCGCAGCCATGATCGGCGGTCAGGATCAGCAGGTCGCCCGGGCGAAGCCGCGCCAGCGCCTCGGGCAGTCGGCGATCGAAGGCCTCGAGTGCCGCCGCGTAGCCTGCAATGTCGCGGCGGTGGCCGAAAAGCGTGTCGAAATCGACGAAGTTCGCAAAAACGAGATCGCCGTCACCGGCGTCGTCCATGGCCTCCAGCGTGGCGTCGAGCAGTGCCATGTTGCCGGCCGCCTTGCGGACCTCGGTCACGCCGCGATGGGCATAGATATCGCCGATCTTGCCGATGCCGATCACCTTGTTGCCGCTCTCCGCGACGCGATCGAGCAGCGTCGGTTCCGGAGGGGGCACGGCATAATCGCGACGATTGGCAGTACGTTCGAATTCAGTGGACGTTTCGCCCACGAAGGGACGCGCGATCACCCGGCCGATATTCAGAGGATCTACCAGCCTACGCACCGTCTTGCAGAGGTCATACAGGCGCTCCAATCCGAAATGCGTCTCATGCGCGGCGATCTGTATGACGGAGTCCGCCGAGGTGTAGCAGATCGGCTTGCCGGTGCGGATGTGCTCCTCGCCGAGCCTTGCGATGATTTCGGTGCCTGAGGCATGGCAATCGCCGAGTATGCCCGGCACCTTCCCGTCCCGGATGATGGCCGCCGTCAACTCGGCCGGAAACGTCGGTTCGGTGGCAGGGAAATAGCCCCACTCAAACGGTACGGGGACGGCAGCGATCTCCCAATGGCCGGAGGGGGTGTCCTTTCCGCTCGACACCTCCTCGGCCGCGCCGAAGAATGCCGAAGGCTGCACATTGGCCTCGAGCTCGCCGGAGGGCCTACCGGTTGCTGTCTTCGCCGCCTCGCCGAGACCAAGGGAAAGCATGATGGGCAGCGACAGCGGCCCCCTCCGCAGCCCTTCTCTGTCGCCTTGTCCCTTCCGGCATGCCTCGGCGATATGGCCGAACGTATCGGAACCCTCGTCGCCGAAGCGGGCGGCATCCCGCGCGCCGCCAATGCCAAAGGAATCGAGAACGAAGACGAAAGCACGCGCCATCTAGAGAGCCGACCTCATACAGGTCCGCAAGACATAAGCATTTTGCAGCCCGGTGAAAACACCTGGCGTCTTACAAACACGACCGTAGCAATGCGACAGAGCATGATGCATCCGGCCCACGCAGCATACGCAGCTGCTTTTGCCGCGCACGCGATTCAACCATCCCTGTCGTTTCTCCTGCTCAGCAGCCCGAGCACGCGATCGATGCGCTCTGGCGCGGCCTCAGATAGTAGGTATCCCCCATTGCGAGGCCGCCATTCTCCCCGAAGATCCCGTCGAGCACGCCAAGTCCGGTGAAATTGCTCCCGCCCGTGGCCGACCATGTAAGAACCGGTCGGTAGTGGAGAGTGGTGGTCACCCGGACCAGGAAGGTTCCGTCGACCCGCAGTTTTTCCGGCACCTGAGTGGCCGTGTTCACCGTTTCGCCCTGCACGAAGCTGCCACCGGAGAGCTTTCGAGACCATGCCACCTGCGCATTGCCATTGTCGATCTGGATGCCGGTGGCGATGATGGTGGGCGCGCTGCGACCGTAGGGGGTCACAATCGCTTGCCCTATGCCCATGATTGCCTTTAGTTCGTCGGACGTCATCTCCTGCTGCCGCGTGATCAGGTCGGCGACCGTGCTGGCGACGCGGCCGACCTTCTTGCTGGTCTCGATAGCCTGGCCGACCTCCATCGTGACGAAATAGCAGGCCAGGAGGAGCGGTGCGACGAGCGCGAATTCAAGCGCCGCGGCACCGCTTCCGTCGTGTAGGAAGTTCCGCCAGCGGCCGATCGATGCCGCGATACGGTCGAGAAAAAGGCAGGCTCTCATCGTCTTTCCCGCGTGATCCGATCCGGTCGCATCAGAATGGTTCGTTCTGCCAAGCGGCCATCGAGAAATGGAGCGTCTTGTTGTTCGGAAGGTTGGCCATCGATTTGGCCATGAAGTTCGTAATGATCGGCCACCGATAGAAGACCCTCAGCACGTTCTTGCTCAGCGTGGGACCAGGATCGACCTTGAAGTCTTCCACGATGTCGGTCTTGGTCGCATTCCATGGGATGCCGAGAGCAGCCGCCTCCTGGAACGTGTCAACGGCGCGCAGGTCTACTGCCAGGCCAGGACAGCCGCTGGTGACGACGACTTCCAGCCTCTCGCAGATCATGTCGCGCAGCTTGGTCCCGTTGAGGTCCGCCGCTTTTAATTGACCCGTGCGGACCTGCCGCGCGATGTCGTCCGTCGCATTCGCCAGGACCTGTTGTGCTGCAAAGGAAATGCAGCTTTCCAGTATTGCGAAAAGCAGCAGGGCGAAAGGTATGGCCAGGACGGAGAACTCGATCGCGGTGCTGCCGCTCCGGTCGCGGACGAAGCGGGAGAGGAGGCGCATGCGGCCTGCCCTTCGCCGTCTTGATCTGGTCGTTCGGTCCTCACGCATCCCCAGCCCCCGCGAGCATCCCCATGCGGGAACAGCCTAGGGCAAACCCGTTGAGGTCCGGTTTGGGCGGAGGTTAAGAATGCGCAGGCTGCTTCAAGGCGTGCTTAACCATGCGCGGCGACGCTATTGGTTCGCGTTCAGTTCGCTCTCGGACGTCCGCTCGGCCTCGCCCTTGTAGGAACTTTCGCAATAGGGCGTGCAGGAAAGGGTCTGGACTTCCGCACGCCGGTAGACGCGCACGGAGTTCGGGTCGTGCCGGGAGACGACGACCTGCTCGTCGACGATCGGGCTTCCATCCTTGTCCAGGACCACGAGATTGGTGACGCCGAAACCCTTGCCCGTCAGCACGATGGTGGTGGCGTCCTGCACCGAGGCGTCGGCGATCGCCGGGTTGCCGATGACGATGGTATCGGCGGGCCGCGCGATTCTCACGATCTTTGCCTGGTTCATGATCACCTGGATTCCGGCCTCCGCGAAGGCGTGGGGCGCGCCGAGGAACGCGGAAAGCAGAGCAAGCACGCCGAAGGCTTGCAAGGTCACGTGCCGCGCCATTCTCGAACTCCTGAAGCGGGATGCTCAAGGAAGCATGAACGGGATTGGTGAACCAAGGGTTAAGCTGTTGCAACCATCAGGCGGGCAGGGGCTTCACCGCCGGTTAACGTGGGCCGCGTAGAGTCTCGAAGTCCGCCAGCCACCGAGGCCGCAATGCTCGAAGCGTCGATACTGATCGTCTTTCCCTTCTGCATGGCCTTCGCGGCGATTTCCGACATGTTGTCGATGACGATCGCCAACCGGATACCCGTATTACTGGTGGCCTCCTTCGCGGTCATCGCACCGCTGACCGGCATGGATTGGCAGTCGCTCGGACTGCATTTCGCCGCCGGCGGCATGGTACTCGCCTTGACATTCGGGCTTTTCGCGGTGGGCGCAATGGGGGGCGGCGACGCCAAGCTCCTCGCCGCCACCTCTCTCTGGTTCGGCTTCGGCCTCGAGTTGCTGCAATATCTGGTGGCCGCTTCCTTCATCGGCGGGCTGCTGACGATCGGCATAATGAGCTTTCGCAACTCCTTTCTGGCCGCTTTCGTCTCCCACAACCTGTTCCTGCGCCACATAGCGAACGCCAAGCTCGGCGTTCCCTATGGCATCGCGCTCGGCATTGGCGGCCTGCTGACCTATCCGTCGTCTCCGCTGATGGTATGGGCATTGGCTCGCGTCACAGCCAATTGATAGGGACGAGGCCAGTCGTAACCTTCGATTAATTGTGATCGTAAGCGTTCCGTTAACCATAAGTTGACGATTGCCGCCGCAATGTCCCGCTCGGCTAGGGTTAATTCGGGTGCGGGGTGCGGAAACAATGGCAGCATCCAGGCTGATCATTCTTGGCGTGGCGGTGGCCGCGGCGAGCGGCGCCGGTTATGTCGCCAAGAACATGGCGGTCGAGACACCGCAAGACGTTGCCGCGCCGGTTTCTCAGGAGCCGGCGATACGGCTTGCCGACGTGCTGGTGCTGGCCAGCGATGTTCCCATGGGCGGGCCCGTCGGGGATGCCTTGGCCTGGCGCAGTTGGCCGGCCGACGGCATCAACGAGAACTTCGTCACCCGGGAGAGCGACCCCGAAGCAATAGAGAAGCTGAAGGGCTCTCTTGCGCGGGTGGCCATGTATGCCGGTGAGCCGTTGCGACGAAGCAAGCTGGTCGGCGAAGGGCAGAGCTTCATGTCGTCGATTCTGCCTTCGGGCAGTCGGGCGATAGCGACACAGATATCGGCCGACACTTCGGCCGGCGGCTTCATACTCCCTAATGACTATGTCGACGTCATCATGACTCGTCGTTCGCAAGGTACTTCCGGAGGCGACGGTTTCGTTACCGAAACGATCCTTCAGAACATACGTGTGCTCGCCATCGACCAGACGATCCAGGAAGATGAGGACGGGAAAAAGGTGAAGGTCGGCCAGACCGCCACGCTGGAATTGAGCCCGCAGCAGGCGGAGATCATTACGGTTGCCCAACAGATGGCGGATCGGCTGACTCTGTCGCTGCGGTCCGTCGCCGACGCCCAGGAGCCCTCGACCGGCGATGCCGACTATCTCGTGTCGGGCAACGGCCGGCGTGGCACCGTGCGCCTCATCAAGTCCGGCGAGGTTTCCGAAGTGGGCGCCAGACGATGAGCCGGACAATTCTCGCAACACATTCATACCGGCTGGCGCGCTTCTGCGGGAGCGTGGCCTTCGCGATGCTGACAGTCCTTTCGACGATCAATCCTGGGGCAAGCGGGGAAGGCAGGGTCAGCGTGGGATCCTCGACGACGGCCAGCCAGCGCCTCAAGCTCGGCCTCAACAAGTCGGTCGTGATCGATCTGCCGGCGGACGCCTATGACATACTCGTCGCCAATCCAGCTGTGGCCGACGCCGTGACGCGTACGGCCCGCCGCATCTACCTCTTCGGCAAGTCGGTCGGCGAGACCAATATCTTCGTCTTCGGTTCCAACGGCGAGCAGATCGCCAGCCTCGACCTCGCGGTGGAGCGCGACGTCGCCGGCCTCGAGGACTATCTCAAGCGTTTCATTCCGAACTCCGATATCGATGTCGAACTCCTGAACGACAACGTGGTGCTCACCGGCACGGTCGAGACGCCGCTCGACGCCCAGCGGGCGGCACGGCTAGCCGAGGTTTTCGTCAGCGGTGGAGAGGCCACGACCGGGCAATATTCGCAGACCGCGGCGGGCGGTTCGGTCAATGGCGGGGTCGATATCAACAATCCGGATTCGGAGCGCCGTGTCAGCCAGATCGTGAACCTGTTGAAGATCATCGGGGAGGACCAGGTAACGCTGAAGGTCACTGTGGCGGAAGTCAGCCGCAACGTGATGAAACAGCTCGGCGTCAACATGATGGGCTACGGCAATGACGGGCTGAGATGGGCCGCGATCAGCGACAATCCATTCGGCCTCGGCAACGCGCTTGCGAGTTCGCAGTTGGCGTTGGGAACGTCATCCCTGATGGCTTACATCAACGCCATGGAGCAGGCCGGCGTCATGAAGACGTTGGCCGAGCCCACGCTTACGGCGGTGTCGGGCGAAAAAGCCACGTTCAAGGTCGGCGGCGAGTTCAATCTCCTGACAGAGCAGTCGGTCGAGCAGGGCGACTCCTCCAAGGGCCAGTCGGACCAGGTCAAATATACGGTCGAGAAGCTGGAATACGGGATCGGGCTCGAGTTCCTGCCGGTGGTTCTCTCGCCTGGGCGAATCAGCCTCAAGGTGAGGACGGCGGTGTCCGAGCCGACGACGGAAGGATCGTTTTCGATGGGCTCGCCGGCGTCGGGAAGCACCTTCAACGTTCCCGGCGCGAGCGCGCTTTCCATCCGCAAGCGGCTCGCCGACACGACGGTGGAGCTGCCCTCCGGAGGATCGATGATGATCGCCGGCCTGGTTCGCGACGACATCCGCCAGGCGGTGAACGGCCTGCCCGGCCTGTCCAAGATTCCCGTCCTGGGCACGCTATTCAGGAGCCGGGACTTTGTCCGGAACGAAACGGAGCTCGTGATCATCATCACGCCCTATCTCGCCCGCCCGGTCGCTCGTGCCGAGCTCGCGAAACCCGACGACAATTTCAATGCGGCGAGCGACGGCGCGGGCATGTTCCTCGGCCGGGTCAACCGGGTCTACGGAACCATGCAGACCAACAGACCGAACGGGCGCTATCACGGCGTCGTCGGCTACATCTACAAATGACGGGAACAGCCATGGCTGAAACGGCATTCCAGATCCGCACGGCGAAGACGACGATCGACAGGCCGCGTTGTTCCCTCGGCCTCGTCTTGCCCGCACTCGCGCTCGTCGCCTCGGCCGTTCTGGCCGGCTGCGCCCAACGCCACAGCATAACGGTCGGCTCGGTTCCAGACGACTATCGCACCAATCATCCGATCGTCATCGGCGAGAAGGAGGAGACGCTCGACCTCCCGGTGGCTGCGAGCGACCGCGGAATGACCCGCTCTCAGAAAGTCGCTATTGAAGGTTTCCTGGCTGGCTACGACAGGAGCGCCGCGCCCGTGGTCCGGATCGTCAGTCCTTCTGGAGGGCCGAACGATGTCGCCGCCTCGCGCGCGACATCCGACATTGCCCGGCTCCTCCGATCGAATGGCGTCCCGGATGGGCGCATCGCCTTCCTGTCCTATCAGGCCGGTCCTGCCGAGACCTCGGCACCGGTGCGCATAGCCTATTCCGCCATGAGGGCGCGAACAGGCAAATGTGGCCGCTGGCCGGAGGACCTGCTTCAGACATCCGAAAACAAGCACTATGCCAATTTCGGCTGCTCCTATCAGAATAATCTCGCGGCCCAGCTCGCCAACCCGGCCGATCTGCTCGGACCGCGCAAGCCGACGGAGATCGATGCCGAGAACCGTGCCGAAGCCATCGACCAGTACAAGGCGAGAGCGATAGCGCGGGATTTCGAGGACACCTCCGAAGTGACCTACTGAGGACCGGGCGATGACGAATCCTGCTTACATGGAGACCATCGAGGAAGACTCCACGAGCCCCCAGGACATCGCCGCCATGCAATTGCTGCGGCCGGTCCCGCGCATCTCGATCCAGGCTTTCTGCGAGAGCGAAAGCGTCGCCAATCCCATCGAACGAGCGGCGGGCGACCGGCGCATGTCCAAGACGCACGTCAAGGTCCACATGGGTGGGATCGCTGCTGCGATCGAACACTATCAGACGGCTCCGACGCCGAACCTGGTGATCCTCGAATCGCGCAACGAGCCTAAGGAACTTCTGGAATCCTTGCGCCGGATGGCGGAATGCTGCGACCCCAGCACCAAGGTTATCGTCGTAGGCCACTACAACGACGTCTGGCTTTATCGCGAGCTCATCCGTTCCGGCGTGTCCGAATATGTCGTGGCGCCCGTGTCGATGGCGGATATCGTCAGCGTCATCTCAGCGATTTTCGTCGATCCGGAGGCGGAACCGATCGGCAGGTCGATCGCATTCGTCGGCGCCAAGGGCGGCGTCGGCTCCTCGACGATCGCCCACAATGTCGCCTGGGCGATGTCGACTCTCTTCAAGTCGGAGGTCGTGGTGGCCGATCTCGACCTGGCCTTCGGCACAGCCAACATCAATTTCGACCAGGACCCGGCCCAGGGCATCGCCGAGGCCGTCTTCGCCCCGGAGCGGGTCGACGAAGTCTATCTCGACCGGCTGCTTGCCCAGTGCGCCGAACGGCTGTCGCTGCTGGCAGCGCCCTCCACGCTCGACCGCGTCTATGATTTCGAGCCCGATGCGTTCACCCAGATCATCGAGGTCGCGCAGCGCAGCGCGCCGCTCCTGGTGCTCGACGTTCCGCATGTCTGGAGCGGCTGGGCGAAGAGCACGCTGATGCAGGCCGACGATGTGGTCATCACAGCGACACCGGAATTGGCGAACCTTCGCAACACGAAGAATCTCATCGATATGCTGAAGAAGCTTCGCCCCAACGATGCGCCCCCGCGACTGATCGTGAACCAGACCGGGGTCCCCAAGCGGCCAGAGATTTCGGCTGCGGACTTCGCCGAGCCGCTGGGCGTGACGCCGATGGCCGTCATCCCCTTCGATGCGCAGCTCTTCGGCAATGCGGCCAATAGCGGGCGCATGCTCGGCGAGTTGGCAAAGCAAAGTCCCATCGCCCAGACGATCAACGAGATCGCCCATATCCTGACTGGCCGCAGCGAGATCAAATCACGGCGCGCGCCGGGGTTGGCCGCACTTATGGACAGGCTGAAGCTCAAGAAGCAATGACCTTGGTTGTTCGCGATCATGTTCGGCAAAAGAGGCACTGAAAGTCCGCGACGCGGAGAGCCGGCCTTTCGGCCACCCCCGGCGGCCTCACCGGACCGGGTGGAGGCCGTCCGGCCGAGCCCGGCAGCGCCCGTGCAGCCGGCAGCGGCAATGGCCGCGCCGCAACAATCCGTCGCGCCTGAGCCGCCGCGTTCCTCGCCGCGCGAGCGCAGCGAAAGCTACTACGATACCAAGTCGCAGGTGTTCTCCGCGCTCATCGACACGATCGATCTTTCGCAACTCGCCAAGCTCGATCCCGAGAGCGCTCGCGAGGAGATCCGCGATATCGTCAACGACATCATCGCGATCAAGAATTTCGCCATGTCGATCGCCGAGCAGGAGGAGCTGCTCGACGATATCTGCAACGATGTTCTCGGCTACGGCCCGCTGGAACCTCTCCTGGCGCGCGACGACATCGCCGATATCATGGTCAACGGCGCCAAGCAGGTCTATATCGAGGTCAACGGCAAGGTCGAGCAGACTGGCATCCGGTTCCGCGACAACCAGCAACTCCTGAACATCTGTCAGCGCATCGTGAGCCAGGTCGGCCGCCGTGTCGACGAGTCCTCCCCCATCTGCGATGCGCGTCTTCCCGACGGCTCGCGCGTGAACGTCATCGCCCCGCCACTCGCCATCGACGGCGCCGCGCTCACCATCCGCAAATTCAAGAAGGACAAGCTGACGCTCGACCAGCTTGTCAGGTTCGGTGCCATCTCCCCGGAAGGCGCCGAGGTGCTGAAGATCATTGGCCGCGTGCGCTGCAACGTGGTCATCTCCGGGGGCACGGGCTCCGGCAAGACCACCCTCCTCAACTGCCTCACGAACTACGTCGACCGCGACGAGCGCGTGATCACATGCGAGGACTCGGCAGAGCTTCAGTTGCAGCAGCCGCATGTCGTGCGCCTGGAGACACGCCCGCCCAATCTAGAAGGCGAGGGCGAGATCACGATGCGCGATCTCGTGAAGAACTGCCTTCGCATGCGCCCCGAGCGGATCATCGTGGGTGAGGTGCGAGGCCCCGAAGTCTTCGACCTCCTGCAGGCGATGAACACCGGCCATGACGGTTCCATGGGCACGATCCACTCGAACTCGCCGCGCGAATGTCTCAACCGTATCGAATCGATGATCGCGATGGGCGGCTATGCATTGCCGCCCAAGACCGTTCGCGAGATCATCGTCGGATCCGTCGACGTCATCATCCAGGCGGCACGCCTCCGCGACGGCTCGCGCCGGATCACGCACATCACCGAAGTCATCGGCATGGAAGGTGACGTCATCATCACCCAGGATCTGGTTTGCTACGACATCAAGGGCGAGGATCATAACGGTCGGCTTGTGGGGCGCCATGTCTCGACGGGCGTCGCGCGTCCTGCCTTCTGGGACCGCGCGCGCTACTACGGCGAGGAGCAGCGTCTCGCCGCCGCGCTCGAGGCGATGGAAAAGCAGAGCGGCTAGCGCGGGAACATGTTGGGCATGGACGGTGCAACGCTGGTTTTCGTAGCGCTCGCGGCACTCGCGGCGGGCGCGGTCGCCTATGCCTTCCTGTTCAACAGGATGGCAGCTGAAAAGAACGTGGAAAAGCGGCTGGAGACGGTGAAGCGCGCCGAAGCCGATCGCGCCGGCATCAAAGCTTCGCGGGACCGGCTTGCCGAAGCGGCCAAGCGGCGAAAATCGGTCCAGGACACGTTGAAGGACCTCGAGGAAAAACAGAAACTCAGGGACCGCAACAGCAAGAAGGCGCCGCTCAAAGTGCAGCTCAAGCAGGCCGGCCTCCAGCTGAGCCTCGAGCGCTTCTATGTCTACTCCGGCGTCTGCGGGCTGGTCGTTGCCCTTCTCGTGTTCCTTGCCGGCGCACCTCTTATTGCCGTGCCGGGCGCGCTCGCGGCCGGCGGGCTCGGCCTGCCGCGCTGGTTTGTCGCCTTCAAGCGATCCCGCCGGGTCAAGGCCTTTCTGGAGGAATTTCCCAACGCGCTCGATATCATCGTGCGCGCTGTCCGCTCCGGTCTGCCGTTGAACGACGGCATCCGGCTGATTGCGAGCGAATCGCCCGAGCCGGTGCGCAGCGAGTTCCGGCGTATCGTCGAGGCACAGCAGCTCGGCCTGTCGATTCCCGACGCCACCATGCGCATGAGCGAAACGATGCCATGTCCGGAGGCCGGCTTCTTCGGCATCGTCATCCAGATCCAGCAGCAGGCGGGCGGCAATCTGTCCGAGGCGCTGGGCAATCTGTCGCGCGTCCTGCGGGACCGCAAGAAGATGAAGGCCAAGGTCCAGGCCCTGTCGATGGAAGCAAAGGCTTCTGCGGTGATCATCGGAGCTCTGCCGATCATCGTGGCGGTGCTCGTCTATCTCTCCAGCCCGAATTACATCATGCCCCTGTTCACGACGAGCACCGGTCATCTGATCCTCGGCGTCTCGGCAGTCTGGATGGCAATCGGCATCTTCGTCATGCGCGGCATGATGAACTTCGAAGTTTGAGTGGAGTGGGGCGTGTCCGATACCGTCGTCAAGACACTCACTGATCCTTCTTTCCTCATCGCCATGCTCGTGGCGGTTGCGGTTTTCGCCACGCTCCTCACCCTGCTTCCCGCGTTCAGCGGCAACCCGATGAAGACCCGGATGAAGGCGGTCGCGCTCGAGCGCGAGGAATTGCGCGCCAAGCAACGGGTGCGGCTCGCCGCCGAAGGAGAACGCCGGCGCAGGGGATTGCGCGAGGAGCACTCGATCGGCATGCGCAACATCGTCGAACGGCTCGACCTCAAGCGCGCGCTGGCCGACGACAAGACAATGGCGTCGCTGCGGATGGCCGGTTTCCGCGGCCAGAATCCGCTCACCCGTTTCCTGTTCTTCCGGCTCGTCCTTCCTTTCGTCACCCTGGGACTCGGGCTGGCTTATATTTTCGGGGTCGGCGGCCTTGCCGAACAGCCCTTCTTCATCAGGATTTTCGCCTGCATCCTGTGCGCCTATGCCGGTTTCTATGCACCGATCCTGTACGTCTCGAACCGGGCGAGCAAGAGAAAGGCCTCCATCCAGAAGGCCTGGCCGGACGCCCTGGACCTCATGCTGATCTGCGTGGAGTCGGGCATGTCGGTGGAGGCCGCGTTCCGTCGGGTGGCCGAGGAGATCGGCGCCCAATCCGTCGACTTGGCCGAGGAACTGGTCCTGACCAATGCCGAATTATCGTTCCTGCAGGAGCGCAAGCAGGCCTATGACAATCTGGCCAGCCGAACCGGACTGGAATCGGTGAAATCGGTGACGCAGGCGTTGGTGCAGGCCGAGCGCTACGGCACGCCGGTCGGCCAGGCGCTACGTGTGCTGGCCAATGAAAGTCGCGAGATGCGCATGAACGCGGCCGAAAAGAAGGCAGCTGCTCTTCCGCCCAAGCTGACCGTGCCGATGATCCTGTTCTTCCTGCCGGTCCTCTTCGCCATCATTCTTGGACCGGCCGGCATCCAGATCAGCAGCCAGGGTATTTTTTGAGTAGGTCGCTCCTCTCGCCCGCTTCACAGGCGCCGGGGTGGGGCGACAGCTATTTGCGAACGGAATCCATGCATCCGCGGCTCAAGCCACCGCATGTCGCCCAATGTGTCTAGGGGCGTCGCGTAAAGCATGTCGCGCGGATCATAATTCTCGTGACAGGCGTGAAGCTTTTCGCCGCCGACCGGATCCGGTGGGCGGCGCGAGAATGCCGGCAAATACATAAACTGCACCCTGTCGCCCGAATCCGATTGCGGGCGACAGGCTTCAGGTCGAGCCGGCACCTTTCTTGTCGTCTTTCTTCAACTGGCTCCAGGAGTTCTGCTGCGCCAGCATCGAGCGAAGATAGGCGATGTTGGCCTGGGCCTGTTCCGGGGAAAGCTCCTGCCGGGCGATCTGTTCCGCCTCGTCGAAACGGCCCTGAAGGCCGACGACGAGCGCAAGGTTCTGCCTCACCCGACTGTCGGCGCCGGCTTGCTGGGTGGCCGAGCGCAGATAGGTTTCGGCGGTCCTGAGATCGCCTTCTAGCACATAGGACATGCCGAGATTGGAAAGCACCGAAGGGTCATTCGGCTTCAGCTCGAGGGCGCGACGATAGAGCGCCCGCGCTTCCGCGGGCTGGCCGAGCTGATCGAGGATCGCGCCTTCCGCCGAAGCGAGCTTCCAGTCGGGGTATTCTGGCGTCTGGGCCCTGCGTACGGCATCGAGCGCCTGCTCGAACTGGCCGGCCCCGGCCAACGCCTTGCCGTATGCCGCCAGGACTTCGCGATCGTTGGGATTGCCGATCGCCAGCTTGCGCATCACCGCGAGAGCCTGTTCGGAATTGCCGTTCATTTGCAGCACGGCCGCATACCGCATCGCGGTCGACTTGTCCTTGGGATTGCTGGCGAAGGCCTTTCCGAGCGAGGCGGCGGCGCCTTGGAGTTCGCCGGCGGACATCTGCTCTATCGGCGTCCCCGAAGGTCGTGAGATCGATCCGGTCGTCATGCTCCGGTCGGCGCAGCCTGCCGCGCCCAGCGCAAGGACCAGCGCCATCGACGCTGCATGAAACCTCGCCGAAGATGCGAAGCTCTTATGGATCATCCGCGCTCCCCTTCCTGCGGCCATTTCGGCCGCGTCGCCCGTTGCGATCAATATTCTGTTAACCCTAACGAGGCGTTAACGGTGCAAGCTGGGTCGGGTCGGCGCGTCCGCGCCATTGCCTTTCGAGGCTGGGCAGGGCAGATGTTGTCCTCCAAATCCGCCGCCCGTGGGCGGCTGCTGGAGAAATGATCATGAGAATTCTGCTTGCCGCGTCGTTGCTTTTCCTGGCTGGTTGCGGCGGGTCACCCATGTCGGTCGAATCGCGAGATCCGAACTGGCAGTCGCCGACATCCGCGCTCGACAGGGCGCAGGCCGAGGCTCTCCGGCAACAGCGCCGAGGGGGGGAGTCTGGCGGCGGCTTCTAGGGCCTGTTGCCGAACCCCCTGTCGGGCGGAGCTGGCACCCGCGCGATCGAAAAGTCGAAGGATGAATTCATGCCGGTTGAACTAGTCGGGAAGAAATCACGCGCAAGCCTGCCTGTCCATCTCGTCGCAAGGGACGCCCTTGGCGACGCGGGATTGGAGCCGGGCGCCGCGGCATGGGCAAAGGCCAACGACTTCACGGGCCAGGCCGGCAAGGTCCTGATCCTCCCCGGCGACGGAGGCGAGCTCGCCGGTGCGCTGCTCGGCACGGGGAATGGCGAAGATGGCTTCGGCGCGCTGACGGTGGGAACGCTGGCTCGAACGCTGCCGGAGGGGGATTGGCACTTCGCGGTCGAGCCCGCCACGCCCGAAATCGCGGCGTTGGGTCTTCTGCTCGGCGGCTACAGCTTCACGCGCTACGGCAGGAAACCCGGCAAGACCCTGCGCTTCGCCTTGCCGGAAGGCGTCGATCCGGAGCGTGTGCGCCGGATCGCCGGCGGCGTGTTCCTGGCGCGCGATCTCGTGAACACGCCGGCCAACGACATGGCACCGGAGGCGCTGGAGAATGCGGTCCACACGCTTGCCGAGCCGCACAAGGCCTCTGTCAGCGTGATCAAGGGCGATGCGCTGCTCGCAAAGAACTTTCCGATGATCCACGCTGTCGGCCGCGCCTCGCACCACGCTCCGCGCCTCATCGACCTGACTTGGGGACCGGAATCCGCGCCCAAGGTGACGCTTGTCGGCAAGGGTGTGTGCTTCGACACCGGTGGCCTGGACATCAAGCCCGCCAGTGGGATGCTGCTGATGAAGAAGGACATGGGTGGGGCCGCCAATGTTCTGGGGCTGGCATCCATGATCATGTCCGCGGGGCTCAATGTCAGGCTCCGCGTCCTTGTTCCCGCCGTCGAGAACGCCATCTCCGGCGATGCCTTCCGTCCAGGCGATATCCTACCGAGCCGCAAGGGGCTGACCGTCGAGATTGGCAACACCGATGCGGAAGGGCGCCTGATCCTGGCCGACGCGCTGTCGCTGGCCGACGAGGAGGAACCGCAACTGCTGATCGACATGGCAACGCTGACGGGTGCTGCCCGCGTGGCGCTCGGGCCGGATTTGCCGCCCTTCTACACGCCGGATGACGCGCTTGCCGGCGAGATCGCACAGGCTGCCGAAACGGCCGCCGATCCGCTCTGGCGCATGCCTCTGTGGGAGCCGTACGACGCCAAGCTTTCCTCGAAGATCGCCGACCTGAACAACGTCACCACCGACGGCTTCGCGGGGTCGGTGACCGCGGCTCTTTTCCTCAAGCGCTTCGTGGAAAAGACCAGGAGCTGGGCACATTTCGATATCTTTGCCTGGAGCCCGAGCGACCGTCCCCATTGCCCAGCCGGAGCCGAGGCGCAGGGCATTCGCGCGCTGGAACGGGTCGTGTCCGCGCGCTTCGGAACATAGAGCGCGCCGGGGGGCTTGCATCCAACGCCAATTCGGGCTTGGGTGAAACGGAACCGAAACAATTTCCGAGGATGCTTGCATCATGGTGGTTGTTTTGCGTCCCACTCAGGCCCTGAGGCTGTGGCAGCAGGTGAGCCTTTCGCAAGTGCGCGGCGGCACCCCGGACCTCACCATGCGGCAATGGGCCATCCTGCTGACGATCTATCTCGATACGCCTCCGCATACGGTGCGCGGACTGGCCGCGCGGCTCGGGGTCACAAAGCCGGTCATCACACGCGCCCTTGACACGATGGGCGCCCTGAAGTTGGTGTCTCGGCACCGTGACCCGCACGACAGGCGCAATGTTCTGGTGAGAAGGACGGTCGAGGGCGCCTTGTTCGTCGAGCGTTTCGGAGACGACGTTATCGCGCGTGCTGGAGAGCTTCCCCTGTGACCATCCTTGACAAGCGGCTTCATGCTTTTCGGGCCGATCTGGCCGATATCAGGCTCAAGGGGCAGGTCGAATCGGAGCGCTTCGTCCCGGGAAGGCCGGCTCGCATTGCTGCGCCCTTGGTCGACATGCGCGGGGAACCCCGGCCCGATGCCGGTCTCAGCACGCAACTCCTCCACGGCGAGGATGTGACCGTCTTCGAGGAGCGCGACGGCTGGGCCTGGATACAGTCCGAGCGCGACTCCTATGTCGGTTACGTCCCAGCGGGGGAGGTGAAGCCGCGTGACGGCGCGCCAACCCACAAGGTATGCGTGCCGAGGACATTCCTCTATCCCGCACCGGACATGAAGCTGCCGCGCCTCGGCGCTTTGTCGATGGCGACGGAACTCGTGGTCGTTGGCTCGGCGCAGACCCGGGGGACGTCCTATGCGCTCCTGCAATCTGGAGAAGCCATCATCGCGCGGCATTTGATGCCGGCAAGCGATCATGCCGCCGACTACGTGGCGGTCGCCGAGGCGCTGATCGATACCCCTTACCTCTGGGGCGGCGTATCGGCGTTCGGCCTCGATTGTTCCGGTCTTGTGCAATTGGCGATGCGCATGGCGGGCAGGTCGGTCCTGCGCGATTCCGACATGCAGGCATCCGGACTTGGCGAAGCCTTCCAGCCAGAGCCGGACTATTCCAACCTGCGGCGGGGCGATCTCGTCTTCTGGAAGGGCCACGTCGCGATCATGACGAATGCCGGCACCATGATCCACGCCAACGGCCACACGATGCTGGTATCGCGTGAGCCGCTGCGGGAAGCGATCAATCGTATAGGCTATCTGTACGGAGGGCCAACCTTGTTCAGACGGCCGTAAGCGGACGAGAGACTTCTCAATCCCCCATCTTGAGCGCCTGGATGAAGGCCTCCTGCGGGATGTCCACCTTGCCGAACTGGCGCATCCGCTTCTTGCCTTCCTTCTGCTTCTCCAGAAGCTTGCGCTTGCGCGTCACGTCGCCGCCGTAGCACTTGGCCGTGACGTCCTTGCGCAGCGCCGATATCGTCTCGCGCGCGATGATCCTGCCGCCGATCGCCGCCTGGATCGGGATCTTGAACATGTGTTGGGGGATCAACTCCTTGAGCTTCTCGCACATGACACGACCGCGTTTTTCCGCGGCGGAACGGTGCACCAGCATGGAGAGCGCGTCGACGGGCTCGTCATTGACCAGGATCGACATCTTCACGAGATCGCCCTCACGATAATCGGTGAGGTGATAGTCGAAGGAGGCGTAGCCCTTGGAGATCGATTTCAGCCGGTCGTAGAAGTCGAACACGACCTCGTTGAGCGGCAGATCGTAGACCAGCATGGCCCGCTTGCCGACATAGGAGAGGTCGACCTGGATGCCGCGGCGGTCCTGGCACAGCTTCAGGATGCCGCCGAGATAATCGTCGGGGGTAAGGATCGTGGCGCGGATCCAAGGCTCCTCGATCCGATCGATCTTGACCACGTCCGGCATGTCCGCGGGGTTGTGCAGTTCCTTCGTGGTGCCGTCGCTCAGGACGAGGCGGTAGACGACGCTCGGCGCCGTCGCGATGAGATCGAGATTGAATTCGCGTTCCAGGCGCTCCTGGATGATCTCCAGGTGCAGCAATCCGAGGAAGCCGCAGCGGAAGCCGAATCCCAGTGCGGCCGAAGTCTCCATCTCGAAGGAGAAACTGGCGTCGTTGAGGCGCAGCTTGCCCATGGCGGCCCGCAGATCCTCGAAGTCGGCAGCGTCGACCGGGAACAGGCCGCAGAACACGACGGGCTGCGCAGGCTTGAAGCCGGGCAGGGGCTTTTCGGTCGGCCGGCGATCCTCGGTGATCGTATCGCCGACACGCGTATCGGCCACTTCCTTGATCGAGGCGGTGATGAAACCGAACTCGCCGGGCCCGATCTCGTCCGTGTTGATCATCTTGGGTGTGAAATAGCCGGTGCGCTCGACGGGATATTTGGCGCCGGTGCCCAGCATGCGGATGGTCTGGCCCTTCTTGAGCACGCCATCGATCACGCGCACCAGCACGATGACGCCGAGATAGGCGTCGTACCAGCTATCGACCAGCATGGCCTTCAACGGCGCCGATCGATCGCCCTCGCGCGGCGGCGGCAACTGGTTGACGATGGCCTCGAGAACGTCCTCGATGCCGAGTCCTGTCTTGGCCGAGATCAGCACGGCCTGGCTGGCATCGATGCCGATCACTTCCTCGACCTGCTCGCGTACGCGGTCGGGCTCGGCGGCCGGCAGGTCGACTTTGTTCAGCACCACGACGATCTCGTGATCGTTGTCGATTGCCTGATAGACATTGGCGAGCGTCTGCGCCTCGACGCCTTGCGAGGCGTCGACCACGAGCAACGAGCCTTCGCACGCCGCAAGGGAGCGCGAGACCTCATAGGCAAAGTCGACATGGCCCGGTGTGTCGATGAGATTGAGGATGTAGTCTTCGCCGTTCTTGGCGCGATAGCGCAGACGCACGGTCTGCGCCTTGATGGTGATGCCACGCTCGCGCTCGATTTCCATATTGTCGAGCACCTGCTCCTTCATCTCGCGGGCGTCCAGCCCGCCCGTCATCTGGATCAGGCGGTCGGCGAGAGTGGATTTGCCATGGTCGATATGGGCGACGATGGAAAAGTTGCGAATGTTCGAGATCGGCGTGCTCATGGAGGCAGCGCTATAAAGCATTCGCAGGAAAAGTGGAAACCGGTTTTCCGGCCGCGAATGCGGAAGACCAAGATTCATTCGCAGGAAAAGTGGAAACCGGTTTTCCGGCCGCGAATGCGTAAGACCAAGATTCATTCGCAGGAAAGTGGGAACCGGTTTTCCGGCCCCGAATGCGCCACGACCAGGATTTATGCGCAGGCAATAGTTCGGTGCCGGACCATGCAAGCCCTGTAAGACACGCCGACGGGCAAGGTCGCGGCCCCGGCGAGACCCTTCGCCGCAGATGCCCGGGGGCCAAAAAAACGGCGCGCCTTTGTTGCATTGAGCTCGGACAGTGCAGGCGTAAATGGAAAAATGCGGTTTCGCGACGTTTGTAGCCCATTTGGAGTGGACTTGAAGGCAGGTCGGCGTCATAGCATTGGGCTGTAGCTGGCCCCAACCGGCGAGATTGCCGGCGGAAGTGCCGACCCGGTACTTCCGTCGGCTTTTTTGTCCGGCGCGGAAGATGGGTTCGCGCCGGACAGCGTGCCGATCCGCCCGAACGTGAGAGGCTGGCCCAGCGTCACAGCGGAAACGGAATATTGACGCCGACGCAGCTTCTCCCCGAGAACTGCTCCGCGGCATGTGGGAAGGCTTTCGTTCGGGAGAACCTCTTGACCATCTCCGGTATATTCCAACTCGGCGTCTCGACCCTGGTTTTCCTGCTGGCCGCGACGGTGGCGAAGTCCTGGGCTTTGCAACCCGCATTCGGCAAGCTGGTCCTGACGCTTGCGCTTTACTCTGCCGGCAACCTGATCATGCTCCGTCTGGTACGAGAATTCGGCATGGCTTCGGCTTTCAGCCTATCGGCCGTTATCCAACTGGTCGCGGTCAACGCCATTGCGCTCTTCTATTTCGGTGAACGTTTGAGCGTCGTCCAGTCGAGCGGCCTCGTGCTGGCCATCTTCGCCGTTGGCTTGATCACCCTCGGTCCCAATCTGGGCAAGTAGGCTTCCCGTCCCACCTGCCCCCCTGGCAGCCCTGACAACGGTTGGCCAAATGATCTCGGAACACATGAGCGCCGATGTCGCCGCGCGGCTGTAAATCGCGCATCAGAGTTGATGCTTGAAACATCAGAATGACCCATGTATGCATCTATCTTGAAGGCTGACACAGGAGTTTTGCCATAATCACCTCCGCTCAGATGCGTGCCGCTCGGGCCTTGGCCGGCATCGACCAGAAGACGCTCGCCGAGCGTGCAGGCGTGTCCTTGCCCACCATCCAGCGCATGGAGGCGAGCGATGGGGTGGTACGCGGTGTGGTCGATACGCTGATGAAGGTCATTCAGGCGCTGGAGGCGTCCGGGGTCGAACTTATCGGCGACAATCAGGCAAGCGGAGGCGGCGGGCGTGGTGTGCGCCTGAAGGAGTCGACCCCGCAGTCCGTCGAACCGGTCAAGGCTCCTGATCGAACCTGAACAATTCGCAGCCAGGCGGAATTGCTTGGCGCCGCGCGAATGCGGCCAAAAAGAGCAAGAGCGCGGTCATGCTTCCAGATTGAAGCTTGGGGCGCTCCGGACCAGCAGTTGCGACGGCGACCGCCGCTTCACGACGATCCCGCCGCCTTATCCGAGGTAGGCAAGTTGAGCACTGACAGAACACGCGCGAGCACCCAACCGACATTCGCACAGCTTTTCACGCCGAAGCTGGTGACGGTTCTGCGCGAGGGTTACGGACGAAGCGAATTCCAGCGGGATTTTTTTGCCGGGCTGACGGTCGCGGTGGTCGCGCTGCCGCTTTCGATGGCGATCGCCATCGCTTCCGGCGTCTCGCCCGACCGTGGCCTCTTCACGGCGATTATCGGCGGCTTCATCGTGTCCGCACTCGGCGGCAGCCGGTTCCAGATCGGCGGCCCGGCTGGCGCCTTCATCGTTCTGGTTGCCGCGACGGTCGACCGGCATGGCGTCGACGGACTGCTGTTGGCGACGATGATCGCGGGCGTGGTGCTCATCGCGATCGGCTATCTACGTCTCGGCACCTACATCAAGTTCATTCCCTATCCTGTGACGGTCGGCTTCACCGCCGGTATTGGCGTCATCATATTCTCCAGCCAGCTCAAGGATCTGTTCGGACTGGCGCTGCAGGGCAAGGAGCCTGGCGAGTTCGTGCCGAAGCTGGTCGCGCTCGCCGAGGCGGCGCCAAGCATCAATCCGGCCGCCGCCGGCATCGCCCTGCTGACGATCCTGACGATCCTCGGCATGAAGCGTTGGCGGCCGAACTGGCCCGGTATGCTGCTTGCCGTGGCCGTCGCTGCAATCGTGACCGTTGTGATGAATCTGCCGGTCGAGACGATCGGCACGCGCTTCGGTGGCATCCCCAATGGCCTGCCGGCCCCGGGAGTGCCGCCCTTCAGCCTCGCGAAGTTGCAGGCCGTGCTGCCGGACGCGGTCGCTTTCGCGCTGCTCGGCGCCATTGAGTCCCTGTTATCGGCGGTGGTGGCCGACGGCATGTCGGGAAGACGCCATCGATCCAACTGCGAGCTCGTCGCCCAGGGCGTAGCCAATCTCGGTTCGGCGCTGTTTGGCGGAATTTGCGTCACAGGCACGATCGCGCGGACCGCCACCAACATTCGCGCCGGAGCTCACGGTCCGGTATCCGGCATGCTTCACTCGGTCGTCCTGCTCGGCTTCATGCTCGTTGCCGCGCCGCTCGCGAGCTATATACCGCTCGCGGCCTTGGCCGGGGTCCTCGCCGTGGTGGCCTGGAACATGGTCGAGAAGAACGCGTTTGCCGCGCTCATCCGTTCCTCCTGGGGCGATGCGGCGGTTCTTCTGGTCACCTTCGCGCTCGTGGTTTTCCGCGACCTGACGGAAGGCATCGTCGTCGGCTTCCTGCTCGGCGCCATCCTGTTCATCGATCGCATGGCGAAATCGATCGAAGTGTCGACGCACACCACGCTGGTCGTCGACGACAAGGCCGATGCCAGCAATGGCGGCCGCACTTCCTATGATCCGGACCTGGCGGCCGATCCCAATACCGTGATCTATCGGATCAGCGGCGCCTTCTTCTTCGGCGCTGCCGCGGCAGTCGGCACCGTGCTCGATCGCATCGCCGACCAGCGGCGCAACTTCATCCTCGATTGCTCCGCCGTGCCGTTCCTGGACTCCACGGCAGCCAATGTCATCGAGGGCGCGGCGCACAAGGCGCGTAGGGCAGGCATCCAGATGTTCATCACCGGCGCCTCGCCCGAGCTCAGGCGCACGCTGATGACGCACGGGGCACGTCCGCCTCTGGTACGTTACAAGGCGTCCATCGAGAGTGCGCTCCGGCAGTTGAAGCGCGAGGGAGCTGATGTGGCCGCGTGAGCCGGCCTCATCCTCGGACGGGAGGCCGCGCCAGCGGGCGAACTGATCCGTGGCTCCATTCCGCTACGGTTGGGCAACCCACCAACGGTCGAGGACGAACTGGCCGAATCTGTACCAGCACGCGCATGCGCAGGGAGAGATGTGCGGCAGGACAGTGAGGGACCACTCGCGCGCACCCCTGATCCCTATCCTTGTCCGTTCGCGCCGATCGGCTGCCGTTCGATCTGGCCCGGCGCATAGAGATGGCAGCGGACCGCGGCGCCATCGACGTGGTAGGCGGGTGGCGCCTCTTTCTTGCAGATCGCCATGGCCTGTGGGCAGCGCGGATGGAAATGGCAGCCCGATGGCGGGCTGATCGGATTCGGGATCTCGCCGGCGATCGGCTCCCTTTCGGTCGATCCCATGCTGATGTCGGGCACGGCGTCCAACAGCATGCGCGTGTAGGGATGCCTGGGCTCGGCGAACAGGACGCCGGCCGGGGCCTCCTCGACGAGGCGGCCGAGATACAGCACCCCGACCCGGTTCGCCATGTGCCTGACGACGGCGAGATTGTGGCTGATAAAGAGATAGGTCAACCCGAGGCGCTGCTGCAGGTCTCGGAGAAGATTGAGCACCTGTGCCTGGACCGAGACGTCCAGTGCGGATGTCGGCTCGTCGCAGACGATGAAGTCCGGCTCCGAGGCGAGCGCGCGGGCAATGGCGATGCGCTGGCGCTGTCCGCCCGAGAATTCGTGCGGGAATTTCCGGGCATCGCGCGGGTCGAGACCGACGAGCGACAGCAACTCGCCGACGCGTTGCTCGCGCTCGCGCGCGCTGGGCTTGAGCCCGAAGGCCTTGATAGGCTCGGCGACGATCGAACCGACCCGCCAGCGGGGATTGAGGCTTGCATAGGGATCCTGGAAGATCATCTGGATCTTTCTGCGGATGAGACGCTGCCGTGCAGGCCCGCGCTCCGCCCAGATGTCGGCATCGGCGATGCGCACGCTGCCGGAACTCGGCGGGAGCAGCCCGACCGTCATGCGGGCAATGGTCGACTTGCCGGATCCCGATTCACCCACGAGCGCATAGGTTTCGCCGCGCGCTATGGACAGACCGACGCCGTCGACCGCGGTCAGATGCACCTTGCCGCTTCCGTCGAGCAGGCGATTGAGCCAGCGTCTGGAAAGGTCGAAGACGCGACCGAGCCCTTCGATCTCGACCAGCGGCGAGCCCGTATCGCGTGGGCTGCTGGCCGTCGTGTCGCGTACCGAGCTCATCGGGTCGCCTCCGCAGCTTGTTCCCGGGCCTTGATGCCGGCGGCCCGTGCTGCGTCGACGGTGGCCGCGGGTGAGCTCCGTCCGGATGGATCGAGCAGGAAGCAGGAGGCCCTGCTGACCCCCGTGTCGTACTCTGCCGGCCGCTCGACCCGGCAGCGATCGAAGCTGAACGCGCAGCGTGGATTGAAGGCGCAGCCACCCGGCACGGCCGCGAGGCGTGGCATGGCGCCGGGGATCTGTTCGAGGCGCTCGTCGGGGTTCCCGGCTATTGTGGGAATTGCCGCCATCAGCCCATGCGTATAGGGGTGCTGAGGCCGCCGGATCACGTTGCCGACCGTGCCGATCTCCGCGAGCCGGCCGGCATAGAGCACGCAGACCCGGTCGGCAGTCTCCGCGATCACGCCCATGTCGTGGGTGATCAGCATCACAGACGTCCCACGCTCTTTGCAGAGCCGCTTCAGGAGCGCGATGATCTGCGCCTGGACCGACACGTCGAGCGCGGTGGTGGGTTCGTCGGCGATGACCAGTTCGGGGTCGGCGGCGAGCGCGAGTGCTATCACGACACGCTGGCGCATGCCGCCGGAGAATTGGTGAGGGTAGGAGGAGAGCCGGGTTTTGGCGGCGGGGATGCCGACCTCGACCAGTAGCCGCTCGGCCTTTTCCGCCGCGGCTTTCGGGGAGAGCCTCTGATGGGTGAGGATGGTCTCGGTCAGTTGCTCGCCGATCCGGTAGAGCGGGTTGAGGCTGGTCAGCGGATCCTGGAAGATCATGCCGATGCGTTTGCCGCGTATGTGGCGCATCGCCGGCCGGGAGAGATTGTCGATGCGCTGGCCGGCGAGGCGGATCTCGCCGCCGGCGATGCGAGCCGGCGGATCGAGCAGTCCGATGATCGCCTGGCCGGTGATCGACTTGCCGGCGCCGGACTCGCCCACCACCCCAAGCACTTCGCCGGGGGCGATGTCGAAGGAAAGATCGTCGATCGCCACCAGCACGCCGTGGCGCGTGGGGATCTCGACACGAAGGTTCCTGACGGAAAGTGTCGGAGTCATCGGAGCTTCGGATTGAGAGCGTCGCGCAACCAGTCGCCGAGAAGATTGACCGCGAGCGCGAGGATGGCGAGCGTGATGCCCGGGAAGATGGTGATCCACCATTCGCCGGAAAACAGGAAGTCGTTGCCGATACGGATCAGCGTGCCGAGCGAGGGCTGGGTGGACGGCACGCCGACGCCCAGGAAGGAGAGCGTGGCTTCCGTTATGATGGCGAGAGCCAGGTTGATCGTGGCGATCACGAGCACGGGGCCGAGCACATTGGGCAGGATATGGCGGAACAGGATGGTGACTGGACTGAGGCCGATCAGCCGGGCGGCCAGCACATACTCCTTGCTGGCCTCGACAAGCACCGAGCCACGCACGGTGCGGGCGTATTGCACCCAGAAGCTAAGGCCGATGGACAGCACGAGCACGCCGACGACAATGTTCTCATAGGCTTGCGGACCGGCGAGCGCTCGGGCGACGCCGTCGACCAGCAACGCCGTCAATATCGCCGGGAAAGTCAATTGCACGTCGGCGATGCGCATGATGATCGTGTCGGTCAGGCCGCCGGCATAGCCGGCGACCAGGCCAAGTCCCACACCCAGCACCATCGCCAGGATCACGCTGGCGAACCCGACGGCGAGCGAGATGCGCATGCCATAGAGGATGGCCGAAAGGACGTCGCGGCCCTGATCGTCCGTGCCGAGCAGGAAGCCCGGCTGACCGTCGGCGGACCAGACCGGCGGGTAGAAACTGTCCATCACCGACAGCGCGGCGGGATCGAAGGGATCCTGGGGCGCGATCAACGGCGCGAAGATCGCCGCGAGCACGAGCAACAGGCTGACCAGCGCCGAGACGACGACCAGGGGCGAGCGCCGGAAGGAGTAGAACACATCGCTGTCGAGGAGGCGCCGCACTGGCCCTGGTTCTCGCTCGGGACGCATGGTCGTTTCGCTCATGCCTTCGCCCCTCCGATGCGGATTCGCGGATCGACCACGACATAGAGCAGGTCGACAACGAGGTTGATCAAGGTAAAGAGGAAGGCGATCAGCAGCAGATACGCCGCCATGACCGGTATGTCGACATTCTGCACCGCCTGAAGGAACAGCAGCCCCATTCCGGGCCACTGGAACACGGTTTCCGTTATGATCGAAAAGGCGATGATCGAGCCGAGCTGGAGGCCCGTGATCGTGATCACCGGCACGAGCGTGTTCTTCAACGCGTGTCCGAAATTGATGGCACGACTGGAGAGGCCGCGCGCACGGGCGAACTTGATGTAGTCCGTCCGCAACACCTCCAGCATCTCGCTGCGCACCAGGCGCATGATGAGGGTCATCTGGAACAGGCCAAGAGTGACCGCAGGCAGGATGAGCGAGACGAGGCCGGACCGGGTGAGCAGGCCGGTGGTCCAAAAACCGCCTAGCGACACCGTTTGGCCACGGCCGAAGGACGGCAGCCAGCCGAGATTGACCGAGAAGACGAGGATGAACAGGATGCCGACAAGGAAGGTCGGCAAAGACACGCCGACAAGGCTGATCGCCATGAAGCCTCGCGACAGCACGCTGTTCGGGTAAAGGCCGGTATAGACACCCATGGGCAGGCCGACCAGCAGCGCAAAGGCTGCCGACACCAGCGAGAGTTCGAGCGTCGCCGGCAGGCGCGCGCCGATCAGTCCCGCGACCGGCTGTTTGATCTGATAGGAAATACCGAAGTCGAAGCGAGCGGCACTGCCGAGGAATCGCGCGAATTGCACCAGCACCGGGTCGTTCAGGCCCAGCTGGTCGCGCAGTTCGGCGCGTTGCTCGGGCGTGGTGTCGACGCCGACGAGCTGGTTCACGGGATCACCGACGAAACGGAACATCAGGAACGATATCAACGCGACGACCAGCATCACGCCGATCATCTGCATCAGGCGCCGTACGGCGAATGCAAGCATGCCAACCCCTCGCGGACTGTGCTGCCCGGGCCTGCATGCCCGGACAGCGAGGTCGCTAGGCTCAGTTCAACCTTGCCCAATAGAACAGAACCTGATCATCGGAGCGCTGGACGATGTCGAGATTCTTGCGCTTGCCCCAGGCCAGCGACTGCTGGTGGAGCGGGATGTGCGAGGTGTCGTCGATCAGGATCTGATAGGCCTGATGGATCAGCTCGTCGCGCTTGGCGATGTCGGTTTCGACCAGGATCTGCGCCGCCAACTCGTCGACCTTCTTGTTGCAATAGCCGCCGAGATTGAAAGGACCGCCCTTGCCCTTCTCGTCACGGCAGGTCGCGAGGCTGGTCAGTACGTTCCAGGAATCGAGGGAGCTCGGTGTCCAGCCGAGCAGGAAAAAGTCGGTGTCGTACCCACCCGGCGCGAGCACCTTGGCGAAATACTGCGCCTTCGGCAGGGCGTTCAGATTGACCTTCACGCCGATCTTGGCCAGCATCGAAACGGCTGCCTGGCAGGTCGCCTCGTCATTGACGTAGCGGTCGTTCGGGCAGTCCATCCCGACTGTGAAGCCGTTCGGATAGCCGGCGTCGGCAAGCAGCTTCTTCGCGGCTTCGGGGTCGTAGGGCAAGCGCTTGAAGTCGCCCGACTTCTGGTAGAGCTCTTCCGCGATGAGCAGGGCCGAAGGCCTGGACATGTCGCGCATGACGCGCTTCTTGATCGCCTCGATGTCGATCGCCTGAAAGAACGCCTTGCGGACATTGGGATCGCGGAACGGGTTCTTGCCCTTGACGTCCGAGGTCGGCAACTCGTCGCGGATCTGATTGAAGCCGAGATGCATGACGCGCAGCTCCGGCCCGACCATGGCGTCCGTGTTGGGGTCGGACTTGATGCGCTCGATGTCCTGGACGGGCACCGGCTCGATCAGGTCCACGTCGCCCGAAAGCAGAGCCGCGACACGGGTGCCGTCGGCGGCGATCGGCGTGAAGACGACGCCGTCGAGGTTGTGCTCGGGCTTGTCCCACCAGCCCTTGTTCACCTTGAATATGGTCTTGACGCCCGGCTCATGGCTTTCGATGGTGAAAGGACCCGTCCCGTTGACCTTGTAGGCCGCAGGGGAGGGGTTGGTGTCCTTGGCCGAGACCGGCTTCACCGCGCCTTCCTTTTCCGCCCATTCCTTGTCCATGATGTAGAACGTGTCCCACTCGGCGAAGAGGATGGGATTGGGCGACTTGAGCTTCACGTCGACCGTGTGGTCGTCGACCTTGATCCATTCGGAATCGGCCGGGATGCGCGTCTTCAGGTCCGACGTGTCGGCCCGGATACGTTCGGCCGAGAAGATGACGTCGTCGGCGTTGAAGACGTTGCCATTGGCGAACTTGACGTCCTTGCGCAGGTGGAAGCGCCAATGCAGGGGATCGATCATCTCCCAGCTCTCGGCGAGGCCGGGGATGATCTTGAGGTCCTTGTCGCGCTTCGTCAAACCCTCATAGACGTTGCCGAGCATGCCGAGCGTGAAGGTCTCGTTGAACGTGTAGGGATCGAGCGAGTTCAGCGTTCCCTGGAAGGCGAAACGCAGGGTTTTGCCCTCCTGGGCCGGGGCCATCGCTGTCGCGGCTCCCATGAGCGTGGCAACGGCGAGGGCTACATGTCCGGCCCTACGGGTCGCCAGACGAGCGGCCGATCGTAAATTCATTCTCAGGTCCTCCCACCTTTGAGTTGAATTATTTAACGTGTGACACGGTTTTGGTTGGTGGGAAACCCCAATTTCTCCCTGTGGCTGCCCCCTCCAACAACGCTACATTGCGACAAGCCATGAAAGATTGGAATAGATGCTGTTGAATTGCTTCCCGGTCGCTCCCGCGAAGAATGTCTCTACCGGCTTGTCTCACTCATCGTCGCGTCATCAAACTGTTATTTCGGCTCGTTATGCCGGCCTCTGAAAACGCCCATCGGGCGCTTCTACCCAGACATCAGAAGGTCGAGGCATATGAACCAGCATCCGCACGAATTCCGCACCAGCCTCCTGGAGGAAAATGACGGGCCTGGCCAGAACCTGACGTCCAACCCGACCATGGGCGAGATCATCGCGACGCGCTTTTCGCGGCGCGCCCTGCTCAAGGGATCGCTGGCGGTTTCCGCCATCGCGGCGACGGTTTCGCCCATCGCCCTGATCACCGCCGACAACGCTCGTGCTGGGGGAGCGGCTTCCGCTTTCGACTTCAGCGAGGTCGAGGCCGGAATCGACGAGAACCATCACGTCGCCGAAGGCTACGATGCCGACATCCTTCTGCGCTGGGGCGATCCGCTTTTCCCAGATTCGCCGGAATTCGATCCAAAGAACCAGACGGCCGAAGCCCAGGCCAGGCAGTTCGGCTACAACAACGATTATGTCGGCTTCATTCCGCTCGACGGTTCCTCGACGCGTGGCCTGCTGGTCGTCAACCACGAATACACCAACGAACATCTGATGTTCCCCGGCATCGTCAGCATCGCCGAGGGCAAGATCAAGGTTGCCGATGCCGACCGCAAGCGCGTGGACATTGAGATGGCTGCGCATGGCGGGACAATCGTTGAGATCCGGAAGACTGATGGAAAGTGGCAAGTCGTCCGCGACGGCAAGCTCAATCGCCGCATCACCGCCGCCACCGAAATGGAACTGACCGGCCCGGTGGCCGGGCATGACCGCGTCAAGACCGCTGACGATCCGACCGGCACCAAGGTCATCGGCACGGTCAACAACTGCGCCGGTGGCGTCACGCCCTGGGGGACATACGTCATGGCCGAGGAGAATTTCCACGGCTACTTCGTGGGAGAGTTGCCGGAAGGCCATGCCGAGGCCGCCAATTACAAGCGTCTCGGCATTCCTGAAGGCGTCTATTCCTGGGGCAAGTTCTACGATCGCTACGACCTGTCCAAGGAGCCGAACGAGCCCAACCGTTTCGGCTGGATCGTCGAGGTCGACGTGGAGGATCCCAATTCGGTGCCGAAGAAGCGTACCGCGCTCGGCCGCTTCAAGCATGAGGGCGCGGAATCGATCGTGGCCAAGGACGGTCGCGTCGTCTTCTACCTCGGCGATGACGAACGTTTCGACTATGTCTACAAGTTCGTTACGGCCGGGACCTTCAACCCGTCCGATCGCGCCGCGAACATGGACCTGCTCGACGAGGGCACGCTGTACGTGGCCAAATTCTCGGACGATGGCAGCCTCGAATGGTTGCCGCTCGTTCAGGGCGATGGGCCGCTGACGGCCGAGAATGGCTTCGCCAGTCAGGCCGATGTGCTGATCGAGACACGCCGCGCCGCCGACCTCCTGGGCGCGACCAAGATGGACCGGCCGGAAGACGTGCAGCCCAATGCCGTCAACGGCAAGGTCTATGTGATGCTGACCAACAACACCAAGCGCGCCGACGACCAGGTCGATGCCGCGAATCCGCGCGCCAAGAACGCATTCGGCCATATCATCGAGATCGCCGAGGACGACGGCAATTTCGCCGCGACCAAGGGCAAGTGGGAGGTCCTGCTGAAATGCGGCGACCCGGCGGTCGCCGAAGTAGGCTCGACCTTCTCGACGGGCACGTCGCCGAATGGCTGGTTCGGCATGCCGGACAATTGCGCGGTGGATACGGCGGGCCGCCTGTGGGTCGCGACCGACGGCAACAATCCCAAGGACACCGGCCGGACCGACGGTCTCTGGGCCGTCGACACGGAAGGGGAGGCACGGGCCACGTCGAAGCTGTTCTTTCGCGTGCCTGTCGGGGCCGAGCTCTGCGGTCCGCTCTTTGCGCCCGACGACGAAACGGCTTTTGTCGCCGTCCAGCATCCGGGCGATGGCGGCAACGACTGGGACAAGTTCGGCCGGCCGTCCTACTACGAGGACCTCTCGACCCGTTGGCCCGACTTCAAGGACGATATGCCGGTCCGGCCGTCGGTGGTCGCAATCACGAAAAAGGGCGGCGGCAAGATTGCGGTGTGATCCAGGGATGCATCGCTCCGCTTCAAATTGCAGCTACGGCGACACTGGGCAGGTGAGACGCAAGAAGGTCGCGCGCGTGGTCAGTGGAGGCGTGGGGCCTCGCCGGCATCCTCGCGGTAATGATCGGCGAGCCGACGGCCCAGTTTGGCAGGCCGCAGGTCCAAAAGCTTTTCGGCTTCGTCGAGGCACTTCTTGCGCAGCTTTTTCTCGCTGCGCCTCAGAAGCCGTTGAAGGAGTTGGACGTCGCCGTCCACTCCGAGGCTTTCGTCCCGGCGATCGATCAATTCCTGCAGCACGAAGAGGTCATTGAGTTCGCCCAGACGATCGCCGAGCGAGCCGACCTGCTTGCGGCGCGATTTCACCGGCGTCGGCCAGAAGGACGCGAGCAACGTCAGATGGGTCCAATGGTCCTTCACTCCCTTGCGCAGTTCGTGGAAGTCGTCCTCCCGTCCATGCTTGCGCGCCTGTTCCAGTGCTCGTGACGCCCGCCGAAGGGCGGAGGCAGCGCCATCGGCGAGAATATCCGCAGCTGCCTGGGGATCATGCGGCAAGACACAAGCTTCGACGCTGCATCGACCGTCCTCGATGGCTCGAATGGCCTCCTCTACCAGACTGTCCTGGCCGGTCCTGTCCCGGACGATCCTGTCGTGGTTCCGGACCAGGGCCTCCCGTATCGGCGCAAGCCCACCGCTCCCGCTTTCCCGGGGATTGGCCCGGGCAAGGCGGTCCACCGTCTCAACCAACGCCGCCGCCTCACGGGCGCCGGCAAGACCCCGGGCAACATCGCGTAGCCGGATATTCTCGGCATTCCAGAAAGGGCGGTCGGCGGATCGCACCAGTCGGAACAGCGCCCGCAGCTTCTTCAGCCTCTTGCGGGTTTCGTGAAATCCCCTTTCAGGCTGGCTGCGCGCCGTCTCCAGATCGGCCGTTGCCCTGGTGAGCTCGTCGGTGACGATCCGTTGGATCTCGGCGGTCAACGCCGCGTGTGGATCGATCCGCTCGCTCACGCAGCCGTCTCCGGCAGGCCATGGCGGGCGAGCGAGGCGTTGTAATAGGAAGCGTCGTCCGTAACCTCCTGTCCGAGCCATGGCGGGAGCTCATCGGGCGGAACATGCTCCGGGGTCTCGAGTTCACCGATGACAAGTCCAGCGAGGCTTCCCGAGAAGACGTCGATCTCGTAGAGCCGGCCTTTGTAAGGCACATGATGACGCGTCTTCTCGATGACATGCCCGAGCGCGAAACGCAGCATGTCCTCGGCCTCCTGAACCGGGATCGCATATTCGAATTCGTCGCGTTCCGGACCGTGGCCGCCGAATTTCAGCGTCAGGGTTGCCGTTCCTTCGTCGCGGATGCGGATGCGCACGCTCCGCCCGGCCGTGCCGGCGACGTAGAATTGACGCATGCCGATCGCGGCCTCTGCGTGCTTCCGCCAGGCCTCGTCCTTCACCAGGAACTTGCGTTCGACTTCCTTGGCCACGAGCCGAATAAAAGCGCGCATTTCGGAAACAAGCAACAGGCTTGACTTTAATCAATCGATTGATCAATATTTTGAGCTCAAGCCATCAGCCGGGAGCAGGCCATGGATCCGGTTCCATTGAGCTCTTCGGAGCAGACACGCAGGGCGCTTGTCGCGGCGGCATTGCGGCTCTTCGGTGAAAAGGGCTTCGAAGGCACCTCGACGCGAGACATCGCAGCGGCCGCGAGTGCCAACATCGGCTCGATCGCCTATCATTTTGGGGGCAAGGAGGGGCTTCGTGCCGCCTGCGCGGCCTTCATCGTCGAGACTATCCAGGCCGTGGCCGCCCAGGCGCTGGCCGTCGAAGACGTCCCGGCAAGTGAAACCGCCGCCGCTGATCGGCTGGAGACGGCGATCCGGCGCATGGTAGGCTTCGTCATCGCTCGGCCCGAGGCCGGTGCGATCGTGCAATTCGTTTTGCGCGAGCTTGCCCACCCCACGGCCGCGCTCGACACGATCTATGATGGCGTCTTCGAGCCGACGCACCGGCGATTGTGCGAATTGTGGGCGGAGGCGACCGGCGAGGATGCCGAGAGCGATCGTACCAAGATCACCGTCTTCACCATGATCGGACAGGTCATCTATTTCCGAATAGGGCGCGAAGCAGTCATGCGCCGGATGGGTTGGTCCGAGATCGGGCCGAAAGAGGCCAACGCCGTTGCGTCGGTCGCGGTGGATAATCTCGCGGCCGTCCTCGCCGCCCAAAAGAGGACCCGGTCATGAGCCTGCTCTGCTCGATACCACTCGCCGCCTTCCTGTTTTCGGCCTGCGGCCCGGGCGCTCCGCTGGCGGTGGGCTATGTGGAAGGGGATTTCGTCCTCCTGGCGCCCATAGGCGTCGCGCAGGTTCAAACGGTGAACGTCCACCGCGGAGAACGTGTGGAGGCGGGAGCGCTGGTCGCAACCCTCGAATTGACCGATGCGACGATCGCGGTGGCTCAGGCAGAGGCGGCACTTGCGCAAGCCAGGTCGCAACTTGCCGATCTCAAGGTCGGCAAGCGGCCGGAGGAGATTGCCGTGCTCGAGGCGACCTACCGGTCCGCGGTAGCTCAGTCGGAAGAGGCAAACCGCGTGCTGGCCAGGATGACGGATCTGCTCAAGCGGGCCATCGCCTCGCAGTCGCAATTCGACGAGGCGCAGACCCAGGCAAGGGTGGCCGAGGCGGCGATCGGGCAGGCGAAGGCCAATCTGGCAGTGGCCGAATTGCCGGCGCGCGAGGAAGCGATCAAAGCGGCCGAAAGCCAGGTCAAGCAGGCGAGCGCGGCACTGGAGACGGCGCGCTGGCAGCTTGCCCAGAGAAAACTCGTCGCGCCGGCGGCCGGCCGCGTCAACGATGTGATCCGTAATCCCGGCGACATGGCCGGTCCGACGTCGCCTGTCGTCTCGATGCTGCCGGATGGCGCCGTCAAGCTTCGCGTCTTCATTCCGCAGGCCGAGTTCTCGCGCGTATCGGTGGGGGCGTTGCTGAGCGTGCGATGCGACGGCTGCCCATCGGGGCTCACTGCGCGGGTGAGCTATGTCTCCCCCGATCCGGAATTCACGCCGCCGGTGATCTATTCGCTCGAGACCCGACAGAAGCTTGTCTATCTCGTCGAGGCGCGGCCGGAAGGCGGTGCCCGCGGCCTCCAGCCGGGCCAGATCGTCGATGTCGATTTGGCTGATACGCGATAGGACCGCGCGACATGAACGCCATCGACGTCCATGGCCTCGTCAAACGCTTCGGCGACAAAACCGTGGTGGACCATGTGTCCATGACGGTTGCGGAAGGCGAGATCGTCGGCTTTCTCGGCCCCAACGGGTCGGGCAAGACCACGACGATCCGCATCATGTGCGGGCTGCTGACGCCGGACGAGGGCGATGGCAAGGTGCTCGGCTACGACCTGCGCACCGAACCGCTCAGGATAAAGCGGGAAGTCGGCTACATGACCCAGAGGTTCTCCTTCTACGAGGATCTGACGATCGCCGAGAACCTGGAATTCGTCGCCCGACTTTACCAGCTGAAACCGGTGGCGGAGCATGTCGGCCGCACTCTCGACGACCTCGGGCTCTCCTCGCGGCGCAATCAGCTCGCCGGCACGCTGTCCGGCGGTTGGAAGCAGCGGCTGGCGCTTGCCGCCTGCATCATGCACCAGCCCAGGCTGCTCCTGCTCGACGAGCCCACGGCGGGCGTCGATCCCAAGGCGCGGCGGGAGTTCTGGGACGAGATCCATCGCCTGGCGACGGGTGGTCTCACGGTTCTCGTCTCGACCCATTACATGGACGAGGCGGAGCGCTGTCATCGCATCAGCTACATCTCCTACGGCAAGATGCTCGCGACCGGCACGGTAGAAGAGGTCGTACGCGATTCCGGGCTTGTCACCTTCGTGGTGACGGGGCCGCGGCTGGACGAGGTTCAGGCCGCGCTCCAGGGCAAGCCGGGGGTCGAGCAGGTGGCGCCCTTCGGGGCGACCCTTCATGTCGTGGGCACGGACCGCAACGCGCTCGAGGCATCGCTCCAACCTTTCGCCAAGCGGCATGGCACCACCATCGAGCCAGGTGAGACCAGCCTCGAGGACGTCTTCATTCAGTTCATGGGCAACTCCCGGGACAATATGTCATGAAAGCCGTGAGCACGATCTTCTCCTTTGCCCGGCTCGGCGCGCTGCTGATGAAGGAGTTCATCCAGATGCGACGCGATCGCATCACCTTCGCGATGATGCTCGGCGTGCCGCTCATGCAACTCGTCTTGTTCGGCTACGCCATCAATAACGACCCGAAGAGCCTGCCGGCCGCGTTGGTCACGACCAGCAACGATCGCTTCACCCGGGCCATGGTGTCGGCGCTCCAGGTGACGGGCTACTACCGCTTCGACCATGTGGTGGCGAGCGCCGCGGAGGCCGAACTGCTGATGGCACGGGGTGTCGTCTCTTTCGTCGTCACCATACCGGCAGACTTCGACCGCCGTGTCGAACGGCAGGACCATCCGCAGATCCTGATCGAGGCCGATGCGACCGACCCCGCCGTCGCGAGCGGCGCGATCTCGACGCTCGGCACCGTGGCCTCGCAGGCATTGCTCCGCGAACAGGGGATGGAGGCCGTCACGGCGCAGGAGACCGCCAACGCGCTCGAGGTCGTGGTTCACCGGCGGTACAATCCCGAGGCCATCTCGCAATACAATATCGTGCCGGGTCTGCTCGGGGTCATCCTGCAGATGACCATGGTGATGATGACCTCCATGGCGCTGACCCGGGAAACCGAGCGCGGGACGATGGAGAACCTGCTCGCGATGCCGGCGAGCCCGGTCGAGATCATGCTCGGCAAGATCCTGCCGTATCTGGTCGTCGGCGCCGTGCAGGTGGCGGTGGTCCTGGCCGCCTCGAAGCTCCTGTTCGGCGTGCCATTCGTCGGCTCGCTGGCCTTGCTGCTGTCGGCGGTTCTGATCTTCGTCCTGTCGCTGGTGCTGCTCGGCTACACCATCTCGACCTTCTCGCGCACGCAGATGCAGGCCATGCAACTCACCTTCTTCTTCTTCCTGCCGTCCATCATGCTGTCCGGTTTCATGTTCCCCTATCGCGGCATGCCGGACTGGGCGCAGACTCTCGGCGAGATCTTCCCGCTCACGCATTTCCTGCGCATCATCCGGGGCGTGATGTTGAAGGGAGCGGATTTCACGGCCATCGCGCCCCAGGTCTCGGCGCTCATCGTCTTCATCGCCCTGTTCGCCGCGATGGCGCTGGCCCGGTTCCGTCGAACGCTGGATTGACGCTTCCCATTCCCTTGATAGTCTCGAACTAAGCATGTCGCCCAAAAGTGTGCAGCGGTTTTGGGTAAACGACATGCAAAAACAATAGCTAAAGCATGTCGCGCAAATCTCAATTTGCGCGACATGCTTTAGGGAGCGGGAACATGCTTCGTAGGGTGAAGTTCTTGTGTCTGGCCGTGGCATTGGCGCTGACGAGCGGTCCCTTGCTCGCGTCGGACAGCTCTGCCCTTTACAGCGCCATGACGGTGACGAGCGGTACCGGCGAAAAGAACAGGGTACGGGCCCTGGCGCTCTGCCTCGTAGACGTGCTCGTCAAGGTGTCGGGCGATCCGAGCCTTGCCGACGATCCCCGAGTCGCGGAAACGGCGCGCAAGGCGTCCGCTTTTGTTGCTGCGTACGAGTACCGCGATCTCCTCAACAACAGGCCGCCGAACCATGAGCAGGGCACCTATGATCGTCCGCAATATCTGACGGCGCGCTTCGACACCTCCGCGATCGACGGCGCATTGGAAAGTCTCGGCCGGAAACCCTGGGTCTCACGCCCGCGCCTGGTCGCCTTCCTCGCGGTCGAGACGATGAAGGGCGAAACCTTCGTCGTCGGTGGCAACGGTGCGGGCATGGAGGCGGATATGCGCGGCTCGCTCACGGTCGCCGCGGAGCAGGCAGGTGTTCCGCTGGTCGTCCCGGTCGAGACCGACTTGGCCGGATTTCCCGAAAGCCCCGCCGCCCTGAACGAGGCCGCAAAGGCGAATGGCGGCGATGTCGGCCTGAGCGGCAAGATGACCTGGCGCGCGGAAGCCCTCGGCTGGGTCGCCGACTGGGCGCTTGTCTCGTCCGGCAAGGAATACCGCTGGCAGGAGAAGGGAGTCGGCTTCGACGACGCATTCCGCAACGCCATGCGAGCAACGGCGCAGATCCTTTCGGGGCATGGTCAGCCAGGGTGAAGAGCTACGATTTCATAGGTCTTGGGAGGACGTCCTGGATGGTGAAATACGCCGTGCAAAGCCGTGGGAAAGCGCGAAGAACAGGATGATTGCTGGTGCCGGTTCGGCCACTTCGTTCCGCATCGTTGGGTGGGTTGCCCACACGCAACGGAATGAATCCTCGGGTCTCGTCACCTCGCTTCGCTCGGCGCCGGCCCGAGGATGACGACGCTCCGATGTCGATGCCAATCGCCAACGTTGGCGATTGGGGCAGGCCTTCAACGCAGTCTTCATCCTCGGACGGGAGCCCGCGCCAGCGGGCGAGGTGATCCGAGCATCCATTCCGTTACCGGTCGGCCACTCGCCCAACGATGCAGAACGAAGCGGCCGAACGGCAGTAACGGCAGCCATCATCCGATCCTTCCGTACCGCGCGAAATGTATGAATCCGGTCGGGTGAAGGCGCTCACCTCCGCTCCAGCGCCTTGCCGCGCTCGAAGAAATCCTTCCATGGATCGGCGGCTTTCAGCCGCGCCGACGTCTCGGCGCCGTCGATCGTGAAGTCGGCGGGACCGGTTCCATCGGCGACCATCTTCCAGGGGATGGGCATGGATACCGTGGCGCCTTTCTTCGCGCGTGACGAATAGGGCGCCACGGTCGTCGAGCCACGGCCGTTGCGCAGATAGTCGATGAAGATGCGGCCCTTGCGCGCCTTCTTCGACAGCGTTGCTGTATATTTGTCGGGTGCCGCTTCGGCCATCGCATGAGCGAAGTCATGGGCGAACCCCTTCACCGCCGCCCAATCGGCTTTCGGCTTCAGCGGCACCATAGCGTGGAAGCCCTTGCCACCCGATGTCTTGACGAAGTTGGGCAAGCCGAGATCGTCGAGCTTGTCCTTGACCTCCATCGCCGCGCGGCGGACCTCCTCGACGTCCAGTCCCTCGTCCGGATCGAGGTCGAACACGATCTGGTCCGGCGTCTCGATCTTGTCGATCGTCGCGCCCCAGATATGGATTTCGACCACGCCGAGTTGGACGAGTCCGGCCAATCCGTCGAAATCCCGGATGAACAGCAGTTCCTCTCCGTCCTCAGGGTCCTTCATCCTGCCGATCGCGTCATGCATGCCAGCCGAGGCGTGCTTCTGGAAGAAGCGCTGTCCTCCCACGCCATCCGGTGCACGCACAAGCGCAAGCGGGCGGTTGACGACATAACGTTCCATGCGGGGCCAGACCGTGGCGTAGTACGCAAGCAGATCCTGCTTGCTTATCCCTTCGTCCGGCCAGAGCTTCTTGTCGGGATTGGAAAGCTCCACCGTCGTGGTGGCGCGACTCCGGGCTCCAGCCTTGGCGGGTGGGTTGGTCTCGCTGGCCTTGCTCCCGCTTTCGGGCCTCTCCATCACGACCTCCGACGTCGGCTTGTCCTCCCGTAGTCCCTGGAAGGAGGCGTGCCGGATGTTACCGCCGCGCGTCCATGAACGGAACTCGATTTCGGCGACGAGTTCCGGCCTGACCCAAACCACCCGGCGCTCGCGCCCGGCGGCTCCCTCATAAGCGGATTCGTCGGTGCGCAATGCATCGAGCTTCTTCTTCAGGCCCTTGGTGTTGCGTTGCGAAAAACCCGTTCCGACATGGCCGGCGGGCTTCAGCCGGCCCCCATCGTGATAGCCGACGACCAGCGAGCGCAAGTCCCTGCCCGATTTGTCCGAAGGAATGTAGCCGGTGATGATGAACTCCTGCCTGAGCGTGCATTTCGACTTGATCCAGTCGAAGCCGCGGCCGCTGCGGTAAGCGGCATCCGCGCGTTTGGAGACGACGCCTTCGAGGCCCATGCGGCAAGCATGCTCGAGCACGACCTTGCCTGGTTCGTCGAAATGTTCGCTGTAACGCAGGGGACCGAGTTCTGCGCCGGAAAGGAGGTCGCGCAGCTTCTCCTTGCGATGAAGCAGCGGCTCTCCCGTCATGTCCTCTCCGTCGAGATGAAGAAGGTCGAACACGTAATAAACCATCCGGCTGGTGCGGTGTTCGGACAGGTCGAGTTGGAGGGCCGAGAAGGACGAACCGCCCTTATCGTCGGGTACCACGATCTCACCGTCGATGAGGGCGGTGTCGCAGTCGAACTCGGCCAGCGCCGACGGAATGGCCGTTCCAAAACGGTCGGTCCAGTCGAGCCCCGTCCGGGTCTTCAGGGTGACCTTTCCGCCCTCGATCCGGGCTTGCATGCGATAGCCGTCGAACTTGACCTCGTGCAGCCAATAGTCTCCGACGGGGGGCGTGCTTTCGAGACGGGCGAGGCATGGCGGGATGAAATCCGGCAAGCTCTGTCCGCGGGATTTGGTTTTGTCGGCCGTCTTTCGGCTTGTGGCTTTAGGCTTCGCCTTGCCGTCGCCATGTTCGCCCTTGGCCACCTCCTCGATCGTCAATCCCGATTTGACCGAGCGCGGTTCGTCTTCGAGTACGTCTCCCCTCGTCGTGGCGAAGTCGTCCTTGGATTTGATCAGCAGCCAATTCTCTCGCTTTTCGCCGCCCCGAGGACGCAGGCGCACGAGATGCCAGGTTCCGTGCAGCTTCTCGCCCTGGAGCTCGAAGCGCAGATGCCCCTTCTTCAGGCCGGCGGCTGGATCGCCCTCGGGTTTCCACGTCCCCCTGTCCCAGACGATGACCGGCCCGGCGCCGTATTGTTTGGCGGGGATAACGCCCTCGAATGTGGCGTAGTCGAGCGGATGGTCCTCGACATGGACGGCCAGACGCTTTTCGGACGGGTCGAGGCTCGGTCCGCGCGTGACGGCCCAGCTCCACAAGACCCCGTCATGTTCGAGGCGAAGGTCATAGTGCAGCCGCGTCGCATCGTGCTTGTGGATGACGAAGGCGAGACCCGGCTCCGTGTCCTTGCGGCGCCTCCTTCCCCGCGGCTCGCCGGTGATCCTGAAATTCCGCTTCGCCCTGTATTGCTCGAGATTGGCCATATCGTTCCACGTGGCAGACGGTTGCGATAGCGCGAGGCGCCGGCTTATCGCGGGCCAACGTGCCCGTCCGACGAAGGTTCCTTGCCCGCTGGCCAGCGGCGGCTTGACGGGGATCAGCGCGATCCATAGTTTAGAATCATTCTAAACTTTGGTGTTCCCAATGCTTTCTCGCGTCTTCGGCTTCGGCCGCCGCTCCTTCGATTCCTTGTCCGAACAGGAGATCCTCGCGCTGGCGATTTCCTCGGAGGAGGATGATGGCCGCATCTACCGGGCCTATGCCGATGGGCTTCGAGACGAGTTCCCTCAATCCGCCCGGGTGTTCGATGAGATGGCCGACGAGGAGGACTCGCATCGAGCCGCGTTGATCGAGCTGCACCGCAAGCGCTTCGGCGAACGAATCCCTCTGATTCGCCGTGAGCACGTGCGCGGCTATTATGACCGCAAGCCCGACTGGCTCGTGCGCCCGCTTGGCATCGACCGGGTAAGATCGCAGGCCGAAGAGATGGAGAGGCAGGCGGAACGATTCTACGTGGAAGCGGCGAAGAGGGCAGGGGACGCAGCGACGCGCAAGCTGCTTGGTGATCTTGCCGCCGCTGAACGCGATCACGAAACACTGGCGCACCGGCTCGGCGAGAGGCTGGTCCCGGAGGACGTGCGGGCCGAGGAAGCGACGACCGAAAGACGGCAGTTCATCCTGACCTATGTCCAGCCGGGTCTTGCCGGCTTGATGGACGGCTCAGTCTCGACGCTGGCGCCGATCTTCGCGGCTGCCTTCGCGACGCAGGATACGTGGCAGACCTTCCTCGTCGGATTGTCCGCCTCGGTCGGCGCCGGTATTTCCATGGGCTTCACCGAGGCCGCGCATGACGACGGCAAGCTTTCCGGGCGCGGCTCGCCGCTGAAGCGCGGCCTGTCGTCGGGCATCATGACGGCGATAGGAGGCCTCGGCCACGCTCTGCCGTATCTCATCCCTCATTTCTGGACCGCGACAGGCGTGGCTGCCGCAGTCGTGTTCGTGGAGCTCTGGGCGATCGCCTTCATCCAGAACCGCTTCATGGAGACGCCTTTCCTGCGTGCCGCCTTCCAGGTGGTCCTCGGCGGGGCCCTCGTCTTCGGTGCCGGCGTTCTGATCGGCAACGCCTGATGGCGGTAGCTTGCTGTAAGGGAAGTTGCGATGACAGAAGCCGAGTTCTTGCGACGCCAGCGATCCCTCGTGGGAGTTCCCCGCCACTGTTCGGCGGCCTGACCGCGCCGAGCTGCTTTTGGTTCTGTCGTCGATGTCGATCCGACATTGGCCGGCACGCTCTTCCGGAGGTTGCCGGCCTAAGAATTTCCCCATAGTGTAGCTGCGTTCTCAGGGCGGGGTGGAAGTCCCCACCGGCGGTATGCGACCTTAGTTGCGAGCCCGCGAGCGCCTTCTGCGGAAGGGTCAAGCAGATCAGGTGAGATGCCTGGGCCGACGGTTATAGTCCGGATGAAAGAGAACGGGTGATTTTTGGTGTCCTTCGGACAACGAGAATCGCGCGTGATCGCCTTGGGTGACGTGTCGTTACAGAGGAGATCACCATGACACCCACCCGCTATGCCTTCGTCAAAGCCAACTGGCACGCTGAAATCGTAGACAGGGCGCTCGAAGGATTTTGTGAGCTTATTCCTTCCGAACACGTTGATGTATTTGACGTTCCAGGGGCTTTCGAGCTGCCGTTGCTTGCCCGCGACCTTGCGGCAACGGGGCGGTATGCCGCTGTCATCGCCGCTGCATTCGTCGTCGATGGAGGGATCTACCGCCACGAGTTCGTCGCTCAAGCCGTAGTGGACGGGCTGATGCGCGCCGGCATGGATACGGGCGTCCCTGTCCTTTCCGTATCCTTGACGCCTCATCACTATCAAGAGACCGAACACCACATGCAGATTTATCGCACTCACTTTGTCGAAAAGGGCCGTGAAGCTGCACGAGCGGCGATAATGGTTGGGAAAGCCCGCAGGTTGGCCGCCGCGTGAGATCGCCGGAGGATGGTGCTGCTGCACCGTTCTCCGCCCCACTACAGCATGTCGCCCAAAAGTGCGCAGCGGTTTTGGGACAACGACATGCGCAAAGCAACTAAAGCGTGTCGCCGAATCCGATTATCGGCGACACGCTTTAAGCGGCGCTCAAAGTCGCCAAGGGAGGCTGGGAAAAAGCTACTCCTTAGCCATGCATGGCCCTGCTGTCCGCCGGCGCCTCGGCGCGATCCGTCAGCCCGTAGTCGCGCATCACGTGGGCGATGCGCAGCCGATAGCCCGCGAAGATGCCGGCCCGGCCCAGCTGCTGTGCTCGCCGGTGCTGTTCCGTCTTGCGCCATTCTTCAACCGCTTGCTCGTCGCGCCAGAAGGAGAGCGACAGCAACCGGCTTGGATCGGTGAGGCTCTGGAACCGCTCGACCGAGATGAAGCCGTCATTGCCTTCCAGCAGGGGACGAAGGTCGGCGGCGATGCCGAGATAGGCGTCGCGCCGGCCTTCCGCCGACTGAACTTCGAAGATGACGGCAATCATGGGGCGATCCTTTGCGCATGCGGCCCGGAGGCGAGCTTCAGGAAGATGCGGTCCTCGCGGCGGATGAACTGCTCGCGGCGCGCGAATTCGTAATTCTCCTTGCCCAGCGGATCTGCCGCAAGACGCGCGCGGTAGGCCTCGTAGGCTGCGAGGCTTTCGATGTTGTAGATACCATAGGCCGCTGTCGCCGATCCCTCATGGGGCGCGAAGTAACCGATCAGGTCGGCGCCGCAACGCGGGATCGCCTGTCCCCAGTTGCGTGCATATTCGAAGAAGGCATCCCTCCGGAACGGATCGATCTCGTAGCGGATGAAGCAGGTGATTGTCATTGGGCTTCCCTTGTACGTGCAATCATCATTCGAGCTTCGCCGAAGCTCTCAATCTGCCGACATGCTAGCCTTTGGCCGCCAGAAGGGCTGAGCGCATTCTCGGCGAGCCTCCTCGGCCGACACCCCGATGTCGGCGAGCAGGCGATCGTCCAGTTCGGCAAGCGCCAGGCGCTGATGATAGCGGTCGTACCATCGCGCGAGCAGCGATCCAGCGCGGCCGGGAAAACGCCATGCGCGCAGGGGGGCGACGGAAGGCAGGCTTGCTTGATGGGCGGGTGTCATGGCGGCTCCTTTCACGTGGCCAGTATACGTCTTGCCGAGCACGAATGCTTCGACTAGGATCAAACTATGCGTGAAGGACCTGACATTGCCCGTATTGCCAGCCTGGTGGGTGATCCCGCCCGCGCCAACATGCTGACGGCGCTGATGGATGGCGGCGCCCTCACGGCATCGGAACTGGCGGTCGAGGCTGGCGTGACGTTGCCGACCGCAAGTTCGCATCTGGCCAAGCTGATGGATGGCGGCTTACTGGCGTTGAACGCGCAGGGTCGCCATCGGTATTATGCATTGGCCGGGCGTGAGGTCGCTTCGATGCTCGAGGCGATCATGGGCGTTGCCGCGTCGGTCGGTCCCAGGCGTACGCGGCCAGGTCCCCGCGACGCCACCATGCGGGAGGCCCGCGTCTGCTACGATCATCTGGCCGGCGAGCACGCCGTCGCCATGCTCGACAATTTCCTGCAGCGTGGAATCCTCGTCCGCGAGGGTGACCGGCTTGCGTTGGCCAGCAGGGGTGCGGGGTTCTTCGAGGCCGCCGGGATCGATACGACTGCTCTCGTCAAGCCGCGCCGGGCGGTCTGTCGCTCCTGCCTGGACTGGAGCGTTCGCCGTTCGCACCTGGCCGGCACGCTGGGTGCGGCAATCCTGGAAAAGATCCTTTCGGAAAAATGGGCTCGACGGGAAAAGGGCGGTCGCGCCATTATTTTCGCGCCGAGGGGAAAGCAGGCATTCGAGGCCGCCTTCCTGGCGTAGCCCCGGCCGAACGGGAAGCGCGTGGCGATCCGTCAGATTCGCTCCCGCGCTTTGGTGGTCCCAAGCCGCTTCGGACTTTGGGAGATATGCTTTGCGTCTCGGCCGAGGCCTCGCCGGGAGTGCAGGTTACTCGGCCGCCTGCAGGTTCACCTTGCTTTCGGCCAGCTCGGTAAGCTTCTGGTCGGTTGCCTTTTCCTCATCGAGATTCTGCTTGAGGACCGCGGCGCAATCGTCGCGTCCCAGCTGCTTGGCCCATTCGATGAGCGTGCCGTAGCGGGTGATCTCGTAATGTTCGACCGCCTGCGCGGCCGCGATCAGCGCGGCGTCCAGGACCTGCTTGTCGTCGACCTCGCCGGCCACCTCGTTCGCTTCGGCGAGGATGCCGTCGATCGCTGGGCAGTTCACGGTCTTTGCCGTTTCGCCGTGCATCTCAAAAACCTGCTCCACCCGTGCAACGTGGCCCTTGCTTTCCTCGAGATGCTTCTGGAAGCCTTCCCGGAGCATCGGGTTGGTCGCCTTTTCGACCATGTCGGGCAGCGCTTTCACGATCTGCTTTTCGGCATAATAGATGTCGCGCAACGTATGCACGAAAAGGTCGTTGAGCGATTTGATGTCCTTCGAGAAGAAGCCCATGGCGTGTTCCTTTCCGCTCATATTGGCGCTCGTTCCGAGCGCTTCTGCGGCCTCAACACATCAGGGTGCGAACAGTTCCCGACCTGCTCGAGCGACTGTTCATTTCGGCGGGCGAGATCGGAAAGCGTCACTTCCTATGTGACGAAAATATCACGTCGCGGAACTTCACCATTTCAGGCGCAACAATGCCGCGAAACATCCCCGTTTCAGCCATGATTCGTGGGCTTTTTCCGCAAAGATTAACGTTGCGTTCACCGACTATTCACGGCTGCCCGCTACGATCCATCCAGCTTCGGACAGACATCCGGAGGGACAGGGATAAAGGCAATGGCAATCTGGACCCATCTTGCGTATTACGCATCCGCGTTTCGCGAATTCATCGCGCCCACCTACCGCCCTGAACGCCACTATATGCGCGGCCCCGGACCGGCCTGTGCACGCCGCCGCAGCGGCGCGCTCGGACAGCACGTGACGTTTCAGTGATCCGGCGGGCAGGCCCGTAAATTCACGGGCTCGCCCGACCGCGCGCCGAGGTCGAGGCAGGTCTCCCCGGCGCAGAGCTTCCACCCGCCACCAGTCGCTCCCGAAGAAGCCAGCAGCAGCGACTTCTGCGCCGGTAAATTCGGCGCATAGCTCCACCAGCCGTCGCGCAACACGGATCCGTCCGGGGGCTCCATGCCCGCGCCGGACCCTTTGACGCGCGCTTCGACAACCCTCAGTCCGGCCGGTGTGACGCGCCAGTCTTCCTCCCATCTCGTCTTCTCGATCGAATGGGTCCAGGAGAGCGTGAAGAACGAGGCCGCAAGGACCGTAGTCTTGCCGCCGGCGAGGATGCAGAGGCCGAGGGTCATTGGCAGCCATCCAGATGGAGCGCTCCACGCACCGCCTCTAGATCGGCCTCGCGGTCGTAGCCCGAGCCCCCCACCAGTGCCAGCCGATCCAGAGCGCTGCCAGGGCGAAGCCGGCTTCGTCGGTGAGCGGCAGGGCAAGCACGAGAAGCAGGCCGGCTGCCAGCGCCAGGATCCTTTCCCAGAGCGCCATGCGAGCGAACAGGAAGCCGGTCACCGCGGCTCCCCACAGCACGATGCCGACGCAGGCCTTGAACACGACATAAGCGACCTCGACGGGGTAGCCGAGGCTCGCCGCCATGGGACCGCCGTCCTGAAGCATGAGCGCGGGCGTGTAGACTGCCATGAAGGGAACGACGTAACCGGCGATCGCAAGCTTGGTTGCCTGGATGCCGATCTTCAAGCCGGACTCCTTCGCCATGGGCGCCGCGGCGAAGGCGGCCAGCGCCACCGGCGGCGTCAGGTCGGCCATGATGCCGAAATAGAAGACGAACATGTGGCTCACGATGAGCGGTACGCCGAGTTCGAGAAGCGCCGGCCCGGCGAGGGACGAGGTGATGATATAGTTCGGGATGGTCGGGATGCCCATGCCGAGCACAAGGCAGGTGAGCATCGTCAGCACGAGCGACAAGAAGAGATTGTTCTCGCCGATCGAGATGATGAAGCCGATGAAAGTCGAGGCGATGCCGGTGAGGGTGAGCGTGCCGATGACGATGCCCACGATCGCGCAGGCGATGCCGACCGGGAGCGCGTTCTTGGCGCCCTCGGCCAGCGAATCCCGGCAGACGAGGAGGGTGTCGCGCCCGCCTTTGAAAGCCAGGCATGCAATCACGAGGGCGCCGATGACCAGCGCCAGGATGTTGACCCCGAAACGCATGAAGGCGGCCGCGGCGAGCCCCAGCGCGATCCAGAACACCACCCGGAAGGCGAAAGGTCCGATGAGGGCGGCGAGAGGCGCGCCGAGGATCAGCACCACGGTCAGCGCAAGCCCCATCGTGCCGGCGAAGATCGGCGTGTAGCCGGCGAAGAGCAGATAGACGAGGGCGGCGAGCGGCAGCACCAGCGGCCAGTGCTGGCGGACCGCGGCCCAGGGGTTGGGCAGGCTCGCCTTGTCCATGCCTTCCAGTCCGGCCTTCCCCGCTTCGAGATGAACCTGCCAGAAGCAGGCGCCGAAATAGAGCAGGGCCGGGATGATCGCTGCCGTCACGATCTCCGAATAGGGCACGTTGAGCGTCTCGGCCATGATGAAGGCAACGGCCCCCATCACGGGCGGCATGATCTGGCCGCCCATCGACGATGTCGCCTCGACACCGCCGGCGAAGGCGGCGCGGAAGCCGAAACGTTTCATGAGCGGGATGGTGAATTGGCCGCTTGCGACGACATTGGCCACGCCGGAGCCGGAGATCGTGCCCATCAGGGCGGAGGAAAGGACGCAGACCTGCGCCGGGCCGCCGCGCCAGGCGCCTACGAAGCCGAGGGCGAAATCGTTGAACAGCGCGATCATGCCGGCTTTTTCGAGGAAGGCGGCAAACACCACGAAGATGAAGATGTAGGCCGCCGAGACATAGATCGGCGTACCGTAGATGCCTTCCGTGCCGAAGGCGAAGTTCTCGATGATCTGGTCGAAGCCGTATCCGCGATGAATGAAGGGCGGCGGCAGGTATTGGCCGAAGAAGCAATAGGCAAGAAAGACACCGGCGATGATCGCGAGTGCCGGTCCCATCAGGCGTCGCGCCGCCTCGAAGACGAGCGCGATCAGAAGGACGCCGATCACGAGGTCGGCGGTGGTGAGAAAGCCCGTCCGCCGCAACAGCGCGTCGTAGAATACCCAGTTGTAGATCCCGGTCAGGAAGCCGAGAACGCCGAAGATCCAGAGCATGATTTTCGCCGCCCCGGAGCGCGTTTTCAGATTGGCAATGAGCGCGAAGCCGAGCAACAGCAGGAAGCCCACATGCATCGCCCGGACGACCTGGCTCGGCAGCGTGCCGTAGGCGGCCGTGTAGAGCTGGAAGGCCGAGAACAGCACCGCGATCGAGAACGCGGCGCGACCGGAAAAGCCGGTTCCCCAGCCTTCGGGGAGCCCCTCGGTCGGGATCTCTGTGGAATGGGAGGCTTCAGGAGTGATTGTCATGGCTGGCTTTCCTGGGGGCGTTCTCCTGGCGCCGGCGAAAGAGTTGGCTCGGTCTCAGGCTGTGGGCGCCGCCCCTCATCCGACCTCGCGAAGCTTGTCCTCCGGCAAGCCCGAGGACGGGCTCCGCGAGGCCGGATGAGGAGGACGCGCCTTCGGATGAGCGCGTCGATAAGTGCGGCCGGGCGCTCTACTTCAGAACGCCGACTTCGCGATAATACCGCTCCGCACCCGGATGCAGGGGAATCGGCATGCCTTCTACGGCATTCTCGACCTTGATGGCCTTGGCGGCGGCGTGGGCAGCGGCGAGCTTGTCCAGGTTCTCGAACAGTGCCTTGGTCATCTTGTAGGCCGTTTCCTCCGAAACGCCCTCATGCGAGACCAGGAAGTTGCCGACCGCGGCTGTCGCGACATCGGCGTCCTGTCCTTCATAGGTTCCGGCTGGGATGGTGACCGCGATGTAGGGTGCTCCGATCTTTGCGATGATTTCCTCGGGCACGGCCACCACATTGATCGGAAGCGACGTGGCGAGGTCGCGAATGGAGGCGACGCCCAGGCCAGCCGATTGCAGGGTGGCGTCGAGCTGACGGTTCTTGATGAGTTCGACGGATTCGGCGAAGGGCAGGTATTCGATCTTGCCGAGATCCTCGTATTTCATGCCGGCCGCGGCAAAGATCGCCCGGGCGTTGATCTCGGTGCCGGATGCGGGCGCGCCCACCGAAAGGCTCTTGCCCTTCAGATCGGCAAGCGATTTCACCCCTGACTCCTGGGAAGCGACGATCTGGATGTAGTTCGGATAGATGGCGGCAATGCCGCGCAGCTTGTCGAGCTTGCCGGGAAAGCCTGCTTCCGTGTCGCCTTCCCAGCCTAGCTTCAGGGAATCGCCCAGCGTGAAGCCGATCTCGCCCTTGCCCTGCTGCAAAAGGTTGAGGTTCTCGACCGAGGCCTTGGTCGCCTGCACCTGTGTGCGGGCGCCCTCGATGCTCTGGCCATAGATTTCCGACAGGGCGACGCCGAGCGGATAATAGACGCCGGAGGTGCCGCCGGTCAGCACGTTGACGAATTCCTGGGCCCTGGCCGTCACGGCGCCAAGCCCGACTGTAAGTGCGACCGCACCGGCGGCAACAAGCTTCGTCCCGAGTCTGAGCATCCATTTCCTCCCTGAATCAGACAGAACCGCGCTGTCCTCTGCAGCGCGGCCTGAGCCATTGTCAGACATCGGGGCGGGAATGCCAACCGCAAATTTCGATGGGGGCAGGGCTATGCCCCGCTCGGCATCATGCCTCTTCCAGCCATACTTTCTGGAGATCCATCTGAAAGGTCTGGTGAACGCCGTAGTTCCTCACCTTGGCGTTGGTGTGGCTGAAAAGCTTCTGCCAGAAAGGCTGGATGATGACACCGGAATCCTGCAGGATCGTCTCGAGATCCTTCATGACTTCGCGCCGCTTGTCCGGGTCGTTGATGGACATGGCCTCCTTCAGCTTGGCGTCGAATGTCGGATCGGAGAAGGCGCTCTCGTTCCACGCCTCGCCCGTGCGATAGCCCAGTGCCAGGACCTGAACACCCAGCGGACGCATGTACCAGATGGTCATGGAATAAGGATATTTCGTCCAGTCATTCCAGAAGGTCGATCCAGGCAGCACCGTCCGCTTCACCTTGATTCCGGCTTCGCGCAGTTGGGCGGCAATGGCATCGCCGGTGTTCTTCTGCCAATCGTCTTCGATCGTTATCAGCTCGTGCTCGAAATCGGCCTGGCCGGCCTCTTCCATCAGCTTCTTGGCGCCGGCCGGGTCCGGCGTCTTCTTTGGCAGCGGGTAGTATTCGGGATGGATCGGGCTCACGTGATGGTTCTCGCCCACATCGCCGCGCCCATTGTAGCCGAGCTGCAGCACCACATTGTTGTCGACCGCCATCTGCAGGGCGTTGCGGACCCGCTTGTCGTCATATGGCTTGTGCGTGACGTTGGTCCGCGCCACGAGGGTCGTCGCCGTGGCGACCTCGGATTTGGTCAGCCCGAGTTTGTCGAGGATGTCGATGAAATCGGCCGGTGTCTCGAAGTTGGTGTCGATCTCGTCGGATTCGAAGGCGTTTACAGTCGCCGAGAAGTCCGTCCCATAGTCGATGAATTCAACGGAATCGAGCAGCGCCTCGCCACCCCACCACTTGCCGTTCTCGCGCCGCTTCACGACGGCCTTCGAGCCGACATCGTAGGAGACCAGCTCGAATGCGCCTGTTCCGATCGGCTTGCCGATCGGATCGTCGCCCGTGAAGCTGCGATGCACCAGCAGCGCCGGATAGTCGGTGAAGTTGGGGATGAGCGAGATGTCCGGCTCGTTCAGCTTGAGCTTGACCGTATGATCGTCGACCTTGGTGATCGCGCCGGCCTTGGCTTTCCCGGTCTGCTCGTCGATCAGGGCTCCGACACGGGCAGCCATCGAATTTCCCGGAACGTCCTTCTCGCACCAACGGTTCAGATTGAAGATCACATCCTCCGCAGTGAGAGCGTCGCCATTGGTCCAGGTGACGTCCTTGCGCACGTGAAGCACATATTCCGTGGCGTCGTCATTGATTTCCCAGCTTTCCAGGAGCACCGGCTCGAAGGTGAACGCGCGCGTGTAGCTGACCAGCGGCTCCAGCCAGGTACGAGAGACATTGGCAAGCTCCACCCAGTCATAGGTGCGGGGGTCCTTTTGACCCTTGACGGCCATGGCCACCCTCAGAGTGCCTCCCTTCTTGCCGTCCTGCGCGAAGGCGCTCGATGGAGCCGCAAGTCCGATCATGCTGTAGGCCAGCGCCGTCGACGCACCCATGGCGCTGGCGAGAGCAAGGAATTCGCGCCTGTCCATGCGCCCCGCCCTTGCTTCCAAAGCCATCTTTTCGATCGCGGCTGGTACCCGGTCACCATTGCTTCTGAAGAAACGCATTTACACCTCCCTGTGATCGCTGCGTTGTTCTTATCGAAGTCCGATGTTCAGGCGCGATCAGTTCGCTACAACCTCATTGCGTAGCGGATGCCATCGTAGATCGCGGCGTGGATGTTGCGAGAGGCGACGGCGTCGCCGATGCGGAACAGCGTAAAGTTGCCCATCTGCTTGCGCGGAAACACCTCGCCCCCGTTCACAAGCGCTTCGTAGTCGACGGCCCCGAGATTCGTCGAATGGGGCTTCAGGGCGAAGTACAGATCCTCGAGCGGTGCGGTGCCGTGCTCGACCACTACCTGGTCGATGCGCCGCTCATCGCACCATCCCTCGGCAAAATCCGAGCTCAGTGTCGCGACGAGCGCGTTGCCGTGGCGCCGCACAGCCCTCAAGCGCGTGTTGATGGTGACGCGAACGCCCTTCTCGTGGAATGTCCTCATATACGGCACGTGATTCATGCCGCCCATCTCCGGCGCGAAGAAACGCTCGGGCGAAACCAGCTCCAGCCTCGCGCCGGCCTTGGCGATCAGCTCCGCCGCACCCATGGCCTGATGACCGCCATTGTCGTCATAGAGCAGCACGTTCTCGGCTGGCTTCACGCTGCCCGAAAGTATGTCCCAACTCGATACCACGAGATCAGCGCCCGCCTCGAGGGGTGGGTTCTGCGGCAGTCCGCCGGTTGCGATCACCACCACATCCGGCGACAGGGCCTCGATATGCGACGCTTCCGCCCAGATGTCGTAGCGTGTCTCGACGCCGAGCCTCTCCAGCTCGGCCACCCGCCAGTCTACAATGCCGATCAGCTCGCGGCGGCGCGGGTTCTGCACTGCCAGCCTAATCTGCCCTCCAGCCTGTCCGGAGGCTTCCAACAGCGTGACCGAATGGCCGCGCTCGGCGGCGACGCGCGCGGCCTCGAGTCCGGCAGGGCCGGCGCCCACCACGACGACTTTCTTCAATGGCCCATCCGAGCGCTTCACGACATGCGGGATCGTCGCCTCGCGGCCGGTGGCGACGTTGTGGATGCACAGCGCCTCGCCGCCTTCATAGATGCGGTCGAGGCAGTAGGTGGCTCCGACACAGGGGCGGATCCGGTGCTCCTCGCCCCGGATGATCTTGGCGACGATATGGGGGTCGGCGATATGAGGCCGGGTCATGCCGACCATGTCCAGCTTTCCCGCCGCGATGGCATGGCGGGCGGTGGCGACGTCGGCGATGCGCGCGGCATGAAAGACCGGGATTTTTGCGGCCAACCGCACATCTCCGGCGAAATCGAGGTGCGGAGCCGAGCGCATGCCGGTGATCGGGATTACGCCGGTCAGTGCGGCGTCCGTGTGGATCATGCCGCGGATGATGTTGAGGAAATCGAATTTGCCGGATGCGGCGAGCCGGCGGGCGATCTCCACGCCTTCGGCTTTTGAGAGCCCCTTCTCGACATCTTCATCGGCCACCATGCGGATGCCGACCACGAACTCGTCGCCGACGGCGGCGCGCACGGCATCGATGACGCGGAAGGTGAAGCGCAGGCGGTTGTCGAGCGAGCCGCCGAATTCGTCGTCGCGACGGTTGGTCAGCGGCGACCAGAACCCGTCCATCAGATGTCCGTAGGATTCGAACTCGATACCGTCGAGGCCGGCTGCCTGGCAGCGTTGTGCGGCCGATGCGTAATCGGCCACGATGCGGTCGATGTCCCAGTCCTCCGCCGTCTTGGGGAAGGCGCGATGGGCGGGCTCACGCACCTGCGAGGGCGCAAGGACCGGAAGCCAATCGGCCCTATTCCAGCCGGTGCGGCGGCCGAGATGGGTGATCTGGATCATCACCTTGCAATCATGCTCATGGCAGGCGTCGGCCAACTCGCGCAGCCAGGGCACGATCTCGTCGCGATAGGCATGAAGATTGCCGAATGCGGCCGGGCTGTCTCGCGAGACGATCGCCGAGCCGGCGGTCATTGTGAGGGCAATGCCGCCTTTGGCCTTTTCCGCATGGTAGAGGCGATAACGCTCCTTCGGCATCCCGTCTTCCGAATAGGCCGGCTCGTGGCTGGTCGACATCACCCGGTTCTTGAGCAGCAGGTGCTTGAGTTGGAAGGGCTGGAGCAGCGGGTCCCTCGTGGCGGCTGTCATCGTCGTCTCCACTTGCCAATCCGCCGGAGCATCTGTGGATCCTTGTCCATCGCCGATCGGATGCCGCTCAATTCACCGTATCCGGCAGCCGCTCCTCGCGCAGCGCGACGAAGTCGCTGAGACCTTCGGCAATGCCTTCGTCCAGCCTTGGCTCTTCATACGTGGCGAGCATGAGGCGTGCTTTCTCGCGACCGCGCATGTCGTGGTCCTTTGCGCCTTCGGCGCTCCATTGTTCAAAGGAACTGAAATCCATCAGGCTCGGCATGAAGAAGGCCGACTCGAAATGGTCGAGCGTATGCTGGGTGCCGAGGAAATGGCCGGCGGGCCCGACCTCGCGGATAGCCGCCATGGCGTCGTTGAAGTCGTCGAAGGAGAGCCCGCCGGCATATTTGTACCAGCCGACAAGCTGCTCGCAGTCGGTCACGAACTTTGAGTAGCCGCAGGTCAGGCCAGCCTCGAGCCATCCGGCCGAGTGCCAAATGTAGTTGGCCCCTGCCAGGATTGCGGCATGCATCAGCATGTTCGCCTCGTAACCCGCCTGAGCGTCGTTCAACTTGGATCCCACGTGGAACCCGGACGTGCGCCACGGCAGCTGGTATTTTCGCGCCAGTGCCCCCATCAGATACATCATCTGCGCGGCCTCCGGCGTGCCACCCATTGGGGCGCCGGTTTTCATGTCTACCGTGACCATGAACTGCCCGTAGATCTGGGGCGAGCCCGGCCGCACGAGCTGGGTGAACGCAACACCGGCCAGCGCTTCCGCATTGACCTGCGCCACGGCACCCACGGCTGACGCGGATGTTGACGCGCCACACAGCGCGAAGGGCGCCAGGATAAGCGGCTGATTATGGCGCGCGTACACTTTCATCGCATCCAGCATGGTGGCGTCCCAGACCAGGGGCGAATTGCAATTGGTGATGGAGACGAGGACGGGGTTGTCCTTCACGAACTCCTTGCCGAAGACGATGCCCGCCATCTCCATCGTGTCTTCGGCACGGTCCTTGGATGTGACGATGCCCATGAAAGGCTTGTCGGAATGCTTCAGGGCGGAATGAATGATGTGGAGATGGCGCTTCGGCACCGGAATATCCATCGGTTCGCAGACGATCGAGCTCGACGAATGCAGTGCCGGCGCCATGCAGGCGAATTTGTGGAAATTATGCAGGTCGGCGAGCGTCCCGTATCGACGGTTGTTGTCCAGATCGCGAACATAGGGCGCGCCGTACATGGGGACGAAGACGGAGTTGGTTCCGCCTATACGAACCGTGCGCTCCGGATTTCGCGCGGTGAGCGTAAACTCCGAAGGAACCTTCGAAATGAGCTCCGTCAGCAACGCCCTGTCGATCCGGACCCGCGTGTCGGTGACATCCGCTCCGGCAGCCTTCCAAATGGCGATCGCTTCGTCGTCGCGGAACTCGCATCCCACCTCTTCGAGGATGCTCAGCGATTCCCGATGGATGAGCTCCACGGCTTCATCCGGGACCATCTGATAGACCGGAATCTTTCGAACCAGGGTCGGCAAGGCGGTCATGGGAGCGCTCCGCAGCGCCTTGCGTCCCAAACGCCCGCCTCCGCGGCGGCTGCCGGCACCCTGACCCTCTGCTGTACTCGCCTGCGACATTCCCATCCTCCAGCGCTGGCCTGCCGAAAAATGAACGCGCCCTGAGATCGAGGTTCAAGCGAATAAGCGACCCCGGTCGATTGAGTTGAACTCAATCGATGGTCAGCAGCCACTCCTTCAGGATTTCTGCCTGGCGGCTCAACGGGCGATGCGCGCTCCAGGTTACGAAAAACGACTGAGGTGCGATGATCTCCGCATCCGTCAGTCGCTCCAGGTCGCCAGACCGGATCAGCGGCTCGACGAGGCTTGCCCATCCGAGCGCGACGCCCTGACCGCTGCGCGCGGCCTGCAACGCAATGACGTAACTGTTGAACCGCCTGACATTCAGCCGCCGGGGCGATGCGCCTGCCTCCCGGAAAAAGCTCGCCCAGGTGGTCCACGTCCAATCGACGCCTTCGACCGAAAGGAGTTGCAGTTCGGCCAAATCGTCAAGCGAGCGAACGGCGTGCTCGCGAACGAAGTCGGGACTTGCTACTGGAAGGATTCGGTCGTCATACAGCTTGGCTGCGATCTCGCCCGGCCACTCGCCGTCACCATATCGAATCCGAAGATCGACATCGGGGCGGTCAAGGCCATGAGGATGATCGGAGATCAGGTGATCTATGACGATGTCCTGGTGACAGTTCCAGAACACGCTCAGCCTCGGCATCAGCCATAGCTGCGCAAGCGCCATGGTGCTGCCGATGGTGACGTTCAACGCTCCTCCCATCCGCACCTGCTTGAAGGTTGCCGCCATGCGCTCAAATCCTTCCCGCAAGGCCGCCGCCATGGTCTCGCCCTCGCGGGTGAGTTCAAGTGCCCGGTGACGCCTGACGAAGAGCGGTCCACCGAGTTCTTCTTCCAGCATCTTCACCTGCTTGGAAACGGCGCCGGGCGTGACGTTCAACTCCTCGGCGGCCTTGGTCAGGCTTTGGTGCCGCGCGGCCGCTTCGAAAGCTGCGAGCGCATTGAGCGAGGGGAGATTGTAGTATCGCCGAACCATGGCCCTAGCGGTCGGGCAGTATCCGGGAGCTCGCAACGAGCCACAATGTGCCACGTTGATGGTGTTCTGCGTCGCGTCGGATGCTTGGCGTCATTGGCTATGCTCGTTTTGGCCATTAGGCACGGATGCCGAGCCCTTGTGCAATACTCTTGCTCGATATGGGACGCTGTGAAGATATCCGGTCGGGTGGATATCAGCCATAACCTATCGGCGACCTACTTCCACACGCGGAGCAAAGCCCATGACACAAGCCGACCTCTCTGAAATCTATCGAAGCTACATCGCTTGTCTGAACGGACAGGATTGGCCAAATTTGGCTCAGTTTATACACGAGGAAGTTCACTACAACGGTAAACGGATCGGGCTATCAGGATATCGCAGGATGCTGCAGGCCGATTTTCGCGCCATTCCGGATCTCTATTTCGACATTCATCTGCTTGTTACCGAGCCGCCCCGCGTCGCCAGTCGCCTGCGTTTCGACTGTACGCCGACCGGGCGCTTGTTCGGCCTTCCTGTGAACGGGAAACGAGTCTGCTTCACCGAGAACGTACTCTATGAGTTCAGGGACGAACGGATTGAGAAGGTATGGTCGGTGATAGACAAGGCCGCCATCGAAGCTCAGCTTTCGTGAAAATCTACTTTATCCTGTCATCCTAGCCTGCCAATGGCCGCTCCGCGTTCCGACCACAGTGAGTCGGCTTAGGGACAGCGGCTCGCCCGCGTGGTTTTCAGCAAGGTCTGTTCCTGTCTGAAGCGCTCGATCCTGGCTGTCTGCCTGTTCTGCAACTTTGCCTTGGCGCTTGCTCCGCCTGGGACCCAGAAGGGAACATTGATGTTCTCGCGCGTGATCGCCGCTCGACTGATACCCGTGGCAGTATCGGCGATCCCGTTGTTGAGCTCGATACAATTCATCGTCTGGTAATTGGCGGAATGTGACCTGCCGGACTTCAGCGAGCCGCAGCCAGCAAGCAACGCCGTCATGACAACGAGCGCGAGCGACAAAGGGCCATCGGGTAAAGATCTCATGAGCCCAGCGTAACAGGGCTCGCCTTCCTGTCCAACAAGCCTTGATCGCAGGGCGGACAGGGGCGATCGAGCCGGCCGCGCCGGCATGATGGCTCGCTTTCCCGCATCGAATCCGGATAGGCTTTCCGCGCCATGGCCCCGCATTCGAGGTGTGACACAGTGCCGAACATCGATGCCGGGAGACTGCTTGGGGACCTGAGACGGTTCGCCGAATTTGGTGGGTATAAGACAGGCGTTCACCGCCCGACCTATTCCAAAGCGGATATGGAGAGCCGCCACTGGCTTGCCCGGCAGTACGAAGCCGTGGGGCTCAAGGCTCATATCGATGGGGTGGGGAACGTCTTCGGGACGCCGTCGACGGAGCGGCCCGCGCTGCTGATCGGTTCGCATGCCGAATCCCAGAACCATGCAGGTTGGCTCGATGGCGCGCTCGGCGTCATCTACGGTCTAGAGATCGCTCGTGCTTTCGCGGAGACCCCGGATTGAGCCGCTCTTCCCATTGCTCCGGTCGCCTGGGCGGATGAGGAAAGCCACTATGTCGATCTCCTGGGAAGCCGATCCTTTGTAGGCGATATCGAGGAAACAGAGCTCGATCGCGCGGTGAACGTCGACCATGGCCGGCCGCTCAGGGAGGCTCTGAGGGAAGCCGGGCTCGCCGGGGTTCCGCGGACGCTGGTGGAGCCAGAGCGCTATGTTGGTTATCTGGAGGCCCATGTCGAGCAAGGCGATGCTCTCGAGGCTGCCGGCCAGCGCATAGGGATCGTCACCAGCATCGTCGGCATCTGGCAGTACCGGATCGTGTTTCACGGCGTCCAGAACCATGCAGGCACCACGCGCATGGCGATCCGCAAGGACGCCGGAGTTGCAGCGGCGACACTGGCGATGGCTATCGCGGACGAGTTCCCCAAGGTGGCCGGCCCACGCTCGGTATGGACGACAGGCCGCATCAGCCTGGAGCCGGGCGCCATGAGCATCATCCCCGGGAAAGCAGAGATGCTGTTCCAGTTCCGAGATGCCGAGATCCGGGTCCTCGAACGGCTCGATACGACTCTGCGGAAACTGGTGGAGCGGACCGAGGCCGGGACCGGCTGCCGCGCGGAGGTCGAGCGCATCGCCACCGGACGGCCATGGCATATGGATGCGAGCTTCCAGGATGCGCTAGAGGTGGCGGCGGAACGTTACGCCCCTGGCGTCCACGTCAGAATGCCGAGCGGCGCCAGCCACGACGCGCAGGTGGTGGCTCGCAAGCTGCGGGCCGGCATGCTCTTTGTGCCCAGCATTGGCGGCATCAGCCATCATTGGACTGAGAACACCGCCGACGCCGACATCGTGCTTGGCTGCCAGGTGCTGTCGGACGCGGCCGAAGCCATCCTGCGCGGCCACGGCCAGCCCTAATCATAGGGGTCTTCTTCCGGCGATATCCCTCCCCTGCGGTGGAGGGACGGCCGGGAGGAGACCCGTTGCGACCGGAAGGCCCCTGGTCAGGCCTCGTGGTTGTGACCGCAGGCCTGGCAGTAGGCCTCGTGAACGGGCCCCCGTCCAAGATGGTGACGGAAGCTCTTCATCTCGGCGAAGTAGGGTATCGGCGCCCGGACAGGTCTCTCCGGGGCATTGTCGAAATCGTCGAAGAGTGTCTGAAGCGTAACCACCACCCGTTCGGCATCGTTCCAATCACGATAGTTGCCGAGGTCGATTTTGTAGGAGGCAGCGAGATAGTCCATCCCAGCCTCGTAAAGCGGTCGTGCGCGATCGGTGATGTGCTGGAGGTAGTCACGCATGTTTCGCACATCGTCCTTCGTCGAGATCGGGCCATGTCCGGCCACGATGGTCTCGACATCCATGTCGAGCACCATGTCGCACACGTCGATCCAACGCCTGACCGGTCCGTACCAAGCGATGGGGGTGCCTTCGGTGAAGAGGATGTCGCCGGTAAAGAGGACCTTGTCGTCCGGGACATAGATGAGGGCGTCGCCCAGGGAATGTGACGGCCCCACCTCTATGAGACGCACAGTCTTGGCGCCCACCATAATATCCATCGTTCCTGAGAACACTTCGTTCGGCGGGGTGAGCTCGATGCCGGAAAAGTCGAATGGCCGAAAGCATTCGCGCATGAAAACGCCGGCGCTGCCATATTGCTCCGCATTGAGGCAGACCTTTTCGAGCAATGCAGGATCAAAGCGCCTGAAATCGTCGACCGTCCCTTGGGTGCCGATGATGCGCGCATCCTTCACCAGCTGATTGCCGAAGGTGTGGTCTCCATCGGCATGGGTGTTTACCAGCGTGCCTATGCGGTTCGCCTGCGGTACGGCAGCCCGCATCGTGTCCAGCATCTCGGCGGTCAGCTTGAGGTCGAACAGCGTGTCGACCAAGAGGCTCGCCTCGCCGTCGGTGATCAGCCCGGCATTGGACCAGCCCCAACTGCCGTCGGGCTGGAGATAGGCCCAGCAGCCGTTGCCGATGTCGTGAATGCCTTTGGTGTACTGCCACTTGGCCATTTTTCGGCTCCTTGATTTGTCAGATCAGCGCCGTCGCCAGCGCAGGGAAGAAGAAGACGATGATGAGAACAAGGAACATCATCGCGGCGAAAGGCAGCGCGCCCATGAAGATCTCGTTGAGCGAGATCTTGCTCTCCGGGCCCAATGTGGCTTTGACCACGAAGACCGCGATGCCGAAGGGCGGCGTCAGCAGGCCGATCTCGACGGACAGAACGACCAGCACGCCGAGCCAGATCAGGTCGACATCCATGCCGGTCAGGATCGGAATGGCGATCGGCAGTGTCAGCAACATGATCGAGGCGGAGTCCAGGATGGTGCCGAGCAGGACGATGACCACCATCAGCGCGACGATGATGCCCGTCACGCCCATCCCCGATTCCAGCACCCAGGAACCGAGCCAACCGGGCATGCCCGACATCGCCAGCATGCGCGAGTAGAGGCTGGCGCCCACGATCAGGAAACAGATCGACGACGTCGTATGCCCGGTCTGAACGAGAACCTGCCAGAAACCGGCCCAGGTGAGCCGTCGTTTTGCCAGCGAGATGAGGAGGGCGCCCAGGGCACCGGCCGCGCCCGCCTCGGTGGGCGTGAAATAGCCGCCGTAGATGCCGCCGAGCACCAGTGCGACGAGAATGACGATCGGCGCGAGCTTGTTGGCCATCTCGAGCAGGCCCATGTCATTGGCGGGGTTGTATTCCTCGGCGCGCCGGCCACCGATGAACGCCGGCCACCAGCGGCCCATGGCGAAAATGCCGGCGCAGTAGACGAGCGAGAGCAGGATGCCCGGGAGGATGCCCGCTATGAACAATGAGCCGACCGATTGCTCCGTCAGAACACCGTAGAGAATGAAGAGCAAACTGGGCGGCAAGAGCATGCCGAGCACGGACGAACCGGCGACAACCCCGACGGCGAAACGGCCCGTATAGCCATGCCGGATCATCTCAGGCACGGCGACCTTGGTAAAGACGGCCGCCGACGCAATGGAGATGCCGGTGATCGCCGCGAACACGGCGTTCGCGGCGACTGTGGCGATGCCGAGACCGCCGAGAATGCGTCGGAAGAGTTGTGCCGCCACCTCGAACGTGTCGCGCCCGATGCCGGCGACCGCCACAAGAAGGCCCATCAGCACGAAAAGGGGCACGACGCCGAAAAGATAGTCGCTGATGGAATCCTTGAAGGCGAGCACCAGCATGTTCGATGCGATGTCGAAATTGCCGCGCAGCAACCACACGCCGCAGAAGGAAAGCAGGATCAGCGCGATTGCGACATGCATGCCCGAATAGATCAGGATCAGCATCGCCGCGATGGATAGCAGCGCGATCTCGACGCCACTCATGACCGCACCTCGCCCGCTGCCATGAAGTCCCTCCACGACAGGAGAAGAAACTGGATCGCCGTTGCCACGATGCCGAGGAAGATCAGGATAAACAGCGGCCACTGGGGGACGGTGAAGAAGCCGGGATTGCCCATGAAGTTGCGCTCGGGATGGAGCCAGGCCGAGGTGGCGCTCGGCCAAAACTTCCATGCAATCAGGGCCATCATCACGCCGCCGACCAGGTGGAAACTCGCGAGCAGGATGAAGCGGGCTCGGGGTGCGCGTCGCTCGAGCATCCCGAGCAGCACGTCGGAGCGTGTCATCGCGCCGGAGCGCAGCGTGTGTGCAAGCTGCAGGAAGACGATGCCGACAATTGAGAAGGCAACGAGTTCCGGGACGCCGGCGACGGGGTGGTGCAGGAAGCTTCGCCCCAAGATGTCGGCATTGATCAGAACCATCAATCCGATGATCCATAGCGTGCCGACCGCATTCATGACGCCGATAACCCGCGCGAATACGCCGTGCGTCGCCGGCGGGCCTTCTTCGAGCGGTATGGCTGATTCTCCTGCCATGATCTGCCCTTCCCGGCTTGCGGCCGGCCTTTCCGTTGAGACTGTGACAAATGTTCGGCGCGCAGCGCAGCTAGTTGGCGAGATAATCGCGAACGAAGGTGAACCCACCTGTCTTGAGCTTGTCGCGATAGGCTTCCAGCACCTTGCGTCCTGGCTCCCCGCGCGATTCGGCCGCCTTCATCCAGGCTTCCGTCGGATTCGGCAGTTTCTCGATCCAGGCTTTTTTATCCGCCTCATCGAAAGTGACGACTTGGCCGCCATTGTCGGTCAGCGTCTTCCTGGCAGCCTCGTAGCGCTGGTCCTGTTCCTCGAAATACGCCTTGGTGTAGGCGGCGGCCGCGGTCCGGAACGCCTTTTTGGTGTCGTCCGAGAACGTGTCCCATTGCATCTTGGAGACGCCGAGCCCGCCGATATACATCGCGCCGAAGCCGACCTCGTTCCAGTAAGGCGCAACCTCGTAGAGCTTCGCCGGGGCCTGAGCGGTCATCCAGCCGATGTTGCCGTCGTAAACACCTGTCTTGATGTCGTTGTAGAAAGTCACGTAGCTGCCCTGCACCCCGACGGCGCCGGTGCCGTTGAGCCATGCGAGATTGGGCCCCGCGCCGCCGAGCTTCACGCCCTGCATGTCGCCAAGCTTTGCCAACGCCTTCGTCGAGGCGATGTTGTAACCGTCGATCGCAATGCCGCCGCCGATGTAGACCACGCCCGTGGCCTCTTCGAGCTTCGCCAGCGCGCCCTCGGTCTCGGTGAGTGCAGCCTCGACGGCTTCAGTCACCTGGCGCGCGTCGGTCGGCCCGAATGGCATTGCATAGGTCAGGTTGAGCAGGCCCATCTGCGCGGGACTGAACACGCCGCTCATCTGCCCCACATCGATGATGCCCTGCTGGAACGCCTCGACCTCGGATCCGAGCTTGACGATCGTGCCGCCATAACCCTCGGTCCAGTTGATCTTCACCTCTCCCGTCTTGGCAAGCTCGGCATTGAGCGTCGGAATGAACGTTTCCTTGATGTGCTTCACCCAGAGGAACACCTCGGGATGGCCGGTCGCAACCGTGAGATTGATGGTTTCCTGAGCCCAAGCGTGGGCAGCGCCCAGGCCGAGCGCCACAGCGGCTGCGCCGCCCATGAAAGCAGTACGGAACATGCAAATCCTCCCCTGGTCAGACAAACTGGTCTCTCCCGCCGGTCCGTCCACGACCGAACCGTAGCACGTTTGAACAAGTTGACAAGAAAATTGTAATCTCGTTCAATACTGCCAGTCAGGCGCTCCGGATTCGGTCGCTCTTCCAACATTGGTGCTCATGAGCATGGCCAAGAGATCGCGATCGAACCAAGCGGTTGAGAGTATTGAGCCGTCGCACCGCAATCCCGGGGCGACGCGTGCGCGCATTCTCGAAAGCGCGGAGCTGGAATTCGCCGAGCACGGCTTCGATGGCGTCTCGGTCCGCCAGATCGCGTTGCGCGCGGACGTGCCGGTTGCGCTGATCAACTATCACTTCGGCAGCAAGGAGGGCCTTTATCGCGCGATCTTCGAGATGCGCCTGCCCATGATTATCGACCAGCGTATCTCGGGATTGCGCCTCGCCGATATGGAAACGGATCCGGACCGCAAGCTGGAACTCGTCATCAAGGCGGTGCTTGTCCCCAACCTGCACATGCGCAGCGCCGAGAAGAACTCGAGCTACGCTCGCATCCTCGCGCGCGAGGTCTCGGATCCGAAGGCGGACGAACGCGGGATCATCCAGGAGTTCTTCGACCCCATTGCGCACCGCGTGATCGAGGCGCTGACGAAGGCGCTGCCGGACCGCCGCGTCGAGGAGTTGCACTGGGGATATCAGATCATGCTCGGTGCCATGGTCTTCATCATGTCCGACACCGGTCGCATCAGCCGCCTTTCAGGCGGTCTTTGCGATCCCGAGGACGAGATGGAGACCTCTCGCCACCTGGTGACGATGCTTCACGCCGCCCTGAAGCACGGACGGGTGCCGGCGCGGCCCAAATCAAGTTGACCGAACAGGCATGAGTTTTCGGGAGGAGAGAGATGAAACTGGTAACATACGAGAAGGACGGAAAGCAGCGCGCGGGCGCGCTGGTGGAGGGCGAACGCAAGATCGTCGATCTTGCCGCGGCCCATTCCGAGGCGTTTAGCGAGGACTACGCTCCATTCGGCGCCGTTCTTTCCATGATCGAAGCGGGTGACGCAGCGTTGGACCGCGCCTACGAGACGCTCAAGAAGGCGGCATCGGGGAGCTTGACCGACCGTGCGTCGGTCAAGTTGCTCGCGCCGGTACCGGTCCCGCCGCAGATCCGGGACTGCCTTTGCTTCGAATTGCATCTGAAGCAATCGTTCAACGCCGTTCGACGCATCCGCGCCAACGCAACGCCCGATCCGGAGGCGGCGATGAAGGAGTTCGAGGAGAAGGGCATCTTTGCCGTCCCCAAGACCTTCTACGAGCAGCCTATCTACTACAAGGCCAACCGCTTCTCGGTCATCGGTACCGACGAGGATGTGGTTTGGCCCTCCTACTCGAAGCTCATGGATTTCGAGCTGGAGTTCGGATTCTTCGTCCGGCGTAAAGGTGTCGATATCGCCCGGGACAAGGCGCGCGACTACATTTACGGCTACACCATTTTCAACGACTTCTCCGCGCGAGACGCCCAGACGGCTGAGATGGGCGGCCAGCTAGGCCCGGCAAAGGGCAAGGACTTTGACAAGGGCAACGCCATGGGCCCTTGTCTCGTGACGGCCGACGAGTTGAAGGACCCATACAATCTCACCATGATCTGCCGCGTCAACGGCGAGGAATGGGGCCGCGGATCGAGTTCCACGATGCACTGGAAGTTCGAGGATCTGCTGGCACACATCTCCCGCTCGGAGACGATCTATCCGGGAGAATTCTTCGGCTCCGGCACCGTTGGCAATGGCTGCGGCGTCGAGCACATGAAGTTCCTGAAGCATGGGGACGTGGTCGAACTGGAAGTCGAGGGAATCGGCATTCTGCGCAACCGAGTGCTCGCCCGCACCAATTGAAGACGACGCCCCAGGGTTCACGCACGAAAGCCGCCGTCACAGGGACAAGGCGGCGATCGTCCATGAGGGCAGGCAGGGCGCTCTTGCGGCGGCCCGCCCGCCTTGCGGAAGGTAAGCCATGAACATCTACTCCATGTTCGCCGACGCCATGCGACGCCGAGCCGAAGCGACCGCCATCCGCTATGGCGAACGGCGGCTGAGTTATGGCGAGCTCGATGCCGCGGCGCGTGCCGCAGGAGCGCTGTTTGCGAGCCATGGCTGCGCGAAGGGTGATCGCATCCTGCTCTTCCTGAGGAACGGTTTTGACTACCCGGCGCTCCTGCTGGGCGCGATGCGCGCGGGATTCGTCGTCGTGCCGGTCAATGCGAAGCTCCATCCGGTCGAGGTGGCCTGGATCGCCGGGAACTGCGCGCCCAAGGTGATCGTCACACATCGGGAGCATGTCCAGCCCTTGCGCGACGGGCTAAGTCCCGCAGGTTCAGCGCGGATACTCGCCGTGGACGAAATCGAACTGCTCGACACACCCGATGCGCCGCCCGCCGAGGTAGACAGAGACGACCCGGTCTGGATCTTTTACACTTCAGGCACCACAGGCCGCCCCAAGGGGGCGACCCTCACTCATCGAAACCTGATCGCTGCCGCCGTGAACTGTCTTGCGGATGTCTTCGACTTCCGCCCCGACGATCGTGTTCTGCACGTCGCGCCGCTCTCGCATGGCAGCGGGCTCTACCTGCTTCCTTCGCTGGCGCGGGGGGCGGAGAACATCATATCCGACCGCCAGAGCTTCCAGCCCGACGATGTCCTGGAGATGGTCGCGACCGAAAGGATCACGGCTTTCGCCTTCGTGGCACCGACCATGATCGTGCGGCTGCTCGACGCCGCCCACCGAGACGACATCGGCTCGCTCCGGGGTGTCATCTATGGCGGCGCGACGATCCATCTGGAACACATCAAGGCGGCGGTCGCGCGCTTCGGACCGATTTTCCACCAGCTCTACGGCCAAGGCGAAGCGCCGATGACGATCTCCTATCTCCCCGGGCGTGATCACGCGGATGCCGACGACGAAACACTGCTGTCGGCTGGATATGTTCGCTCAGGCGTCGAGGTGAGGCTCGTAGATGGGAGCGATCCCGAGGTCGGACCCGGCGAAGACGGGGAGATCTGTGTGCGCGGCGACGTTGTCATGCGGGGATATTGGGACAATCCGGTGGCGACAGCGACTGCCCTGCGAGGTGGTTGGCTCCATACGGGCGATATCGGTCAGTTCGATCGGGGTGGTCGGCTGCGCGTGCTCGACAGGCGTCACGATACGATCATCTCGGGCGGCACCAACATCTATCCCAAGGAAGTAGAGGATGTGATCGCCGCGCATCCGGCGGTACGCGAAGTGATCGCGTTTGGCCTGCCGGATGCCGAGTGGGGCGAGAGCGTCGCAGTCGCAGTGGTGGCCGACGACCCCCGATTGGACCGGGAAGCAGTGCTTGCCTTCTGCAAAGCCAGACTGGCAAGCTTCAAGAAACCCAAGCACGTGTTCTTCACATCCGAGTTGCCCAAGAACGCCTATGGCAAGGTGCTCCGACGGGCGCTGAAGGAAGAGTATGGGCGCCTGCGCTGAGCCCGCAGGAGCTGAGCGTCCCGATTACGCGCCAAGCCCCTCGAAGAGTGCGGTCGAAAGATAACGCTCGGCGAAGGAGGGGATGATCACCACCATGTTTTTCCCGGCATTTTCGGGCCGGGAACCAACGATCGTGGCGGCATGGAGGGCCGCGCCCGACGAGATGCCGACAGGTAGGCCTTCGAGCCGCGCTACGAGCCTGGCATTGGAGAAGGCGTCGTCGTTCGAAACGGTGACGATCTCGTCAAAGATCGAGGTGTCGAGAACCTTCGGCGCGAAGCCGGCGCCTATGCCCTGGATTTTGTGCGGACCGGGGTTGCCGCCCGAAAGCACGGGCGAGGCTTCCGGCTCGACAGCAACGACATGCAGGCCGGGACGGCGAGGCTTCAGCACCTGGCCGACGCCGGTGATCGTGCCGCCGGTGCCGATGCCCGCGACGAAGATGTCGATCTCGCCCTTGGTGTCGTTCCAGATCTCCTCGGCCGTCGTGACGCGATGGATCTCGGGATTGGCCGGGTTGTCGAATTGCTGCGGCATGACAGCGTCCGGGAGGGATTGAACCAGTTCCTCTGCCTTGGCGATTGCGCCCTTCATGCCCTTCGCGCCTTCGGTGAGAACGAGTTCGGCACCGAGCAGCAAGAGCATCTTGCGACGCTCGACCGACATCGTTTCCGGCATGGTCAGGATGAGCTTGTAGCCTTTTGCTGCGGCGGCAAAGGCGAGCGCAATGCCGGTATTTCCGGAGGTCGGCTCCACCAGAACCGTGCGGCCGGGCGTGATCCGGCCCGCAGCTTCGAGAGACTCGATCATGGCGACGCCGATGCGGTCCTTCACGCTGGCGATCGGGTTGAAGAACTCGAGCTTGGCGATGAGATTGGCGACGATCCCCTTTTCCCGGGCGAATTTGTCGAGCCGCACCATGGGCGTGTCGCCGATGGTCTGGGTGATGGAATCATAGATCCGGCCTCGGCCGGGAACATGGGTGACGGGATTGTCCATGTGATTCTCCAATGCTCGGATATGTCGAGGACGGGGCCGCGGCCCCTGTCTTTAGCGAACTGCGATCGCCGCCGCCGCGCCGGCCATGAAACCGGCCGCGGTCCGGTTCAGCGCCTTGAGCGCGCGTGGCGTCTGAAGGAGCCAGCGCGCCTTGGCCGCAAGGGCCAGATACGGCACGAGCACGATCAGCAGCACCGCAACCGTGCAGGCCGCCAATATACCGAAATCGGTCGCGGTGATCGTCCGCAGGTCGACCAGCGTCGGCGTCAGCGCCAGATAGAAGATCATCGTCTTCGGGTTGCCGAGCGTGACGGTGAGCCCAGCGACCAGGCTCGACAGCGCCCCGCCCTTGCCCCGGCGCGCCTCGATCGTCTCCGCCGTGATGCCGCTTCTCCAGAAGCCCCAGGCGAGCCAGGCGAGGTAGGCCACGCCCAGCCACTTGATGAGCAGGAATACGGTGCCGAACGTCTGGGCGATGAAGGCCAGGCCGAGCACCGCGGCGCTGAGATAGGTGAGGTCGCCCAGCACCAGTCCGAAGGCCATGAACAGCGACGAGCGGAAACCCGATCCGAGCGCCCTGGCGACCAGAGCGGTCACGCCGGGGCCGGGAATGGCCGCGGCGACTGCGAGGGCGCCCGAATAGGCAATGAAACCGGCAAGCGTCATGACTTCGGTCCTGAAAGAGAATGGCGGTGCTTATGGCATGAAAGCAGCGGCAGGGACAGGGCCAGTTCTGTGTGCACCAGGTTGCTACCGAACGAGAAAGCCGCGGCCCAGCGTGTCATCTTCTTCAAGAACGTACTCGGCCTTTCCCGTATAGAACGCACGGCCGCCGACATGCGCCACGATGCCGGGACGGCCGTCGGGGAGGTTGGTGGTCCGTGCGACCGAGCCTGAGAATTGCGAGCCGACGATGCTCTCGAAGAGCCGCGTCTCGTCTGCCGCGACCGCGCCCTTGGCATGCATGGCGGCGAGGCGCGCGGTGACGCCGGATCCGGTCGGCGAGCGGTCGACCTCGTCGTCGGCGAAGACGCAGATATTCCGTGTGGCCACGCCATCCGCGCCATCGCCCCCGTCGGTCAGGATCGTGCCGTAGAGAAAGGCGAGGTCGGAATGGTCGGGATGAGAGAGGGAGAAGTCTCTCTTCAGCCTATTCGTCAGGGCGCCGGCCGCGTCGACGAAGTCGCGGGCACGGCTCCTGCCGAAGGCGAGCCCGAACTGCCGGCAGTCGGCGAGGGCGTAGAAGGCTCCGCCATAGGCGACGTCGAAAACGATTTCTCCGTAGCCGGGGAGGTCCACCTTCCGGTCGAGCGCGGCGGCAAAGGCGGGCACGCTTTCGAAGGACACGGTGCCGGCCTTGCCCTTCTCGAGCTGAACCTGAGCGACCACCATGCCGCACGGGCATTCGATGTTGACCGTGGTGACCGGCGCCCTGGCCGCCACGATGCCCTGATCCACGGCATAGCGACCCAGCGCGATGACGGCATGGCCGCACATCGTCGAATAACCTTCATTATGCATGAAGAGCACGGCGAGGTCCGCCCCCGGCAGGTCTGGCTCCACCGGCAGGACGCCGTACATGTCGTAGTGACCGCGCGGCTCGAACATGAGCATCCTGCGCAGGTGGTCGAGATGGTCGCGCACGAAGGCCCGCTTCTCGAGGATCGTGCCTTTCGGGATCGCCGGATAGCCGCCCGTCACGATACGCACCGGCTCGCCGCCGGTGTGCATGTCGGTTACCGTGAGCGCGGTCATTTGCCCGTTGCGAACAAGGTCTGGAGCTTTGGAAAGGGCATCGCCGCCCGGGCGAAATTGAACTTGCCCTCGTGCAGGATCTCGTGCGCCGCATTCTGCAGCATGCCGAAGCAGAAGGTCGTGAGCTTGGAGCCGAGCGAGATGCGGCTCGCTCCCGCCTCAGCCAGTTCGGCAACGGTAAATCCTGGCGTGGCAAGCACATTGACGGGCTTGGAGACGGCCGAGCAGATCGTTCGCACGCTCGCGATGTCGGTAAGGCCCGGGGCGTAGAGCACGTCAGCGCCTGCTTTCTCGAAGGCCTGGAGCCGCCTGATCGTATCGTCCATGTCGGGCCTGTCCCAAAGGAAGTTCTCGGCTCGCGCCGTGAATACGAAATCGCGCTTTAGCGCCCGGGCAGCTTCCGCCGCTGCAGCGACACGCTCGACCGCATGGGAGAAATCGTAGATCGGGCTGGCAGGGTCGCCGGTATGATCCTCGATCGAGCAGCCGGCGAGGCCAGCTGCATCCGCTGCGAAGATCGTCTCGCCCGCGCTTTCCGCGCTGTCGCCCTTGCCCTTTTCAAGGTCCGCCGAGACGGGCAGGTCGGTCGCGCCGGCGATTTCGCGGCAATGGTGGATCATCGCCTCGAAGCCGACGCCGCCATCGGGCAGACCGCGTGAGAAGGCGAAGCCGGCGCTGGTCGTGGCCAGCGCCTTGAAGCCGAAGGAAGCGAGCAGTTTGGCGGTGCCGATGTCCCAAGGGTTGGGTATTACGAAGGCGCCCGTCGCTTCGTGAAGCGCTCTGAACGTCTCGCCCTTCTTGATCTCGCCCTTCTCGATTGAGTCGATTCCCATGGCACCGCCCGTCGATTGAACACGACCAATTCTATAACGAGCAGAAAGGCGTTCCAACGGGTACTTGGTGGCGGAGAGACAATTCCTCCGATCGTCAGTCTAACGGAATCTTGGCCACGTTGTCCTTGTATTCCTCCTTCGGATCGTAGCCCAACATGATCTTGATACCGGCGACGAGACTCGAGCCGTCCAGCCAGATCTGGGCGCGCTCGGGATCGAGGCGCAGGAGGGTGAGCTTGGGGTCGTCCTTTCGGCCCTCATACCAGGCTGCGACGAAGCGATTCCATAGCCTGTCGATCACGGCCCTGTCATTGTCCACCCGGAGCGTCCCATGAATCGTGGCGAAGAGGTCATGACCTTTCGATGCGAAGGTTGCGATCGCCCTGTCCTCGCCGACGATCTTTTGCACCAGGTCTGTGTCCTTGGCGGTGAAGAACCAGATCGGTCCGCCTTCATCGCCTTCAATCTGCGCCGTCATCGGTCTGGTGTGACCGTCCTCGACGCCGTCCAGCCCGAGCATGACGGTCATGTCGGACTTCAGCGCTTTCCAGAACTTGGTTTCGAGCTCGCTCGCTGTGGGCATGGCTTGTTCCTTTCCTGTTCGGCAAGGAACGAGCGATTGGTAATCGGGTTCCGACGGGTGGTCAGTGGATCGGCAGGAGCCGGGCGAGATCGCGCATGTCGTCGAAGAGAATCCCGCCGGCCGCAGCCAGCCCGTCGCGGTCGGCCATGGGATCGCCGCAATAGGAAAAGACGCGCATTCCGGCCGCGACTCCGGCCTGCGTTCCCGGCACGCTGTCCTCGATCACCACACAGTCCCGCGGCGCGAAGCTCAGCGTCTCCGCGGCGTGCAGGAAAAGATCCGGCGCGGGCTTGCCGCGCCCGACCATGGTGGCGCTGAACATGCGCCCCTCGAACAGAGGCAGGAGGCCCGTCGCGCCGAGCGTGATCTGCATTTTGGTGAGGCGTGCCGAGGTCGCTACGCAGAACGAGAGTCCGGCCGTCTGGACATCTCCGATGAACTCACGGACATAGGGGATTGCTTCGACGCCATTGGCGAAGAGGTCGGGGAGGGCCAGGTTCCAGCGTTCTACGAAATCGGCGCCGAGGAGAACGCCTTCCGCTTCCACCTCGGCCGCGATCGAAACCATGCTGCGTCCGGCAAAACGCCGCCGGCAATCTTCATAGGCTATCGGATAGCCGGCGTCGGTCAGCCAGTTGGCGAGGCGCCGATTGCCAAGCCCTTCTGTGTCGACCAGGATACCATCGCAGTCGAAGATGACCAGTTTCGGGACTGTCATGCGGTTCCGGTCGAGCCGAAGCCGCCGCTACCCCGCGTGGTTCCGGCAGCGGCGCCGCGCTCCTCGACGCTCGCGCGGCTGACGGGTACGATCACGAGCTGTGCGATGCGCATGCCCCGGGTCACCAGAAAATCTTCCTCGCCGAGATTGACGAGCAGCACCTTCACTTCGCCACGATAGTCGGAGTCGATCGTGCCCGGCGTGTTGAGACAGGTCATGCCGTGCTTGAAGGCGAGGCCGGAACGTGGCCGGACCTGGCCCTCGAAGCCCTCCGGGATCTCAAGAACGAGGCCGGTCGGCACCAGCGCGCGTTTCCCCGGGAGGATGAGCATGGGACGATCGTCAGCGACGGCGGCACGCAGATCGAGGCCGGCGGCCCCGGAGGTCTCGTAGGCCGGCAGCGCCAGCCCGTTGGCGTGGGCCAAACGAACGACGCCGAGAACAGGATTGGTCGAGGGGGTAGTCATGAGCGCAGCCCTATCGGAGCCTCCCGCCGCGAGGTCAACCGTCGAAGGCCTTTTATCAACGGATTTCGATCGGCACCACCGTCGTTTCCTTGATCTCTTCCATGACGAAGGAAGCGGAGACGTCTGACAGCGGGACCTTGGCGATAAGACGCTGGTAGAGCCGGTCATAGGCTTTGACGTCGGCGACGCGGGCACGCAGCACGTAGTCGAGATCGCCGGACATGCGGTAGACGCCGGTGATTTCCGGGAAGGACGTCGCGGCCTCGCGGAATCGGGTGAGCCACTCCGGGTCATGGTTCGAGGTCCGGACCAGGATGAAGACGGAAAGGCCGAGCCCCAGCTTTTCCGCGTCGATCAGGGCGACCCGTCCGGTGATCACGCCTTCGCCCTCCAAAACGCGCACGCGTCGCCAGCAGGCGTTGCGTGACAGGCCGACCCGTGCCGATATCTGGTCGACGGAAAGCGTGCCGTCGCGTTGCAGCTCGGCAAGGATTCTTCGATCGAGAGCGTCGATTTTGACATCCATGTCGGGACAGTTGTCCCAAGATTTCCCAGATATCAAGGATAATTTGGGATCGGCGTTTCCCGGAGCCGTGGCAGGATGAGGTCAATGCTTCGCACAATGGCTCGCATGGTCGAAAGAGAGGGAATGATGGGCGCGCGACTGTTCAGGTTTTTCACCGATCACCCAGGCACGGTAGGCGAATCCTATTTCAGCCACATGGCATTTGCCGCCTGGTTCGCCTCGCGGCTTTTCATGGCTGGCGCGGCAGCCCTTACCCACGCCTTCCTGCCCTTCCTGTTCGAGACCACCGCGAGCACCATCGTGCGCGAGCTTTACGAACGCACGCAGGGCAGAGGCAAACGGACCCAACTGCCGGCCGCGGGCTGACCACGTATTTCCTATTCGACTCCAGCGGATGCTCCTGTTAGAAGCCGCCAAACGACGGCGCGGGGAGCGTCGTTTCCTGCCCTTGCGCGATGGCATTGCGGTTTCCATCTTCGCGGGCGGGAACGCATCGTTCCCTGCCGCATGACAGGGTTTCTCCATTGGCCGAAGACATCAAAAAGGCGGTCGCGCGCCGCCGCACTTTCGCGATCATCGCGCATCCGGACGCCGGCAAGACCACGCTCACCGAAAAGCTGCTGCTGTTCGGCGGCGCGATCCAGCTCGCCGGCGAGGTGAAAGCTAAGAAGGATCGAATCCAGACCCGCTCGGACTGGATGAAGATCGAGCGCGAGCGCGGCATCTCCGTCGTCACTTCGGTGATGACCTTCGAATATGGTGAAAACGTCTTCAACCTGCTGGACACGCCCGGCCACGAAGACTTCGCCGACGACACATATCGTACCCTCTCCGCGGTGGATTCGGCGGTCATGGTCATCGATGCGGCGAAAGGTATCGAGCCGCGCACCCTGAAGCTGTTCGAGGTGTGCCGGTTGCGCGACATTCCCATCATCACTTTCGTCAACAAGATGGACCGCGAAAGCCGCGATCCCTTCGAGATCCTCGACGAGATCGAGGCCAAGCTGGCGCTCGACACAGCCCCCGTCACATGGCCTGTCGGTCGGGGCAAGACCTTCGCCGGCACCTACCATCTCGCCCAGAACGCCGTCCGCCAGAGCGACGAGCAGGTCGAGCGCCTGCCGGTGCATGGGCCCGATTCCAACCGCGTGGCTGGGCTGCTTCCCGACAACGAGCGCGAGGCCTTCATCGAGGAACTCGAACTCGCGCGAGAGGCTTGCAGGCCGTTCGATCTCGATTCTTTTCGCGAGGGTCATTTGACGCCGGTCTATTTCGGCTCGGCGCTGCGCAATTACGGCGTGCGCGACCTGATAGAGGCCCTCGGGGATTTCGGCCCCGCGCCACGCGCCCAGGAGGCGGACAGCCGCGTGGTCGAGGCGACCGAGCCGGGCATGAGCGCCTTCGTCTTCAAGATCCAGGCGAACATGGACCCCAACCACCGCGACCGCATCGCCTTCGTCCGGGTCTGCTCAGGCAAGCTGCAGCGGGGCATGAAGGCGAAGCTCGTCCGCACGGGCAAGCCGATGAGCCTGTCGGCTCCGCAATTCTTCTTCGCGCGTTCGCGCATCACGGCGGACGAAGCCTATGCCGGTGACGTGGTGGGTATTCCCAACCACGGCACGCTGCGCATCGGCGACACGCTGACAGAAGGCGAGGGCATACTGTTCCGCGGCGTGCCGAACTTCGCGCCCGAGATCCTGCGGCGCGTACGGCTTGGCGACGCCATGAAGGCGAAGAAGCTCAAGGAGGCTCTCCAGCAGATGGCGGAAGAAGGCGTCGTGCAGCTCTTCTCGCCCGACGATGGCTCGCCGGCCATCGTCGGCGTGGTCGGCGCGCTGCAGCTCGACGTGCTGAGGGAGCGGCTGTCCGTGGAATACGGCCTGCCCGTCGATTTCGAGATGGCGCGCTTCTCCATCTGCCGCTGGATCTCGGCGGCCGACCGGACCGAGCTCACGCGCTTCATCGAAGCCCATCGCGGCGATATCGCCCGCGATCTCGACGGCGATCCCGTATTCCTTGCCCCGCATGAGTTCGGCCTGAACTACGAGGCGGAGCGCTGGAAGGCGATTACCTTCGCCGCCGTCAAGGATTATCAGGTGCGGGAAGCGGCGTAGGCTGCCTGCCCTCGTCCGACGGAGCTCACCCCCTCATCCGGCCGCGCTTCACGCGGCCACCTTCTCCCGCGAACAGGGGGAGAAGAGGGATCCTCGCGCCGGCGCTTCTGCGAAACTGCAAATATTGGCGATTGGCGCAGTCGGTCCCGCAGCCATTGCGCGCGGCGCAACTTCCGCGGCTGTCCGCTGTGATGCTGTTCGCAATTTTTGCAAGGGATCGCGTTTTTCTGAAAAAAACCGGACTTTCTTGAAAGACAAAGTAAAGCCACATCGCCCATAATCAGCTCGCGCGAGAGTTGTGCGCCAAGGGGGTCATCGCCCGAATGATTTGGGCGTTGAATCCGGCCATGCGGAGGTCGGGCGCGGCACACGCGATTGAGCGGCGGCTGGAGGGGGCGATCTTGCGTAGAGACGGCGACTAGAGGGCGGCTCACACGCCGCTCTGAACTGGATGGCAAGCGGACCTCGTCTGCCATCGGTCCTGCACGATTCACCGATCGATTCTGTTTCGACGGCGCGCCGACCGGCATCGCCGGCACAAGCTTTTTGGGATCCCGAAATGATGTTCAATGCGATTGCTGGAGCGCAGGCGAGCCCATCGGCTGAGGAGATTCAGGCTGGGAATCGAGGGGCCGCGTGGTCGCGCCTTATGCGCGGCGGCCGCATGACGAAATGGAAGGGTATTGCGGCGAGCTATGCGCCCAATGTGGCCGAGCTTTTCTCCTGCGCCTCGCGCCAGTCGGCTGTTGCGTTCCTGGCCGCCGCGCTTGTTGCGAACCTGGCTGCGGGCACGGCTTCGGCGGCTGACCGATACTGGGACGTCAACCAGACCGCGGCCGGCAGCGGCGGCACGGGCATCTGGAACCTCACCAATCTTTTCTGGAGCCCGAGTTCCAGCGATGTGCTCGGCCCCTACAACCAGCCATGGGACAATGGCGCGCTCGACCGCGCCATCTTCGCCGGCACCGCCGGCACCGTAACGCTGGGCTCGGCGATCACCGTCAACGCGCTCACCTTCAACACCAACGGCTACACGCTCGCAGGAACCGGCGCCAACACCCTGACGCTCGGCGGCGTGACGCCGACGGTCACGGTGACCACCGGCACTTCCACGATCGGCGCTGTCATCGCTGGCTCGGCCGGGCTCACCAAGACGGGTGGCGGCACGCTATTCCTGACGGGTGCGAACACGTTCAGCGGCGGCATAACGCTGAACGGCGGTACATTACGCGCCAACGACAACGCCGCGTTCGGCGCGGCGGGCAACACAATCACGACCACGGCCAACGCGACGCTTACCGTCGATTCGGGCGCCGCGAACCGAACCGTGTCGATCGCGGGAGGCACGACGCTCACGGTATCCGGCACCGGAGTGGGATCGGCACTGTTCAGTGGAGCCGGAAATCTCATCGCGCTGCCCGGCGTCACGCTCAGCAACGACAATAGCGACTTCACTGGAACGGTACAGCTCAATGGACAGAGCCAGGGCGTCGCGAACATTGCTTTCACCTCCGTTCGGAATGTCGGCCAGGCGAGCTCGCTCGGCGCTGGCGGGACAATCACGTTCACGGGCGGAAGCCAGTTCTCGGACAACATAACGTATATAGGCACTGGCGACAGCTCGAACCGAGACTGGGTGATGGCCGGCCCAACACTCCGCCGTTTCAACAATTCCGGGACGGGAGCGCTGACCCTCACGGGTAACTTCAACTTGGCGCAGGCTACCCAATTCAACGCCGGGACAGCGGACTTCAACCTCCTGGGCGTACTCAGCGGCGCCGGCTCCGGTGTCACCTTCACAGCGAGTGCTGGCCGCAACGTCACGCTCGGTGGAGCCAACACGTTCGCCGGCACCGTCAGCTTGAACGGTGGGGGCACCATCAACGCCACCGTTCTCGCTGGCTCCGGGGTTGCCAGCTCACTGGGACAGGGATCGTCGATCGCGATAAACGACGCGACATTGCGCTACGCGGGCAGCGCAATCAGTACCGACCGCACTTGGCTCCTCTCGAACAACACCACGCTGCAAAACGACGGTACTGGCGGCCTGACGCTCACCGGCGCGATCGCGTTCGATCCCGTAGCCAGCATCGATACGCTCAACCTCGCCGGCAGCTACGCCGGCGTCAACACGATCGCCAGCGACATCAGCGACTCCGGCCGCATCGTCATGAACGGCGCGGGCATTTGGGTGCTCAGTGGCAACAACAGCTATACCGGCACAACCGCAGTCGAGAACGGTACGTTGCGAGCGGGCAGCGCGTCGGCTTTCAACCAGCAGAATTCGCTGACCGTGAACGGCGGCACGTTCGACCTTGGCGGCTATGGTTACAGCTTCACGAGGCTGGACGGCACCGGCGGAACGGTTGAACTCGGCTCCGGCATCCTCGTGGCGAACGTCGCCACCGGCGTCAGCTCGAGCTTCGCGGGCCGCATCCAGGGCAGCGGCGGCTTCACCAAGCGCGGCGGCGGCACGCAGACGCTGACCGGCTCCAGCACCTATACTGGCGACACCAATATCGAGGGTGGCACGCTGGCGCTCGACTTCTCCAAGCCCGAATCGGCTACCGACGACATCATTTCCAGCGGCTCTACCCTCAACATGGCAGGCGGCACGCTGCAGATCACCGGCGCCACGGGCGAAGCCAACAGCCAGGGTTTTGACGGCCTCTACATCTCCGGCGGCAGCAACAGGATCACGGCGACCGCCGGGGCGAGTGGCGGCACGATGACCGTCAGTTTCGGCGACGTCGCGAGGATTGGCGGCCAGGTCGACTTCGGCATCGGCAGCGGCGTCACGATGAGTGTGGCGCCGGGCACTGCGCTTGGCGGCTGGGCTACCGTCAACGGCTCCGACTATGCCGATGTGGACGCGAGCAACAACATCATCGCATTCACCGACTATGATTTGGAGGACGATGCCGGAACCTGGGGCGATGGCGACATCGTGACCGATTCCGGCGGTGCGGCGAACACGCCCTTCTTCGGCATGGTGAGCGAAGCGAGCGGCGACAATGTCGTGCAGCTCGGCGGCCTTCGCTACACCGTGGCTCGGGCCTCAACGGTCAATGTCGGCGAAAACCAGACCCTCGGCGTCGACGGCACCATCATTGTCGCCGCGAGTGTCAGCAACACGAGCCAGTCTATCGCCCAGGGCTCGGTCAGGGGTGCGGCCGGCGGCGTGCTCGGCATTCAGCAGAACAGCACCGGCAGCTTCGCCATCAATTCCACCATCGTCGACAATGGTGGGGCGACGGGGCTTACTGTCGGCGGCACAGGCACGGGCAGCGTCGTGCTCGGCAATGCCGCCAATACCTATACCGGAGCGACCTGGGTGACCCGCGGCAAGCTTTCGGTTGCAACGCTCGCCAATGGTGGCGTCGACAGCAGCATTGGCGCGTCTTCCGCGGGTTCGTCCAACCTGGTGCTCGAAGGCGGTACACTCAGCTATACCGGCGGCAGTGTCTCGACAAATCGCGGCTTCACGGTGATGCGTTCGGGCGCGATAACAGGCGGAACGATCGAGGTCACGCAGGCGTCAGCGAACGTTGCATTCGGCGGCGAGGTAGTCAGCCCGGATGGCGCCGGCCTCACCAAGACCGGCGCCGGCACGCTGACGCTCACAAATGCCAACAGCAGCTATACCGGCGCAACGGTCGTCAGCGGCGGCGGCACACTGTCGGTCACAACGCTCGCCAATGGCGGCTCGAACAGCAGCATCGGCGCCTCAAGCAGCGATTCGGCCAATCTCTTCATCGAGGGCGGCAGTACCTTCCAGTATACGGGCGGAAGCGTCACGAGCGATCGCGGCTTTACGCTGAACGGCATCGCCGGAGGCATCATCGATGTCACCAATGCGGGCACGGAGTTGGCCCTGGGAGGCACGATGGCCGGCCTGGGCGGCGCACCGCTGACCAAGGCCGGAGTCGGCACTCTGATTCTGTCTGGTATGAATACCTACAGGGGGCAGATTAGGGTCGATGCCGGCACTTTGCGTGCGGGATCCACGCAGGCCTTTGGCGCGGTCAATCTGGTGGTCCTGGCAGACACCGCAGGCGCCACGCTCGATCTCGACGGATTCGACAACAGGGTTGCCGGCCTATCGGGCGGCGGGACGAATGGCGGCAACGTGCTTCTCGGCGACGCCATTCTCACCATGGGGGGCTCGAATGCGAGCTACAGCGGCGCCATCAGCGGCACCGGCGGGCTCGTGAAGGACAACAGCAGCACACAGACGATGGTCGGCTGCGGCAGCAGCTATACCGGTTCGACCACGATCCGGGCCGGAGTGCTGTCTGTCGATTGCATTCGTAACGGCGGCCAGACGAGCGGTGTCGGCGCCTCCGCCGCCGCCGCCGCCAATCTGGTTCTCACCACAAACGGCACCCTGCAGTACACCGGCGGCACGGTCACCACCGACCGCGGTTTCCACCTCCCCAGCGGCTGGGGTGGCATCGACGTCGTGGAAGCCACGACCACGCTGGATTTCACCGGCAACGTCACGAACCTCGCAAACGGAAGCCTTTTGAAGGACGGCGCCGGTACGCTGAAGCTTTCCGGCACTAACAGCTACGCCGGCACATTGCTCCGGGCGGGTACGCTGGTCGCCGGCTCCACCCAAGCCTTTGGCACCGGCGCCATGACGATTTACGGCGGGGCGACCGTTGACCTGGCAAACAATTCCAACGCGGTCGGCTTCTTGGATGACGAGAACGACGTTACAGGCGGCACAGTGCTTCTCGGCTCGGCCGATCTGACGATCACCAGCGGAGGGGCCCGGTTTTACGGGACGATCCACGGCACGGGCGGACTCATAAAGATCGGCGGCGGTACTCAGGGGCTCGGTGGCTGTGCAAACACGTACAGCGGCGCCACCATAATAGGCGGTGGCTGGCTCGAGGTGACCTGTCTGGCCGATGGGGGGCAGGCAAGCTCGATCGGCACGTCCTCTAGCGACGCTGGGAACCTGGTGATCGGCGGGCCAGCGAACGGAGGTCTGAACTATATCGGCGCTGGAGACACCACGGACCGTCGCTTCACCCTGGGAGCGTCGGCCGGGTATATTCGCAGTAACGGAACCGGAGCGGTCATATTCGAAAACTCCGCGGCTGTGACCTATGAGGGCACCGGCGCCCGCCAATTGCGCCTCGGCGGCAGCAATACCGGTACCAACATTCTCGCCGCGCAAATCGGGAACAATGGAGCCTCTGCAGTAAACCTCGTCAAGGATGATGCTGGCACCTGGAGGTTGACCAACACCACCAGCAGCTATACCGGCGCGACCACGATCAACGGCAGTGGTGGCGTGCTCGAAGTCACCAAGCTCGCCAACGGTGGTGAGAATAGCAGCATTGGCGCTTCGACCGCAGCCGCCGCCAATCTGGTCATCGGCACCAATGGAACTTTGCGCTATGTCGGCAGCGGCGTCAGCACGAACCGCCTGTTCACGCTCGGCACCGGCACCACGATAATCGAATCCTCCGGCACCGGCGCCGTCAACTTCACCGACAGCGGTGGCCTGATGGGCTTCAGCGGCACCGGCGCGCGCACATTCACGCTCGGCGGCACCTATGCCGGTGACAATATCATGGGTGTGACAATCCGCGATCAAAGCGGAACCGCCCAGACCAGCCTCGCCAAGAACGACGCCGGCACCTGGATTCTCACTGCCAATAATACCTATACCGGCAACACCGTCATCAATGACGGAAAGCTGATCATCGGCAATGGCGGCACGACGGGCAATGTCGGCACCGGCGAGGTGATCCTCGCCTTCTCGACCGGCACGCTCGGCTTCAACCGGGGCGACACGTTCAACTTCGCCGGCAAGATCAGCGGCCCCGGCATCATAGAGCAGATGGGCGAGGGCACCACGGTGCTTACGGCTGTCAACACCGCCGGCATCACGAAGATCACCGAGGGCGCCCTGCAGATCGACGGCGACCTGACGACCGACACGATCGCGTTCGATGACGACGAGGCGACGACGCTCACCGTCAACGGCACGCTGCACGGCAGCGGCGTGCCGGCCGCGATCACCGGCGACGGGTCGTCCAACATCATCAACGTCAATGCCGGCGGCACGCTTGCGGCAACGGGCGACCTGGGCGGCGGCAGCGATACGATCAATGTATCGGGCACGGTCGATACGGGTGCCGGCGTGCTGAACCTCGGGCTCGGCAACGACACGCTCCTCCTCAACGATGGTGCTGTCTTGAGCGGTGGCGGGATCGCCGGTGGCACGGGCGGAGAAAGCGGTGCGGGAGACATCCTGCGGGTCGTCACGACCGCCGGCGTCACCCTCGCGGGTGGGAGCGTTACCGGGTTCGAAACGCTCGACAAACAGGGCACCGGTACCCTGACGCTGACCGGTGCGCATAGCTATACGTCCGGCACGACGATCGCCGCCGGCACACTGCAGGTCGGCAACGGCGCGACGGCGGGGATGCTTGCGACCCCGACCGTGGCGAACAACGGCGTTCTCGCCTTCAACCTGAGCAGCAACTACACCTTTGCCGGCGCGATCTCGGGCAGTGGCGGCGTTAACAAGCTCGGCACCGGCATCACCACGCTGACCGGGATCAACAGCTACACCGGCGCGACCAACGTCAATGCCGGCACGCTGCTCATCGACGGCGACCAGTCCGGAGCAACCGGGCTGACCTCGGTCGCCAGCGGGGCCACGCTTGGCGGCAGGGGCACAATCGGCGGCAGCGTCAGCGTCGCCGATGGCGGCACGCTCAGCCCGGGCGCTGCGGGCAACGTCCCCGGCGAACTCACCATCAATGGCGACCTCGCCCTGAATGACGGCTCCATCCTTGCAGTCAATTTCGGCCAGGCAGGCGTCGTTGGAGGACCGTACAACGACCTGATCACCGTCGGCGGCGATCTGGCGCTCGACGGCACACTCAACGTGACGGAGACGCCCGGCGGCACCTTCGGCCCCGGCGTCTATCGTATCTTCAGCTACGGCGGCGTGCTGACCAACAACGGCCTCGATGTCGCGTCGCCGGACTATTTCGTGCAGACTTCTGTCGCCAGCCAGGTCAACCTCGTCAATTCGTCAGGTCTGGCCCTCAGCTTCTGGGACGGCGAAACCGGACCGCATTCCAACGAGCTGGTGAACGGCGGCAGCGGCACTTGGCGCGCCGCCGGCGACCAGAACTGGACCGACAGCACCGGCCTTTTCGCAGCACCCTTCGCCAATGCGAGCTTCGCCATCTTCCAGGGCGCCGCAGGTACGGTGAGCGTCGACAACGGCAATGGTCAGGTGCAGGCCGTGGGCATGCAGTTCGCGGCCAATGGCTATAGAATCCAGGGCGACGGCATCGAACTGGTCGACGACAACACACAGCCCGGCTTGCAGTCGATCATCCGGGTCGGCGACGGTACGTCGGCCGGCGCGGGATATGTCGCCACCATCGCGTCCGCTCTCTCCGGCGCCACCCAACTGGTGAAGACGGACCTGGGAACGTTGGTGCTCTCCGGTACCAACAGCTACACCACCGGGACCGCGATCAACGGCGGCACGCTCCAGATCTCGTCCGACGCCAATCTTGGTGCCGCCCCCGGGGCACTCAGCCTTGATGGCGGCACGCTGCGCAATACGGCCGCGGTCGTCTCGAGCCGTTCCGTCACGCTCAATGCCGGCGGCGGCGGTTTCGACACGCTGGACAGGCTCACGCTGAACGGCGTGGTCGGCGGAGCCGGCACGCTTGCCAAGACGGGCGCCGGCACGCTGGTGCTGACCGCCACGAACACGTATCAGGGCGGCACCGTTATCAATGGCGGCGCGGTCGAAGTCGCGGCCAATGCCAATCTCGGCAACGCGGCCGGCGGGCTCACTCTCGACGGTGGCACGCTGCACAGCACCGCAACCTTCATCGCGGGGCGCAATGTGACGCTCAATGCTGGCGGCGGTGCGTTCGACACCGACGGCTTCACCGCGCTGACCTTGTCCAACACGATCGGCGGCACCGGCGCACTCAGGAAAGCCGGCGCCGGCACGCTGGTGCTTGCGGGCAACACCATCTATGGCGGCGGCACGACAATCTCGAGCGGCACGCTGCAGCTCGGCGCCGGCGGAGCCTCGGGCTCGATCACCGGAGACGTGGCCAACGACGGCACGCTCGCCTTCAACCGCAGCGACAGCTACAGCTTTGCCGGCCTGATCTCGGGCGGCGGCTCGCTCGAGCAGATCGGCGGCGGCGTCACCATCCTCACCGCCGACAACAGCTACACCGGCGACACCGTTGTCCGGGAGGGCTCGCTCCTCGTCAACGGCGATCAGAGCGCGGCGAACGGCGCGACCACGGTCGAGGATGGCGGCGTCATCGGCGGCACCGGCACCATCGGCGGTGACGTGGCGATCCTCGACGGCGGCTCGTTCAACCCCGGCGATGTCGGGATCGTTCCGGGGACGCTCACGATCAACGGCAATCTCTCGCTCGCCGCCAACTCGACGCTGAACTACAATTTCGGGCAGGCCGGCGTGGTCGGCGGGGCCTACAACGATCTCACCGTCGTGCATGGCGATCTCGTTCTCGACGGCACGATCAACGTTGCCGAGACGCCGGGCGGCAATTTCGGCCCGGGCATCTACCGCGTGATCAGCTATGACGGGTTGCTGACCAATCTCGGGCTTACGGAAAGCTCACCCGACCACGTGGTGCAGACCTCCGTTGCGGGCCAGGTGAACCTCGTCGATATCAGCGCCATGACGCTCAATTTCTGGGACGGCGATGCCGGCCCGAAGGGCGACGATTTTGTCGACGGTGGCAGCGGCACCTGGCGTGCGGCCGGCGACGACAACTGGACCGACGAGAATGGGAACATCAACGCGGCGTTCTCGAACGGCAGCTTTGCCATCTTTGCCGGCACGGCGGGCCAGGTCGACGTCGACAACACCAATGGCCAGGTGCAGGTGTCGGGCCTGCAATTCGCCTCCAACGGCTACCTGATCCAGGGTCAGGCCATCACGCTCGACGGCACCCAGGCGATCGTCCGGGTTGGTGACGGGACCGCACAAGGCTCGGCTTATGTCGCCACGATCGACGCGATGCTTCAGGGCGGCGCCCAACTCGTGAAACGCGATCTCGGCACGTTGGTGCTCACCGGCGACAACACCTATACCGGCGGTACCTTCATCCAGGAGGGCACGCTGCAGTTCTCGAGCGACGCCAATCTGGGCGACGCGGCCGGCGGCATCACGCTCGACGGCGGCACGCTCCAGAATACGGTCGCCCAGGCTTCCGCCCGCGGCATCACCCTGAACGCTGCCGGCGGCACGTTCCTCGCCGATGCCGACCTGACCCTTTCCGGCACGATGGGCGGCGTGGGCGGCTTCACCAAGTCCGGCAGCGCGAACCTGATCCTGCAGGGCGACAACGCCTATGCCGGCCCGACCACCGTTGCCGGCGGCGGCCTTTATGTGGATGGCGACCAGAGTGCCGCGGCAGGGCCGATCTCCGTCCAGAGCGGCGCAACGCTCGGCGGCAGCGGCACGATCGGCGGAGACGTCATCATCGCCGATGGGGCGACGCTGTCGCCCGGTGCTGCCGACGGCATGCCCGGCACCCTGGCCATCGCGGGTAACCTGACGCTCTCGGCGGGCTCGACCCTGAACTACACCTTCGGCGAGGCGAATGTCGCCGGCGGGACGCTCAACGACCTTACGACGGTGGGCGGCGATATCGTGCTCGACGGCACGCTCGACGTCTCCGTCGCGCCGGGCGGCACATTCGGCCCGGGCATCTACCGGGTGTTCACCTATAGTGGCACGTTGACGGACAACGGCCTTTCGGTCGGGGCGATCCCCTCGGCCGATTATTTTGTCCAGACCGCCATCGCCAACCAGGTGAACCTTGTTAACACGGCCGGACTGACGATGAACTACTGGGACGGCGGGGCCGGCCCGAAGTTCAATGGCGACATCGATGGCGGCGACGGCATCTGGCAGTCCTCGGCGGGCAACGACAACTGGGCGGACGCCACCGGCATCGTCAACGCAGCCTTCGCCGACGGTGCCTTTGCGATCTTCGCGGGCAGGTCGGGGACGGTGACTGTGGACAACAGCCTTGGCCAAGTCTCGGCCGCCGGCATGCAATTCGCTACCGACGGCTACGTGATCCAGGGCGACCGTATCGACCTTGACGGAGCGGCAGCCACCATTCGCGTCGGCGACGGCACCAGCGCCGGCGCGGCGATGACGGCCACCATAGCGGCCGAGCTCGCCGGCAGCGCCCAACTTGTGAAGACCGAAGCGGGCACGCTGGTGCTCACGGGGAGCAACGGCTATGCCGGCGGCACCGCCATCAATGGCGGTACGCTGCAGGTCTCGACAGACGTCAACCTCGGAGCTGCCACCGGAGGCCTCAGCTTCAACGGAGGCACGCTGCGCACGACCGGCAGCTTCGAAAGCGGGCGGGCGCTGAGCTTTGTCGGCGCCGGAACCGTTCTTGTCGATGCCGGGACAACGCTGACCTCGACCGGCGCGCTCTCCGGCAGCGGCAGCTTCACGAAGTCCGGCGCCGGTGCCCTGAGGCTGAGCGCCGACAGCTCGGGCTTCACCGGCACCACTTCGGTGAACGGCGGTACGCTCGCCGTCAATGGCAGGCTGTGCGGCGACGTCAATGTGCGCGACGGCGGCCGGCTGCAGGGCACCGGCACGGTTTGCGACACCAACAACTTCACCGGTGGCACCGTGGCGCCCGGCAATTCCATCGGCACGCTGACTGTCGACGGCAACTATGCCGGCAATGGCGGTACGCTGGAGATCGAGGCCGAGCTCGGCGGCGACGCCTCCCCGGCCGACAAGCTGGTCGTCACCGGGAACACCTCAGGCACGACCAGCGTCAAGGTGATCAATGCCGGGGGCGGCGGCGCCCAGACCAGCAACGGCATCAAGATCGTCGATGTCGGCGGCACCTCTGCGGGCACATTCAGCCTGGCCGGCGACTATCTCTTTCAGGGCGAGCAGGCCGTGGTGGGCGGCGCCTATGCCTATCGCCTCTACAAGGGAGGCGTCACCACGCCCGCCGACGGCGACTGGTATCTGCGCTCTTCACTCATCAACCCCGACGATCCGGATCCGCAGCCGCTCTACGCACCAGGCGTGCCGCTCTACGAGGCCTATGCCTCCGTTCTTCAGGACGTCAACGAGCTCGGCACACTGCAGCAAAGGGTCGGCAACCGGAGCTGGGGGCCAGGCGCAGCGCCACAAGGCACCGACGCTTCCGGTCGGCAGTCGGTCGAGAGCAATGCCATCTGGGCCCGCATCGAGGCGGCCCATGCCCAGCTCGAGCCGGCGGCATCCACGACCGTCTCCGACTATGAGACGACCGTGTGGAAGCTGCAGGCAGGGATCGATGGGCTGCTGCATGAGAGCGAGGCCGGTGTGCTGATCGGCGGCGTCACCGCTCACCTGGGCACGGTCTCGGCGGATATCCTATCGGTCTACGGCACAGGCTCGATCAGCTCCACCGGCTTCGGCATCGGCGGCACGCTGACCTGGTATGGCGAGAGTGGCTTCTATGCCGACGCGCAGGCGCAGCTGACCTGGTACGACAGCGACATAACATCGGCCACGCTCGGCACCAGACTTGCCGAAGGCAATGGCGGCTTCGGCCACGCTCTCGGCATCGAGGCCGGTCAGAAGATCGCGATCGGTGGCAACTGGTCGCTGACGCCGCAAGGCCAGCTCGCCTATTCGTCGGTCAGCTTCGACGACTTCACCGACCGGTATGGGGCGGCGGTGTCTCTAGGGGATAGCGATCGCCTGACCGGCCGTCTCGGCCTGTCGGCCGACTATGAGGAGAAGTGGATAGATGCCGCGGGGATGGCGAGCCGTGCGCACCTCTATGGCATCGGCAATCTCTACTACGATTTCCTGGGGCGCTCGGACGTCGACGTTTCCGGCGTCGCCTTGTCCAGCCGGAACCAGGCGCTGTGGGGCGGGCTGGGGCTCGGCGGCTCGTTGAGCTGGGCGGACGGCTACTATACCGTCTATGGCGAGGCGTTTGCCCGGACCAGCCTGGAGGACTTCGGCGACAGCAATGCCGTCGGCGCCAAGCTCGGCTTCAGCGTCAAATGGTAGCCGCCACCCGCAATAGAAAGGTATCGCACTTGCGACTGTTCGACTTCTTCAAGGTAACTGCGGCGGCAGCGGCTGTGATGGCGGCATCCGCCCTGGCATCGGCTCAGGAGGCAGGCTCCAAGCTTCCCGGCGGGGCATCGTCGCTGCAGGAGAATTACGAGGCCTGGAACGTTGTTTGCCAGGGCGTACCTAAGACGCTTTGCTCGATTTCGCAGCAGCAGACGCAGCAGAACGGGCAGCGCGTTCTGGCGGCCGAGCTGCAGCTCGATGAGAACGAAACCTTTACCGGTACCCTGGTTCTGCCCTTTGGCCTTCTGCTCGACGCAGGCGTGACCCTTCAGGTCGATGAAGCGGAACCGCGCGATCCTATCGCTTTCCAGACTTGTCTGCCGGCGGGGTGTCTGGCGCGCCTCAGCTTCGACGCCAAAATGCTCAGCGCATTGCGCTCCGGGACCGCCCTGAAGATCAAGGTCCAGAACACCGACGGCAAGGAGGTGAACCTGTCGGTTCCGCTGAAGGGGCTGGCGGCAGCGCTCGACCGGCTGGCGGCGCTCTCCGGGGCATAGGGGCGCTCTTGGGAGGCATAGCGGCGTCGGCGGCCTAGCCCTTGGGCTTAATACCCCGCCTTCCGGTCCACCAAATCGCGCAGCGGCTCGCCGCGTTCGAAGGCGTCCATCTGGTCGAGCATCGGCCCGACCAGATGCTCCGGGTCGGAGGTCGCGGCAGCGTGCGGTGTGACGAAGACCTTGGGATGGTTCCACAGCGGGCTCGCCTCGGGGAGCGGCTCCGTCTCGAACACGTCAAGGCTCGCTTCCTTCAGCGTCCCGTCGTCAAGCGCTCGCACGATGTCCGCGTCGCGCTGGAGCTTCCCGCGCCCGGCATTGATGAGAACGGCGCCGCCCAGGCCATTGTCGTGCCGCAGCTTCCGCAACAGGTCGTAATCGACGATGCCCGCAGTCGCCTGCGTCAGCGGCAGCAGGACCACCAGAATATCGGTCGCGCCGAGGAAGGGGGTGAGGCCCGCCTCTCCATGGAAGGTCGCGACGCCGTCCATCGGCCGTTCCGTCCGGCCCCAGCCGTTGACGCTGAAGCCGAGGGAAAGCAGGGCTGAAGCGGCCGCACGCCCTAGATTACCGAGCCCCATGATGCCTACCCGCGTCTCCGAGGCCTGCTGCTGGGGCGGTTCATGCCAGACCTTGCGCGCCTGCTGGGCTCGGTAGAGCATCCCCTGGCGATGATGGTCGAGCACGCGCCATGTCACGTACTCGGTCATGCGCCGGGTCAGATTGTCCGCGACGACGCGCACGATCGGCACGTCTGGCAGGCCGGGATCGTTGAAGAGATGGTCGACGCCCGCTCCGACCGAGAAGATCGCTTCGAGGTTGGGCAGCTTGGCAAGAACGTTGGAGCGCTGTTTCCAGACGACGGCGTAGCGGATCGAAGGGTCGTCCTCGCCGTCCGGTTCGAGCACGACCTCGCGCCGGGCCAATAGAAGCTCGCGCCAGCGTTGCGGGTTCATTCCTGTAACCGACAGGAGGACGCGGCTGTTGTTGTCGCCCGGCATGTACTCGTTCTCTTATGGAAAGCTATTGGCTGACTGCGCCTTCCCCGGCGGTTTCGATGCGGAAAGCCGCCGAGATGAGGGCGCGCGTGTATTCGGTCTGCGGACGCTCGAAGATCTGCTCCGACGGGCCGTGCTCGACCACCTTGCCGTTGCGCATCACGATGACGTCGTTGGCCAGCGCGCGCACGACCTTGAGGTCGTGGCTGATGAACAGATAGGCCAGATCGTGCTTGGCCTGAAGGTTGCGCAGGAGATCGACGACCTGGGCCTGCACGCTCATGTCCAATGCCGATGTAGGCTCGTCCAGCATCACGAAACGAGGGTTGAGCACCATCGCCCGGGCTATGGCGATGCGCTGCCGCTGGCCGCCGGAGAATTCGTGTGGATAGCGGTGCCGTGTCTCCGGATCGAGACCGACTTCGCCCAGAACGTCGACGACGCGCTGCTCGCGTTCGTCCGGCGTCAGCTTCTGCTCGTGGATGGCCAGGCCTTCCTGGATGATCTCGCTCACCGACATGCGGGGGCTGAGCGAGCCGAACGGATCCTGAAACACGATCTGCAGTTCGTTCCTGAGCGGCCGCATGGCGTTGAAGGAGAGCTTGTCAATGTCCCGGCCGTTGAAATGGATCCTGCCCTGCGACGAGATCATGCGGCAGAGCGCCAGGCCGAGCGTGGTCTTGCCCGACCCGGATTCTCCGACGACGCCGAGAGTCTGGCCGGAGCGGACCGTGACGTCGATCCCGTCGACGGCCTTCACATGGTCGACGGTGCGGCGGAAAAAGCCCTGTTTGATCGGGAACCAGACCTTGATCTGATCCCCTTCCATCACGGTCTTGGCCGACCGGTCGGCCGCCGGAGGACGGCCCTTGGGCTCGGCCGCGAGCAGATGCCGGGTGTAGTCGTGCTGTGGACGTTCGAAGATCTCCTTCGTCGGCCCGCTTTCCACGATCTTGCCGCGCGTCATCACGCAGACCCGGTCTGCGATCTTGCGCACGATGCCGAGATCATGGGTGATGAACAGCATCGACATGCCCCGCTCCGCCTTGAGCTCGGCGAGAAGTTCGAGGATCTGGGCCTGCACCGTCACGTCTAGCGCCGTCGTCGGCTCGTCGGCGATGAGCAATTCGGGTTCATTGGCGAGAGCCATCGCGATCATCACGCGCTGGCGCTGGCCTCCCGACAATTGATGGGGATAGGCGTCGAGCCGCTTCTCCGGATCCCGGATTCCGACCTGGCGAAGCAGGTCCAGCGTGCGCCCACGCGCCTGGCGGTCGCCCATGCCCTGATGGATCCTGAGGACCTCACCGATCTGCTGCTCGATCGTGTGCAGCGGATTGAGCGAGGTCATCGGCTCCTGAAAGATCATCGTGATCTTGTTGCCGCGCACGCGGCGCAGTTCCTTTTCGTTCTTGGCGAGAAGGTCCTGGCCGTCGAACAGGATCTCGCCGGACGGATGGCTCGCCGGCGGGTAGGGGAGCAGCTTCAGCACGGACAGCGCCGACACCGATTTTCCCGATCCGGATTCGCCCACCAGGGCGACGGTCTCGCCGCGCTTTATGTCGAAGGATATGTGATCGACGGCGGTGCTTGTCTCTCCGCCCTGAGTGAAGGCTACGGTGAGGTCGCGGACGGAAAGCAAGGGGGAGGCGCCGCTCGTCATTTGAAGGTCCTGCGGGGGTCGAAGGCGTCGCGTGTCGCCTCGCCGACGAAGATCAGCAATGACAGCATGAGCGAGATCACGATGAAGCCGGAAAGGCCGAGCCACGGCGCGTTGAGATTGCGCTGTCCCTGCTTGAGCAGTTCGCCCAGCGAGGGCGAGCCGGGGGGCAGGCCGAAGCCGAGGAAATCGAGAGAGGTGAGCGTGGTGATCGAGCCGTTCAGGATGAAGGGCAGGAAGGTGAGCGTCGCCACCATTGCGTTAGGCAGGAGGTGGCGGAACATGATGGTGCGGTTCGGCACGCCGAGCGCGCGCGCCGCATTGACATATTCGAAGTTGCGGGCGCGCAGGAACTCTGCCCTGACCACGCCGACGAAGGCGGTCCAGGAAAAGAGCAGCATGATGCCGAGCAGGATGAAGAAGCCCGGCGGCAGCACGGCCGAGATGATCAGCAGCAGATAGAGGACGGGGATCGCCGACCAGATCTCGATGAAACGCTGGAAGAGCAGATCGGTCCAGCCCCCGAAATAGCCCTGCACCGCACCGGCCGACACGCCGACTACCGCGGAGGCGATCGTCAGCGCGAGACCGAACAGCACGGAGATACGAAAGCCGTATATGACGCGGGCGAGGACGTCGCGGGCCTGGTCGTCGGTGCCGAGCCAGTTCCAGTTGCCGATCGTGCAGTCGCGGTCGGCGACACCTTGCGGATAGCGCTGGCAGCGCTGTTCGACCGGATACATCCAGGAGGGCTTGGCCGGCGCGGCCTCGGGAATCTCATTGTTGACGGTTCGGTAGGAATAGCGGATCGGCGGCCAGATCAGCCAGCCATTGGCCTCGATCTCGTCCCGGATGACAGGGTCCCGATAGTCCGTGACCGCGTAGAAGCCGCCGAACTTCTCCTCCGGGTAATCGACCAGCGTCGGAAACAGGAGCTCACCCTTGTAGGACGCAAGGATGGGACGGTCGTTGGCGACGAATTCGGCAAAAAGCGACAGGACGAAAAGAACGAGGAAGATCCAGAGCGACCAGTAGCCTCGGCGGTTGGCCTTGAAATTGCGCCAGCGCCGCTGGTTGAGCGGCGACAGCCACGGTCGCGAGGATGTTCTGCTCGGCTTGTCCATTTCGGCTTTCTGAAGGGCATGCGCCATCAGACGTCCCTCCGCTCGAAATCGATGCGCGGATCGATCCACGTATAGGTCAGGTCCGAGATCAGGCTGACGATCAGGCCGATGAGCGCGAAGATGTAAAGATTGGCGAAAACGACGGGATAGTCACGATCGAGCACCGAACGGAAGCCCAGAAGACCCAGCCCGTCGAGCGAGAAGATGTTCTCGATGAGCAGAGATCCGGTAAAGAAGGCCGAGATGAAGGCGCCGGGGAAACCGGCGATCACGATCAGCATCGCGTTGCGGAACACATGGCCGTAGAGCACCTGGCGTTCCGAAAGTCCCTTGGCGCGGGCCGTGGTGACATATTGCTTGCGGATCTCGTCGAGGAACGAGTTCTTGGTGAGCAGCGTCGTCGTTGCAAAGGCCGACAGCACCATTGCCGTCAGGGGCAGGGTGAGATGCCAGAAGTAATCGACGATCTTTCCCCACAACGAAAGCTGGTCCCAATTGTCGGACGTCAGGCCGCGCAGCGGGAACCAGTCCCAGAAGGACCCGCCGGCAAACAGTACCATGAGAAGGATGGCAAAAAGGAAGCCGGGAATGGCGTAGCCGACAATGACCACGGCGCTCGTCCAGACGTCGAAGGCCGAGCCGTCGTGCACGGCCTTGCGGATTCCGAGCGGAATGGAGATCAGATAAGAGAGCAGCGTGATCCATAGGCCGATGGAAATGGACACCGGCATCTTCTCGATAATCAGGTCGACCACGGAAATGTCCCGGAAGAAGCTCTCTCCGAAATCGAAGCGGGCATAGTCCCAGACCATCTTGAAGAAGCGTTCGAGCGGCGGCTTGTCGAAACCGAACTGTTTCTCGAGCTGCGCGATGAACTCCGGGTCGAGACCTTGCGCGCCGCGATATTTCGACGAAATCTCGCTGCCCGGCTCAAAATTGCCGCCGGTGCCGCCGAGATCCGCGCCGCCGCCTGTGAGGCGGCCCGCCGCGTCGCCGCCCTGACCGGTGATCTTGGCGATGACCTGCTCGACCGGGCCGCCCGGCGCGAACTGTATGACGGCGAAAGAAACCGCCAGAATACCTAACAGCGTCGGGATCATCAGCAGGATGCGCCGTAGAATATAGGCGCCCATCAGAAGCCGTCTCCCCTGTCGAACATGTGGATCGCCCTCGTTGCGGGCCGCCTTTCAGCCTTTGCCAATTGCCTTTGCCTTCGCCTCGTCGAACCACCAGAGCGTCTCCACGGGAAAGCCGAAATCCGGCTTTGGCTCCTTGAAGCCGAACATGTCCCAAAAGGCCGCCCGGTGATTCGGGGAATGGTAACTTGGAATCCAGTCCCATCGCGCGCGCAAGACACGATCGAGGGCGAGCATCGCGGTCGTCAACTCGGCCCTATCCTGGGCGCGGCCGACCGCTTCGACAAGGGCGTCGATTGCGGGATTGGCGGTCCCCGGCAGATTCCTGGAACCAGGCAACGCGGCGGAGCGTGAATGAAGGAGGTTCTCGACCTCCTCTCGCGTCGGCGTCGGCGTGAAGGACAGGGCCATCGCGATCAGGTCGAAGTCGAAGTCGTTCTGTCGGGCCTGGTACTGCGCGGCGTCGACCATGCGGATCGAGGCGTCGATGCCGATCGCCCGCATATTCTCGACCCAGGGTGTGTCGACGCGGATGAAACCTTCGTCCTGCACGAGGATTTCGGCCGTGAGCCTTTCGCCCTTGCTGTCCTCGAGCATGCCATCCTTGCGCTGCCAGCCCGCTTCGGAGAGGAGCTTCAGTGCCTTGCCGAGCAATTTGCGGTCGCGTCCCGAGCCGTCGGATTTCGGCTGCGTGACGGCTTCGCCGAAAGCCGTTTCCGGGATGTCCTCGCGGAACGGCTCCAGCAAGGCGAGCTCGGCGGCGGTCGGAAGCCCTTCGGCGCGATACGGCGATCGCTCGAAAAGCGAATCCGAACGCTTGTAGGAGCCATAAAACAGATTGCGGTTCGTCCATTCGAAATCGAAGCAGAGTGCCATCGCCTCGCGCACCCGCCGGTCGCGGAAACGCTCGCGGCGCTGGTTGACGGCGTGGGCCTGCATGCTCGGCCGGAGGTCGCCGGGAAATTCGCGCTTGATGACCTTGCCTTGCGCTAGGGCCGGGAAATCATAGCCCGTCGCCCAGGTCCGTGCCGTGAACTCCTGCCGGAAGGTGACATCGCCTTTCTTGAACGCTTCGAAGCCTGCCTGCCTGTCGCGATAGAAGTCGATCCGGATCCGGTCGAAATTGTAGAGCCCGCGATTGACCGGCAGGTCGCGTCCCCAATAGTCTGCCACGCGTTCATATTCGATGGTCTGGCCGGCGCGCACGAGCCCCACCTTGTAGGGGCCGGAGCCGAGCGGAGCGTTCAACTGGCTGCCATCAAAGGGGTTCGCCGAGAAGAACGCCTTGGAGACGATCGGGAACGGAGCAATGTCGAGGATGGTTCGCGCCGACTGCTTGCCCGAGAAGCCGAGGCGAAACACATGTGTATCCTCGGCGGTCGCCTCGGTCATTTGCCGCAACGACAGCAGGAGGCTCGGATGCCCCTTTTCCTTGTAGAGCTTGAAGGAAAAGGCGACATCCTCGGCGGTCACGGGCGACCCGTCATGGAACTGCGCCTCGGGCCGCAGCCGGAAGGTGAAGCTGTTGCGGTCTTCCGAAGCGACGACGCTTTCCGCAAGCAACCCGTAAATGGCGTCTGGCTCGTCGAGCGCTCGCACCATGAGCGAATCGAAGCACATTTCCATGCGCGGCGGCGCGTCGCCGCGCGGCACCAGGAAATTCAGCGTGTTGAAAGTGAGCGGGTTCTGGTTGAATACCCAGTTCGGCACGGAGAAATTGAACGTCCCGCCTTTCGGCGCATCGGGGTTCACATACTCGAAATGACGGAAGTCCGGCCCGTATTTCAGGTCACCGAAGGCCGAAAGACCATGAAGCGGGGTTGGGGCAGAGCTGGCGGCGAAACCCTTGCCAGCAAGCAGGGGCATCGCCGCGGCCGCGCCGCCAAGGGCCAGCAAGCCGCGCCGCGATATGCTGTGTTTCCATTTCACCGGCTGCTCCTCCACTGCGCAGAAGAGCGATGCCGAGCGGGCACGAAGCGCTGCAAGATCTTGCCCAAGCGGTCGATTCGAACCTCTGTGCTCAATTGGTGCTCTTGTACTTGGCGGCGAGCGCGGCTTCTTTCTCCTTGTCGATCCACCAGGAATCGATGTCCACGCCCACATAGCTCGGCTGCTTCTCAGGGATGCCGAACTTGTCCCAATAGGCGATCCACGCGACGGGATTGTGGTATTGCGGGACGACGTAAAAATTCCAGAGGAGGACCCGATCCAGTGCGTGCGTGGCGGCGACCAAGTCGTCACGATCCTTGGCGAAAACCACGCGCTCGACCAGCGCGTCGACAACGGGATCCTTGATTCCGATCAGGTTCCGGGAACCCTCGATGTCGGCCGCGGCGCCGCTCCAGAAATCCCGCTGCTCGTTGCCGGGCGACTGGGACTGCATCATCACATCCGTCACGCTGTCGAAATCGAAACTGCGCAGCCGGTTGATATACTGGCTGGTGTCGACGACCCGCAGCGTGGCGTTGATGCCGAGCTTGCGCAGATTGTCCATGTAGGGGCCGGCGATCCGCTCGTCGGTTGGGTCGCGGCCGAGGAACTCGATCCGGAACTGCTCTCCCTTGTCGTTGACGAGCTTGCCGCCCTGGTTCGTCCAGCCGGCCTGCTTGAAGAGATCGAGCGCCTTGCGGAGATTGGCACGTGTCGCCTGCGGGCTGTCGAAGACCGGCAGCTTGAATTCCTGCGTGAACAGTTCCGGCGGCAGCTTGTCCCTGTACTGTTCCAGGATTTCCAGTTCCTTGCCCTGCGGCAGGCCGCTGGAGGCCAGCGGACCTCCTTCGAAATAGCTGTTGGTGCGAGCATAAAGACCGTAGAAAAGCGTCCGGTTCATGCTCTCGAAATCGAAGGCATAGGTCAGTGCCTCTCGCACGCGCCGGTCCTGGAATTGAGGACGGCGCAGGTTCAGCACGAAGCCCTGCATCGCCTCGCCCGCAGTCTGCTGAAATTCCTGCTTCTTCACATCGCCGGCCGTGAAGGCCGGAAAGTTGTATTCGGTGGCCCAGCGCCTCGCGCTGTTTTCGGCCCTGACGTCGTTGTAGCCGCCCTTTGTGAAAGCCTGCCAATTGGCGTTGTCGTCCTGGAAATAGACGTAACGGCGCCGGTCGAAGTTCTGCCGGCCGACATTGACCGGCAGGTTCGCTGCCCAATAGTCGGGCACGCGGCTCCAGACGATCTCGGATCCGGGCTTGAAGCTCTCGATCTTGTATGCGCCGGAGCCCAATGGCGGCTCGAGCGTAGGCTGCGTGATGTCGCGTTTCTTGCCGGAGGCGTCCGTGCCCTCCCACCAATGCTTCGGCAGCACGGCGAGGTCGCCCATGATATGGGGCAGCTCGCGGTTGCCTTTCTGGTCGAATTTGAACTGGACTTCCCGCTCCGAGAGCGCCACCGCTTCCGTGACGTTGTGGAAATACCGATTGTACATCGGGCTGTTGGTCTTCAGCACCTGCAGCGACCAGACGACGTCTTCGGCGGTGATCGGCTTGCCGTCGTGCCAGCGCGCCTTTGGGTCGATTCGGTAGGTGGCCGACGAATAGTCGTCCGGATACTGGAATGCTTCGGCGATCAGAGGATGGCTGGTGCCAGGCTCGTCGAGCGCCTGGCTCATCAGCGTCTCATAGAGCAGGCCGCCGCCGAGTTCGGCGAATCCAGCCGCCGGCGTGCCGCGCGGGATGAAAGGATTGAAACTGTCGAATGTGCCCATCACCGTGGAGTTGAGGGTGCCGCCCTTGGGGGCGTTCGGGTTTACATAGTCGTAACGCTCGAACCCGTTTTCGTATTTCGAGGAGCCGATTAGCGACGAAACAGTGCGCCATTCATCCGCTGAGGCGGAGACAAGCCCCAGGCCGAGCAACAGCGCGGCAAGGCCCGTCCTGCGGAGAATCCGGTTTGCTCCTACTGCCATTACAATCCTCCGACTGCGGTTCGTTTGTTCGCCGGTCAATTTAGACAATCCGTCCGCCATGGGAACCTGGCGTGCGTCCTGATCGTGGCGATGAGATTCTCTAACAAAAAAGCCGGGCAGAACCCGGCTTTTTCATGAATTCCTGGATTACATTTTTGTCATTGTGCCGGGGCCGGCTGTGCGGGCGCTCCGCCTTCGGCCGGTGCAGCGCCTTGTGTCGGTGCCGAACCGCCTTCCGCAGGAGCCGCTCCCGGAGCAGAGGCATCGGTCGGCGCCGGGGCCGCGCCCGCCTCGGGCAGCGGTGCGGGGTTGTCGGCCGTGGTGCGAAGGTATGCGATCAGGTTGGCGCGTTCGTCAGCCTTCTTGACGCCGGCGAAGCCCATGGCCGTGCCCTTGATGTAGCCCTTCGGGGACGCGAGGAAGTGGTTGAGGTGGTCGTAGTCCCAGACGACCGAGCCACCCTGGGAGAATTCCTTCATGGCCCCCGAGTAGGAGAAGCCTTCATGCGAGGCGATCGGACGGTTCACAATGTTCCAGAGATTCGGGCCGACCTTGTTGGCGCCGCTCTTGTCGTCGGTATGGCAGGCTGCGCACTTCTTGAAGACGGCCTCGCCAGCGGCCGGATCGGCCTTGGCCAGAAGGGCTGCGATCGGCTCTTCGGCGGGCGCTTCGGCTGCCCCTCCGCCGCCGGCTTCCGGTTCCGCGGCCTCGATCGCGAAGCCCGGCTTTTCCGGATGCGGGGTGGCGAAGATTGAATCCGAAACGATGCCAACCGAGAAAATGACGAAAACGGTCGCCAGCAGCGCCCCGATCACCTTGTTGAATTCAAAAGAGTCCATTCGCCCTGAGGCTCCCTTTCCCCGCCGCAGGCCTCGCCGCGCCGTATAGATTCCATTGCCGGCCGAAGCCGCTCAAATCGCGCGGGAAACTAGGTCTTTTGCTTCCCCCTTGCAACACATATAAGGGCCCATCCAGTGAGACCTTTTGCCACCACCAGACAGCCCTTTTCCGTCGAGTTATCCAATGTCCGTCCTCATACTTGTCCCGGCCCGGATGGCCTCGACCCGCCTGCCGGGCAAACCGCTGGCCGATATCGCGGGCCGGCCGATGATCGTCCACGTGGCGGCGCGTGCTTCCGAGAGCGGACTTGGCAGGGTCGTGGTGGCGACGGATACCGAAGCCGTGGCCCAGGCCGTGCGCGCAGGCGGCTTCGAAGCCGTCATGACCCGCGCTGATCACCAGTCCGGCTCGGACCGCATTTTCGAGGCCCTGGGAAAACTGGACCCGAAAGGCGGGATCGAAATCGTGGTCAATGTCCAGGGCGATCTGCCGACCGTCGAGGCTCAGACGGTCCGCGCCGCGCTGGCGCCGCTCGAGAACCCGGCCGTCGATATCGCGACGCTTGGCGTGGAGATCCGGCGCGAGGCCGAAAAGAGCAATCCCAACGTGGTCAAGATCGTGGGCTCGCCGGTGTCGGCTTCCAGGCTGCGCGCACTCTATTTCACGCGTGCGACAGCGCCCTGGGGGGAGGGTCCCCTCTATCACCATGTCGGCCTCTATGCCTATCGGCGCGCAGCGCTGGAGCGCTTCGTGTCGCTCGTGCCTTCCGTGCTGGAGAAGCGCGAAAGCCTGGAACAGCTGAGGGCGTTGGAAGCCGGCATGCGTATCGACGCCGAGATCGTCCGGTCTGTGCCGCTAGGCGTCGACACGCCCGAAGATCTGGAACGCGCCAGGGAAATACTCTCACCTCGACAGGACTGATCATGCCGCCGAAAACAAACCGAATATCGTTCCAGGGGGAACCCGGCGCCAATTCCGACACGGCGTGCCGCAATGTCTATCCGGATATGGAGCCTCTCCCCTGTCCGACATTCGAAGACGCCTTCAACGCGGTGGAGACGGGCAAGGCGGATCTCGCCATGATCCCCATCGAGAATACGATCGCAGGCCGCGTGGCCGACATCCATCACCTCCTGCCCGAGTCCCGCCTGCACATCGTGGGCGAGTATTTCCTACCCATCCATTTCCAATTGATGGTACTGCCCGGCCGCAAGATCGAGGACATCAAATCCGTCTACAGCCACATCCATGCCCTCGGCCAATGTCGCAAGGTGATCCGCAAGCACCGCTGGAAACCGATGGTCGCCGGCGACACGGCAGGCGCGGCGCGCGTGGTTGCGGAAGAGGGCAACCCGCACAACGCGGCGCTCGCTCCCCGGCTTGCCGCTTCCCTCTACGGACTGGACATCGTGGCGGAGAATGTCGAGGACACGGACAACAACGTCACCCGTTTCGTGGTGCTGTCGAAGACCGAATCCTGGACGCAGCGCATCGACAGCTCGAAGCGTGTCATGACCACCTTCGTCTTCCGGGTGCACAACATCCCGGCGGCGCTTTACAAGGCCATGGGCGGGTTCGCCACTAATGGCGTCAACATGACCAAGCTGGAGAGCTACCAGCTCGGCGGCAAGTTCTTCTCGAGCCAGTTCTACGCCGACATCGAGGGCCATCCAGACGACGTCAACGTCGCCCAGGCGCTGAAGGAGCTGCGCTTCTTCTCACGAGAGGTCCGCATACTCGGCGTTTACGAGGCGCATCCGTTCCGGGACACCCAGACCAACGACGACTGATGGGAACGGACCGCCCGCCAGTGCGACCGGCATTGCTTGGGGAGACCTGTCGTATGCGTACTGACCAGCCAAGGATGGCCGCGAGGCGACCATACAGGAACGCGTGCATTCGATAGGCGAATGCGCGGGGAGAGAAGTCCGGCCGGACAGTGCCGGGTTCCTTGCGACCGATCGAAGATCGACGCCGATGGTCTCACACCATGGACTAGCTGCTCTCGGCCCAGGCGCGAATCAGGTGGTGGGCGATCGCGGCCTTGGGAGGCACGACGATGCCGCTGGTCGATGAACCGGCGAGAATGTCGAGCACTTCGCGCCGGGTGAACCAGCGGCAATCCTCCAGTTCCCTGGAATCGTAGCGCAGATCCTCGTTCAGCGCCTCGCCGAAGCACCCGATCATCAGGGAATAGGGGAACGGCCAGGGCTGGCTCGCATGATAGACGACGCGGCCGAGCCGAATTCCCGATTCCTCGTGGACTTCCCGCCGCACGGCGTCCTCGATCGTTTCTCCGGGCTCGATGAACCCGGCAAGCGCGGAATACATGCCCGGCGCGAAATGCGGGCTGCGGCCGAGAACGCAACGCTCGGGCGTCACGGCAAGCATGATGGCGACGGGGTCGGTGCGCGGGAAATGCTCGCTGCCGCATGCGGAACACACGCGTTTGTAGCCGCCGGCGCGCATTTCGGTCGGCGAGCCGCATTTTCCGCAGAAGCGATGATTGGCGTGCCAAGCCATCAGTGCGCCGGCCTGCGCCAGTGCACCGAGCCCCTCGTGGTCGAGCAGGCCCTGAACGTTGACCGAGCGGTAGTCGATCGCCTTGACCCCTTCGGGCAGGAATTCGAGCTCGATGCCGGCGGGCGCCGCGAGCAGCGGACCGCTGGCCGACCAGCCGAGCAGGACGGCCTGATCGAGCCTCGGCGCGAGCGCCTCGGATTCCGCCAAGCCGTAGTAGGGGTCGAACCCTTCGTCATTGAGCTTCAGGCAGATGCGACCGCCTGTGACCAGCAGGAGCCTGGCGGAGGGGTCGGCAAGTGCCTTCTCGGCGGAATCGTCGCCCCGGGTTTCAGACTGGCGGTCGATCCTGTTGCCGGCAAATCCGACGAACCGGCTGGGTTCGTGCGGCGGCGCGTCGAAGAGAGAAAATGTCATGAGAACATGCTCTGGATTATAGTGCCTGGCGAAGTCGTTGCGAAAAGACGTGAAGGTCTTCGCGGCGATAGGGTTCGCGCACGCCGTGCCCCCATACAGGCCCCGGCCAGGCAGCATCCCCTTCGGATCGCGCGACAACATGCACATGAAGTTGGCGAACGATGTTGCCGAGGGCGCCACTGTTAATCTTGGTGCAGCCGGTGACCCTTTTCATCGCCTGGGCCACCATGTTGGTCTCGAAGGTGAGCATGGCTTGATCGAGCGGCGTCAGGTCGTGAATCTCCTCCGCACCCGGCCGCTGCGGCACCAGCAGCACCCATGGCCAGCGGCAATCGTTCATCAGCCGTAACTCACACAGGCCAAGCCAGATGACCGGCTCGCTGTCGGCCTCAAGCCGCGCATCAAGCGCGAATCCGGTCGTACGAACCGGCATCATCGGCTTTTCCTTCATATCCCTCCGCGAAAGTTGGCTTGCTGTCTATCCATACCAAACACAGCCAACGCCGCTTCAAGCAGGCGAAGCCGGTCCCTCGACGGGTTCGACGCAATTCCGCATCCGATCTCGGAATCTACGCTAGAGCGGCCGTTATCGACCTGCAAGTGGTTCTGTGGCCGGTTCAGCGCTGTAAAATGCCGGCGGAGATTTCCTGCGGGGTTGCAATTCGATGCCGGATTGCCGATATGGGGCGCGGGAGGTTGGTGGTGGACGATCCACTCGCCAACCGGGTCAGGTCCGGAAGGAAGCAGCCCTAACGAGCCCGGACCGGGTCATTGTTCCAGCCTCCCACCTCCTCGTCATTCGTTCCTGCTACAGTTCGTCCGGGTTGACGACGCGTCGCGGCGCGGGCGAAATTCACGCGTGACGGACGGCGCAGGGCCGGGCGCAACGGAGCGGCAAAGGGCGGATGAGCGAAGCCGGAAACGAATCGACAGGCAAGGTAGGCGGCGCCTATCGGGTGCTCGCGCGCAAATATCGCCCTGCCGATTTCACGAGCCTCATCGGCCAGGAGCCGATGGTTCGCACTCTCACCAACGCTTTTTCATCGGGGCGCATCGCACAGGCCTGGATGTTGACCGGTGTCCGCGGCGTCGGCAAGACGACGACCGCGCGCATTCTGGCGCGCGCCCTGAACTACAAGACCCCCGAGATCGACCAGCCCTCGGTCGACCTTTCCGTGCCCGGCGAGCATTGTCAGGCTATCATGGAAGGCCGCCATGTCGACGTGATCGAAATGGACGCCGCTTCCCATACCGGCATCGACGATATTCGTGAGATCATCGAGCAGGTGCGCTACGCGCCGGTGTCGGCACGGTACAAGGTGTATATCATCGACGAAGTGCACATGCTCTCCACCCAGGCCTTCAACGGACTGTTGAAGACGCTCGAGGAGCCGCCGCCGCATGTGAAGTTCATCTTCGCCACGACGGAGATCCGGAAGGTTCCCATCACGATCCTGTCGCGATGCCAGCGCTTCGATCTGCGCCGCGTGGACGCCGGTATCCTGACCGAGCATCTGCGTAAGATCGCGGCGCTCGAGGATGTGACGGTCGAGGACGAGGCTCTCGCCATGGTGGCGCGGGCGGCTGAAGGCTCGGTGCGAGATTCCCTGTCCATCTTCGATCAGGCGATCGCCCATGGCGGCGGCACGGTGACCGCCGAAGCCGTCAGGATGATGCTCGGTCTCGGAGACCGGGGCCGCGTGATCGATCTATTCGAGCATCTCATGAAGGGTGACGCGGCCGCCGCGCTCACCGAGTTCCGGTCGCAATACGACACCGGCGCCGACCCTGCGACGGTGCTTACCGATCTCGCCGAATTCAACCATCTCGTGACTCGGCTGAAGTTCATTCCTTCGGCGGCCAACGACGCTTCCCTGACCGAAAGCGAGCGGCAGCGAGGTCTCGCCTTCTCGCAGTCGCTCTCCGTACGCGTGCTGTCCCGCGCCTGGCAGATGCTGCTCAAGGGCATCCCCGAGGTGCAGGGTTCGAATCGGCCAGTCAGCGCCGGAGAGATGGTGTTGATCCGTATCGCCCATGCCGCCACGCTTCCGACGCTGGACGAGGCGCTGAAGTCGCTCGACGGCATGACTTTGCAGCCCCCTGGCAACGGCGGCGGGCGTCCCTCTCCGGGCGGGGGAGCGGCGCAGTCCGCAAACGGCGTCGGCGCGGTCTCCCAGACACGCATGCCGCAAGGGCCTACCGGGGGACAGACCATGCGGCTCGTCCAGGGCGGTCCGCAGGCGGTCCCGGCAACGGTGGGCCCCGAGCCAGAGGCCGACGCAGTGCCCGTGACCTCGCTGGCCGATATCGTCAATCTTGCCGACCGGCACCGCGACATGACGTTGAAGGTCCTGGTCCGGCGCTGCGTCCGTCTCGTGAAAGTCGAACCCGGCCGCCTTGACGTCAGTTTGACCAGCGAGGCGCCCAAGACCCTCCTGGGCGACCTGACCGTCAAGCTGAAGGCATGGACGGGACGAACCTGGATGGTCTCGCTGTCGCGCGAGGAAGGCGGCCAAACCATTTCGGAAATGGAAGCGTCGAAGCGCGAGAGCGCGATCCTCGATGCCAAGAGCGATCCCACGGTCGCCGCGATCCTGGCCAAGTTCCCTGGCGCCAAGATCATAGACGTACGTATCCCAGACGCGCCGGACGTCGACGCCGGTGAGACCGAGTTGCCGCCCGGGGCTGTCGGCGGCGATGACGACGACGACCTGTTTTAGTTGAATTGGTCAGCCCGGTTCCCGAACGGTGGTCGGAGCCGGTGCTCAAGATGGAGACAAGACGATGAAGGATCTTCTGGGCCTGATGGGCAAGGCCAAGGAAATGCAGGCGAAATTCCAGGCCATGCAGGAAGAGATCGCCGGGATCGAGGCGACCGGCCAGGCCGGTGGCGGCCTTGTCAAGGTCACGTTGACCGGCAAGTTCGAGATGAAGAAGCTGGAGATCGACCCCTCGCTGCTCAAAGGCGACGAAGCCGAGATCCTGGAAGACCTCGTTCTTGCCGCGCACAACGATGCCAAGGGCAAGGTCGAGCTGACGATGCAGGAAAAGACAAAGGAGCTCACGGCCGGCCTGCCGATCCCGCCCGGCATGAAGCTGCCTTTCTGATCTCGTCCGAGCGGCGCAGCGGCACAGCCATCTTTTTGCCGGATTGATCCTCATTCTGGCTGCGACGTGGGGACGTGGCGGCAGCGAGAGTAAGAGGGGACATGTTGTTCGCCGACCAATGGTCGACGTCCGCGTTGGGCGTCGTGATTTCCTCGTTCCTCCTCAGTGCCTGCAGCCAGACCGACGCTCTGACCAGCGCCGCCGACACATCCGGCAAACGTTCCTACGGCTACTCCATGAAGGATCGCGAATGCTTGGCGCGAGCCATGTTCTTCGAATCCAAGCGCTCCAGCCGCGACGGCCTGGTCGCGGTCGGCACGGTCGTGATGAACCGTTTGCGGTCCAAGCGTCACGGAGACACCATTTGCAAGGTGGTCGGCGAAAAGGGGCAGTTCGCCCCTGGGGTTCTGAGCCGGCCGATGAATTCGAAAGCCCTGCCTGACGTCCAGGAAGCGGCGGACGCGGTTCTCAAGGGGGAGCGTCATCCCAGGGTGAAGAACGCCATGTTCTTCCATCAGGCCGGTCTGAAGTTCCCGTACAAGAACATGCATTACGTCCTCGTCGCCGGGGGCAACGCCTTTTACGAGAAGCGGAGCAGGGGGAAGGTGATCTTGCCTCCGGAGGAGCCCAGCACGGCGGTCGCATCGGTAAAGCCTGAGATCGACGATACGGTCGTCGCATCCATTCCTCCGGCCGCGTCGCCCAATTCCACCCAGGTCGCGGATGCCGAACAGCCGGCGATGTCGTTCGAAGCAAGCCAGGAAGATGCCGACGCCATCGGGGCGCTGATCGCCGGCCAGGTCCGCCCATAGTTCAACCCTTGGGCCGCGGCGAGCTTCGCAGATGTGCTGCTAAGAGGCGAGGTCGGTGCTGCGGCGGAATGGACGCACGGCCCTCCAGGCATTAAATCCCTGGCATGTCCAAGCGAATCGCCGGCCCCGAGATAGAACGCCTGATCCAGCTCCTGGCCAAGGTGCCGGGGCTGGGGCCGCGTTCGGCACGGCGCGCCGCCCTCCATCTCATCAAGAAGAAGGAACAGCTCCTTGTGCCCCTCTCCGCGGCCATGGGGGAGGCGGTGGAGAAGGTCCGTGTCTGTTCGACCTGCGGTAATGTCGACACGGTCGATCCCTGCACGATCTGTTCCGATCCTCGCCGCGACACGGCGACCATCATCGTGGTCGAGGATGTCGCCGATCTCTGGGCGCTCGAGCGGGCGGGGGCGATGAACGCCAAATATCATGTGCTCGGCGGCACCTTGTCACCGCTGGACGGCGTCGGGCCCGAAGACCTCAACATCAAGGGCTTGGTGTCGCGCATCGCCGAGGGCGGCGTGAGCGAGGTGATATTGGCCGTCAACGCCACTGTCGAGGGCCAGACCACGGCCCACTATCTCACCGACCAGCTCGACGGCTTCGACGTGAAGGTGACACGGCTCGCCCATGGCGTGCCGGTCGGCGGCGAGCTCGATTACCTCGACGAGGGCACGCTGGCGGCGGCGCTCAAGTCGCGGACCGCGTTTTGACGCAATTGGTCTCCATGGGGGTGGCATGGACGATATTCAGCGCGACATCCCGGACATTCGACACGATCTCTTCCGTTCGCTGGCCGGATTGACGACCCTTCTCACGGCGGCGCTGCTGTGCGCGGCCCTGTTCGCGCCACCTGCCGCGCGCGCCGCCGATGTCAACGCCCTCTTTCGCGCCTGGCTGGCGCAGGACCTGTGGCCGGAGGCCCAGAGACGCGGCATCTCGAAGGCGACCTTCGACGCGGCCTTCTCCGGCGTGAAGCCCAATCTCGACCTGCCCGATCTGGTTCTGCCTGGCCAGAAACCAAAGACGCCGAGGAAGCAGCATCAGGCGGAGTTCGGATCGCCCGGGAATTATTTCGCCGAAAAGACGATCGGGGCCGTGACCTCGGGAGGCCGCGCGCGTGCCGGGCAATATGGCAGGACATTGGCCGCGATCGAGAAACGCTACGGTGTGCCCCCGGGCGTGGTTCTGGCGATCTGGGGGCGCGAATCCGGCTTCGGTACGGCCAGGATTCCCTACAATGCCTTCGAGGTCCTCGGCACCAAGGCGTTCCTTGCCACGCGCAAGGACATGTTCCGGAAGGAAGTGCTGGCGGCGTTGGAAATTGTCGAGCGAGGGCTCGCGCGCCGGGAGATGATGAAATCGTCCTGGGCCGGCGCCCTGGGCCAGCCGCAATTCCTGCCGACCTCCTTCCTCGAGCATGCTGTCGATTTCGATGGAGACGGCGTTCGCGACATCTGGAACTCGGTCCCGGATTCCCTCGCCTCGATCGCCAATTACCTCGTGCATCATGGCTGGGTGAAAGGCCGGGACTGGGGCTTCGAGGTGGCTGTACCCGACAAAGTGAGCTGTGCGCTGGAAGGCCCGGATCAAGGTCGCAGGATTTCGGATTGGGCGCAGATGGGTATCACCCGCGTCAACGGCAAGCCGTTCCCGCCCCGGGAGGCGCGGTCGGAAGGCTTCCTGCTCATGCCGGCCGGCCGCAGCGGACCTGCTTTTCTCGTCACGCCGAACTTCTATGTGCTCAAGAAATACAATGAGAGCGACCTCTACGCCCTTTTCATCGGCCACGGGGCCGATCGCATAGCCAATGGCGACCGCCGCTTCGCGGGAGAGTGGGGCAAGGTTGGTGGCCTCTACCGCTCCGACATCGCGGGATTGCAGATGGCGCTGGAAGCGAAGGGCTACGACGTCGGCGGCGCCGACGGCCTGCCTGGCTTCAAGACCCGCCGCTCCATTGGAGACTGGCAGGCCAAGAACGGCCGGGCGCCCACATGTTTTCCGGACGAGGAGATCGTCGGCGGGATCAGGTAGCCACCTGCTCCTTCTGCACCTCCATGAGGATCTCGAAGGATCTCCGGCGCGCCTGGTGATCGAATATCTGCGCGGTCACCATAAGTTCGTCAGCGCCTGTGCGGTTGATGAAATCCCGAAGTCCACGCCTCACGGTCTCGCGGGAGCCGACGACCGCGGCTGAAAGGGCTTGGCCGAGCATGGCCCGCGCCATGGGATCGAGCTGTTCCTCGTAGTTTTCCACGGGCGGCAGCAGCTTGCCCGGCCGGCCCGTGCGAAGATTGACAAAGGCCTGCTGCAGCGAGGTAAAGAGCAGTCGGGCCTCGTCGTCGGTTTCTGCCGCGAATACGTTGAGCCCCAGCATCACGTGAGGTTTCGACAGGCGCTCGGACGGCTGGAATCGCGAGCGGTAGAGATCGAGCGCGTGTTCGAGCTCGGCAGGAGCGAAATGCGAGGCGAAGGCGTAAGGCAGTCCGAGAATCGCAGCCAGTTGGGCCCCGTACGTGCTCGACCCCAGGATCCACATCTCCACCTCCTGACCTTCGCCCGGGACCGCGCGGATGCGTTGATCGGGCGATGCAGGGGCGAACCAGGCCATCAGTTCGGTGACGTCCTGCGGGAAACTGTCGACGCCGGCGTCGAGATTGCGCCGCAGCGCGCGGGCCGTCGCCATGTCGGTGCCCGGCGCGCGCCCAAGACCGAGATCGACACGGCCGGGATGCAGCGCTGCCAGCGTGCCGAACTGCTCGGCGATCACGAGAGGCGCATGGTTGGGCAGCATGATGCCGCCGGCCCCGACGCGGATTGTGGACGTGCCCGCCGCGACATGGGCGATGACGACGGATGTCGCGGCGCTGGCGATGCCGGGCATGTTGTGGTGCTCCGCCAACCAGTAACGTTTGTAGCCCAGACTCTCGGCATGCCGTGCAAGGTCGAGCGTATTGCGCAGGGATTGGGAGACGTCGCTGCCTTGTGTGACCGGCGATAGATCGAGGACGGACAGCTCTGTCATGACTTTGGCTCCAGGATGTTTTCGCGGCGTAGCGCGGCTTCGAAGGCGGCGCGGTCGGGAAGCGTCACTGCGAAAACCGTACGCAGCACTTCGATGATCTCGTCGGCGGAGGCAAGTTCGCGACGAATGCTCGCTTCCCCTACGCGATGCGTGGTCAGGCGGTTGTTGGCCAGCGCGTATCGTCCTCCAGGAAAGGCGCGCGCGGCGATCAGCGCCTTGCGAAAATGCGAACTGGGGCTTGTCGACAGGAAATAGTTGCTGATCGCATAGTCGACCTCCAATTGTTCCTGCAGGTCGAAACGATAAAGCGTCCGCCAATCCCCGCCTGTATTCGCCTGCATGCGGAAATATCGGCCATCCCAGGCGATCCGGAACGGTTCGTGGGGCGTCTGCTGCTCGGCCTCTGTCTCGAGGAGCAGCGGCGCCGTCTGTGTGAGGCCGCCGAAACCGACATCGGCAACCCAGGTTTGCCCGGCGAGTTCGACTCTCAGCAGCAAATGGGTGCGCGGCGTGATACTGTCTTCCGGCATCCCCCAGAGCACACGGCCGGCGAGCCCCGAAACATTGAAGCCGATCGCCCGCAGCACATGCATGAAGAGGATGTTGTGCTCGAAGCAATAGCCGCCACGGACGCCGCTCAGCAGTTTGCGCTGCAAGGCGGTGTGTTCGAGTTCCACAGGACGATGCAGGAAGGGATCGATGTTCTCGAAGGTGATCGCTTGGGGATGCAGCCGGTGCAGCGAGCGCAGCGTGCCCAGCGTCGCCGTGCGCGGGCCGTCATAGCCGATGCGGTGGAAATAGGCGGCAAGATCGATGTCCGACATCGGCGGCTCCGTTCATCGCCCCGATATAGGCTGGCGGGCCTTGCCGTGCAAAGGCTGGATCAACCGGTCTGTCAGCCTGTCGCATCTGCCGGTTCCTCCTCGTCGACCGAGCTTTGCTGAGCCGAGAGGAAATTGCCGACGTGGCGCAGGCTGTCGAAATTGTCGCAGAAGACCTTGATGACCACGAGGAGCGGCACTGCGATCAACGCCCCGACGAAACCCCAGAGCCACGACCAGAAAGCGACGGCGATGAAGATGGCAACCGCGTTTATTTCCAGCCGTCTTCCCACCACGAGCGGCGTAACGAGTTGGCCTTCGATCGTGTTGCATAGGACGACGAAGGCGGGGGCCAGCAGCGCATAGGTGAAGCTATCGAAGGTGACCAGTGATATGGCCGCCACCATCAGGACGGTGACGGCTGCGCCGATATAGGGGAGGAAGTTGAGAAGCGCTGCGGCGACGCCCCATAGTAGCGGGTCGGGGAGACCGATCGCCCACAAGCCAAGTCCCACGGCGATACCGAGGCCGCTGTTGATGAGGGCGACCGTCAGCAGGTAGCGCGAGATCTCGCGCTCGATGTCGTAGACGAGGCGAAGGGCGCGCTTTTTGTCACTGAGTCGGGCAAAGGACTGGATGATCTTCTCATAGAACATCGTGCCGGAGGCGAGCAGAAACAGTGATAGAACGAAGATGATGGCGACCGACGTTGTCGCTGAGACGATGTTGCCCGCCGCACGTGAGATGATGCCGGGTTGGGCGATCACCACCTTCTGCACGCCAGGCTCATCGACTGCATCGGTGATGTGCTCGACCTGCCTTGTCACGTTGAGCACATGTTCGAAAGGCCGCCGCAACTCCGAAAGCCGCTGAGCGACCTCGCGGCCGATCGATGGTGCGTCGCTCGCGAGTTGGACGACTGGGCCGCTGAGCAGGTAGCCGATCGTCCCGATGGTTCCGGTGGACATGACGACAAGCAGGGTCGCGGAGAGTGCGGAGGGAATACCATGTTTGCGCAGGAGCCGCACGATAGGGGTCAATGTCAGTGCCAGTAGGAACGCAAGCAGCACCGGCATGAAAAAATCGCGGGCGAAATAAAGCGCATAGACGAATGCAAGCAGGAATATGCCGACCAAGGCAAAGCGCACGAGCCGGGAATCGCCGACTCTGCCTCCGAGGGCATTCGGGCCGGCGATGTCGGAATCCGTCTTCATGAAGCACCCTCCCGGGCCGTATGGCATCGGGACGCCCTGCCCGTGGGCGAGAACGCGAGATGGGCTTCCGAGTTCCCTTGTTGTTCACACTGCCGTCTTTTTCGTCGTCTCCTTGCGCACCAGCGGCGCCACCTTGGTGCCGTAGAGTTCTATCGCCTTCATGAGCTTGTCATGGGGCATCTCTCCAATGGCCATCTGAAGCAGGAAGCGATCGTTGCCGAAAATCCTGTGATGGGTGACGATCTTCTCCGCCACCACCTCCGGGTTGCCCACGAACAGCGCGCCGCGCGGGCCCCGCGCCTGATCGAAATGCGCCCGCGTGGTCACTCCCCAGCCGCGTTCGCGGCCGATACGGTTCATGACCTCGGCTTGCGGTCCATAGAAATCATCCGCCGCCTCTTGCGTCGTCCCGGCAACGAAGCCATGGACGTTGATGCTCGTGGCGAGTCCGGCCGGATCGTGGCCGCTGCGTCGCGCCGCCTCGCGATAGAGTTCAAAGAACGGAGCAAATCGTGCCGGTTCGCCGCCGATGATGGCCAGGGCGAGAGGCAGGCCGAGTTGGGCGGCGCGCACGACCGATTGCGGCGTGCCGCCGACCGCGATCCAGACCGGCAGTCGTTCCTGGTGGGGACGCGGATAGACGCCGCGATCCTCGATCGGTGCGCGCAGCGAACCCGACCAGGTGACCCTTTCGGTATCGCGTATCTTCAGGAGCAGGTCGAGCTTTTCGGCGAAAAGCGTGTCGTAGTCCTTCAGGTCGTAACCGAAGAGCGGAAAGGACTCGATGAACGACCCGCGTCCGGCCATGATCTCGGCGCGCCCGCCCGAGAGAAGGTCGAGCGTCGCAAATTGCTGGAAGACGCGCACCGGGTCGTCGGATGAGAGCACACTGACGGCGCTGGTGAGGCGTATCCTCTTGGTATGCTCGGCAGCCGCGGCCAGGACGACGGCCGGCGCCGAGCCGGCATAGTCGGGCCGGTGGTGCTCGCCAACGCCGAAGACATCGAGGCCGACTTCGTCGGCGAGCTTGATCTCTTCGACAAGGTTTCGCAGCCGCTGGCGTGGGCTTGTCCCTTGCCCGGGGATGGGGCTGACATCGGCGAATGTATAGAGGCCAAGTTCCATGGAGCAGTCCGGTCGGAATGATGAGCCACACAGACCTAGCGGCAGGTCAGTCCTGCATCCAGATGCCGAACGGTGAACGGTGCATTTCCCTGGGAACTCGCTGGCGCCGTTTCCGAGAAGCAACAGCGACGGTTTTTCACAGCAGAAATGCCTTTTTGGCGCTTGAACTCCGCAGCCCCATTAGTATGTAAGCGGCGCAGACTGAAAGCAAGGCATACGAAAATTGGCAGTGTATAGAGAAAAGGACTTCCACGAGCGCCGAAACGCAGCGAACGATGCCAAGAAGGCGCTTCTCGAAAAATTCAAGGCGAGGCCGACGGAAGACGATCCCCGTGTTCTGGCTCGCCAGGCAGAGCGCAAGGCCATCCTCGAGGCGCGCGCCATCCGTGAAGCCGAAAAGGAACGCCTGAAGCAGGAGCGGCTGGCACGTGAGGCCAAGGAACGTGCTGAGCGTGAGGCGGCCGAGGCCGAAGCGCGGCGTGTTGCCGACGAGGCCGCGCGCGAGGAAGCAAGAAAGCGCGAGGCTGAGGAGAACGAGCGGATTGCCCGGCTTCTGGCCGATGAGGCCGAGCGCAAGGCCAAGCGCGACGCGCGTTACGCGGCACGCAAAGCCCGTGTAGGCCGTCAGCCTCCCAAGCCGTACGCCTGACCGCCAGCCGAGCGGAAATTAACAGGCGGAGCGAACGAGGTTCGCTCCGCCTGTTGTCATGCGACCAGTTTCAGGCCAACAATCCCCGATACGATCAACGCGATGCAGGCGAGGCGGATCGCTGTCGCGGGCTCGCCGAGTAGGAAAACACCCAGCAGGGCGGTGCCGACCGTGCCTATGCCGGTCCAGACGGCATAGGCCGTGCCGACAGGGAGATCCTTCAGCGCCAATCCGAGCAGACCGAGGCTGATGACCATTGAAATAACGGTCAGAACTGTCGGCAGCGGCTTGGAAAAGCCGTCGGTGTATTTCAACCCGATCGCCCAACCGACTTCGAAAAGACCAGCGAAGAAAAGATAGGTCCAAGCCATGGAACGCTCCGTTCATGCGCGGGTCGTCCCGGCGGTGCTAGCAAAAGGCAAGGCCGTCCTTGCACATCAGACATAGGCGACGGCAACGCAAACATCAATGCGCCGCCCGCCGCCAACCGGGCGCTCCGGCTTCGTCGAAGCGGCCTTGTGCTTCTACTTTTCCCTGGACCTGATTGCCTGGACCGGCGGCGCCTTGGCAGCGGGAGCGGCCGAGGGTTTCTTCACATCCTTCTTCGGTTTGCGCGCTTCCTTTCCTGGCTTCATCTGCCCCTTTGCCATGATTCGCTCCTCTCGATGTGGCGACGAAGTGAAGCCCGAACATTGGCGCGGTTCAAGGGTTGTCTTGAGGCTCGGTGGCTTCAGTCTAGATACATTCGAAGTGAGGATAACATGGCGGCGAATTCCGGTTCGACAAAGGTCATATACGCTGCGCTGGCGGGGAATCTGCTGATCGCACTCACGAAATTCGGGGCGGCGTTGCTGACCGGAAGTTCGGCAATGCTCTCGGAAGGGGTGCATTCGCTCGTCGACACGGGCAACGGCCTGCTTATGCTCTATGGGCTGCATCGGTCCGCCCAGCCTCCAGACCTCCTGCACCCGTTCGGTCATGGTCGGGAACTCTACTTTTGGAGCTTCATCGTTGCGCTCCTGGTCTTCGCGCTGGGGGCAGGGGTCGCCTTCTACGAAGGCGTCATGCATGTGCTCGATCCCGTGCCGATCGAGAATCCCACCGTCAACTATGTCGTTCTCGCCCTCTGCTTTGTGTTCGAGGGCGCAACGTGGTGGATTGCCAGGAAGGAATTCGCCAGCAGGAAAGGCAGGCTCGGATATTTGGAAGCGGTTCGGCGCAGCAAGGATCCGACCGTCTACACGGTGCTGTTCGAAGACAGCGCCGCCTTGCTCGGCCTTGCCTTCGCGTCTGCCGGCGTCCTGGCGGCCGAACTCACGGGGATCCACGAGCTTGACGGGGTTGCGTCCATCGGCATCAGCCTCATCCTGGCTGCGACGGCGATCTTTCTGGCCCGCGAGAGCAAGGGGCTCCTGATGGGAGAACCGGCTCTGCCGCATGTGCAGAGGACCATCCTGGCGACTGCACAATCGGACAAGGCCGTGGAGGGAGTGAACGGGGTACTCACCGTCCAACTCGGCCCCGAGCAGGTGGTGGCCAATCTCAGCATCGAATTCGCCGATCATCTCACCGCGCCGGAAATCGAAGCCTGCGTCGAGAGGATCGAATCCCGCCTCGCCGCTGAGGTCCCGCAGGTCAGGGCGCTTTTCGTGAAACCGCAGACGCCGTCGCGCTGGCTGGAACGGCGCAGGGCGATAGAAGAGGCCTCGGACGACGGCGGATGACGAGCACGGCAGCGATCCGCACTACCCCTCGTCGCCCTCGACGATCCGCAAGCGAAGCTGACCGGTGCGCGACTCTGCGCTCCGCGCCGCCTTTTCATCGCGCCCGTCCGAGGGTTCGCTGGCATCCGTGCCGGCGAATTCCAGCGCCTCTATCTTCTGCCCTCGTCGGGAAACCTTGGTCGAAGAGACGAGAATGTCCTCGATGTCCTTGGAAGCCTGCCCGAAATGCGCCTGAAGCTTGCGCACCCTTTCGTCGAGCCGGGCGACATCCTCCATCAGCTTGACCACTTCTATCTGGATGCGATGGGCCTGTTCGCGCACCCGGGCATCCCTGAGCAGGGCCTGGACGACCTGGATCGATAGCATCAGCAGCGAAGGCGAAACCATGACGACGCGAGCGCGAAGGGCGCGTTGGACGATGGCTTCGAAATTCTCGTGGATTTCGGCGAAGACGGATTCGGAGGGTACGAACATGAAGGCGGTGTCCTGCGTCTCGCCCGGGATCAGATATTTGTCGGCGATGTCGCGTATGTGCACTTCCATGTCCCGCCGGAACGCCTGCGCCGCGAGCTTGCGTGCCTCGGCGCCATCTGCCGCGCGGATCGCGTTCCAGGCCTCCAGGGGAAACTTGGCGTCGATCGCCAGCGACGGCGCTCCGTTCGGCATGCTCACCAGGCAATCGGGACGGCTGCCGTTGGACAGTGTCGCCTGGAACACATAGGCGCCGAAGGGCAGGCCATCGCCGATGATGGCCTCCATGCGCGATTGTCCAAAAGCACCGCGGGTCTGCTTGTTGGACAGGATCGATTGAAGCTGGACGACCTGCCCGGCCAAGGACTGGATGTTGTTCTGCGCCGTGTCGATCACGGCGAGCCGTTCCTGAAGCTTCGCCAGGCTCTCGTGGGTCGACTTCGTCTGGTCGGCCATCGTCTGGCCGATACGGCCGGTCATGGCGTCGAGGCGCTGGCCGATGGCCTGGGTGAGTTCCGCCTGACGCGAGCCGAACACTTCCGCGATCGCCCCCATGCGGCCCTGCATCTCGGCCTGAGCCTGAAGGATTTCGGCCATCCGGGCCTCGGTATCGCGTGCACGTTCCGCCGCCTCTGCCGCGGCGACCGCGCGCGCCCTTGCCGATCGCCAGAGCGCCATGACGAGTATGAGCAGCAGGAGGAACAACAGAACGGCGCTGCTGCCCGCCGCCTGGCCAAGCGTGATCGTCGTTGCGCCAAGGCGGGCAACGGGCTCGGAGAACAGGCCGGTGAGCGTACTCATCACCGCACCATAGCCGATTCGGATAGTCGAGTAGAGATCAAAACGTGAACGTCTGGAGGGGCGGCCGGTTGACGCCCAGGCCGGGACATCCTAGGTGAGGCGCATGACCATCAAGCCGCTCATCATTCTCCCGGATCCGTTGCTGCGTCAGGTGTCCAAGCCGGTGGAGCAAGTCGACGACCGCTTGCGCAAATTTGCCGACGACATGCTCGACACGATGTATGACGCGCCGGGTATCGGCCTGGCGGCGATCCAGGTCGGTGAGCCGATCCGGCTCCTGGTCATCGACCTCGCCAAGGAGGGCGACCCGCCGGCGCCGCATATCTTCATAAATCCGGAAATCCTCGAACGCTCCGACGAGCGCTCGGTTTACGAGGAAGGCTGCCTGTCCATCCCCGACTATTACGCCGAAGTCGAGCGACCTGCTTCGGTGCGGGTGACGTATCTCGATCGGGAGGGGAAGGCGCAGGAAATGACGGCTGAAGGCCTGATGGCGACCTGTCTGCAGCACGAGATCGATCATCTCGATGGCGTGCTCTTCATCGACCACATCTCCAAGCTGAAGCGCGATATGGTGGTGAAGAAGTTCAAGAAGCTGGCCCGGGATCGGGTGCCGAGCCGGATGGTCGGGTAACGTCAGCCGGTCCAAGCGCCGGGCCGCCTGCTTGGTGCGTGTCGCCCAAAAAGCGTGCAGGGTTTTTGGCGACACGCAGTGACAAGAGCCTAAAGCATCAGGTCGAGCTGCGACGTGATGGGGCCCTGGATCACCACATTGTCGCCCGGCCCGCCGTCGAGCACATCCAGGCCCCCACCGCCGATCAAGACGTCGTCGCCCGCATCGCCATTGAGCACGTCGTCGCCACCGCCGCCGAGAAGCACATCGCTGCCGTCACCGCCATTGGCGGTGAGGAGTATGCCCGCGCCAAGACCTGAAGCGTCGACCACGTCGTCGCCGCCAAGCCCGTTGATGACGATCCGGTCAATCACGTCGAAGTTCGTGATCTTGACCGTTGAGGCGAGGCCGGAGACCGTCACCGCGCCATCCTCGCTCGTCACCACGATTGTATCGCCGCCATTCGTGGCATTGATGACGACTGTGTCTGCAAGTCCGTCGGGAGCGCCCGCGGAACCGGCGAGATTGACGTTGACGGATCTTACATCCGTCCCGGACATGTCGTTGACCGTGACGGTGTCTGTTCCGCCGAGCGCGTTGAAATAGAAGGTCTCGGTGTCGTTCATGTCCATCGTGACATTGGCGACGTCGCGGAAGAAACGGGCGCGGCCGCCATTCGCGGATATATCGACGTTTTCAGCGATGTTGGCGCCGTTGAACAGAAGAGTGTCGATTCCGGCCTGGCCTTCCACGGTGTCGTTGTCATCGCCGGGATTCCAGACGAAGACGTCGTTTCCGCCGCCCATGAAGGCGACGTCGTTGCCGTCTCCGCCCTGCATGATGTCGTTTCCCTGGCTGCCGAGGAAGACATCGTTGCCGAGGCCACCCTGGAATGCGAGGCTGATCTTGCCGGCGGCAACCGGGCTGGCATCGATGACATCCGAGCCTACTCCCCCGGCCAGCACGAGCGTGTCCAGGGCGCCGTCGGCGCCGCGGATATTGGTCCTGGCGGGAAGTCCGGTCACCACGATTTCCGGCCCGGAAACCGCGACCTGGATCTGGTCGTCTTCTCCGGTTCCATTGACCGTGACCCTGTCGGCCTGACCGTCGCCGGTGACGCCCCCCGAGACTTTGCCAAGCCCGACCTGCACCCGAATGAGATCGGTCCCGCTCATGTCACCTACGACGACGTTGTCGGTTCCACCGAACGCGTCAAAGACGACCCGCTCGACATCATTGAGATCCATTGTGATGGAACCGACGTCACGGAAGAAGCGCACGCGTTCGCCATTGGCCGAGATGTCGATACTCTCGCTCGCGCCGGCACCGTTGAAGCGAAGGGCATCCACCCCGGCCCCGCCTTCGACCACATCGCTGCCGTCGCCCGGATCCCATTGGAAGATATCGTCCCCGGCGCCGAGCAGGGCGACGTCGCCGCCCTGATTGCCGTCGACGAAATCGTTTCCGTCGCCGCCGATCAGCGTGTCCGCGCCTTGGCTGCCCGCGATCGTATCGTTGCCCGCCCCACCGTCGAGAGTGAGAAGGACGTTGCCTGCCGCCAGCGAAGCCGCCGACAGCCGGTCGTGGCCGCCGAGTCCGCTCACCACGAGACGGTCTGTTGCCTCCGAGGCTGTGATCGCGACATTCGCCTGCAGGCCGGTCACGAGAAGCGATCCGTTCTGGCCGAACACTTCGGTCGTGGCGCCGGCATTCGTGGCATCGACCGTGACGACGTCCATCTGGCCGTCGCCGGCGGTGCCGCCGAGCGTTCCCGATAGATTGACATTCACCGCCACAACGTCCGTCCCGCTCAGGTTCCGGACATTGACCGCGTCGGCGCCGCCGAGCGCGTTCAGGTCGAGGCGCTCCATCTCGTCCATGTCCATCGTGATATTGCCGACGTTGCGGAGGAGACGCGACCGTTCGCCATTGGCGGAAATGTCGAAGGTTTCCGCCGCGGCGCTGCCGTTGAACAGCAACCGATCCTGTCCGCCCTGCCCTTCGATGATATCGCTGCCGTCTCCGGGGTCCCATTGGAAGGTATCGTCGCCTGAGCCGAGCAGAGCCAGGTCGTTGCCCTGTTGGCCGTCGACGAAATCGTTGCCGTCGCCTCCGATCAGCGTGTCGGCGCCGTTGCTGCCGAGAATCGTATCGTTGCCCGCGCCGCCGTCGAGGGTGAGTTTGATCAAGGCCGCGAGGTTGCCCGTCGCCGACATCACGTCGTCGCCGCCATTGGCGTTGAGGACGAGATTCTCGCTGGTGCCGATATCGAGGCTGAATGGCGCCGGACTGATGCGATCGAACCTTCCGCGCGCGCCGTTCGCGGTAATTGCGAACGTTTCCGCCCCGTTGCCGCCATTGATCTCCACCGTGTCGATCCCCGCGCCGCCTTCCGCCAGGTCGGTGTCGTCGCCCGGGTTCCAGATGATGCGGTCATCGCCGGCTTCGCCGAACATCTGGTCGTCGCCATCTCCGCCGACCAGCGTGTCGTTGCCTGCGCCTCCGAAGAGCAGATCGTTCCCGCCTCGTCCGAGGAGTGTGTCGTTGTCGCCTTGGCCGAACAGCATGTCCGTGCCGGAGCCGCCTGTGAGGACATCGTCGCCAGTTCCTGCGAACAGATTCGCGGCAGGCAACGCGCCATTCGCCTCGTCGAGGGTCAGCGTGTCGGCCCCGGCCAGGCCGAAGGCTTGGATCAGGTTGGTGTTGGCGACCGTCGGGGAACCGCCAGAGATCGCCACCGCACCGCCATTGGCGAGGATCTGGCCGGCTGCGTTGCGGCTCATCGCGATGGTGTTGGAATTGGTGTCGCCCGTCATGGTGATGACGCCGGTACCTGGTGAGAAAGTGCCTGTGACTGCCATGATCTCATCCTTTCGTAGCCGTATGGACTGTTCGGTTGAGTGTCGAGGCGAGGGCACGAGCATCGGCCCGAGGATGGGCGATTGCGATAACGATGCTCGATCGATCCTGGCCCGTCCTCAGGCCGCACGATAAAGGAAAGGCCGGCTGCTGCCGAACGTTTCGACCGACGAAAGATGACGGCCGATCAGGGGATCTATAATGTGCGGATCGGTGAGAGGGGCCATGTGCCCCGCATCCGCTATCATCATGAGCCGAGCATGCGGGATCGCCTCGGCCGCCATTTCGCTGGCGCGCAGGCTTGCGACCGGGCTTCGAAGACCAGTCACGAGGAGCGCGGGGCAGCGAAGTTCACGATAAGCGCTTGCTCCTCCCGTCGCGGCGAGCGAGGCGGTCAGGTCGGAGGCGACCCGGGACGTCAGCCGCGCCAAACTCTGTTTGAGAGAGTCGCCGGTCCGGCGCCAGGCGCCGGCGCCATACCAGAAATCGATATACGCCTGCATTCCGACGGCATTGTCGTTGGCCGCGACGGACATCAACATCCGGTCCGCCAACCTGACGAGTTCGGCATGGAGCGCACGGTCGGAAGCATCGCCGCCGCGCAGCAGATGAAAGAGCATCGGCTCGATCAATGTCAGGCTGCGGACGAGATGAGGGTGCGAAGCTGCGAGTTCCAGGCCGATAGCGGCGCCGAGCGAATGGCCGACAACATGCAGCGGTCCGTCATCGGCGATGGCTTGCGCGAGTTGTCCGGCCGTTTCTCTGGGGGAACGCGATTGCAGCAGGCGGGCGCTTCCATAGCCGGGGAGGTCGGGCGCGATCACCCTATAGCGACCGCGGAGGTAATCGGAAAGGCCTCGCCATTGCTCGCCTGAACTCGCTGCTGCGTGCAGCGCGAGAATGGGTTTGCGAGCGTCGACAGCGACCGGGCCACGTGTGGCCCGATCAAGATCTATGATCGCCATGACTGTGTCTCCGCTCGTCAGACGCGCCGATGTAGACGGAGCCGACGCAGCGGCTCAGCCCGATGTCCTTGAGGATGTGCTCGTCAAGCTCTGCGAGGAGCTTCATTCCATTCCGTCGCGCCCTGTGACTACGGAACGCGCGATAGGCAGCGGCAAGTGATCCGGTAGACATTGCAGTGCTCCTTTGGTGGAATCCGCTCGGTTGGCGGCATCCAGCGATCTAGTCGGTCCTTGTTTCATAAGTTTTTCTAAAGTTGGGAACAAAAGTTTCATTTGTATCATCGCGAGGATGTCCAAATGTTTGTCCCGGTGAATTTGACATCGTCGTTGGGGATATGACAGTATTTGCGTGATAAGAGCGTGATTGTTGGAGACTGAACTTGGCAGAGCGGTTTGCTCGCGGCACTTTGCGGTTGCAACGACTGCGGTGGCCACGCCCGAGGATTTCCCAGCATTCTGGAGGGCGGGCTTGGCGCTAGAGCAAAGCATCTGCGGCAAGGAAACCTCTGCGCCAAGCGAGCACTTCTGAGAAAACGTACACGGGCTGGCGAAGACCTGCCGATATGCCGGGTCGCTTCGAGTCCTAGCTGCGAGTGACTGACATGCGCACGGGCTATGCGCTCTTCGATGGCGACGGGCATCTCGTCGCTTCAAATCCGGAAATCTTCGGGGCTGCGCGCCGCAAGCGATCCAATGGTCGCGCGATCGTCTCCGACATGCTCTTGGGGCTCAAGAGTTTCGATGGACGCCCAGTGGAGGCAGGCGAGGAGTTCCTCGAGACCGCGGCGGCGCGTTGGAGGCGGGCCGACGAGGACCCCGTCGAGGCAGAAACCGTAGACGGTCGCTGGAAACTGCTGACAGCACATCCCAATGCGAATGGCGAGACCGCGCTTGTAAGCGTCGACATCACGGATATGAAGCGGGCCCAACTCGCCTATGCCGAGAAGGCGGAAATATTCCGCTGCATCACCGACAGCCATCCTCTGCCGGTCTGGGTCGTCGACGATCAGAGCGGTGAAATTCTTTACGAGAGCCTCGATGCTTCCAACCTTCTCGGCCGCAAATGGCAGGAAGGCACACCCCAATACATCACGGACCACTATGTGAACCCTGACGGGTTCCGCGAGATGCGCGGCCTTGTCGCCAGAAATCGCATCGTTCGCGATCACGAGATCGAGCTTCGCCGCAGTGACGGTTCTGTGGCCTGGTGCTCGACGAATTGCCGGCGGGGAACCTATCGGGGCCGACCGTCGCTCGTCATTGGAGTGCTTGACATCACAGAGCGCAAGCAACGGGAGGATTTGCTGGGATTCCTCATTCGGCACCATCCTCTGGGCGTCTGGATGAACGACGCCGTCACCGGAGAGGTGATCTACCTCAGCAGCATGGCAGAGAGGCTCCTGGGATGGGACGAAAATGGCCAGCATACCGCGCAATGGCTGGCGGAGCGCTTCGTCGATCGCGAGCAATATTTGGAGATCAGTCGCGAGCTGCTGGCGAACGGGGTCGTCGAAAATTGCGAGGCGCTGCTGCGCCGCGCCGACGGTCAGGAATTCTGGGCGACCGGCAATCTGAGGTTGGTCGAGTATCACGGTCGGCCCGTCGTCCTGTCTGGCATCGCGGATGTCACCCGGCAGAAGAAGCGGGATGGCGAGGTGATGCTGGCCCGGACGATGCTCGCCGATGCCATCGAATCCCTCTCGGAAGGCTTCGCGCTCTTCGACGAGGATCGACGGCTGGTGATGTGCAATACGCTCTACCGCGAGATGAACCAGCCGGTGGAGCATCTCATAAAACCAGGAGTCGAATGGTCCGACCTGCTTCGCGAATCGGTGCGCCGTGGCGTCTACGCCGATGCCGTCGGGCGGGAGGAGGAATGGCTGCAAGAGCGGTTGATGCCCGATCGAACCGGCTTCCATGGCCGCTACGAAGCCGATCTTGGCGACGGCCGATGGCATTCGGTGTCCATCCATCCGACCGATCTCGGCGGCTTCGTCGTGACGCGGGCCGATATCAGCGAAAGCAAGAAGGCGGAGGCGGCCGAACGCAAGGCCACGGCGCTGATGCAGAAAGTGCTGGATGCCTGCCCGTCGCCGACCCGCATGTCGACCCTCCAGGGCGAGACGCTCTATCGCAATCCGGCCAGCAACAAGCTCTACGGGGATCGGCCCCGCCTCACCGACTACTATGTCGACCCTGGCGACCGCGAAACTCTGGTCAGGGTCTTGCAGGAAAAAGGATCGATCGACGACTTCCGTGTCCGGCAATATGATGGTGACGGCAAGATATTCTGGGGATCGATCTCGGCCCGGCTGATCGATTTCCAGGGACGTCCGGTGATCGTGTCCAACACCTCGGACATCACCGACATGATCGTCGCCCAGGAGCAGACGCGGCAGGCCAACGACCGCCTGATCGATGCGATCGAATCGCTCGCCGAAGGCTTCGCGCTCTACGATCGCAACGACTGTCTCGTCATGGCCAACAGCCAGTATCGGAAGATGCATTCCCGATGCGCCGACATCCTGGTGCCGGGCGTGAACTGGTTCGATTTTCTGCGCGTGACGGTCGAGCGGAACCAGTTTCAAGTTCCGCGCGGCAAGATCGACGAGTGGCTTGCCGAGCGGGCGCGCGACCGCCGGGAATTCCGTCAGCAGGAATTCCAGCACACCGATGGCGGCTGGTTCTTCGTTTCCAACTGCCCGACGCGGGAGGGCGGGTTCGTTGTCACCAGAGTCGACATCACGCAGCGGAAGCGCGCCGAACTGGCGGCGAAGGAGGCCGACGAACTTGTCCGCAACGTGCTGGAGGCCTGTCCCGTCAATATCCAGATGACCCGGGCCCGAGACGGCAAGCTGCTCTATCGCAGCCCGGCTACCGCGGCGCTGCTCGGCGACGCCCCCCTTGCAGTCGACCACTATGTCGATCCGTCGGATCGCAGCCGCTATGTCGAGCGCTTGTTGAGGGATGGCTCGGTCGACGACTTCGAAACGCAGCTCTGGCGCAGAGACGGCCAGCCCTGCTGGTGCTCGATATCGTCGCGCCTCATAGACTTCCAGGGCGAGAAGGTCATCGTCTCCCATACTTACGACCTCACCGACCGCATCGAGATGCAGAAGGAACTGGAACACCAGCGCGAGACATTGCACCAGAACGAGAAAATGTCCGCTCTGGGAGGCCTGCTGGCCGGCGTGGCCCATGAGCTGAACAATCCGCTGTCCGTGGTTCTCGGCCTGTCCCTGATGATGAAGGAGACGGTCGTCGATCCGGCTGTTGCCGAGCGCGCCGACCGAATCTGTCGGGCTGCCGAACGTTGCGCGCGCATCGTCAAGACATTCCTGGCCATGGCCAGGCAGCAGCCGGCGCGGACCTCAAACGTGGCTGTGGATGATATCGTTGCCGCCGCCGTAGAAGTGGCGGGCTATGCCATCAGGTCATCGGACATCGAACTCGTGCTCAGGCTCCAACCGGGCCTGCCGCCGATCTGGGCCGATCCGGATCAGCTCAGTCAGGTGCTGATCAACCTTCTGGTGAATGCCGAGCAGGCCCTGCATGGATGGGATGGTCGCAGGAAGATAACCGTATCGACGAAGCGGCGCGCCAAGACCGGCAGCATCGTCGTGAAGGTTGCCGATACCGGCCCGGGCATCCCCGGGGAAATCCTGCCTCGGATATTCGAGCCGTTCTTCACGACCAAGGATGTCGGCGCCGGAACGGGGATCGGCCTGTCGTTCTGCCATCGTATCGTGCAGTCTCATCGCGGCACCATCAAGGTCGAAACATCCGCTGGGGGAGGATCGACTTTCATTGTCTCCCTGCCGGCTTCCGACCGGCTCGAGGCTCCGGACGAGACAGCCAAGCCAATGCCGGCCACCACCAAGGGTCTTACCTGTCTGGTCGTGGACGATGAGAGGGAGGTTGGCGACATGATTGCCGACGTGCTGAGCCGAGATGGCTTCGAGGTGGTCATCGCCCGGTCGGGCGAGGAGGCCCTGGCCCAGCTTGAGAAAAAGGCCTTCGCGCTGATTCTCAGTGACCTGAAGATGCCAAACATGGATGGCCGTCGCCTTTTCAGGCACATTTCCGATTTCCATCCTGGCGCGCTCGAAAAGCTCGCCTTCCTGACTGGCGATACGATCAGCCCGGATGCCCGCAGCTTCTTGAACACCACCAAGCGGCCCTTCATCGAAAAGCCGGTAAAGCCGGTCGACCTCCGGGCCTTTGCCTCCCGAATCGTTCAGGGGAGCGCCTGATGGCAACTGTTGTTGACTCGCATGCCGGCTTCAAGGAATCTTGCTTCATGTCCGGGGCGTATGCCCGGCCTGCATTCGCCATCACAGCGCAAGATGGCGGTGTCTTGGTGTGGGCACGGCTCCGCGCAACCACCAACCTCCGGGCCTCGCGAACGGCGCGGCATCGCAGTTCGCGGGAGGTCGAAGGTTCCAGGAACGCCCGAGCAAAGCCTTGACCGTCAACGCGCATATCATTGTCTGCGACGACGAGCCCGACGTCCGGGATACGGTTGCCGAGTACCTGCAACACAGCGGGTACGTCGTTACCACTGCGGATGGCGGATCGGCCTTGCGCAAGCTCATGGCCGAAGGACATCCGGACGTCGTCATACTCGACCTGCGCATGCCCGGCGAGGACGGTCTTTCACTGGCCCGGTACCTGCGCGAGCATTTCGACGTCGGCATCATCATGCTGACTGGCTCCGCCGGCGTCGTCGATCGGGTGGTCGGATTGGAAGTCGGCGCCGACGACTACATCGCCAAGCCCGTCGATCTGCGCGAGCTTCTCGCGCGGGTCAAGGCTGTCCTGCGCCGCACCTCGGGCCGGCAGCGGCACAACCACAAGGCTGAATCCGCCCCGCGCCATACTGTTCAGTTCGGCCAATGCCGCTTCGACATCGAAGCGCACAAGCTCTTCGGCGCCGAGGGTGTGGAGATTGCGATCACGCCCATGGAGTTCCGGCTGTTGAAAGTCTTTGCCGAGCATCGCGGTCGCATTCTCAATCGCGACCAACTTCTCGAACTCGCCCATGATCGCGGTTGGAATCCATTCGACCGCAGCATCGACATCCGCATTTCGAGGTTGCGAAAGAAGATCGAGGCCGATCCTTCCAAGCCGGAAGTGATCAAAACCATCCGCGGCGTGGGATATCTCTACTCGTGACCAGGGGCGAGGCGCGAAGTCGGGCTTGACCCGCGCCATGCAAATCCGCTTCAAGCAGATGCGCGGAGCGCTGGAGCGCACGCGTCATTCGCACGCGCCCAGGCGCTCCATAACTATTGTCTTGGCCGCCTTCATGCGGCGCCAGTTAAAGACGAGCGGATAGGATCGGAATGTCCCTTCGCGTTATCTTCATGGGAACGCCGGATTTCTCCGTTCCCACGTTGCGCAGCATCGCCGAGGCCGGCCATGAGGTGGTGGCGGTCTATACCCAGCCGCCGCGACCGGCCGGTCGGCGCGGGCTCGAGTTGACGCCGTCGCCGATCCACGGAGAGGCCGAGAGGCTCGGCCTGGAGGTTCGCTCGCCGGTCTCTCTGAAAGGGGAGGCGGAACAGGAAGCCTTCCGGGCGCTTCAAGCCGATGTCGCGGTGGTCGTCGCCTATGGCCTGCTGTTGCCGAAGCCTATCCTCGAGGGGACCCGGCTCGGTGCTTTCAACGGCCACGCGTCGCTGCTTCCACGCTGGCGCGGTGCCGCGCCCATCCAGCGCGCGATCATGGCGGGCGA